>NZ_WIAO01000023.1 GCF_009451885.1 Glycomyces albidus
GGAACCGGTCCGGGCGCGGGCTCCGGGTCCGGCGCGGACGCCGGAGGCGGCACGGCCCCCGGCGGCGGCGACGGCACCGGGGCGGCGAGCGACGGCGACGGCGACGGCGACGCCGGCGAAAGCGAGGGTCCCGCCTCCGGAGGCGGCACCGGCATCGTGCCCCGCACCGGCCCGATCACCGGTCCCGTGGCGCCCGTGCGCGGCGTCGCCCCCATCGACCTGCCGCAGGCGCCGCCCGGCACCGACTTCGCGGCCGCCGAGCGCGCCGGCCGCGCCCGCTCCCGCGCGGGCGGCGGCTACGGCCCGGGGGACCAGGCGCAGCACTGGCTCAAGTGGAGAGACGGCCGCCGCACCAACCTGGACCCGCGCATCACCAACGACCCCAGATACATGGGCCCGCTCCAGTCGAGCCGGAGCCTGGCCGGGCCCGGCTATCCGCGCCCGGCACCCAACGGCCGGTCGTACGCGACCCCGCACACCTACGCCGACCGCGGCCTCTACCCGGACTTCGTGCGCCGGGTCCAGTCCAGCGGCTTCTGGCGCGGCATGACCACCGCGCGCGTCCAGCTCGTGGAGGCCGGCCGGCGCACCATGCACGCCATGACCGGCTCGCGCGGGCCGATGCCGCCCTACATCTTCGGGCCGACCCTCGCCACCGCTGCGGGCAACGTCGGCGTCGGACTCTCGCGCGGCCTCATCGGCGGTGTGGCCGAAGGCGAGACGATGCTGCTCAGCGGCTCGTACTGGGCCTACGTGAACGGTTTCGCCGGGCTGAGCCGCGCCGCCTTCCTCGGCGCCTCCTACCTGCCGGTGGCGGCGGCCGGGTTCGTCGGCGGCGGATTCGTCGGCGGGGCGGTCGGCAACGCGGTCCGCGGCGCCGGCGGCAGCCGCGAGGACGCCATGGTGGCGGGCTTCGTCGCCGGGGCGGCGACCGGCGCGCTCATCGGCGCGGTCTGCGGGACGGTCCTGCCCGGGGTCGGCAACCTGGCCGGCTACGCCGTCGGAGCGATCGTCGGCGGCATCGCCGGCGGTATCGGCGGGATCCTCGCCAACTGGTGACCGCGAACAGCGAATCGCAAGGTACAGAAGGGAACGACCATGAACCAGCCGAAGCGGAGCTTCAGTCCCGAGGCGATTCGCAAGCTCGCGCTGCCCGTCGAGACGGCCGCCGCGCCGCCCCCGCCGCCCGGAGGCCCGGCCGACACCGACCGGACCATGGCGATCCAGCTCCCCCGCGAGCCCGGGGAGCCGACCGGGAAGGCCGTCGCCGCCCTCCAGGCGTCCCTCGCCGAACTGCGGTACCCGGTCGACCCCGCCGAAGCCGGCGCCTCCCGGCTCGGTCCGTCCACCCGGGAGGCGGTGCGCCGCCTCCAGGCCGCGGCCGGGCTCATGCAGACCGGCGTCGTCACCCCCGAGACCGCAGGGCAGATCAAACGCGAACTGGAGCACCGCTACTTCACCGGCGCCCCGCACCGGGCCGCGAAGATCCAGGGGATGCTCACCGCGCTCGGCCACCGCATCGATCCCGACGAGCTCGCGAGCCGCAAGGTCGGCCCGACCACCGCCGCCGCCCTCCAGCAGTTCCGGCAGCACACCAAGAGCCGCGGCGTCTCCTGGTGGGTCGACGAGGGCCTGGTGCAGCGGCTGCGCGCCGAGGAGCTCCAGGCGCGCCTGGGATCGCGCACCCAGTTCGGCAAGGCCCAGCGGACCCTCATGCGCGCCGTCAAGATCGCGAAGCTCGACGTCCAGATCGGACAGCACGAGTTGACCGCCCGCCAACCCGGGCCGGGCACGCAGGCCGCCCTGCGCGCCTTCCAGGCCAAGTACCGGCTCCCCGCCACGGGACGGTTCGACCTCGCCACCATGGACAAGCTCGAATCCGTCGCCGCCTCCGAACCCCTGCCCGTCAAGCGCCTCAAGCCCGGCCCGGTCCTGGACCTCGCGCCGCTCAAACGGCAGGCGAAGCTCAACATGCGCGGCGGCCACGTCGCCGCCGCCCAGCAGGCCCTCGCCCACTTCGGCTACACCGTCCCGCTCACCGAGCACGGCGAGGCCCGCTACGGCAAGGCCACCCGGAAAGCCGTGCTGGCCTTCCAATCCGACAATGGCCTGCCCGCCACCGGGCAGCTCGACGGCCCCACGCTCAAAGCCCTCAACCAGACGATCACCGCCGCCCTCCCGAAACCGCCCGTCCCGCACCACCGCCTGCGCGGCTCCGTCCGCGACGAGCTGTGGCGCCCCGTCGAGGGCGCGCAGGTGCGACTGTCCTTCCGCTCCATCGAAGGCGAAGGCGCGCTCATCGCCACCCGCGCCACCGGCAAGACCGGCTTCTACGACATCCCCTACGACCCGCCCCGCGACCCGCAGACCGGCGCCGTCGCCAAGCCCCTCCACCTCATCGTCACCTTCACCGGGCCCGACCAGAGCCCCCTCGGCTCGCGGATCCTGTTCAACCCCACCCCGATCCAGTGGACCAACCAGACCATCGGCGACCGCCCCTACCGCGGCCCCTCCCTCTACGAGCGCCAGCGCCCCGCCCTCGACGCCGTGCTCGGCGGCCTCGCCGTCACCGACCTCGTCGAGGACGGCGACCGCAACGACATCACGATCGCCGCGATGGAGGCCGGGCTCACCCAGTACGAAGTGATGCTCCTGGTCCTGTCCGTCCGCATCGCCGAGCACGTCGGCGACCCCGCCCTCGGCGCCTCCCTCTACTTCGGATTCATCGCCCAGGGCCTCCCCGGCTCACTGCCCGAGGAGCTCCTCGCCGCCACCGACGAATGGA
Organism: Glycomyces albidus; assembly: GCF_009451885.1. GTDB lineage: Bacteria > Actinomycetota > Actinomycetes > Mycobacteriales > Micromonosporaceae > Glycomyces > Glycomyces albidus. The sequence continues at coordinate 2,786 of NZ_WIAO01000023.1, forward strand.
CCCGGATCGAAGAGCTCACCGCCGAACTCGCCGCGGGCATCCTCCTGCTCGGCCCCGAGCGGCAGGCCGCCGCGTTCGCCAGCGCCGCCGACGAGAACCTCGTGCCCATCGGCGTCGTCCGCGACGAGGAAGCGGTCCTGACCGCCCTCGCGCGGCGGTCCGTCGGCGCCGTGCTCGACGCCCCGCCCGTCGGCGGCGACGCCTCCCTCAAGCACCTCCTCGACGCCTCCAGACTCGAAGCGCCCCACTACGAGAAGGTCGCCGAGCTGCTCCTGGAGCACGGCGAGACCAGCGAGGGATTCTGGGCCGGCCTCGCCGGCGCCGCCGCGGACCTCGGCGGCGACGAGGTCGTCGCCGACGTCGCCGCCGCCATCGAGACCGCCGCCATCGCCGGCGGCCACGCCCCGGCCGTCGCCTTCCTCAAACAGCAGCTCGACGACCCCGGCCGGCCCGAACTCACCACCACCCGCCACCTCGCCACGCTCTCCACCGCCGAATGGGACGACGTGGTCGCCGCCGCCGGCTTCCCCGACACCGCCCCCGGCGACTCCCCGGCCGAGCAGGCCGCCGCCTACGCCCGCCGGCTCGAGGCCACCGCCGCGGCCCACTACCCGACCACCGCGCTCGCCGCCGAACTCGGCCGCACGGATGGCCACGGCCTCGTCCTCGCCGACCAGGCGCTGGCCTTCCTCGACGACCACCCCGACCTCGAACTCAAGCGCACCGGCCTCGACGCCTACCTCCAGACGCGCGAGCTCGAACTCGATCCGGACCTCCACAGCGAACTGCGCGTCCAGCAGCGCGCCGTGCGCCTCGCCCCGGACCACAAGGGCGCCGCCGCGCTCCTGCAGGAGCGGCTCCACTCCGCCGCCCAGATCGCCGCACTCGACCGCGCCGAGCTCACCGCGCGGATCGGCGGCCGCGACGGGGTCGGCCCCGAGACGATCGCGCAGATCCACGCGAACGCCCAGATGTCCTACGCCCACGTCCTGTCGCAGCTCGCCACCTTCCGGTCCGACCTCGCCCCCGTCCAGTTCCAGGTCTTCGCCGACCAGGCCGTCACCCTCGCCGACGCCACCGGCGTCCTCGGCGACGTCCCCGACCTCGCGCTCCTCTTCGGCGGCCTCGACTACTGCGAATGCAGCCACTGCGAATCGGTGTACGGCCCCGCCGCGTACCTCGCCGACCTGCTCCGCTTCCTCTCCACCCGGCCCGCCAGGCCCGGTGCGCCGCAGACGGTCCTCCAGGTGCTCCAGGCCCGCCGACCCGACATCGACGACCTCCTCCTCAACTGCCCCAACACGAACACGCCGCTGCCGTACCTCGACCTCGTCAACGAGCTGCTCGAACGCGCCGTCCCCGCCGGCGCCCCCGCCGCCCAGCCCCAGACCACCCGCACCGCGGCCGAGCTGCGCGCCGTCCCCGAGCACCTCCACGCACCCGCCTACGAGACCGTCAAAGCCGCCCGGTTCCCCCTCCGCGGCGCCTTCAACGCCTGGCAGGAGGAGGCCCGCGTCATCCTCGCCCACCTCGGCGTCCCCCGGCACGAGCTCATGCGCCTCCTCGGCCCCGACACCCCCGCCGCCCACACCTCCGCCGCAGGGGAGTACTTCGGACTGTCCACACTCGACGTCACCCTGGTCGCTGCACCCGCTCCGGCCCCGGCCGACCAGGACCAGATCTGGGGCCTCGACACCACCGACCCCGAAGCCGGCGTCCTCCCCTTCCTCCAGCACGCCGGCATCGACTACACCGAACTCCTCGCCCTCCTCGACACCGAGTGGATCCACGCCGGCGGCACCATCGGGCTCCAGCGCCCCGGAGGCACCTGCCGACTCGACGAGCAGACCCTCACCGGCCTCGCCCCCGCCCGCTACGACCGCGTCCACCGCTTCATCCGCCTGTGGCGCCACACCGACTGGACCCCCGCCCAGCTCGACCGGCTCCTGCGCGCCCCCGGCCTCGCGAACGGCGTCCTCGACGCCCAGGCCCTGCGCCGCCTCGCCGCGTTCGCCGAACTCGCCGCCCGCCTGCGACTCACCACTGAACAGGCCCTCGTCCTGTACGCACCCTTGAGCACCGAACCGGGACCCGACGGCGCCCGCTCGCCCTACGCCGAGCTGTTCGCCAACCCCAACCTCCTCGACCCCGTCGATCCGGCCTTCGCCCTCCCGCTGCCCGGCACCGAGCCCGTGGCGGCGCACCTCCCCGCGCTGGCCGCGGCCTGGCAGGTCGGCGAGGCCGACCTGGGCCTGCTCCTGGCGCGCACCGGGCCGAACCTCACGGTCGACGACCTGACGACGCCGCTGCGGTACGCCACGCTCGCGAACGCGCTGCACCTGCCGGTCGCCGAACTCCTCGCCCTCGTCGACCTCGCCGCGGACGTGCCCGACCCGTTCAGCGAGCCCGCCGCCACCGCGCGGCTCGTCGACCGCCACGCCGAGATCAGAGCCACCGGACTCACCGTCGGCGAGGTCGACTGGCTCCTCAACGACCGGCCGGAGTCCCCGCTCGGCCAGCGGACCGAGGCGATCGCCGAGCAGCTCGACGCGGTGCGCGAGAGCCTGCGGACCACGCCCGCCGACGAGGCGGGCGGCCAGATCGCGGCCACCGTCGCGGCCACGTTCTCCCTCCCCGACGAACAGGCGGTGACCCTGCTCGACCTGCTGCGACCCGACGAGGCCCTGTGGGAGGTCTTCGCGGACCCCGACTTCATGGCCGCGGACGAGCAGGGCGCCTACCTCCACGCGATCACCGAGACGCAGTTCGCCGCCCTCTTCGAAGCCTGGCGGCTGCTCCACAAGGCCGCGCACCTGGTGCGGCGCATGCGCATCGACGCCCACGACCTGCCGTGGCTGATGGAGCGGGCCGGCGCGTTCGGCTGGCTCCACCCCGGTGCCCTCCCGGTCGCGCTCGCCCATCCCGGCGTCCCCCTCGGACCGTGGCGGGACCTCGCCGCCTGGCTCAGCCTGCGCCACCGCTACCCCGAACCGGAGGCGACCGGCTGGCCCGAGGTCTTCGACGCCGCCGCGGCGGGCGACCCGGTCGCGGACGTGCGCGCGTCGGTCGCGGCGCTGACCGGCTGGGATCCGGTCGACCTCGCCGCCCTCGACGGCGGCGACACCGCCTTCTACGCCGACGTGGACCGCTTGGCGCGCACCCGCGTGGCCGCCGAGGCCCTCCGCCGCCTGGGCGTCCCGGCCGCCGACGCCCTCCAGTGGGTCGACCGCGACGCGGACGCCGGCGGCGCACAGCGCCTCGCCACCGAGCACCTGCGCCAGACCATGAAGTCCAAGTACGACACCGCGGCCTGGCTGGCGCTCATGCCCGACCTCCAGGACCCCCTCCGCGAGGCCCGCCGGGACGCCCTCACCGCGTACCTGGTCGAGCGGTCGCTGCGCACCACGCCCGCCCACATCACCGTGGACGGCAGGCAGTGGCAGAACCCCGCGCACTGGAAGGACGCCGCCGACCTCCAGCGGTGGTTCCTGCTCGACACCGAGATGACGGCGGTCCAGCAGACCTCGCGCATCAAGCAGGCCATCGGCGCCGTGCAGCTCTTCGCCCAGCGGTGCCTGCTCAACCTGGAGCAGCCGCTGGTGCGGATCACCGCCGACCAGACCGCCGACACCACCGCACTCGACTCCTGGAGCCAGTGGGAGTGGATGAGCGGCTACCGCCTGTGGGAGGCCAACCGGAAGGTCTTCCTCTACCCCGAGAACTGGATCGAGGCGGAGCTGCGCGACGACAAGACCCCGTTCTTCAAAGAGCTCGAGGACCAGCTCGCGCAAGGGGAGCTGACCGACGCGAACGCGGAGCGGGCCTACCGCGACTACCTGCGCAAGCTCACCGAGGTCGCGCACATGCAGACCCTCGGGATCTACCACGAGCAGACCGCGGCGGCGAACCGCGTCCACGTGGTGGCCCGCTCGGCCGCCCAGCCCTCCCACTTCTACTACCGCACCCTCGACCTCGCCTACGCGGAGTGGACCGGCTGGGAGCGCATCGACGTCGACATCGCGTCCGACCAGGTGCAGCCCGTGGTCTACCGGGGCAGGCTGCACCTCTTCTGGCTCCAGTTCGAGGAGAAGACGCAGCAGCCCAAGCGCCAGCCGCCCGCCCAGGCCTCGGACTCCCCGAAGACCACTTCGGACCCGGCGCGGACCCTGGAGATCGAGCTGTGCTGGACCGAGCGCACCCCGGACGGCTGGACCGCGCGCCGCACCGGCGGCGACCGGCTCGTCCACCCGTGGCCCCGGCCGCGCTCCTCGTACACGCTCAAGCCGCGGGCGAGGAACGACCAGCTCTGGCTCGACGTCTACCTCTCCACCTCCCCGGAGTTCAACGACGCCCGCTTCTACGACGAGTTCTCCGACTCGCACGAGCGCATGACGAAGCGCGGGCACTCGGTCCTGTACTGGCCGTGGCACTCCTCCTCGTTCGTGTTCACCGGCGAAGTCATCGACCTGAAGATGAAACCGCTCGTCGGCAACTACACCCGCCGCTCGGACGGGACCCTCGTCCTGGCCACCTCGCACTGGCACGTGCAGACGAACTTCGGCGAGCAGGGCCGTGGCATCAAGGCGCTCTTCGCCGACGAGCGCGGCCCGAAGCTGCGCAAGCCGAACACGATGCGGTTCGCGAACGGCCGCCTCGTCGCCACCGACGCCGCCGTGGAGGTCATGGTCGGCTGGGACGACGTGCGGCCGCTCGTGTCCAACGCCCGCGTCCCGGCCGAACTCGTCATGACCCCCGGCGCCCGCCAGTACAACGAGGACTCGTCGAGCCCGGTGATCTACCAGGACCGCCAGCGCGCCTACTGGCTCCGGCGCACGCAGGTCACCGACGTCGTCCCGTTCCAGTACATCGGCAGCGACGGCAGGCGGCGCCTCATCCACGTGCCGCAGACCGTGTTCGGGCACCGCTGGTACCCGTTCTGGCACCCGTACGCCTCGGACTTCCTTGCGGCCCTGGACACCAAGGGCGTCGAGGGCCTGGTGAACCGCCGGCAGCAGAGCGTCGCGCCGTCGAGCGCGACGGCCTTCGCCTACGGCCCGCAGCCGGGCAACGCGGTCGACGCGACCGCCGAGGGCGGCGTCGACTTCACCCGCGGCGGCGCCTACGCGGCCTACAACTGGGAGATCTTCTTCCACGCGCCGATGCTCATCGCCGCGAAGCTCACCGCCGAGCACCGCTTCGAGGAGGCGATGCGCTGGTACCACCGCATCTTCGACCCGACCAGCACCGACGGGCCCGAAGCGCCGCAACGGTACTGGGTCACCCGCCCGTTCTTCGAGCACGCGGGGGAGGACTACCGCCGGCAGCGGATCGAGTCGATCCTGGGGGACATCGGCGACCACCTCGACGAGCTGCGCGCCTGGAAGAACCACCCGTTCTCGCCGCACACCGTGGCCCGCCACCGCCCGGTCGCCTACCAGAAGGCGATCGTCATGAAGTACCTCGACAACCTCATCGGCTGGGCCGACCAGGAGTTCCGGCGCGACACCCTGGAGTCGATCAACCAGGCGGTGCTGCTGTACACGCTCGCGGCGGAGCTGCTCGGCCGGCGCCCGGAGAAGGTCCCGCCGCCCGAGCGGGCCGACAAGAGCTACGCGCAGCTCACCGCCGACGCCGCGCTGGACCCGTTCGGGAACCAGGACGTGGCCGCGGTCCTTGAGGGCTTCGCTCCGCCGCTCGACCTCGCGATCCCCGGCGAGGACGGCGCGGAGCCGCTGCCGCACCTGCAGGTCAAGTACTTCGGCATCCCGGTGAACGACAAGCTCCTCGGCTACTGGGACACCGTGGCCGACCGCCTGTTCAAGGTCCGGCACGGCCTGAACATCGAAGGGGTCTTCCGGCGGCTGCCCTTGTTCGAGCCGCCGCTGGACCCGGCGATGCTGGTCAAGGCGGCCGCCGCGGGCGCGGACCTGTCCAGCGTCCTGGGCCTGTTCTCGGCCACCGACACCCGCTACCGGTTCCCGGTGCTGGCCGCCCGCGCGGTCGAGCTGTGCACCGAGCTGCGGGCCCTGGGGGAGAAGCTGCTGCGGGTGCTGGAGACCCGCGACGCCGAGGAGCTGGCGCTGCTGCGGGCGAGCCAGGAAGTGGCACTCAACCAGGCGATCCAGGCCGTGCGCGAACTCCAGGAGGACGAGGCGGTCGCCTCCCGCGAGGCCATGGAGGCCGGCCGGGACGCGCTGAACACCCGCATCGCCTACCACGGCTCCGTCCCCCGCATGAACGGCTGGGAGATCGCGGGCGTCGTCATGGAGACCCTGGGACTGGCCGGCAACGCCGTCGGCGCGGTCATGTCGGGCATGGCGGGCGGGGCGAACCTCATCCCCGACTTCAGCATCGGCATCGCCGGCTTCGGCGGCTCGCCGTCGGTGAGCATGTCCATCGGCGGGTCGAACATCTCCGGCTACCTGTCCAACACCGGCGCGATGATCAACGGGTTCGCCGGGATGCTCCACACCGGAGCGTCGATGGCCGCGGCGCAGGGCCGCTTCACCCGCGAGTTCGAGGACCACCGGTTCAACCGCGACGTGGCCGCCGACGAACTCGCGCAGCTCGAGGCGCAGATCGCGAGCGCCCGGCTCCGGGAGCAGGTCGCCGCCGCGGAGGCCGCCAACCACCTCCAGGTCATCGCCGACTCCGAGGCCGTCGAGGAGTTCCTGCGCACCAAGTACACCGACGAGCAGCTCTACGACTGGATGCTCGCACGGGTGTCCACCGTGTACTTCCAGGCGTACCAGATCGCGTTCGACACGGCGATGCTCGCCCAGCAGTCCTACCAGTTCGAGCTGGCCGAGCCGGACGCGTCGTTCATCCAGTTCGGGTACTGGGACTCGCTGCGCAAGGGCCTCCTGGCGCCCGAGCGGCTCACCAACGACATCCGCCGCATGGAGTCGTCCTATCTCGAGAAGAACCAGCGGAACCTGGAGATCACCAAGCACGTCTCGCTCGCCCAGGTCGACCCGCTGGCCCTGCTCGCGCTCAAGCTGACGGGGCAGGCGGCGATCCAGTTGCCGGAGTGGCTGTTCGACCTGGACTACCCCGGCCACTTCCGGCGCCGCCTCAAGTCGGTGGCGCTCTCGATCCCGTGCGTGGTCGGCCCGTACACGTCGGTGAACTGCACGCTCGCGGTGACCAACAACGGGGTGCGGCTCACGGACGCGCTCGGGGGCGGCTACGGCGACCCGCTCGCCGGCGGCGACCCGCGCTTCTGGACGAGCCCGGTCCCGACCAAGGCCATCGCCACGAGCCACGCGGTGAACGACCGGGGCATGTTCGAGCTGCGCTTCGAGGACGACCGGTTCCTGCCCTTCGAGGGCGCCGGCGCCGTCAGCGAGTGGACGCTCTCGCTCCCCAAGGCCCACAACCAATTCGACCTCGCCTCGATCACCGACGTGGTGCTCCACCTGGACTACACGTCCCGAGCGGGCGGGCCGGGCCTGGCCGCGGCCGCGAAGGCGAACCTGGACGCGGTCCTGCCGACCTCGGGTGCGGCCCTGTTCGCCCTGGAGGAGCAGTTCGGCACCGCCTGGCACCGGATGCTCCACCCCGACGAGGGCGACGACCAGGAACTGGTCTTCACGCTCGCCCCCGAGCACCTGCCGTTCTGGGCGCGGGTGCGGGCGGCGAGCCGGCCGGTGAAGGTCACCGCCGCCGACCTCGTGCTCGACACCGTCCACACCGACGCGTTCACGGTCCGCTGGCAGCTCCCGGGCCAGCCTTCGGCCGCGGAGTCCCCGGGCGCCAACGACCCGGGCTTCGGCGGGGCTCCGCACGCCGCGGTGGCCCCGGTGCCGGCCCCGCCCATGCTGGGGCAGTGGCGGATGGGCCTCAAGCGGGCCGCAGCGGCCGACTACCGCTCGCTGCTGCCCGAGGATGTGCGACGCGCCTACCTGCTCGTGCGGTTCGACATCGGCTGAACGGCCGAATTCATCGCTGACCGGGCCCGGACGCCTTGACTCGCAGGGCGTCCGGGCAGTACACTGTAGAGGTCTCGGTGATACTTAAAGTTAGTGTATGTTGGGGACAAATAGTCTGTAGCAAGAAAAAGCGGTAGCAAAAAAAGGTCATCGTTTCATTTTCAAGGCTTTCGTCGTTTCTGTTCGTTGCGTCGGGGGCCTTTTTCCCTGCCCAAGGCAACGGCGGCTCCCAACCCGCGGCCGGCCCGATGGCGTTCGAGGACGCCGCAGCGCGCAGATTCCCGGAGGACTCGAGACGGTCGGCGCGGCCTGCCGGGGCAGGCCGCGCTCGCTTGCTCGGGCCTTACCGCATCGCCTTGAGGGTGCGGCTGAGCTTGGCGAGGTCCCTGCGGCGTTGCTCCAGGGTCGCGCCCGCTGCGATGAGGATCGCGCCGCCCGCCGAGAGCGGGATCCACTTCGGGACCAGGCTCCAGACGAGGGCGATCTCGTTGACCGCCAGGGCGGTGAGCACGATCGAGGCGAGGACGAGCGGTGACTGCCAGCGGCGGTTCGCGCCGACGAGGAGGACCAGGACCGCGACCGCGCCGACGGCGAGGCGGCGCCACGGGTGGCCGTCGGGGCCGAGGGCGATCACCAGGGAGGGCCCGAGTCCGACGGCGAGGGCCGGTCCGAGCGCGAGCCACGAACCGGTCGCGGCGTCGCGGTGCAGGAGCCACAGGCCCAGGCCCGCCAGGACCGCCGCGGGCGGCACCGTGTACCACTCGACCGCGGTCGCGCCGCTGTAGGCCGCGAACAGGAGCACCGCTGCGACCAGGGACCCGCAGGAGCCGAGCGCATTGCCGAGACCGGCGCCGCGGTTCGCGAGCGCGGCCGCCGCGAGCCCGCAGGCGTAAGCCGTGAAGCCCAAGGGGGCGTACACGGTCAGGCCGTCGACGATGGCGGTCCCGGTGAGCCACACCAGGGTCGCCGCGATCGTGATGTGCGCCAGCGCCTTCGCCCACCGGCGGTCGGCGCCGCCCCGGCCGATGTGGGCCGCCGCGAGCAGGGCCGAGGCGGCGCCGGCGGCGAGGACGAGGGCCGGTCCGGCGTTGACGTCGTTCGTCTCGACCCGGTAGAACGCCGCGAGCGCGGTCGCGGTCAGCCACGGGTACACCGCGGTCCACGCCGTCGCCCGGCGGACCGCACCCGGCGAGGTGAACGCGACGACCATCGCCGCGGCCGTCACGAGTGCGAACGACGCCGCCGGCGCCCCGGGGGCCTCGATGAGCGCCCCGGCGCCGAGGACCGCGACCGCGCCGACGAAGGCCAGGTAGTCGCGGCGCCGGCCGGCGCGCAGGAGGGGGACGGCGATCGCGCTCGCGGCGGCGATCACCGGGATCTCCCAGCGCAGCAGCGCATTCGGTTCGGCGCCGAACGCGACCGGGACCGCGGCGACGGCCGCGGTCGTGCACCACGCGAGCACCGCGATGCCGATCGTGCAAGCGCCGGCGCGGAGGCCGTCCGCGAGGGCGGCCGGGAAGATCGGGGCGCAGGCGAGCGCCAGGCCCGCGGCGGCGGCGAACGCGGTCAGTTCGAACGCGCCGGTCGTCACCGCGCCGAGTACGGCGAGCGAGGCGATGACGGCCGCGGCGCTCGCGCCGAGCGGCAGCCGTTCGTGGCCGTTCGGGTCGGTCCACGAGCTGAACAGGATGATCGCGACCGTCGCGAGTCCGAAGGCGGGGACCGCGAGCAGCGGCTCCTCGGACCGGAACGCGAGGACCCATGCGGCGGTGGTGAGCGCGGCCGCGGCGGCGGCCAGGACGGTGGTGGCGGACACGGCGGCGCCCGAGAAGCGGGCGTGGGCGGTCGCGAGCATGCAGCCCGCGGCCAGGAGGCACGCGGTGGCGGCGGTGGCCGGCAGCAGTTCGGCGTCGAGGCCGAAGGCGGCCCGGAGTCCGGCGAGGAAGACCGCGGTGATGCCGCCGGCCAGGAGCACTCGCGCCGACCACTGGTCGGAGCCGGCGTGGCGGGTGGGCGCGGCCTTCACGGTCCAGGCGGCCCCGGCGAGCAGGACTCCGATGGCGACCATGTGGAGTGCGGCTTCGAGCGCGTCACCGAAGGCCGCGAACGCGGCCCCGGTCGCGGCGAGCGGGAGCATCGCCCAGGCGGGGGCGCTGACGCGGGCGGCGACCCGGTAGAGCGCCGCGGCGGCGAGCACGGCCCCGGTCCAGCGGGCCACGGGCAGTGCGGTGAGACCGGTGCCGCCGGGCAGGTACAGGTAGTAGCCGGCGAGGGCCGAACACCACAGGGCGAGCGTCGCGGTGGCGGCGAGCGTCTCGGCGGTCGCCCACAGCCGGAACCGGGTGAGCGCGAACGGGACCGCCATGAGCAGCCCGGTGGCGCCGGCCAGGATGGTGAGCCGGCCGCCGTCGCCGAGCTGGCGCCAGGCGACGGCGGTGAAGACGATGATGCCCGAGGTCAGGAGCAGTCCGCCGAGGGACAGCAGGACGATCTGGACGGACCTGGCGGTCACCTCGGCTCGGCGGCCGGGTTCGGGCGGAGCGGATTGCGGCGGAACGCGTTCCGATGTGGACTGGGCGGCAGGCGGCTGATGCATACGCTCAGTGTCGAAGCCGTGTCAAATCGCGAAACCGACGAATCGGGCGCGTCCTGTGGGGTTTCCACAACGTCCTGTTTCGCCGCGCCCGGCCGCGCGGCCGTTTTTCTCGGGTTCCTCCAAACGGTTCGGCGCCGACGCCGCCTGCCGACCGGTGCGTCCGGCCGGGAGGTGCAGTGCCTGTGAACGTGCACGCGGAACTCGGTCTTTTGCACCGTTCGCGAAGATTCTGAGGGCGGCTCGTGATGGAACCGCAATCATTTTAACGATTTGGATTCTGGCAAAAGGGTCATAGAAGTCAGACGGACCTTGCTTTCAGTGATGCATGTCGCTACTTTGATGCAAACGTTCACAGACCGTCGGGGTCGACCCGGCGGCACCCCTCAACTGAGACGAGGACAAGTGATGCGACGCAGAGGAGCCATCGCCGCCGCCGCGGCGGCCGTGCTGGGAATGGCCGGGTGCGGCGGCCCCGCCGAGGAGGAGCAGGCCTCCGAACTGGAGTGGGACGACGAGGCCGGGCAGTACGTCATCGAGGAGGCGGTCGCCTCCGGTGAGGTGCCGCTGAAGGTCTGGTTCGAGGAGGACTACCTCGCCGAGGCCGTGATCGCCGCCTTCAAGGAGGAGTTCAAGGACGAGTACCCGGACATCCGGATCGAGTACGAGCTCGTCGCCAAGAACGACGCGGTGGAGAAGATGTCGCTGGCCGGCGAGGCCGGGAACGGCGCGGACGTCTACATGAGCTTCTACGACCAGGTCGCCAGGGCGATCGACGACGGCACCGCCGCCCCGCTGGGGGAGTACACCGGGGTGCTGCAGGACCGGATGAGCGAGGCGTTCACCAGCGTCGTCTCCGTCGAGGACCAGATGTACGCGGTCCCGGTGACGACCGAGTCGCTGGCGCTCATCTACAACACCACCCTGCTCCAGGAACTGACCGGTGCTCCCGATCCCGCGACCACTTGGGAGGAGATCCGATCGCTCGCTGCAGATTATAACGATCCATCGACGAACCGGTGGACGCTGCGCATGTCCACCGCGGAGATCTACCGCGCGTACCCGATCCTCTCCTCCGCGGGCTGGAAGGTGTACCCGGACGGGAACGTGGACGACCCGGGATTCGACGACGCCGCCCTCACCGGCGCCCTCGACTACTACGCCGGCCTGCGCGAGATCTACGACGTGCCCAGCGCCGACAGCACCTGGGAGACGATCGAGGAGGCGTTCGCCAAGGGCGAGACCCCGTACGTCATCACCGGCCCCTGGGCGTTCTCGCTCTTCGACACCGGCGCCGCCGAGAACGGCTTCGAGTACGGGGTCACCACACTGCCGACCGTCGACGGCGGCGCCCCTGCCGGGGCCTTCGCCGGCATGCACGTCGCGGTCGTCTCCGGGTATTCGGAGCACCCGGCCGCGGCGAGGGTCTTCGCGAACTTCATGGCCTCCGACGCCGGCGCCGCCGCCGTCTACGGCGCCACCGGGCAGATCCCGGCGGTCAACGGCGACCTGCTCGCGGGGATCGAAGGGATCGAGGACGACCCGCATGTGGCCGGCATCGTGGCCCAGTCGGCGAATGCGGAACTCATTCCGCAAGTGCCGCAGTATTTCTGGGAGACCGGCAACACGATGGTCATCGACGTCTGGGACGGGCTGTCCGACGCCGCCGCGGCGCAGGAGAAGGCCGTGGCGACCTACAGCGAACTGCACGGACTCTAGGAACCGGCCGTCGTGACCACCACCGAGACCTCCGATCTCCCGACCTCGGCCCCGGCGCGCTCCCCCCGCGCGCCGGGCCGAGCGGGCCCCGGTCTCCCCGCGCCGGTGCCGGGCATCGCCTCGGCACTGGTGTGGGGTTCGGGCCAGCTCCTCAACCGCCAGGCCGGCAAGGCCGCCTTCTTCTTCGCCTTCTACGCCGGCGCCGTCGTCTGGGAGATCGCCTCCGGCAACTACTACGCCGGGATGGACTTCACGCCGCGCTCCAACGGCGGGTTCTTCGTCAAGGGATTGTGGGGCCTGTTCACCCTCGGCACGCAGCCGCGCGAGATGACCCTGACCGGCCTGACCGAGGGCGACAACTCGATCGTCCTCATGGCCAACGGCCTCATCGCCTTCCTGACGCTTGCGCTGCTGGCCGTCGTCTGGGTCTGGAGCGTCCGCGACGCGGCCCGCTACCGCGCGGCCCTGAACGCCGGCGGGAGGACCGAGGCCTCGCCCGCCTACTTCAAGCGGATCTGGGACGGCGCGTTCGCGTACATCGTGCTCTCGCCGGGCCTGGTCCTGATCGTCTTCATGTCGGTCCTGCCGGTGCTCTTCGGCATCCTCGTCGCGTTCACCGACTACAACCGCGACAACCTCCCGCCGAAGAACCTCGTCCACTGGGTCGGCTTCGAGAACTTCGCGACCATCTTCGCCGTCCCCTCCTGGGCGGCGACGTTCGGGGGCATCCTGGTCTGGACCCTGGTGTGGGCGCTGCTGGCCACGGTCACCACCTACGCTGCGGGCCTGCTGCAAGCGGTGCTGCTGGCGAGTCGCAGGGTCCGGTTCCCCCGGGTGTGGCGCTCGGTCTTCCTGCTGCCGTGGGCCGTCCCCGGCATCGTCTCGGCCCTGGTGTTCCGCTCGATGTTCAACGGCCAGTTCGGACCCGTCAGCCAGTGGCTGGTCGATCTCGGCCTCACCGACGAGCGGATCTACTGGTTCACCGACCCGTCCCACCCCAACCTCGCTCGCGCCGTGGCGCTCCTGGTCAACCTGTGGCTCGGCTTCCCGTTCTTCATGGCCCTGGTCGGCGGCGTCCTCGCGAACATCCCCGAGAGCTACTACGAGGCCGCCCGGATCGACGGCGCGGGGCCCGTGCAGCAGTTCCGCCACATCACGCTGCCGATCGTCCAGCGGACGGTCATGCCGCTGCTCGTGCTCTCGTTCGTCCACAACTTCAACAACTTCGGCGTGATCTACTTCCTCACCGAAGGCGGCCCGGACAATGTGGACTACCGGTTCGCCGGGAGCACCGACCTGCTCGTCACCTGGCTGTTCAAACTGACGCTGGACAACCGCCTCTACAACATCGGCGCGGTCATGAGCCTCGTCATCTTCGTCATCGTCGGCACCATCTCGGTGCTGAACCTCAACCGCACCAAAGCGATCCGGGAGCTCTGACATGGCCGCAACTCCAACCGCCGCCCAGGTGCGGGACCCGCGGTCCCGCAGCGGCGCGACCGCCGAAGGCCGGCAGCGGATCCGCGACCGGGTCACCGACGCGCTGCTCCACCTCCAGCTCCTCGCGGTCGCGGTCATCGTGGTCTTCCCGCTCCTGTGGGTCGTCGGCTCCTCGTTCGGACCGGGCGGCGGGCTGGCCAACGCCGGCCCCATCCCCGAGAACGCGACCTTCGACAACTACATCGAGCTGTTCACGCAGACCGACTACGGCCGCTGGTACCTCAACTCGCTGTACGTCGCCGTGCTCAACATGGCCGGCTCGGTCGTCCTGTCGGCCCTGTGCGGCTGGGTGTTCTCGCGCATCCGCTTCCGCGGACGGAAGCCCGGCATGCTCGGAATCCTCGTCCTCCAGATGTTCCCCAGCTTCCTCACCGCCATCGCCGTCTACATGCTGTTCCTCAACTTCGGGCTGCTCGACTCGCTGACGGGCCTGGCCCTGGTGAGCATCGCCGCCGCTCTGCCGTACAACACGTGGCTCATGAAGGGCTACACCGACAACCTGCCTGCGAGCCTCGACGAGGCCGCCGCCCTCGACGGCGCGGGGCGGCTCACGATCTTCCGCAAGATCGTCCTGCCGCTCATGCGCCCGATGCTCACCTTCGTGGCCATCACGAGCTTCACGATGCCTTGGATGGACTTCATCCTGCCCCGGCTGCTCCTCCAGAGCAGCGGCAAGCAGACCGTGGCGATCGGCCTGTTCCAGCTCATCACCGACCAGTACGCCAACGACTTCACCACCTTCGCCGCCGGCGCGGTGGTGCTCGCGGTGCCCATCACCATCCTCTACATCGTCCTCCAGCGCCACCTCGTCACGGGTGCGATGGCCGGCGCGGAGAAGGGATGAGCCCCGCGGCCCTCGGGGGCCGACCGAACTCGGCGGCGACACTCACCGCCGCTGCGGGCGCCCGGCAGCGCCCGACCCTCCCATCGCAAAAGGAGCGACACATGAGACGGATGATCGCGGTGGCCCTGGCGGCCGCCATGGGCTTCGTCGCCTTCGCCACGGCCTCTCCCGCTCAGGCCGTGCGCGACGACTTCTACATGGGCGTGGACCCCGGCACCCTGATCGACGTCGAGCGGTCGGGGGTCCGCTTCTCCGACGGCGGCGTCCAGGACGACGCGCTGAGCATCATGGCCGGCAACGGCGCCAACCTGGTGCGGCTGCGGGTGTGGAACAACCCGTACAGCTCATCGGGCCAGCCGTACGGCGGCGGCACGAACGACCTCGCCAAGACGATCACGATGGCGCAGCGCGCCAAGGCCCTCGGCATGGACGTCCTGCTCGACCTCCACTACTCGGACTTCTGGGCCGACCCGGGCAAGCAGATCAAGCCCAAGGCCTGGCAGAACCTGTCCTACAGCCAGCTCACCACCGCCGTGCGCGACTACTCGCGCAGCGTCGTCTCCCAGATGGCCGCCGCGGGCGCCACACCCGACATCGTCCAGGTGGGCAACGAGATCACCAACGGGATGCTGCTGCCCACCGGCTCCACCTCCAACTGGTCGCAGCTCGGCGGCCTGCTCAAAGCCGGCATCGAAGGCGTCCACCAGGGCGGCAGCGGCATCGAGATCGCCCTGCACCTCGACCGCGGCGGCAACAACGCCGCCTACCGCACCTGGTTCGACAACGCCCGCAACCAGGGCGTCCCCTACGACATCATCGCCATGTCCTACTACCCGTACTGGCACGGCACCATGAGCCAGCTCCGCACCAACATGAACGACGTGGCCGCGCGCTACGGCAAGGACGTGCTCATCGTCGAGACCGCCTACGCCCACACCCTGACCGACTGCGACGGGCGCGGCAACATCTTCACCGGCTCCCACGCGCAGGAGTCCGGCTACCCCGCGACCGTGGCGGGCCAGACCCAGTTCCTCCGCGACCTGCGGAACGCGGTGCAGGCGGTTCCGAACGACCGGGGGCGCGGCCTGGTCTGGTGGGAGCCGGCGTGGCTCGGCACCACCTCCTGGGCGACCCAGGCGGGCATGGCGTACATCAACGACTTCGCCGGCGAGAGCAACTCCTGGGACAACCAGGGCCTGTTCAACTGCAGCGGCGGCGCGCTCTCGACACTCGACGTCTTCGCCGAGACCACCGGCGGCGGCGACCCGGGCACGGGCGAGAACGTGCTGACGAACGGCGGGTTCGAGACCTCGGGGAACCCGGCGGCCGGCTGGAGCGTCTGGGCGCAGAACAGCGCCGACGCGAACGCCGTCTTCAGGGAGTCGCGCGGCAGTGTCTACCAGGGCTCGAACAAGCTCACGTTCTGGAAGGGCACCGCCTACACCGCCTCCGCCTACCAGTCGGTGAGCGTCCCGAACGGGACGTACACGCTCACCGCCTGGGTCATGAACGGCGGCGGCCAGACCGCCGCACGCATGTACGCCAAGAACTTCGGCGGCGGCGAACGGCAGGCGGGCCTCCCGGTGACCTCGACGTGGACGCAGGTGACCATCTCCGGAATCCAGGTCACCAGCGGGCGGATCGAGGCGGGGTTCTACACCAGCGCGAACGCCGGCAACTGGATCAACATCGACGATGTGCGTCTGATCCGGACCGCATGAGCACCTGCGGGGGCGCCGTCCGGGCGGCGCCCCCGCAGGCTCGCTTCGCGCACGAGGCAACGGGATCGAGGAGCATGGCACGAAAACGGCCGACCATCAACGACGTCGCGGCGGCGTCGGGCGTCTCGCGGGGCACCGTCTCGCGCGTCCTCAACGGGCACGCCAACGTCTCGCTCGCCGCCGAGCTGGCCGTGCGGCGGGCGGTGATCGAGACGGGCTTCGTCGTCAACCGGGCCGCGCGCAGCCTCAAGACCAGCCGCACCGGCTCGATCGTCATGGTCCTGTCCGAACCGCAGGAGCGGCTGTTCGAGGACCCGAACTTCTCGGTGGTCCTGCGGGCGGCGACACGCCGGCTGGCCGACCGCGACACCGCACTGGTGCTCATGGTCGCCGGCGACCGCGGCGGCCGCGACCGCGTCGCCCGGTACCTGCGCGGCGGCCACGCCGACGGCGCACTCCTCGTCTCGGCCCATGCCGGCGACCCGCTCCTGGAAGCGGTGGAACACTCGGGCATCCCGGTCGTGGCCTGCGGTGCGGTCCTCGGCCGGGAGAGCGCGGTCCCCTATGCCGCCGCGGACGACCGCGGCGGTGCCCGGCAGATCACCGAGTACCTCGCGGGTCTGGGCCGGCGCAGGATCGGCATGATCACGGGCCCGCTCGACACACCCGGTGGCGCCCTGCGCATGGAGGGCTTCACTGACGTGCTCGGTCGCAAGGCGACCAAGCGGATGGTGGTCCACGGCGACTACACCCAGGCCGGAGGCGAGCGGGCCATGCGCACGCTCCTGGAGAACGCTCCGGCCTTGGACGCGGTGTTCGTCGCCTCCGACCTCATGGCCTCCGGCGCGCTCCGGGCCCTCCACGACGCCGGCCGCGCCGTGCCCGGCGACGTCGCGGTGGGCGGCTTCGACGACTCGGCGATCGCCACCGCGACCAGCCCGATGCTCACCACGGTCCGCCAACCGCTCGAGGAGGTCGCAGGGGAGGCCGTGCGCCTGCTCGTCGCCCTCCTCGACGGCGATCGGGTCGAGTCGGTCGTGCTTCCGACGGAGCTGGTCGTCCGGGACTCCGCGTGAGCCGGGCTGCTCCTCGTGCCCGGCGTCGTCCCTGAGAAAAACGTTCACACGCGCCTCCGGGAGGCTTGACCATAGATCGATGTATCCATATAATCCTATTGATGTAAACGCTTCCAATAGCGTTCGGCGCCTTCCCGCCGGAAAGGAGCCGGCGCCGCGGGGCCGAATCGCCCGGCCGGGAGGCCCTCGAAGCGAATCCCTCGGCAGTCCCACCGACGCGGCACGGGCCGCACCCTTCCAGCGCGTCCGCCATCCGGGCGCCGACACCGATCGCGAAACCTCACTCAAGGAGTTCACATGCCAATGCAACGACGGACCTTCCTCGGTCTCGGCGTAGCCGGAGCGCTCGGTGCGGGCGCCGCCCTGCTCGGCGCCGGGCCGGCCCTGGCCGACCCCGCGCCGGCCGATCCGTTCCCCGTGGGCGTGCGGCGGTACAACTGGACGCGCGGCAGCCGCGCGGTCACCACCTACGTCTACTACCCGGCGGCCTCTGGGACCGTCGGCGGCAGCCCCGTGACCGACGCCCCGGTCGCCGACGGGGTCTTCCCCGTCTACAACTTCACCCACGGCTACCAGAGCAGCCCCCAGAACTCCCTGTTCATCATCAGGCGACTGGCCGAGGCGGGCTTCATCGTCCCCGCCCCGCACTTCAACCACAACCCCGCCGACGTCGGCAACGGGGAGACCCCGAAGGACGTCTCGCAGGCCATCACCAACACCCTCGCGCTCAACACGAGCGGGCCGCTGGCCGGGCACATCCGCACCGACATCGGCGTCGGCGTCTCGGGCCACTCCCTGGGCGGCATGACCACCCACGGCCTCCTGACCCGCTGGGCCGACAGCCGGATCATCTCCGCCAACCCGCAGTCGTGCACCGACCAGGGCACCCCGTCGAGCTCGATCGCGGCCAAGGTCCTGTTCGTGCACGGCGACCGCGACGACCTCACCCAGTACAGCTCGGCCCGGCAGGCGTACACCGAGATGACCTGGCCCAAGGCGTTCCTCACCTTCGTCGGCGGCACCCACACCAGCTTCTGGAGCGACCAGCGCTTCCCGCGCACCGTCGTCGACTGGGCGCGCTGGACCATGTACGGCGACACCGCCGCCCGCGACCGCCTCCCGGCCGACGCGTCGGGCACCGGGACCCGGTGGGAGGCCGCACTGGGCGAGAACCCCGGCCCGGTCACGGGCCACTACCGGCTGATCGCCCAGCACAGCGGCAAGTACGCCGACATCGACGCCCTCTCCACCGCCGCCGGGGCCAGGCTGATCCAGTGGTCCTCCACCGGCCGCACCAACCAGCAGTTCGAGTTCGTCGACGCCGGCGAGGGCCACGTCAAGATCAAGGCCCGCCACTCCGGCCTCGTCCTCCAGGTCGCGGGCAACGGCAACGGCGCCGACATCACCCAGCAGGCCGACACGGGCGCCCGCAGCCAGCACTGGCGCCTGACCGACCACGGCGACAACGTCGTCAGCATCATCAACCGCCAGTCCGGCCTGGCCATGGACGTCTGGGAGAGGTCCACAGCGGACGGCGCCCGCATCTCCCAGTACGCGTACAACGGCAGCACCAACCAGCGCTTCACCCGCCAAGCGGTCTGATCCCGGGGGAATTGGATCGTTCCAATCGGATCGCTGCGACCCGGTCGGGGCCCGGCCGGCCCGGAACCGGCCGCCCCTTGACCCGCATCCCCCGCAAGACCCGCATGTCCCGGGCGCCTGTGCCGGAGCGCCCGGGACATGCGTCCCCGCAGCGACGCGCGACCGGACTTCGCGACCCGAACGGTTCCATGTGATCGAGAAAGGACCTCATCCGTGCACAAGAGACTTCCGAGGCGCACGGCCGGAGCGTCGGCCGTGCTCGTCCTCGCCGGCGCGCTGGTCGGGACTGGCGCGTTCGGCCCCGTCGAACCGGCCGCCGCCCTGTACGGCGAAGCGGTGATCGAGCCGGTGGAGAGCGACCTGGCGGCCAAGTACTGGGTGGAGGCGACCGCCGCCAGCGGCGACACCGCGCCGCTGGCGATCGACCAGGACCCGGACACGTCCTGGCTGGCGACGGAGACCGGCCCCCAATGGCTGCAGCTCGACCTGGGCGGCGCCTACGACAACCTCCGCAAGGTCCACGTGACCTTCCCCGACGCGGGCGCCGTGTACCGGTACGTCGTCGAGGCGTCCCCCGACGGCGAGCAGTGGACGGTCGTCGCCGACCGCTCCGAGGCCGCCGAACCGGGCGCGGGCGGCGTCGACCTGTTCACCGCGCCCGGCACCAGGTACGTGCGGGTCACGGTCACCGCCGCCTCGCCCGGGGCGAGGATCGGCGTGAGCGAGCTCGCGGTCTTCAACTACCTCCGCGACGACGTGGTCCTCGGTGCCGACCTGTCCTGGATGGACGACCAGCGCGACCGCGAGTACTGGGTGCACCCCCAGGCCGAGGACCGCGGCGCCGGCCCGCATCTCCTCGACGTCATGCAGGACAGGGGCATGGAGTACACGCGGCTGCGCGTGTTCAACGAACCGCGCAACGAGTCCACCGGAAATCCGAACGCGATCCCGTACCAGGGGCCCGAGCGGACCCTGGTCTCGGCGCAGCTGGTCGCCGAGCGCGGCCTCGGTCTCGGGATCGACTTCCACTACGCCGACTCGTGGGCCGACCCCGGCAAGCAGCCGAAGCCCCGGGCCTGGGCCGAACTCGAGTTCGACGAGCTGACCGACGCGGTGTACGACTACACCTACGACTACGTCTCGCGACTGGTCGAGCAGGGCACCGTCCCGGACAAGGTCGCGGTCGGCAACGAGATCGCCAACGGGTTCATGTGGGGGAGCGAGGCGGTCGGCGCACCGTCGACCGAAGCGGTGCACGCCGGCGCGAATCCGCCGTACTTCCGCAACCAGGCCGACGTGTACCAGTCGCAGCCCGGCGGGGGCATCCTCTGGCAGTACCGGTACTCCGAGGACCCGGCCGAGCGGCAGCGGTACCTGGACTCATGGGACCGGTTCACCACGCTGCTGGCCTCGGGCATCGCGGCGGTCCGGGACGCCTCGCCCGAGTCCGAGGTCGAACTGCACTCGGTGGTCGGTCGCATCAGCGGCATGGGCAAGGCGGGGGAGTTCTGGGAGCAGCTCACGACCCGCCTGAACGCCAAGGGCCAGGACTTCGACGTGCTCGCGCTCTCGTACTACCCCGAGCACCACGGCAGCCTCGCCCAGATGGAGGAGAACCTCCACACGCTCGCGACCGCGTATCCGCAGTACCGGCTCGAGATCGCGGAGACCTCGTACCCCGCGACCGGCGGCGGCACGATGCCGAACTCGACGTTCCCGAGGACCGTCCAAGGCCAGGCCGACGCGATCCAGGCGGTGTTCCAGCTGGTCAACGACGTCGTCGGCAACCGGGGCGTGGGCGCCCTCACCTGGGAGCCCGCGAGCTTCCAGGCGATGTTCCGGGCGGTGCCGGGCATGTCCGGCACGTTCGAGCCGTACTCCTCGATCGACGTCTACGACCGGAGCCGCGCCGCGCACGTCCTCGAGGACACGGTGTACACCGCGGCCCTGGCAGGGGAGGCCCCGGCGCTCCCCGGCGAGGTCCAGGTATTGACCACTTCGGACGGATCGACCGCGTCCGTCCCGGTCGAGTGGGAGGACGTGCCGTCGGACACCGGGGTCCCGGGACGGATCACGGTCTCCGGCACGACCGAGTTCGGCGGCGTGACCGCGGTCGTCGACGTCGTGGACCGATTCGCCGCGCCCGCATGCGACGCCACGGTGACCGGCCCCCGGTACGGCCCGCTGTCGGTCGCCTCGGGCACGACCTGCCTGGCCGAAGGCGCCCGCGTGCACGGCCCGGTCACCGTGTCCGAGGGCGCCGGGCTGGTCGCCGACGGCGCCCAGATCAAGGGCCCGGTCACCGCCGTCGACGCCGCCGCGGTGCTGCTGTGCGGCACCGACGTGTCCGGGCCGGTCACCGTCACCGGCGGATTCTCGGCCGCGATCGGCGACCCCGCGCTGGAGTGCGCTCCGAACACCGTGGCCGGCCCGGTGGCCGTGACCGACGTGACCGGGTGGACCGTCATCGCCGGCAACGAGATCCACGGTCCGCTCTCGTGCCGGGACAACCGGCCGGCGCCGGTCGACCGCGGGGTCCCCAACGCGGTGTCGGGCCCGCGGACCGGCCAGTGCTCGGGGCTGTGACCTGACGGCTCCGGCGGCCCGACGCATCGGACCGCCGGAGCTCACGCGGTGGACTCGCGTCGGACGATCGCGAACGGGGCGGTGTACTCCCGGGGCGGGGCCAGCGGGTCCTCGATGCGCGAGAGGATCAGCTCCACGGCCTTGGCGGCCTTCCATTCGTGGTCGGGACTCACCGTGGACAGCGACGGGATGAAGTACGCCGCCGCGGGCACGTCGTCGAATCCGATGACGCGCATGTCGTCCGGCACGGCCACGCCGCGGTCGCGCAGGCCGCGGATCACGCCCATGGCCACGATGTCGTTGAGCGCCACCACCCCGTCGACCCCGAGACCCGAGTCGGCGATCCGGTGCCCGGTGCTGCGGGCGCCCTCCCGGGTGAGCGAGTCGACGATGAACCGCAGCTTCGGGTCCGGGCGGATCCCGCGGTCCTCCAGCGCGGTCCGGTACCCGTTGTAGCGGCGCGTGAACATGGTGAGCCGGTCGAGGTTCCCGCCGGTGACCACCGCGATGCGCTTGCAGCCCAGGTCGACCAGGTGAGCGGTGGCCGCGGCGGCGCCGGCTTCGTCAGGCGCCGACACGTGGTCGAACCGGCCCGCCGGGTCCTGCTCGCCGAGCACCACGATCGGCAGCCCCTGCTCGGTCGTCTGCAGCAGGGACGATTCGGCCTCGGCGGTCGAGAGGGAGAGGATGAGGCCGTCGAGCTGGAGTCTGCGGGATTGGGCGACGGCCGCGGTCTCGCCCAGGGCGACGGCGCCGGTCTGCTCGACGGCGATGTGGTACCCGTGGCGCCGCGCCTCGGCGATGACCAGTTCGGCGAACATCCCGAAGTAGGGGTTGCCGACCTGGGGGACGGCGAGCCCGATGACGCCGCTGCGGCCGGACCGGAGGCTTCGCGCCGCCGCGTTGATCTGGTACCCGGATTCGCGGATGGCCGCGAGCACCCGTTCGCGGGCTTCCGGGCTGACCCTCACGCGGTCGTTGATGACGTTGGAGACCGTCATCGTCGACACGCCGGCGAGTTGCGCGACATCGTTCATGGTGATCTTGCCGCGCTTCACCATGCCTCCACAGCTTGCCAATCCGTCGGTTGCGGCCGGTCCGGGACGTTCAGCGGATCGGGTGTGCGGCCCGGTGCCATGCCACGGCTCCGAGTCTATCGAGTCTCCCGACGCGCACGCGCCTCCAGTTCCGCGCTGCGCCCCGGCTCCGCCTTCATCACCGGAAAGCAGACGAAGCCCCCGAATGCACCCGTAGAGGGAATCGCCGGACTAGGGAAGCCGCCCGTCCCGGGCGATCACCCGCATCCACGTCTCCAGCGTGGAGACGAGCCCGCCGAGATCGGGCGTGGTGCAGGAGGCGCGCTCGTGGTCCCAGTCGGGGTCGAGGACGACCACGCGAAAGCCGCGGCCCCCGTACCAGCCGGCGTCGACGTTGACCTCCCGCGACCGACGACCGCCCTTCGCCGCAGCCTCCTCCTCCGCCGCCGGCCGCGGCGGCAGCGTCGTCCGGGCCCAGTACAGGTCCTCGGAGTCGTTGGCCTCCACCCTTCCATCGGGCAGGCGCCGGGCCGAGAGCTCGTTGTAGACGACGTGCCAGCCGGCCGGAACGCGCAGGGGGAGCAGGCCCCAGTCCTCGGAGACGGCCGCGGCCAGCGGGGAGTCGGGCGGCAGCCGGAAGATCGGGTCCATGCGCCGCAGCGTAACGGGGCCGGGCGACGAGTGTGGTCCTGTCCTCTTGCGCGGCGGGGGATCCGGTTTCTACACTGGGACGGCCCGGATGCACGACCCCCTTCACCTCGTCGCTCGAGCGGCCGCATTCGGCGCGCCTGCCGACCGTTCCCGGTACGGTGCTCCAAGCGACCGAGGTGCACTCAGATGACGGTACTGTCCGATTTCGACAGACGATCGGTGGCGGCGCTGCTCGCGCTCGCGGCGGCCGCGTTCTGCTACGTGACCGTCGAGACTGTGCCGGTGGGGCTGCTCTCCGAGATCGCCGCCGACCTGGACGTCTCCCACTCCCGGGTCGGACTGCTGGTCACGGGCTACAGCATCACCGTCGCCGTGCTCACGCTGCCGCTGGTGAAGCTGGTCGCCGACGTGCCGCGCCGCCCGCTGCTCCTCGCGCTCATGGCCGTCCTCGTCGGCGCGACGGCGCTCTCGGCTGCCGCACCCACCTACGAGCTCCTGTTCGCGGCCCGCGTGGCGACCGCGCTGAGCCAGTCCGTGTTCTGGGGCATCGTCGCACCGGTGGCCGCCGGGATGTTCCCCGCCCATGTGCGCGGCCGCGTCATGGCCGTGGTCTTCACCGGCGGATCGATCGGGCCGATGCTCGGCGTACCGGCCGGAACGTGGCTGGGCCAGGCGACGACCTGGCAGACCGCCTTCCTCGCGTTCGCCGGACTGGGACTGCTGGCACTCCTGACGCTCGTGATCGCCTTGCCGTCCAAGCCGATCCGGAACGAGCACTCCGGGCGCGGCACCACCCCGGACACCCGCCAGTACACGCTGCTGCTCGTCACCGCCGCACTCGCGGTCGCCGGGTTCTTCTCCGCCTTCACCTACACCTCGACGTTCGTCACCGCGGTCGCCGGCATGTCCGCGGCCCTGCTCGGGCCGCTGCTCCTGGCGCGCGGCCTGGCCGACTTCGGCGGGATCGCCGCGGGCGGCGCCCTCTCCGACCGGAACCAGCGATTGGCCGTGACACTGCCGGTCTGCCTGCTCGCCGCGACACTGCTCGCCATGTACGCGTTCGGCGCCAACCCGTGGGCCGCCGGGGCGACCGTCATGCTCACCGGGCTCGCGATGGGCGCACTGATCCCGGCCCTGCAGAACCGGGTCATGGAGTTCGCGCCCGGCAGCACCGACACCGCATCGGCCGGGAGCTCGATCGCGTTCAACATCGGCATCGCACTCGGCTCCTGGCTCGGCGGCCTCACCCTCACCCAGGCCGGTCCGCGGGCCATCGCGCTCACCGGGGCGGCACTGGCGCTGGCGGGGCTGGTCACCGCAGTGTCGATGAAGGCGACCCCGAGGGTGGAAGCGACGGCCGAGCCGGTCCCGGACGGCGTGAACGCGGGCGAACGCTGAGAACGCGGGTCATCCGATCTTTGATCGCGAGAAGCGAGGACCGCCGGTCCAGTCCGGCGCAGAGCATCGAGGGCTGCGACATGAGTGGTCCCGGCTGGCCGTCGCGCTGCTCTGACGGTGCTCACCGGCGCTGCATGGTGAGAATCGACCACGAGTCGGTGAGTTTGGCCAACGACGCGACCGGGCCCGTCTCATTACGATCGCTCGGTGACCGAATCCCGCGCCCTTGCGTCCATCGACGGGTCCGAAGCCGCATACGTCGAACGAATCGAGCCCGGGCGCGGGCGGCTGGCGCCGCGCGCGGCGCTCGAGTCCGATGCTCCAGTGGTCGCCCTCGACGGCGATTGGCGGTTCCGCCGGTGCGCGGGCCTGCGCGACCTCACCGAGGGCTTCGAGGCGCCGGGGTTCGACGCGAGCGGCTGGGACACGCTCGCCGTGCCGTCGATGTGGCAGATGCACGACCTCGACGGCGATGCGCCGTACGGGAAGCCGCAGTACACGAACATCTACTATCCGTTCCCGGTGGATCCGCCCCGGGTCCCGGACGCGAACCCGACCGGGGAGTACCGGCGGACGTTCACCCTCCCGGCCGAATGGCCCGCGGGCGGGCGGACCGTCCTGCGGTTCGAGGGGGTCGACTCCTGTTTCGCGGTGTGGGTCAACGGGGTGCGCCTGGGCGACGGGAAGGGCTCGCGCCTGCCCACCGAGTTCGACGCCACCGAGCACATCAAGCCCGGCGAGAACCTGCTCGCCGTCCGCGTCCACCAGTGGTCCTCCGCGTCCTACCTCGAGGACCAGGACATGTGGTGGCTGTCGGGGATCTTCCGGCCGGTCGCGCTCGTGCACCGTCCTGAAGGCGGCATCGAGGACGTGTTCGCCCACGCCGGCTACGACCACGCCACCGGGACCGGCACCCTCACCGTCGACGCCCCGGAGGGCGCGCGGGTGACGGTGCCGGAACTGGGGATCGACATCGCCGCCGGGGAGACCGCCGCGGTCGCGGTGGAGCCGTGGACCGCCGAGACCCCGCGCCTGTACGACGCCGTCGTCGCCACCGCGTCCGAGCGGGTGCGCCTGCGGATCGGGTTCCGGACCGTCGCGGTCGAAGGCGGTGTCCTCAAGGTCAACGGCAAGCGGATCCTCCTGCGAGGCGTCAACCGCCACGAGTGGGACCCCGACACCGGCCGGACGCTGTCGGAGGCGACGATGCGCCGGGACGTCGAGTTGATGAAGCGGCACAACGTGAACGCGGTGCGGACCAGCCACTACCCGCCCGACCGGCGCTTCCTGGACCTGTGCGACGAGCTCGGCCTGTGGGTCATCGACGAATGCGACCTCGAAACCCACGGATTCGACTTCGTCAGCTTGAGTGAGAACCCGGCGAAGGACCCCGCCTGGCGCGAGGCGTGCCTCGACCGCATGTCCCGCATGGTCGAACGCGACAAGAACCATCCGAGCATCATCATGTGGTCCCTCGGCAACGAATGCCGCGAAGGCGAGAACCTCGAAGCGATGGCGGCCTGGGCCAAGGAGCGCGACCCGGGACGGCCGATCCACTACGAGTGCGATACCGAGACCCGCTATGCGGACGTCTACAGCCGGATGTACGTCGAGCCGGCCGAACTCGAACGCATCGGCCGCCGCGAGGAGGACCCGTGCGAGGACCCGGCGCTCGACGAGCGGCGCCGCGGCCTCCCGTTCATCCTCTGCGAGTACGCGCATGCCATGGGCAACGGCCCCGGCGGGCTGTCCGAGTACCAGGCGCTCTTCGAGCGGTACCCGCGGCTTCAAGGCGGGTTCGTCTGGGAGTGGATCGACCACGGCGTCCGCCGCCGCACCGAGGACGGCCGTGAATGGTTCGCCTACGGCGGCGACTTCGGCGAGGCGATCCACGACGGCAACTTCATCGCCGACGGCCTCGTCTTCCCCGACCGCACCCCGTCGCCGGGCCTGATCGAGTACAAGAAGGTGATCGAGCCCGTCCGGATCCGCATCGACCCGCAGACCGCGACCGTCGAGGTCGCGAACGGGTACGACTTCGCCGACACCGCGCACCTGCGCTTCGACTGGCGCCTCGAGGACGACGGCGAGCCGGTCGCGAGCGGCGCGCTCCACATTCCGGCCATCGCGGCCGGGACCGCGGTGTCCGCGGCCTGGCCTGACGCGCTCCGCAAGGCGGTCGCGTCGGACGGCGACGGCGAGCGATGGCTGACCGTGAGCGCCCGCCTCGCCGCCGACACCTCCTGGGCCGCAAAGGATCTGGAGATCGCCTGGGGCCAGGCGCCGGTCTCGGCGCCCGCCGCGCCGATCACGACCGGTCCGGGCGCCGCACCCGAGGCCGCCGCGGACGGGTACGCGCTCGGCCCGGCGGCGTTCGACCACTTCGGGCGACTGACCTCCCTGGGCGGCATCGAACTCGCGGGCCCCCGCCTGGACCTGTGGCGGGCGCCGACGGACAACGATCGCGTCGCCTGGGGCGCCCGCGACCTGGCCGCCAAATGGCGCGACCGCCGCCTCGCGCTGGACCGGTTGGAGCTCAAGACCCTCGCCGTCGAAACGGCCTCCGATGCGCTCGTCGTCGCCACCCGGGTCGGCGCGGCCGGCGCCGACACCTCGATCGACGCCGTGTACCGCTGGCGCACCGACGCGGCGGCACCCGGGCGGCTCTGGCTCACCGTCGACGTCACGCCGAACGGCGACTGGGACGTGCCGATCCCGCGACTGGGCCTGCGTCTCGCGGTACCCGCCCACCTCGACCGGGTCGAATGGTTCGGCGGCGGCCCCGGCGAGGCGTACGCCGACACCCGCACGGCCGCCCGCATCGGCCGGTTCCGATCGACCGTCGCCGAGATGCAGACCCCCTACGTGTTCCCGCAGGAGAACGGCTCGCGCATCGACGTGCGCCGGGCGAGCCTCTCGGGCGGTGCGGACGCGCTCGGCCTCCTCGGCGCCCCGCACTTCGCGCTCACCGTGCGGCCCTGGACGAGCGAGGACCTGGACGCGGCGAGCCACCCCACCGACCTGGTCGAACACGACCGGCTCTACGTCAACGCCGACGCGGCCCTGCACGGGACGGGCTCGGCCTCCTGCGGCCCCGGCGTCCTCCCGGCATACCGGCTCCAGGCCCGGCCGACCGCGTTCACGGTCGGGTTCGAGGCGGCCGACCGATCCAGAGCGGAGTACTGAAGTGGGCCAGTCAGACCACCCCTGGGAACCGGCGTTCGAATGGACCGCCCCGGGCCTCCACCTGGCCTTCGACCATGCCGACGACCACCCGGTCCGGCTCGTGCGGCTCGCGACCGGACCCGAGGCGCCGTCGGCGGCCGGGCCCTGGGCGATCGTCGACGTGTACACCCCCGGCGAGCACCGCGCCCGCAACAACCAGAGCCTCCTGCACTCGGGCGCCGGGCAGCGGCTCCGCTACACCGGCCACGAACCGCACGGTGACGAGCTGCGCATCCGCCAGCGCGACCCCGGCACCGGCCTCGAGGTGACGAGCGTCTTCCGGGCCGCCGGGCCGGGCCTCCAGATCCGGCACACCGTGCGCAACGGCTCCGAGCGGGAGCTCGTCCTGCTCTCGGTGAGCTCGGCGCTCATCGCCGTCCCCGACGACGGTTCGCACGAGCTGCTCTGGGGCGAGAGCGAATGGCTCGCCGAAGGGCGCTGGCACCGGCGTCCGCTGGCCGAGCTGCTGCCCGACATCGATCCGGCGCTGCACGGCGGCCAGTACTCGCGCGGCCTCTTCTCGCTGACCAGCCACGGAAGCTGGTCGAGCGGTTCGTTCCTGCCGACCGGGGTCCTCGCGAGCGCGGACGGCCCTTCGGTCGCGTGGCAGGTCGAGACCAGCGCGGGATGGCACTGGGAGGCGGCGCTGACGGGCGGGACGGTCACGGTCGGCGTGCACGGCGCGACCGACATGCACCACCAGTTCGCCGTCCGCCTGGCTCCCGGGGAGGAGTTCACGAGCGTCCCCGCCGGGTTGTGCGCGGTGGACGGCGGTCGTGACGCGGCGTTCGCGGCGCTCACGGACTACCGGCGCGCGATCCGCGAGACGCGCCCGGTCGACGCGCGGCTTCCGGTGGTCTACAACGACTACATGAACACCCTCATGGGGTGGCCGACCACGGAGCGGCTGCTGCCGCTCGTCGGGGCCGCCGCCGAGGCGGGCGCGGAGTACTTCTGCATCGACGCCGGATGGTTCGCCGCCCTGGAAGGCAACTGGTGGACGAACGCCGGCGACTGGACCGAGGCGCCCGACCGGTTCACCGGCGGTCTCATCTCGGTGGTCGATGCGATCCGCGACAACGGGATGCGCCCTGGCCTGTGGCTCGAACCGGAGGCCGTCGGCGTCGAGTCGCCGGTCGCGGCGCGGCTGCCGGCCGAGGCGTTCTTCCAGCGGTTCGGCGAGCGCGTCAGCGAGGCCGGGCACTTCCAGCTCGACCTGCGGCACCCGGCGGCGCGGGCCCACCTGGACGAGACCGTGGACCGGCTCGTGGACGAGTTCGGGATCGCGTTCTTCAAGCTCGACTACAACACGAACACGGGACTCGGGACCGATGTGGACGCCGCCGCACCGGGAGCCGGGCTCCTGGGCCATACCCGCGCCTTCCGCGACTGGCTCCGCGACGCACAGGCGCGGCACCCGAACGTCCTGTTCGAGAACTGCGGCTCTGGCGCGATGCGCATGGACTATCACATACTGTCCGTGGTACACCTGCAGTCGACCAGCGACCAGCAGGACTTCCGGCGGTACGCGCCGATCGCCGCGGCCGCGCCCGCGAGCGTCCTTCCCGAGCAGGCCGGGAACTGGGCCTACCCGGCCGCATCGATGAGCCTGGAGGAGACGGCGTTCGCGATGACGGCGGGCGTCACGGGGCGGATCTACCTCTCCGGGTTCCTCAACGAGCTCGACGGTGAGCAGTCCGCGCTGGTGCGCGAAGCCGTTGCGCTCCACAAGGACTGGCGCCACCGCATCGCCGAGGCGCATCCGGCGTGGCCGCTCGGCCTCCCCGGCTGGGACGACGACGTGATCGCGCTGCAACTGGACGCCGGTCCGGAGTCGCTGCTCGCGCTGTGGTCGCGAGGCGCGGCCGCGGAGATCGCGCTGCCGGGACTGCGCGGCAGGGCCGTCGAGCAGCGCTATCCGGTCGCTCTGCCGCAGTGGACGGTCCGCACGTCCGAGGGCGCGCCGGTCATCGAGGTGCCGGCCGGTCCCGCCGCCCGGATCTTCACGGTGCGGTAGCCGACGCGCTTCCACTGGCGCCCGCCCCGGCCCCGCCCGTGCGGCGCGGGAGACCGGCCGCTTGCGCTGTGCCGAGCGGGCCGTCTCGCCTATCGTGGAGGGATGGCCGTCTTCGACGAACTGCTCGAACTGGAACACGCCGGTTGGCGCGCGCTGTGCGACGGGACCGGAGCGGGGTTCTACGAATCGACGATGTCCGCCGACGGGCGGATGGTGCTGGCGAACGGCATGTCCCTCGACCGCGCCGCAACGGTCGAGGCGCTGCGCGAGGCGCCGCCCTGGGCCGGGTACGAGATCACCGACCCCCGCCTGGTTCCGCTCGGTGACGAGGCCGCCGCGCTCGTCTACGCGGGACACGCCTGGAGGCGCGGCGAACCGCCGTTCCACGCCTTGATGTCCTCCGTCTACCGGCGCACGGAAGGGGCATGGCGCCTCAGCCTGTACCAGCAGACACCGACGGCGGGCGAGGACTAGCGCCGGCGGTTCCGTTCCGCCTGTTCGCGCTCCACTTTCGCCCTACCGTCACCAGACATCCGATGAAACGCCCCAGCGGCCTGACCAATCCGGCTGTAGGGGCCGAATATTCGCATACTTGACTTGATTGATCCAACCTTTATAGACTGCCTTCAATATCAGGAGGTCGCGGTCGCGGCCACTTCCCCTCGGAGGCTCCCTATGGCGGCGCTGCGTCGAAGACAGGTGATCAAGTACGGGGCGGTGGGCGCGCTCGCGGCCCCGCTCCAGTGGACGGAACCGGCGTCGGCGGTGCCGGCGGCGGTGCGCGACGCCGGCGACATGGCCCTGTGGTACGACGAGCAGGCGGGCACCGACTGGCTGCGCGCGCTCCCGGTCGGCAACGGCCGCCTGGGAGCGATGGTCTTCGGCAACAGCGCCACGGAGCGCTTGCAGCTCAACGAGGACACGGTCTGGGCGGGCGGCCCGCACGACTACAGCAACACCGCCGGAGCCGACGCCCTCCAGCAGATCCGGCAACTCGTCTTCGCGAACCAGTGGGGCCAGGCCCAGAACCTCATCAACCAGGCGATGCTCGGCAAGCCCGCCGGACAGCTCGCCTACCAGCCGGTCGGCGACCTCAACCTGACGTTCCCCGGCATCGGCGGGACCTCCGAGTACGAGCGTTGGCTCGACCTCACCACCGCCGCCACCGGCGTCGGCTACGTCGCGAACGGCGTGCGCTACCGGCGCGAGGTCATCGCCACCGCCCCTGACCAGGTCATCGCCGTGCGCCTCACCGCCGGCACGGCCGGGCGGATCTCGTTCAGCGCCTCGTTCACGACCCCGCAGCGCGCCTCCAAGTCCAGTCCGGACGCCCGCACCATCGCCCTCGACGGCAGGTCCGGCGACCACCGGGGCATCGCCGGCTCGGTCAGGTTCCTCGCGCTCGCGCGCGCGGTCGTCCAAGGCGGCAGCACCTCCTCGACCGGGGGCGTGCTCCAGGTGTCCAATGCGGACGCCGTGACGCTGCTCGTCTCGATCGGGACGAGCTACGTCGACTACCGGCGCGTGGACGGCGACTACCAGGGCATCGCCTGGGGCCACCTCAACGCCGCGACGAACACCTCCTACGACGACCTCCGGTCCCGGCACGTGGCCGACTACCGGGAGCTGTTCGACCGCACCGTCATCGACCTCGGACGCACCGCCGCGGCGGACCAGCCGACCGACACCCGCATCGCCCGGCACGGGTCGGGCGCCGACCCCCAGTTCTCGGCGCTGCTGTTCCAGTACGGCAGGTACCTGCTGATCTCCTCCTCGCGCCCCGGCACCCAGCCGGCCAACCTCCAGGGCATCTGGAACGAGTCGATGACGCCGTCCTGGGAGTCGAAGTACACGCTCAACGCGAACCTGCCCATGAACTACTGGCCGGCCGACACGACGAACCTGTCCGAGTGCTTCGAGCCGGTGTTCGACATGATCGACGACCTCGCGGTCACCGGCGCGCGCACCGCCGACGTCCAGTACGGCGCCGGCGGCTGGGTCGCCCACCACAACACCGACGGGTGGCGCGGGACCTCGGTGGTCGACGACGCCCGGTGGGGCATGTGGCCCACCGGAGGCGCGTGGCTGGCGACCATGATCTGGGACCACTACCGGTTCACCGGCGACCGGGCCTTCCTCGAGGACCACTACCCCGCGATGAAGGGGGCCGCCCAGTTCTTCCTGGACACCCTGGTGGAGGAGCCGAACCTGCACTGGCTGGTGACCAACCCGTCGAACTCGCCGGAGATGCTCCACCACACCGACGCGACCGTGTGCGCGGGGCCCACCATGGACAACCAGATCCTGCGGGACCTCTTCGACGGCTGCATGCGCGCCGGCGAGGTCCTCGGCGTGGACGCGGGCTTCCGCGGCGAGGTCCTCGCGGCCCGGAACCGGCTGGCCCCCATGCGGGTCGGTTCGCGCGGCAACATCATGGAGTACCTGCACGACTGGATCGAGACCGATCCCCAGCACCGGCACATCTCGCACCTGTACGGCCTGCACCCGAGCAACCAGATCACCAAGCGCGGCACGCCGCAGCTCTACACGGCCGCCCGCCGGACCCTGGAGTTGCGCGGCGACGCCGGCACCGGCTGGTCCCTGGCCTGGAAGATCAACTACTGGGCCCGCATGGAGGAGGGGACGAGGGCGCACGACCTCATCCGGCAGCTCGTCACCCCGGAACGGCTCGCCCCCAACATGTTCGATCTGCATCCGCCGTTCCAGATCGACGGCAACTTCGGTGCGACCTCTGGGATCGCCGAGATGCTGCTCCAGAGCCACGGCGGCGAGCTGCACGTGCTGCCCGCGCTGCCGTCGGCCTGGCCCGCCGGCAGCGTCTCGGGCCTGCGCGGCCGCGGCGGATACACCGTCGGCGCCGCATGGAGCGGCGGCACCGCGGACGAGATCACCGTCGTCCCCGACCGCGCCGGCACCGTGCGGATCCGCAGCCGCATGTTCACCGGCGACTACGAGCTCGTGGACGAGTCGAACGGCGCGGCGATCGTCCCCGGCGAGCCCGAAGGCGACGTGGTCGAGTTCCCGGTCCAGGCCGGCCGCACCTACCGGGCCACGTCCCTCGGCGATCCGCCGGTGGTCCAGCCCGGTGTGCACTACCGGCTGGTGGCGCAGCACAGCGGTAAGGCGGCCGACATCGAGGGCGCGTCGACTGCGGCGGGTGCGCGTCTGGTCCAGTGGCCGGTCAACAGCGGTGCGAACCAGCAGTTCGATTTCGTGGACGCCGGGAGCGGGTACTGGCGGATCCGGGCCCGTCACTCGGGCTTGGTGCTCCAGGTGTCCGGTACCGGCACCGGAGCGGACATCACCCAGCAGCCCACCTCCAGCGCCACGAGCCAGCAGTGGCAGGTCGTCGACCGCGGCAGCGGTGTCGTCAGCCTCGTCAACCGCGCCGGCGGCCTCGCCATGGACGTCTGGAGCCAGTCCACTGCGGACGGCGCCCGCATCTCCATGTGGAACTCCACCGGAGCGGCGAACCAGCGCTTCGAACTGCGGAGGGTCTGAACGCGGGGCCGGCCGGTGCGGTCGCACCGGCCGGCCCCAGAAAGCCGAACGGCGCCACCGCTTCAGGCCGGTGCTGTGTCCTCCGGTTCGGTGACGAGCGCTCCGGTCATGGCCGCGACCAGGTCGTCCGTGGTGGCGTCCGCCGCCCGGAACCGGGCGGTGCGCCGGCCGAGCCGCATGACCTCGACGCGGTCGGCGATCTCCAGCACCTGCGGCATGTTGTGGCTCACCAGCACGACCGATCTCCCGGCGGCGCGGGCGCGGTCGATGACCTCGAGCACCCGCTGCGTCTGGACCACGCCGAGCGCCGCGGTCGGCTCGTCGAGGACCACCACGCTCGTCGCCCACACGACCGCCCGGGCGACCGCGACGCTCTGGCGCTGCCCGCCCGACAGCATCGCGATCGGGGCGGTCACGCGCGGGATCCGGACGCCGAGCTGTTCGAGCGCCTCGGCGGCGCCTCTGCGCATCGCGCGCTTGTCGAGCAGGCCGATCATCCCCGGCAGCCCTGTGCGTTTGATCTCGCGGCCGAGGTAGA
Organism: Glycomyces albidus; assembly: GCF_009451885.1. Classification (GTDB taxonomy): domain Bacteria; phylum Actinomycetota; class Actinomycetes; order Mycobacteriales; family Micromonosporaceae; genus Glycomyces; species Glycomyces albidus. The sequence goes on from NZ_WIAO01000023.1 coordinate 36,746, forward strand.
GGTTGGCGGCGACGCTGAGGTCGTCGGCGACGGCGAGGTCCTGGTACACGGTCTCCACCCCGGCCCGCCGGGCGTCCAGCGGGGAGCCGAACCGCTCGGGGCGGCCGTCGACCAGGATCTCGCCCTCGTCCTGCGGCTGGGCCCCGGAGAGCACCTTGATCAGGGTGCTCTTCCCGGCGCCGTTGTCGCCGATCAGCGCCACGACCTCGCCGCGGTGGACGGCGAAGTCGGCGCCGCGGAGCGCCTCGACGTGCCCGAAGCGCTTGACGATCCCGCGCGCCTCCAGCACCGGACGCGCGGCGTCCCCGGTCGCGCTCACTGGTCCACCGGCGGGTTGTCGCAGCTCGGTTCGAGCACCGCCTGCACCTCCGGCGAGTCGATGTTCTCCGGGGTCACGAACGTGACGCCGGTGTCGGCCGACTCCATCGGCGCGCCCTCCTGGAGGTGCTCCACCATGTTCTGGACACCGAAGAAGCCCATGCGGAACGGGTTCTGCACCACCAGTGCGGCGATCTGGCCGTTGCGCAAGCCCGCGATCTCGTCCGGTGCGGCGTCCCATCCGATGATGACGACCTCGCCGGTCCTCCCGGCGGCCTCGACCGCCTGCGCGGCGCCCAGGACGCTGGGCTCGTTGGCGGCGAAGATGCCGGCCAGGTCCGGGTTGGCGGTGAGGATGTCCTCGGTGACCCGGCGGGCCTCGTTGACGTCGCTGTGGCTGGGCTGCTGCCCGACCAGGTTCAGGCCGGCGTGCTGCGCCAGGCCCTCGGTGAAGCCCTCGACCCGTTCGGTGTTCGTCTGCGAACCGGGCTGGAACTCGATGAGCGCCACATCGTGCTCGCCTTCGCCGAGCGCTTCGGCGAGCAGGTTCGCGGCCTCGACCGCGCCGGCGCGGTTGTCGGTGGCGTACAGGGGGACCTCGTCGGGCTGCGGGTCGGTGCCGGAGTCGATCATGGCGACCGGGACCCCGGCGTCGAGCGCGCTCTGCGTCGCGGGCGCCAGCGCCGCGGAGTCGGTGGCGGCGTACACGATGCCGTCGACGTCCTGGGTGACGAAGTTCTGGATCAGGTTCACCTGGCCTTCCACGTCGGTCTCCGCGCTCACGCCGTCCCAGTTCACGGTGACGTCTCCGGCGAGCTCGGCGGCGCACTCGGCCCCGGCCCGCACGGTGCTCCAGAACTCGTGGCCGACCGCTTTGGGGACGACGGCGAGCTCCAGCGGTCCGTCGACCGTGCCGGCCTCGCCTTCGCCGGAGTCGTCGCGGACCTCGACGCCGCCGCAGGCGCCGGCGGTGAGGGCCGACAGGGCCGCGAGTGCGGCGAGACCGCTGCGGATCCTCGTGTTGATGGCCATGGCCTTGTCCTTCCGTCCGGTGAGGTGGAGTGGGGGCTTCAGCCGCGGGCTTCGAGGCGCCGCCGCCGGAACTGGTCGAAGTAGACGGCGGCCCAGATGATGAGGCCGACGATGACCTGCTGGTAGTGGATGCTGATGCCCAGGAGCACGGACCCGTTGCGCACCAGGGCGATGAGGAACGCGCCGATGAGGGTCCCGGCGATCCGCCCCTGGCCGCCGAACAGGCTGGCGCCGCCGATGACCGCCGCGGCGATGGCGTCGAGTTCGAGGCCGATCCCGTAGTTCGGCTGGCCGGAGTTCACCCGCGAGGCCGCGACCATGCCGCCCAGGCCGACCAGGGCGCCGGCCAGCACGTACACGGCGGTGAGGTTGCGGCGCACCGCGATCCCGGCACGGCGCGCCGCCTCCAGGTTGGAGCCCATCGCGTAGACGTACTGGCCGAAGCGGGACTGCGACAGCAGGCAGGACGCCGCCAGCGCGACGACGGCGGTGATGACGACGGCGAAGGGGATGCCGGCGATCTCGCCGTTGCCGAGGAGCTGGAACGATTCGGGCAGGCTGTAGACGCCCACGGCGCCGGTGACGATGAAGACGAGTCCGCGTCCGGCCGACATCATGCCGAGTGTGGCGATGAACGGCGGGAGACCTGCGCCGGCCACGAGCAGGCCGTTGACGAGCCCTGCCGCGGCGCCGACGGCGATGGCGACGGCGGCGGCCTCCCAGACGGAGAACCCGAGGTCGCGGACGACGAGGGCCCCGACGACTCCGGCCAGCGCGGCGACGGCGCCGACCGAGAGGTCGATCCCCTTGGTGATGATGACCATCGTCTGCGCGACCGCGATGATCGCGATGACCGCGGTCTGGGATCCGATGTTGAACAGGTTGTCGGCGGTGAGGAAGTGCGGACTGGCGAGGCTGAGGGCGATGAACAGCACGACGAGTGCGGTGGCGGCCGTGAACTCGGAGACGGCGTAGGAGACGTGCTCCCGCAGCCACCGGCGGCACCGGACGCGCAGCCCGGCGGGCGGCGACTCGACGCCGGTCATGGCCGCCTCCTGGGGGCCGGGGCGGGGGGACGACTCACTGGCAACGCTGCCTCCTCCTGGCCTTCGAGCCCCGGGCGGAGCATCAGAGGTCAGACGTATACACGTGCAGGCGTCATCATTCCACACCGATATCCGCCATGACAAGACATTCATGTACCTCTTTCGATATGTCAGCGGGACAGACATCGGACGACCGGATCGATCGGCCGCCGGCGTCACCGTGTCGACCGCCGCCCGGGGGAGTGCCTGCGTGCGAACCGCACTGACGAAGCGCTGCCGCGACGCCCGAAGGATTCCGATGACCCGCGGGGCGCAGGGCCCGCCGCGGGGCAAGCCCCGTGCGGCCTGGAGCGCCCGCGTGGGACCGCCCTGTGCATGACCTGGATACGTCCGACGAACCTCCGGGCCGACACCGCCCATTCTTCAGGCAAACATCCGAATATTCACATCCTTGACTCGATAGATCCAATCTTTATAGACTGTCTTCGATATCCAGGTCGCCACCCGCGCTCGCGCGCCCCCTCGAAGGATCGACATGGCAGCACCGTTCAGGAACCCCAAAGCACGTCGCAGGACCGTCATCGGAAGCGGACTCGCCGCGCTTGGGAGCGCTTCTATCCCGCTGGCGGCCGCCCCGGCGAACGCGGAGCCCGAGGAGGTCACCGGGGAGGACGCCGCGGCGGCGTGGACCGACCCGCCGAACGGCTATCCCGAGTGGAACAACAACATCGGGATCTTCCAGGTCGGCTCCGAGCCCGCCCACGCCACGTTCACCCCGTACGCCGACCTCCAGCAGGCGCTGAAGGCCGACCGCACCGACTCGCCCTACCGGCTCGGCCTCGACGGCGACTGGCGCTTCCAGCACGCCGAGCGGCCCGCCGACCGCGACACCGACTTCTGGCGCACCGACCGCGACGACAGCGAGTGGGACACCATGCCGGTCCCCTCCAACTGGCAGCTCGCCGGCTACGACTTCCCCATCTACCTCAACTTCACCTACCCGTGGTGGGGCGCCAACGGCCAGCACGAGAACGCCCAGCCGCCCTTCGCCCCCACCCGGTTCAACCCCGTCGGCCAGTACCGCCGCACCTTCGAGCTCCCCGCCGCCTGGCAGGGCCGGCGCGTCCACCTCCACTTCGAAGGCGTCAAGTCCGGCTTCTACCTGTGGGTCAACGGCACCAAGGTCGGGTACCGCGAGGGCTCCTACACGCCCTCCGAATTCGACATCACCGCCCACGTCCACCCGGGCACCAACCTGATCGCGGTCGAGGTCTACCGCTTCCCCGACGGCGACTGGCTCGAAGACCAGGACATGATCCGCCTCTCCGGGATCTTCCGCCCGGTCTTCCTGTACTCCCTTCCCCAGGTCCACCTGCGCGACTTCAAGATCGACACGCCACTGCGCGACGGCTACACCAACGCCGACCTCGCCGTCGCGGTCGCCGTCCGCAACCGCGGCGCCCAGCAGAACGGGACCTACACGGTCGAGACCCAGCTCTACGACGAGAACGACCAGCCCGTCTGGTCCGCACCGCTGACGACCCAGGTCGCGATCGGCTCCGTCCAACCCGGACAGGACGCGACCGCCCGAGGCTCGAAGGCCGTCCCCGCCCCGAAGCTCTGGTCGGCCGAGCACCCGAACCTCTACACGGCCGTCCTGCGGCTGCGCGACCCCTCCGGCACGGTCACGCAGACCGTCTCGGCGCGCGTCGGGTTCCGCGAGTTCGCGATCCGCGACGGCCTCATGCGGATCAACGGGCGACCGGTCTCGCTGCGGGGCGTCAACCGGCACGAGATGGACCCCGACCACGGGGCGGCGCTCACCCGCGAGGACATGATCCGCGACATCGCGGTCATGAAGCGGCTCAACATCAACGCCGTGCGCACCGCCCACTACCCGAACCACCCCGACTGGTACGACCTCGCCGACGAGTACGGCATGTACGTCATGGACGAGGCCAACCTCGAGACCCACGGCGTGCGCGACCACTACCCGGCGTCAAACTCGGCCTGGACCGCACCGGTCATCGACCGCGCCGCCCAGATGGTCCACCGGGACAAGAACCACCCCTCGGTCGTGATGTGGTCCCTCGGCAACGAGGCCGGCGGCGGCTCCAACTTCGTCGCGATGCGCGACTGGATCAGAGCGGCCGACCCGACCCGCATCATCCAGTACGAAGGCGACAACCGGCCCGCCGTCAGCGACATCCGCTCCCAGATGTACAACACCGCCGCCGGGATCCGGGCCCGCGCCCTCGACACCGGCGACACCCGGCCGTACATCCTGGTCGAGTACTCCCACGGCATGGGCAACTCCAACGGCAACCTCAAGGAGTACTGGGACGTCATCCGCCAGTACCCGGTCCTGCAGGGCGGCTACATCTGGGACCTCACCGACCAGGCCCTGCGCTGGCCGATCCCGCTCGGCGGCGGCGCGACCTACCTCGCCTACGGCGGCGACTGGGGCGACAACCCCAACGACGGGAACTTCTGCGGCAACGGCATCGTCGACGCCGACCGGAACGCCGCCGGCAAGGCCGCCGAGGTCAAACGGGTCTACCAGGCGGTCAACGCGGCCGCCGGCGCCGACCCCGCCGCCGGGGACGTGCGGATCACGAACGAGTACGCCTTCACCAACGTGAACGCGTTCGACGGCGCCTGGGAGCTGGTCGCCGACGGCCAGGTGATCCAGAGCGGCGCCCTCACCGCCCAGCAGCTCGACATCGCCCCGCTCACCGCCAAGTCGATCCGGGTCCCGATCCAGCGCCCGGCCTCGATCGCGCCCGGAACCGAGCACTTCCTCCAGCTCTCGTTCACCCTCAAGTCGGCGACCGCCTGGGCCGACGCGGGACACGAGGTCGCCGCCCAGCAGCTCCCGGTCGCCTTCGACAGCCCGCGGGTCGTTCCGGTTCCGCTCGCGAGCGTCCCGACGCTGACCGACACCGAGACCGCCGACCGGATCACCGTCTCCGGCAGCGGCTTCAGCGTCGCCGTCTCGAAGACCACCGGCGAGATCACCGCATACGAGGCGATGGGGATGCGGCTGGTGAACGCCGGCCCGGTCCCCAACTTCTGGCGGGCGCCCACGGACAACGACCGCGGCAACGGCCACCCGAACCGCAACGGCACCTGGCGGGCCGCCGGGCGCAACCGGACCGTGACCGGCGTCGCCGTCGCGCGCCCCTCCGACCGGTCCCGGCGGATCACCGTCACCGGCACCCTCCCGACGAGCACGCAGTCCACGTTCGCCACGACCTACACCGTCTACGGCAACGGCGAGATCAAAGTGGACAACACGCTCCACCCCGGCTCCTCGACCCTGCCCTACATCCCCGAGGTCGGGAACATCCTGATCCTGCCCGCCGCCCTCGAGCACCTGCACTACTACGGGCGCGGCCCCGAAGAGAACCACTGGGACCGCCGCACCGGCAGCGACATCGGCCGGTACTCGTCCACAGTCACGGCACAATGGACCGAGTACCTCCGGCCGCAGGAGAACGGCAACAAGACCGACGTCCGCTGGGTCGCCCTGGTCGACGGCTCCGGGCGCGGCCTCCTCGCGACCGGCGAACCGCTGCTGGAGGTGAACGCCTCCCACTACACGCCCGAGGACCTGTCGGGGAACGTCCGCCACAGCTACCAGCTCACCCCGCGCCAGGAAGTGGTGCTGCGCCTCAACCACCGGCAGACCGGCGTCGGCGGCGACGACAGCTGGGGCGCGCAGCCGCTCGACCAGTACAAGCTGTTCGCCGACCGCGACTACACGTACACCTACCGGCTCAGGCCGCTGCCCGCCGTCGACCAGGCGATGTCGCTGTCCCACAAGCCGACCGAGACGGGCGGAGGCATCGCCGGGCCGGTCCAGCCCGGTGTGCACTACCGGCTGGTGGCGCAGCACAGCGGTAAGGCGGCCGACATCGAGGGCGCGTCGACTGCGGCGGGTGCGCGTCTGGTCCAGTGGCCGGTCAACAGCGGTGCGAACCAGCAGTTCGATTTCGTGGACGCCGGGAGCGGGTACTGGCGGATCCGGGCCCGCCACTCGGGCCTGGTCCTCCAGGTGTCCGGTACCGGCACCGGCGCTGACATCACCCAGCAGCCCACCTCCAGCGCCACCACCCAGCAGTGGCAGGTCGTCGACAACGGCGCCACCGTCACCTTCGTCAACCGCGCCAGCGGCCTCGCCATGGACGTCTGGAGCGAATCCACCGCCGACGGCGCCCGCATCTCGCAGTGGAACCGCACCGGCGGCGCCAACCAGCTCTTCAACCTCCAACGCATCTGACCCGCCGGCCGGCGCGCCGCTCGACGGCGCCGGCCGAACCGGAAGGAGTACCCCATGTCCCGACACCCTTCGGCCGCGACCAGACCGCCGCTGCCCGACGCAGGGGCGACCTGGCGCGGCCGCGCCGCGATCACCGTCGGCGCCGCCCTCGCGATGATGCTCGCCCTCCTCATCGTCACCCCCGGCGAGAGCCGCGCGCAGGTCTCGCTCAACGTGAACCTCGCCTCGGACGCCGGCCCGTCCACCGGGGTCGGCCTCGGATTCCTCTACGGCGTCACCGGAGACGGATCGCAGCCGTCGGACGCCCTGCTCGAACCCCTCAAGATGAACGCCTTCAGGGCCGGCGGCCACATGACGCGCGGCTGGATCGAGGACGGCTACCGCTACGGCAACGCCACCCGCACCATCGTCGACTCGATCATCGACCAGGCCCGGCGCTTCACCGCCGAACCCTACGAAGCCCAGTACCAGGCGATCCTGAGCGACATGTACGGCGCGTACGGCGGCCAGCCCGCCAACACGATGTACCCCTGCGACAACAACGACTGCTCGAACTGGGCCACCTTCGTCCGCACCGTCGTCGCCGCGCTCCGGGACGCCGGACTCCCGATGTCGTACGACATCTGGAACGAACCCGACATCGACATCTTCTGGACGCGCGGGGTCAACAGCGACCAGTACTTCCGCATGTGGGACACCGCCGTCCGCGAGATCCGGGCCACCGACCCGAACGCGGTCATCCTCGGCCCCTCCTTCGCGTACACCCCCGACCGCCGCCCCGCGCAGTGGCAGACCTGGCTCCAGCACACCAAGAACGCCGGCACCCTGCCCGACTGGATCGCCAACCACACCCTCGGCGTCATCGACGACCCCGTCGCGGTCGGCGAGGACACGCTCGACATGCTCGCCGCCAACGGCATCCCCGAACTCCCCATGTCCGCCAACGAGTACCAGCCCTCGAACATGCAGCAGGCCAACGTCCTCGCCTGGTACCTCGCCCGGTTCGCCCAGTCCGACTACACGAACGCGCTGCGCGGCAACTGGTTCTGCTGCCTCACCCCCAACCTCACCGGCCTCCTGACACAGACCTTGAACGGCTGGCAGCCGACCGGCCTGTGGTGGGTCATGCGCGCCTACGCCGACATGACCGGGACCCTCGTCAACACCTCCGGCCAGGTCGGCGGCACCGCGATCTCCGCCGCGAAGGACAGCGCCGCCCAACAGGTCGTCACCGTCATCGGCGACATCAACGGCCGCACCGGATCGACCTCGGTCACCTACAGCGGCCTGTCCGCCACCCCGTGGCTCGTCAGCAACGGCAACGTCCACGTCACGGTCGAACGGATCCCCGAGCAGGCCCCGCTGAGCGCGCCGCAGGTCGTCTACGAACAGGACCTGAGCGCCGCGAGCGGCTCCATCACGGTCCCGCTCAACATCCAGCAGACCCACGACGCCTACACCATCACGCTCACCCCCGGCGGCCAAGGCGGCGGCGACGACACCGGCGCGCTGCGCTCGGCCGCGTCGAACCGGTGCCTCGACGTGCCGAACCAGTCGACGACGAACGGCACCCAGCTCCAGATCTACGACTGCTGGGGCGGCGCGAACCAGCAGTGGACCGCCACCGCCGCCGGCGAGCTCTCCGTGTACTCCGGCGCGAACCGGAAGTGCCTCGACGCCTCCAACGGCGGAACCGCCAACGGCACCCAGGTCATCATCTGGACCTGCCACGGCGGCGCCAACCAGCGGTGGGCCCGCAACGCCGACGGCACCATCACCAACGCCGCCTCCGGACTGTGCCTCGACGTCTCCGGCGCCGCCACCGCCAACGGCACCAAGGTGATCCTGTGGTCGTGCAACGGCGGCTCGAACCAGCGCTGGACCCTCGACTGACCCGCCCCTGAACCGCCGTCCCAATCACGGGCCCCGAGCGAGCGCTCGGGGCCCGTCACGTCCGCTGCGGCCGTTGCGGCACCGCCCGGATTACGGGGGTAGATGCGAATTCGCCTGATTATGCGAGTTCTAGCGATATCGCCGCGGAGAGATCCGATCTATCGACTACGCAATGCTGCGGATCCAGTCGATTTACAGGAAATCTCGAATTTGCGCAACTATTCTCGCGATAAAGATCAGATCTTTTCTCGCCACGAGTATTGACGAACCCCAGTACTCACTTTACCGTGACACTCACGAAGCCGGATCGCGAAGGAGCGAGCGTGAGTGTCTTCAACGGGGTGTGTCGCACTGCGGCACAAGGAATGACGGAGCGAGCACGGTGACGGCCGCTGTGCAGACGAGGGCCGCGACCGACCGGGTGCGCCGCCGGAGGACCCGGCGCCGGAACCTGCGCCGGCACTGGCAGCTCTACGTGCTGCTGATCCTCCCGGTCGCGTACTTCGTGACCTTCCAGTACGTCCCCATGGCGAACAACGTGATCGCCTTCAAGGACTACAACGTGGTCCAGGGCATCTGGGGCAGCCCCTGGACCGGGTTCGACCACTTCGAGCGGTTCTTCGCCAACCCGGTCGCGTGGGACCTCATCCGCAACACCCTCGTGCTCAGCCTCTACGGGTTCCTCGCCGGCTTCCCCATCCCGATCATCCTCGCGCTCGCCCTGAACGAAGTGCGGCTGAAGTTCTTCAAGCGCACCGTCCAGATGGTCACCTACGCGCCGCACTTCATCTCGACCGTCATCGTCGTCTCGATGCTGATCCTGATCTTCTCGCCGCGCATCGGCTTCATGGCCGACGTCCTCGGCTTCTTCGGCATGAACGCGAACCTCCTGGCCGACCCGGACTCGTTCCGGCACGTCTACGTGTGGAGCGACGTCTGGCAGACCGCGGGCTACTCGGCGATCATCTTCATGGCCGCGCTCGCGGGCATCGACCCGAGCCTGTACGAGGCCGCCCGGCTCGACGGGGCCAGCCGCCTCCGCAAGATCTGGCACGTGGACCTGCCGGGCATCGCCCCCACGGTCGTGGTGGTGATGATCCTCAGCGTCGGCAGCGTCATGGCGATCGGTTTCGAGAAGGCGTTCCTGCTGCAGAACCCTCTGAACCTCTCGACCTCCGAGATCATCGCGACCTACACGTACAAGATCGGCCTGCTGAACGCCGACTTCAGCCTCGCGACCGCCGTCGGGCTGTTCAACTCCGTCATCAACCTCATCCTGCTGCTCGCCGTGAACACCGTCTCCAAGCGCGTGACCGGCAACGGACTGTGGTGAAAGGGGCCCATGCAATGACACTCACGACGGCAACGCGCACCGAGTCCCGGCCCGAGCCGGAGCCCAAGGCCCGCAAGCCGAAGCGCCGCCGCAGCGCCCAGGTCCAGGACACGCCGGTCGACCGGGTCTTCATGGTCGGCGTCTACGTGCTCCTGAGCACGTTCCTGCTGGTCGTCCTGGTCCCGCTGCTCAACATCGTGGCCAGTTCCCTCTCGAGCCCCGCCGCGGTCTCGGGCGGGCGGGTCTTCCTGTGGCCGGTGGACTTCACCCTCATCGGATACGAAGCGGTGCTGGGCAACGAGGCGATCCTGACCGGGTTCGGCAACTCGGTCTTCTACGCCGTGGTCGGCACCGTCGTCAGCGTCACGATGACGGTGATGATCGCCTATCCGCTGTCGCGGAGCGAGCTGGTGGGCCGCCGAATCTTCATCGGCGGGGTCCTGTTCACGATGCTGTTCTCCGGCGGGCTGATCCCCACCTACATGGTCGTGCGCGCGCTCGGCCTGCTCGACACGCGCTGGGCGCTGATCCTCCCGGCCGCGATCGGCGCCTGGCAGGTGCTCATCGCGATGACGTTCTTCCGCTCCTCGATCCCCGGGGAGCTGTACGAGGCGGCGCAGCTCGACGGCGCCTCGGACCTGCGGTTCCTGTGGTCGGTGGTGCTGCCGCTGTCGAAGCCGCTGCTGGCGGTCATCGCGCTCATGTACGGCATCGGGCAGTGGAACTCGTACTTCAGCGCCCTGATCTACCTTCGCAGCGAGGAGCTCTACCCGCTCCAACTGGTGCTGCGGGACATCCTGGTCGTCAACAACAGCGGCGGGTCGAACCTCGCGGACCAGTTGGCCGCCAAGCAGATGGCCGACCTCATGAAGTTCTCCCTCATCGTCGTCTCCACCGTGCCCGTCCTGCTCGTCTACCCGTTCGTGGCGCGGCACTTCACCAAGGGCGTGATGCTCGGCTCCGTCAAGGGCTGACGCGGCACCGTCCGCGCGCCCGGCCGAACCGCCCCCAAAGTCCCCGGCATCCCCCTCGCACCCGACAACTCCTCATCGAAAGGCAGTCAACGATGACCAGCAGATTCGCCCGAGCGGCGGCGGCCGGAGCGGCATTGGCCCTGTCGGCCGGCGCGTTCGCCGCGTGCTCGTCGGAGCCGGAGACCACTCCGGACGACGTGATCACCATCTTCGCGCCCCAGGACGGCGCCCAGGGACAGGACCTCGAGGACAACGCGTTCACCAAACTGCTCGAGGAGAAGTTCGACGTCGACCTCCAGTTCGAGACCACCACCTGGGACGGGACCGCAGCCGCGGAGAAGCGCCAGATCTCCCTCGCCAGCGGCGACTACCCCGACGCGTACATGCTCATCCCGTGGGTCGACCAGTTCTCCAGCGACGAGCTGGTGAAGCTCGGCGGCCAGGGCGTGATCGTGCCCCTCGACGACCTCATCGGCGAGGACACCCCGAACCTCACCGCCGCGTTCGAGAAGGAGCCGGGCTTCAAAGAGCTGGCGACCTCCCCGGACGGGAAGATCTGGGGCATCCCCGCCTGGAACGACTGCTACCACTGCTCCTATCCCTCGAAGCTGTGGATGAACTCCGCCTGGCTCGACACGCTGGGCCTGGAGCAGCCCACCACGCCTGAAGAGCTGCGGACGGTACTCGAAGCGTTCAAGACGCAGGACCCCAACGGCAACGGCGAGGCGGACGAGATCCCCCTCTCCGCGGCGGGCGGCAGCTCCCTGCTCTCGTACCTGATGAACCCGTACGTCTACACCGCTGAGATGTACGCGAACGCGGAGGGCGTCACCCCGGCCACGCTCGGCACCGCCGGCGACGAGGTCGTCCTGCAGCCGACCCGCGACGAGTGGCGCGAGGGGATCGCCTACGTGGCCTCCCTGTACGAGGACGGGCTCATCGACGAAGGCGCGTTCACGCAGAACGGCGAGGCGCTCAACGCGAAGGGCAACAGCGCGGAGGGCGTGATCCTCGGATCGGTCGCCGTCATGCACCCGTGGTTCGTCACCAGCGACCACGAGGACGGGCGCTACACCCAGTACGACGCGGTCCCGCCGCTGACCGGGCCGAACGGCAGCGACGCGACCTACAGCGGCGGCGGCGCGGGCGCCGCACCCGGCGCGACCTTCGTCATCACCAACCGCTCCAGCGAGGCCAAGCAGCAGAAGCTCATGCAGATCCTGGACTACATGGTCTCGTACGAGGGGCACCTGCAGGGCGAGTACGGCATCGAGGGCGTCAACTGGGACAGGCCCGCGGAGGGCGACGTCGCCCTCGACGAGACCCTCGAACCGAACTTCAAGGTCATCTCGGTCCCCAGCGGCGAGACGTTGAAGAACTCGTGGGGCCCGATCGCGCAGTTCTTCAGCGACGCGGAGTTCCGCAACAGCCAGGTGACCGCGACGGACATCTACTCGCCCGAAGGCTATGAGCGCCGCCTGTTCGAAGCCACGAAGCTCTACGAGGGCCACGAGTCCGACGAGCTGTTCCCCTACTGGGAGGTGGCGGTGACCGGCGAGACCGCGACGGAGCTCGCCACGATCCAGACCAATGTGGAGAACTTCGCGGTCCAGGCGGCCGCGGAGTTCGTCACCGGCGTGCGGGACATCGAGAGCGACGAGGACTGGGCCGAGTTCCAGCAGAACCTCGTCGACCTCGGCTCCGAACGGTACGTCGAGATCTACCAGGAGGCATGGGACGCCTCGAAGTAGTCCCCGCCGCCGGGCCGCCTCCCCGACGGAGAGGCGGCCCGCAGCCACGGACCCGACCGGCGGGCCCACCGCCGGAACGCGGTTCAGCGCTCGATCCGCCGCAGCGCCCTGACGGGCGATGCCAGCAGCCCGGCCGCGCCGGCGGCGACCGGGAGCGCGAGCAGCATGAAGGCGTTCTGGACGCCGACGAGGTCGGCCAGGCCGCCGGCCGCGAGCGCGCCGACGGGCGCGCCGCCCCACGCGATCATGCGCCCGGTCGTGTTCACCCTGCCCTGCAGGGCGTCCGGGGTGAGGAGCTGGCGGACGGTGATCCCGTTGACGACCGCGGCCGTATGGGCGAAGTCCCACGCGGTCCACACCGCGGCCGCCACTGCGAAGCCCGCCCGGCCCGGCCCGGCCGCGGCGAGGGCGACCACCATGGCCAGTTCCAGCAGGTACGCCCCGATGGAGACCGGCCCGTGCCCGAATCGGGCGGTGAGGCGGCTCAGGAAGAGCGCGCCGAGGAGCGAGCCGACCGCGGTGGCGCTGTAGAGGAGTCCGAGGCGCCAGTCGCTCACGTCCAGGAGGTCGTCGGCGTGGACGACGATGAGGCCGAGCGCGCCGCCGCCGGTGCAGGCGATGCCGAAGCCGCCGAACGTCAGCGCGCGGATGCGCCGCTCGGCCCAGATGAACCGGAGCCCTTCGGCGATGTCGGCGCGGACGCTCGTCGCCGCGGACCGGGCGAGCGGTGGAAGCGCCAAGCGCCGCAGCAGGAACGCCGAGACGGCGAACGTTACCGCGTTGACGCCGATGACGGCCTCGGGCCCGGCCGCGGCGGCGAGCAGTCCGCCGAGCGCGGGTGCGGCGATGCCGACCACGGTGCTGGTGGAGAAGATCAGCGAATTCGCCTGCTGGAGTCGGCCGGCGCCGACGATCTGGGGCAGGGCCCCGAAGGCGGCGGCGTCGAACCAGACGAAGGCGGTGCCGGTCAGGACGACGACGGCGATCACGTGCGCGGCGGAGACGGTGCCGAAGACGGCGGCGAGCGGCACGGTCGCGATCAGGACCGCGGCCGCCGCGTCGGCGCCGACCATGAGCCGGCGCCGGTCGACGCGATCGGCGTACGCCCCCGCGAGCAGTCCGAACAGCAGGTACGGGGCGAGTGACAGCCCCGAGGCGGCCGCGGTGGCGGTGGCCGAGCCGGTGCGCTCCCAGACCAGCATCGGTACGGCCACCCCGGAGGCGGCCGTACCGGCGAGGCCGGTCATGCGCGCGGCGTACCAGCGGCGGAATCCGGGGAGGGCGAGCAGTTCGCGGCCCGCCCGCCGGGTGTCGGTCATTCCTGGAACGCCTCGGGGTAGAGCCCTTCGGCGATGGCGCGGACGGCGTCGATGTTGCTCAGGGACCCCGGGTACACGTCGGAGCCGGAGAGGACGACGATGCGGTCGTTCGCCACGGCGCTCACCTCGGGCAGGGTCCGCGCCAGGTAGTCGCGGGTGGCCTGCTCGTGCGCGGCGTCGGCGGCGGCGAACACGATGACGTCGGGGTCGGCGGCGGCGAGGGCCTCGGGGTTGATCTGGGCGGCGAAGAACGAGGCGAACTCGGGGTCGTCGGGGCCGAAGACGTTCTCGCCGCCGGCGCGGGCGATCATGTCGTACTCGATGCCGGCGCCGATCGCGGTGAGGGCGTCGCCTTCGACGTAGACCTGGGCGACGGTGGGCTTCTCGAGTCCCTCGATGCGGGCCTCGACGTCGTCGAGGGTCGCCTGTGCCTCGGCGGCGAGCGCGGCGGCCTCGTCCTCGATGTCGAAGATCAGCCCGAGGTTCTCCAGGTCGGTGAACAGGTCGTCGACGGTGCCCTCCATGCGGCGGTCCGGGCAGCCGCCGGTGGCGGTGTAGGCGGCGACGCCGGCGTCGGCGAGCTGCTCGTGGCTGGCGAAGCCCTGTTCGGCGGTGAACTCGTAGTCGGTGGGGGAGTACACGAAGTCGGGCTCGACGTCGAGGAGCGCTTCGCGGGAGGGCGGGGCGTCCTCGCTGACGACGGGGATGTCGGCGGCGAGCGCGGCGAGGTCCTCGCTGAGCGGGGCGGTCGCGGTCTGGGCCTGCCCGACGATGCGGTCGGCCAGGCCGAGCCGCAGGAGCAGCTCGGTCTGGGTGGGGCTGAGGCCGACGACCGCTTCGGGGACGCCGTCCACGGTGATCTCGCGGCCGCAGTTCTCGATGGTCACGGCCGTGTCGGCGCCGGCGTCGGCGGAGTCGGCGACGTCGGAGCCGCAGCCGCTCAGGGCGATGGCGGTGCCGACGGCCGCGGCGGCAGCGGCGAACCGGATGGGGCGGGTGTTCATGGGTTCCTCTCGGTTGTCGGGGTCTTCAAGGGGCTCAAAGCGAAGTGGGGCCGGCCGGTGGCGGGGTGGGGGATCCGGTCGGCGCGGACGGCGAAGACCTCGGCGATGAGGTCGCCGGTCAGGACGGTGCCGGGGTCGCCGGTCGCGACGAGGCGGCCGTCCTGGAGGACGGCGACCGCGTCGCAGTACTCGGCGGCGAGGTTGAGGTCGTGCAGGGCGGCCACAGTGGTCAGTCCGAGGTCGGCGACGATCTGCATGAGCTCGAGCTGGAAGGTGACGTCGAGGTGGTTGGTGGGCTCGTCGAGGACGAGCACCGGGCAGTCCTGGGTGATGGCGCGCGCGAGGAGGACCCGCTGCTTCTCGCCGCCCGAGAGCACCGCGAAGGGACGGTCGGCGAGGTCGAGCGCGCCGACGCGGTCGAGCGCGGCCTCGGCGGCGGCGAGGTCGGCGGGGCTGTCGGCGCCGAAGCCGCGCTGGTGTGGGACGCGGCCGAGCATGGCGACCTGGAACGCGGTGAGGTCGTGCTCGGCGGCGGATTCCTGGGCGACGACCGCGATCCGCTGGGCGGCGGCGCGGGCGCCGAGCCGCCACAGGTCGTCGCCGCCGACGCGGACGGCACCGGATGCGGGCCGGTGCAGCCGGTAGAGGCCGCGCAGCAGCGTGGACTTCCCGGAGCCGTTGGGGCCCAGGAGCGCGAGTCGCCGTCCCGGTTCGACCTCGAGCGAGACTTGGTCGACGATGCGGCGTCCGCCCAGTTCGATGACGAGGTCGTCGACGACGAGGTCCATCGGCTCCTGCCGCATGCCGGTCTCCTTCATCGGTGCATCCCCGCGCCGGAGGCGCGTCCCCTTCGCATGAGCCACAGGAAGAACGGGGCCCCGACGGCGGCGGTGACGATGCCGATCGGGATCTCGGTGGGGGCGGCGACGGTGCGGGCGGCGAGGTCGGCGGCCATGAGGAACACGGCGCCGCCGAGCACGGCGACGGGCAGCATCCGGCGGTGGTCGGCGCCGACGGCGATCCGGCTGATGTGCGGGACGACCAGGCCCACGAAGCCGATGCCGCCGCTGACGGCGACGACGGCGCCGGTGAGCAGGGCGCAGGCCACGAGCAACTGGCTGCGGAACCGGTTCACGTCGACGCCGAGCGCGGTCGCGGTCTCGTCGCCGACCTGGAGGGCGTTGAGCGAGCGGCTGCGCAGCCGCGCGAACACGAGCACGATGGCGAGCGCGGCGGCCGGGACCGCCAGCTGGGTCCAGGTGGCGGCGGCGACGCTGCCGAGGAGGAAGAACAGGATGCTGAACACGTTCTGCGCCTCGGTGGTGATCGTCAGGTAGCTGGTGACGGCACTGAGGAGCGACCCGAGGGCGACCCCGGAGAGGATGAGCCGGGTCGGTGCGACGACGCCGCCCTGGCGGGCCAGGAGGTACACGGCGACGGCGGCGCCGAGCGCCCCGGCGAACGCGGCTCCGCTGAGGGTGAGGCCGACCGCGGCGGCGCCGAGGGTGATGACGGCGACCGCGCCGACGCCGGCGCCGGCGGAGACGCCGAGGAGGTACGGCTCGGCGAGCGGGTTGCGGACCAGGGCCTGCATGAGGGCGCCGGCGAGCGCGAGTCCGGCGCCGGCGACGCCGGCCAGGAGGGTCCGCGGGAGCCGGAACTGCCAGACGGCCTGGTCCTGCAGGGGCGTCAGGCTGCCGTCGGACATCCAGGGCAGGTTCGGCAGCAGGTGCCCGGCGACGATCTTGAACGACTCGGCGACGGTGACGTCGACGGTCCCGGTCGCGCCGGAGACGATGACGACGCCGATCCCCGCCGCCAGCAGCGCGAGGGCGGCGAGGGGCGCGGCGGACGCGCGTCCGGCGGTCGGTCTGGGCTTGCGGGTGAGGGTCACGGGTCCTGCTCGGGTCGGGGCGGACCGCGGCGGGGCGCCGCGGCCGTGGGGGCGACCCGATACTAAGTGCAATGAAAATCGGTTTCGTTTGCAACTTCCAGATCAAGCGAGATGCGCCACACCTGCCTCGGTCCCGGCGGGGGACGCCGCCGTCGCCGAAGGCTCCGGGACCCCCGGCCGAACCACCGGCTCCGCCGGGGTTGGGGGCGCAGTCGGGCCGCACCGCGGTATGTTGTGCCGCAACGCGACCGCGGCGGCTGCCTCCGAGCAGCCGCCGCGCCGGCGCGTCAGCCCACGATCGCCTGGATGACCGCGGTGTCGCCGTCGAGTTCGAGCAGGTGCATCACGTACCCGCCGGGCTCGGGGTCCTCGATCGGTTCGCCGCATGAGAGGCTCCCGCCTCCGTCGGCGTGCATCGCCAGCGTGCAGCCCGGTTCGTACAGCAGCCCTCCGCCGCCGCCCATGCCGTCCGGGTTGGTCAGGCCCACGTCGACGCCGTCCGCTTCGACGGCGGCCTCCACGGTCCACTGTCCACCTGATCCCTCCACGGGGAACTCCACCGAGCCGGAGAACGACACCTCGCATTCGCCGTCGCCGCACTCCTCGTAGTCGCCGCCGCTCGACTCCTCCGAGGTCTCCACGTCAGGGGAGGGGAGTGCGGAGGAGGCGGCGTCGAGGTTCGGCGACGGCGCAGGCGAAGCGGCGTCGAAGGCGGCCTCGGCTTCAGGGCTCGAGGTCGAGGCGTCGGCGCCGGGCTCCGCCTCGGCGCCGCAGCCGGCCGCGGCCAGGGCCACGAGGAGCGCACCGGTCACCGTGTGTCGCTTGAGGAAGGTTCGGGGATGCAGCATGCGCCGAGTCTATGCAGACCCCCCGACACGGACTCGCGACGGCGGACGGGACGGCCCGAACGGGGCGAGCCGCAGCGCCTCGACCACATGTGTCGCCGCTCACTTCGGACCCGCCCCCATGGCATCCGACCCGACCGTCCACTGTGAGCTGGCGCACTCGACGGGCGGATTTCACATGGTTCCCGCTGATTTCTCTCGAATGTCCATTTTGGTTCATCATGATGGCCTGTCATGGTGGGATGCAAGGGAACCCGTTCCTGCGCACCTGACCGGCGCCGGCCCCACGGCGCCGCTACCGCCAAGCAAGGAGCCGTCTTGTCATCTCCGCAACGATGGCGCCGAGTCCTCGCCGTCCCACTTGTGGGAGCGCTCGCAGCGACGTTCGCCGCTGCCAGCCCCGCATGGACGCAGACCGATTCCGGCGCGACAGCACTCCTGGAGCAGAAGGTCGAACCCGACCTCCTGGCCCAGATCGACACCGAAGGCGAAGCCGAACTCTGGGTCCGGTTCCACGGTGAACCGGACTACTCGGCCGCGTTCAGCGCCGAGACCAAGGCCGCCAAGGGAGCCGCCGCCGTCGAAGCGGCGCAGGCGTTCGCCGAGACCTCCCAGGCCGAGCTCACCGCCGCCCTGGACGAGGCGGGCGTCGAGTACGAGTCCTTCTGGGCCTCGTCGGCGATCAAGGTGACCGGCGGGCTCGACCTGCTGGAGACCATCACCGCCATCGACACGGTCGCGGCCGTCGCCGAGGCCCCCGAAGTGGACCCCGTCGAACCGGTCGCACCCGCCGAATCCGACGCCGCAACCGCCAGCGCCGCGTGGGGCGTCGCGGACGTCAACGCCCCCGCCGTCTGGGACCAGCTCGGCGTCACCGGCGAAGGCGTCGTGGTCGGCAGCATCGACTCCGGCGTCCAGTACGACCACCCGGCACTCGTCGAGCAGTACCGCGGCAACAACGGCGACGGCACCTTCACCCACGACCACAACTTCTACGACGTCGAGGGCTCCTGCGGCGCCGCGCCGTGCGACCTCAGCAACCACGGCACCCACACGGTGGGCACCATGGTCGGCGACGACGGCGCCGGCAACCAGATCGGCGTCGCCCCCGGCGCCGAGTGGATCGCCGCCAACTACTACGGCTCCAGCATGGAATCGGTCCTGAAGGCCGGCCAGTGGATGGTCGCCCCCACCGACTCGGAGGGGAACGACCCGGACCCCTCCAAGGCCCCCGACATCATCAACAACTCCTGGGGCCGGGACGGCGACGACGACCCGTACTACCGCGACATCGTCGACCTCTGGCACGCCGCCGGCATCATCCCGGTGTTCGCCGCGGGCAACAGCGGCCCGGCGTGCAGTACCGCGAACGCCCCCGGCGCCTACCCGAACGTGATCGCCGTGGGCGCCTACGATGTGAGCGGCGCGATCGCCGACTTCTCCTCCCGCGGGTCCACCGGCGACGGGCGGATCAAGCCCGACGTCTCCGCCCCCGGCTCCGGCATCCTCTCCTCGGTGCCCGGCAGCACCTACGGCACGCAGAGCGGCACCTCCATGGCCGCACCGCACGTGGCCGGCACGATCGCCCTCATGATGGAGGCCGAACCGGCCCTCCGCGGCGACTACGACCTGGTCTACGAAATGCTCACCGGGTCGGCCCGCTACACCGAGGACGACCAGTGCGGCGGCACCGAGGACGCGAACAACGTCCACGGATACGGGCGCATCGACGCGCTCGCGGCCGCCCAGGCCCTCCCCGAAGGCGACCACGGTTCCATCACGGGCACCGTCACCGACCCCGGCGGCGCGCCCTTGGCCGGCGCGGAACTGGTCTTCGACGGCGCGTTCGACCGCCGGGCCACCACCGGCGCCGACGGCACCTACACCGTGAAGTTCGCCCTCACCGGCCAGCACACGGTGAGCGTCGAGAAGTTCGGCTACGCGACGGCCACCGGGACGGTCACCGTCGCGGCCGGCCAGACGGCCGTCCACGACGCCGTGCTGACCCCGCTCCCCACCACTGTGGTCACCGGGACCGTCGTCGACGGATCCGGTCACGGCTGGCCGCTGGCGGCGACGGTCGCCTCGGCCGGCGGCGAGGTCGCCACGACGACCGACCCGCTCACCGGCGAGTTCGAACTGACGCTGCCCACGGGCGGCGTGGAGCTGGTCGTGGAGGCCGAATACGGCGGGTACCAGACCGTCCGCGTCGAGGCGGACTCGGCGAACCTCCTCATCGAAGTCCCGGTCGCGAGCGGCTGCACCGCACCCGGCTACGCGTTCGACCCGCTGGGCACCGGTTTCGAATCCGAGACCGCGCCGGTGGGATGGACCGTCGTGAACCGCGGCCCCGCGCCGTGGACCTTCGACGACCCGTTCGACTACGGCAACCTCACCCCGGGCTCGGGCGGCTTCGCCTTCGCGCGACCGCCCGGCGGCGGCACCATGGACACCGACCTCATCTCGCCGGTGTTCGACCTGTCGAGCGCCGCGGTACCGGTCCTGTCCTTCGCCACGGACTTCAACGGGGTCCTCCCGTATTCGCAGGCCGAGGTCGCGATCAGCGTCGACGGCGGCCAGACCTGGGAGACGGCCTGGACGGCCGCCGGCCCGGTGCGCGAGAGCACCGTGACCGTGGACCTGTCCGCATGGGCCTCAGCGCAGGAGGCGCAGCTCAAGTTCCACTACTACCACGCCTACCGGTCGGGCTACTGGTGGCAGGTCGACGACGTCCTCGTCGGCGGCCCGCCCGAGTGCGTCCCGGTCTCTGGCGGACTGGTGCGGGGCACCGTCACCGACGCGAGCGGCCTGCCGGTCGCGGGCGCCGTGGTCACCCACACCGCCTCCGGGCACTACGGGATCGCGGACGCGGACGGCCGGTACTGGACCTTCGCGCCCGGCTCCGGGCCGTCGCAGTTCGCAGCGGTGGACGCCGAATCCGGTTCCGCGACGGCACAGGTCGACATCGTCCCCGACACGGTGATCGAAGTCGACTTCGTGCTCGGCACGGCCGCCCCGGCCTCCGTCGCGCCGACCGGCCGGGAGACCGCCGCGTCCAAGCCGGAACCGGTGCCCGTGCCGTAGCACCGCATTGCGCCGCAACCGATAGCGGGCCCGGTGACCGAGTCACCGGGCCCGCGATGTCCGCTCAGCACGGCCGGCCGCTGTACTCCACGCACTCGCCGCAGGTCGCCGGCGCCACATCGCCCGACCGGTGGAAACCAGCGGGTCGTCCGAGCTCGACGGCACGGCCGCCGAGGCCGACACCAGCGACCGTCTAATGAGGCCGGTCTGCCGTCCTCCGGGCGCGCGCCGCGGTCACCGCGATGCCGACGGCGGCGGCCAGCACGGAGGCCGCGAAGCCCGCGATCGTCGCCGAGTCGGGGGCGATGAAGGACTGGCCCCGCACCGCCTGCCACACCGTGGTCGCGAAGACCCCGAGGTAGCCCACCGCGAACCACCGGACGACCGCGCCGCGGACGCGGTCGTCGCCGAGCCACGCGCGACGGGCGGCGAGCAGCGACAGGAGCATCGCGACGCCGATGAGCACCTGGATGCCGTGCAGCCCGATGAAGTGCGAGACGCGCAGGTCGCCGCCGGTGGTGGACCAGCCGGTCAGGAACATGCCGCTGCCGTCCGGGTCGCCCACACCGTGACCGCCGCTCAACGGGACCTCGTCCCCGTTGGCGTCGAGCCGGGTCCGCTCGCCTTCTCCGCCGACGGCGAGGATGAAGAACGCCGACACCATGCCGAGGCTCGACAGGAGCAGTCCCCAGCGGATCACGGTCGTCACGGCCCGGTCGCCGATGCGCTGGAACAGGACCAGGATCCCGATCGCGGCGTTCGTGAGGAACAGCACCGGCACGAAGTCGAACGCGAACTGGACGACCTGGTTCAGGACCGTGTCGGAGCCGTTGAAGTGGCTGAACGTGCCCGCCGCCGCGGCGGCGACCACGACGGCGAAGTCGACGGCGCCGACGACCGCGAACACGGTGCCGACCGCCCAGCCGGTGCGGCGCAGCCGCGTCATGTGCGACAGCAGCCAGGCGAGGCTCAAGGCGTACGCGAAGAACGCGAAACCGAACTTGAACGGTTTGGACCAGACGCTGTCGCCCAGGAGCGTGCGGTCGTCGAAGGGCATGGCGGCGAGCGAGAAGAGGGCCACGGCGCCGCCGAAGACGCCGAGCGCCACGAGCGGACGGTGCCACCGGCGGCCGCCGTGCGTGAGCGCCGGCCAGGCGACCCGACCGGCGGTGCCACCGGGAACGGTCGAGGAGGGGGTTTCGGTCATGTTCAGGACGCTACGGAGCATCCCGCCCCGGCGCACTGACGCAGGCCACCGAATGCACGGTAGGGCCCGCCTCACCTACGGCCGCAGATGCGCCCGTCCAGATGGCCGCAACCGCGCCCGGCCCGCAAGACGACCTCGCGCGCCCGCAGTTCGGCCCCTTCGACGACCGGAACCGCGCACACCCTCGCGTCATCCCCTTCGGCGACCGGCAGCCGCTCCCGGCCTGCCCCGAGCCGGCGGCCCGCTCGCCGATCCGCCGCCCCGGGGCCGTTCGCGACCGCATGATGGAACCAGGCGAGGACCGGAGGCGTCGAACCGACATGAACGCAATCAGGAGATGGCACCGGCTGCTCCCGGCCGCGGCGCTGTTCGCGCTGGCGGCTTGCGGCCAGGGAACCGATTCGGGCGGCGCGGGCGACGGGAGCGGGATCGCGACCGCCGACGAGGACACGGTCTACCAGGGCTCCATCACGGTCCTGCAGGACCCCGCCCGCGACGGCGCCGGCCTGTGCGCGGTCGTCGCCGAGTCCTACCCTCCGCAGTGCGAGGGCCTGCCCGTCACCGGCTGGGACTGGGACGCGGTCCCGCACGAGGAGGCGAACGGGGTCCGCTGGGGCGTCTACATCGTGACCGGGACCTTCGACGGCAAGGCGTTCACCCTCACCGAGGAGGCCCTGTCGATCGAGGAGGTCGACATGGCGGACTACCCGCACCTCCAGTACACCGAACCCGAGTTCGGCGACCCGGCGGAGGACCTGAGCGCCGCGGAGCTCGAGGCGATCGCGGACGAACTGGCCGACCGGTTCCCCGCGCTCGTCTTCGGCGGCTACGCCGACGAGGAGCACGGCGCCGCGGTGGTGGACACGCTCCTGGTCAGCCCGGAACTGGAAGCCTATGCGGCCGAGCACTACCCGGAGGACACGGTCGTCTTCTCGGCGGGCCTGAAGCCGATCGGCCAGCAGGGCTGAACCGACGCGCGCGTGCGGTGCGCTCCGAACCGCACCGCCGCGCCCGAAGAATGCGTTCGCCGAATGCGCTCCGCCGAATGATGAAAACTCATCTTTCACATGCGCACCGCGGTCCCCAGTGACATCCTGCTCGTATGCGCTCGATCCTGAACACGACCCTCGCGCTGGGCCTGGTGCGCATCCCGGTCAAGGTGTACTCCGCGACCAGCAGCCACGACCGCGCGATGCACCAGCACCACGCCTCCGACGGCGGCCGGATCCGCTACGAGAAGGTCTGCGAGATCGAGGAGGAGCCGGTGCCGGCCGAGGAGATCGTCAAGGGCGTCGAGGTCGACGACGAGGTGATCCTGCTCGACGACGACGACCTGGCGGCGCTGCCGCAGTCCACGTCGCGTGAGATCGAGGTGCTCAGCGTCGTCCCCAGTGCGCAGATCGACCCGATCTACTACGAGAAGACCTACTATCTCGGCCCCGGCGGCAAGACCGACCCGTACGTGCTCCTGCGCGAGGCGCTGCACGAGGCCGAGCGGACCGCCCTGGTCCGGTTCACGATGCGGCAGCGCGAGTCCCTGGCGGCGGTCCGGGTCCGCGGCGACGTCCTGGTGCTGGAGACGATGCTGTGGCCCGACGAGATCGTCATCCCGAAGGTCGAGGGCGTCGGCGGCGAGGTGGTGCAGGAGGAGCTGGAGATGGCGCGGATCCTCATCGACGCCCGCTCCGGCGACTGGGAGCCCGAGCGGTACACCGACGAGTACCAGGAGGCCCTCGCCGAGCTCATCGAGGCCAAGCGGGAGGGGCGCCCGGCCCCGAAGGCGGCGCCGGAGCGCAAGGCGAAGGTCATCAACCTGATGGACGCGTTGAAGAAGTCGGTCGAGCAGGCCGACCCCGACCGGCTGCCGGCGAAGAAGACCGTCCGCAAGAGCGCGAAGAAGTCGGCCAAGAAGACCGCGCGCGCGAGCGCGGCGAAGAAGCCCGCGAAGGCCGCCTCCCGGCGTAAGAGCTCCTGACCGGGGCCGTTCACCGGCGGCGCCGGGCCGCGGCGCTGCGGGCGGCGAGGCGCGGGCCGATCAGGGCGTCGAGTCGTTCGCGGGCTTCGCCGGCCGGGACGGCGCAGGCGTCGAGGTCGGCCCACGGGTCGCGTTTGCGGGCCAGGCGCCGGCGCATCGAGGCGATGGTGTGGCCGTCCGGGGTGGCGCGGCCGAGTTCGTTCCAGTCCAGCGGGGTGGCCACGCCGGCGCCCGGGCGGGCGCGGAGCGAGTACGGGGCCACGAACGTCTGCCCCCGCCCGTTCCGGTTGACGTCGAGGAACACGCGGTGCCCGCGCTTGTCGATGCGCTGTTGGACGGTCAGCGCGTCCGGTGCGGACCGGGCCAGGTGCGCGGCGAGGTCGCCGGCGAGGTCGCGGACGAACCGGTGGTCCTGGGACCGGTCGAGGGGTGCGACCACGTGGAATCCGCGGCCGCCCGTGGACTGCAGGAAGGGCGGCAGGCCGAGCTCGAGGAACAGCTCGCGGGCCCGCCTGGCGATCGTGCGCAGGACCTGGACGGGCACGCCGTCGGGCGGGTCGATGTCGACCACGAGCCGGTCGGGGTGGTCGATGGACGCGACCGTGACGGGCCGGATGTGGAGTTCGATCGTGCCGTGGGCGGCCAGGTAGACGAGGGTCGCCTCGTCCTCGCAGAGCACGTACTCGGCGGTGCCTCCGGCGCTCTTGGCGAGCGTCACGGTGCGGACCCAGCCGGGGAGGTGCTCGGCGTGCTTCTGGAAGAAGCCCTCCTGCCCGATGCCCTCGGGGTAGCGCCGCAGCGTCAGGGGCCGCCCGGCCAGGTGCGGCAGCATCGCCGCCGCCACGGTCCGGTAGTGGCCGATCAGGTCCGCCTTGGTGATCCCCTCGCCGGGGAAGAGCTCCTTGTCGGGGCTGGACACCTTGATCTGGCGGTCCTCGACGAGGATCCGCTGCGCTGCTGCTTGCGGCATGGGGTGCGGACCTCCATCGACCTCGGCGAACGGGCGTGCCCCTCCATCATCGAGCCTGCGGTGCCGACCCGCACCGGTTTCCGAAGCGTCGGCGCGATGCTCGACGGACGTCAGCGCCGTGCACCGGGCCCGTGGTCGGCGCCTCGCCGCAGGAGCAGGGTGCCGTGCCCGTGGGGGAGCGTCTCGAGCGCGAACCCGTCGAATTCGGCGGCCCAGCGGTCCCCGACGGCCTGCTCGTCGGCGCGGCCGGCGTCGTCGAGCACGACGAGGGCGTCGTCCGTCAGGCGGTCGATGAGCATCGGGACCGCCGGGTACCGGGCCTCGGGCCCGGTGCCGCCGGGCGGCCCGTCCACCAGGACCAGGTCGAACGGTCCCTCGTCCAGGCTCTCTGGGTTGTACCACCGCCAGGTCCGCCCGCCCACGCGGACGTCGGTCAGCGGCGCGTCGCGGACCTCGGCCCACTTCGCGAGATCGCGCTCGTCGAGCATCTTCCTGGTGGCGGCGGCGAACCGGGCGTCGTGTTCGAGGGCGACGACGCGTCCCCCGCCGACGGCGCGGCACGCGTAGGCGAGGATCACGGTGGTGCTGCCCGAGCCGCATTCGAGCACCGAGGATCGGCCGTGCTCGACGACCTCCCGGTAGAGGAACCGGGCGAGGTCCGGCCCGGCGGCCCAGCCGTGCATGGGCGGCAGCGCCTGGTCCGGGCCGATGTCCCGGTACAGGGCCATGAGGTCCTCGAACTCCGCGTGGACGAGGCGGTTCCATTCGCGGATCAGCCGCTTGGGCGACGACCGGGGCATCGATTCGAGCTCCTGGCGGGCGGCCTGCCGGGCCGCCTGGTACCGGGCGACCCGCTCGGTGAGTTCGGCGACCTCCGCCCCGCGCCGCCGCCGGGCCTGCCACAGCATCCCGACGGCGACGGCCGCGGCGCCGACGACGATGGCACGGTACGGGATCCTCATGTACATCGCCTGCCTTGCGCACCTTGGTATCAGCGGAGAACGGAGGTGCCTGCGGACGACATGGGCCGGCCTCCGGTCGAGCGATTGGCGACGCTATCAGAGGGACGTGACATCGCCGTGAACATCAGGACAGCGGCGACCGACGTGTCCACTGTGCTCGGTCTCTCAACCGTGCAGGGTCGGCCGGTAGACCAGCTCCTGGATGCGGCCGTCGAGCGTCCGGCTTTCGACGAGGTCGAGGTCGAAGTCCTCAGCGCCCCCGAAGACGGGCGCGGAGCCGTTCCGGCCGGTGATCACCGGGAAGACGGTCACCTGCACGAAGTCGACCAAACCGGCGGCCATGAGCGCCCGGTTCACCGCCAGGCTGCCGTGCGAGCGCAGCGGCACGGGCGACTCCTCCTTGAGCCGGGCGACGACGTCCACGGCGTCCCCGCGCTCCAGGGTCGCGTCCGCCCAGTCGAGCGGCGCTTCGAGCGTGGACGACACCACGGTCGCAGGCAGGCCGATCATCCGCGTGACCCACGGGTCGCGCACCTCCGAGTCCTCCGCGGCCCCGGCCAGCATCTCGGTGAAGGCCCGGAACGTGTTGGCGCCGAACACCATCCGCTGATCCGCGCGGTACTGCTCCAGGCGGTGGGCGAGGAATTCGGGGCCCTGCTTGCCCCAGTAGCCTCCCCAGTCGCCGCCGCTGACCGAGCCGAAGCCGTCGAGGCTGGAGAAGACGTCGAACGTGTAGGTGGCGGTCATGATGTGCTCCTCGAAGTCTGGATTCTCATCTCACCCGTCAAGACGCCGCGCGTCCCGGAAATTCATCGACCGCCGACCGCCGACCGCCGACCGCCGACCGATCCGCGAGGCCGCCCGTTCCCCGAACCCGAGGAGCCCCGCTCAGCCGGTGCGAACGGCCCTGCCCGCCCTGCATCGAGCGTAGGATCAGGGCCGGCCGGCGGGCTCGAGAACCGCCTGTGAGGAGAACGCTATGAGCCGGCGTCTGCGGCTGGGGGCCATCGGGCAGATCTCGCGCGGAGTGAGCGACATCGATCGCGCCGTCGAGTGGTACGGGGAGACGCTCGGCCTGCCGCACTTGTACACCTTCGGCGATCTGGCGTTCTTCGACTGCGCAGGGACCCGCCTGTTCCTCACCGCCTCCGACGAGGGCCGCCGCGGCACCGGTGAGTCGGTGATCTACTTCCAGGTCGACGACATCCAGGCCGCGTATGCGGAGCTGCGCGACCGCGGTGTCGAGTTCAGCGCCGAGCCGCACATGATCCACCGGCACGCGAACGGCGTCGAGGAGTGGCTGGCCTTCTTCCCCGATCCCGACGGCAACCTGCTGGCGCTCATCGCGCAGACCGAGTAGTTCCCTCAGCCATTGCGGCGCAAGGCGATCGGTGCCGGTTTCCGCTCTGGGGCCGGCGGTGTCCGCGTGGAGCGCCACCGGCCGGGGGCTTGACACGGGTGGGTTCGGAGCGAGTAGAGTGACGGTACTTTACCGATAAATCACTTTGCCTGCAAATCCGAGTTCGAGGACGCACCCATGACGCAGCGAGTCGACATCCGAGTGGGCGCCGCCGTCGCCGACGCGGCCCCGGAACTGTGGGGCCTGTTCATCGAGGACCTCAACGACGCCCTCGACGGCGGGCTCAACGCCGAACTCGTCCGCAACGGCGACTTCGAGTTCGACCCCGCGGACCGCGACGGCTTCACCCACCGCACCGGCTGGGCCGCCGAGGGCGCCACGGCGATCGGCACCCAGGACCCGCTGCACCCGAACAACCCCCACTACGCGCGCCTGACCGGACCGGCCGCGATCGCCAACGGCGGCTGGGGCGGCGTCCGCACCACCGCGGGGGAGCGCCTGCACCTGTCGCTGTTCGCCCGCACCAGAACGGCCACCGAACTCACCGTCCAGATCGCCGGCGGCGCCGCGATCGACACGCTCCCGCTCGAACCCGGCGGCTGGCGGCGCGTGGAAGCCGACCTCCGGGCCTCCGCCGACGGCCGCGGCGAACTGCGCCTCGCCGTCCCCGCGGGCGCGGTGGTGGACGTCGACGCCGTCTCACTGCGCCCGGTCGGCGACGACGGCACGCCCCTGACCTTCCGCCCCGACCTCCTCCAGGCCCTGCACGACCTGCGGCCCAGCTTCATCCGCTTCCCCGGCGGCTGCCTCGCCCACGGGTACGGACTCGACAACGTCTACCACTGGAAGCACACCGTCGGCCCCCGCCACGAACGCGCCCACGCCCGCAACATCTGGAACTACCACCAGTCCCGCCAGATCGGCTACGGCGAGTACTTCGAACTGTGCGAAGCCCTCGGCGCCACCGCGATCCCCGTCGTCGCCGCCGGCGTCTGCTGCCAGAACTCGCCCGGCGGGCAGCACGCCATCGCCGAGTCCGACATGGACGAGTACATTCAGGACGTCCTCGACCTCGTCGAGTACGCCAACGGCGGCACCGGCACCACATGGGGCGCCAAGCGAGCCGAGCACGGCCACCCCGCGCCGTACGGCCTGCGCTACCTCGGCGTCGGCAACGAGGACCAGATCACCGACGACTTCCGCGACCGCTACGCCCGCATCGAGGACGCCCTCCGCGAGGCCCACCCCGAGATCACCGTCATCGGCACCTCCGGGCCCGCGACGTCCGGCCCCGACTACGACGCCGGATGGGCCTACGCCCGCGAACGCGGCATCGCGGTCGTCGACGAGCACGGCTACCAGAGCCCGCGCTGGCTCCACCAGAAC
This sequence comes from Glycomyces albidus, assembly GCF_009451885.1. Classification (GTDB taxonomy): domain Bacteria; phylum Actinomycetota; class Actinomycetes; order Mycobacteriales; family Micromonosporaceae; genus Glycomyces; species Glycomyces albidus. The sequence continues at coordinate 65,381 of NZ_WIAO01000023.1, forward strand.
CTCGACCGCTACGCGGCCTACGACCCCGCCGGACCCCAGGTCTACCTCGGTGAATACGCGGGCTGGTCGAGCAAGGTCCGCTCCGCCCTCGCCGAGGCCGCGTACATGATCGGCCTCGAACGCAACCCGGGCGTCGTCCGCCTCGCCTCCTACGCGCCGCTGCTCGCGCGCGTCGGGCACTCGCAGTGGACCCCCGACCTGATCTACTTCACCGCCGACGAGGTGCGCCCGACCGCGTCGTACTTCGTGCAGCGGGCCTTCGGTTCGATCCGCGGCGAGCGCGTCCACGCGGTCGACATCGAAGGCGCCGAACCGTTCTCGCGATCGATTCCGCACGAGGGCACGGCCCGGCTCCAGTCCGGGCGCGCCGCGGTCGCCTTCACCGCGATCGCCGTGGACGGGAACCCGGTCCCCGACACCGCCATCGCGCCCGGCGGCGACGGCGTCGACATCGCCGCCATCGACCCCGAGGCCGCGGAGATCGCGTTCACCGCGGTCCGCACGGGCGGGACGGACGGCTTCTCACTGCGCCTGGGCCCGGAGGACCCGCAGACCTCCCTCAAGGTCGAGTTCGCGCCGTGGCAGAACAAGAACACGTCGGTGGTCCGCAGCGACGACGGCATCGGCAACTTCGAGTCCGGGCACCTGTGGCCGGGCATGGTCGACGGCGTCCCGATCCGGGTCCGCGTCCGTCTCGACGGGCCGCGCGTCCGCGTCTGGGTCGACGGGGAACTCCACCACGACCTCGAACAGGACCGGCGGCCCGAGCGTCGCGTCGCCGCCGGGGCGCTCTCCCGCGCGGGCATCGACGGCACCGAGTACGTGGTCCGCCTCGTCAACGCCGAGGACACCGAGAAGACGGTCCGCATCGACCTGGACGGCGCGCCGGGTGCGGTCACCGCCGAGATCGAGCTGCTGGCCGGGGCCGGACCCGACGACGGCGCGGTCTTCGAGGCGTCCCCGGTGGTGCCGGTCCAGGAGAAGACCAAGGGAGCGAACGGCATCGACCTCGTCATGCCCCCGTGGTCCTTCGCCGCCGCGGTGATCCGCCCGGCGCCCTGAGCGCGTCGCGGCTGTGCGGGCCGCCTGCCCGCGACACTTGCCGCTCTGCTGGAGCTCCCGAGGTGCCTTCGAGTCGGCCGCGACCTCGTTCGTTCCGCGGGTCGGGCGCCGGACGGCCGGGCGCTAGGCCGCGAGCGTGGGCAGCGTGATCGTGTGGCCGGTGCGGACCGCCTTGGCCTCCAGGTAGCGCGTGTTGCTCTCGGTGGCGAAGACGCCCGTTTCGACCGTGTGCTCCACCGTCAGGCCGAGGTCGCGAAGCTGTCCGACCTTGTCCGGGTTGTTCGTGAGCAGGTCGAGGGACTCGATGCCGAGCGCGGCGAGCATCTGGGCCGCGGCGGTGTAGTCGCGGCCGTCCTCGGGGAGGCCGAGGGCGGTGTTGGCCTCGTAGGTGTCGAGGCCGGCGTCCTGGAGGGCGTACGCGTCGAGCTTGTTGTACAGGCCGATGCCGCGGCCCTCCTGGCGCAGGTAGAGCAGGACGCCGCCGCGCGCGGTGATCCGCTCGGCGGCCTCGCGGAGCTGCGGCCCGCAGTCGCAGCGGGCCGAGCCGAAGACGTCACCGGTGAGGCATTCGGAGTGCATCCTGACGAGGGGGACGGTGTCGGGGGCGGGGTCGCCGAGGACGAGCGCGAGGTGCTCGCGGCCGTCCACGAGGCCGTCGAACGTGTAGACCTCGGCGGCCGTCTCGAAGCCGTCGGCACCCTGTTCGGCGGGGAAGCGGAGGGGAATCTCGACCCGGGTGCGGATCGTCGCCTTCGGGGCTGCCTTGTCCATGTCGTCTCCCAAGTTCGCGAGAGCTGTTCAAATTTGAACGGCAGGAGCTAAGCTACACTTGAGTTCAAATTTGAACAACGGATGGAGGTGGAGGTATGGATCACACGAGATGGCTCGACGAAGAAGAGATGCGCGCATGGCTTGCGTTCATCCCTACGGCGACCCTGGTCGCCCGCGAACTCGACCAGCAGCTCAAGGAGGACATGGGACTCTCGCACCTCCAGTACGAGATCCTCGTCCACCTCAACGCCGCCGAGAACGGCGCGCTGCGCATGACCGCGCTCGCCGAGCGGCTGATCAACTCCAAGAGCGGACTGACCTACCAGATCGGGCAGATGGAGCGCGACGGCCTGGTCCGGCGGCGCCCCTGCGAGTGGAGCAAGTCCGGCGTGCTCGCCGAGATCACCGACGAGGGCCGCGCGATGCTCGAGCGCGCCGCCCCCGGGCACGTCGAGAAGGTCCGGGAAGTCCTCATCGACGTGCTCACCCCCGATGAGTGCAAGGCGATCGCCGACGGTCTCGGCAGGGTCCGCGACCGCATCATCGAGCGCAACGACGGCGGCTCCTGCTGGTGATCCGGAGCCCGAAGCCGGTGTGACGGCGCCGCTCAGTCGTGGACCGGCTCGAGCCCGTCCACCAAGTGCGCCAGGACCCGGGCGCACGCCGCGACATCGGCGTCGCTCAGGCCCGCGCCGAGCGCCCGGAGCGCCGCGTGCTCCCGTTCGAGGAGCCCGTCGATGCGGCGCTCGCCCGACTCGGTGAGCGCGATGAGCGACGAGCGCTTGTGCGCGGGATTCGGGCGGCTCTCGACCAGGCCGGACGCGGCCGCCTCGTTGACGGTGCGCTGGACGAACTGCCGGCTCAGATCCTGGGCCCTGCCGAGCTGCGGGACGGTCATCGGCCCGTGCTCGCGGAGCAGGACCATTACGGCGCGCACGCCGACCGAGAGCCCGTGGGCGCCGGCGTCCTGCTCGACCCGGCGGTAGGACCGGCGGTAGAGCGGTCCGACGAGATCGAAGACGGCGGTGAGCCGTTCGGGTTCAGGCATACGTCGATTATGACACCCGAGTTGTCATCCTGTCGATCATATGACACCCTGGTTGTCATGAACGGACTTCACTGGATCGAGACGGGCGCCGGCCGGCCGCTCGTCTTCCTGCACGGCGGCTTCCTCGACCACCGGATGTGGGACGAGCAGATAGCCGCCTACGCCGACCGGTTCCGCGTCATCGCGCCGGACGCGCGCGGGCACGGGCGCTCGGCCAACGCCGACGCGCCGTTCCGGCACACCGACGACCTCGCCCGGCTCCTGCACCGCCTCGGCACCGGCCCCGCGATCCTCGTCGGCGTCTCGATGGGCGCGGCCACCGCCGTCGACACGGCGCTGGAGCACCCCGACGTGGTCGCCGCCGCGGTCGTCTCGGGTGCGGGCACGAGCGAACCGCGCTTCATGGACCCGTGGACCACCGCCACCTTCGCCGCGTGGACCACCGCGATGGCCGAGGGCCGGGTCGAGGACGCGGTGGCCGAGTTCACCCGCTTCGCGGCCGGCCCGCACCGCGCGCTCGACGACCTCGACCCCGACGTGGTGGAGCGCCTGACGACGATGACCCGCGAGACCTTCGCCAAGCACGCGGTCGGCGAACCGGACTGGTCGGTCCCGGTGCGCGACACCTGGAACCGCGCCGCCGCCCTCGAGATCCCGGTCCACGCCGTCAACGGCGCCGCCGACTCCCCGGACCACCTCGCGATGGCCGACCGGCTCGTGGCGCTCGTCGGCACCGGGACGAGCACCGCGATCGACGGCTGCGCCCACTACCCGAACCTGGAGCGGCCCGACGCGTTCAACGCCGCCCTCGACCGGATCCTCGCCGCCCTCTGAGCGCGCCGGAGCCCGGGTGAGAACAGCGGCCCCGGCGGTCGGGAGACCGCCGGGGCCGCAACGGCACGGATCCTTACGCGAGCGTCCACCGCTGGTTCGCCCCGCCGTGGCAGGACCACAGGTGCACCAGCGCGCCGTTGGCGGTCGAGGCCCCGGACACGTCCAGGCACAGCCCGGACTGCCGGTTCACGATCGAGCCGTCCGGGCGGAGGTCCCACTTCTGGTTCGTCCCGCCGTGGCACGACCAGATGATCGCCGCCGTCCCGTTCGCGGTCCCGGCGCCCGAGGCGTCGAGGCACTTGCGCGAAGCGCCCGTGTAGACGCTCAGCTCACCTGCGGCACTGTAGGTCCACTGCTGATTCGCGCCGTTCCAGCAGTCGTAGATCTGCACCTGCGTGCCGTTCGTCGTCGACTGGTTCGGCACGTCAAGGCACCGGTTCGACGCCGTGCCGCGCAGCGCGCCCGACGTCGGCGACGGCGTGTCGTCCTGCGGCCCGGCCGCCTCCATGATCGCGGCGGCCCCCGCCGGGATGCTCCCGGTGGAGAACACCGTGTTGTTCTGCACGGTGTTGCCGCGCTGGCCGTGCGGGATGCCGGTGATCTGGGAGCTGGTCGAGTAGTTCCCGGTCAGGGTCAGGTTCCCGGTGTTGTGGCCGCCCGCGATGTTCGCATGCGCCCACTGCCCGGCGGTGTTCATCATGACGTTCCCGGTCGCGGCGATGTAGCGGGAGCCCTCGTCGAAGTACATGCCGAGCTGGCCGGTGCGGTCGCAGAAGTTCCCCCTGATCGTGCTGTTCGGCTGGGCCGAGAGCGTGTAGATGCACCCGGCGTCCCACAGCGTGTTCACGGTGTCGACCAGGTGGTTGCCGACGATGTGGACGTCGGTGAGGGTCGTCGGCGTGCTGTAGATCGGCTGGAAGTCGTAGAGTCCGCGGTCGATGTACTCCTGGCTGCCGCCCGGGTCGTTGGCGCCCCAGCCGTACCCGACGCCGATGCCGCTGTACGGCATGTCGGCGATGTAGTTGTGGTCGATCGTGAGCCGGGTCGCGTAGGTGGCGAGGATCGCGTCGTTGTCGAGGTAGTCCAGCGCCGTGCTGTAGATGCTGTTGTTCCCGATCCGGATGTCGCGGTTGACCATCCGCGGATCCGACGGGTGGTGCGAGTCGGGGCGGACGCCGCCGACCGCGACGGCGCCGCCGGCGCTCTCGGTGAACGTGTTGCCGAGGACCTGGATGTCGTGCGCGCCGAGGCCGACGCCGGAGCCGTGGGCGTTCGCGTCGTTGCCGATGCCGAGCGCGATCGAGCCGAGGTTGACGAAGGTGTTGCCCTCGAACGTGATCCGATCGGCCGCCGAGACCTGGACCGCGCCGGGGGTCTGCGACCAGCCGTTGCGCGAGCCCTCGAAGCCGCGGCAGCCGCGGGCGCAGCTCGTGAACGCGTCGGCGGGCCGGTGCGTCTGGGCGCCGGTCATGAACGTGCCGGTCTGCTGGTTCGCGTAGCCGTCGGCCGAGTTCGGGTGCAGCCACGAGGTGCCGGTGAAGGTCAGCCCTTCGAACCGGAGGTCGTGGACGGGCTGGTCGTAGGTGCCGCCGACGTGGACCAGGGACTGGAGCCGCGGCATCTCGACGCTGGTGTTCGCCATGTTCTGGCCCGCGAGCGGCTTGTAGTACAGCCTCCCGGCGGCCGCGTCGAGGTACCACTCGCCGCCCTGGTCGAGGAAGCGCTTGGCGTTGGCGAGGTAGAACCGCGGGCCCACGAACGGGCTCTGGATCGTGTCCCAGCCCCACGTGTTGTTGTTCCAGGCCGGCTGCCGCATCGTGACGGTGGTGCCGGAGATCGAGTCGACCGGGGTGATCCGGGTGGTCCACGTCAGGTTCGCGCGCAGTTCGATGCGGCGCTGGTCGGGGAGGGTCGAGAGCCAGTTCAGGTTCGAGTTGCGGACGGTGAACCCGCTCGCGGTCAACTGGATGTCCGAAGGGGACAGGCTCATCTCGGCGCGCTTGGCGAGGACGCCGTTCACGTAGAGCTGCCGGGTGTCGAAGCCGGTGCCGACGTCGGCCCGGTAGATCCCGGTCGCGGCGTCGTCGAGGACCCAGCCGGTGACGGCCTGGGCCCCGGTGACGACCGGGTCGGCGCCGTCGGCGGCCCGCCACGTGACGGTGTGGCCGTTCCGTCCGGAGTCGGCCGCGTCGAACCGCAGCGGCGAGGTGAGGCGGTAGGTCCCGTCGAGGAGGGTGACCTCGACGTCGCCGTCGCCCGACGCGGCGGCCTGGCGGGCGCGCCGCTGCGCCTCGGGGAGGGTCCGGAGCGGCTGCGCGGCGGTGCCGGCGGCGCTGTCGCTGCCGCTGGGGGACACGTAGATCTGGTGCTCCGCCTGGGCGTGTGCCGGGGACGCGCCCAGGTTCGCGAGGGCGCCGGAGACCGCGAGGAGGAGGGCCGCCGCGAGGGCGGGCGCGCGCAGGCGCCCGGGGGGTGAGTGCCGCATGTCGAATGTCCTTTCTAGTTCGGTGAGGCGGTCGAGTGCTCGGTGGCGGGTACTCGCCGGTCGGCGGACGGCGCCTCGGTGTCCGTCCGCGTCGGGCGGGCAGGGGATCGGTCGGTCTCGGGGCCGGGTGCGGCGAGGAGGCGCAGGCCGGCGCGTTCGGGGCGGACGCCGGGCCCGGCGGGGTCCGCGGGCCCCGGCCGGACGGCCAGCGGGGTGATGAGGTCTTCGAAGACGGTGATGCCCAGGCCGGGGGCATCGCCGAGGATGAAGGCGCCGTCCTCGATGTCGAGGTCGGCCGTGATCCCGACCGGCGGCCGCAGGTCCTGCAGCTCGCTGACGAGGTGGTTGGGGACCGAGGTCGCGGCGTGCAGCAGCCCGACCGGGATGTTGCCGATGGGACTGACCGGGAGGTCGTGGGCGTGGGCGAGCGCGGCGACGCGCAGGAAGTGGGTGATCCCGCCGACCGCGGCGGTCTGCACGACGTCGAGGCCGCCGGCCTTGAGAAGCGGCCGGAACTGCTCGAGCCCGGTGAGGTTCTCCCCGCTCGCGACCGAGGCGCGGACGCCTTGCTGGACGACCGCCAGCCCTTCGGCGTCCCAGCGCCGCACCGGTTCCTCGACCCACGTCAGGTCGACGGTGCGCTCGAGTTCGCGGACGTGCCGGACGGCCTGCTTGCGCGACCACGCCTCGTTCGCGTCGAGCATGAGGCCCGGCCGGGCCCCGCCGCCCGCCTCGGTCAGCACCTCCCGCACCAGTGTCAGCCGGTGGCGGTCCTGTTCGACGTCGAGGCCGCCCTTGAGCTTGGCCGCCCGCAGTCCGCGCTCGGCGTAGACCCGGTAGGCCGCGACGAGCTCGTCGTCCCCGAGGCCGATGTCCAGGCCCGAGGCGTAGGCGGGCACGACCCGGTCGCGGCCGCCGAGGAACCGCCACAGCGGCTCGTCCGCGGCCTGCGCCTTGATGTCCCACAGGGCGGTGTCGAGCGCGCCGATCGTGGCGAACACCGCGCCGGTGTGCCCGGCCTTGAACGCGAACCGCAGCATCCGGTCGTACAGCGCGGTCACGCTCCGCGGGTCCTCGCCTTCAATGGCGGCGAAGACGCCCGCGAGTTCGACGTGCGACCCGAGTCCGACCCCGGTGACGCCCTCGTCGGTGTCGACCAGGACGACCGGGAGGACGGTGACGCCGTCGCCGAAGACGCCGTTGGCGTCGCCGACGGGCCGCGCCCATTCCTGGATCGTCGTGAGCGTGCGGTAGCCGGTGATGCGCATGTCATCCCTTCGTGGAGCCGGCGGTGACGCCGGAGGCGATCTGGCGCTGGAAGAACAGGTAGAGCACGAGCACCGGCAGCGCGGCGATGAGCACGCCGCCGGCGAACGTCGGGATGTCCGCCGAGTACTGGCCGCGGAGCGCGGTGACGCCGACCATGAGGGTGCGGTGCTCGGCCGAGGGCATCATGAGCAGTGCGATGAGGACGTCGTTCCAGCAGAACAGGGCGTTGAGGATGCCGACCGACAGCAGCGCCGGGCGGCCCAGCGGCAGCATGACCCGGCCGTACACCCCGTACAGGGAGTTGCCGTCGATGCGGGCCGCGTCGACGATCTCGGCCGGGATGCCGCTGTAGTAGCTGGTCATCAGGAAGACCGTGAACGGCAGGAACTGCGCGGTGTAGGCGAGGATCAGCCCCGGGTAGGTGTCGATGAGCCCGGCCTGCCCCATGGTGCGCGCCAGCGGGACCATGATGACCTGGAACGGGATGAACAGGGCCGCGAGGCAGCCGAGGAACAGCGCCCGGGAGCCGCGGAACCGCAGCCGGCTCAAGGCGAATCCGGCCATCGATCCGAACAGGAGCAGGAGCGCGACCGAGCCGGTGACGACGATCAGCGAGTTCACGAGGTAGCGGCCCATGTCGGCGCTGCCCCAGGCGGTGGCGAACGCGTCCCAGCGCAGGGCCTCGGCGGGGGCGAAGCGGTCGAGGACGTACTCGTGCCGGGTCTTCATGGCGACGTTGGCGGTGAACACCAGCGGGTACACGGTGGCGACGGCGAGGGCGGCCATCGGGATCGCGGCGAGCCGGAGGCCGGCGCGGCGGGTTGCCATCAGTCCTCCCTTCCGGAGCGCCTGAGGATCGCGAGCTGGAGCAGGCCGACCGCGAGCATCACGCCGAAGAGCACTGTGGACGCGGCGGAGGCGAGCGCGGGGCGGCTCATCTGGCCCTGCTGGAACCAGATGTAGTACTCCGGCAGGTAGGTCGAGCCCTCCGGGCCGCCGCCGGTCATGACGTACAGCAGCCCGAACATCGAGGTGAGCATCCCGATCATGGTGGTGACGACCACGAACTGGATCGTGCGCGAGAGGCCGGGGACGATCACGTGCCGGATCACCAGCGGCAGCGAGGCGCCGTCGACGCGCGCGGCGTCGATGAGCGAGGTGTCCAGGGTGGCGAACCCGGCGAGGAACACGACCAGCGCCATCCCGAACGTCGCCCAGATGTGGACGGCGACGACCGCGTAGATCGCGACCCCGGGGTCGCCGAGCCAGTCGACCGGGCCGAGTCCCGCGGCGCCGAGCAGCGCGTTGGCGGGGCCGTCGAACGCGAGCAGCAGGTTGAAGATCGCGCCGATGATCACCGGTGACAGCACCGCGGGGAAGAAGTAGACGCTCCGGTAGACCCGGTGCCCGGGGACGCGCAGGTAGACGAAGGTGGCGAGGATTCCCGGGATCGCCACGGCCACAGGGAGGAGCAGCACCAGCAGGCCCACGTTCCGCATGGACTCGACGAACAGCGGGTCGGCGAACAGGGTCGCGTAGTTGTCCCACCCGACGGCTTGGCCGTTGCGGTCGCCGTCGCCGGTGAAGGAGAAGTTGACGCCGAGCGCGAGCGGGTAGAGCCGCAGCCCGGCGATGATGAGGACCGCCGGCGCCACGAGCACGTAGGGGGCGAGGCGTTCGGCGCGGGGGAGTCGCTGACCGCTCCCGCGCCGACGCCCCCGCGCCCCTCGGATTCGCGCCGCGTGTGCAGTCTCCTCGGCCGGTCGGGCCGCGTCAGCCCTGACCGAGGCCGGCGGACTTCCGAAAGGCGGGGCTTCTGAGGGCATGGCCTATCCCGCCTGGTCGCTCTCGGCGAGCTGCGCGAGCGCGTCGTCCACGGTGACCGATCCGCTCAGGAGCTGCTGGGACAGGCGCCCCATGAGTTCGAGGGTCTCGGCGGAGAGGGCCACGTGCAGGGCGGGCTTCCCGGTGGGGATCTGGGCGACGATCGCGGCGGCGGCCGGTCCGGCGCCGGAGGCGTCGATCGTGGTGTCGGCGGCGATCGCGCCGGCGTCGGCGTAGAACGCCTCGAGCGCGGCCGTGGAGGTGAGCGACCGGACGAGGTCGGCGGCGAGTTCGGGGTCGTCGGTCCACTCGGCGACGCCGTAGCCGATGCCGCCGTCGTACGGCAGGCTCGGTGCGGCCCCGGGGGAGGCGACCGGGGCCGGCATGACGCCGACGTTCTCGGCGCCGATGAACTCGCCGAACTCCTTCCAGTGCCCGACGTCCGACATCAGGCCGATGACGTGGGCGGCCTCGCCGGCGTCGAAGAGCGCGAACTCGTCGTTGAACATCGCGGTGGAGTTGACGCCGTCGTTGTTGAGCCCGGCCTGCTCGGTCTCGACCCACAGTTCGAAGATCCGCTTGACGCCGGGGGCGTTCCAGTCGCGGTCCCCGGCGATCCAGTCGTCGTACTCCTGGGGGGTGAGCGTGCCGGAGCCGAGCCCGGACAGGAAGAACTGGATGCCGTAGCCCTCCTTGTTGCCCATGGCGAAGCAGTCCGCGCCGGTGGCCTCGGCGATGGCGTCGCAGTTGTCGAGGAACGCGTCCCAGGTGGCGGGCGGGGCCTCGGGGTCGAGGCCGGCCTGCTCGTACAGCGCCTTGTTGTAGTAGACCGGGTGGCCCTGGAGGGTGACCGGCGCGGCGTAGACGTGGCCGTCGGCGGAGAACGCCTCCCATCCGGCGAGGCGGTCCATGTCCTCGGCGAGGAGGTCCTCGAGCGGCAGCAGGGCGTCGGCGCGGTCGCGGAGCTGGCCGCCGCCGTTGAAGAGCATGACGTCGGGGCCCTCGCCGGACTGGATCGCGGTGCCGAGCAGGTTGTAGTACTGGTCGAACGGCTGGGCCACGAACTCGACCTCGACGTCGGGGTGCCGCTCGGCGAAGTCGGCCTTCGCGGCCTCGATGTAGGACTCGGCGGTCGCGTCCCCGGACTTCCAGTCCCAGACCACGAGCGCGCCCTCGCCGCCGCCCCCGGAGGAGCCCGGTTCGGCGGCGCTGCCGCATCCGTACAGCGCCAGCGGCGCGATGAGGGCGGTCGACCACAGTGCTCGTCGCTTCATTGCAGATCACTCTCCGTGAGGGGTGGCCGGGGGTCCGGCGCCGAAAGGTGCAAGTAAACGTAACTCGTATGACGTCTTACGTCAATGGAGTGACATATACTGATCGCGCCGTCCGGCCGGGCGGCGGACGGAGGACCGATGACGGCATTGCAGCGACCGGCCGCGGACGGGCGGGGACCGGACGGCCCGGCGTGGACGCGGCGCCCGGCCAACCTGGCGAAGGCGGTGACCGCGGAGCTGGTGCAGCGCATCGTCCGCGGCGACTACCCGGCCGGCTCCGTGCTCCCCGCCGAGCACGCGCTGTGCGCGACGTTCTCGGTGAGCCGCACCGTGGTCCGCGAGGCCGTCAAGGTCCTCCAGGAGAAGGGGCTGGTGCAGATCCGCCAGGGCTCGGGCACCACCGTCCTGCCCCCGACCTCGTGGAACCTGCTCGACGAGCTCGTGCTCGCGGCGCTCATCGACGCGGACGAGACCCTCGGCGTCCTCGACGACCTCGTGGTCACCCGGCGGCTGCTCGAGTCCGACATGGCGAACGTGGCCGCCCGCACCGCCGACGAGGACGCCGTCGCCCGGCTGCGCGAACTCGTCGACCGCATGGACGGGCTCCTCGACGACCCCGGGTCCTACCACGAGCTCGACCGCGCCTTCCACGACACCGTCATGCGCGCCTCCGGCAACCGCATCGCGCGCGCGGTCGTGCGCTCGCTGGAGAGCCAGGTCATCAACACCGCCAGCTACATGGGACGGACGGACCGGGCCCTGTGCGCCGCCTCCAACCGCGGCCACCGCCGCATCTGCGAGCGGATCGCCGCCCGGGATCCCGAGGGCGCGGCCGCGGCGATGTTCGCCCACATCACCGAGGCGTGGCTCGTCCGGCGCGGCGCGAACGGCGACCCGGACCGGCTCGCGCGCTGACAGTCGGGCACGCAAAGATCCGACGTATGCCGCTTGATTGTTCGGACATTTCGTGGGAACTATCCGAAACTCCGCAGGTATTGACCGCATACATTGAATCTATATAGACTTACGTCGATATTCAAGGCACCGCACGGTCCAAAACTCCGAATCGGACTGGGAGCGATCCCAGTACCTCTCGGGGCCGCCGCGCCCTCCACTACGGACCCCTCATGCGATGCCGTTCCACATTGCTGTCTTCGACCAGCGACACCTCAAGGAGTTCCCCCTGATGTCGAGATTCAGAACCCTGTTCACCTGCCTCGCCGCAGCGGTGCTGCTGTCGGTGGCGGGTGGCGCGACGGCCCAGGCCGCCGACGGACCCGCCGCGCCGGCGCCGGCCGACCTGAGCGCCACGGCCAGTTCCGGCTGCGGCAAGGCCCCGACGCTGACCAGCGGCACGCACACCATCCAGAGCAGCGGCCAGAACCGCAGCTTCATCCTCAAGATCCCCGCGGGCTACGACCGCAACAAGCCCCACAAGCTGATCTTCGGCAACCACTGGTGGGGCGGCACCGCCAACGACGTCGCCTCCGGCGGCAGCGACGGCGCCGTCTACGCCCACTACGGGCTCGACGCGCTGTCGGGCGGCTCGGCGATCTTCGTCGCCCCGCAGGGCCAGAACAACGCCTGGGCCAACGCGAACGGCATCGACGTCGTCTTCTTCGACGACATGATCCGCCGGATCGAGGCGGACCTCTGCGTCGACGAGTCGCAGCGGTTCTCCCTGGGCTTCAGCTACGGCGGTGCGATCAGCTACGCGCTGGCCTGCGCCCGGCCGAACGTGTTCCGCGCGGTCATCGCGATCGCCGTCCCCGGTCCGGTCAGCGGGTGCAGCGGCGGCACGGGCGCCGTGGCGTACTACGGCATCCAGGGCGTCACCGACAGCATGCCGAACGCCCGCGCGATGCGGGACCGCTTCGTCGCCAACAACGGCTGCACGGCGCTGAGCCCGCGCGAGCCCGCCTCGGGCAGCGGCACGCACATCAGCACCGACTACTCGTGCCGCGCCGGCTACCCGGTCCGCTGGTCCGCGTTCGACGGCGGCCACCAGCAGGGCCCGGTCGACGGCTGCACCGGCTGCGAGAGCGGCGCCCGGAGCTGGGTCAAGAACGAGGTCTGGGCGTTCATCAGCCAGTTCTCCTCGACCCCGCCCGCCGAGACCGACCAGGTCCGCAACAACGGTTCCAACCGCTGCCTCGACGTCTCGGCCCAGTCCACCGCGAACGGCGCGACGCTCCAGGTCTGGGACTGCCACACCGGCGCGAACCAGCAGTGGACCCGCACCTCGTCCCGGCAGCTCACCGTCTACGGGGGCAAGTGCCTCGACGCGGAGGGGGCCGGCACCGCTCCCGGCACGCGGGTGATCATCTGGGACTGCCACGGCGGCGCGAACCAGCAGTGGAACGTGAACTCGGACGGCACCATCACCGGCGTCCAGTCCGGGCTGTGCCTGGCCACCGTCAACGGCGGCACCGCCAACGGCACCGCGGTGGTCCTGGCGAGCTGCAACGGCTCGGCCGCGCAGAAGTGGACCTTCGTCTGATCCACGACCGCCCGGCGCGCCCTCATCGCCGGGCATGACGGAACGGGCCTCCCTCGCGGGAGGCCCGTTTCGCCGCGCCGCGGCTACCGGGCGGTGAACTGCCACCAGTTCACGTTGAACAGGTAACCGGAGCCGCCGGTGAACTTCAGGTACAGGTCGCGCGTCCCGGTCGCGCCGCTCACCGGGCACGAAACGCTCGACCAGTTCTGCCAGCCGCCCGTGCCCGACACCGTGCAGGTGCCCGCCAGCGGCCCGTTCGGGCCGTCGAGCCGCAGCTCGATCCGGCCGCCGCCGGTCGCCGAGGCCACCCGGGCGGTGAACGAGCTCGCGCCGGTGCCGAACGCGGCGCCCTTGACCTTGATCCAGTCGCCGTTCTCGATCCAGCCGACGTTCATGCCGCCCTCACTGGAGCGCTCGGTCTCCACGCCGTTGGCCCACGCGATGGTCTCGGCCTCTTGGCGCACATACGGGTTCAGCGCGCCGACCTGCGGCGCCCCGGCCGTGGTCATGTTGATGACCGGGATGGTGCCGTCGGCGTTGTAGGTGAACCGCTCGACCGCGACCGACCGCGTGAATCCGCCGCCGCCCGGCAGCGCCCCGTTGTGGTAGAAGAAGTACGAGCTTCCCTTGTAGTCGATCACGCCGGGATGGTTGGTGAAGCTGCTGCCCTGGGTCGGCATGACCGTGCCGCGGTAGGTCCACGGGCCGGTCGGGCCCGGCGCGGTCGAGTAGGCGATGTGCTCGGAGCAGCACTGCGCGGCGAACACCATGTAGTACAGGCCGTTCCGCTTGTAGACCCACGGCCCCTCCTCGTAGAGGGTCGGCCGGTCGGTGCTCCCGGGGCGGGTGCCGAAGCCCTGCGTGGTGAGCGGGATCCGGTTGACGCCGCCGGAGTAGGACGTCATGTCGGCGTTGAGCTTCACGTACCACAGGTTCGGGTTGCCCCAGTACAGGTACGCCTGCCCGTCGGTGTCGATGAAGACCGACGGGTCGATCTCGCCGTTCTCGACCAGGGGGCGCCCGAGGGCGTCCCTGAACGGTCCGGTGGGGCTGTCGGCGACGGCCACGCCGATGGCCATGCGGCCGGTGGCGTCGTTGACGACCGGGACGTACCAGTAGAACTTGCCGTTGCGCTCCACTGCCTGCCCGGCCCACGCGTCCTGGCGCGCCCAGGCGAAGGTGTCGATGTTGAGCGGCGAGCCGTGGTCGGTCCAGTTGACCATGTCGTCGGAGGACCAGACCCGCCACTCGCGCATGGTGAACCAGGTCGAGCCGTCCTCGTCGTGCCCGGTGTAGAGGTAGACGCGTCCGTTGTGGACCAGCGGCGCGGGGTCGGCGGTGTAGATGGTCTGGATGATCGGGTTGTCGGCCTGTGCCGGGGAGGGCGACGGGTCGGCGGCCGGGCTGAGCGCGGCCGCCGTGAGCGCGAACGCCAGCGCGAGCGCCGCCGTCCGCAACCGGGTCGGTGTCTTCATGGGGGTACCTCTCTGGGCGCGCCCGCGGGCGCCCGGGGTGTCGCTCGCGGAACCGAGCATCCTCGAAACGTTCGGAGATCTCCTCGAAAATTAGAGGGGTCTCGCAGCCAGGGTAGCCACCCGATCGCCGGATGTAAATAGATCGCTGTCGATGTCAGCGCTTCACGGACACCGCCTCGGCGGGTCGGACCGCTGCCTACCGCCCGCCGGGCCGGGCGGTGCTCTCGCGGACCACGAGCTCGGTCGCGAGCTCGACCCGGTGATGCGGCAGCGTCTCGCCGGCGGCGAGGGCCGTGATCATGCGGGCCGCGGCGGCGCCCATCTCCTTGAGCGGCTGGCGGACCGACGTCAGCGGCGGGATCATCCACCTGGTCTCCGGCAGGTCGTCGAAGCCCACCACGCTGAGGTCCTCGGGGATGCGCAGGCCCAGTTTCGCCGCCGCGTGGTAGACCCCGAGGGCCGTCCCGTCGTTGCAGGCGAAGATCGCCGTGGGCCGGTCCTCCAGCCGCAGCAGCTCGAACGCGAGGTCGCGCCCGGTCTCGATCCTGAAGTTCCCGTGGCGCTCCAGCGCCGGATCGGCCGGGATCCCGGCCAGGTCGAGGGCGGCGCGGTAGCCGTCGGCGCGGGCCCGGCTGGCCTCCATCCGGTCGGGCCCGGTGATGACGCCGATGCGCCGGTGCCCGAGCCCGATGAGGTGCCGGGTGGCGCTGAGGCCGCCGTTCCAGTTTCCGGACCCGACCGACGGCGCGTCGTGGTCGGGGTCGCCGGTGGGGTCGAGCAGCACCAGCGGGATGTCGCGGCTGTAGAGCCGCTCGGTCTGGTCCGGCTCGAGTCCTGAGAAGACGGAGACGACGCCGACCGGGCGGCGCGCCAGCGCCTCCTCGACCCAGTCCTGGCCGGGGACGTGGCGCCCGCCCAGCTCGGAGAGGACGACGCCGAGCCGGTGCTCGCGGGCGACCTCCTCGACCCCGTTGAGGATCTCGATCGCGTAGACGCCCCGCAGCTCGTGGAAGAGCACGTCGATGAGGGCCGCGGACTTCGTCGGCCGCCGCTGCCTGCGGTATCCGCGGGTCCGGATGAGCTCCTCGATCTGGGCGCGGGTCGCCGCGGCGACGTCCGAGCGGCCGTTGACCACCTTCGAGACCGTCGCGGTGGAGACGCCGGCGAGCGCGGCGAGCTGGGCGATCGTCAACGGCCCGTCCGGGACTGCGGGCCCGGTGCCTGCGGAGGTGGCGCTCATCGCGGCAGTCTAGCGCCAAGCGCACCATCCGTTTCAACCTCGGCCTCCTCAACCTCGGCCTCCTCAACCTGGGCCGCTTCGATCCGGGCCGTTTCAACCTCGGCCGCGCCGTTGACGTGATATCGATCAATCTCTATAGTTCGAATCATCTAAGTTTCGAAGCCCACTGCGAACGTTTCGGAACCGGCATGATCCTGTGATCGATAACAGACGGCGCCCCCACCTCGACCGAGCACCGCCAAGGAGCACCATGAACCCGGCAGCACCACCCGACCTCTCGATCCCGACCCGGTGGCTGCGCGGCCTCGCCGCGCTCGCCGCCGCCGTCGTGATCGCCACCGCGGGGCTCGTCGCCCTCGGCGGCGACCGCGCCGAAGCGCAGCCCCCGAACACCAGCGACTGGTACACCATCGTCTCCCAGCACTCCGGGCTCGCCTTCGACATCCAGGGCGCCTCCACCGCGACCGGCGCGATCCTCACCCAGTACACCGATGTGGACGGCGCGAACCAGCAGTTCCGGTTCATCGACTCCGGCGGCGGCTACTACCGGATCCAGGTGCGCCACACCGGCATGGTCCTCGACGTATGGAACTGGAGCACCGCCGACGGCGGCACCATCGCCCAGTACACCAACGTCAACGGCCTCAACCAGCAGTGGCAGGTCAACCGGAACGCCGCCGGCCACTACTCCTTCATCAGCCGCCACTCCGGCAAGGCCCTCGACGTCTACGACTGGTCGACCACCCCGGGCGACCCGATCCGCCAGTGGACCCCCACGGGCGCCGCGAACCAGCTCTTCTCCCTCGTCCCAGTGGCCCCGACCTGCGGCCCGGACCCCGTCCTCGCCGACATCGACGCCGCCTCCGACCACTGAGCGAGCCGGCCGGCACCGCCGCCGCCTCTGAAAGGACCCTCGCATGAGCACGCCCGAACGCCGCACCTGGCTCACGCAGCCGAGCACCCGCCGCGCCGTCCTCGTCGGCGGCGCCGGCGCCCTCGCCGCGACCGCCCTCAACCCGTTCACCGGAGCCGAGGCCCAGCAGTCCACCTACGCCAACCCGGTCGTCTGGCAGGACTTCGCCGACGTCGAGGTCATCCGGGTCGGCGACGTCTTCTACATGACCGCGTCCACCATGCACTACTCGCCCGGAGCACCCGTCCTGCGCTCGTGGGACCTGGTCAACTGGGAGTTCATCGGCCACTCGGTCCCCTCGCTCGACTTCGGGGCGAAGTACGACCTCAACGGCGCCCGCGGCTACGTCCGCGGCATCTGGGCCTCCACGATCGCCCACCGGCCCAGCCAGAACCGGTACTACTGGCTCGGCCAGATCGACTTCGCCCGCTCCTACATGTACACCGCGACGAACCCGGCCGGCCCCTGGACCCGCCACGCCGAGCTGCCCCGCGCCTACTACGACGCCGGCATGCTCGTCGACTCCGACGACACGATCTACGTCGCCTACGGCAACACCCAGATCTCGGTCGCCCAGCTCTCGGCCGACGGCCGCACCGAGGTCCGCAACCAGCAGGTCTTCACGACCCCCTCGAACATCGGCACCCTGGAGGGCGCCCGCTTCTACAAGATCAACGGCTCCTACTACATCTTCCTGACCCGCCCGGCCAACGGCCAGTACATCCTCAAGTCCGCCTCGCCCTGGGGCCCGTACCAACTCCGGCAGGTCCTGCTCGACATGCGCGGCCCGATCAGCGGCGGCGGCGTCCCCCACCAGGGCGGGCTCGTCAGCACCCCGAACGGCGCCTGGTACTACATGGCGTTCGTCGACGCCTACCCCGGCGGCCGGATGCCCGCGCTGGCGCCGATCACCTGGACCGGCGACGGCTGGCCGCAGGTCACCACGGTGAACGGCGCCTGGGGGGCGACCTATCCGTTCCCGAACCTCGCGCCCCGGCCCGTCCCGTCCCTCATCGGGACCGACGAGTTCACCGCCGCGACCCTCGCCCCGAAGTGGGAGTGGAACCACGACCCCGACAACACGAAGTGGTCCTCCGGCAGCGGCCTGCGCCTCCAGACCGCGACGGTCACCGGCGACCTCTACTGGGCCCGCAACACGCTCACCCACCGCATCCAGGGGCCGAGCTCGACCGCCACGGTCGAGATCGATCCCGCCGCGATGGCGAACGGCGACCGCGCCGGGCTCGCGATGCTCCGCGACGCCTCCGCCTGGATCGGCCTGCGCCGCGACAACGGCGTCACCCGGATCTCCATGACCGACAGCCTGACCATGGACGCGAACTGGAACACCACCGGCACCGGCGTCGAGCGCGCGAGCGCCGAACTGTGCGGCGACCGGGTCTGGCTCCGCGTCGCCGCCGACATCCGGCCCGGCACCGGACGCCAGGCGACGTTCTCCTACAGCACGGACGGCACGACCTTCGCCAGGCTCGGACCCGCGTTCACCCTCAACAGCAACTGGACGTTCTTCATGGGCTACCGGTTCGCCGTCTTCAACTACGCGACCCAGGCCCTCGGGGGCGCGATCACGGTGCGCCGCTTCACCGTCAGCACGCCCTGACCGGACGCGTGACCGCTTCGCCGGCGAAGCGCGGGCTTCAGTCCGGCGCCCCCGCCGGCGGAGCGGCCTCGCCGGAGCCGGCGCTCTCGGCCCCCGGCAGCGACTCCTCCACCCCCAGCAGGTGGTTCGCCATGCGGACGCGGGCCACGTCCGGGTCGCGGGAGCGCAGCGCCCGCAGGATCGCCGTGTGCTCCTCGTGGGTGCGGCGGTCGGCGCCCTCCTCGCGGAGGCTCCGCCACAGCCGCTCCCGGACGGTGCGGCTGGCGAGCGCCTCGATCATGCCGGCCAGCACCGGGTTGCCCGTGTGCTCGGCGATGATCCGGTGGAAGGCGATGTCGATCTCGATCATCCGCTCGTGCTGCTCGGGGTCGCTGTCGAGGATCCTCCGCGCCTCGTCGAGCAGGGCCTCGGCCTCGTCGAGCGCCTGCTCCGTGATGCCCGTGGCCGCCAGGCGGGCGGCCTCGCACTCGAGCAGGCGCCGCACCGCGTGCACCTGGCGGGTCTGCCCCTCGACCTGGAGGTCCACTACGAAACCCATGGGCGCCAAGAGGAGCGACACGTCGAGCGGGGTGACGTAGGTGCCGTCCCCCTGCCGCGTGTGCAGGATGCCGAGGACCGACAGCGCCCGGACCCCTTCGCGCAGGGAGCCGCGGGAGACGCCGAGGGCTTCGGCGAGGTCTTTCTCGACCGGGAGGCGCTCACCGGGGTGCAGCTCGCCGGTGAGGATCATGCGCTTGATGCCGTTGACGACATCGTCGGTGCGGGACATGCCAGCAAGTATGTCCGAGGCGGCGGCGGCGCGCCGCACGACGTCGGCCGCCAACGGTGCCCGCGACGGTCCGCCTCCAGCGGGCGGAGCCGCGGACACCGCGCCGGCACCGCCGCGCCCGCCCGGTCCAGCGGCCCCTCGGGGCGGTGCGGCCCTCGCACCGCCCCGAGGCGCCGCCGCGGATCACTCCAGCTTCTCGAACCAGAACTCGTGCTTGAGGAACGAGGTGTCGTACTCGTGACCCGGGTACGGCGGGACGAGCTGGGACGCCTGGAACAGGCGCCATCCGTCCCGCAGCGCCTCGGTCCCGGTGTCGTAGGGCGGCAGGTCGCTGTCGCCGGTCGTCGGGTTCGTCGTGCCCGTGCCGTCGTAGAAGGACCACGCGAGGACCTCCGAGTCGAGGCCCGAGGTGTTCAGGTACAGGACCAGGACTTGCTGCTTCATGCGGCCCTCCCGGGGCGGTTGGCGACCCGGGTCGCCCAGAGGTCGATGTCGAACGAGGCGTCGCCGGTCATGGCGCGCCACAACTTGATGCGGTTGTAGATCTCCAGGCGCCCGGTGGCGTGCTCGCACCAGGGGAAGTACACCGACAGCTCCTCGGCGACGCGCGGATCGTCCAGGTCGGCGGTGTCCCACAGCCGCACCTGCGGGACCGTGGGGTTGAACCGGATCTTGTACATGTAGCGGCGGCGGTCGGAGTCGTTGCGCCGGCCGCCGTGCCAGATGCCGTGGTGGAGCAGGACCACCGTGCCCGCCGGGCAGGTCAGTCGCGTCTGGCCGCGGAGATTCTGGTAGCGGCCGGTGTCGGATTCGTTGGTGCGGCGCAGGTGCGATCCCGGCACGGACAGCGTGCCGCCCATCGTGCCCGTCACCTCGTGCGGGTAGTACATGAGCTGGACGTCGAAGGCGTCCGGGCGGGTGTCGATGATCGCGTCGCCGTGGAGCGGCTGGGCCGCGCCCTCGTGCGGCGAGCGGACGTGGAGGGCCTGGTGGTCCACGAGCGGGTCGGGGCCGACGAGGCTGCGCAGCGCCCCGGCGACCGCGGGCACGTCGAGGAGGCGCCGCGCGAACGAGCCCTCCTCGAAGACCTTCGCGACCGGCTCGCCGCGGTAGACGACGGGGACCCCGGCGTCGAAGACCTCGATGGCCTCCTCGTTGAGCTCGTCGGGGACGACGCCGTCCATGCGGTGGAAGCCGTGCGCGACGAAGCGCGCGACCTCGACCGACGACAGCAGCGGTAGTGATGTGGTTGCCATGCGACGAGCCTATGGACTCCAGGCTGTGCTGTAATGGGCCGTACTCACCGACTAGTGGTTGGTTTTCACCATGCGCATCGTACGTGTGCCCCTCGACGAGCCGCCCGCCGTGGTCAACGCGGGCACCGGGCTCCACGGACTCTCCACCCTCGAGGACCGCTTCCGCCTGCCCGACCTGTGGCAGCTCCACCTGTACTCCTACGAGGGCGCGCTCGAAGTCGGCGGCACCGTCCACGAGATCCGGCCCGGGCACGTCAGCCTGATCCCCGCCGGCACGGAGGTCCGGTACCGCTACCGCGGGCCGTCGGAGCACCTCTACATCCACGCGAGGCTCACCGACCGCGGCGAGTCGCACCCGGTGCCGGTCATGCAGGACGCCGGCGCGGCCGCGCCGGTCCTGGCCGCGATGATGCGCCAGGCGATCACCGCCGCCCCGCAGTCCCCGGCGCGACGGAACGCCGAGATCTGGACCGTCCTGTGGCGGCTGACGGCGCTGCGCCCGGACACCGGCGGCGACGCGGGCGACCACCCGGCGGTGGCCGCCGCGCTCGCCTACATCGAAGGGCGCCTGCCGAAACCGATCACCGTCCCCGACGTGGCGGCGGCCGTCGGCGTCTCCCACAACCACCTCACCCGGCTGTTCCGCGCCGAGACCGGCACCACCGTCGTCGCCCACATCCGCCGGCGCCGCCTCGAACGCGCCGCCCACCTCCTGCGCGAGTCGACCCTGTCCATCCCGGCCGTCGCCGCCTCGGTCGGCATCCCCGACCTCCAGGCGTTCAACAAGGCCTGCCGCCGCGAACTCGGCGCCTCGCCCCGGGCCCTGCGCTCCCCGCGGCGGTCCTGAGGCGAGCCGACTCGGTCACGCTCTACCGCTGCGAGCTGGTGTGCTTGGGTACAGTCGGACCCTGCCGGCGGGAAACGGGGACATGGTGGAACAGGACGAGCTGAACGGGCTGCCGCTCGAAGGACGGGCCCGGTACGCCGTGCTGGGCGCGCTCCAGCGGGCGAGGGCCGTGCGGCCCGACTGGGTCGACGCGGCGTCCGCGCTCGAAGGGGCCTCGGATGATCCGGGCTGGCCCGCCGCGCTGGCGCGGGTGTTCGAGGAGCTCGGGGACGACGCCGCGCTCCGCGCCTGGGAGTGGGGCTGGATGCCGCGGGAGGCGTCGAGCGCGCTGAAGAAGTCGCTCAGCGCCGAGGCGGCCCGGGCCGGGGCGGTCATGATGCGCGGACAGCTCGCGCGGTACACCGAGGCGCAGCTCAGCGACCGCTGGATCGAGCACCGCGAGGAGCTGGACGCGGCGGCGCCGTTCGCGGGCGTCGCCAAGGCGGCCGCGGGCCTGGGGCGCTGGGACCGGATCGTGCTGTGGGCCGCGGTCCTCGAAGCGCTCGACCTGCTCGGCGGGCTCCCGAAGCTCCCGCGGGTCGAGCCGCTGCCGGGCACGCCGCTGATCGCGCACCACCTGGGCGTGGCGGAGTCCTCCCGCGTGTACGTGAAGATCCGGGCGCTGCTGGCGAAGGCCGAGTCGACCGATTCGGACGCCGAGGCCGAGGCCTTCACCGCGAAGGCGCAGCAGCTCATCGCCCGGCACAGCATCAACGAGGCCCTGCTGTCCGAAGCGGGGCAGGCGAAGCGCGAACCCGAGGCGCTGCGCGTGGTCATCGAGCGGCCCTACGAGCTGCCGAAGGCCGAACTCGTCGCCCAGATCGCCGACGCGAACCACTGCCGGTCGGTGTACTGGCCCGAGGGCGGGTTCACCACGCTCATCGGCGACCGCGGCGACCTGCGTTCGGTCGAGCTGCTGTACCACTCGCTCCTGGTGCAGGCGACCGCGGCGATGTCGCGGGCCGGCTCGGTGTCCGCCAAGCGGGGCGGGAAGTCCCAGACGCGTTCGTTCCGGCAGTCGTTCCTGGCCTCGTTCGCCATGCGCATCGGCGAGCGGCTGCGCGCGTCGGCCGACGACACCGCCCGCGAGGTCGCCGAGGAGACCGGCACGGACCTCGTGCCGGTGATGCGGCAGCGCGACGAGCGCGTCGACGCCCGCACCCGGGAGCTGTTCCCGCGCTTGAAGTCCGGGCGCTCGACCCGGATCACGAACTACGAGGGCCACGTCGCCGGCCTCGCGGCGGCCGACGCCGCCCGCCTCAGCGCGCAGGAGCCCATCGCCCGCCGCTGACGCGCGTCATTCCCAGGCCGCGGTCTCCGGGTCCACGCCGTTGGCCGCGGCGTTCGCGGACAGGACGTCCGCCAGCCACCGCGCGAGGCCGGGCTCGATCCCGTCGTAGTGCGCCGCGAAGCCGGCGTCCTCGGTGAACATGCGGCCCATGCACACCTGCATCGCGTGGGTGCAGTCGAAGTACGTCGACATGAGCGCCCGGTGCCGCTCGGCGAGCGCGTTCGCCTCCGGCGAGCCCGGCGCGGCGCCGGAGCGCTTCGCCGCCGCCAGGTCCGCCTGGAACGCGTCGGTCTCGGCCGCGACCCGCTCCCAGTCGGCGGGGGAGCGCCCGGCGGCCCGATGCGCGTACTGCGCCCACTGCGCCGACCGCCCCCAGCGCCGCTCGGCCTCGCCGGTCCACTCGGGACGCCAGTCGTCGCCGAAGATCGCGACCTGCTGCTCGGGGGTGAGCCGCATCCCGGTCCGCGACGCCTCGAGCATCCGGTCGACGGCGCCGACCATCCGGTGCAGCCGTTCGATCTGCTCGACCAGTTCGCGGCGCTGCCGGCGCAGGTGGCCGGTCGCGTCGGCGCCGGGATCGTCGAGGATGGGGCCGATCTGCGCCAGCTCGAACCCGAGTTCGCGGTAGACGAGCACCCGGTGGATGCGGGCCACGTCCTCGCCGGAGTAGACCCGGTATCCCGCCCTGGTGCGGCCGCTTGGCCGCACCAGGCCGATCGCGTCCCAGTGGTGCAGCGTCCGGACGCTCACGCCGACCAGGCCGGCGGCCCGGCCGACGGTGAGGCCGTCGTCGGTGCCCGGCTCGGGCCGGGCGGCGTCGCGGGTCATCACCCCAGTGTCGCGCAGCCGGCGGGCACCGCCGTCACTCCCTGGACCGGTCGATGAACTCGCGCAGTTCGCGCACGATCGGGTTGTCGGGGTCGATCGGCCGTGCGGCCGTCATGACCACCCGGGTGCGCTCAGGGGTGACGACGGTGAGCTCGACCGAGTTCCAGGGCATCTCGCGCGGCCCTTCGGTGCAGCCGGGGGCGAGCCGCTCGCACCGCTCCCGGACCTCCTCGATCTGGCCGAGCACGCACGAGAAGTTGGCGCTGACGCCGGGCGCCTCGGTCGGCGCCTCGCCGGGCACCAGCAGCACGTCCTGGAACGCCCACCGCCGCAGGTGCGTGACCGCGCCGGGACTCGTGAAGAGGTCGATGAAGCCCAGGCCCTCGATCCAGAAGTCGCGCGACGCCTCGAGGTCGGCGGTCGGGCAGACCGTGAACGCGGGCATGCCGTAGAACTCGCGGTAGGGCTCGGGCGCCACCGCGTCGAGCGCGGGCATCGGTACAGGGGAGTTGAATTCGGTCATGCCCGGAATGCTCGGCCCTGACGCGACGTCAGGGTCAAGCCGGTCATGGCCCGTTTCACACGACAGGCCCGCGAACGCGCCGGCGGGCGCCGGACTCCCGCGGGTGCGCGCTTCACGGAACGGCGGCTCCTCCGACTCGCATCCGCGACCGCCTCGGTGCTGTCGGTCACCGGTCGCCGATATCCGCTAGTCAGCGAGAATTGGAACTGTATCGATTCTGTATCGAAATCTCGCATTGAGATGAGAGCGATTCCACGGTTGTGCTCGCCATTCGTCCGATCGGGCCGCCGGAAGGCGCCGGATTCGCAGTCAAGTGGACTGTCATAGCTTCCGAACTGCGATAACTTGATACGACCGCGAGGCTCAGATCCCCGCGCGGCGGCAACCCCGACCGCGCCTCCGGCCTCGCGTACCGGCCGTCCGGAACGTCCCCACCGGGGCGTGCCGACCGACTCGCACCCGCAACCCGGGATACGCGGATTTATTTTGAAATGACCTGCTATTCACTTGCATCACTGATCGGAATCAATTGTCGTGTCCTGCGGCTTTCGTCCGCGGACCCGGCCCGGGTCAGCGACAGGTCATCCCTCAAATCGAAAGCAGTAGCGAAATGACCAAGAGGCGCAATCTGCCCGCCATCTTCGCCACGGCGGCCCTGGCGGCTTCAGCGTGCACCGACGGCGACGACACCGACGGCGGCGCCGACCCGAGCAGCATGTCGATCGACGACTTCCCCCGCGACCAGACCCTCTACACGACCGGCGCGGCCTGGGGCCCTCCCACCGACTTCAACCCGATCTCAGCGGGGCAGGTCACCGGCCTCAACGGCCTCGGATACGAACACCTCTTCCTGTTCGACACCGTCGAGCAGCGGCTCACCCCCTGGCTCGCCGAATCCGGCGCCTGGACCGGCGACCTCGAGTTCGAGGTCGTCCTGCGCGAGGGGATCACCTGGAGCGACGGCAATCCGCTCACCGCCGAGGACGTGGCGTTCACCTTCGAACTCGGCAGGATCGACGGCGTGCCCTTCCGCAGCGTCTGGGACTGGCTCGACTCCGTCGAAGTCGTCGACGACCGGACGGCCCGCTTCCACTTCCGCGAAGCCCGCCGCCAGGAATGGGACAACCTCCTCTATACCAACGAGATCGTGCCCAAGCACGTCTATTCGAAGTACACAGAGGACGAAATCCTGACCGGTCCGCTCGACGAGACCCCCGTCGTCTCCGGCCCCTACACCGTCCACAGCGCCGACGACCAGCGCATCGCCTGGGTCAAGCGCGACGACTGGTGGGCCACCGAGGCGCTCGGCCTCGAAGTGCGGCCCAGGTTCCTCGTCGACCTCGTGACCCCCGGCAACGCCGACGCCCTCAACATGCTCGTCGACGGCCGCCTCGACCTGGCCAACAACTTCCTGCCCGGCATCGCCGACTTCCTCGCCGGCGAACCGGAGTTGAGCACCTACTACGACAAGCCGCCGTTCATGGCCGCCGCGAACACGGCCATGCTCATCCCCAACACCACGCGCGCACCGCTCGACGACCCCGAGTTCCGCCGCGCCATGGCCTTCGCCATCAGCCCCGGCGAGATCGTCGACTCCGTCTACGGCGGCATGGTCAGCGAAGCGCACCCGACCGGACTGCTCCCGATCTGGGAGCGCTACTTCGACGCCGAGGCGATCGAGGAGCACGGCTTCGCGTTCGAGCCGTCCCAGGCGATCGAGATCCTCCAGGCCGCCGGGTACACCGACGAGGACGGCGACGGCTTCGTCGAGACCCTCGACGGCGACAAGGTCGAGATGAAGCTCATCGTCCCCACCGGCTGGACCGACTGGGAGGACGCCGCCCGCTCGATCGCCAACGGCCTGCGCGACGTCGGCATCAACGTCACCGAGGAGTTCATCGACGCGGCCGAGGTCGACGCCGCCCGCACCTCCGGCGACTTCGACCTCCTCATCAACAACAACAGCCGTATCACCAACTCCCCGTGGAGCCACTACCGGTACCTGTTCGAGCTGCCGATCGGCGAGGCCCAGAACACCGGCAACTTCTCCCGCTGGCAGAACGACCACGCCTGGGAGCTGACGCAGGAACTCGCCACCGTCGCCACCGACGACCCGCGCTACCCCGAGCTCATCGGCGAACTGCAGCGCATCTCGCTCCAGGAGCTGCCCGCGATCCCGATCTGGTACAACGGCGCCTGGTCCCAGGCCAGCAACGCCGTGTGGACCGACTGGCCCTCGGAGGAGACCGGCATCTACTCCAGCGTCTGGGACGACATGGCCGGCCTCGGGGCGGTCCGGATGCTGACCCAGATCAGACCGGTCGAATAGCGCCCGGCCGAGCGGCGCCTCGGCCGTCCGGCGGAGGCGCCCGGCCGGAAACCGGTCGAACGACCGAAGGGGAACGAGCGGACCGGTGCGAGACTTCGGCGGATGAACAGCGCAGCGGCGGTCCGATGACCGCGATGGTCCCCGGACTTTCCATGTCCCCCTTGGAGATCCTGGCGGTGCTCGGCGCCGTCGCGCTGGTGTCGGCCCGCTGGCTGCCGCCGCGCGCCCGCCGCCCGGTCCTGTACGCCGGCGCCGCGGTGGTCGCGGCCGCCGGCGCCGCCCTGGCGCTGCTCGGCCTCCGGTGGCAGATGGCCCCGGTCTTCGCCGGCGCCGCCGCCGTCG
>NZ_WIAO01000024.1 GCF_009451885.1 Glycomyces albidus
CACCGCCGCCGGCACGACCCTCGGCGCCGCCACCGCGGCGGGAGCCGCAGCGGGCGCGGCCGCCGGATCCCGCGGGGGCCCCGGCATGATGAGCGGCCCCGCCGGCGCCCCGGGGCGCGGCGCGCCCATGGACGACAAGGAACGCGAACCCGACGTCGACCTGGTCGAGGACGCGAACATGTGGGGCTACGTCGACGAAGACGACGACCCCTACGCTTAGACAAGGAGCCCCCCGCATGGCCATGCGCGCCTTCGACCCCGCCGCGCTCGAGCGCTACCGGCAGTTCCTCGGCGACCTCATCGACGAGCTCGAGAACGAGATCATCCCGTCGCTGCGCGAAGGCGCCCTGAAGAAGGCCCCCGCCTTCGGCTCTGCGCCCGGCGCCGCCGAGCACGCCGCCGTCGAGTACGCCGACTTCCACGCCACCACCTGGCGCAACCTCCAGTACCTCCGCGGCACCCTCCACGGCCTCCGCGCGGGGCTCCAATCCGCGATCGACAACGGCGGCGTCGTCGACCAGCAGACCGCCACCGACCTCCTCCGACTAACCGGCGGAGACGACCTCTACGCGTGATCCGCGGGCATCGTGAACTGCGGTCACACTCCGTGAGGGGCAGGTTGTTCGAAGGCGCACGGTTTGCACACCCCTGCTAACCTGAACCGTGAACTTACCGCCGAGACCCGCGTAATCCCCCCGAAGGACGCAAGGCAGCGCGCAGACTCCGCACCGGCCCGTTCGCGTCCTCGCGCGATGGAGTCTGACCGCACGTCGGGGGACCGTACCGCAGGTACTGAACTCACAGACAGGAAATGCGATGCCGAAGGTCGACCCAGAAGCGCTGCGTACGTACCAGCGGACGGTGCAGGCGCAGCTCGACAAACTCGAGGACGAGATCATCTCGCAACTGCGCAACGGCCAGCCCCTCGGGAAGCTGCCCGCCTTCGGGCTGCTGCAGGGCTCGGATGCGGCGCGGCAGACGTACACGCAGTTCCACGAGACGACGTGGAACAACTTCCAGGCGCTGCGCGAATCCCTCGACGGCATCATCACCACCCTCGAAGACTCCGCCAAGAACCACGAGGACTCCGACGAGGTCAGCGGCCAGAACTTCGACAACCAGCTGTGACAGTGGTCAGCCGGCAACCGGGCGACCGACAGAGAGGATCTACCCACGTGACCCGAAACCTGACCCTGATCAAGGGCCTCGCCGCGGCGGGGGCGGCCGGTCTGCTGCTGACCGGCTGCGGCGGCAACGACCCCACCATGCCCCCCGACGGCGGCGCGACCGGCGACTCCGACGGCGGCGGCTCCGGTTCCAGCTCGTACAGCGTGATGGCCGAGTGGGAAGGCTGCGAAGCGCTCGACGACATCCAGCCCATCCAGGAGTTCATGGGAATCCAGGACTGGGGCACGAACGGGCTCAAGTCCAGTGACATCCCCAGCGGTCTGGACGGCGAGGCGTTCAACTGCGGTGCCGACATGGCCACCGTCGCGGTGTACACCTCCGAAAGCGAAGTCACCGGCAATAGGGACTACCCCGGAACTTCGACCATCGACATCGGTGTGGCTCCGTGGGAATCCGATGCGGAGGCCACCGAGAATTTCCAGAGCCGTGTCGATCAGCTGACCGAAGCTCTCGAGACCGGTGGCACCGAGTACTCGAATGTGCAGGAAGGCGAGATCGAAGGCGACTGGGACGAGAGCTTCTACTTTGCGGGCAACTCGGCGACCGGCTACAGCTTGAGCGCCATCGTCCGCAAGGCGGACATCGTCTTCTACGCCTTCATCGACTACACGACCGACCCTGCAGTCGAACACGATTCGGAACCGATCTACCCCTTCACCGATGAGGAGTTCCGGACCTGGGTCATCGGCGAATACATGCCGACGACATACGCGGACCTACTCGCCAAGAAAGAGAGCGGCCTGTAACCATGGCTGAAGAATTCGAAAAGGAAGAGTACGGCGACGCAGCCGAGGGGATGTCCAATTCGGCGATCCAGGCCCGGATCAACGAGTTGATGACGACTCCGTACTGCGAACTGGGCGAATGCACCGCGAAGACGGTGGACCCGGCAGAAGAGGCATGGCTCAAGCTGATGTCGGCGGTCCCGAAGGGCGATCGGGCGACGGCGAACATCCGTCCTTCACGGGAAATCCAGGGCTACGCGCTGCCCAGCGGCCAATCGGTGCAGTCGCTGGTCGCATCGCTGCGCCCAAGCAACCCGGACGATTACGCGATCCTCACGATCAGCGAGCTCTGGTCGAACCTCGCCACCACCTTCGAGGCCATTCCCCAGGACCTCGACGCGGGTCTGACCGCTCTTGCCGCTGAGTGGGAGGGCGCTGACTACGACGCCTTCGAGGAGCAGGTCCAGACGGTCATCAAGAACTGCACCAAGGTGCTCGACGACATCATCGGCGCGGACGGCAACGGCGGTGCGGTCAAGAACCTCACCGACAAGGCCAACGAGATCCTCAACCAGCAGGGCGGCGACGAGTGCCCCTACCCGTCGCCGAAGTTCCACCTCGAGGACGCCGCCGCCTGCTCGCACAAGATCCACATCCGGCCGCCGTACTTCCCGTCGTGCGAGGTCTTCCCCGACGACGAGACCAAGACCGCGTTCGAGTGGGCCGGGTTCGACACGAGCATCATCGACGAGGTCGAGAGCGAGCGCCAGCGCGTCTACGACAGCTGGATCGAGTACACGAACGCGTACCCCGACTACGAGGTCGACGGCATGCGCGGCGCTGAACTCGCGAAGCACTACTCCGACGAGTACGCCAAGACGGCGACGGACAACCTCGGCACCGACGGTCAGGACCAGCTTCAGGAGCAGGCCGCGATCGTCAACGAGGACATCACGGACCGCAGCAGCAACACGAACATGGCGGTCTCCGAGATCAGGCCCGAAGCGGTGCAGTCGGAACCGACGACGTTCAACAACGGGAACACCGAACCTCCCGGCGGGCTCGACGGCGGGTCCCCGCCCGGCGGCGGCGCGCCTCCGGGGCTCGGCGACATGACCCCTCCCGGGGGCGCCAAGCCGGTGAGCCCGCCGAAACCGGACCTTCCGGATGGACCGGGCAACCCCGATTATCCCGGCGGCAACGACCTGCCGGGCGGCAACGACCTGCCCGGGGACCCGGGTGGTCTCGACGACAGCCCGTGGAAGCCCACAACTCCTGACCCGGACGACCTGCCTTCGGGTGGTCTGGCCGGCGGCGGTGGTGGCGGCGGTCTGGGGGGCGGCGTCGGCGGTCTTCCGGGCGGCGGTGCCGGTGGCGGCATGGGCGGTGGCGCAGGCGGTATCGGCGCCGGCGCCGGCAGCCTGCCTCCGGGCATGGGCGGCGCCATGGGCGGCATGATGGGCGCCGGCGGCGGTGCGGGCCGTGGTGCCGGTGCCGGTGGTGCCGGCGGCGGGCGCGGCGCCGGCCGTGGACCCGGTGGCATGGGCCGTGGCGCCGGTGCCATGGGCGGCATGATGGGCGCCGGTGGCGCACGCCCGGGCGGCCCGGGTGAGGACGGTGGCGAGACCGGCACCTGGCTCACCGAGGACGACGACGTGTGGGGCATCGGCAACGAGAACGAGGACCCGTACGCGTAGGCGAACCTGAACCTGAATCGGGCCCGCGGCTTCGGCCGCGGGCCCGGTCGTTCGTATCGCGACCTGGTGTCTCGGTTCGCGACCTGGTTCGCCGATACGCGGCCCGGTCGTTCAGCTCTCGGTGAACGATCCCTGGTATCGGGCGAGTTCCCATCCTTCGGCGTCCGGTGTCATCTCGATCGAGGCCAGGGCTTCGATTGCGGCCGTGCCGTTCTCGTCGAGCCGGAGCGTCCGCTCGAAGCGGGCGTCCTCGCCGAGTCGGATCTCGGTCTTGTCTCCCGCAAGGACCTCCGGAGGCGGCGGGACTTCGACCATCACCTGGTGCCCGCCGGGCGGGAGCCGGTATTCGTTGACGCCCCAGATCGCCGGGACCGGTTCGCCGTCGATGCGGACGACCGGTGGCGCCGCCCAGGGGCGGGCCTCGGGCGGGTACGACTCGCCGAACCGGTTGCGGCGCTTGCCCGCCGCCTTCGCCTCCCCGGCTTCGTCGACCGGACGCCTCGGGTCGTAGCGGTGCGGGCCGACGATCCGGTGCGGCGGGTCCTCGCCGAGGCGCCAGCGGCGGCGAAGCGGGGGACGTGAGCCGCGGCCGGGGTCGTCGGTGTGCGGTGCCTGGACGTAGGCGAGGGTGAGCCGCAGGGCGGCCATGCCGTCGCCGGTCAGCGGGGACGCGGTGTCGCGCGGGTCGACCGGCCGCCATGAGCCGCCGGGGAACGCGGTCGGGCGGTGAACGGCGGACCGCACGCCTCCTGCCAGGCGCTGCTCGGCGAGGGCGAGGACGATCCGCTCGATCCCCCTTGCGGCCCAGTAGCCTCCGGTCGCGCCCGCGATCGCGGCTCCCGCGGCGAGCAGCAGTCCCGGTGTCCGGTCGATCGGCAGGCCGGCGAGTGGCAGTGCCGGCGCCGCGAATCCGAGGACGGCGCCGATCAGCGAGAGGTACATGGGGAACCGCCGCCCGAGGCGGGGCGGGGCCGACGCGGTCGGGATGAGGAACTGTTCTCGCAGCTGGTCCGCAGCGGTGCCGACGGCGAGGCGCTGGCGCGTGAATCCGGTCAGGCGCACTGTCCCGCCCGGGCGCATCTCGATCGGCCAGTAGCCCGCCGAGCCGCCGGACCGGAGTTCGACGAGGTGCGGACCGGGTTCGAGCATGATGTCGGCGCGGCCGAAGCCGGTGGCCGCGGGTTCACCGTTGACCAGGAGGACCGGGGTGAACGGACGCGTTCGGGCCGCTTCGGTGATCGGGCCGAGGAGGTCCGATTCGAAGACCAGGAAGCCGCTCCCGGTCTCGGCCGGGCCGGAGGCGAACAGGGCCGGCGCGTCGCGCAGGCGCAGGCGCGTGCGGCGGAGGTTGCGGCCCGCCGCGTAGTACTCGTGCGGGTGGACTGTGCGCTCGCCCAGTGGATGCCGCGCGATCTCGTACGGCGCCGCATGGGCGGTGCCGAGCGCGCGGAGCCAGGCCCAGTTCATTGCAGTGCCTGCTGCGCCGTTCTGGTGGTGTTGACGATGGTGTTCTTGTGGTTCTTGAGGAAGTCGAGGACCGGGCGGATCAGTTGGAGGACTTCGGCGACGGCCGCGACGACCTTCGCTGCGGCGGTGGAGATGCGCAGGACCTGCGCGATGGACCGCAAGGCGCTCATGATCATCGAGGCGACCTTGGCGACGCCGGTGGCGACCGCCGTGGCGAGCGACGCGCCGAAGGTGGCGATGCTGGCCGCGACCTGGGGGAGCAGCGTCGAGAGCATCCAGGAGACGCCCTTCGCCATGAGGTCGACGATGTCCTGCCGGAGCATCTTCGCGAGGTCGCCCATCTTGGTGAGGAGCGCGTTCATGCCGATTGCGACGAAGCCCATAGTGGACACGGCGCGGCCCGTCTCGGCGACGCTGCCGCGGGCGGCGTCCCCGTCGGTGCCGGTCCAGTCGGCGAGCGCCGCTTCGCCCGTCTGCGTGATGTAGTCGCCGACCTGCTGGCAGCCTTCGGCGACCTTCACCCACATCTCGGCTGACTTGCGCATCCGGCCCTCGTTGCCGGAGACGAGGCCGACGAGGTCCTCCAGGGGCTGGAAGAGCTGGATGAGGAAGTCGAGGAGCGTCCCGGCGAGCCACTGGACGGGGTCGAACTTCGGGTCGGTGATGCACTCGACGAACGCCTCGTACTGCGCCGCCATGTCCATCACCGAGGTGATGTCGCCGGCGAGGCCGGTGACGGCGTTGGCGATGCCGTCCCAGTCGTTGAGGCCCTCGATCTTCGAGAAGTTGCCGTACGTGTTCAGTCCGGCCGAGATCGGGGCGGTCGCGCTGTGGAGCATGTTCATACCCGAGTTCGAGTGCTGCGACCGGGCGTTGTACAGCAGGTTCCCGTCGGTGTCGCGGCCGCTGACGCGCGTGTCGGTGCCGACGGCGTCGCCGGCCCGGTTGCGGTAGGTGTCGTTCCCGCTGCCCGAGAGCATCGAGTTCGCCCACTGGTGGAGCCCGGTGTGCGCGTCGTCGGAGGTGACGGACCGGGAGCCCTTGCCGGACACGGCGTCGTAGACGTCCTTGCCGCCGGGCGTCCAGTCGTTCGTCGCAGCCTGCTCGGGCAGCGCCCCGTCGTTCCAGGTGGGTTCGGAGACGTCGGTCATTTCCCGCGTCCCATCTCCGAGGCGATCCGCTGCAGTTCGGCGGCGATGCCGGCGTCGTTGTCCTGGTGGGCGTCGGCGCATTCCTCGAGCCGGGAGCACAGGCCCTCGATCGCCGCCTTGGCGTCCTCAAGGGACGGATGGAAGACCGTCTCCGAGACGCCGAAGTACAGTCCCGCGAACGGGATCCCGCCCAGGCCCCACGTCCACCAGTCGGGGTCGGACTCGCGGGCGTAATCGGCGACGGCCTCCACCTCGCCCGCGCTCTGCTTGATCTGGGAGGCCGCATCGCGCAGCTTCTGCGGGTCGACGTCGATCCATGGCATGAGGCATCACTCCGAGGGGCCGGAACTGATCGGGCACGGAGACGGCACCCCGGACCGGGCGCGGGTCCGAACCGTCCGATTCCCGATCATAGTGACTCCCCGCAACCCCGTGTGCGCGTCCGGTCCGGTGAACCTGCGATAGCGTGGAGCGACGGACGCCGCACGCCCCGGTCGGCGCCACGCTCGAAGGAACGCACCATGTCGGTCACTGAACGGTCCGGTCCGGGCATCGCGGTCAGCGGGAGGCGGCCGCCGAAACTCGACCTGAAACGCGACGCCAAACGCGTCCTCGAAGCGAACTGGCTCCGCCCGGACGAGCGCCTCATCGAAGCCACCCCCGTGTGGGGGCTCCCCGCACTGGACGGGATCCCGAAACCGCCCTGGAGAGCCGGCCAGTTCGCGAAGGCGGCCTTGAGGATCACCGGATCGACGCTGATGTGGATCGCAGGTTCGGTGATCGTGCTGGTCGCGCTCGCGGCCGTCGCCGACGGGCTCGGCAGCGGCGGCGGAGGCGGAAACGGCAAGCGCCTCAAGGGACCCGCGATGATCCTGCACGGCGACGGCCGCGACTCGCTCGCCGGGCGGCTCGTCACCCCGGACCTGCGGCGCCGGGGCTGGTGGGTGTTCACGAACCGGCGGGTCGCGTTCGTCGCGCCGAGGCGGAGTCACGCGAAGATCTGGAGCGGGGCCGGGCCCGAGACGAAGATCAGCGGCCCGGTGCCGCTCGAGACGGTCGTCGAGGTCCCCGAGGACCGGTACACGTACGAAGGCGACCTCCACCGGATGCGCCGCACCAGGATCCTGCGGCGCGTCAAACCCGCCGGCCTCTACAAGCGGGTGCGGCTGGCCGACGGCTCCGGGATCGACTTCCGCCGCCGCCACCAGTGACCGCGGGCCGCGGTCGGAACGGGCCGCCGCGGGCCCCGGCGGATCCGTTGACGGCCCGCAACTCGCAGTAGCGGCGTGCCGTTAGCATCGGGTGATGTCGCGGTCGACGACCGGCCGCGCGTGCCCGGGAGGAGAGCGGTATGCCGGAGGATCCGGCCGAGGACATGCGGCGGAAGGCGAAGGAGATCGAGCGTCTCGCCGTCGAACTCGAAGGCGAGGCCGTCAGCGAGGACGGCGCGGTGCGCGTCGTGACCGGCGCTGCCGGCAACATCAAAGAGCTCGACCTGCGCATGAGCGCGTACCAGATGTCCGGCGTCGAGCTCGGCGAGCTTATCGTCGAGACCATCCGCGCCGCCGACCGCAGGACGCAGGCCGACCTCGCGCAGCGCGTCGGCGCCATCATGGGCGTCGCCGTGGCCCCCGACGACCTCCGCGGCACCGTGCCGGCCCCCGCACAGGCGGAGGAGTCCCGATGAGCGATCGCCGATCGATGGACCCCGCGGCGATGATGCGCCGCCTCGAGCAGATGCAGGCCGAGGCCGAGGCGATGCTCGCCAAGTACAGCGAGCTCAGGGCGGAGTTCGGCGCCGACACCGTCGAAGTCGTCTCCGAGGACGGCCGCATCCGCGTCAAGCTCGACGCCGACGGCAAGGTCGCCGAGATCGGCATCGACGAGCACGCGATGCGGCTGCGCCAGTCCTTGGCGCCCACCATCATCGCGCTCATCGAGGAGGCCACCGCCACCCACGCCGTGAAGACGGCGCAGATGGCGCAGGCCCTCATCGGCGACAAGATCGACGTCATGGCACTGGTCGATCGGGACATGCCCGAGCACCTGCGCGACCGCGCCCGCGACAACCTGGACCGCTAGCGGCCCTGCGGCACCGCTGCCCTCGGGCCGCTGCCGCAGGGTCACCGCCCGGTTGCCCGCAGCCGGTATCTTGCTCGCATGGGAATGAAAGACCGCCTCGAGCACCTCAAGCAGCGAGCGCAGGACGCCGGCAAGATGGTCGTCGACGTCGGCGTCGAGAGCGCCCGCGAGAAGCGCGACGCCGCGACCGGATTCGCCAAGAGCAAAGTGGACGCCGCGACCGGCTTCGCCGTCGACAAGCGCGACGCCGCCAAGGACCTCGCTGTCAACACGAAGACCGCCTTCAAGGAGGGCGACTTCGAGGAGCTGCTCGCCCGCCTCCCCCTGCCCGCCCAGCCCGTCCAGGACGAATGGCAGTGGAGCCTCGGGAAGCTCATCACCGCCGGCAACAAGCCCCCGCTCGGCACCGGGATGCTCCTGGGCCTCCTCGACAACTTCGGGACCATCGACATCGGCCCCAAGGAGGTCGGCTTCGACGGCGGCACCGCCAAGTGGCACAAGGTGAAGGCCGTCCGGACCCGGTCCCTCGACGGGATCCTCCAGAAGCTCTCCACCGACACGTTCACCGAGACCATCGAGAACCTGCTGCCGCCCGTCCCCGGCCGCGGCTGGGTCTCCGAGAAGGCCACCTCCGCGATCTTCACCCTGTGGGCGATGGTCGCCGACCTCGCCATCCGCGACCCCGAGGCCGGACGCCGCCAGGTCGTCTGCGAGATCGAGTACAAGGGCTGGATCTTCACGAAGGAGGCCGCGACCGGCTTCTTCACCGGCCCGGCCATGGCGCTCCTGCCGAACCTCGACCGGATCTTCCGCGACGAGGCCGCGAGCCGCGGCATCCCCGTGGAGCAGGCCGAGGACACCGCGATCGAGAACGCCGAAGCGCGCGTCGCGTGGCTGCGCGAGAAGCACGCCGCGATCGTCGCCAAGCGCGAAGCCGCGCAGAAGGCGATCGAGTACTAGGACTGCTGCGGGTGGGTCTCGCCGGGGTAGCGGAGCCCGATCTGGGACCGCACCTCGTCGAGGATCGCCATCACCTCGAGCGTGCTCTGCGGCGGCACCAGGGTCGACTCCAGCCGGCCCTGGCGCAGCGCGCGGTGCACCTCGAGCGCCTCGTGCACGTAGCCGTGGCCGACGTAGGGCGCCTCGACCTCGCGGGGCGCCTCGTTGTACCGCACCAGCGTGTACCCGCTCGGCCGGTACGCGTACTCCTTCAGCTCGATCCGGCCCTCGGTGCCCGCGATGGTGACCTCGTTGCCGGGCCCGCCGCGGTAGGAGCACGAGAGCTGCGCGATCGCGTTCGGGTACGTGAGGGTGATCGCCGTCTGCGCGTCGACGCCGGTCACCGGGTCCATGACGGCCACGGCCGACACCGATTCGGGCGCGCCGAGCGCCAGATGCGCCAGCGTCACCGGGTACACGCCGAGGTCGAGCAGCGCGCCTCCGGCGAGTTCGGGGTTCCGGAGCCGGTGCGAGGGCGGCATGTCGCCGGCGATCGAGAAGTTCCCGTTGACGGACACGACCTCGCCGATCATGCCCTCCTTGATGGCCCGCCGCATCTCCCGGATCGCCGGGTTGCAGCGGGTCCACATGGCCTCCATGAGGAACCGCTGGTGCTCGCGGGCGACGTCGAACATCGTCCGGGCCTGCGCCGCGTTGTACGCGAACGCCTTCTCGCACAGGACGTGCTTGCCGGCCTCCAGCAGCCGGAGGGTCGGCAGGTAGTGATGGGAATGCGGGGTCGCGACGTAGACGATGTCCACTTCGTCGTCGGCCGCAAGCGCCTGGACGGAGTCCCAGGCGTGAGGGATGTCGTACTTCTTGGCGAACGCGGCGGCGCGCTCCGCCGATCGAGAGGCCACAGCGGTGACGCGGCAATCGTCGAGGAGGGCAAGATCTTCCACAAAGGTCGATGCGATTCCGCCGGTCGCCAGGATTCCCCATCGGATCGGTTCAACCATGGACGTAAGCACACCACAACTTCCGGCGATCGTCAACACGAGGGTCAGCGGTACTATCTCCGCTAACCGGGCCATACTCGCGCCCGTCGGTGACCGTGCGTGATCGCTCCTGCTCTCCCTGGTGGGCGGTGTGACGATTCCCCCACTGGGGAACCGAGCGGGCCGTGGCAATATGGCGAAATGCAGACGACCCGAATCAAACGCGCCGTCGCGTCCGCGCTGGCCGCCGCGGCCGGCCTCGGCTGCGTCCTGGCGACCGCCGCCCCCGCTTCGGCGCACGCCGCGCTCACCGGCACCGACCCCGAGGACGGCGCGGTCCTCGCGGAGGCCCCGGCCGAGGTGTCGGCGACGTTCTCGGAGATCCTGGACGGGCCCTCGACCGAGATCGCGGTGACCGACCCGTCCGGCGCGCTCGTCGACGTGGCCGACCCGGTGTTCGACGGCGACACGTTCACCCAGCCGATGCTGTACACCGAGCCCGGCGAGTACACGGTCGCGTTCCGGGTGATCTCCGAGGACGGCCACCGCGTCGACGATTCGCTCGAGTTCACCGTCGAGTCGATCCCCGAGGGCCTGTACGCGCCCGGTGCGGCGCCGCAGGAGACCGCCGGCGCGGCAACGGAGTCGCAGTCGGAGTCGTCCCCGGCCGCCGAGACGTCCGAAGAGGCCGCTGCGGCCGCGGAAGAAGAGGACTCGAACGCCGGCGCGGCGCTCGCCGCGATCCTGCTGGGCCTGCTCGTCATCGTCGGCATCGGCGTGGTCCTCGTGAAGACCTTGGGCCGCAAGAAGCACGACGCCGGCGGCGAGGCCTGACGCAAGATTTTGTCCATTGAGGGCAGTCGCACTCGGCGGCGCCGATCTTCCACGCGGGCGGTGGGCCCGAACGCCGGCGAGCAGTCCACAAGGGCCTATACGGGCGTCAGGGGCAGTTGACCCATTCGTCGGTGCCGTCGTCGAAGTGCTGGTGCTTCCAGATCGGCAGGCGCGCCTTCACTTCGTCGACCAGGTCGGCGCAGGCGTCGAACGCCTCCTTGCGGTGCTCGGCGGCGACCGCCGCGACCAGCGCCGGGTCGCCGATCGCCAGATCGCCGACCCGGTGCGAGACGACGATGCCGCGCACGCCGGGCCTGGCGGCGATCTCCTCGGCGATCCGCCGCAGCTCCTCGCCCGCCGACGGGTGGCCCTCGTAGGAGAGCGAGAGGACACCGCGGCCGTGGTCGTGGTTGCGGACCACGCCGGCGAACGAGACGACCGCGCCGGCCTCGGCGACGGCGACCGCCCGCTCGTGCTCGGCGACGTCGAGCGGCGCGTCCAGGACGCGGGCGCGGATCATTGCTGCACTGCTCATTGGGAAACCCCCGGGACGGTGGCGAGGTCGACGACGCTTCCGGCGGCCGCGCCGTCGGGAGCGCCGGGCGGGATCACGGCGAACCCGGCGGCGCCCGCGAGACCGCGGAGCATCGCCGAACCGTGGTGGGCGAGCCGGCGCCCGGCCGGGTCGACCAGCGCGAGGTGCGTGAACGAGCCGCGGCCCGGCACGTCCTCGGCCAGTTCGACCGTGCGCAGCGGCGGCAGCGGCAGGCCGCGCAGGCCCGCGAGCAGCGGCGCGACGACGGTGACGGCCGCGATCACGGCCGACTGCGGATTGCCGGGGAGCCCGGCGACGAACTTCCCGTCCCCGGTGCGCGCCAAGAGCATCGGAAACCCCGGCCGCACGGCGACGGTGTTGAGCACGTATTCGGCGCCGATCTCGGCGAGCGCGGCGTGCAGGTGGTCGACCGGGCCGACCATGGTGCCGCCGGTGGTGCACACCAGGTCGGCTTCGGCGAGGGCGTCGCGCAGGGCCGCGACGTGCGCTTCGAGGGTGTCCTCGACCGGTCCGATGCTCGGCCCGGCGTCGGCGCCCGCGGCGGCGAGGAGGTGGGGGACCATCGGGCCGAGCGCGTCGCGGATCCGGCCCTTCCCGGAGACGCCGCTGGTGAGCAGTTCGTCGCCGAAGACGACGACGCGGGTCCTCGGCTTCCCGTGCGCGGGCAGCGTGAGGTGGCCGGCGGCCGCGGCGAGGCCGATCACGGGCGGGGTGACGGGGGTCCCGGCGGGCAGCAGCTCCTCGCCGTGGCGGGCCTCTTCGCCGGCTTCGCGCCATTCGCGGGCGCTCGGGCCGTCGACGAACCCGTCCTCGACCGCGGCGTGCTCGAGCCGGATGATGCCTTCGCAGCCGCCCGGGACCTGCGCGCCGGTCGCGATCTTCACGGCCGCGCCCGCGGCGAGGGCCTCGGGGACCTGCCCGGCGAGGACGTCGCCGCCGATGCGCCAGGGGCCCGGGCCGGCGACGGCCCAGCCGTCGACCGCGGAGGTCGGGAACGCCGGGAGGTCCGACACGGCGACCAGGGGCGCGGCCAGCGCCGACCCGGCGGCGTCGTCGAACGGCAGCTCGGCGGGGGCCGGTTTCGCGTCGTAGCCTGCGGCCCAGGCGGTCTCGCGGGCCTCGGTCCAGCTGATCGGGTCGGTCATGGCTTCCTCTCGTGGTCGCCGTCGTGGAGCTGGGAGACCGCGTGCTCCACGAACTTCGCGGTGAGCACACTGAGCCCGTCCTTCGCGGCGCCGCGCGAACCGGCGAGGTTCACGATCAGCGTCCGGCCGGCGACCCCGGCGATGCCGCGGGACAGCGCCGCGTGCGGGGTCTTCGCGAGCCCGGCCGCGCGGATCGCCTCGGCGATCCCCGGGACCTCGAAGTCGACGATCTCGCTGGTCTGATCCGGGGTCAGGTCGCGGGTCGTCAGCCCGGTCCCGCCGGAGGTGACCACCAGGTCGGCCCCGGCGGCGACCGCCGCGCGGAGCGCTTCGCCGACCTCGTCGCCGTCGTGGACGACGACCGGGCCGGACACGTCGAACCCGTGCGAGCGGAATCCCTCGGCGAGGAGGGGCCCCGACTCGTCCTCGTACACCCCGTCGGCCGCCCGGTTCGAGGCGACGACGACGGTGACCTTCACCGGTGCCATTCGCCCGTCTTCCCTCCGAGCTTCTCCTCGACCCTGATGTCGGTGATGACCGCGGCGGGGTCGACGGCCTTGACCATGTCCACCAAGGTGAGGCCGGCGACCGAGACGGCCGTGAGCGCCTCCATCTCGACGCCGGTGCGGTCGGCGGTCCTGACGCGCGCGGCGATGTCCACGCCGTCGTCGGTCACCGCCAGGTCCACCGCGACGCCGCTGATGGCGATCGGGTGGCACAGGGGCACCAGGTCCGGGGTGCGCTTCGCGGCCATGATGCCCGCGATCCGCGCGGTCGCGAGCGCGTCGCCCTTCGCGAGAGAGTTCTCGCGCAGCGCCGCGACCACCTCGGGCGTGGTGACCAGGCGCCCGGTGGCGAGCGCCGAGCGCTGGGACACGTCCTTGCCGGACACGTCCACCATGCGCGCGCTGCCGTGGGAGTCGACGTGGGTGAGCTCAGCCATGGAGCGAAGTCTAGTCGCGGCGGCCGACGCCGCCGAGCCGTCAGTCGCGGTCGCCCCACCAGAACCCGATGTTGATGAAGAACGAGGCGAGCAGCGGCGGGAACACCAGGATGAGCGGCAGGACCGCTTCGAAGCGGGAGAGCAGGCCGAGCCCCGGGAGCGGGCCGATGAGCATCGACGGCCGGTCCCCGGGCTCCCAGTCGCCGAGGACGGTGATCTCCTCGGTCCCCGACCCGGTCTCGAGGAGCGCGGGGGACCGCATCCAGGACCCGTCGGTGCACCAGGTGCCGACGCAGTTGGGATCCTCGCCGTCGTCGACGACGGTCACGGTCTGGTACTCGCCCCAGAACAGGTACGAGACGCACCAGACGGCGACGGCCGCGCACAGGCAGAACCAGAGGGCGAGGAGCAGACCGGTGAGGGCGCGCTTGACGGACACGGGGGACTCCAGGGGTCTCGGGCGACGGGAGGGCACTGCGGGGGCGAAGTCGAGAATACGCGGCGGCCACTTCGCGGTCCGGTCCCGGAAGCGGCTCCGCGGGCCTGTATTAGCGTCGGGTGCGTGATCGAATGGCTCTACCTCGCCGCCCAGGGCGTCGCGCTGGCGATGAGCGCCTGGTTCTTCGTCGACACCGCCCGCTCGCGGCAGGTGGGGCGCCGCCACTTCGTCGGCGTCGCCGTGCTCGTGGCCTTCCTGCTCGCGCAGCTCGTCGCCGGGATCGCGATCGTCCCCGGCGAGCCCGGCACCGGCAAGGGGCTGTTCTTCTCGTACCTGGTGACGGCCGTGCTCGTGCCGGTCGCGGCGAGCTTCTGGGGCTCGATCGACCGCAGCCGGTGGGGCATCGGCACCGTCGCGGCCTCGGGTGTCGTGGTGGCGGCGCTGATGCTGCGCATCCACCAGATCTGGGAGTTCCAGATCCATGTCGGCTGAGGTTCGGGCGCCGCGCTCGCTCGCGGACGGCTTCGGCCGGCTCATCGTGCTCGTGTACGTCGTCTTCGCGGTCTCGGCGGGCGCCCGCGCGGGCTACCAGGTCGCGACCAAGTTCGCCGAGGCCCCGCTGAGTTTCACGCTCAGCGCCGTCGCGGCCGCGATCTACCTGGTGGCGGCGGTTGCGATCATCCGCGGCGCACCGCGCACCGCCCTCGCGGCGGTCGGCGTGGAGCTCGTCGGCGTGCTCGCCGTCGGCGCGCTGAGCGTCGCGAACCCGGACTGGTTCCCCGAGCCGTCGGTCTGGTCCCACTTCGGGTCCGGCTACGGGTACGTCCCGCTGGTCCTCCCGGTCGCGGGCGTGGTCTATCTGCTGCGCCGCCGGGCCGCCTAGGGTTCCTGCGGATCAGGGCGGAGCCGGATCCGGGTCCGCGGGCTGGACGAGGACCGTTCCGGCGTCAGCGGCGGGCGGCCTCGACCGCTTCGGCGGCGGTCTCGAGGAACCGCAGCAGGCCGCCGTCCTCGGCCGGCTTGAGGTGCCCGCGGTGCCATGCGACGACCCAGTTCGACCGGACCATCCAGGACTGCGCGAGCGGTTCGGGGAGGACGTCGAGGAGGGCGCTCGCCGCGGCGGGGTCGGCCGCGGCCGCCGTCCGGGCCGCCCCGGCAGGGACCGGCACCGGCAGGCAGCGCGCGTCGGGCTGGAACCACTGCTTCGTGAGCCGCTCCGTGCCGGGCTCGGCGACCAGGAGGTCCGGCGCGGGCCGGGCGGTCGCGACCGCCGTGAACCAGTGCGCCACGTGCTTCCTGCGGTCCCAGACGCCGGGGTTGGCGAACGCGGCCACCCGTCGTCCGGCGCGGACGCCGACGGCCACGCGGGCGGGGTTCAGGTTCAGGCGCAGTCCCAGCGCCTCCAGTTCCGCGAGCGCGCCGGCGGCCTCCGGGTCTGCCGGCCCCGTGGACCGCAGCCCGAACGCCGCGGCGAACCGCTGTTCCCGGCGCCGCCGTGCTCCGCCGGTCGCCGAGCCGAGGACGGTCTCGAGGAAGAAGTGCGCGATCAGCTCGGACATGGCGGCTCAGACCTGGTTGTACAGGGCTTCGAACGCGGCCGCCGCGATCTCGTCGGCGCTGCAGTAGCCGTCCTTGGTGTCGCGCAGGCGCTGCGCGTGGCCGGTGCAGGCGCCGGAGATCTGCCCGGTGGTGCTGATCGCCTCCTGGCAGGAGCCGTTGTAGGAGTTCGCGAAGAAGACGCCGGTGAGTCCCCAGGTCATCTCCTCCGAGGCGGCCGCGGTCGCCACCGAGTTGATCGCGTCGCCGTTGCCGGAGAGCCGGTCGAGTTCGGCGGCGAGCGCGTCGAGTTCGTCGAGTTGGACGGTGAGGCCCTCGGCGCTGGCGGCGGAGGCCGGAGCGGACGGCGCGTCCCCGGCCGTGAGCTGCTGGTAGCCGGCCGAGGCCGTGCCGAGCCCGGCGGTGATGCCGCCGGTGACGAGCCCGCGCATGAGGACCGCCTTCCACAGCGGCTTGCCCGCGGGCAGGAAGAACTTCTCGAGCAGCGGGGCGATCTTCGCGAAGATCTTCCCGGCCGCCGCGAACTTGCTGAGCGCCCGCTGGATCGCCGTCATCGCCTTGACCATGCCGCTGAGGATGAACTCGGCGATGGCCGCGCCGAACGTGAACGAGCTGGCGGCGAGGGCGACGAGCCCGCGCATGATCAGCCACGACACCAGTTCGGACAGGATCGACTTGATGACGTCGTAGATGGTCTGGGCGACCACTTCGGCCCACGCCAGGAGCTGCTTGATGCCGCCGGCCTCGTGCCCCATCGCGCCGATCGCGGCCGACAGCCCGTAGAGCTGGTTGTAGGCGGCGTCGGCCGCCGAGCCCGACCAGTTCGGGATGCAGGTCCCGACGGCGGTGCCGACCTCCTCGCCGAGCGCGCCGAGCGCCTCCTGGACCTGGGCCCAGACCTCCTGCTGCTGCGCCATCTGCCCGGGGTCGCCAGAGACCATCTCGAGCAGGTCGTTGAGCGGGGTGACCAGTTCGAGGACGATGGTGAGGCCCGCGTTCGCGAGCGCGAACACGGGGTCCTTGATGGCCATGAGGCCGCCCGCCGCGAGCATGCCGAGGTCGGCGGTGATGCCGCCGGCGGCGTCGGCGAGGGAGCTGTCGCCGTTGACGGCGTCGTTGATCTCCTGGGCGATCCCGTAGACGGGCTTGGCCAGGGGGATGTCGTTCGCGATGCGTTCGCCCGCGCCGGGGCTCTCGACGGGGGCGTACTGGGTGATGTCGGACCCGTACCGGTCCGCGTTGCTCGGCTCTGCCATGGATTCGCCTCAAGGGGTGCGGTAGTGCTTCGGTCACCCGACTATAAG
Organism: Glycomyces albidus; assembly: GCF_009451885.1. Taxonomy (GTDB): domain Bacteria; phylum Actinomycetota; class Actinomycetes; order Mycobacteriales; family Micromonosporaceae; genus Glycomyces; species Glycomyces albidus. Next base: position 17,026 of record NZ_WIAO01000024.1, read on the forward strand.
GGGCGGGTGCCGCTCAACTGAAGAACCCGAAGCACGCCACGAGCAGCGTCGACCCGCAGAGGACGAGGCCGAGCCGGAAGTTCCGCTCCAGCTTCGCGTGCTCGTCGCCGATGCGCGGCCGCGCGGCGACGCCGATCGTCAACCAGCCCAGGCAGAACGCCGCGAGCGGGGCGGCGATGAGGATCGCGGCCAGCAGGACCGCGCCGGTGAGGTCGTCGGCCCGGACGGTGCGCAGGACGACGAGCTGCACGATCAGGCACGCGAGCGCGAACGCCCCGTAGACGAGCCCGTTGCGCTCGTCGGCGCGCCACCGCGGCAGCCACGGCGCCCGGTGCGCGAGGAACCGGGCTTCTTCGAGTTCGGTCGCGGCCGTGTGGAGGTCGGATTCGGCGGCGGCGAGTTCGGCGTTCGGGTCGCCGAGGGGCGCGGGCGGGGCGGTGCGCGGCGGGGGCGCGGTGCGGGCGGCGCGGGCGAGTTCGTCGACGGCGGCGCGATGGGCGGCGGCCTCGTCGGCGAGCCGCCGGGTGCGCTGGCCGAGGGTCTCGGCGGCGGTGGCGGTGCGGGCGGCGGCTTCGTCGGCGGTGCGGCGGGCCTCGTCGAGGCGGCGCAGCTGGGCGAGGTAGTCGTCGAAGGCGCTCACTGGCGGGTCCTCTCGATCGCGGTGCCGTCGCCGCTGCGCTGCGGGCCGGGCGCGTGGGCTTCGGGGCGGGTGAACGGGACGACGAGCCGTCCGCCCGCGGTGTCGGCGTGCCGGTCGACCAGGAGCGCGCGGCCCGGCCGGGGGTTCCAGTGCTGGAACTGGGGTCCGAAGTGGCCCATGAGTTCGCTGCCGGGGAGGTTGAGGACGAGTGCGCAGGCGACGTCTTCGCGTCCGGCGCTGCCGCCGATGTCGTCGGTGAAGCGGCGGAGGCTGCGCCACCAGCCGAGGACGTGGACGCCGCGGGCGGGCCCGGTGCGCAGGAGGTCGCGGAGGGCCTTCTGGCCCTTGGCGTCGAGGGCGGCGGCGTCGAGGCCCCACGCGGCGAGGACGGTGTCGTCGGGGACCTCCGCGAGTGCGGCGCCGAACCCGTCGGGGGTGACCTGGGCGGCGGTGTGCCGCAGGTCGGCGTTGCCGGTGAAGTCGGCGCCCCAGAGGCGGGTGCCGTTGCCGGCCAGGGCTTCGACGGCCGCTTCGAGGGCTTCGCCGCCGGCCGGGTCGGAGCCGAGGACGGCGAGGTTGCGGCCGGGCCGGCGGTCGAGGTCGACGCCGGCGGCCGCGAGGTGGAGCGAGACCTCGCGGCCGAGGAGCGCCCGGCCCGGCCGCCGCTCCCCGGGCAGGGTCTCGGCGAGGTGGACGGGCCGGTAGCCGTAGAAGACGCGGGGCGCGCCGACGCCGCTGTGGGCCCGCCCGAGCTGCTCGCGCAGCCGCAGCATGACCTCGGCGTCGGTGTCGGGGAAGCGGGCGATCCGGTCGGCGCCGGCGGTGCCGCCCTCGGGGTTGACGACGACCTGCCCGAGCGAGATCCGCGCGGCCGCATCGTTGTTCGGTTCCAGGACGGTGCGGGCGCCGGGGAGGGCGATGCGCATCGGGAACTGCCCGAAGATCGAGTCCTTCTTGGCCCACAGCGCCTCGATGCCGGAGATCGTCTGCGACGCGAGCACGAGGTGGACGCCGTACGAGCGGCCCTTGCGGGCCAGGTTCTCCAGGAGCGCGACCGCTTCCGAGGCGACCCGGTCGTTCCCGGCGAGGAGCACCTGGAACTCGTCGGCGACGCAGACGATCCGCGGGTACGCCTCGTGCTGCCGCAGCCCCGAGAACGACGCGCTGCCGTAGCGCTTCATGACGGTGGAGCGGCGCGTCATCTCCTCGTTGAGCGTCTTGAGGACCGCGAGCCCGTACTCGCGGTCGGACTCGACGCCGACGGCGCGCGCGTGCGGGATGAAGCTCGGGTCGCGCTCGGTCGGGATGAACTCGGTGAACGACACGCCCTCTTTGAAGTCGAGGAGGAACAGCGCCAGATCCGAAGGGGCGTACCGGGACGCGAGCCCGTAGAGCACGTCGAGGAGGAACACGGTCTTGCCGCCGCCGGTGCGTCCGCCGACGAGCCAGTGCGGGGTCGCGTCGTCGAACCGCAGCCGCACCTCCCCGGCCGCGTCGCGTCCGATGAGGACTTCGAGGCCGCGGGCCGGGTCGCCCGATTCGGGGGCGGCGGGGATGAGGTCGCTGAACGAGAGGGTCGCGGCGGCCTTGGCGCGCTCGGCGAGCCGGACCGCCTCGCCGGCCACGAAGGACGGATCGGGCGCGTCGGGCCAGGCGACGGGCGCGGCCAGGCGGTCGCCGCGGCCGAACGGCGCCGCGGGCGGGTTCGCGATCTCGACGTGCTCGCCGACCGCGTGCATGACGGCGGCCCGCGGCAGCTCCGGCAGGCCGCAGCCGAGGACCGTGACGCCGTGCGCGAGACCGGATCTCGCGAGGGCGTCGATCCGCTCGACGAGGGTCCGCGGGGCGTCGCCGAGCGATGCGACGACGAGGAGCATCCGGTCGGTGCGCCGACCCGCGATGTGCTCGGCCACTTGGGATTCGGCGAGGGCGACCGCGTCGGCGGCGGCGCGCGCGTCCGTCGCGACCGCCTCGATCACGCCCGCGTCGGCGAGCGGCCGCAGCGGCGCGAACGAGGCGCCGAGCGTCGCCGTGTCGATCCCGACGACGCGCAGCCCGCCGGGTTCGCGGGTCGCGACCGCGTGCAGGACCGCGGTCCGCACCAGCGCCGCGACGCCGTCGACGCGCGCGTCGACCGAGGTCGCGAGGTGCCCGCGGGCGCCGAAGGGCACCAGCAGCGGCACCGACCGGCCCTCGTGCAGGACGACGCGGCCCGCTTGGAGCAGTTCGGGATCGGTGCGCAGCTGCTGTGCGGAAGCGGCGGCCGCGTCGGCGATCTGGCGTTCGGCGGCCAGGAGCGCGGGGTCCACAGGGGTCTGGAAGGCGGCGTCGCCGAGGCGCTGGGCCGCGAGCCCGGCCCGGGCGGCGGCCGCGTCGCAGGCCGCGGCCGCGTTCGCCAGTGCAGTCTGGAAACCGGGCACCGGGCCTCCCCTTCAAGCGGGATCGGGACCGCACCGGGCGCGCCCGGACGGCGACTGTACAACCGGTCACACCTTATCGCGGACCGGCTCGGCGCGGCCGCTCGCGCGGCGCGGCCGGCGGCCCCCTGCGTCTGAGTGCGGCGGCGCCGACGCCCGCTTCGCGCAGCCTTCCCCCGATGGGGCGCGTGCACTACCCTAGAGGCAAGGCCCTAGAAGCAAGCCCGAACTCGCTGACCCGAGTGCCCTGACCCGACATCCCGCGTGCGAGGACCGCCCAGCGCGCGACACACAGAACCGAGACGCGACCGCGCGCCGCCCCGGCGAGCGGACCCTCGGATTCGCCAAGAAGGACCCGTGCCCCATGAGTGAGTTCCTGGATATCGCCCTATCCTTCCCTCCGGTCGTCTTCTCCTTCGGCCTCATCGTCGTGGTCCTGTACTGGCTCTCGGTCATCGTCGGCGCCCTCGACGTGGACGTCGTCGACGTCGGGGCCGACCCCGAGATCGAGGCCGGCGGGTTCTGGGGCGCGTTCGGGTTCGGCGCCGTCCCGGTCACCGTCGTCCTGTCCCTGTGGATCACCCTGGGCTGGATCGTCACCGTCCTCGGCGCCACCTGGGTGCGCAGCGCCGACGTGTTCATCCCGGCCGCAGCCTCCGGCGCGGCCGTGCTCGTCGCCGGCCTCGGCGTCGGCATGCTCGGCGCGAAGCTCCTCACCCGGCCGCTGTCGCGGCTCTTCGACGACGCGCCCGCCACCAAGCACGCCGACCTCGTCGGCAAGGTCGGCGTCGTCCGCACCGGCACCGTCACCCTCGACTCCGGGCAGGCCGAGATCGTCGACGAGGAGGGCGCGGTGATCCTCATCAACGTCCGCCGCTCCCCGCACGAGCCCGAAGGACTCGACGACAGCCTCTTCTCGCGCCATTCGAAAGTGGTCGTATTCGACTACGACGAGCTCGACCGCGTATTCCTCGTCGTCCCCGTCGCACTGCCTCCGGACATCGCCGTCCTGGACGCATAGCCCCCGAATTCGTGCCGGGGCCGCATTCGCGGACCCCGGAAGCGGCACGCCTTGGATATCGTGGCGTCACGCCCGCGACCATGCGCCCGCAACCGCGCACTCGCGACCGTGCGCCCGCAACACCACGCCCATGACTCCCGAACCCCCATTGAAGTCTCGTTAGGAACCACCGAATGGACGCCTCCAACTCGGCAACGCTGATCACGCTCGTGGTCGCCGCGCTCATCTTCCTGGGCCTGCTGCTCATGATCATCCGGCTCTACCGGAAGGTCGCCCCGGGCCAGGCGCTCGTCGTCACCAAGCTCCGCACCCGGAAGGTCTCGTTCACGTCCGCGCTGGTCCTGCCGATCATCCACCGCGCCGAGTACATGGACATCTCGGTCAAGACGATCGAGATCAACCGCGCCGGCAAGGACGGGCTGATCTGCCAGGACAACATCCGCGCCGACATCTCCATCACGTTCTTCGTGCGGGTGAACGCGACCGCCGACGACGTCATCAACGTCGCCGGCGCCATCGGCACCAAGCGCGCCTCCGACCAGGACACGCTGCAGGAGCTGTTCAACGCCAAGTTCTCCGAGGCCGTCAAGACCGTCGGCAAGCAGCTCGACTTCACCGACCTCTACACGAACCGCGACGAGTTCCGCGACCGCATCCTCAACGTCATCGGCACCGACCTCAACGGCTACTCGCTCGAGGACGCCGCGATCGACTACCTCGAGCAGACCCCGCTCGAGCACCTCGACCCGCAGAACATCCTCGACGCCCAGGGCATTCGCAAGATCACCGAGCTGACGGCGATCGAAGCGGTGACCACGAACGAGCACCGCCGCCACGAGGAGAAGGAGATCAAGCGCCAGAACGTCGAGGCCCGCGAGGCCGTGCTCGAACTCGAGCGCCGCCAGACCGAGGCCGAGATCCGCCAGCAGCGCGAGATCGACACCCTCCGCGCCCGCGAGGCCGCCGAGGTCGCGAAGGTCCAAGCCGAGGAGCGCCTCAAGTCCGAGACCGCCCGGATCAGGACCGAGGAGGCCACGGGCATCCAGCACGAGAACCGCCTCCGCGAGATCGCCGTCGCCGAGAAGAACCGTGAGCGCGTCATCGCCGTCGAGACCGAGCGCATCGAGAAGGACCGCATCCTCGAGGTCGTCGCCCGCGAACGCGAGGAAGAACTCGCCCGCATCGCCGCCAACAAGGAGCTCGAGGCGCAGAAGCGCGACATCGCCGACGTCATCCGCGAGCGCATCGCCGTCGAGAAGACCGTCGCCGAGCAGGAAGAGGGCATCAAGCGCCTGCGCGCCACCGAGGAGGCCGAGCGCGAGCGCCAGCGCGTCATCATCCTCGCCGAGGCCGAAGCCCAGGAGAGCCTGGTCAAGGACATCAAGCGCGCCGAAGCCGCCGAGGTCGCCTCCAAGCACCTCGCGCGCCAGCGCCTCACCGAGGCCGAGGCCGCCCAGCAGGCCGCCGAGCTGGAGGCCCGCGCGAAGATCCGCCAGGCCGAAGGGGACCAGGCCATCGCGGCCGCCCCGGGCCTCGCCGAGGTCCAGGTCCGCGAGGCCGAGGCCGACGCGATCGAGAAGGGCGGGCTCGCCGAGGCGAAGGCCGCCGAGGCGAAGGGCCTGGCCGAAGCCGAGGCCCAGGCCGCCATCGGCAAGGCCGAGGCGACCGCGACCGCCGCGAAGGGCACCGCCGAGGCGAACGCCCTGCGCGAGAAGCTCGTCGCCGAGTCCGCCGGCCTCACCGAGAAGGCCGCCGCCATGGACGCGCTGTCCGAGGCGTCCCGCGGCCACGAGGAGTACCGCCTGCGCCTGGAGATGGAGAAGGAGCTGCGTGCCGCCGAGATCGAGGCCCGCCGGTCCATCGCCGAACAGCAGGCGAACGTCATCGCCACCGGCCTGTCGAAGGCCGACATCTCCCTGGTCGGCGGCGACGCCCAGTTCTTCGACCGGGTCGTCGGCGCGATCGGCTACGGCAAGGCCGTCGACGGGTTCGTCGCCCACTCCGAGGTCGCGCAGACCGCGGTCGCGGCCTGGGGCAACGGGTCCACGTCGTTCGCCGAGGACCTCAAGGGCGTCCTCGCCGGCATCGGCACCGAGGACGTCAAGAACCTCACCGTCTCCGCCGCGCTCCTGAAGCTCATCCAGGGCGGCGGCGACGAGGGCTCCTTGAACGGCCTGCTCGCCAAGGCCCGCGAGCTCGGCGTCGCCGAGAAGCCGGCGCTCGAGATCGCCACCGCCAGATAGCGGACCGCCCGCAGGCGGAGCCGGACCGGCTCCGCCTGCGGACACGGCCCTGTGCGAACAGGGCCCTGCGGACACGGCACCGCGGAACCGGACCCCTCAGGGGCCCTTCGGATTCCGCAACCGGTCCGCCCGGCGGCCCGCGTCCGGACCGCCACCGCCCCGACCTCGCTTCCGGTCGCGGGCCGCCCGCCGCTTCGACCGAACCCAGGGGAGCCCATGGCCGAGAACGCCGCCACCTCCGCGACCGCCGCCGCTGCGCCCGCCGCCGCCGCTGACGCCCCGTCCCCCGACGCCTCCCTGGACGGCGGTACCTACGAGGTCCTCTCGGGGCGCCTCGCCGGGTACGCCGCCGAGCTCGCCGAGCGGGCCGAGGCCCTCAACGCCGCCCGCACCGAGGCGTTCGGGTCCACCGAGCTCACCCTCCTCGGCACCACCCGCATCCGGACCGCGAACAACTGCGTCCCCCGCGACATCGCCCGCGTCGGCAACCGCCTCCTCTTCGGCTACAACGTCCACATGGGACTCAAGTCGCAGACCGGGGTCGCCGACGTCTTCGCCCTCCACGATTTCGCACGCGAGAACGGGAACTTCGCGTTCACCGAGGTCACCGAGCCCGGCCACCTCCTCGACGAGCCCCGCTTCACCACCGACTTCACCGAGATCTACCGGTACTACCGCTCCGCCGAACTCCTCCAGGTCCGCGAGGTCGACACCCGCCTCCTCGCCGTCTTCAAGATCGGCGAGCAGCTCACCGACCAGCGCGTCCTGCGCTGGCAGCTCCAGAGCGACGGCACCGCCGCGTACATCGACGCGCGCGGCGACGCCGACGCGGTCTGGCCCGAGCCGTACGACTTCGAGTGGACCCAGACCACGCGCGAGCACCACGTCACCGGCCGCCACCCGCACGTGTCTATCGAGGACGAGATCTTCGTCGAATGCCTGAACGGCGACCTCACCGTCAAGATCGAGGACAACACCGAGACCGGCGAGGGCGTCTACTCCGAGCCCGTCGCCGAGCCCCTCCAGTCCCTCGCCGACGCCGAGATCGCCTACGCCCGCGTCGGGCCCCTCATCCTGTTGCGGATCCTCCCGTACAAGGAGACCATCGCCCGCCACCTGATCTACAACACCCGCACCGCCACCGTGGTCCGCGCCGACGCGATCGGCGCCGCCTGCCGGCGCCTCCCCGAGGACCACGGCATCATCTTCCCCGGCGGGTACTACCTCAACGAGGGCCGGCTCAAGACCTTCGACCACGACAGCGCCGGGCTGCGGTTCAAGAAGGTCGTCCGCTCGCCCAACGGCGAGGACGTCCTCTACGTCTTCTACGAAGAGGCCGAGGGCCGCTCGCTCCTGCTGCCGTACAACGTGATCCGCAAGGAGGTCGCGGCGCCGATGAGCGTCCACGGCCACGCGGTCTTCGACGACGGCACCCTCGTCGCGTTCCGCGCCACCGGCGACGAGGCCACCCGCGTCCACCCGATGCAGGTGTGGGCCACCCCGTTCTGCTCCGAGGCGTACGCCGCCGCGGCCGAGACCGGCGACACGCCCGTCCACCGCATCGGCAACGCCGAAGCCGTCCGCGCCGTCTCGGACGCGCTCTCGGTGGCCCGCATGGTCCGCGAGATGCAGCCGGCCCAGGCGGTCTTCGAGGCGCTCATCGCCGCCGCCGTCCGCTGCCTCGACGACTACCCGTGGCTCGGCGACGAGGGCCTCCACGGCCTCGACGAGACCCTCCGGCACGTCCGCGACACCGCCGAGGCCGTCCTCGACGAGTACGCCACCGTCGCCGAACTCACCGCCGAGGCCGAGAAGGCCCTCGAAGAGGCCCAGACCGGCACCGTCAAGCTCCTGCGCCGCGCCCGCGGCGAGACGCCCAAGACCGCCGAGGAATGGGTCGGGCTCCTCACCGAGCTGCGCGGCGCCTCCGGGCACCTCGTGACCCTCCGCGAGACCCGCTACATCGACCTCGCCGGGATCGACGCGCTCGCCGCCGAGGTCGCCGAGTCCCTCGCGACGACCGGCCGCCGCGCCGTCGCGTTCCTCGAACGGGACGACGCGTTCACCGCCTACCACGAGCAGATCGCCGAACTCGAACGCAAAGCCGAGGCCATCGAGACCGTCGCCGAGGCGAACCCGGTCCTCGAGGACCTCGACGCCCGCCAGCAGGGTCTCGAGACGCTCACCGAGGTCGTCGCCAACCTCGACATCGGCGACGCCGTCGTGCGCACCGCGATCCTCGGCCGCGTCTCCGAAGTGCTCGCCGCCGTCAACCGCGCCCGCGCCGCGCTCGCCGCGCGCCGCCGCGAACTCGCCGTCGGCGAGGGCCGCGCCGAGTTCGCCGCCGAGTTCGCGCTCCTCGGCCAGTCCGTGACCGCCGCGATCAGCGCCGCCGGCACGCCCGCCGCATGCGACGACCAGCTCGGCCGGCTCCTGCTCACCATCGAGAACCTCGAGACCCGCTTCGCCGACTTCGACGAGTTCCTAGCGCAGCTCGCCGACAAGCGCACCGACGTCTACGAGGCGTTCTCCTCCCGCAAGCAGCACCTCCTCGACGAGGCCGCCCGCCGCGCCGAGCAGCTCGCCCAGTCCGCCGACCGCATCCTCGATGCCGTCGCCCGCCGCACCGTGACACTGTCCTCGCTGGACGAGGTCAACACGTACTTCGCGACCGACCCGATGGTCGAGCGCCTCCGCAAGGTCGTCGGCGAACTCCGCGGCCTCGACGACACCGTCCGCGCCGAGGAGATCGAGGGCCGCATCGCCGCCGCCCGCGCCGAGGCCGGCCGCGCCCTCACCGACCGCATCGACCTGTTCGACGGCGACGCCGTCAAGTTCGGCGAGCACCGCATCCCCGTCAACACCCAGCCGCTCGACCTCACCCTCGTGCCCACCGGCGACGGGCTCGCGTTCTCGCTCACCGGCACCGACTACCGGCACGTCGTCGACGACCCCGGCTTCGCGGACACGAGACCGTACTGGAGCCAGTTCCTGCCCTCGGAGAACGCCGAGGTCTACCGGTCCGAGCACCTCGCCTCCGCGCTCCTCGAGGAACGGGGCGCGGCCGCGCTCGCACTCGAGGCCGACCTGCCGAGGCTCGTCGCCGCCGCGGCCGCCGAACGCTACGACGAGGGCTACGAGCGCGGCGTCCACGACGCCGACGCCGCCGCGATCCTCGCCGAGGTCCTCCGCCTCCACGGCCCCGCCGGGACGCTCCGCTACCCCGGCGCCGAACGCGCCCTCGCCCAGCTGTTCTGGAGCGAGGCCGCCGTCGACGGCAAGGCGCAGCAGGAGACCTGGACCGCCCAGGCCCGGTCCCTCGCCCGAGTCCGGGAGACCTTCGGCAGGACCGACGTCATGGCCGGCCTCATCGACGACATCCGCGTGCGGCTCGCCCGGTTCACCGGCGACGCGCTCCTGCACGCCCACTTCCAGTTCCCGCTCCGGGCCGACGAGCGCCTCGCCGTCGAGTACCTCGTCGAAGAGCTCGCCGCGACCGGCGCGTTCGCGGCCTCCGCGCGCGCCCGCGCGCTCCTGGCGGCGTTCGCGAACCACATCGGACCGGCCGCGAAGTCCGGCCTCGACGAGGACCTCCGCGGCCTCGAACCCGACGACCCCGCCGACCGGCCGCGCGCCCTGTCCCGCAGATGGGGCCTGGCGTGGACGTGGCTCGACGCGTTCCTCGCCCAGGACGAGAGCGACCGGTACGACCGCACCGACCTCCCCGAGGCGATCGCGCTCCTCATCGGCGGCGCCGACACGTACGACGCCGACGCCGAGCTCACCGCGCAGGCCACCGGCCTGCTCGGGACCCACCCGCGCGTCGAGAACCGCGTCCTCGCATTCCGCCTCGACGAGTTCCTCGCCCGCACCGGCCGCTTCCGCCGCGAAGTCCTCCCCGGCTACCGCGCCTACCAGCGCCGCCGCGCCGAGATCATCGAGGAGCACCGCCGCACCCTCCGCATCGAGGAGTTCAAGCCCAAGACGATGGCCGGGTTCGTCCGCAACCAGCTGATCGACGACGTGTACCTGCCGCTCATCGGCGCGAACCTCGCCAAGCAGATCGGCGCCGGCGGCGGCGAGGGCCGCCGCACCGACCAGTCCGGGATGCTCATGCTCATCTCGCCGCCCGGCTACGGCAAGACGACCCTCATGGAGTACGTCGCCGACCGGCTCGGGATGCTCCTGGTCAAGGTCAACGGGCCCGCGCTCGGGCACGACACCGTCTCGGTCGACCCGGCCGACGCGCCGAACGCGACCGCCCGCGCCGAGGTCCAGAAGATCAACTTCGCGCTCGAATGCGGCTCGAACGTCCTGCTCTACCTCGACGACATCCAGCACACCAACCCCGAGCTGCTCCAGAAGTTCATCTCGCTGTGCGACGCCCAGCGGAAGATGGAGGGCGTCTGGAACGGCCGCACCCGCACCTACGACCTGCGCGGGAAGCGGTTCGCGGTGTGCATGGCCGGCAACCCGTACACTGAGGCCGGCCAGAAGTTCCGCATCCCCGACATGCTCGCCAACCGCGCCGACGTGTGGAACCTCGGCGACGTCCTGTCCGGGCGCGACCGGGTCTTCGCCCAGTCGTACATCGAGAACGCGCTCACCTCGAACCAGGTGACCGCGCCGCTCGCCGCCCGCGGCCGCGCCGACGTGCAGCTCCTCATCCGGCTCGCCGCCGGCGACCCGACCGCCGCCCCGGAGGGCCTCGCCCACCCGTACTCGGCGGGCGAGCTCGACCAGGTCCTGTCGGTCCTGCGCAAGCTCCTGCGGATCCAGGAGACCGTGCTGCGCAACAACCTCGCGTACATCGCCTCGGCCGCCCAGGACGACGCCTCGCGCACCGAGCCGCCGTTCCTGCTCCAGGGCTCGTACCGGAACATGAACCGGCTCGCCGAGCGGGTCGTCCCGGTCATGAACGACGAGGAGCTCGAAGCGGTCATCGACGACCACTATGCGGGCGAGGCGCAGACGCTCGCGTCCGGCGCGGAGGCCAACCTGCTCAAACTCGCCGAGCTCCGGGGGCGCCTGACGCCCGAGCGCGAGACCCGCTGGGAGGCGGTCAAGGACGCGTTCCGCCGGGAGCAGACCCTCGGCGGCGCGAGCGACGATCCAATGTCGAGGGCCGTCGGCGCGATCACCCTGCTGTCCGACCGCGTCGCCGGAATCGAGACCGCCCTGAAGGAAAGAAGCAGCGTCCGCGGGGAATAAAGGCTCGGCGCTGGGCCGCACCGCACCGGACACCCGGTACGCTTTCGAACAAGAGCCTGGCGCCTGGCTCGCCGTGCCCCTGAAGCCGCTGATTATCAATAAAGGGAGGTCCCCGTGCCGACAAAGACGGGAGAAAAGGTCCGGATCATTGTCTTGGGCACCGGCCCCGACGCCGACACCGCCCGCGCGATCGCCGAGTCCGACGCCGACGTCGCACTCGCCAAACAGTTCACCAAGACCGTGACCCACCTGGTCGCCGACGACACCGTCAAGCCCACCGAAGCGCGCCTGAAGAAGGCCGAGGAGGCCGGCGTCCCCGTCCTCACCGTCGCCGAGTTCCGCGCGCTGCTGGTCGCCGGGGCCGAGGACGAGGAGGAGACCGAAGCGGTCGAGACCCCCGCGGCCGAGACCGAGGAGGCACCCGCCGCCGAGGTCGAGGAGGCGCCCGCCGCCGGGGGGACCGCCGACGTCGCCGAAGCCGAGACCGCCGCCGCGACCGCGGACGTCGAGCCCGAGCCGGTCGCCGAAGCCCCTGAGCCCGAGCCCGTCACCGCCCCCGCCGCCGAGCCCGTCGAGGAGCTCGAGCCGGTCGACGAGTCCGAGAAGCCCTCGGAGGCGGCGCCGACCGAGACCGCGGCCGCGACCACGTCGTCCACCGAGCCCGAGCCGGTCGCCGAGGCGATCGACGAGCCGGAGGAGGCCAAGGCCGACCCGGAGCAGGCCGTCCCCGCCCAGACCAAGGCGCCCGCGATCGAGACCACCGACGCCGGATCCGAGAAGGCCAAGCCCGGCCTCCTCGCCAAGATCAAGTCGATCTTCGGCCTCACCGGCGCCCGCAAGTAGCGCACCGAAAGCCCCGAGCCCACCGGGCTCGGGGCTTTAGGCTGCCCGGGAGGGGCCGCGTCCGGGGCGACGCGGACCGGGTTCGCTGAGGGCGAACGCGCGAGCGATCGCCGTTAAAACTTGAGTCGTCTAGACTCAACTTGGCACCCGACGAGAGGAAGGCAGAACCGCAGTGGACGTCAACCGCCTGACCACCAAGAGCCGCGAAGTCATCTCCCAGGCCGCGCGCACCGCCGCCGCGAACGGGAACCCCGCCGTCGAGCCCTGGCATCTGCTCGACGCGCTGCTCACCGTCGACGGATCCACCGCGCCCGGCCTCCTCCAGCTCGTCGGCGTCACCCCCGGCGCCGTCTCCGCCGAGACCGAGCGGCGCATCGACGAGCTCCCGTCGGCCTCCGGGCCGTCGGTCTCCGAGCCGTCCATGGCCCGCGACTCCCTGCGCGCCATCAACGCCGCCGACAAGATCGCCTCCGACTACGGCGACGAGTACGTCTCCACCGAGCACCTCCTCGCCGGCCTCGCCCAGGCCGGCGGCGGCGTCGGCACCCTCCTCGACGAGCAGGGCGCCACCGAGAAGAAGCTCATCAGCGCCTTCCCGACCCTGCGCGGCGGCGACCGCAAGATCTCCTCCGCCGACCCCGAGCAGGGCTACAAGGCCCTCGAGAAGTACGCCGTCGACCTTACCGAGACGGCCCGCTCGGGCAAAGTGGACCCCGTCATCGGCCGCGACACCGAGATCCGCCGCGTCGTCCAGGTCCTGTCGCGCCGCACCAAGAACAACCCGGTCCTCATCGGCGAGCCCGGCGTCGGCAAGACCGCCATCGTCGAGGGCCTCGCCCAGCGCATCGTCGCCGGCGACGTCCCCGAGTCGCTGCGCGACCGCCGCGTCATGCTCCTCGACCTCGCCAGCATGATCGCCGGCGCCCAGTACCGCGGTCAGTTCGAGGAGCGCTTCAAGTCCGTCCTGGAGGAGATCAAGTCCTCCGACGGCGAGATCATCCCGTTCATCGACGAGCTCCACACCATGGTCGGCGCCGGCAAGTCCGAGGGCTCCCTCGACGCCGGCAACATGCTCAAGCCCGCCCTCGCCCGCGGCGAGCTCCACATGATCGGCGCCACCACCCTCAACGAGTACCGCGAGCACATCGAGAAGGACGCCGCCCTGGAGCGCCGCTTCCAGCAGGTGTACGTCGGCGAGCCGTCCATCGAGGACACCGTTGCGATCCTGCGCGGCCTCAAGGAGCGGTACGAGGTCCACCACGGCGTGCGCATCACCGACTCCGCGCTGGTCGCCGCCGCGCAGCTCTCGGCCCGGTACATCCCCGACCGCCAGCTCCCCGACAAGGCCATCGACCTCGTCGACGAGGCCGCCTCGCGCCTGCGCATCGAGATCGACTCCCGCCCGGAGGAGATCGACCAAGTCGAGCGCGCCGTCCGCCGACTCGAGATCGAGGAGACCGCCCTCCAGAACGAGACCGACGACCCGGCCTCGGCCGAGCGCCTCGCGCACCTCCAGCGCGAACTCGCCGACCAGCGCGAGCGCCTCGCCGCCCTCTCCCGCCAGTGGGAGTCCGAGAAGGGCCGCATCTCCAAGGTCTCCGACATCAAGGAAGAGCTCGACGACCTCAAGACCCAGGCCGAGCGCGCCGAACGCGAGTACGACCTCGAGAAGGCCGCGCAGCTGCGCTACGGCCGCATCCCCGAACTCGAGCAGCAGCTCCGGGACGCCGAGGCCGAGCTCGCCTCCGCCGACACCGACCCGGCCCACCAGCCGATGCTCAAAGAGGAGATCGACGCCGAGGAGATCGCCGACGTCGTCTCGGCCTGGACCGGCATCCCCGCCGGACGCCTCCAGGAGTCCGAGACCCACAAGCTCCTCCACGCCGAGGAGGCCCTCGGCGAGCGCGTCGTCGGCCAGCTCGAGGCGGTCACCGTCGTGTCGGACGCGCTCCGCCGCGCCCGCGCCGGCCTCTCGGACCCGAACCGCCCGACCGGGTCCTTCATCTTCGCCGGCCCGACCGGCGTCGGCAAGACCGAGCTGGCGAAGGCCCTGGCCGAGTTCATGTTCGACGACGACCGCGCGATGATCCGCATCGACATGGGCGAGTACACCGAGCAGCACTCCGTGGCCCGCCTCATCGGCGCCCCGCCCGGCTACGTCGGCTACGAGGAGGGCGGCCAGCTCACCGAGCCGGTCCGCCGCCGCCCGTACTCGGTCGTGCTCCTCGACGAGGTCGAGAAGGCCCACCCGCGGGTCTTCGACACGCTGCTCCAGGTCCTCGACGACGGCCGCCTGACCGACGGCCAGGGACGCACCGTGGACTTCCGCAACGTCATCCTCATCATGACCTCGAACCTCGGCTCGTCGGCCCTGATGGACCCGATCCTGGAGGAGACGGCCAAGCGCGACCAGGTCCTCGCGGCGATCCGGAGCCACTTCAAGCCCGAGTTCCTCAACCGCCTCGACGAGATCGTCATCTTCCACGCGCTCGAGCACGAGCACCTGAAGGCGATCGTCTCGGTGCAGCTCCGCCACCTGGAGCGCCGCATGGAGACCCGGCGCCTGCGCCTCGACGTCAACGACGCCGCCAAGTCCTGGCTCGCCGACCGCGGCTTCGACCCGGTCTACGGCGCCCGGCCGCTGCGCCGCCTCATCCAGTCCTCCATCGGCGACCCGCTCTCCCGGGACCTCCTGGAAGGCAAGATCACCGACGGCGACACGGTCAAGGTCGGCACCTCCGACCAGGGCGACAAGCTCACGGTCACCAAGGGCTGATCCGGGGCCGCCCGACGGGCGACCCACCCGAGAGGAGCCCCGGCCGAGCCGCCCCGGGGCTCCCTCGCGAACCGCGTGCCGTCAGGTCCGCTCCCTGCGCGGTACCACCCCGCACCACCGGCGTGCGTCGCCGGTGAGGAGCAGTCCGAACATCACCCAGAACAGCGGGATCGAGAGCAGATAGGCGACGCTGGTGGCCATGAGCGAGAACGAGCAGAGCCCGCCGGTGACTCCGAGAGCGATCCCGGTGATCCGCGCCCCGTTCCGCCCGCTGCGGAACCGCGTCGCCACCAGGGCGACCCCGGCGGCGAGGAGCGGCCCGGAGAGCATCTGCACCGGGTAGTGGTAGAGGAAGTCGCCCAGCCTGCCGGCGTTGTCGAGGATGATCCACTCCCCGGCGGTTCCCAGCGCGACGATCGTCACGGTGCACCACATGACGATGATGGCGGCGGTGACCTTCCTCGGCATCGTTCCGGGCCCGGACGGCTCTTCGATCTCCATGTGCGGAGGCTAAAGCCCGCGGCGCGGGAGGGGTCCCGGCGAGCAGCCCGCGGAACGCGGCGGTGGCGCAGTGCGGGTGAGAAGTCCGGGCGTGCCGGCCCGCAGCGGTCCCACTATGGAATGAAACTTCGTTGTTCACCCGAATAGCTGAGCATCATTGGCCATAGTGCACCCATGGCCATCACTGGTAGCTCAGGCGCCACACCACGCCTGTCCCGCCGCACCGTCCTCACCGGCGCAGCAGCCCTCATCGCCGGAGCCGCGGGCGTTCCGGCCCGCCCCGCCCGCGCGGCGCAGGCGCCGCGGATCCGGGCGGCGGCCGCCGGGTGGAGCGGGCGCGACGGCGAACTCCTCGTCCTCACCGAGGAATCCGAACCCACCGGAGCCGCCGACTACGCGCTCCGCGTCCTCGAACCCGCAGGGGCCGCCGAGCCCGGCGCGGCCGTGACCGGCGCCCTCGGCCCGCCGCTCCCGCTGCCCCTGCCCGGCGACTTCGCGCCCCACTCGATGGCCGCGACCGGCCCGGTCCTGTGGGTCACCGGCGCCCGGGAACTCGCGCCCGACCGGGTCCGGCCCGCCCTCGTCCGCATCGAGAACGGCGTCGGCGGCTACGTCGACCTGCCCGTCCCCGAGGACGTCCGCTCCGGCGTCGCCACCGCCGCGAGCCCCCTCGGAAGCGGCCTCGCCGTCGCCATCGAAGGCGGCCCCGGCGAGCACCTGGCCGCACTTTCGCGCAGCCACCTCGCCGTCACCGCCGACGGTGCGCGCACCTGGACCGGCCGGCGCCTCGCCGACGACCTCGGCGAAGGCTACGGCACCGTCCTCACCGAGACCGACCGCGGCCTCTTCGCCGCCGTCGCCGACGGCGCCGGCACCCAGTTCGCCTTCACCGGCCGCCTCACCGAGGCCACGGCCCTGGTCCTCGCCCCGGCCGGGACCCTCCCCGGTGCGGGCCGGCCGATGGCCGCCGTCGCCGCCGCCGCCCACGTCAGCCTCTTCTCCGACCGGGACGGCGCGATCACCGAGACCCGCTTCGCCCCCGGGCGCACCGAATCGGGCACCGGCGGCACCGCCCGCGACTGCGCCTGCCTCGGCGAGGTCCTCGCCGTCCCCGGCCGGCGCGGCCTCCGGCTCGAGACCGACGGCACCACCATCCACATCAGGGGACTCGACTAGACGAGGAGGAACGATGCCATTCCCCAGCAGCGGCAAGGCGTTCGCGAGCTCGTCCTGCGAACTCCCCGACATCACCCGCGACTGGCTCCACGACACCGTCTGGAAGACCCGCTACCGCACCGCGTTCGGCGGTGACGGCCTCGGCGTCCACCCCTCCGTCACCTCCTTCACGATGCACGAGGAGGCGCACGTCCAGGCCGGGAAGCTCGTCCGCGACCTCCACGACCTCGGCCAGGCGTACGGCTACGCCGGCGTCCCGCGCGCGTACCAGTGGACCGGGCTCGCCGGCGCCAAGGTCTGCAAGCCCGGCTACCACCGCTACGGCGCCGCCCTCGACTTCACCCGCTTCGACTGGGGGCCGGACTGCTTCGTCGACACCGCCGTCCACGGCAGGGCGCGCCGCTACCTCCGCCGCCGCTACCTCGCGGTGATCGCCATGTGCCGCAAGCACTTCGGGACGGTCCTGCACCTCCACCACGATCCGGACGGCTCCCACTGGAACCACATCCACGTCGACCGGGGCCGCAAGGCCGTCGCCGCCGACTGGGACTACCAGACCGACACCACGATCATCCAGTGGGCCGCAAGGGATCTCGCGGGCATCACCGACATGGCCATCGACGGCGACTTCGGCCCGCAGACCGAGGAGGGCTTCAAAGCCCTCCGCGACGCCTTCCGGACGGGGGACGTCGACCCGGCCGCGTCATCGGCGAACTTCCGGATCTGGCTCGACCTCATCGGCCGCCACGGCATGGCCGACAAGGACGCGGGCGAGTACCGGGCCGACACGCGGGCGAAGGCCGCCGGCCGCGACGAGTAGCGATCGAACCGGGCGGCCGCCGCCCCGAAGGAGGACCACCGTATGACCCGAACCCGCCTCATGATCATCGCCGCCGCCCTCGCCCTCCTCGCCTCCTGCGACTCGGCCGCCACGCGGAACGAGGCCGCCGACGCCGGCGTCTTCTACGGCCTCGGCGACGACCACCGCCTCTACCGCTGGGACCCGGCCGAGACGACAGCGGAACCCGTCCTCGACCTCGGCGGCGCCTGGGACGCCGAGGGCGACGTCGGCACCGTCCTCCGCTCCTCCCTCAGCATCGACCCCCGCCAGCAGAGCGCCGCCTGGATCGAAGGCGCCTCACCGTCCGCGGCGCTGAAGTTCGGCGACCTCGAGACCGGCGAGATCACCACCGCCGCCGTGTACCCCGTCGACCACGCCTGCATCGACCCGACGTGGCTCGCCGACGGCTCCGCGCTCCTCGTCCACCGCGCCGCCGTCTGGGGCGCCGAATCCAGTACGGCCCTGGACGACACGACTCCGCTCCCGGTCCAGTCCTGGGGCGACACCGAGTGGCATTCACCGGAGTCGGGCGAGCTCCCCGCCACCGTCGACCTCGAGACCCGCGGCTGCCGCCTGCGCTGGTACACCGCCGAGGACGGCTCCGCCCAGGCGATCTACCACAACACCGACGTCACCGAGCTGTACCGTGTCGACACCGTAGGGAACGTCCTCGAGATCATCGAGATCCCCGAACTCGACGGCGTCGAGCCGCTCACGATCGGCCTCGTCGGCGTCGACCCCACCGGCCGATACGCGTGCATTGTGGATGGATACGGCCCATACGGGGCGTTCAAGGGCGGCTTCACGACCCGCGCCCAGTCGGGCACCCGCGTCATCGACCTCCAGACCGGCGAGGCCGCCGGCCACGACGGCCCGTGCACGTCCCTCCACGCCGACGGCTACATCGCTAGGGACGACGACGCGGCGGCCTTCGTCGACTACGACGGCCGCACCGAGTGGACCGTCGAACTCCCCGCCGCGATCAAGGAGTCGCCGGTCCTGTTCTACTACCCCGACGAGCGCGGATGACCGCCGCGACCGCGGCATAGAATGCGGCCGTGAACCGCGTCGCAGGCATCCGCCGGTACCCGCTCAAGTCCGCCGCCGCCGAACACCTCGATGAAGCCGAGATCGGCAAGCACGGCCTCGACGGCGACCGCACCTGGGCGTGCCTCGACGCCGACGACACGATCGGCAGCGCCAAGCAGCCGCGCCTGTGGGCCGGGCTCCTCGACATCGCCGCCGCATACGAACCGGCCCGAGGCGACGCGTCTGAACGCGTCGTCGTCACCGCCCCGAACGGCGCGGGCGGCGACGCCGGCGAGCCCGAGGCCGACGCCGCCGTCTCCGACTGGCTCGGCCGCCCGGTCCGCCTCACCCGCACCGCCCCGCAGCAGCTCAGACGCCACCACTGGTGGCCCGACGAGCCCGGCATGATCCCCGAATGGGCCGCCGACGCCGAACCCGGCGGCGACGCGCTCGTCGCGGCAGGGCACGACGCCGCCGGCGGCCGCTTCTTCGACTTCGGCGCCCTCCACCTCGTCACCACCGGCGCGATCCGGCGGCTCAGCGCCGAGCACGGCACCGACGTCGACCCGATCCGGTTCCGCCCCAACCTGGTCCTCGACCTCCCCGACGACCCCGAACCGGGCCGGCGCATCGCGATCGGCGACGCGGTCGTCCTCGAGGTCCTCGTCCCCACGCCCCGCTGCGTGATCCCCTCGATCGCCCACGGCCCCAACCCGAAAGACCCCGGACTGCTCAAGACCCTCGCCCGGCACCACCGGGTGGACGTCCCGGGCTTCGGCCGCGCCACCTGCTTCGGCTTCTACGCCGACGTCGTCTCCGGCGGCACCGTCCGGACCGGCGACCCGGTCGCGACCGGCTGACGCACAGAGGCCGGGCGCCGCAGCACCCGGCCTCCGGATCGGGCGCCTAGTTGTAGGCGGTGGTGTAGTAACGGGCCTTGTAGAACTCGGCCCCGGTCCGGGTCCGGTCGGTGGACTGCGAGAACACCACGGTCGGGCTGCCCCAGTCGCGCGAGCCGGCGTTGTCGCCGCGCACGTAGAAGTACTCGCCGGTCGCCATCTTCACGTACGCCTTGATCCGCGTCGTGGTGTGCAGCGTCGTCTTCGCGAGCGTCGACTTGTTGATCGAGTAGACCCCGTAGGAGTCCGAGACCTGCAGGAGCGACGAGTTCGAGAAGTCGGCCTGGAGATCGTGTCCCAGCCCCGACAGCGCGACCTTCTTGCTGTGGGTCTTCAGCCGGGTGTTCCGGTAGGTGCCGGTCACCGAGTACGCCTGGACGACCTTGTTCCCGCACGCCCACAGGAGGCTGTTGTTCGGGTCCCAGACGACGCCGTGCGCGCCGGCCAGCGAGACCGTCTGCACCTTCGCGAGCGTCGACGGGTCCGAGACCTTCGTGGGCGCGTAGACGGTGAGGAACCCCTCGGACGAGGCCGACACGAACGCGCCGATGTTCGGGATCCGCTCCAGCGCATGCGGGTTCCCGCCCGGCGTGGCGCTCCACAGGAGGTCGTTGAGCTCCTGGTCCTTCTCGTCGGTGATGTTCCAGATCCCGACCTTGCCACCCGAGGCGGCCGCGAGCCCGATCGCCCCGAACTGGGCGGTGTCCCGGATGCGGCAGTCGGAGAGGTTCGTCCAGCCGCCGGTGCCGGGGCTCCACGACTTGTAGCGGTTGGCGTCGCTGAAAGCCTTGTTCTTGTCGAACACGAACACCTTGTTGGTGACCTGCTCGGTCACCATGACCTTGAAGTTGGCGGTGTCCGCCGAGGCGACGCCGGCCCCGACGGCTCCGGCGGCCGCAAGCGGCGCGCCGACCGCGACCGCGCGAAGCAGGTTGCGTCTCTTCACGAATGGCTCCTCTAGGGGGTAGGAAGAGTCCCGACCCGATCCGGGCCGCGAACCGGTCCCAGTGTGCGCCATGCCGACCAACCGCCCGCGATCACCACTCACCGGCCCGCGCAGCGCGACCGTATCGCGACTCACCGCTCGCGTACGCACTGTCCAGCGTCGGCCCCGGCCGCCTCAAGTGCGATAGGGGTTGAAGCCCTCCGGCAGCTCGATCACGGGGATCTCCGGGGCTCCTTTGATCTCAGTGAGCCCACCGGTAATGGCGAACACGCCGTCGTCCAGGTCATCGACGTCGACGAGCACCTCACCGGAGGACCCGTCCTCCGCCACCAGGATCCACAGTGCGGCGGAAGCCGCATTCGGCGCCGCCAGTACGGCACGGGCCCGGAGCGCCGCGCACAACCGCGAAGCCACCGTTACCTCGGGGAGCCCGCCGACCGCTGACGCGAACTCCTCACCCGCATCGAAAGCGACATAGTCTCCATGCCGGTCAGGATCGCGTTGGATGAGGACCGCAGGCATTC
Source organism: Glycomyces albidus (assembly GCF_009451885.1). Lineage (GTDB taxonomy): Bacteria > Actinomycetota > Actinomycetes > Mycobacteriales > Micromonosporaceae > Glycomyces > Glycomyces albidus. The sequence goes on from NZ_WIAO01000024.1 coordinate 38,093, forward strand.
CCTCGACTCTCGACCCGACCACGTGGGCCTTCCCCTGCCGCCATTCGAGCACTTCGATCGAACTCGCCGGCACGCCGAACACCGTACTCGTCGCGCTCGCAACCTCTTCGGGTCGCACTCCATTCACGAGCTGGAAGCTGTAACCGTTCATTCCTGCTCATCCTTCGCATCGGTTGCCGTGCCGTACACGTGGAGAGTGGCATGCCGACTCCCGGCCGGATCGGACAGGAATTCTCTGCGAGTCCTTCCCAATAGCAGCCGGCGCGGCGGAAGTCGCCGGCTGCCTCAGAACTGCTCGATCGGCGCGACCGGGAACCGCTGGAGCGCTGAGCGGAACACGTGCTGATCGTCCAGGTCGTCCGGGTCCACCAGCCGAGGGTCTACGACAATGCCTGATCCTTTGCGCTTCTCCAGCACGATGATCTCGTCGTAGAACTCAAGGAACCCCGATGTGTCAGGAGAGGCCGACAGCAAGCCGACCGCGGTTTCGATGATCCGCAGGAGTCCCGCGGTCTCCTGCTCCCAGGCGAGCGTCTTGCGCGGCTCGAAGGTGATCGAGGTGTAGGCGTCCGAAGCGCCGAGCCGGGCTCCTTCATCCTTGAACTCGTTGGAGTTCATTCTGGCCACCGACGCCCACCAGCTCGCGCTCGAGATCGGTGAGGGCGCCAGCGGCTTCGCCCGTTCCAGTCCGAGCGCCGCACAGAAGCGATCCGACACGTCTTCAACTGAATACGACGCCGTATTGAACTCGTAATTGGTAGCCAATGCATGCTCCTAGAACGGATAGAAATTCACGACTTGGCCGTTTTGGACAATCTTGATCTCTTGAAGATTGCCGATCGGCCTGCGTTCCAGTGTCGCTCTCAAGTCGGCGAGGTTGACTCCGGAGTCGTCGAGGTTGAGAACGATTCGATCCGCCTGGTCCTTCTTGACCTTGTTGGAGATGTCATCGCGAATTCGGCCTGGATCGTCCTTTTTCGGAGAGTAGCAGTCGAAGTACTCTCCCTCGATCTTGTAATCGGGGTTCTTCCCGTTCTCCTTGCCCGGCGGGTTCTGCTCGACGTCGTAGCCCTGCTCAGCGAGCGTCTTCGCCGCTTCGTTCTCGCGCCGCAGCGACCGCTTCGTCTCCGCGTTCCCCTTCACCTCGGTCGGTTCCCCACGCGGGGTGTTGTTGGGGTCGGCGGGCCGGGACGGGTTGATGCGGTTGTCGTCCGTCGTCTGGAGATCCGGCTGACCGTCCCCGTCCGAGTCACTTGGCCGACCTTGCTCCGCCTCCGCCTTCGCGGTGTCGTGGACTTCCGCCATCTCGGTGGAGGCGTTCTTGCCCTGGAAGTTCAGGCGCTCCTGGCGTTCTTCGGAGTCCTTGGGGCGGCCGGTGAGCGGGTCGACCTCGCCGCCGTCGCCGTCGGGTCCGTCCGGGCCGTCGCCGCCCTTGGGTTTGGCCATGAGCAGGCCCACGCCAAGGAGCATCAGCAGCTTCAAAGCTCGGCGCATCGCCTCACACCCCCAGGAGGGTCTTGAGGTTCGTGAACGACTGGACCAGCGCCATGCCGTACCCCATGATGATGCCCGCCCACTTGACCACCGCCGCGACGATCTGCGCGGCGATGACCGGGATCGTGACCACGAAGATCGCCTCGATCGCCCACACGATCACGTGCCCGACCAGCTCGGCGATCAGGTCGCGGACGATTTCGTGCGTGATCTGGACCAGCGCCCCGGCGCCCTCCGTCGCGGCCGCCATCGCTTCGGCGGTCGCCGCCAATGCCGAGGCCGAGGTGACGTTGTGGGCCATGAGCGACTTGTACGCGTCGGCCGCGTCCCCGGTCCAGCTCGGCATGTCCGCGTCGAGGTGCGCGGTCAGCTCCTCGACGATCGCCAGCAGCTCACCGGACATGTTGCTCCAGGTCTGCGCGTGCGCCATCACGACGTCCGCTTTCCCGGTGACCTCCTGGAGCATCTCCCGCAGCGGCTCGAAGTACTCCAGGGCCCATCCGATGCCCGCCGACAGCAGCGCGCTGAACGGGTCGAGCACCGAGCCGACCACTTCGAGGGCGAGTCCGCCCCCGGCGAGCAGGTCGTCGACCCAGCCTTCGGACTTGAACGCGTCGATCATGCCGTGGTACGAGTCCAGCGGCCCGGCCCCGGTGTACCACTGATTGGTCGACTGGACCGGCGCGACGAGCGAGTTGTCGGACATCTACATCCCCATCCGGTCGCGCAGCTCCGAGAACGCGGTCTGCGACTCCGAGTCGCTGGTCTCGTAACCGTCGGCCACCGCGCGAAGGGCGTTCGCGGCGATGGTGAAGTTCTCGGCCAGATATGACGTGATCTCGTCCTGGGTCCGGTGACGCTCCTCCAGACAACCGGAGATCCATCCGCAGAGCGTCCCGTACGCCTCGTCGTCCTGCTCGATGTACGCGCTCGCGTTCATGACCGCGTCGAACCGCTCCTTGAGCGTGTCCAGGAACCGGGCGTGCTCGCGCAGCTCTTCGGGTTCGACGGTGTATCCGCTTCCCATGGCGCTCAGTCCTCCTCGTCGGTCTTCGGCATGAGCTTCGAGCGGACCCGGTTCGCGATCGCCTGGCCTGCAGCGGAATCCGCGCCGAGGGTCTCGGAGATGATCTCCGCGGACCGGTCCGCGATCTTCGCCTTCGCGAGCTGAATCGCGCCGAGGACCGCCTGCGCGGTCTCCTCGGTCCCGATCCGCCGCGTCCGCTCGCTCAACACCAGGTCGACAAGGTTCCCGCTCGAGTCGACGGTGACCTGCACGAGCCCGTACGGATCGGCGGCCGTGACCTTCAACCCCTCGAACTGCTCGCTCATCGCCTGCGTGTCGGCCGCGAGCCGGTCGATTCGGCCCTTCCACGCCTCGAGATGCTGCCTGGACGCCTCCGGGTCGGGGATTCCCATGATGGTCGCGCTCCTCATTCACCGAGCGGCACAAGGGGTCATGTGCCGAACACGAAATGAGATCGTATCGGATCGCTGCCATTGAGGAGGGCCGGCGAATCCGCCGCTGCTCGCGCCCCGCGGTGGTCGTCGCGCCGATCCAAGCAGGCAGAGTCGGACTCCACCTCCCGGTGAACCGAGGCTATTCCGGTTGCCCACCTGCCCTTCGCCCGCGAGCATTCACCTATGCAGACACTCCGAGCCCCGACGCGGCAGATCCGAGCCGCGTACGACGCTGAAACGATCACCGTCTCCCAGGCGTACGACCCGCACATCGCCGAACCCGCGGTTGCCGCCCAGACCTTCGTCCCGCCTTTCAAACGCGGGCGCATGACCTGGATCAAGCCCTCGTTCCTCTGGATGATGTACCGATGCGGCTGGGCCGCCAAGCCGGGCCAGACCCGCGTTCTCGCCGTCGCCATCACCCGAGCCGGCTTCGAATGGGCTCTGGCGCACTCCTGCGGCAGCACTCCGGCCGCCGGCGAGGACTACAGCGCCTGGCAGCGCCGCATGGCCGCCTCGCCGGTCCGCATCCAATGGGACCCCGAACGCGACCTCCGCCTGAACCGCCTCGACCACCGATCGATCCAGATCGGCCTCGGCCCCGAAGCCGTGGACCGCTACGTGAACGACTGGATCACCGCGATCACCGACGTCACCGAGACGGCTCGGTCCATCGCGAAGCACCTGGCCCAAGGCGACATCGACGCAGCCCGAACGCTGCTTCCGGCAGAACGCCCGTATCCCCTGGAAGCAGCCGCGGCGGCCAACATCGGCGCCACAGCGCCGATGCCGTAGACGACACGCCAAGGCGAAATTCCTGAAGTTTGTAGGGTTCGGCGCGACAGGCTGTTAACGCATATGCGCGTGTCTCCTTACGAATCCGTCCTGTCCAACCGCCGCCAGTCGGGAGTCCACAATCGCCTCCGACCGGACCGGCTCATATCACTGTGCGTGCATTTGACTTGACCGCGCGTGCCCCATAAATTCCTCCCAAACCGGTATCCCACCGACTTATCGGAGGAAACATGCACTGCCGCAACGACATTCCGCCGCGCATATCCCCGCGTCAGGCCGTCTCCTACTCCTGCTTCTTCCTGCACGTCCTCACCGGCCGCAAGCCCGCCGCCGACGCCCGCCTCCTGGCCACCGACGCGGGCTGGGCCGCCTTCACCCGGCTCCGCCGCACCGTCCCCACCCGCTTCAGGCAAGTCCGAGTCCTCCGTACCGTATGCCCCACGCCCGACACCGCCGAAGTGGTCGCCATGGTCGAGAACGGCACCGCCCACCAGGCCATGACCCTGACATTCCGAGCCACTCCCCACGGCTGGCGCCTCGACCACTGCGCCCTGCTCCACGCCAACACCCGCCCACGACACCGCCGTTAAGAACCCGAGGGCCGCCGAGCCGAACGACTCGGCGGCCTCCGGTGTCCTCGAACCTGCCGGATTCCCGCCGGTCCACCGCCTTGGCATCACTGCCGATCCCGGTTGTAATGGCGGCGGACGGCCGGATCCCAGGCATGCCGGATCGCGGCACGCCGGCCGACGCCGGTGCAGCGCGCCGGCATCCGCGGTCTGCACCGGAACCGCCGACCCGCACCACGCCGATCCCCGGACTGTGCACACCCCACAGCTTCCAAGAAAGGTGTCGATCCCATGGTTGACAACAGGAACACCACCGCCCGCAACTCCTCCGGCGGCCTCGGCCGCCGCCGATTCTTCGCGCTCGCCGCAGGCGGCGCCGCTGCCGCCGCGGGGACGCTGATCCCGGCGTCCGCAGCCCAGGCGCACGGCGACCTCACCTCGTACCCCGGCATCTGGGGACAGCGGACCACCGACTGGAACACCAGCCAGCTCAAGTCGTACAAGTACCGGCCGGCGTTCCACGACCAGCTGAACGGCTGGCTGCGATTCTGGTTCGAGACCACGGAGTACTTCGAGAAGCCGATTCGAGTGGGACTCACCGCGGCCCACGACGACAACATGGGCACGGCGCACGAGCAGGGCAGGGCCATCGACCTGGCCGGCCTCACGGTCACGCAGAGCAGCGGCGGCACCGTGAGCGTCTTCCAGGCGAACTACTCGGTCTGGAAGGACCTGACCGGCTCGGTCCTCGCCCAGTTCCGCCGCAACTACTGGGCGACCTCGGCCTCCCTCCACTACCACTTCCGCTCGGTGCGCACCTACCCCATGGGCGGCCGCTACCGGGACAGCCTTCACGTCGACAATCTGCTGTCCGGCTCCAACACCCCGGCATTCAACTCCAGCGACAAGTCGCAGATCTTCCACGTCCAGGCCAGCTGCCGCTACATCTGGGGCAAGGGGACGACCATCGACGGCATGTGGAACACCGAGTCCCGCCGGCACGCGCACGAGGTCCTCGAGCGGATCGGCAAGGGCGGCTACATCGGCGACTCCAAGTCGCACTGGCAGGCGTTCAACCGCGCCACCCTCCGCAAGGGGTACTCCACCGAGGAGTACTGACACCGGACGAGCCGCCTCCGGTACGAATCCGGGCCGGGACCGCGGGCGCACTCCCGCAGTCCCGGCCCGGGCCATATCGGCCGCAGCCGCCGTGATCCGGGACGGTCATCGACACCGCGATGAGCGGCAGCACGAACGCGGCCACGTGAACCAGGCGATCATCGGGGATCTCCCGCGAAGGCGGCCAGCCGCCGTCCCCGCGGCGGGCACGGCCGCAGGGCCGCCGCGGCTCATAGAATGGGGTTGCCTCCCGACCCCAGGAGTCCCCATGACCGGCACCCGACTCGACCAGCGGCAGCTCCGCCGGCACGCGCGCTCGCAGGTCGCCCGCGCCCGTGACACCTTGCGGCAGTGGGAGCACCTCGCCTCCACCCCGGCGCGGCTGCGGAACGCGGTGCGCGGGCATGTCGCCGCGATCGCGCAGGAGGAGGTCGAGGGGCGGCTCGCGACCATGCGGGTCACGGAGTTGAAGAAGGTGGCCAAGGGGCTGCGGCTGGCGAAGCTCGAGGAGGCCGGAATCGCCACGGTCGCCGACGTGCTCGCGAACCCCCGGGAGCGGCTGCTGGAGATCCCCGGAGTCGGCGCCCAGACCGTCGACGAGGTGAAGGCCGCCGCCGAGCATTTCGCCGAGCGCTCCCGCGCCGACACCAGGCCCCGGTTCGACCCGCAACGGCGCGACCCGCGGCACACCCGCATCCTCGCGCACCTGCGGGCCGAGCAGACCGCTTCGGCCGCCGTCGATTCACTTCGGGAGACCGTGCACGGCTTCCGGGAACGCGCCCTGCCGTACTTCGCCGCGGCCGACCGGGTCGGCAGCAGGCTGGCGATGCTGTTCTCGACGCGCAAGCGCAGAGCAGAGGCGGTCGCCCGGCTCGAAGTCCTCACCGCGGTCAACGCCGATCCCGAAACGCGAGCGCTGGAACGGGAACTCGCCACCGCGCTCGACCGCGCCCGGCCGGAGCGGTACACATCGGACGAGCTGTGGCGCGACTACGAGCGCCGGGCGGCGAGCGTCAACACGCAGCTCGCCAAGCTCACCGGCTCTGACGTCGAGGACGCCGAGCGCGCCGAGGACTTCGTCGGCGCCGAACTGCGGCAGGAGATCGAGACGCTGCCGCTCGACCGGTCGCTCCTGCGCACCGATCTGCGCTTCTACCAGTTGTTCGGCGCGAAGTACGCCGTGCATCAGCGGAAAGTGGTCATCGGCGACGAGATGGGCCTCGGCAAGACCATCCAGGCCCTCGCCGTCGCCGCGCACCTGGCGGCGAAGGGGCAGCGGCGCTGCCTCGTCGTCTGCCCGGCCAGCGTGGTTCCCAACTGGCTCATGGAGATCCGCAAGCACACGCACCTTGACGCGTACAGTCTCCACGGCCCCGACCGGGAGGACGAGACCCGCCGGTGGCTGCGCCGCGGCGGCGTCGCGGTGACCACCTTCAACACCGTCGACCGGCTCGACGCGCTGCCGCAGCGGGCGAGGTTCGCGCTGGTGATCGTCGACGAGGCGCACTACATCAAGAACCCGAACGCGAAGCGCAGCAGGGCGGTCGGGGCCGTGATCGGCCGTTCGAAGCGGGCGGTGCTGCTGTCCGGCACGCCGATGGAGAATCGCGTCCAGGAGTTCAAGTCGCTCGTCGGGCACCTCCGCCCCGACATCGCGCAGCGGGTCGGCGAGGGCGACGACGTGGTCGGGGCCGCGGCGTTCCGGCAGGCGGTCGCGCCGGTCTACTTGCGGCGCAACCAGGAGGACGTGCTCAGCGAGCTCCCCGAGAAGATCGAGGTCGAGGAGTGGGTGCAGTTCAACGCGGACGACGAGGAGGAGTACCGCGAGCAGGTCCGGCGCCGCAACCTCATGGGCATGCGCCGCGCCTCCTCGGCCATGGCCGGTTCGGCGAAGCTGGAGCGGCTGGCCGAACTCGTCGACGACGCCGGCGCCGAGGGCCAGAAGGTCATCGTGTTCTCATACTTCCTCGACGTGCTCAAGGCGGTCGGCGAGCGGATCGGGGACCGTGCGATCGGTCCGATCACCGGGAAGGTCGCCGCGGCGAAGCGCCAGGCGATGGTCGACGAGTTCGCCCGGCGCGACGGCCCCGCGGTGATCCTCGCGCAGATCGAGGCGGGCGGCGTCGGCCTCAACATCCAGTCAGCGTCAGTCGTGGTCCTCGCCGAGCCGCAGTGGAAGCCGAGCATCGAGCAGCAGGCTGTCGCGCGGGCCCACCGCATGGGCCAGACCCGGCGCGTCCAGGTCCACCGCCTCCTCGCCAAGGACGGCGTCGACGACCGGATCAGGGAGGTCCAGGAGCACAAGGAGCTCCTGTTCGAGCACTACGCACGCCACAGCGACGCGAAGAACACCGGCGCCATGGCGACCGCGAACGCAGTGGCCACACTCGACGACGACTCGATCCCGCTGGAGCAGCGCATCATCACGGCCGAGCGGGCTCGGCTCGGTATCGGTTGAACCGGGCGCGGTGCGATCACGGTGCCCTCCTGCCGTTGGAAACGCGAGCACTCACCCGTGCAGGCGCCCCGGACGCCACATCCCCCGCGTCAGCGCGCGGGAACGGTGTCCCACACGGGATCTTGTCCATTGGCATACTGTCTGAGTGACCTTCCATCACGAACTCTCCTCCCGGGCTGAAGATTCCGAAGACCTGATATATCGAGAGGATCCGGCTGCGCCTGCTCTCACCCCCGCACGCCGGTTCACCTAGGGCGATGAACCGAAGAGACGCACGCTTCACCGCCGGTCCGTACGACGGCAAGTTCCTCGTTGCCGAGGAGGACGCGAGCGGGTCGATCGCCGCATTGGTCTGCGACGGCCGGCCCGGTGCGCTGGAGACAATCGCGGACTTCTGGTTCGCCGACCTGCGCGAGCTGGAAATCGGCGTGACCGAGGATGGCTGGAACGTCGAGTGGCTGCCGTCGGGAAGTCTTGGGACGCCGCGTTGACAAGGGCCGCTCGGCCGAACTCGCCGCCTTCGTCCGCGGACAGTGGGGATAGAAAACTCCTCCCACCACATCAGGGACGTCACGTTCCGAGAGGACGCCGCGACCGTTCACACCGGGACCGCGCCCCGCACCATGGCCGCCTTCCGCCGAGGCGCCCGCAAAACCCTCGGCGCCACCAATATCGCCAAGACCACCAAGGCAATCGGGGACGATCCAGCACGAGCCCTCCCGATCCCGGGCATCAACTTTCAACCGAACCCCAGGAACTTGATCAAGCCCTCGCGCCGCCGGTCCCGGTGTGCGTTCGCGGCGGCGCAGCGGTCGGTCCTACAGGTACCCCCAGCAGATCGTGAAGGAGAGTTCGGGGAAGTCGGGGACCTCTTCGTATGACCAGCCCCAGCCGTTGCACCAGCTTTCGCCGTCCACGAGCTCGTTCGTGCGGCCGGTGAGGTACACGTTGCCGTCGTCGCAGTCGGACACGAACTCGAAGTACGTGTAGTCGGAGTTCATCGACATGCAGTCGTCGACTTCCGCGTACCCGGCGTCGCCGCTGGCGTACAGCATCTGGAGGCACAGCACGGTATCCAAATAGGTCTGGCCGGTGGAGTAGCCGACGCCGTAGATGAAGTAGGTCGAGTCGGTGCAGGCGTCGTAGCTGGACTGCCCGTCGACCCGTTCGATCACCTTGAACGCGCCGTCCTGGCATTCGACGATGTTCCACGCGCTGCCGGCGGTAGAAGTGCCGTAGACGCATTCGCCGACCTGGGCGTGGTACGCGTCGTCGCCGCTGATCGCGGTGTAGCTCAAGCACAGCACGCGGGAGGCGCTGGTCGAGGAGACCGCGAGGTTCACGGTGGGCATCGCGTCGCACGCGGTGAGATCGGTGGTGCCCTCGACGATGTCGACCGTCGTGAAGGCCCCCGCTCCACAGACCGCCGTCTCAAGGTCAGGGGTGGTATCGGTGCCGTAGTTGTAGAAGCAGTCGCCGACCACGGCATCCGCGACCGGGTCCGCGACGGCGGTGTCGGTGGCGGCGTCGGTCGGGTCGGAGCCGGAGGCGCCCGAGTCGCCGCCGGAGTCGGCGGCCGTGACACCCGGCGGGTCAGCGGGGTCGAGAGCGATCACGAGGCCGGTGATGCCGAGGCCGACGAGCAGCACCACGCCGAGGGCGATGCCGATCCAGCCGGCGACCGGGATCCCCGAGGACGGCGGTGGCACGGGCGCGTACTGCGGCGGCATCCCGGGGTAGGCGGGCGGGTACGAAGGAGTCGCATAGGGGTTCGCGGTGGCGTAGGGCGCCGGACCGGGCGGGATCTGGGCTCCCGGCTGCGGGTACCCGATGCTGCGGCTCGTCTCCGGGCCGGGCGTGTAGCCCTGGCCGGGGCCGCTGGGTGCGCCGTAAGGACCCTGGTTCGCGGGCGGGCCGGCATTGGGGTCGTAGGAGGAGGGGTCCATGAAGCGATTCTGTCAGGCCGTCGCAACCCTTCCAGCGGGCGCAGCGGGCACTTTGCGACCGCTCACTCGGCGGTGCGGTGGGACTTCCGCCAAGCCGTCCAGGCGACCTGGAGCGTTATGGCGACGGCTGGTACGAGGATGAACACGACGAGTGCTCACTGGGAAGGCGAGGGCTAGTGCAGTGTACCGATCGAAGTTACCTAGGAGTAACGCCGATCGAGCGCGCCAAGCAATTATGACCACTTGGCTACTGGCCGGACCCCGACCGAACCACTCGGGCGCGGCAGGGATGGTGTCCCCTGCCGCGCCCGAGTCTCGCCCGAACGGGCGATGGACCTGCACTGCCGTGACGGCAGCGCGCCGATCGACGTCGGCCTACGCGACGAGTGACGGACTGTAGTTGTGCCACTTGGTGGAACCGCTGCGCGATGCCCAGACATGGACGCGGAATGTCTTGCCTTCGGCGATGTTGCGCTCGCAGGAGGTGCGGCCGCCGCCGTTGTTGCCGGTGCTGGTGTCGTCGAAGCAGACGCCTCCGGCAGCCGTCCAGTACCGGTACCCCTCGGGCGCAGTCTCGAGGGTCTGGAGCTGGGCGCGGATCCCCCAGCCGTCGGCGTGGAAGTCCTCTGCGACGATGTTCTCGCCGTAGCTCCAGGTCTCGGCGACACCGGCGTTGTACGTGCCTTCGGGGTTCTGGGCGAAGGCCCAGACATGGGTGGCGGCGTGCGCCGAGGCCGGGGACAAGGCGACGCCGACGAGGATCGCGGCGAGGACGATCAGGCCCTGCACCAGTGTCTTCAAGCGTTGTGCGCTCATGCGGTCTTCCTAACTCTGTTGAGTCGCTTACGCAACTTCGTTGCGGCGGAGGGGATCAGAGTTCGTCAGCGGTCTCAGCATAGCGGCGGACGGTCGACTTCGGCGAAATCCACATAGGCTTTCTTCGCCGCCGTCTCTCGGAGGCGAACCGGCGGCGGCATGGACGCGGATGTACGGCCGCAGACCTCGACGTGCCCCTACTGCTCTCCAACGGAGCGGGCTGGCCCCGGCGAGCTCGGCCGTGAGATCGAGTCCGCCGCTGGACCGCCTCGCGATCGAATCGGCCGAGAGAAGCAGAAAAGCCGGGTCACCGACCCGGCTCTTCTTGATGGCGCGCCCCGAGGGATTCGAACCCCCAACCTTCTGATCCGTAGTCAGATGCTCTATCCGTTGAGCTAGGGGCGCATGCCTGGCTTGATCTGTTCGATCAGGCCGGGCATAACCTTACCCGGCTCTGGATCGCGGCTGCAACCGGGTTCGATGGTGTGTTGTGGGTCATCAGGCCCGGTTTGCGGCGGTGGGATTTGAACCCACGACCCCCGGATTCGGCGTCAGCAGTTGTCCAGGACCACCTTCGCCAGGTTGCGCCAGGCTTCGGGGAGTTCCTCGGTGCGGTTCTCTGAGCGGGCGGCGGTCCAGACGGCGGCCTCGGCTTCGGGGACCTCGTCGCCGAGGAGGTAGCGGGCGACGAAGTCGGCGCGGTGGTCGCGGCCTGGGAAGAAGTAGCCGCCGGCGGCGAAGAGCGCGACGTAGGCCCGGTGGAGGCCGTTGGTGAGGGTCTCGGCCAGCTCCCACGGGTCGGTTGCGTCGCCGAGGCGCTTGGCGAGGGTCTCGGTCTCGGCGGCGACGGTCTCGCGAGAGGCGTCGGCGAGGGCCTGCGGGAACTCGGTCACCTCGGCGCGGGCCTTGGAGCCGAGCTCGGAGTCGTCGGCGAGGAGGGTGCCTTCGGAGAACGCGCCGATGACGCGGAGCGCCTCGTCGGCGGGCGTGCGCCAGCCCTCGCCGCGGCCGAGCTGGTCGAGGAGGTCCTGGAACCGCGCGACGGTGAGATGCGTCGCTTCGGCGCTGGCGTCGGCCGGGGCCTCGGCGGTCTCCCAGACGCACACGAGCTCGGCCTCCTCCCCGAACCCGGACAGGGCCGGCCCGTGCGCGTACGCGAACGCCAGGCGCTCGTCGTCGTTGATGTCGGCGAGGACGTCGGTGGAGAGCCTGAGGACCGCGTTCGGAAGGGACATGCCGCAATTGTGGCTGTTCCTCGCAAGCTCGTCCAGCGGTCTGCGCAGAGACACCCCTCCCGTTTCCGACACGAGTGGCGTGCGGTTCGGGGGAGCACTCATGTCGCCCCCTGGCGCTAGCATGAGCGCATGTCAACTCCTACCGGGGAACTCACGCCTGCGGCGATCGCGGCGTGGCGCGCCCGCTCCCAGCGGCTCTGGGGCGATCGCCTCGCGACGCCGCTCGACGCGTTCCGGCACTTGGGCGCGGTCCAGTCGCAGGAGTACCACCCTTCGAAGCTCACGCCCGCGATGCGGTCCGTCCCCGACGAGGAGGGGCTCGCGTTCGCCGGGCCGGCCGCCGTCGACGCGCTCCTGGAGAAGGGCGCGGTCGTGCGCACCCACGTGCTGCGCACCACCTGGCACACGGTCCCGGTGGAGGACCTGCGGATGATGCTGACCGCCACCACCCACCGCGTCCAGCAGGTCGCGGGCACCCAGTACCGCGCCCTCGGGCTCGACCAGGCGGTCCTCGACCGCGGGGACGACCTGCTCGAGGCGGCCACCGCCGGCGGGCGGCACCTGACGCGCGAGGAGGCCTCGGAGGCGCTCGCGGCCGGAGGGATCGCGGACCCGACCGGGCAGCGCCTGATCCACCTGCTGTTCCACGCCGAGCTCGAGGCGCGGATCTGCTCGGGGACGCCGAGCGACGGAAAGCAGACGTACGCGAACTTCGAGGAGCGGATCCCGGCAGGGGAGATCGGGCGGGACGAGGCGGTCCTCCAGCTCGCGCGCCGGTTCTTCACCTCGCGCGGACCCGCGACCGTGAAGGACTTCACCCGCTGGGGGACGCTGAAGGTGGCCGACGCGAAGGCCGCCGTCGACGAGCTCAAGACCGACGGAACGGGCCTGCGGGAGCTGCGGGTGGACGGCCGCGTCCTCTACTACACCGGTGAGCGGCCCGAACCGCAGGAGAGCGGGCCCGTGGTCGACTTCGTGCAGGGCTTCGACGAGATGCTGTGCTCCTACACCGACACTAAGGACTGGGTCCTGCACCACTCGGTGCCGCGGACCCTGTTCCCCGACCGGCCGCGGTTCAACTCGGCGATCCTGCTGGACGGCCAGGTCATCGGCAACTGGAAGGCGACCGTGAAGCGCGACAGGGTGGTCATCGAGACCTGGCGCGTCCGGGGCTTCACCGCCGCCGAGATCGCGGCCCTGCGCCGCGGCGCCGACCGCCTCCGCGCCTGGTACGGGAAGCCGGAGATGGAACTCGGCCTCGACCACGCCTGAAACGCCGAGCGGGTGCGGCACCGCCGAGCGGCACCGCACCCGCGATCATGCGGAGATCTAGAGGCGCCCGAGCGCCTCGCTGAACGGGGCGAGGCCCATCGAGCCGAGGTTCAGGGCGTCGGTGTGGAACTGCTTCAGGCTGAACTCGGTGCCCTTGCGGGCCCTGTAGTCCTCGCGGGCCTGCATCCACAGGCGTTCGCCGACCTTGTACGACGGGGCCTGGCCGGCCCAGCCGAGGTAGCGGTTGCGCTCGAAGGACAGCATGTCGTCCTCGATGGTCCGGGTGTGGGCCTTCATGAACTCGAACATCTTCTCGCCGTCCCACTCCTCGCCCGGCCGCCAGCCGAACGGGTTGTCCTCGGGGATGGCGAACTCGCAGTGGAGGCCGATGTCGACGATGACGCGGGCGGCGCGGAACGCCTGCGCGTCGAGCATGCCGAGGCGCCCGGCCGGGTCGTCGTCGTAGTAGCCGAGCTCGTCCATGAGCCGCTCCGAGTACAGCGCCCAGCCCTCGCCGTGGCCCGAGCACCACATCATCTGGCGCTGGAAGCGGTTGAGCAGCTCGGTGCGGGCCATGGTCTGGCCGACCTGGAGGTGGTGGCCGGGGACGCCCTCGTGGTACACGGTGGACTTCTCGCGCCACTTGCCGAACAGCTTCTGGCCCTCCGGCACGGACCACCACATCGCACCCGGACGCGAGAAGTCCTCGCTCGGGCCGGTGTAGTAGATCGCCCCGTCCTCGGTCGGCGCGATCTTGCAGTCGATCCTCCGGATCTGCTCGGGGATGTCGAAGTGCGTGCCCGCGAGGTCGGCGATCGTCGAGTCGGCGAGCTCCTGCATCCAGTCGCGGAAGACGTTCTTGTCGGTCAGGTTCTGCTCGGGGTCCTGGTCGAGGAACGCCACGGTCTCCTCGATCGTCGCACCCGGCTTGATCCGCTCGCAGGTCGCGCGCATGTCCGCCTCGATGCGGGCCAGCTCCTGCCAGCCCCACGCGTACGTCTCCTCGAGGTCGATCTCGGCGCCGATGAAGTAGCGAGACGCCCGCGAGTAGCGGTCGCGGCCGACCGCGTCCTTCTCGGGCGCCTGCGGGGCCAGCTCCTCGCGCAGGAACGTCGCGAACCGCATCGCGGCCGCCCGCGCCCACGCCGCGCCGTCGCTCAACGCGATGCGCAGCGGCCCGGTCTTGATCGGCTCCCCGTCGAGGGTCACGCCGTTCGCCAGGGCCGCCCAGAAGTCGGTGTCCTTGCCCTTGGCGCCGTTCCAGTTGTCGCAATGGGTGGCGACCTCGAGGACCTGCCGCCGCGCGGCGACCCGGCCCGCGGCGGCCTCGGCCCGCAGCGTCTCGGTGTACTGCTTGAACGCGTCCGGGACGGCGGCCAGGCGGGCCGCGATGTTCTCGGCCGCGGCCTTCCCGTCCTTCGGCATCAGGTCGAAGATCTGGCGGACGCTGTGGACCGGCGACGCGAGGACGTTCAGACCCAGGTAGGTGTCGTCGGCCTCGTACCGCTCGAGGCTCAGCTTCAGGCGCTCGAGGATGGCCTCCTTGGCGACGCGCTCGCGCTCGTCGACCGGCTCTGCGGCCTCCAGCGCGGCGATGGTGCGCCGCTCCAGGTCGGCGGCCTCGGCCAGCCCGGCGGGTGAGAGGTCATCGAGTTCGTGATCGTGCCCGGGCACGCCCATCGCGGTGGCGTTCATGGGGCTGAGGGCGATGGCGTCCTCGACGTACTGATCGGCAATCTGATCGATTTTTCTCATGGAGTGGACTTTACGCGAGGTCGGCGTCCGATCGCGACCTCCGTTTCGACCGCTTCGATCCACCCTCCGGCGGCGCCGAACCCGAGCAGCGCCTCCCGCGTGAGCTCGACCCGTTCGGGCTCGCCGGGCGCCGGCGGCCAGGCCGCGCGCTTGGCGCGGGCATGGTCGAACCAGTCGGCGAGCGCCCGGTCGTCGCCGTTCGACAGGTGCGCGTGCGCGGTGCCGAGCTCCTCGCCGAGGTCGTCCAGCGACGCGAGGAGCGCCGGCCCGTTGCCCTCGGCCATCCCGGCGAACAGCGCGGTCGGGCTGGCCGCGACCCGCGTGCCGTCCCGGTAGGACCCGGCCGCGAGGCTGCGCGACAGCGGGTCGTCGGCGACGAGGACCAGTGCGGCCGCGACCAGGTGCTCGAGGTGGGAGATCCGGGCGGCGGCGCGGTCGTGGTCGTCCGCGGTCGCCGGCACGACGCGCGCGCCGATCGACGTCCACAGGCGCGCCAGCAGCAGCCAGTCCTCCAGACCGGTATCGGCCTCGAGGCACAGCACCCAGACGCGGCCCTGGAAGAGCCCCGGTTCGGCGCTGGCGAACCCGGCGGTCTCCTTGCCGGCCATGGGGTGTCCGCCGACGAAGCGGGGGAGCGCGGCGAACGCGCGTGCGGCCGCGGTCTTGACGGAGGCGACGTCCGTGACCAGGCCGCGGTAGCCGCCGAGCGTCGCGGCGGCCGCGCCGAGGTGGCGGTAGGGGGCGGCGACGACGGCGACGTCGGTGTCGAGCAGCGCGGCCGGGTCGGCGGCGACGGGGAAGTGCGCGGCGGCGGCCTCGCGGGTCGCGGCGTCGGGGTCGTGGCCGACCACGTCGTGGCCGGCGCCGGCGAGCGCCAGGGCGGCGGACCCGCCGATGAGGCCGAGCCCGGTGACCGCGACGCGCATCAGAGGTAGAGCCCCGTGCCGTCGTTGTCGACGCGCTTGGCGGCGACGGCGTGGATGTCGCGCTCGCGCAGGAGGATGTAGGTGCGGCCCTGGATCTCGACCTCGGCCTTGTCCTCGGGGTCGAAGAGGACGCGGTCGCCGTTCTCGACAGAGCGGACGAGGGGCCCGACGCCGACGGCCTCGGCCCAGTGCAGTCGCCGTCCCATCTGGGCGGTCGCGGGGATCACGATCCCGGCGGCGGAGCGGCGCTCGGCGTCGGCGTCCTCGCGCACGAGGAGGCGGTCGTGCAGCAGCCGCACGGGGAGGCCGCTCGATTCCAACGGTGTCTCGGTCACAGCGGTCAACTCTATCGCCCGATCAGGCCCGTCCCGCATGGCGAGCGGCGGGGCTCACGTCCGGAACGTCCGGCCCCCGCGGGTTCGCGCGCCGCGCCGGCATCCGGTTCGAAGCCGTCCGATGCCGCCGGTGATTCCAAGACGAAGCTGCGCCCCGGCGGTGGGTGTGTCCGGACGCGGCGCCGCCCGGCGCAAGCGTGCCCTCGGCGGCCGGCTTCCGCGACCGCTCCGCATCCCGAGGGCTCGTGCGTCGCGCCGACGGCCCCCGGCACAAGGGTGCCGGAGGGGTGTGACAGGGCGCGCCGGTAGCGCCTGCGGGACCGGTCTCGGTGGTGCTGGCTGGATGTGGGACTTCGCACCGAACCGGTACCGTACGTGTTGACGTTGCACCCACCTCCGCTCTGCGGAGGAACCGTCCTTGGAGACACCGTGAGCCGATTCCGCCGCACCACCGCCCGAGCAAGACAGCTGTGGGTCGGCATGCGCCTCAACCCGGTCGCGGACCGGCACGGTCCGGGCGAGGACGTGCCCGAGGTCGACGCGGACGACGACCTCGCCGCCGAGGACGGCGCGGCGGCCGACCCCGAGCACCCCGAGCGCCGCTACGTCCCGACCGGACTGATCGTGGGCGCCGCCTGGTCGTGGCGGCTGCTCATCGTCGGCGCGCTCCTGGCCGTGGTCCTGTACCTGCTCAGCCAGGTCACCATGGTCGTCATCCCGGTCCTCATCTCGTTCCTGCTCGCCGCGATGCTCCAACCGCTCGCAGCCTGGCTGATCCGAGGCGGCTGGAACAAGTCCCTCGCCTCGATCGTCGTGCTCATCGCCGGCCTCGCCGCCGTCGCCGCGGTCCTCACCTTCGTCGTGCAGCAGTTCATCGCCGGCATCCCCGACTTCTACGACTCGATCGTCACGGGCCTGCGCGACGCCCAGACCTGGCTCGAGTCCGGCCCGTGGGGCCTCGACGGCGCGCAGGTCGCCGTGTTCCTCGCCGACATCCAGGACAACGTCACCAACTGGTACGGCGAGAACCAGCAGACGATCGTCCAGACCGGCCTCGACGTCGCCGGGTCCACCGCCTCCGGGCTCGGGAACTTCGTCACCGGCCTGTTCCTGGTCCTGTTCACCACCTACTTCTTCATCCGCGACGGCCGCCGCATCTGGACCTTCCTCACCGGCTGGCTCCCGCGCCCGGCCACCGAGTCGATGCGGTACGCCGGCGGCGCCGGCTGGGCGACGCTCGTCCAGTACATGCGGACCCTCGTCGTCGTCGCCGCGGTCGACGCGATCTTCATCGGCCTGGGCCTGTGGCTGCTCGACGTCCCGCTGTGGCTGCCCCTGACCGCGCTCGTGTTCCTCGGCGCGTTCATCCCGATCATCGGCGCCACCATCTCGGGCGCGGTCGCCGTCGTCGTCGCGCTCGTCGGCACCGAGAACGGGCTCATCAACGCGCTCATCGTCCTCGGCATCGTCCTCGCCGTGCAGCAGCTCGAGTCGAACCTGCTCCAGCCGTTCCTCATGAGCCGCGCCGTCAAGCTCCACCCGCTGGCGATCGTCCTGGCGGTCACCGCGGGCGGCTTCGTGTGGGGCATCATCGGCGCGCTCGTCGCCGTCCCGATCCTGGCGATCGTCAACGGCACCGTCCGGGCCCTCAACCGCTTCAAGATCGCCCGCCGCGAAGCGCAGGCGCGCGGCCTCGACGCGGGGGAGGCGACCATCGCGGCCGCCCGCGCCGCCGGCGACCCCATGGACACCGGCCGTCAGGCGGCCCAGGAGGCATGAGCGCCGACACCGAAGCCCTGAAGATCCTCGACGCCGCCGTCGCCGCCACGCCCGGCGGCGCCACCCGCGACGGGCAGCGCGAGATGTGCGCGGCCGTCGCGAACGCCGTCGACTCCGGCAAGCACCTGCTCGTGCAGGCCGGCACCGGCACCGGCAAGTCCCTCGCGTACCTGTGCGCGGCGCTCGCCACCGGCAAGACCGTCGTCGTCTCGACCGCGACGCTCGCGCTCCAGCACCAGCTCGTCGCCGTCGACCTGCCGCGCCTGGTCGAAGCGGTCGCGCCCGTCCTGGGCCGCAAGCCGTCCTTCGCGCTCCTCAAAGGACGGCACAACTACCTGTGCAAGCGCAAGATCGCCGGCGAGGAGGAAGACGACGACGGCATGCTCGAGGGCACCGAGGAGCTCCGCTGGGCCGGGCAGCAGGCGTCCTTCGCGAAGCAGGTGCAGCGCCTGTTCGACTGGGCGAACGACACCGAGACCGGCGACCGGGACGACCTCGACCCCGGCGTGAGCGACCGCGCCTGGAAGCAGGGCTCGACCACCTCCAGCGAATGCCCCGGCGCGAAGGACTGCGCGCAGGGCCCCGACTGCTTCGCCGAGCTCGCACGGGCGCGCGCCCACGAGGCCGACATCGTCGTCACCAACCACGCGCTCCTGTCGATCGACATGATGAACGAGCGGTCGGTCCTGCCCGAGCACCAGGTCCTCATCGTCGACGAGGCGCACGAACTGGTCGACCGGGTCACGAACGCGGCTCGCGCCGAACTGCACCCGGCGCGGCTGCGCTGGCTCGCGCAGCGCGGGCGCCGGCTCATCGACACCGATGTGTCCGACCAGATCCGCGAGGCCGCGGACGCGCTCGAGACCGCGCTCAACCTCACGGGGGAGCAGCGCTTCAGCGGCGACCTGCCCGCGGCGCTCACCGAGGCGCTCAACCTCGTCAACGGCGCGTGCGTGAAGGCGACGACCCACCTGGCCGCCCTCGACGCCGAGACGAAGAAGCAGCTCAGCGCCCAGCAGCTCAAGGCCGGCCTCGTGGAGGCCATCGAGACGGCCGGCCGGTGCGTCGGCCCCGCCGGCGACGACGTGATCTGGTCCGAGCCCAACGGCCCCACGCTGGTCGCCGCGCCCCTGTCGGTCGGCGGGCTCCTCTCCGCGATGCTCTACGAGGACCGGACCGTGATCGCGGCGTCGGCGACGCTGACGCTCGGCGGGAAGTTCGACACGGTCGCGCGCAGCATCGGCCTGCCCGCGGACGGGCACGGCTGGACCTCGCTCGACGTCGGCTCCCCGTTCGACTACCGCAAGCAGGGCATCCTCTACGTCGCGGCCGCGCTGCCGCGCCCGACCGCGTCGGGGCTCTCCGACGACGCCGGGAAGGAGCTGCTGCGCCTGGTCGAGGCCAGCCGCGGCGCGACCCTCGGCCTGTTCTCCTCGAAGAAGGCCGCCGAGGCCGCCGCCGAGCTGCTCCGCGCCAAGACCGACTTCAGCATCCTGCTCCAAGGCGAGGAGACCCTCGGGAGCCTCGTGAAGCGGTTCAAGGAGGAGGACTCGACCTGCCTCCTCGGGGTCATGAGCCTGTGGCAGGGCGTCGACGTGCCGGGCATGACGTGCCGGCTGGTCGTGGTGGACCGGATCCCGTTCCCGCGCCCCACCGAGCCGCTCACGGCGGCGCGGTCGGAGGCCGCCGACGCGGCGGGCCGCTCGGGGTTCGCCGAGGTCTCGGTGCCGGCCGCGGCGATCCGGCTCGCCCAGGGCGCCGGGCGGCTCATCCGCCGCACCACCGACCGCGGCGTCGTCGCGATCCTCGATTCGCGGCTCCAGACGAACCGCTCGTACGGGAAGTTCATGCGCGACTCGCTGCCGCCGTTCTGGTACACGACGAAGTCCGACGCGGCCGTCGGCGCGCTCGGGCGGCTCGCCGAAGCCGCCGCGGCCCCGGCGGAGTAGCGCCCGGGGGGCGGGAAACGGTTCCCCCGCGTCCGGGCCGTCCAGGTGGCGTGCGGTTGAACGCCTCGCGCGCATATCTCCCGCGTTTCTGGGAACCCGCACGATCCTGCCCGGAACCGGCGACGGTGTCCGCTTCCGGGATCGCCGAAGACATTGAAGGTGAACAGTAGATGAATTACAGTGAAACGTTTATGTAACCGCAGCTTAGAGCGGTTTCGTGGAGTCACACACAGCCGTCATCGCTAACTTGTCTCGCGTTCACCTGGATGTTAACTTCGGCGAGACGATTTCCAGCCGTCCCCTGGCCTGATCGGTACAGTGAGGACAGTCAAAGCGACCGAAAGCAGGGGTGCCCGGTGCGGTTCTCGCTGAAGCCTCAGGACGATACGTTCTACGCGTTCTTCAATGACGCCGCGGAGAACATCCGCCGCGGGGTCGGGATCCTCGCCGAGCTGGGCGACGACGCCCCCGACTTCCAGAAGATCTCCGAGCGCCTCGTCGACGTCGAGCACGACAACGACCAGCTCACCCACCGGCTGTTCAACAAGGTGAACTCCACGTTCGTGACCCCGATGGACCGCACGGACATGTACCACCTGGCCGGGAAGCTCGACGACATCCTCGACCACATCGAGGCCGCCGCGAACCTCGTCTACCTCTACGGCCTCTCCGACCTCCCGGCCCTGCCGCGCGAGATGATCGAGCAGATCACCGTCCTCACCCAGCAGGCCGAGCTGCTCGTCGAGTTCATGCCGAAGCTCAAGGGCCTCAACGCGTCCATGCAGGACTTCTGGGTCGAGTGCAACCGCCTCGAGAACGACGGCGACCGCGCCTACCGCATGCTCCTCGTCCGCCTCTACTCCGGCGAGTACCCGGCCCTCACGGTCATGAAGCTCAAAGAGGTCGGCGACGAGCTCGAGGCCGCCTGCGACTCCTTCGAGTCCGTCTCCAACGTGGTCGAGTCCGTCTACGTCAAGGAATCCTGAGCGTGGACAGCGTCCTCATCGCGGTGTTCGCCTGCATCGCCGCGGCACTGCTCTTCGGCTACACCAACGGCTTCCACGACTCCGCGAACGCCATCGCGACCTCCATCTCGACCCGGGCCCTCAAACCCCGGGTCGCGCTCGGCATGGCCGCGATCGGCAACTTCGTCGGCGCGCACCTCGGCGCGAAGGTCGCCAAGACCGTCGCCGAGGGCCTCGTGGTCCTCCCCACCGGCATCGACGGCCTCCTCATCGTCCTCGCCGGCCTCCTCGGCGCCATCACCTGGAACTTCATCACCTGGTACTACGGGCTGCCGACCTCGTCCTCGCACTCGCTGTTCGGCGGCATCGTCGGCGCGACCATGGCCGGCGGGCTGCTCATCGCCGGCAGCGCGAACGACTGGGTCCTGTGGAACGGCATCGTCGACAAGATCGTCCTGCCCACGGTCATCTCCCCGCTCGTCGGCTTCGCGCTCGGCTTCCTGGTCATGATCGCCGTGTACTGGATCTTCCGCAACGGCCGCCCCGACAAGCTCAACCGCGGCTTCCGCCACGCCCAGACCGTCTCGGCCGCGGCGATGGCCCTCGGCCACGGCATGCAGGACGCCGCCAAGATCATCGGCGTCATCGTCCTCGCCCTCTACGTCGGCGGCATCCAGGACGACGCCACCCACATCCCCCAGTGGGTCTACTGGATCTCCGCCGCCGTCATGGCCGCGGGCACCTACGCGGGCGGCTGGCGCATCATCAAGACCATGGGCCGGCGCATCATCGACCTCGGCCCGCCCCAGGGCTTCGCGGCCGAGACCGTCGCCTCCTCCGTGCTGTACGCGAACACGTGGCTGCTCGGCGCCCCGATCTCCACCACGCACACCATCACCTCCGCGATCATGGGCGTCGGCTCGACCGGCGGCAAGCGCGCGGTCCGCTGGGGCGTGGCCCGGTCGATCGTCATCGCCTGGCTCATCACGTTCCCCATCGCGGCGCTGGTGGGCGCCCTGTTCTACCTGCCCATCCAGTTCCTCGGGTAGCGACCCGCGACGCGGCCCGGCCCCTGCGGCCGGGCCGCCGCCGTTTCCGCGGTTGCGCACTGGCGCGGGCCGCGATTGGGCTAGCGTGAAATGCATGTCCATCCAGCGCTTCGGGAAATGGGACTTCAGAGCGGTCGATTCGGCGTCGGCCGCCCGCGCCCTCGACCGCCTCAAGGCGCAGGGCGCCCCCGCCGAACCGGAGCGCGCCGCCGTCGTCGTCCTCCTGCGCGAGGCCCCGCTGCGGGTGTTCCTGCTGCGGCACGCCGCGAAGGAGCCGTTCGGGCTCCCCGCGATCGGCCGCGCCGACCTGCCGGGCACCACCGCGCGGGAGCGCTGGGCGCACCTCGACGTCGACGGCTCCTACGAGCGGTCCGGGCACGGCCCCAAGGGCTCCCTGTACGGCTTCCCGGGCGGCCGCCACAAGCCCGACGACCCCGACGTCGCGATGACCGGCGTACGGGCCGTCGAGGAGGAGACCGGCGCGATGGTCGCCCTCCAGCGCGCCTGGGCCCGCTGGGTCACGCCCGAGTACGAGCCGGTCCGCTTCGACACCTGGATATACGTCGCCACCCTCGCCGAGGGCTTCCAGCCGCGCATCCGCGTGCGCGAACCCGAGTACGCGACCTGGATCGGCCCGGAGCAGGCCGTCTGCCAGTACGGCGGCGAGATGTCGATGCCCGAGGCCACGACGCTCGCCGAGCTCTCGCGCTACTCCACGGTCGGGGAGGTCTTCGCCGCCGCCGAGCAGCGCGAGATGTCGCCGATCCTGCCGCGCGTCACCCTCCGCGAAGGCGAGGCCCGCCTGGTCCTGCCCGGCGAGGAGCACTACCCGGCCGGGGCGCTCGCGCGGGCGTGAGCCGCTTCGCCGCGGGGATCCGTCCGGCCGCCGACGTCGGCGCTCACGCGGTCGCGGGCCGCTTCGCCGCGGGGATCCGTCCGGCCGCCGACGTCGGCGCTCACGCGGTCGTGAGCCGCTTCGCCCACTGCACGTCCGTGCGCACCACCGCGAACCCCTGCCGGCGGTACAGGTTGACCGCCTTCGTGTTCGACTCGTCCGCGTACAGGTCGACCTGCTGGATGCCATGGGCCGCAAGGTGGGCGAGCCCGGCCAGTGTCAGGGTCCGGCCGAGGCCGGTGCCCTGGGCGCGCGGGTCGACGCCGAGCACGTAGACCTCGCCGACCCCGCCCTCCACTTTGGTCCAGTGGAAGCCGAGCATCCCCTCGGCGTCCTCGGCCACCAGGAGCCCGTCCGGGTCGAACCAGGACTCCTCCTCGCGCGCCCGCAGGTCCGCGGCCGTCCACCGGCCCTGCTCGGGGTGGTCGGCGAAGGCCGCCGCGTTCACCCGCAGCCACTCGTCCTCGTCCCGCCCGGTCCTGAAGGGCCGCAACCGGACGCCGTCCGGGAGGACCGCCGCCGGGGCGTCCCCGCACGGCCAGTTCCGGCCCGCGCCCTCGGGCCACGCCTCGGGCCACGGGAACCCCTGGAGGTCCCGCGAGAACTGGAACAGCACCCGCGCCCGCTCGAACCCGTGCGCCGCCGCGAACGCCGCCGACTCGGGCCGGTCGCCGTGCGCCCACACCCGCAGCGACGTGACATCCGTCTCCAACCACGCCTGGACCTCGGCCAGCAGCGCACTGCCGACACCGCGGCCCCGGTGGGCCGGATCGACCGCGAGCTCGGCCTCCGCACTGTCCCCGACGGCCTCCGCGCCGGCGTACGCGATCACCGCATCGCCTTCGCGCACAACGAAATGCATGCGCTCGGGGGCGGGCCCCCGGGACATCGCGAGGGTGGTCTGCTCGTTGAAGGGGGCGATGCCGTCCGCCTCCTCGCAGCGGCGGGCCATGGTAACGATTCTGTGAATATCCCGACCCGGAAGTGAAGCATGTTGCGCCATGGGGTTACCCTATTCCTGGACTCAGCACCGTGCCGGGGTGCTGAGTCCTTTTATGTGTCCAGGGCACGGCGGAGCCCCGGGGATGCGGTGCGGTGGACGCGCGGCGGCGCGGAACGGCTGGTGGCGGAGAGGGTGGGATTCGAACCCACGGTGGGCTTTGACACCCACGGCGGTTTTCAAGACCGCTGCACTAGTCCACTATGCGACCCCTCCAGGGCCCGCGAAGGCAAGCGCCAATCTATCAAACGCCAGCTAGCACCGATCGGTCTGGACGCAGCAGGTCGAGCAGGTGCGCCCGCCCTCGATGGTGAGCGCCAGGCAGCAGGTCCGGCGCCGGTAGAGCAGGCGCCCGGTCTCGTCGGTCGAGATGTCGACCAGGTGCGCCACGTCGAACGCGTCGAGCAGGGTCTTCGCGACGACCTCGTCGGGGTCCGGCACGACCGGCGCCATCGATGCGACCGCGTAGGACAGGCCGGAGGCGATCGAGCCCATGAGCGTGCGGCGCCCGACCCGGACCCGCGCCAGGAACGCGTCCAGGACCGGCGCCAGGTGGTCCTCGAAGACGCCGGCGCGCAGGCGGTCCAGCAGCACGCCCTCGTTCGCGACGACCTCCACGTCGGGGTGTCCGGCGCACGGGTCGTGCGGGAGCGCCAGGAACCGCGGCCGGACCTGCCGGACCGAGAACATCGGGGCGTCCGCGCTCACCGAGAACACCGCGTTCGCCGCGTCCATCACCGGGATGCGGCGGGCCGCGACGAAGCCGAGCACCGCGGGGGCGAGCGTCCAGTAGCAGTAGGTCTTCCACGCCAGCGCCGCGTTGGCGTGCGCCGAGCCGCCCCACAGGGCCGCGGCGGTCGACATGAGTTCCTCGATGCGCTCGCCGGCGGCGAGCTCGGCGGCGGGGAACTCGACTGCGCCGGGGGCGGGGTCGCCGTAGAGCCAGGTGCGGAGTCCGGCGACGGGGTGGGGGCTCACTTCGCGCTCGACGCGGCCCGCGACGGCGCGCAGGGCGAGCATCGGGTGCGGGGGCGCCGGACGGCCGGCGAGTGCGGGCGCGCCCGGGAGGGCTTCCGCAGTCGCGAGCCGCATAGGGTACCCCTCTCAGGTAAGGACTGGCTAACCTTACCTGACGCTGCAAGCGGAGTGTCAATAAACCGACAGGCGCGGCGCGGCGACCGGGCGTAGGAAGGCGAGGTGCCGCGAGCGTGAGCGTCGCCGAGTGGGATGAGCCTCACAGCACCTCGCCTGACGCTTCGATCATCCGCTCGATGTGCGGCCGCTCGTCGCACACCCAGTGCGTCCTGGCCCGCGGCGATCCGGATCTGGCACGCTGGGCGCATGACGAACCGCTCCGAGACCGCGCCGCTCCTCGCGGCGGCCCCGCCGCCGCTCTCCCCCCGGGTGATCCGCCGCGAGGTCGTCATCGTGCTCCTGGTCTCCTTGGGCGCCTCGGCGATCTGGTCGATCGTCGACATCATCGGCACCCTCACCGAGCCCGGCGGCCTCGCCGACTCGGTCCAGTCGATGAACACGGCGCAGGCCGAGGCCGAGCGGCCCTGGTACGACCTCACGCGGCAGCTCGTCCGCCTCGCGCTCGCCATGGCCCCGGTCGCCCTCGCGCTCCACTTCCTCAGCCTCGACCGCGGGAACCCGTTCCGGCTCATCGGCCTGGACACCCGCCGGCCCGGCTTCGACCTGCTCGGCGGGACCGCGCTCGCGGCGTGCATCGGCATCCCGGGCCTCGGCCTCTACTTCACCGCCCGCGCGCTGGGCCTCAACGCGGAGATCGCGGCCGCGAACCTGCACGACGTCTGGTGGGCCATACCGATCCTGGTCCTCGCCGCGCTCAAGAACGCGGTCATCGAGGAGGTGATCGGCGTCGGCTACCTCGTCACCCGCCTCCGACAGCTCGCCTGGAGCCCGCTCGCCGTCATCGCCGCGCACGCGCTCCTGCGCGGCTCGTACCACTTCTACCAGGGTTTCGGGGGCTTCATCGGCAACGTGGTCATGGGCGCGGTCTTCGCGGCGTGCTTCCTCAAGTGGAAGCGCACCGGGCCCCTGGTCGTCGCGCACACCCTCCTCGACATCGCCGCCTTCGTCGGATACCTCCTGGTGGCGCCCCACGTGAGCTGGCTCTGACCGATCGAACCCGCTTGGCCCCCCTCGCCGCGTACCGGTATGCTCGATGCTCGTACGTCTGACGTGCGGCTCCTGGAGGATTCGCATAGTGGCCTAGTGCGCCCGCCTGCTAAGCGGGTTTCGGGTGATACCCGATCGCGGGTTCAAATCCCGCATCCTCCGCCGACGGCCCCGCCGACCTGGGTGAGACCCGGGTTCGGCGGGGCCTTTCGCATCCCCGTCGCCGACCGTGCCGTCCACGGGGCCGGACCACGACCAGTTGAGCCGGGACGTCGAACGCGGACGCCCGTACCGTCGCGGTTCGCGATGTCGTCCACGCCGGCGCGCTCGCGCGACGGCGCTCGCCGGTGACCCGGTTCTGTTCACCGGGCGGTGAACGCGGGCAGGGCCGGCGGGGTCCAGGTGTAGATGTCGGCGATGGTCTTCATCGCCACCGACGCGGGCAGGAGCGTCGCCGAGGCGTCGCGGATTCCGGCGGCGATCCGGTTGGGGTTCATGAGCATCCGTCCGATGGCGCCGGATTGGCGGGCCAGCTCTTGCGTGCGCGGCCGGCGGGCCGCGTCGTAGGCGCGCAGCGCCTCGGGCACCGGTGACGCGGCGAGTTCGGCGGCGAGCACGACCGCGTCCTCCACGGCCAGGCACGCGCCTTGGCCGATGTCGGGCGTGACCGCGTGGGCGGCGTCGCCGAGGAGCGCGACGCGTCCCGCGGCGAACGACTCGAGCGGCTCGGACAGGTAGAAGACGTCGCCGCGCAGCAGCGCCTCGTCCGGTGTGGCCGCGAGCAGGGCCGGGATCGGATGGTGCCAGTCCGCGAACCGCGAGACGAGCGCGGCAGCCCGGTGCTCGTGCGCCGCACCGGCTTCGGCGTTCTCGAAGGCGTACCAGTAGGCGCGTCCGTCGCCGATCGGCGCGTGCCCGAACCGGGCGCCGCGGCCCCACGTCTCGGAGAGGCGCGCCGGGACGCCGATGCGCGCGGCGGCGTCGGCGGGGACCAGTCCGCGCCAGACGGTGTACCCGGCGTAGGCGGGACCGGGGTAGGTGCCGAACAGGTCGGCGCGCAGTCGGCTGCGGACGCCGTCGGCGGCCACGACCAGGTCGGCGTCGACGGCGATCCGGCCGTCGGGTCCGTCGAGGACCACCGTGGCGTGGTCCTCGTCCGACTCGGCCTCGATCGCGGTGCAGCCGGTCCGGACCGGGACGCCGCCGAGCGCTTCGAGCAGGATCGCGTGGAGCGCCGCGCGGTGGACGTTGTAGAGGCCGGCGCCGTACCGGTCCCGCAGCACTGCGGCGTCGACGCCGGTGATGCGCCGCCCGCTCCTGCTGCGGGATTCGAGGCCGTCGAGTTCGCTCGCGGCCGAACGCAGGGCCGGTTCGAGGCCGAGCTCGCGCAGGGCCTTGACGGCGTTCGGCGCGATGCTCACCGCCGCGCCGACCTCGCCGATCTCGGCGGCGCGCTCGAAGACCTCGACGTGCCATCCGATGCGGCGCAATGCGGCCGCGGCGGCGAGACCGCCGATGCCCGCGCCGACGACGACCGCCCGGTTCGATGTGGAACTGACCATGACGACTCCCTCGGTTACAGGTTCTAACTTTCGTTAGAGACTGTAACTCACCTTAGATGGTCTATCATTGCGCGGTCAAGGGAGGCGGCACATGGAGCGGACGGGTACCGACCGGCGGCAGCGCCAGCGCGAGGCGACCCGGGCGGAGATCCGGCACACGGCCCGGCGACTGCTCGTCGAGTCCGGTCCGGAAGCGGTGAGCGTCAGCGCGATCGCCCGAGCCATGGGCCTGAGCGGGCCCGCGATCTATCGCTACTACGGCAGCGTCGACGACCTCATGGGCGCCGTCGTCGCCGAGCTGTTCGGCGAATTGACCGCCGCGGTCGAGCAGGCCCGCGACGCCCTCGACCCGGCCGCGCCCGGCGACCGGCTCCTGGCCATGTCCAGGGCCCTGCGCTCCTGGGCGAGCACCCGGAGAGCCGAGTTCCGGCTCCTGTTCGCCGCACCCGTCCCGGAGGCCAACCGGCGCCCCGACTCCGAGCGCCGGCAGGCGGGCGAGCACTTCGACCGGGTCTTCCTGCGCGAGGTCGAGGCGCTCTGGGCCGAGCGGCCCTTCCCGGTTCCGGATCTGGACGCGCTCCCGGCCGGCCTGCGGGCCCAGGTGCTCGCCTACACCGAACGCAAGCGCACCGCGCTGCCGCCCGCCGCGGTGCACGTGTTCCTGACGTGCTGGACCCGGCTCTACGGCCTCCTGGTCATGGAGGCCCTCGACCAGCTCGCGTTCGCCTACACCGATCCCGAGCCCGTGTTCGAGGCCGGCCTGGCCGAGGTCGGCGCCATGCTCGGCGTCAGCGAGCGCCCGTGACCGCGGGCCGCCTGAGTCGATCGCCCTGCACTTGCGGCGGCTCGCCGTCCTCGACTCGCGGGACCTCGACTTCGCGATCGTGACGTCCTGACCTGCGCATGTACCGGCCGCCGCCTTCCCTGGGCGGCTGCCGCGCTCCCTGCGCCTTGACATATTCCGTTATGGGTATATGATCGAGGCATGGCACGAGCCGCGACCACCTCCGACGCGTTCAACGCGATCGCCGAGCCCCAGCGCCGGCGCATCCTCGACCTGCTGCGGGGCCGGGAGCTGGCCGTGTCCGAGCTCGCCACCGAGCTCGGTCTCCCGCAGCCCGGGGTCTCCAAGCACCTGCGGGTCCTGCGCGAGGTCGAGCTGGTGCGCGTGCGCAGCGACGGCAAGCAGCGCCTGTACTGCCTGAACGCCCGCGCCCTGCGACCGGTCCAGGAGTGGGTCGGCGGGTTCGAGCAGTTCTGGGAGGCGAGCTTCGACCGGCTGGACGAGTACGTGCAGGAACTGAAGGAGGCGCAGGATGACGACTGAGCAGGGGACGGCCGACCGGGAGATCGTGATCTCCCGGCTCGTCAACGGCCCGCGGGAGCTGGTGTTCAAGGCGTTCACCGAGGTCCGGCACGTGTCGCGCTGGTGGGGCCCGGACGGGTTCACCACCACGACCCGGACCTTCGACTTCCGGGAGGGCGGCGAGTGGGTCTTCACGATGCACGGCCCCGACGGGACCGACTACCCGGAGTGGATCACCTGGCGCGAGATCGCGCCGCCGGAGCGGATCGGCCTGGTCCACGGGGCGTTCCGGGACGACCCGGACGCGTTCGAGCAGGTCATCACGTTCACCGAGCGCGACGGCGCGACCGAGCTCGAGATGCGGACCCTGTTCCCGACCAAGCGGCTGCGCGACGTCGCCGTGGAGCGCTACGGCGCGGTCGAGGGCGGCAGGCAGACCCTGGGCCGGCTGGCGGAGTACGTCACCGGCATGACCGAGAAGGAAGGCGAGAACTGATGGCCGGCAAGGTGTTCTTCAGTGTGGCGATGTCCCTCGACGGGTACATCGCGCCTGTCGACGGCGGTGCGTTCGCGGCGCTCAAGGAGGGCCGCGGCGACGACCCCGGGCTCAAGCGGTGGATGTCGCAGTGGGGCGAGCTCCAGGGCTGGGCGCTCCGCCAGCGGTTCATGCGCGAGAACCTGAAGATCGGCGAGGGCGGCGAGACCGGCCCGGACGACGACTTCCTGAGGCGCACGTTCGAGCGCACCGGCTCCACGGTCCTCGGCAAGCGGATGTTCGAGGGCGGCGAGCTGGGCTGGGCGGAGGACGCGCCCTTCCACACGCCGGTCTTCGTGCTCACCCACGAGGTCCGCGAGCCGTGGAAGCGCTTGGGCGGCACCGTGTTCCACTTCGTCAACGACGGGATCGAGAGCGCCCTCGCGCAGGCCCGCGACGCCGCCGGCGACCGCGACGTGCGCATCGGCGGCGGCGCCGAGACGATCCTCCAGTACCTCAACGCGGGGCTCGTCGACGAGTTCACGATCTCGCTGCGCCCGGTCCTGTTCGGCGCGGGCGTCAGCCTCTTCGACGGCGTCGACCCGGCCCGCGTCGCGCTCGACCTGACCGGGACCGAGGCCTCGCCGTCGGTGACCCACCTGTCCTACGCGGTGCGCCGGCTCAGCGCCGATCGAGGTTGATCGCCTCGGCCGCCTTCGCGAGCTTCGAGTCGAAGCGGCTGAGGAAGCGCAGGATCGGGCCGGACTTGAGCAGGGCGTTGCGGGCCTTGATGGCGAACGCGCTCTTGGGCGCGATGAAGTCGAGCCCCGGGGCCGCGATCGCCTGGTTCGCGGCCGCGTAAGGGCGCATGCGCCGCTCGTATGCGGCCAGCGCGGGGCGGACGTCGCTCTGCAGCGCGAGCTCTGCGGCGAGGACGTACGCGCCGACGATTGCGAGGCTGCTGCCCTGGCCCGACATCGGCGAGGGGCAGTAGCCGGCGTCGCCGAGGAGGGTGATGCGCCCTTTCGACCAGGCGCCCATGCTGATCTGGGTCACCGAGTCGAAGTAGAAGTCGGACGCGCCGTCGAGGTCGGCGAGGATGCGGTCGGTCTCCCAGCCCATCCCGGTGAACACCTCGCGCAGGTGCTCGCGCTGCTCCTCCGGCGAGCGCTGGTCCACATCAGACTCGGCGGCGGCGCGGTGGAGCAGGAGTGCTTTCGCGCCTTCGGCTCTGGGGGTGTTGTAGAGGGCGGCGACGCGGCCGGGCGTGTTGAACAGCCTCGCCTCGCCGTCCAGGCCGAGGCGGTTCGGGACCGACGCGATGCTCACATAGGACTGCAGGAACCGCCGGTACGGCCGCTCGGGCCCGAACGCGAGGGCCCGTGTGTTCGAGTGGAGCCCGTCCGCGCCGACGACCAGGTCGAACCGCTCCGCCGGTGCGCCGGTGCCGAACGAGGCGAGGACGTGGTCGCCGCGGTCGTCGATCGCCGCGATCGAGGTCCCGTAGCGGTATTCGGCGTCGGGCGCCGCCTCGTGGAGGAGCTGCACGAGGTCGCCGCGGAGGATCTCGATGGAGCGGTCCTCGGCGGCCACGAGGTCGGCGCCGAAGCCGGCGAGGACGCGGCCGTCGGCGTCCACCATGGCGCCGCCCTCGATCCCGGTCTTCATGGCGCGCACGCGCTCGAGCACGCCCATGCGCTCGGCGACGTCGACGGCCGCGCCGCGCAGGTCGATCGCGTAGCCGCCGGTGCGCCGGGAGGGCGCCTTCTCGACGAGGACGGCGCGGATGCCGCGGCGCCCGAGCCAGTGGGCGAGCGCGGGTCCCGCGATGCTCGCGCCGGAGATGAGGACGTTCTTGACTGCGGTCATGACGGGTTCCTTCGGTCGGGGTCGGTGAAGCCGCGCTCGAGGAGGGTCAGGGCCCGGTCGACGAACGTGAACGGGGGAGTGGCGAAGCCGGAGCGCCACCAGTGCCGCATGGCGCCGAGGACGCCGCCGACGAAGGCGTGCACGAAGACCTGCACCTCGAGGGTGTCGCCGTCGGGTGCGGCGGCGGCCGCGATCGCCCGGGACTTCTCGTAGCCGTTGAGGACGAGCGCGGCCTCGATGGACGGATGGCTGTAGATGAGGGCGACCCGGCGGCGGATCAGCCGCAGCTCGTCCTCGCCCATGGCCGCGAAGCCCGCCCGGGTCGCCTCGCGCAGGGCGCCGATCGGGTCGTCGCCGGTGAACTGCGCCGCGAGCGGGCTCGGCGTGAGCTCGTCCTCCTCGTCCCAGATGACAAGCATCTCCTTGGTGCCGAAGTACCGGTAGACGGTTCTCGGGGAGACCTCCGCGGCGGCGGCGACCGCCTCGATGGCGACCTCGTCGAAGCCCTGCTCTTCGAAGAGGTCCAGGGCCGCTTCCTGGATGCGGCGCATGGCGGCGAGCTTCTTGCGGTGCTGCAGACCCGTGTCCATGAGCCCAGTATAGGCAGTCACTGCCAGAAGGCAGTGACTGCCTCCTAATTTTTCCTCTGGATGATTCAATCAACCAGTTGGATGATTGTGTGGTACGGTGGTGCCGTGGAACCGAAGACGAGCCGGCAGCGCGCCCCCGAGCCCTCCGAGCGCGTGCGCGACGCCGAGCGCACCAAGCGGCGACTCCTCGAAGCGGCCCTCACCGAGTTCGCCGCCAACGGCTACGCCGGCGCCCGCGTCAGCGCGATCGCCGAGCGGGCCGGCGTCAACAAGCAGCTCGTCAGCTACTACTTCGGCGGCAAGGAGGGCCTGTACCGCGCGATCCAGCGCGAGTGGCTCGACCGCGAGCGGGACCAGGCGGACCGCGACCTGCCGCCCGACGAGCTCATGCGCTGGTACCTCGGCCAGAACCTCGCCGACCCGCGGATCGTGCGGCTGGTGCTGTGGCAGGCCCTCGCCGGCGACGGCCCCGACGAGGAGACCCAGGAGGAGATCGAGGCCGAGCAGGAGCGGATGCGCGGGCGGCAGGCGCACGGCGAGATCGACACCGACCTCGACCCCGCCGCCGTGCAGCTCGCGATGATGGGCATGGTCTTCGCGCCCGTCGTCTTCAGCCGCACCGCCCGCCGGCTCTTCGGCGTCGGCATCGACGCCCCTGAATTCGAAACCCGCTACGGCGACACCCTGTCGCGCATCCTCGCGCGGCTGGCCGCAGCACCCGAACACCACCCGGAAGGAGACCACCCATGACCGTACTGGTCACCGGCGCGCGAGGATCCATCGCGCGCAACGTCATCGCGCAGCTCATCCTCGCGGGCGTCACCGTCCGCGCCGCCAGCCGCAACCCCGCGGCGGTCGAACTGCCGGGCGGGGCGCTCCCCGCCCACGTCGACTTCACCGCCCCCGAGACCCTCGCCCCCGCCCTGGAAGGCGTGGAGAAGGTCTTCCTGTACGCCGCCCACGAAGGCATCGAGCACTTCGTCGCCGCGGCGGAGGCGAGCGGCGTCAAGCACGTCGTCCTGCTGTCCTCGGCGTCCACCGCCGACCCGCGCGCGGACGAGAACCCGATCGGCCGCATGCACCTCGCGGTCGAGCGCCCGCTCGAGGCGTCGGACCTGCCGTGGACGTTCGTGCGCCCGGCCATGTTCGCCACCAACACGCTGTGGTGGGCCGACTCGGTCAAGCAGGAGGGCGTCGTGCGCGTCCCCTACCCTGACGCGCCGGTGAACCCGATCCACGAGCGCGACATCGCGGACGTGGCGGTCACTGCCCTCCTCGGGAGCGGCCACGAAGGGCGGAAGTACCTCGTGGACGGCCCCGGGCACCTGACGCAGCGCCGCCAGGTCGAGCTCATCGGCGCGGCGATCGGCCGCGACATCGCGGTCGAGGAGCTGCCGCGCGAGGTCGCCGAGCGGTTCCTGCCCGCGTCCCTGCTCGACATGCTCGCCACCGGAGAGGCGATCACCTGGGGCCCCACCGCCGAGGCCGTCACCGGCCGGCCCGCCCGCACGTTCGAGCAGTGGGCCGCCGACCACGCCGGCGACTTCCGCTAACCCGCCGGAGCGCGCCCGGTTCAGCCGGGCCGCCTGCTTGAGCAGGTGGCTCATCTCGGCCGAGCTGGGCGCGCTCCGCGCCGCCGCCGCGTAGAGGCGCGCGGCCTCCCCGGTGTTCCCGGCCCGCTCGTGCAGGTACGCGGCCACCGCGTCGCGCC
This sequence comes from Glycomyces albidus, assembly GCF_009451885.1. Lineage (GTDB taxonomy): Bacteria > Actinomycetota > Actinomycetes > Mycobacteriales > Micromonosporaceae > Glycomyces > Glycomyces albidus. Next base: position 71,566 of record NZ_WIAO01000024.1, read on the forward strand.
GCGGCAGCCCCGGGTCGAGCGCCTCGACCAGGCGCAGCCCCGCGAGCGGCCCGTCGACGTGGCCGACCGCCACCGCCCGGTTCAGCGCCACCACCGGGTTGCCGGGGCTGAGCCTGACGAGTTCGTCGTACCACTCGAGGATCTGCGGCCAGTCGGTCTCGCCGGCCGACGCCGCGTCGTCGTGGAGCGCGGCGATCGCGGCCTGCGCCTGGTACTCCCCGAGCCGGTCGCGCACGAGCGCGCCCTGGAGCAGCTCGACGCCCTCGGCGATCATCGCGGTGTCCCATTGCGACCGGTCCTGGAGCGCGAGCGGCACCAGGTCCCCGGACGCGTCGGTGCGGGCGCCGCGGCGGGCGTGGTGCAGGAGCATCAGCGCGAGCAGGCCCGCCGCCTCCGGATCGCCGGGCACCGAGGCCGCGAGCTGGCGGGTGAGGCGGATGGCCTCCGCGGCCAGATCCGCGTCGCCCGGCCCGCGCTCGCCCGCGAATCCCTGGTCGAACATGAGATAGAGCACGCGCAGGACGGCGCGCACGTCGCCGGGCTGCTCGAACCGCTCGCCCGCGAGGGTCTTCTTGGCGCGGGAGATCCGCTGCGCCATCGTCGACTCGGGCACGAGGAACGCCCGCGCGATCTGCGCGGTCGTCAGGCCCCCGACCGCGCGGAGCGTCAGCGCGATCGCCGAGGCGGGCGTGAGCGACGGGTGGCAGCAGCGGCTCAGCAGGAGCAGCGTGTCGTCGGCCTGCTCCGCCGGGCCCGGCGCGGGCTCACGCACCGCGTTCTCCTCGCGCGCCGCCCGGGCCGACGCCGAGCGCCGCGCGTCCAGGAACCTCCGCCACGCCACGGTGACGAGCCAGCCCTTGGGGTCGGCGGGGGCGTCGCCGTCCCAGCGGCGCACGGTCTCCACGAGCGCGTCCTGGACGGCGTCCTCGGCCGCCGCGAAGTCGGCCCCGCGGCGGATGAGGATGCCCAGGACCTGCGGGGTCAGGTCGCGCAGCAGGTGTTCGTCGAACATCCGGCTACTCGAACACCGGCGGGGCGCTCAGGAACGGCCGGACCTCGATCCACTCGTGCAGGGGCCTGCCGTCCTTGCCGGGCGCGGCGGAGAGGCGCGCGGCGGTCTCGTAGGCGCGCGCCTTCGAGTCGACGTCGATGATCATCCAGCCGGCGATGACGTCCTTGGTCTCCGCGAAGGGGCCGTCCGTGACCGGGGCCCTGCCCTCGCCGCCGTACCGGACGAACTCGCCTTCGTACGCGAGCGCCCGCTCCTCCACGAACTCGCCGCGCTCGCGCAGGTCGTCCATCACCCCGCGCATGAACGCGAGGTGCGCGGCGATCTCCTCCGGCGTCCACTCGTCCATCCCCGCGACCGCGTTCGGATGCGGATTCGGGCCGCCGCGGTAGTGCTTGAGCAACAGGTACTTGGCCATGACCGCAATCCTCCCCGGCATTCCTCCGCGCCGCACCCCGGGTTCGGGGCGGCAGCGGAATTCGCCGGGAGTTCGCCTTCTCGCCATCGCGCCGCGGGCATGGAAAAGGCCCGCCTTCCGCGACGAGCGCGGCGGGCGGGCCTTTTGAAGTGCGGGGTCGGGACGGCGGCGCGCTAGGGCGCCGCCGTCCCGGTTCGCTTAGAGCACGCGGATGTTCGCGGCCTGCGGGCCCTTCTGGCCCTGCTCGACGTCGAACTCGACGTGCTGGTTTTCTTCAAGGTCACGGCGACCAGTTCCCTGGATGGCGGAGAAGTGCGCGAACACGTCCGCAGAGCCGTCGTCGGGAGCGATGAAGCCGAAGCCCTTGTCGCCGTTGAACCATTTCACAGTGCCAGTGGCCATGTGTTCCTCCTGTTGTTCGTCGGTCCGCCGAAGCGGTGACCGACTTGTTCGCTCGGGCCGCCGAGGCGGCCCGAATCCCGCGCCGAAGATGCCGGCGCGGAAGTCCATCGGTGGGGTGTCGGGGGCAACCGGCGACCGGCCGCGGATGCGTGACCGCGTGCCATTTGGAGATCCGAGTAGTCGGACGTCGGACCGCAAAATCGAGAAGATGATCGCCTGATTCGTTGAAGTAATGAAACGCTCTGCCATCGCACGGCGGCGTTGAGAAGAAGCTTGCCCGACCCTACACCAACTCAGCGGCGCGTGACGCGGTGCAGCACCTCTCGTCCTCGCTCCGGCAGTTCGGCGGCCGCCGAGAGCAGCGCGTCCCGGGCGTCCTCGAGCTGGTCGAGGGCCTTCCGGTACCCGTGCGCCCTGCTGCGGCGGTCGTACGCGATCTTCACCGCCACGACCGCGACCGCGGCGATGCCCGCCGCCGCGACGGCCACCACGATCGGCCGGATCCCGCGCTTCGGCTCGGGCTGCCACACGTCCTCGTCGAACGCCTCGTTCTCTTGCAGCTCACCGATGTCGGCACCTTCACCTCCGGCGATGTCGGACATCCGGATCGCATCGGACTCGACCGCCGGCTCCGCGTTCGCGTCCGTCTTTCCCTGCTGTTCGGCCATGTTCGCACTCCTCCTTCGCGGCCCAGGATTCCCCGGGCTCCTACCTGGGAAACCTCCGTTTCGATGCCCTCGGATGATCTTGTCATCCCGATGATGTCGTATTCTCAAGGCGAGACACGAGGGAGCGATTATGGTCAGACTCACACGAATCCAACAGCAGGCGAGGACGCGAGCGGCCGTCCTGTCCGCCGCCCGCGACGAGTTCACCGAGCACGGGTACGCGCTCGCGAAGGTCGACCGGATCGCCGAGCGGGCCGAGCTCACCCGCGGCGCGGTCTACTCGAACTTCCCGAGCAAGCGCGCCCTCTACCTGGCCGTCCTCGTCGCGATGGTCGAGCGCGCGTCCACCGTCGAGGCCGCGGCCCGGCCCGCGTCCGCCCAGGACGCGCTCGAGGGGTTCGCCCGCGCCTGGCTCGAGCGGCTCCCGCTCGCCGGCGACACCGCCGCGGGCGGGCGCCTGCGGCTCCGATCGCTCGCCGGAGTCGTCGACGACGACCGCGGGCGGGCCGCGCTGGCGCAGATCGCCCGCCTGGAGTCGCTCCTGCTCGCCGTGGGCCTGGAGTCCTGCGAACCCGCCGCCGGACGGCGGGTGCGGCTCGCCGAGCTGGCGCTGACGCTGCTGGCGGGCTCGAGCCTCGTCGCGGAGCTGGCCCCCGGGTTCGGCGACCCGTTCGACCGGACCCGCGCCTGCGGGCACCTCGCCCGCCTCGACCTGGACGACGCCTGGGCGCCGCCGCATCTGCCGTTCGCCGGGCCGGCGGAGGCGGTCGACGAGCCCTACGTCGCACCCGACGGCCTCGTGGACCTCATCGGCGGCGAGCCCGCCGACCTGGGCGCAGACGGCGTCGTCGCGGTCCTGGGGCTCGAGCGGCTCGCCGCCGCCGAGGACGCGGTCCGCGCCGCGGCACCCGGCGAGCAGGTGACGCTCGCGATCGTCACGGACGATCCGGCCGAGACCGGCAGCCTCGTGCGACTCCGGGTGAGCGACCTCGCCAAATGCCTGCGGGCGGTGTTCCCTGCGGATGCGTGGCGGCGCCTGCGGGTCGTCGTCGGCGACGCGGCACTGGCCGACGCGCTCGGGATCGCGAGCCCCGGCGACGCCACCGAGGCGGCCCTGCTCGTCCGCGGAGGCGCCGTCGCGGCCCGCGGCACCGGCGTCGGCGCCGCCCACGCCGTCGTCGCGACCGAACAGCGCGCCGAGAGGGGCGCCGGCGCATGACCGTCCTCCACGCCTTGCGGTGCGGCGGCTACTCCGGGGTCGCGCGCATCGCCGCGGCGACGGGGCTCGACGCGGCGGCCGTCGAGTCCGACCTCATCGACCTCGGCATCGCGGGCCTGGTCACGCGGATCGAAGGCGGCGTCTGGGGGCTGACCGAGGCGGGGCGCGCCGCCGACGCCGAGCGGACCGCCGCCGAACTGGCCGCGACCGGGGCCCGGCCGGCGGTCGCGGCCGCGTACGAGCGGTTCATGGTCCTCAACCCCGAACTCCTCGACCTGTGCACCGCCTGGCAGCTCCGGCCCGTCGACGGGGTGATGACGGTCAACGACCACGACGACCTCGCCTATGACACCCGCGTCCTCGACCGCTTCGCCGACCTCGACACGCGCGCCGCCGGGGTCTGCGCGGCGCTGACCGCGGCCCTGCCCCGGTTCGGCCGGTACCCGGTGCGGTTGCGGGGCGCCCTCGAACGCGTCGCCGCCGGCGACCTGGAGTACCTGACCGACAGCACCGGCTCGTACCACGCGATCTGGGCCGAACTCCACGAAGACCAGCTCGCGACCCTCGGCATCCCGCGATGAAGTGGATCCGGACGATCGACGCCGCGACCGCGGAGGGCCCGGAGACATTGGGCGCCAAGGCTCACGGCCTCGTGGCCCTGCACCGCCTGGGCCTGCCGGTCCCGGCCGGGTTCGTCGTGGTCGCGGAGGCGTGCCGCGAATACCTGCGGGACGGGCGGTTCCCGGACGGGCTCCGCGAGGAGCTGGCGGCCGGTGTGGCGGCGCTCGAGCAGGCGACCGGGAGGCGCTTCGGCGGCGCGCGCCGGCCGCTCGCCGTCGCGGTCCGCTCGGGCTCGGCCGTCTCGATGCCCGGGATGATGGACACGATCCTCGACCTCGGCCTGACCTCGCAGGCCGAGGCGGGGCTCGCGGCCGAGACCGGGAACGGCGCGTTCGCGGCCTCCGCGCGCCGGCGCCTCCTCGACGGCTTCGCCGCCTTCGGCGCGAGCGCTCCCGACGACGCCGCGCTCCAACTCGAAGCGGCCGTCGCGGCCGTGTTCGACTCCTGGAACGCGCCCCGCGCCCGCACCTACCGCGACCTCAACGCCGTCCCGCACGACCTCGGCACCGCCGTGATCGTGCAGGCCATGGTGTTCGGCGACCGGGACGACCGCAGCGGGACCGGCATCGCCTTCAGCCGCGACCCGAACACCGGTGCGCCCGAACCGTACGGCGACGTCCTGTTCGGACACCAGGGCGAGGACGCCGTCTCGGGGCGCACCCGGACGCTGCCGCTGGACGCCCTCGCCGACCGCGAGCCCGCCGTCTGGGACCGCCTCGCCGACGCGCTGCACCGGATCGAGGCGCGTCTCCGGGACGCCTGCTACGTCGAGTTCACGTTCGAGAGCGGCGAACTGTGGCTGCTCCAGACCCGACCGGGCCGGTTCACCGGCGCGGCCGCCGTCCGCGCCGCGGTCGACCTCGCCGACGAAGGCAGGATCACGCGGTCCGAAGCGCTGCTTCGGGTCTCGCCGGGGCACTTGACGCATGCGCGAACCCCGCGCATCGCCGACGACCGGAACGCCATCGCGCGCGGGATCGGCGCCTGCCCCGGAGTCGCGACCGGCCGCATCGCGACCACAGTGGAGGCCGCGACCCGGATGGCCGCCGACGGGCCGGTGATCCTGGTGCGCCCCGAGACCTCACCGCACGATATGAGCGGCCTCGCGGTCGCCGCGGGCGTCGTCACCGAACGCGGCGGCCCCGCCAGCCACGCCGCCGTGGTCGCCCGGGCGATGAACAGGCCCGCGGTCGTCGGCGCCACCGGTCTGGTTGCGGCCGAAGGCGACCTGGTCACCATCGACGGCACGAGCGGCGCCGTCGTCCGAGGCAGGGCCCCGGTCGCGGCCGGTGCCGCTGACGACCGCCTCCGACGCCTCCTCGACTGGGCCGACGACGCGTCGGGCCGCCGCGCCCGGCCCGACGGCACTCCCCGCGGCGAGGCCGAACGGCTCCGCGCGGCCCACGACGCACTGCGCCGCTAGGGCCCGCCCTGTGCATCCGGGCGAGGCGGTATCCGAGTCGGTTCTGTTCGCTCACAAGGGGGAGGGGTCTTCAGATGCCGGGGGAGGCATCTGGAGGCCCCGACGCCGCAGCGAGCGGGCGAACGGGCCGGATGCGTCGGCCGCCTCAGGGCTTCACGCCGCCGCCGAAGCCGGTCCAGCGCAGCTCGTTCGGGAGGTGGCCCATGTCGTTGAACAGGATCACCCGCGGGACGCCGACCGAAGGGAAGTCGATCGCGGTGAGCGCGGTGTTGCCGCTGTTGAGGCCCAGCCACCGGTCGGGCGGGGCGTCGAGGGCGTGGCACACCATCCACGCCACCTGGTACGCGTGGGTGACCAGGACCTCGTGGACCTCCGTCTCCGCGGGCCGTGCGAAGCGCGCGGTGAGGGCGTCGGCGAGGCGCGCGCCGGCCTCGGCCTCCGCGGCGTCGAAGCCGTCGAAGAACCCGGCCCATTCCGGGCGCATCGGGTCCGGGACGTGCGGCACGTGGTCGATCAGCTCCGCCGCCTCCTCCGCGGGGACGCCGAGCCGCTCGCCGAGGATCGCCGCCGACGCCGCCGCGCGCGGCAGCGGCGAGTGCCGGACGGCGTCAATCGGCAAGGCCGCCAACCGATCCGCGAGCAGCGACACCTGGCGCCGCCCCGTGTCGGTCAGCTCCCCGAACGCGTCCGCCTCCCCGTGCCGCACCAAGTACACATGCCTGGTCGCCATGCCACCGCCCTCTCCAAATTCAGATGGTCGATCCATTCCGATGTTCACATCATCCTAGATTCCCCGAAGGCGACGATCGAGGCGGTGCCGTTCCGAACCGCTGTCCTTGGCCGCGAACGGATTGCGGGCGTGGTTGGCCGTAGGTACTCTTGACGCATCTTGACGTTTTCTTGACGGGAACCGACAAGACTGCGTTAACTCGAACGTAACTTTGACGGAAATTGTGAACCGGACCACCGCGGGGCAATCCGATCGGACCCCGTTGACGTACCTAGGTGCCCGGGCCGGTCCACGCGGATCCCCCGTCCCCAGTGAAAGGCAGTCGAACATTGCCCTCCGTGTTCGAAGACCCTGAAGGCTATATGCGCGACTTCCAGACGCGCATGTCCACAATGGTAGAACGCGCCTCGTCGCTGAGCGAGGCCATGGCGGGCGCCTCCGCCACGGCCGCCTCGCCCGACGGCGAGGTCGAGGTCACCGTCGGTGTCGGCGGCGCCCTCCAGGAACTCCGCCTCGGACCCGGCATCAGGCAGATGTCCGCGCAGTCCCTCGCCGAGATGATCAAGGCCGTCTACCGCGCGGCCGCCGACGACGCCGGCCGCAACGCCACCGGGGCGCTCGCCGAGGTGTTCGGCGAGGACAACGACCTCGTGCGCCAGGCCCGCGCCCGCGTCGAAGGAGAGGAGTGAGCATGGGCGACGGCTTCAACGTCCCCGACCCCGCCGCATTCGAGACCCATGTGGACAACCTCGACTCCAAGGTGATCGGCCCCGTCACGCAGGCCTACGCCGCCGCCGAGGCCAAGGGCTCGGGCTCCATGCTCGACTTCGGCATCATCAACGCCCCGTTCGCGCTCGGCGCCATGGCGCTCGCCGCGGTCGCCGCGAACCTCATCGAGACCGCCCGCGAGGCCGCCAAGGAGGCGTCGGTGCGCGTCAAGTCCACCTGCGACGCCTACCAGGAGTGCGACTCCTCGGTCGCCGAGACCTTCAACGTCTACATCCGGGGGAACTAGTGAACGACCTGATCGTCAACGACACCGCCGACGCCCCGCCGATGAGCGAGCTCGACGGCGCCCGAGCCCTCGCGAGCGCCCAAGACCTCATGAACTCCGACAGCGGGCTCGAGTACGCGATGAACGGGACGGTCGCCGCGCTCGACCTCCTCGCGTTCGTCGCGAACCCGTTCAAGGAGTTCCTGATGGCCGGCGTCGGGTTCCTCATCGAGCACGTCGACTTCCTCAGAGAGCCGCTGGAGTGGGTGGCCGGGGACCCCGGCGCCATCAACGCCACCAAGGACACCTGGAACAACATCGCCGGCGTCCTCGACCAGGCCGGCGCGGACCTCCAGACCGAGGTCGCGTCCCTCTCCGACTGGCAGGGCGAGGCCGCCGACGCGTACCGGCAGATGGCGGCCGACTTCGGCTGCGCCATCCAGGGCGCGGGCACCGCCTCGAGCATCATGGGCAACTACATGATGGTCATGGGCATCTGGACCGCCGTCACCCGCGGCCTGATCCTGGAGCTCATCTGCGACTTCGTCTCGCGCGCGATCATGTACGCCCTGGCCGCGCTGGCCTCGTCGTGGATCACGCTCGGCGGGTCGTTCGCGGCGATGATCGGCGGGATCGTCGTCGACGCGATGAACGTCGGCGCGAAGATCATGAAGCACCTCACCAAGCTCGGCGACGCCATGCAGATGCTCGGCACCAGGTTCGCCAAGCTGAACGAGATCGTCGCCGACCTCGGCCGGGTCCTCTCGAAGTTCAGCGCCCACAAGCAGATCGACCTCGGCTTCGGCGCGCTCGGCAAGGGCACCGGCCTGAAGTTCGACCAGCTCTCCAGCGCCATCAAGAACGACCTGCCGTTCCCCGGCAACGGCTTCCGCTCGAACTACCAGGGCGACAACGCGAAGGACATCTTCGACGCCATGGGGAACCTGTGGGGCTCGGGCAAGCTGCCGACCTCGGGGATGACGAACGCCTACAACTTCGACGTGTTCGGCAAGGGGGCGCTCGGCGACATGCTCACGGGCTACCCGATGACCGGGTTCAAGAGCCTGCTGGGCGGCGTGCCGGGTGCGGTGCAGGACGGCGGGTGAGCGCACTCGAGGCCGGCGCGGTCGAGTTCGCGGTCGTGATCGGCGGGATCGTGCTGTGGCTGGCGGGGGTTGTGGCGGTGTTCTTCCGCGGGTTCGCGATTCCGGGCGTGAAGCTCGACGAGCTCAAGTTCGAGGTCGCCGAGCGGCGGGGGCTGTTCTCACAGCTCCCGCCCGACGACCTGCCGCGGACCCAGGCCGAGCTCCGGGAGCGAGTAGTGCGCAATGAAGTCGGTGCTCTCGCCTCGTCGATGGGGGAGGAGCGCCGCTTCATCGTCTGGAACGCGTGGCGGAGCGACCCGGAGTTCAAGGGCGAGGTCCGGCGCCGCCTGCGCGAGTACTACCCGCCGCGTCACACGTACGTCGCGCTGCTGCTCGGCGGGGTGTGGGCGGCGGTGTTCCTGATCGTCGAGCCGTTGCGGGACGCCCTCGTCCCCGACCAGGTCGCGGCGCTCACCGCGGTCTGGGTCCTGGTCGCGCCGTTGTGGATCGCGTTCGGGGCGCTGCTCGCGCTCGAAGGCGTCGCGGCCGCGGGCCGGCGGGCGCGCCGCAAGACGATGTGAAACCGGTACGGAGCATAGGGAAGACCGTCATGCGGATTACCACTCTTGTTAACCCACAACGCAATAGCATTGTCCAACCACTTCGCGGGGAAGCGGGCTCCGCTTCCGCAGGGCCGCGCGAGCACGAGGAGAGCAAGTGAGCGAGACCCCCGGACAGCCTGAACCGGCCGAGGAGTTCGATCTCGCGGCCTTCATGCGGGACTTCGAGAAGCGCATGACCTCGCTTCGGGGCGAGGCGCTTCCGGTCCGGAACCTGGTCGACGCGACCAGCGTCCGGATGGTCTCGGAGGGCGGGGAGGTGGCGGTGACGGCGAACATCGCGGGCGCCCTCGTGGACGTCGAGTTCCTGCCGCCGTCGGCGTCGCTGTCGGCCGTGGAGCAGGCCGCCCTGGTCGTCCAGACGTACGAGGAGGCCGCCGACGCCGCGCGCGAGCGCACCCACGACATCGTCGCCGGCTTCGTGGACCAGTCGGCCCGGACGCGTGAACTCGCCCGCCGGATGGTGGAAGAGGCCAAGGAGCGCCGGACCGACACCGAGCGATAGCGGCGGAATCCGCAGGCCCGCCAGGCGCATCGGCGCCCGGCGGCCCCGCGTCAGTCCCGCAGGAGCGGCAGCAGCCGCTCGCCCTGGCGCTTGATCTCCCGCAGGTACGGCGTGTCCGAGAGGACGAAGTGCGTGATGCCGAGCTCCTGGTAGCGCCGCAAGGACTTCGCCACGTCGTCGGCCGAGCCGACGAGCCAGGTGGTGCCCGCGCCGCCGCCGCCGAACCTGCCGGGAGCCGTGTAGAGGTTGTCGTCGAGGACCTCGCCGCGCGCGGCGAGGTCGAGCAGCCGCTGCTGTCCGACGGCGGTGCGGCGGTGGGCGTCGCGCAGGTACTCCTGGTTCCCTGCGGCCATCGTGGCGACCTTCGCCTCCGCCTCGGCCCACGCCTCCTCGGCCGTGTCGCGGACGAACGTGGTGATGCGCAGGCCGAACTCGAGCGGCGCGTGCTCGCGGCCGACCTCCTCGCTGAGCCGCTTCAGCCGCTCGATGCGCTCGCGCACGCCGTCGAGGGGCTCGCCCCAGAAGAGCTGGACGTCGGCTTCGGCGGCCGCGACCCGTTCGGCGGCTTCGGAGGCGCCGCCGAAGTACAGGGTCGGATGCCGGCGCGTGCCGCGCGCGACGGGCTTGAGCTCCAGGGACGAGTCGGCCACCGAGAAGTGCTCGCCGTCGTACGTGACGGCCTCCTCGGTCCACAGCCGCCGCACGATCTGCATGAACTCCCTGGTGCGGGCGTAGCGGTGCGCCTGGTCGCCTTCGCTGTCGCCGTACGCGGCGAGGTGGTCCTGGCCGGAGACGATGTTCACCAGGACCCGGCCGCCGGTGAGGTGGTCGAGGGTGGCCGCGGCGGACGCGAAGTTCGCCGGCCGCCAGTAGCCGGGCCGGATCGCGATGAGCGGTTTGAACCTGGTCGTCCGGGCCGCGAGGGCGGTGGCGACCGTGAACGTGTCGGGCCGCCCCCAGCTCGTGCCGATGAGCGCGCCGCCCCAGCCGTGGTCTTCCAAAGCCTTCGCATGGCCAGTGAGGGTCTCCAGGCTGTTGTGGCCCTCGACGGCGTCGTCGCCGCGGTGACCGGGGCGGGCCTGGTTGGGGATGTACCAGAGGTACTCGGCGCTCATGTGCGGTCTCCTTGCGTAGCGCTCAGGTATTCCATTCAAGTATTCTATTTATCCTATCGATTTAGTATAGATTCGGCTCCGGCTACCATCCACCCCATCGGCGGACCCCGTCCGCGAACGACGACCGAGAGGCGCGACCCCATGTCACACGGCGCATTCGAGCGAACCCACGCCGCCGCCGAGGACCGCTACGAGCACGTGCCCTACCGGCGCGCCGGACGCTCCGGCCTCGACCTGCCGGCGTTCGCCTTCGGGCTGTGGCAGAAGTTCGGCACCGACCACCCGTACGAGACGCAGCGCGCGATCGTCCTGCGCGCCTTCGACCTCGGCATCACCCACTTCGACAACGCCGACCGCTACGGGCCGCCGCACCGCGCCGCCCAGCAGGTCTTCGGCCGGATCCTCGCCACGGACCTCGCGCCGTACCGCGACGAACTCGTCCTCTCCACCAAGGCCGGCAACCCGATCGGCCCCAGCCCCTACCTCAAGGGCGGCTCGCGCAAGTCCCTGCTGAACTCGCTCGAGCACAGCCTCCGCGACCTCGGCACCGACTACGTCGATGTGTTCTACCACCACCGGCCCGACCCGGACACGCCCCTCGAGGAGACCACCGGGGCCCTCGCCGACGCCGTCCGCCAAGGCAAGGCCCTGTACGCCGGCGTCTCCAACTACAGCCCCGAGCAGGCGCACGAGGCCGCCGGACTGCTTCGCGCCCAAGGGGTCCCGCTCCTGGTCCACCAGCCGCGCTACTCGCTCTTCGACCGCGGCCCCGAACTGAACGGCCTCCTCGACACCGCGAAGGCCGACGGGTTCGGGCTCGTCGTCTACTCGCCGCTCGCCCAGGGGCTCCTGACCGACAAGTACCTCCAGGACATCCCGGCCGGTGCGCGCGCCGCGAACAGCGCGTTCCTCAAACCGGACGTCATCGACGCGACCTACCGCGAGCGCGCCGCCGCCCTGAACGGCATCGCGAAGGAGCGCGGCCAGTCGCTCGCGCAGCTCGCCCTCCAGTGGGTCCTGCGCCGGCCCGAGGTCACCTCCGCGCTCATCGGCGCCAGCTCCGTGTGGCAGCTCGACCACAACGTCAGGGCCCTCGACTTCCCGCCGCTCACCGACGAGGAGCTCGAGCGCATCGACGAGCACGGCGTCCACGGCACCGGCCTGCGCCTCTAGGCCGCGTTCGAGAGGCCTCCGGTTGAGTCTGTTGTGCTGCAACAAGGTTCATCGGAGGCTTCAATCGTCGAGCGTGACAGCACGCAGGGACTTGACCGATCGCGGAGTGTCTCGCTTTCCGGCGGCTTTCGTCGGCTATGGCCTCGCCCTCCGCTCCCCGCCCCGGCCGGGACGATGGAGTCCGGTGTCGGCTCGGTTGCGCGTCGCCGCTCCGCGCAGGTTGCGGTCAGGGTGGCAGCGACGAAGGGGGTGGGAGTCGGTGGTGGCCTTGATGGCGTGTTGAGGGTGCGTGCGGGTGCGGGTCAGGGCGGCGGCGACGAAGGGTGGGGGTCAGTGCAGGCTCGGTTGCGTGTTGCTGGTTCGCGCGGGTTGAGGTCAGAGCGGCAGCGACGAGGAGGCGGCAGTCGGTGCGGGCTCGGTGGCGCGTTCGCGGTTCGTGCAGGTCGGGGTCAGAGCGGGCGACGAGGGGGTGTCGGCTGGGCGAGTGTTCGAGGCTCGGGCCGGGGCCGGTTGCGCTCGCCCCGGGTTCGGGGTCGGCCATATCGGTTGGGCCGCTTGGCGACTGGTGTTCGAATGTGAGTGTTCTGTGCGCGTGTGGGTGATGACGGTGTCGCACAGGGGTGCGAGAATGGGGGTACGCACAGGGACAGGGAGTTCGGTGCAGGTGCAGGGCGGTGCAAGCAGACTGAGACAAGCCTCTGGCCGGCCGGTAGACCACACTGACTTCGAGGCAGGGCCCCCGACGCAAGCGGTCGGAACCGGGTCGATCTCATCCCTCACTGCGATCGGGACCCGCAGCAGTCAACCGGCCCCACCCCATGGAGGGGGTGGGGAGGTGATCGGGCGGGGGATCGACCGGTCGGGATCACCCCGCCGGCGGCAGTGCTCCAACGAGGCACAAGACCGGACCACCACGGGAGACGACAACACTTGCAAGCACACGACAGGATGACTCGGTGCTGCGGCCTGCGCGATAGCGCCCGGCCGGGGCATGAGCGAGTACCAGCCGATGTCGCTGCTGCACACCACAACTCAACAGAGGATACGCCAAGGAGCGCCGCAGGAGTGCGCACCGATCTGGCGAGAAGCCAAGGGAAGCGTCGCGCGAGCGTGCGCTCGGACGCAGCCGGACCGCCACAGGAGTGCGCACCGATCTGGCGAGAGGCGGGGAAGCGACGCGCGAGTGTGCGCGCAGGCCGCACCGGTCCACCACCGGTGCTGAAGGGACCGGGGCCCGGAGCGATCGGAGCCGATGGTGCCGCAGTGCGTTGCGGCTGGCGAATCGGCGTCCGCCGGGGCCGGCTCGGTGTGCAGCGGAGCTGGATGGGTGGCGGATCCGAGGCGGGGCCGAAGTGGGCCTGGGTCCGTGCGGAAGCTGGTGCGCGAGCGCGCTTCGAAGCGCTGAGGCCGAACCGCCTCACTTGCCGAAGCGGCAGGGGCCGAGCAGGATCGGGTCCCGAGCTTCCCGGGGGAGCTGGGGGCCGGGGCGGCCGTGGTTGACCTGGGCCGGTTCGGTGGCGGTGGATCGGCTGCACCAACGCGGACGGACCGGGCGGCGGAGCGCAGCGTCGGAGTTGCAGGATGGCGCATGCGCGGTCCTGGCGTTGCGGTGCTGGAAGTGCCTCTGGCCTGGTGTGAAGCGGTGCCGGGCGGCCGGGCGGCCGGGGCCGGGCATGCATCGCCGAGCCGGGTCACTCCCGGCCACATCGGGCCCGAGCTGATCGGACGGGCGTGAGGGAGCCATCGGCGCGTGTTCGGACCTCGACCGGATCGCGACCCGGCCACCGGAGTGCACGCTCACCGCGCACTCGTCCGCTTGTCGCTGCCGGGTTGAACACCGACCACGACGAGGCCAGGGCGTGACCAGGTACCGGTTCGCAGGCCATTGATAAGGTTCGACGCCAGCTGAAGCGGACCCGGCCAGGGCAACACGCCTCGGTGCGCGCGGCTCGCCCCGCCCTCGGTGCCTTTTATGGACCCGGTGCTGATCGCGACCCGAACCCTGAACGCACCCGCACCACGCACCCACCGCTCGTCGCCGCCTGATCGAACACCGGACCCGACCAGACCCGGACGTGACCAGGTACCGGTCCGCAGGCCACCGATGAGGTTCGACTCGGGCCGAAGCGGACCGGGCCACGGCAACACGCCTTCGGTGCGTGCCGCTCATCCCGTCATCGGCGCCTTTGCGGACCTGGTACGGATCGCGACCCGAGGCCCGGATCGCACCGAAACCGCGCACGCATCCGGTCGTCGCTGCCTGAACGAACACCGGACCCGACGCGACCAGATACGACGAACTCGTCGTCGGCTACCTCGCCACCGTCCACGTCGCCACCATCAGCAACTGACTCCACGACATCTCAAACGCGGCCCTAGCCGCATCCGCTCGGATCCGGTTCGCGCTGAAGGACGAAGCCCACCCCGGGCCGGGGTGAGAACGGCCTCAATGGAGTCGCGCCCTTGATCGACTTCGGCGGGCGTGCGAGGATGCGCATGCGAGAACCCCCAACTCCCTCCCCTGGAAGGACTCGTCCCGTGCGACGCGTATCCCGTCTGGTCGTCCCCGTCAACGCCGCCATGCAGTCCTCGATGCGGCGCCAGACCGCCGATGTCGACTCGTACTTCGACAAGCTGGTCCGCCAGGCCGAGCGCGACTCCGGGGGCAGCGCCGTCGGCGACGAGCAGTTCCTCGAGGAGTACCGGTTCCTGCTGCGGCAGGTCGCGAAGGTCCGCACGATCTCGCCGCTGGGCTGGGCCGGGTTCTCCTCCGACCTCAAGGGGCGCATGACGAACCGCTTCCGGGTGCGGCGCCTCGTCGCCGAGCACCCGGAGATCCTCGACGAGCCGATCGAGCGGCCGATCGTCGTCACCGGCATGCCCCGCACGGCGACGACCCTGGCGCACAAGATCTTCGCCTACCACGAGGGCAACCGGGCCCCGCTGATGTGGGAGCTCCAGGCCACCGACCGGGCCGACGTCGACCCGAAGATCCGCAAGCGCCGCATCAACGTCGCCCGCCAGTCGGCCCGCTTCGGGCACTTCTTCTCGCCGGTGCTCCCGGAGATCCACGCGATGGAGCCCGAGTCCCCCGAGGAGTGCGTGTTCGCTCTCCCGCACGGCCGCAACCACCTCGTCACCTTCCGGATGCCGGCCTACCGGGCCTGGCTCGACGAGCACGACTTCGAGGCGGACTACCGGTACTACCGCCAGGTGCTCCAGGTCCTGCAGTTCGGCGCCGCGCGCCGCCGCTGGGTTCTCAAGTCCCCGTACCACATCGAGAACCTCGGCGTCCTGATGAAGGTCTTCCCGGACGCCCAGATCGTGTGGACGCACCGCGACCCGAACACCGTCATGGGCTCCTGGTGCTCGCTCATGGAGACCGGCGTGGCCATCTGCAACCGCGAGTACGACCCGCACCAGATCGGTCGGGACTGGCTCGAGATGCTCTCGCGCATGGTCGAACGCGGCCGCGACGTCCGCACCGCCCTCGCCCGGGACCGGGTCGTCGACGTCTCGTACCACCAGCTCACCGCCAACCCGTACGACGAGCTGCCGGGCATCTTCCGCCGCCTCGGCATGGACTTCACCCCGCGCGACGAGCAGAACCTCGCCGACGTCCTCGCCCGCCCCGGCATGAAGCGCGGCCACGAGTACAGCCTCGGCCACTACGGCCTCGACCCGGACATGATCGACAAGGCGTTCGGCGACTACGTCCGCATGGTCCACGCCATGCGCTGACCGGTCCGGAGGCCCCCGCCGCTGCTGCGGCCTACGATTGCAGCCTGAGGCGGCACGGGGAGGCGGCATGAGCGCACTGACACCAGGGTTCCGAGGGCGGCGGCGCGCGGTCGACGACCGGGTCCCGCCCGGCCAGTACACGACCGAGGACTTCCCGGTGCTCAGCGCCGGGCCGACGCCGAGCGTGAAGACCGATACGTGGACGTTCACGGTCGCGAACGAGCGCGGCGAGCGCCGGGTCTGGACCTGGAGCGAGTTCGCGGCCCTGCCGCACGAGACCCCGACGGTCGACATCCACTGCGTCACCCGCTGGTCCAAACTGGACACCACATGGCGCGGCGTCCCGGTCGACGTCCTCCTCGACGGGATCGCCGCCGACGCCGCCTACGCCGTCGCCCACTCCTTCGACGGCTACACCACCAACATGCCGCTCCAGGACCTCACGGGCGGCAGGGCCTGGGTGGTGACCGAGTACGGCGGGGAGCCGCTCCACGCCGAGCACGGCGGTCCCGCGCGGCTCCTCGTACCGCACCTGTACTTCTGGAAGTCCGCCAAGTGGGTCTCGGGGATCACCCTCCACGCCGAGGACCGGCCCGGCTTCTGGGAGCGGGCCGGCTACCACGACTACGGGGACCCGTGGCTCGAGCAGCGCTACCAGGCGGGATTCTGATGCCGGGCGGGATGCCGCCCGGCGGGTGGCAGAAGGCCCGCCTGGTCGAGCGCCGAGCCGAGACCGCCACGGCGGTCACGCTCGTCTTCGAGCCCGACGACTGGCCCGGGCACCTCGCCGGGCAGCACGCCGACATCCGCCTGACCGCCGACGACGGCTACACGGCGGTCCGCTCGTACTCGATGGCCGCGCCCGCACGGGACGGCCTGGTGGAGTTCACGATCCAGCGCGTCGCCGACGGCGAGGTCTCGACCTACCTCTGCGACGACCTCCCGGTCGGCGCGTACGCGGAGGTGCGCGGCCCGATCGGCGGCTGGTTCGTCTGGCGCGAGACCGACGCCCGCCCGGTGCTGCTGCTCGCGGGCGGCTCCGGGATCGTGCCGCTCCAGGCGATGGTCCGCCACCGCCGCGCCGCCGGCTCCCGCACGCCGTTCCGCCTGCTCTACTCGGTGCGGACTCCGGCCGACGTCATCTACGCCGACGAACTGGCCCGCCCGCGGCCGGGCGACGGCGGCCTCGAGACCGCGATCCTCTACACCCGCACCGCCCCGGACGGCTGGTCCCGTCCGCCGGCCCGCATCGGCCTCGCCGACCTCACCGTCCACGGCTGGCCCCCGGACTTCGATCCGACCTGCTTCGTCTGCGGCCCCAACGGGTTCGTCGAGACCGCCGCGAAGGCCCTCATCGCCCTCGGGCACGACTCGCACCGGATCAAAACCGAACGCTTCGGCTGACCGGGGCGAGCGCCGTCCGGGGGATCGCGGACCCGCAGCCGCGCCTGGGCGTCGGCGCGCTCGGGCCCGGATCGCGGTAGAAGACCTCGACGCCGTCGACTTCGATGCGGCGGTGGTGGACTCGGGCGGGAGTGTTCATGGTGTCACATGCTTCCCGTCTTTGACGAGGCATCAGTCCTCGCACGGTCTTCTAACGCGTACAAAAAGCGGGGTAGCATTACTCCCATGAGTGAGGCCGCACCGCTGACCGGCGAACCGCTGGCGATCGACCTGGTCAACACCCGCACGGCCGGGCCCGACCTGCTCGCCACCACCGAACAGCTCCGGCTGTGGCTCGGCCTGGAAGCCGACCGCCTGCCAGACGACCTCCATTCGGCCGCGAGCGGCTCCGCGCTCGCCGCCGTCCGGCGCATCCGCGACCACACCGCGGCCGCCCTCGAGGCGCTGCTGCGCGGTGCCCGCCCGCCCGCGTCCGCGCTCCGGGGACTCGAGGCCGCGCTCGCCGCCGCGCCGGCGCGAACGCGTCTGGACTGGGACGGTTCGGCGGTCACGGCGACCACCGGTCGCGAAGGCGGCCGCGCCGAACGGCTCGCCGCCGTCCTCGCGGAGGCCGCCGTCGCGCTCCTCACCGATCCGTCGATCGGCAGGCTGCGCCGGTGCGAGGCCGAGGACTGCGTCCTGCTCTTCCTCCCGGCGCACCCGCGCCGGCGCTGGTGCTCCCCTGAGCGCTGCGGGAACCGGGTCCGCGTCGCCCGCTATTACGAGCGCCGCAAGCGCACGGCCGGGGACTGACCGGCAGGGGACCGCGCGGGCGGCGCGACACGCCGCGCGGGTCAGGCCGGGGCGAGAGATTTGCCCGTATCGTTCCTGTTCGTGACTGGTTCCATCAATCGCCTGGTCGAGCGGGCACTCCGCACGGCAGGATCCTCAAGCGTCGCGGACATGCACGAGTGGGGGCAGTACCACAACTCCCGCCTGGCGCCGCACGTGCTCGCGAGGCTCGCGTACCCGGACGACCCCGATGCGCTGCTTCACTTCTGCGACAACGAGGCGCGGATCGCCAAGGCCGCCTTGAACCTCGAGGCGGTCTGCGCGCTCGGCGCCACCCTCGGACTGAACGCCCGCACCCGCGACGAGCGCGCGGCCGCCCTCGGCCTGCTCGACCTCGCCCAGCGCCGGCTCAGCGGCCGGATGCCCAAGGCGTACCGCGAACTCCACGTCATGACCGCGTACCTCAACGGCGAGCACGGCCGCGTCAAGGAGCTCCTCCGCTCGTACCGGGGCCTGCCGGACGTGCTCGGCGCCGCGTTCCGGTGCCAGGACGCGCACCCCCGCAGCGGCGGGTCCGAACGTGAGTACCTGCGGCGGCTCCGGGAGTTCGCCAAGTGGCCGGAACTCCTCGACCCCGAAGGGGGGCTCGGCATCGACCGGCTCCGCACCGCGCCCGTGGCGCCGGTCGAGGACGGGCCGCTCATCTCGGTCGTCATGACCTGCTTCGAACCCGACGAGCGGCTGCTGACCGCGGTGCGGTCGGTGGCCGCCCAGTCCTGGCAGCAGTGGGAGCTGCTCCTCGTCGACGACGGCTCCGGCCCCGAGTACGCGGACGTCCTGCTCGAGGCCGCCGCGGTCGACCCGCGCGTCAAGCTCATGATCCAGCCCGAGAACGCCGGGACGTACCAGGCCCGCAACCGCGCCATGGCGCTCGCCAAGGGCCGCTTCATCACCGGGCTCGACTCCGACGACTGGGCCCACCCCCGCCGCCTCGAACTCCAGGTGCGGCCGCTGATCAGCCGGCCCGACCTGGTCATGGTCGAATCGTTCAGCATCGCCGTCCGCGAGGACCTGTCGCTGATGATCGACCCCCAGATCGCGGTCGTCGCCGCGCGCTCGACGCCGATCATGATCCGGGCCCGCAAGGTCCTCGACCGCGTCGGCTTCTACGACGAGGTCCGGCGCACCGCCGACTCCGAGTACCGGTTCCGCATCAAGGCCGCGTTCGGCCGGCAGGCGGCCCTGCGCCTGAAGGAGCGCCCCCTCACCCTGGTCCGCCACTGCGAGGGCACCCTCTCGGCCGGCGAGGTCTCCCGGCACTGGATGTCCGCCAGCCGCTTCGCCTACCACTCCGGCTTCACCCGCTGGCACCGCCGGATCGCCGACGGCGACGCGTCCCCGTTCCTCGCGTCGTTCGCCCGGCCCCGCCCGTTCCCCATCACCCGCGACATCACCCGCGCCAAGGCCGAGAGCCTCGCGATCACATACGACCGCATCTACGGCGCCGACTGGAGCCTCCTCGACAAGCGGCGCCGCGCCATGCTCGACGACGCCGCCCGGCGGGCCGCCCTCGGCGAGGCCGTCGGCCTCGTCCACTGCCCCGACTGGACCGGCGTCGACGGCGACCGGTCGCTCGTCCATGAGACCGTCCTCGCCGCGGCCGCCGAGCACGGGCTCGACTTCATCGACCTCGACGAGCGGCACACCGCCTCGGTGACGGTCCCGACCGCGGCCTACGCCGAGCTCTTCCGGTTCGAGCACCCGCACCTGGACGGCGACCGGATCCGCGTCCACTCGCCCGAACCCGCCGACCCGCCCGCCGCGGCAGGCGAAGCCGGCGAGCGCCCGACCGGCCCCCGGAGGCACGCCGGCCGCGCCCGCCGCCCGCTCGGCCGCGCACTCGCCGAG
>NZ_WIAO01000025.1 GCF_009451885.1 Glycomyces albidus
CGCGCGCCCGGGTCCTCGCCGCCTCCGGCCGGCCCGCGATCCTCGTCGACGACGTCGTGACCACCGGCGCGACCCTCCGCGCGGCCGCCCTGGCGCTGCGCGCCGCCGGCGTCGAGGTCCCGGCCGCGATCGCGGTCGCGGCCGCCTGAACCCGCCTGGCGGCCCCGCCGCGGGCTGTCGGCTGTCTGACACCGAAACCGTCGGTTCGCGCAGGAATGCGAAGAGTTATCTCGGTTCCGCCGGAATCCAAGCGGCGGGCGTGAACGCATTGGAGAATTCCGGTAGCCGAAGGGTCGACTTTCGGTGACCTAGGGGATAGTCTCGAAATCTCAGATCGGTAACGAGACGGCAGAGGCCAGTTGGCCCAAAGGTGAACGCCCCCTTGTCGTGAGGCGCTCCCGCAAGGTCGTCCCAGTCCGTGAAGGGAGGTCGCTCCATCCGCCGTACCGGATCTTCGGCTCCGGACCCAGCACACGCAACTACGTCAGCATCGCCGCAGCAGGGATGCACCTGGGAGGTTCAGAGGTGGACATCGTCGTCAAGGGCCGCAATGTGGAGGTTCCCGACCACTACCGCGAGCTCGTCGAAGACAAGATCGAAGGCAAGATAGCCAAGTACCTCGCCCGCTACGACGGGGAGGCGATCAAGATCGACGTCGAGCTCTATCACGAGCCCAACCCCCGCCAGGCCGACCACGCGCAGCGCGTCGAGATCACGTGCCGCCCCAAGGGGACGGTCATCCGAGCCGAGGCGTGCGCCGCCGACTTCCGGTCCGCGTTCGAACTGGCGGCGACCAAGCTCGGCCACCAGCTCCGCAAGACCTCCGACCGCAAGCGCATCCACCGCGGCGGCACCAAGGCCCCGATCTCGGTCGCCGAGGCGACCGCGAACGGCGGCGGCCGGCTCCAGTCCGGCACCACGCTGCTGTACGACCCCGACACGCAGGGCGCGGCCGCGCAGGCCCGCTTCATCTCCGAGGACGTCGACCACTTCGACGGCCTCGTCGAGGACCACCTGCCGGGCCGGATCGTCCGCGAGAAGATCCACCCGGGCGAGCCGATGACCGTCGACGACGCCCTCCAGAACATGGAGCTGGTGGGACACGACTTCTACCTGTTCCACGACAAGGAGACGGGCCGGCCGTCCGTCGTCTACCGCCGCCGCGCCTTCGACTACGGCCTGCTCAGGCTCGACATCTAGACCCGCTCCGCCGTCCGGAACCGTTGGGGGGACTCGATTCCAGGTACCGGATGCACTGACTTGCCAAGCCGCGGGGCGGCATCCGGACCCGACGGGGGCCCGGGCGAGAGCCCGGGCCCCGATCGGTGTCGCGAAGCGGCCTCGCGGTCGCCGCGCGTCAGCTCTCCAGCGCCGAGCCGGACTTCCAGTCGTCCCAGGACTTGATCCAGAAGCCCCAGCCGTTGTCCCACGGCATCTCCCGCGGCGAGCCGGTGACGTCGACCGGGTCGCCGCGCTGGGCGATCCCGTAGAACCACTCGGCGTCGCTCTCGCTGGCGTTGAGGCAGCCGTGCGAGAGGTTGGCGGAGCCCAGGCTCCCGTTCCAAGGGGCGCCGTGGACGAACTCGCCCGAGGCGTTGATGCGCGTGGCCCAGTTGACGTCGGTCGAGTAGTAGCCCTCGTCGCCCTCTTCGCGGCCGGGGGAGACCATCGTCTTCTGCGCGAACTTCTCCATGACCAGGTGGACGCCGGTGGCGGTGTAGTACTCCCACTCCTCGCCGGAGCCGCCGCTGATGGCGATGTCCTTGGCGACCTCGCCGTCGATCGTCACCTTCATCCGGTGGGTCTCGAGGTCGGCGTGCGAGACCTGCGAGGCGCCGATCTCCATGACCGATTCGTGGTTCTCGTCGCCCCAGGTGTCCCCGCCGAGGAAGACCCCTTCGAAGTTCGCCTTGAAGGTGACCTTCTGGTAGGGCTGCCAGTACTCCTTGGTCCGGTAGATGACCTGGCTGTCGCTGATCCAGTGCCAGGCGCCCTCGTGGCCGAGCTCGGACTCGACCGTGAGATTCTTCTCGACCTCGGCGCGGTCGGGCGCGTCCTCGGTGAAGAACACGATGATCGGCGCGCCGACGCCGACCGTCTCGCCTTCCACGATCGGGGTGACGTCCGCGACCCCGAAGCCGCTTCCGTCGCGGCGCTGGGTCGCGAACTGCTGCTCGAACTCGGTGACGGTGCCGTCGGTGCTGACGGCCTTGGCGGAGACGGTGTGCACCGACCCCGCGTCGAGCACGCCCACGGAGGTCCAGGCGGTCAGATCCTCGGTGAACTCGCCTTCAATGGTCTTGGACCGGTCGGAGGTGACATTGACCTCTTCGAGGATGCCGTCGACCACTGAGAGGTTGAACGGCTGGGACGGGTCATGGTCGTCGACGGCGTCGAGCGACACAACGGGCACGATGGGGGCCGGCGTGAACGACCCCTGCTGGGGTTCCGCACACGCAGCAAGCGGCAGCAACGACGTCGCCGAGGCAGCGACGAAGGTCCGGCGTTTCAAAGGGGGTTCCTCCACAAAGCGAAGCGACGAGTTCACTATATCCTCGACGCCCGGCCCCACCCCTTCGGTTGCACCTCAGTCACTGCTCAACACAGCCCACACCAACGTGTCGCGCCGGCGGCCGGACAATGTCGGCAGTCCGCCCCGCTCGACGCCCTCCAGGCGGAAGCCGGCGCGGCGCAGCACGGCCTGCGAGGCGGTGTTGTGGAGGTCGGTCCCGGCCCACAGCCGGTCGAGGCCGACCTCGCGGAAGGCCCAGCGCTTGACCAGCTCGACGGCGCGGGTGGCGTAGCCGCGGCCCCGGGCGGACGCGCGCAGGTCGTACCCGATCATGCCGGTGCCGACGACGCGCGCCACATCGTAGAGGCCGATCGTGCCCTGGTAGCCGGTGCCGTCGTCGATGACCATGAGGGCGCTGCGCCCGCGCAGCCAGTCGACCGCGGCCCGCCATTCGCACACCTCGCGGGCCTCCAGGGCGCTGGGCGGCAGCGGCAGGGCCGCCCCGGCGTACACGTCGGGGCTGGAGCGGTGCCGCAGGTGCTCCTCGTAGTCGTCGGGGGCGAGGGGCCGGAGGGCGATCACGCCGTCGGTGAGGTTCCCGCCCGGCAGGTCGGGGAGGACCCGCGGCGTGGGACCGGGGCCGTCGCCGGGCAGGAGCCCCAGGGTGAGCGCCTCGGTGCCGTCCCAGGCGGCGCCGCGGGAGACGCCGCCGTCGGGCCGGAAGCCGGCCCTCAGGGCGGCGCGGACGGCGGCCTGGTCGCGCACGGGCGGGCGCGCCTCGATCCGGTTCGCGCCCGCCGCGAAGACGACCGGTGCGGCGGCCCGCAGCATCGCGGCGGCGAGGTGCTTGCCGCGCCGCTCGGGAGCGATCCAGTACCGGACGGCCGCGACGGCGGCGCCCTCGAAGGCGAGTGCGCCCCAGACGGCTTCGCCTTCGGGGCCCACCGCTACGGCGTCGGGTGCGAATCCGCAGTCCACTGCCGCGTCCGGTTCGGAGGGGCGCAGCACGAACGCCGTCGCCTCGACGGGTTCGAAGAATCGCACGTCCTCAGACAAGCAGGCCGGACGCGGTGCGTCAACCGTTTGCGGCTTTCTGAATCGCGCGACTCGCACCGGTCCGCGCTAGCCGAGGTCCTCGGGGAAGAGGCTCGCGATCCACGAGTCGACGCGGCCGTCCCCGCCGTGGCGCAGGCCGCGGCGGGTGCCCTCGACGGTGAACCCGGCCTTCTCGGCGACGCGGCGCGACGCCTCGTTGCCGACCACGGCCCGCCATTCGATCCGCTCCAGGGCGAGCTCGTCGAATCCGAAGCGGCACAAGCGCTTCACTGCGGCGGTCATCCGGCCGCGGCCGCGGGCCCACGGCGCGGTGTGGTACCCGATCTCGGCCTCGGCCGGCTCGCCCAGGCGCAGCGCGACCGACCCGCTGTAGCGGTCGTCCTCGTCGGCGAGGACGTACTGGACCGCGGTCCCGAGGTCCCACTGCCGGCGGCAGGCCGCGAACCACCGGTCGGCGTCGGCCCGCGTGTACGGCGACGGCAGGTCGGCGAGCCACCGCTGGGTCTCCGGGTCGGCGCACGCGGCGGCGACCTCGTCCAGGTCGCGCGCTTCGAGGGGCCGCAGCCGCAGGCCGGCGCCGGCCTGCAGTTCCGGCTGCGCGGCGGTGAAGAACGCGGCCTGCCGCTTGACGGCCTCGTAGTGCGGGGGCGGGTCGTCCGGGCCGCGGACCTCCCCGGGGAGCATCCCACCCACCCAGCAGTCGCGCACGGCGCCGCGCTGGTTGACGCCGCCGCGGGCGACGCCTTCGACGGTGAAGCCGGCGCGCAGGGCGGCGAGGCGGGAGGCGTGGTTGCCGACGATGGCGTCCCAGGCGATGCGGCGGGCGCCGGCCCGCTCGAACCCGAACGCGGCGGCGGCGCGGATGGCGCGCTGGGCGACGCCGCGGCCGCGCGCCCACGGCGCGGTGACGTAGGTGATGACCATTTCACCGGGGAAGGACTTGGTGAGGGCCATGGAGCCGACGAGGACGCCGTCCTCCTCGACGGCCCAGCGCGGGTTGCCGCCGCTCCAGTGCCGGCGCTGGGTCTCGACGAACCGGTCGCGGGCGGGCCCGGTCCACGGCAGGGGCATCACGAGGAACCGCTCGATGAGCGGGTCGGCGTAGATCCTCGCGAGGTCGGCCATGTGCCGCTGCTCCCAGGCGACGAGTCGCAAGCCGTCGGCGTCGAAGGTGACGGGTTCCATAGGCAACGATTGTGCCCCACCGGCTGGCATCCGGGCCAGCTGCCGAGTACGCGTACTATGGACCGGGAAATCCACCCTGAATCTGGCCGAGACGTTGCTGTGGGAGCTGATCTTCCGTGTCGTTGTTCGAGAAGGTACTGCGGGCCGGCGAGGGCCGCGCGCTCAAGCGGCTCAAAGCGATCGCCGACGCGATCGACTCCCTGGAAGACGAGTACCGGTCGCTGACCGACGCGGAGCTCCGCGCGCTCACCGACGAGTACAAGGAGCGCCTGAAGGACGGGGAGACCACCGACGACCTCCTGCCGGAGGCGTTCGCGACGGTCCGCGAGGCCGCCGACCGGGTCCGCGGGATGCGGCACTACCACGTGCAGCTCATGGGCGGGGCCGCCCTGCACCAGGGCAACATCGCCGAGATGAAGACCGGTGAGGGCAAGACCCTGGTCTCGACGCTCCCGGTGTACCTGAACGCGCTGACCGGCAAGGGCGTGCACCAGGTCACCGTCAACGACTACCTGGTCCGCCGCGACGCGGAGTGGATGGGCGAGATCCACCGGTTCCTCGGCCTGAGCGTCGGCGTCGTGCTCCCGGGCGAGGGCTCGGAGAAGCACCGCGAGGCGTACGCCGCGGACATCACGTACTCGACGAACAACGAGCTCGCGTTCGACTACCTGCGCGACAACATGACCAGCTCGGCCGACAACCTCGTGCAGCGCGGCCACAACTTCGCGCTCGTCGACGAGGTCGACTCGATCCTGGTCGACGAGGCCCGCACGCCGATCATCATCTCCGGCCCGGCCGAGCACTCCAAGCGCTGGTACACCGAGTTCGCGAACATCGTCCGCTCCATGAAGCGCGACGAGCACTACGAGGTCGACGAGGGCAAGCGCACGATCGCGATCACCGAGGCCGGCGTCGCCCGCGTCGAGGACCGCCTCGGCATCGAGAACCTGTACGACTCGGTGAACACGCCGCTGGTCGGCTACCTCAACAACGCGATCAAGGCGCAGGAGCTATTCGAGCGCAACCGCGAGTACATCGTCTCGGACAGCAAGGAAGTCCTCATCGTCGACGAGTTCACCGGCCGCGTGCTGGCCGGGCGGCGGTTCAACGAGGGCATCCACCAGGCCATCGAGGCCAAGGAGAAGGTGGAGATCAAGCAGGAGAACCAGACCTTCGCCACCACCACGCTCCAGAACTACTTCCGCCTGTACGAGAAGCTCGCGGGCATCACCGGTACCGCCCAGACCGAGGCGTCGGAGTTCAACAACGTCTACGGCATGGGCGTCATCCCGATCCCCACGAACAAGCCGATGATCCGCCGCGACCAGCCCGACGTCATCTACAAGACCGAAGAGGCGAAGTTCCAGGCCGTCGTCGACGACATCGCCGAGCGCCACGAGACCGGCCAGCCGGTCCTCGTCGGCACCGTCTCGGTCGAGAAGTCGGAGATGCTCTCGCGCCTGCTCACCAAGCGCGGCATCAAGCACAACGTCCTCAACGCGAAGAACCACGCGAAAGAGGCCGACATCATCGCCCAGGCCGGCCGGCTCGGCGCCGTCACCGTCGCCACCAACATGGCCGGCCGCGGCACCGACATCATGCTCGGCGGCAACCCCGAGTACATGGCCGCCGAGGACCTGCGCGCCCGCGGCGTCGACGAGGCCGAAGAGGACGTGTACGCGGCGGCGTTCGCCGAGGCCAAGGCCAAGTTCGAGGAGACCTGCGCGGCCGAGGCCGAAGAGGTCAAGGACGCCGGCGGCCTGTACGTGCTCGGCACCGAGCGCCACGAGTCGCGCCGCATCGACAACCAGCTCCGCGGCCGCTCCGGCCGCCAGGGCGACCCGGGCGAGTCCCGGTTCTACCTGTCGCTCTCGGACGACCTGATGAAGCGGTTCAACGCGGACGCGGTGCGCGCCATGATGAACCGGATGCGCGTGCCCGACGACGTCCCGATCGTCTCGAAGCTCGTGACCCGCCAGATCGAGTCGGCGCAGTCGCAGATCGAGGGCCACAACGCCGAGATCCGCAAGAACGTCCTCAAGTACGACGAGGTCATGAACCGCCAGCGCACCGTCATCTACGACGAGCGGCGCAAGGTGCTCGACGGCGAGGACGTCTCCGAGCAGATCGAGCACTTCATCGACGACGTCCTCGAAGCGTACGTCGCGGGCGCGACCAGCGAGGGCTACGGCGAGGACTGGGACCTCGACGAGCTGTGGGCCGCGTTCAAGCAGCTCTACCCGATCGGCGTCACGCACGAGGAGCTCGCGAAGCGGGCGGGCGGGCGCGACGAGCTCGACGCCGAGGCGATCCTCACGGCCGTCAAGGAGGACGCGCACGCGGCCTACGCGGTCCGCGAGGAGGAGTTCGGCGAGGAGATCCTGCGCAAGCTCGAGCGGCGCGTGCTGCTGCAGACGATCGACCGGAAGTGGCGCGAGCACCTGTACGAGGTCGACTACCTCAAGCAGGGCATCAGCCTGCGGGCCTACGCGCAGCGCGACCCGGTCATCGAGTACCAGCGCGAGGCGTTCGACATGTTCCAGACGATGCTCGACGGCATCAAGGAGGACACGGTCCGGTTCCTCATGAACGCCGAGCTCAAGGCCAAGCCGGCCGAGGGCGGCGGGCAGGCCGAGCCGGAGGCCGAGATCCGCGGGCTCGAGCCGCTGCGCAAACCGGAGATGCTGCTCCAGTCGGCGCCGTCGATCGACAGCGCGACCGGCGTCCAGCAGGAGACGACGACCGAGGAGGGCACGGTCTTCAAGCGCCCGCCGAAGCCGGTCGAGGGCCAGAAGCGGGCCGTGAAGCGCACGCCGGGCGCGGGCCAGCGGGGCGCCGCGAAGGTCGCCCCGAAGTCGGCGCGCTCGGCCGGTCCCCGGAAGGCGGCCACCGCGCCGCCGGCGCAGCAGGCGAACCCGCAGCAGCGCCGGGTCGAGAAGGTCGGCCCGAACGAGCCGTGCCCGTGCGGCTCGGGCAAGAAGTACAAGCGCTGCCACGGCGCCCCGGGTGCCGCACACTAAGGGCATGGCGCGAATCTACGTACCCGCGAACGCGGCGATGCTGCGGACGCTGGCCGGCACCGGCGAACTGCGGCCGGTGTCGGCCGTCCACACGGTCACCTCGTGGCTCCGGCGTGAGGCGCCGGGCGCCGACGAGGAGGACCTGGAGTACACGGCGTTCGCCGATGCGGCGCTGGCCTCGCTTCCGCTGCTGGCGGGCGGGGTGCCGCGCCGGATCGTGATCTCCGCGGACGTCCCGGACGACCTGGTGTCCGAGCACGATGAGGGCACCGGTGCCGGTTTCGAGGGCGTCGTCGCCCTGAAGCGGGTCGCGGCGGTGCACGCGGACGACGCCGCGGCGGCCGAGGAGGTCGCGCGGGCGCTCGCGGCGGAGGAGCCGGACCTGGACGCGGTGGAGGCGCACGTCCTGGACTGGTACGCGCCCTCCGAGATTCAGGAGTTTCTAAGGTCGCTCACCCATGACTGGCAGTGATTGAGCCCATATCACCCAATCGTGTGCTGGACGGGTGCGTGTGTCCCACCGTGGCTCGTACCCTTGTGCGTATGGGTAAGCGCGTGGTGCAGGTGAAGCTGCTGCCGTCGCCAGAACAGGCGCGGGCATTGGCTGCAACCTTGCGCGCGGTGAATGAGGCTGCGAACTGGACTGCGGCAGTGTCCTTTGCGCACGGGGTGCCGCGGGAGTACGCGTTGCGCCAGTACACATACACCGAATTGAAGGCGCGTGGGCTTGGCTCCCAGGTCGCGCAGCTAGTCATCAAGAAGACCTGCCACGCGTACGCCACCATTGCCGGGCTGGTCAAATCCGGGCGCCTACAAGGCAAACGCGCAGTGAAGGCGCGGTCCAAGCCGGTGGTCTTCCGCGTCGACGCGGCGCAGGCGTTTGACGACCGGTGCCTGTCGTGGCAGCACGACGCACGCACGGTCTCGATATGGACTCTCGGCGGGCGCCTGCGCGGCATTGCCTTCACCGGGCATCCCGATCAATTGCAGGTCCTTGAGCAGCACCGGAAAGGTGAGACCGACCTAGTCTTCCGAGACGGGAACTGGTACCTGCTGGCGACCATCGAGGTCGCCGATGCCGAGGAGAACACCCATCCGGTGGACTTCCTCGGCGTTGACATGGGGATCGTCAACATTGCCACTACCTCCGACGGCCGCAACCATGCGGGCACCGGGGTGCGCCGGTACCGCAGGCGGATGGCGAAGGTTCGGGCAGAGCTTCAGGCCAAGGGCACGAAGTCAGCGAAACGCAAGCTCAAGGCCCGTGCCCGTCGGGAGGCGCGGGCGGTCAGAGACGTCAACCATCGGATCGCGAAGCAGCTCGTAGCGTCGGCTGAACGCACCGGTCGCGGCATCGGCATGGAAGACCTTGCCGGTATCCGCGACCGGGTACGGCTCCCAGCCGCCCAGCGAGGCGAGCTTAACTCGTGGTCCTTCTACCAACTGCAGGCGTTCATCGCCTACAAGGCGAAACGCGCCGGGGTGCCGGTCGTGGTGGTCGACGCCCGGGACACCTCGCGGCGGTGCCCGCGGTGCGGACACACCGCCAATGCCAACCGGCCGTCCCGTGACCATTTCGCCTGTGTCGGTTGCGGACTCGTTGGGCCAGCCGACCAGGTAGCCGCGGTAAACGTCCGTGACCGCGCCCGCATGACTTGGGCTGTCGTCAACCAGCCCATGGTCGCCGATACGCCGCAGCCAGCGGTGGGCACGAGCGACAAGCCACCGGCTTCAGCCGGTGGCAGTTGACGACTTCTTGGCGGCCTTGGACCTATGGGGCTTGGGCAGCAGGAGCCCGTAGGCGAGGACGGCGCACAGCGCTCCGGCGAACATGGCGGTCATCGACCCGTTGTACTGCCATTGGAAGCTCAGGGCGAGGAGCGCCTGGTCGAGCGGTTCGACCTGGTTCAGGCCGGTGTTCAGGACCACTTCGACGGCGACTTGGGCGATGACGGTGGCGACGAGCCAGACCGCGCCGGGCAGGGCCCCGGCGAGCAGGTGCCCGAGGAGCTTGACGCCGGCCTTCCGGGCGCGCAGGTAGAGGAACGCGCAGATGCCGCAGGCGACGCCGGCGATGAACGGGACGGCGGTGCCGAGGGCGCCGTACTCGTCGAGCGGGTCGGAGAACAGGCTCATCGACGCCGCGGTCTCGTAGTAGCCGCGGCCGAACATGAACGCGAGGAGCAGGAGTGTGGCGCTGAGGCCGGCGACGACGGTGACCGGCCGCTGCGGGAGCGCGAACAGGCCGCCGATGAGCGCCGATCCCAGGAGCACCAGTGCGATCGCGAGGGCGATGTCGGCGTCGGCCTGGAAGCTCAGGTAGGCGGTGGCGCCGGCGGCGAGTCCGATGACGAGGGACCCGAGCACGGTGAAGAACTTCCGGCGGGCTCTGGCGAGCCGTGCGGCGACCACGCCGGCGACCGCGCCGGCGAAGACGGTGACGACGATGGGGCTGAACAGGGAGTTCGCGAGGATCATGATGCCGGTGTCGTCGAGGCCGCCCGGCATGCTGGTGAGGCGGTACAGGGAGTAGACGACGCCGGCGAGGGAGAGGACGGCGGCGGCGGCGAGGACCCAGAGCGCGGTGCGGCCTGGGCGGGGCTCGGCGGGCGCGGTCGCGGCGGTTTCGGCTTGCTGCTCCTGCGTTTCGGTCACGAGCCCAGAGTACGGACCGCGTGCCGCGGGGCCGCTCGCGGCGCCGGGGTTGTGGCCCGGCGCGCCCGTTCGCGGTGCGGTGGTGCTTTGTTCGCATCGCACCAGTTCACAGGGCCTGGACTGTGCGAGGATGGCGGTAGGAACCCCGGTCGAGTAACCTCGTGTTCAAAGCCAGCTGATCGTGATATCCGTCGAATCTATGGGAGGGCGCGATGGACGCCTTGTTTACGGTACCTACGCCGGAGAACGAACCGGTCAATGCGTACGCGCCCGGGAGCCCTGAGCGCGAGAGCCTCCAGAAGAAGCTCGCCGAGCTCGCGAGCACCAGCCTCGACCTGGACCACCACATCGCGGGGGAGTGGCGCCGGGGGTCCGGTCCGGAGATCGAGGTCGTGGAGCCCCACCGGCGCCATCACGTCCTCGGCGTCGCCCGCGAGGCCACCACCTCGGAGTGGGCCGACGCGGTCGCCGCCGCCAAGGCCGCCCGCCACGACTGGATCCGCACCGACTTCGCCGACCGCGCCGCGGTGTTCCTGCGCGCCGCCGAACTCATCTCCGGTCCGTACCGCGACGTCCTCAACGCCGCGACCATGCTCGGCCAGTCGAAGACCGCGGCCCAGGCCGAGATCGACGCCGCGTGCGAGCTCATCGACTTCCTCCGGTTCAACGTGCGCTTCGCCGAAGGCATCTACCGCGAGCAGCCGATCTCCTCCAAGGGCCTGTGGAACCGGATGGACCACCGCCCGCTCGACGGGTTCGTCCTCGCGATCACCCCGTTCAACTTCACCGCGATCGCCGGGAACCTCCCCACGGCCCCGGCCCTCATGGGCAACACCGTCGTGTGGAAGCCCTCGCCGACCCAGCAGTTCGCGGCCCACTTCGTGATGCAGGTGCTCATCGAGGCCGGCCTGCCGCACGGCGTCATCAACATGGTCACCGGTGTCGGCGAGCACTCCGAGACGGCGCTGCTCGACCCCGACCTCGGCGGCATCCACTTCACCGGATCCACCAGGACCTTCCAGCACCTGTGGCGCACGGTCGGCGAGAACATCGGCCGCTACCGCACCTACCCGCGCCTGGTCGGCGAGACCGGCGGCAAGGACTTCATCATCGCGCACCCGAGCGCCGACCTCCAGTCGCTCGCGGTCGCGATGGTCCGCGGCGCCTACGAGTACCAGGGCCAGAAGTGCTCGGCGCTCTCGCGCACCTACGTGCCCGCCTCGCTGTGGAACCACGGCCTCAAGGACGCCGTCGTCGGCATGACCGAGGACATCACCTACGGCGACGTCGCCGACTTCGCCAACTTCGGCGGCGCCGTCATCGACGCCCGCGCCTACGCCAAGCACACCGCGCTCTTCGAACGCCTGCAAGGCGACCCGAAGGCCACGGTGGTCATCGGCGGCACCGCGGACGACTCCCACGGCTTCTTCGTGCAGCCCACGCTCGTCGAGTCGACCGATCCGACGCACGAGCTGTTCACCGAGGAGTACTTCGGGCCGGTCAACGCCGTCCACGTCTACGACGACGCCGACTTCGACGCCGTCGTGGGCCAGGCCGCCGACATCGCGCCGTACGCGCTGACGGGCGCGGTCTTCGCGACCGACCGCGCCGCCATCACCCGTGCGGGTGAAGCCCTGCGCTTCGCCGCCGGCAACTACTACATCAACGACAAGCCCACCGGCGCGGTCGTCGGCCAGCAGCCGTTCGGCGGCTCCCGCGGCTCGGGCACCAACGACAAGGCCGGGTCCTGGCAGAACCTCATCCGCTGGGTCAGCCCCCGCTCCATCAAGGAGAACTTCCTCCCGCCGACGGAGTACCGCTACCCGCACCAGGGGTAGCGCGTTGCGCACAAGGGTCCGGGCCGTTCGGCTCGGACCCTTGTGCATGCTGCTACCAGGTGGAATACTGATTGTATGACTTCCATGACTACAATCAAGGTTCCAACGGAGCTTCGGGACCGTATCTCCAAGATCGCGCGCAGTCAGCACACCACGATGGCGGGGGCGGTCGAGTGGGCGATCGAAAGGGCTGAGACCGAGCAGTTCTGGGCCGAAGTCCGTGCGACCATGACGACTCCGGAAGCGCGCGCCGACATCCTCCGTGAGACCGAGGAGCTGGGAGGGACCATCGGCGATGGACTCGAGCCCGAGGACTGGAGCGAGTACGAGTGAACCGCGGGGAGATCTACCTGTGCGACCTCGGCGTCCCGGTCGGACATGAGCAGGGGCACAAGCGTCCGGTCCTGATCGCCTCTCAGGGGGAGATGGCGCGCGCCGGTATACCGATCGTGATACCGATTTCGAAGACCAAGAAGGGGTACCCCACGCATATCGAACTCGAGGGCGTGCTTTCGACGACCAGCTACCTTCAGTGCGAGCAGATCCGTGTCGCTTCGGTGAAGCGGCTGCTCCACAAGATCGGCGAAGTCGATGGGCTGGTCATGTTGCAGGTAGAGATGATGCTCAAGCGGATGCTCGGGTTGCACTGACCGGGTTCGGGGGCACTGCCGGCTCGCCGTCGGTGCTTTCTATGCTTGGGGCATGACGAAGCGTGAGCATCCGCTCAAGGGCGAGTTCGACACCGCCGCGGCCCGCTGGGAGCGCACGACGCACGAGGACGGGACGCCCGCGGCGCTGGAGATCGGCTACGCCGACAACGGGCTGGTGGCCCTGCGCATGGCCGAGGATCCCGACGGCGACATCCTCATCTACACCCCGTCCGAGTGGGAGGCGTTCGTCGAGGGCGTCCGCGACGGCGAGTTCGACCTCGACACCTGGGACGACGAGCCGATCGTCGAGGTCATCGAGGACGAGCCCGCGAAGCGGTAGCACCAGGCGGACCGAAGAGCCCGGCAGCACCGGGCGCACCGAAACACCTAAACGACCCACGCCCCGGAGGCCGCGCCTCCGGGGCGTTTCCGCATCCCTCGAACGTGCCAATCTGAGAAACCGCGTTCCCGCGTGTATCCGACCGGACCGCCCCGCCTCTTCCCTGGTGAGCGCCGCCGTACCGGTCCGCCCGCGGCGTTCGCGGCATTCCGGGCTCGAGTGCCTCCCGACTCGTCGGGACCGGCGTGTACCCCGCGTCTTGCAGAAGGTGAGGAGAATCGGTCATGAAGGATCCCCCTCCTCTCCACAACCGCATAGTCCCCCGGAAGACGACTTGAGGAGCTCCCATGCGATTGGTGTTCGCCGATCACGAACCCCATTTGAAGCCCAATCCGCGCCGCGACCACATGAGCGGCGTGCCCGAACTCGCTTACTCCACTCTGGACCGGCACGGCGGCCGCGTCCTCGCCCCCGGACAGGTCGTCCGCACTGCGGGCAGCTCGGCCCCGGTCGGCACCATCTACCGCTACGACCGCCTCCTCGTCGACGAGTCGGTCATCCTCGACGACGAGGCCCGCCGCCGCCTCGAAGGCGCCGTCCGCCCCTCCGGCATGTCGCTGGAGAGCCGCTCCGCGAGCGCCCTCGTCACCGGCCAGGGCCCCTACCGGGTCCCGGTCGTCAGCAGCCACGGCGACCAGGCCGGCGTCGACGCGTGGTCGCTGCTCCAGCGGCTCAAGACCGACACCAGCGACGAGAGCCTCCCGAGCGAGCTGCTCGACAAGGTCCGCTTGGAGCACTTGATGATCTGCTCCAAGGGGACCGGGCCCGGGATGGGCACCGGCGAGCCGCCCCACCCCGGCCCGCACCAGCTCTCGCTCGGCCGTATTCCGGTCGACATGGTCGCCCCGATGCCGGAGCGGAAGAAGCTCGACCGGCGGCTCCGAGTGGCCGTCCTGGACACCGGCGTCCCGCCGGGGCACCCCGCCTTCGACGTCTCGGACCGCACCGAAGGCAAGGACACCTTCGTGGTGGTCGACCACGCCTTCCAGACCCGGCTCGGCCAGCACAACGACTCGCCCGCGCCGCCGCTCGACGACCCGTGGGACGGCCCGGTCCACGAGCCGACCCTCATCGGCGAGGTCGCCAGCCACTTCGGCCACGGCACCTTCATCACGGGGCTCCTGCGCCAGATGTCCCCGGACGTCCAGGTGTACTCGCTCCGAGTGGTCCACAACGACGGCCTCTCCTACGAGCACGAGATCATCGGCGCGCTGCACCATGTGGCCGACCAGATCGAGGCCGCCCGCGCCGGCGACGCCGAGGCGTTCCCCGTCGACGTGGTCGTCCTCGCACTGGGCTATGTGGACGAAGACGCCGACGACCAGCCGGGAGGCTGGATGGGCTCGGCCGTCGAACGGCTGACGAAACTGGGCATCCCCGTGGTCGCCGCCGCGGGCAACCAGTCCTCGGACCGGCCGTTCTACCCCGCGGCGTTCGCCGCGCACGGGCAGCCCGAGAACGCGGCGCCGATCGTGAGCGTCGGCGCGCTGAACCCGAACCTCGAGGTCGCGATGTTCTCGAACGAGGGCCCGTGGGTCTCGTGCTACGCCACCGGGGCCGGGTTGGTGAGCACGTACCCGTGCGAGGCCGAGGGGTCGCGCGAACCCGAGCGCCGTTCGAAGTCGACGATGCGCAACCGCTTCCGCGAAAGCTACGACTTCGACGACTTCTCGTCCGGTTTCGCGGTGTGGAGCGGCACCTCGTTCGCGGCCCCGGTCGCGGCGGCGTACCTCCTGAACGCGATGGCGGAGTCCGGTGTGGAAGAGGTCCAGGACGCGGTCAAGGCGGCCGAGCGCGCGCACGCGGCGCTCTCCCGGCTGAAAAGTCGCTAGCCTGAGACCATGAACGCGATTTCGGCTCATACGGTGGCGGCGGTCGACTACGACCGGTACGCGCGGCTCTACATCGCCGCGCGTGCCGGCGACCGCAGTGCGCAGCGCACCTTGATCGAGGAGCTCAACGTGCCGCTCTGGCGGGTGGCGCGGAAGGCCGGCCTCGATGCGGAGAGCGCCGCCGACGTGGTGCAGACCGCCTGGCTTCGGCTGTGGCGCACCAAGGACGGGCTGAACCAGCCTCGCGCGCTGACCAAATGGCTGCACACCACGGTCAGCCGCGAGGCCTGGAACGTCGCCGGACGCGCGAAGCGGGAGGTCGTCTCGGACCCGCTGGACATCAAGGAGCCGGTCATCGAAGGCATCGAGGACGACCTCGTCCGCAGTGCCGAACGAGAGGCGGTCCGCCGGGCCTTCCTTGCGCAGGACGTGAAGTGCCGGGCGCTGCTCGCCTACGTGGCGGCCTTCGCCCGGCCGGATTACGACGTCATCTCCGAGGAGCTCGGGATGAAAAGGGGGAGCATCGGACCCACTCGGGGCCGCTGCTTGGACAAGCTGAGGAAGACGCTCATGGATGATCCGTCCTGGGCTTCAGGTGAGGAGCGGGATGCAGATGGAACCTGAGACTGGGAACCAGAGCGAGTTCGAACCGTTGGACTCCTGCGATGAGCGAATTCTCGCGGTCATCAACGAGCTGCACCATCGGGACGATCCGATTCCGAACGACTTGAACGATCGGGTCGAATTCGTCCTCGAACTGGAGGCGGCGCTGGACGCCAAAGTCGCCTCGGTATATCGGCCGAAGGAATTCGCGCTCATGCGAGGGGACACCGAACTGGCGGTGAACCAAGGCGATCCCGCCTCGATCACCTTCGACTGCGAGACGGTCACGGTGATGGTGACCCCCAGGCCCTCGGCCGCTCATGAAATGCGTCTGGACGGGTGGATAGGGCCGGAAGGCACCTATGCGGTCGAATTCAGAAGCCCTCAGGGAACCCGTCGCGCCTCGTCCGATGAGAGCGGCAGATTCGTCATCGAGGGGCTTCCGGACAATGAGATGTTCCAACTCGTGATCCGGCCCGACGAAGCGCTGCAAAGGGAAGGGCTGCCAGCGGTGGTCGTGACGCCTGCCGTCCGTCTGTAGCATGTGAAGAATGCTTCAACATGCCTGGCGTCTGTTCACTCGCGGCCAGCGACTGTACCGCCGCGGCCGGGTCGCAGAATCGGCGACGGCACTGGAAGAGGCATTGGAGCTGCTGGACTGGGACCCCGAGCGGCTCCCGCCGGCCGGAACCGCGCGAGCCCGCCTGACCGCGAAAGTGCTCCTGGTCCTCGCCATCGAGCAGGTGACCCTCGGCGACCCGGGTCGCGGACTGCGATTCCTCGATCTCGCCGAACGGTTCATCGCGCCCGGCGACCGGGGCATGATGCTGCACCAGCGGGCCTTCATTCTCTGGCAGAGCGGCCGGCTGACGGACGCGCTCCGCTGGTTCGACGCGGCCGAGCCGCTGCTCGCCGAGCACGGCCCCGACTACATGTACGCGGCCCTGTTCCATAATCGGGCGCTGGTCTGGAGGGATCTCGGCGAACTGCACCATTCGCTGACGAGCATTCAGCGTGCCGTCGCGATTCTCGACGGACTCGACATCCCGGCGAACCGCGCCAAGTCCCTCCATATCGAGGCGCTAATCTGGCTCGATCTCGGAGAAGTGACCAAGGCGCTCCAGGCGTTCGATGAAGTGCGGGCGCAATACCGCGCCTTCGCACCCGAATTGGAACCGTACATCGAGGGCTCTTATGCGGAGGCGCTCTCCTATGTCGGGATGTTCCGGCAGTCGACCAAGCGCTGGGCCGAGGCGATCGCCTCGCAGCGGCTGCTCGGCGACCGGAGGAGCGCCGCGATGTTCGAGTACTGGCGGGCCGTGGCGGCGTACGAGGACAACCGGCTCGACCTCGCCGAGGAGTGGGCGAACCAGGCCCTGCAGTCGCTGTACGAGCAGGGGAACGAGCCGATGGCGTTCCTCGCGCAGCTGCTGATCCTGCAGGGGCAGTTCGATGCCGGCC
This sequence comes from Glycomyces albidus, assembly GCF_009451885.1. GTDB lineage: Bacteria > Actinomycetota > Actinomycetes > Mycobacteriales > Micromonosporaceae > Glycomyces > Glycomyces albidus. The sequence continues at coordinate 17,213 of NZ_WIAO01000025.1, forward strand.
GTGAAGGGCCCGGATTCGCCGACAAGGTGCAGCGGCTCTGCGACGCGCTCGAGCAGCGCGGCTGGAGCCTGCGGCTCAACCAGGCGAAGATCCTCGCCGCCCGCGCGAAGATCCGGGCCAAGGAGCTCGACGGCGTGGAGGCGCTGCTCCAGGAGGGTGCCAGCGGCACCGGCTACGACGCCTTGGCCGAGGACCTGGCCAGGTGCCTGGCGAAGGCCGAACTCGCCTGGGCCCGGAACGGCGACCCTACCCCGGAACTGCGCGCCGGCCTGGACCTCCTCGACAACTACCGCATGACGTTCGGGTCCGTCGAGTTCCAGGCCGGGGTCTCGGCGCTCGGAGTGCAGCTCTCCAACAAGGGCCTCAGCTACGCCGCCACCAGAGAGGTGCCGGCCGAGCTGCTGTGGTGGGCGGAGCGGTCGCGCGCTCAGTCGCTGCGGATCCCACCGGTCAAGTCCTCGGCCGACCCTGACGCGCGCCAAGCGCTCGGCCGGCTCCGCCAAGCGCGCCAGGAGCTTTGGGACCTGCAACTCCAAGGAGAGAACGCTTCCGAAGCGCTCGCCCGGGTCAGCGCGCTCGAAGCGGAGATCCGCGACTACGACCGGGCCCGACCGGGACCGGGGGAGCAGGCCGACCGGATCGCCCCCGAGGCGATCCACGAGCTCGCGAACGCCAGGGAGACCGTCCTCGTCAACATGCTCCACGTCGAGGAGACCCTGCGCGCGGTCCTCGTCGGCGGCGACGGACTCCAGTACGTGGAACTCATGCCGCTCAAGGAGGCGACCGAGCTCGAACGGCGCCTCGGCGCGGACCTCGACGCGCTCAGCCGGACCTTCAACCACCCGCCGCGGCTCCGGGGCAGCGTCGAGAGCGCCATGCGCCGCAACGCGGACGCGCTCTCCGAAGGCATCTGGAAGCCCATCGCCGACTATGTCGGCGACCGGCAGATCGTCATCGTCCCGCACAGCCGCCTCGCGTGGGTCCCGTGGCCGCTGCTGCCGGCGCTGCGCGGCAGGCCGATCACGGTGTCGCCCTCCGCCGAGGTCTGGTGGCGCGCGGCCCAGCGGCCCGCCGCGACCGGCCCGGCGCTGATCGCCGCCGGGCCCCGGCTCGTCCGCGCCGACAGCGAGATCGAGTCGGTCGCCGCCCTCTACCCCGACGCGAGGCTGATCCGCGCCGAGAAGTCCGACCCCGAGGACGTGCTCAGGGCCCTCGACGGCGCCTCGGTCGCGCACCTCGCCGCGCACGGGCACCACGAGCCGGACAACGTCCTGTTCTCCCGCTTGGACTTCGGGCTCGGACCGCTCAACGCGTACGAGCTGCTCGGGCTCGACCAGCCGCCGAGCCACGTCGTCCTGTCCTCGTGCGACCTCGGCCGCTCGACCGTGGAGGTCGGCAACGAGACGCTCGGCTTCACGGCGGCGCTGCTGCACGCGGGCGCCTCGACCGTGGTCTCCAGCCTCGCCCGCGTCCCCGACGCGATGGCCGCCGACATGATGCTCGAGTACCACCGCCGCTGCGCCGCCGGCGCGTCGCCCGCCGAGGCGCTTGCCGCCGTCGGGGAGCGGCGTCCATGGCACCCGTTCGTCGCGTTCGGGGCGTAGCCTGCCCGAACACCCCCGTTGAAAGGCACCGCCCGAACCGATGTTCCGCCACCCCGACCACCGGCTCCTGCTCGTCTCCGTCGCGACGAGCCAGATCGGGCTCCAGATCGCGTTCTTCTCCGTCTCGATCATCGCCGTCGTCGTCCTCGACCTGAGCGAGTCCCAGATCGGCGTCCTGAACGCGATGGACCAGATCGCCTTGGCGCTCTTCGGCCTCCTGATCGGCGCCTGGGTGGACCGGATGCGGCGCAAGCCGATCGTCGTCGTCAGCGAGTCGCTGCGGGCGCTGGTGATGCTGAGCGTGCCCGTCGTGTGGATGCTCGACGCGCTCGCCGCCTGGCAGATGTACGCCGTCATGTTCCTGCTCGGGCTCGTCTCGGTGTTCTTCGACGTCGCGCAGGCCAGCTACATCCCGATGCTCATCGACAACGACCGGCTCACCGGCGCGAACTCGCACCTCCAGGGGATCAGGTCCGCGTCCGACACCGGCGGCCCGCTCGCCGCGGGCCCGCTGGTGGCGGCGCTGACCGCGCCGGTCGCCGTCGTCGTGGCGGTCGTCGGGTTCGCCGTGTCGGCGTTCAGCGTGTGGCGCATCAGGTTCGAAGAGGCCGAACCGGTCCGCCCCGAGCAGCCGAACCTCAGATCCGAGATCGCCCAAGGCATCCGCTTCATCCTCAAGGACCCGATCATCCGCACTGTGGCGTTCTCCAGCGCCTGGTGCAACCTCTCCATCGGCGCCTTCCAGGCCATGCTCGTGGTGTTCCTGATCCGCGACACGGGCCAGACCAGCGCGGCGGTCGGCCTGATCCTCGCCGGGTCGGGCGTCGGCGGCGTCCTCGGGGCGGTGCTCGTCGGCAAGATCTCCGCGAAGGCCGGCATGGGACGGACCGCGCTCGTCGCGCTCGCGCTCTCGGGACCGGGCATGGCGGTCGTGGCGATGTCCGGGCCCGGGTGGGGCGCGGTCTGCGCGTTCCTGGGGCAGATCCTGTACGTCGCGGCGATCGTCGCGTTCAACGTGAACGTCGTCAGCTACCGGCAGGCGGTCACGCCCGACCCGATCCAGGGACGCGTCAACGCGACCCAGCGGGTGATCACGTGGGGCTCGATGGCGATCGGCTCGATCCTCGGCGGCTTCGCCGGCGAGGCCGTCGGCGCCCGGGCCGTGCTCTTCATCGCCGCCGGAATGCTGTTCGCCGGCTGCCTGGCACTCCTCAGGACCCCGATCCGGACCCTCAGGGAACTCCCCGAGGAGGGCTCCGGGCTCCGCGAGGTCCGTTAGCGTTCTCGCTGCGCCGCAGCAGCATCGGATGATGCCGTGCCGCAGTAGCATCAGAGGATGACCTGGGATCCCGACGCACCCGGCGTGCTCCGCCTCCCGTCCGGCCGGCTCGTCCGCGGCCGCGGCCTCGCGCGCCCGCTCCCGGACGGACCGGAGCCGCAGTTCGCCCTCTACCTCCTCGGCAAGGAGCCGCCGGCGGTCGCATGGGAGGCGACATGGGTCCGCTGGCCCGACTTCCGCCTCCCCGCCGACAAGCCCGCCTTCGCGGCGGCCCTGCGCGACGCCTGGAAGCGCGCCGAGGCCGAACGGGTCGAGTTCGCCTGCCACGGCGGCAACGGCCGCACCGGCACCGCCCTCGCCTGCCTGGCCGTCCTCGACGGCGTCCCCGCCGACGAGGCCGTCGCCTACGTCAGATCCGGCTACAGCCCGAAAGCGGTCGAGACCCCCTGGCAGCGCCGCTTCGTGTCCCGTTTCCAGTGAGCGGCGGCCACGAGTCAGCCCGAGCGCAGTGCGGCGGACGCTTCGATCAGGCCTGAGCGTTCGAGCTGCGCCAGCACGTCTTCGACAGTCTGCGGCGGGTTGCGCCGTGAATCGGCGATGCGCTGGAGACAGCCCCACACGCGTTTCGCATCCTGGTCGATCAGGTCGAGCAGGAACTCGTCGGGGCTCCATGCCTCGATGCCCCACGGACCGAGTGCGTCCGGTGGGAAGTCGCTCAGGTTGAAGGTCACGATCGCATCGGCGCGGCATGCGATCGCCGCTGCGAGCACGTGCCGGTCGTCTTCGTCGGGGAGTTTGAGCCCGTCGATGAGCGGATCGTAGTTCTCGACGAGGCAGTCGCGGATCGAGGCGTTCATGCGGTCGCGCAGCAGGTCGAGCTTCCCGGGCGGGATGTCCGGGCGGCTCCGGGTGATCGCGCGCTGCATCTCGTCGAGGATCCGGCCGGTCCACCGCGCTTGCGCGAGACCGGCCTGCGCGACGCGGATGAGCATGTCGCGCAATGTGTTCGGGTAGAGGGCGTTCGCGTCGTACAGGACTCGAAGCGGCACGTCAGATCCCCAGCTCCTGCCCCAGCTCGCCGAGTTCGTCGGCTGTCCGCCGGCGTTGTTCGTCGTCAGTGCGCTTGTAGTCGAGGAGGTCTGCGAGCGCGATCCGGCGATGCCGCCCGATTTTGCGGTGGGGGATCTCGCCCTGTTCGAGGAGGCGGATCAGATAGGGGCGCGAGACACCGAGCAGGTCCGCCGCCTGCTGGGTGGTCAGCTCGGCCTGCGAGGGCACCACGGACACGCCCCGCCCCTCCGCGAGCTGCGCCAGGATCTGCGCGAAGAGCGTGATCGCAGGACGGGGGAGCACCAGGGACGGCTCGCCGTGCTCCACGATGACCTCGATCAATTCCGGTTCGGCCGGATGCTTCGCGAGGTAGTCCTTGATACGGCGCAGCGCACGCTGCGCCGCTTCGGCGTCGACGTCTCCCGGTTGCACTGAACTGACCGGTCCGATTCCCGTCATCCTCTGCACCTCCTCATCGAATCATACGAACTATTCGAAATAAACGCAAGCGAAAGTGTTCTGTACATTAAGTTCGCGGTTTGCGAACACTTTCGGCGGCCTCGGGCTGGTAGGCGGTTTCCGGCGCCTTGGCATAAGGTGGGGGACGCGCATCACCCCAGCCGCCGCACCGAACCCCTTTGAGGTCGTCCATGACGCAGACCGAACCGCCCGAGCGCTCGACGCTGCGGCGGTGGCTGCCGGTCGGCGTCGTCGTGGCCGCGCTGCTCGTCGTCGGGATCGCCGCGCAGGGGACCGGCCTGCAGTGGGACGAGGCCCGGATGCCCGGGTCGACCGGCGACGCGGAGAGCCTCCCGCCGCCGTTCATGAGCCAGGAGCCGCCTCCGTCGATGCCCGAGGCCGGCGAGGCCGAGGACGCCTTCACGCTGCCGCCCTGGGTCTCGTGGCTCGTCCTCGGGATCCTCCTGGGCGTCCCCGCGCTGCTCATCGTCCTGTTCGTGGTCCGCCGCGTCATCGACTGGCTCGTCGACGCCCCCGAGTCCAGCGGCGAACCCGAGCCCGAACCCGCGTACCTGCGCCGGGACTTCGCGCTCGTCGAGGACGCCATCGCCTCCGCGCTCGCCGAGATGGACCTCGGGGCCGACGCCAGGGCGGCGATCATCGCCTGCTGGGTCCACTTCGAACGCGCCGCCGAGACCGTCGGCATCGAACGCGACGCCTCCGACACGCCCGCCGACCTGGTGCGCAAACTCCTGTCCCGCCACGACCTCGACGGCTCGGCCCTGAACCGGCTCACCGAGGCGTACCTGCGGGCCCGCTACTCGACCCACGAGGTCGTCGAGGCCGACCGCGACCGGGCCCGCGACGCGCTCGTGGCACTCCGGACCGAGCTCGGCCTCAGGGAGGCGACATGACCAGGCGGGACGACGTGAAGGACTTCCTGGCGCCGTTCGGGCGCCTGCGGATGTGGCCGGTCGTCGGCACCGTCGCCGCCGCGGGCCTGGCCTGGGCGGTCGCGCGCATGTCCGGCGTCGAGTTCGCGCTCTGGCAGGTCGTCATGCTCGCGCTCGCCGCGCTCTTCGCGCACTCGGTCGTCTCCGGGATGCGCGCCGACACCGAGGCCGCCCCCGAACTCGTCGTCCACACCGTCAACGAACCGTCCTGGCGCCCCTTCGCCGACGTCAACCGCTGGGAGGACCGGTTCATCTTCGCCGAGGCCAAGCCCGGCCGGTTCGACACCACCAACGCCAAGCAGCAGCTCGTCGCGCTCGCCGCCGAGCGGCTGCGGCTGCGCCGGGGCCTGTCCCTCACCGAGCAGCCCGCCGAGTGTCGGGCCGTCCTCGGCGAATCCACGTACCGGTTCCTGACCGGGCCCGTCCCGGACTGCCCCACGCCGCGGCAGCTCGGCGAACACCTGCACGCCATCGAGGAGATCTCATGACCGACACCCCGCGCATCAGCCTCGACCAGGTCGCGCACTACTCCGACGCCGTCCTGAAGTCGGTCCGGTCGGTCATCGTCGGCAAGGACGAGCCGCTGCGCCTGGTCCTGGCCGGGATCCTCGCCGGCGGCCACATCCTCCTCGAGGACCTCCCCGGCCTCGGCAAGACCCTCACCGCCCGCTGCTTCGCGCAGAGCCTCGGCCTCGACTTCCGCCGGCTCCAGTTCACGCCCGACCTGCTGCCCGCCGACGTCACCGGCTCCCTGCTCTACAACCAGAAGTCCGGCGAGTTCGTCTACCGCAAGGGCCCGGTCCACACCAACCTCCTCCTCGCCGACGAGATCAACCGGACGCCGCCGAAGACCCAGTCCGCGCTCCTCGAGGCCATGCAGGAGCGCCAGGTCTCCGTCGAAGGCGATACCCACCTCCTGCCCGAGCCGTTCACCGTCCTCGCCACCTCCAACCCCGTCGAGTTCGAAGGCACCTACCAGCTCCCCGAGGCCCAGCTCGACCGGTTCCTGCTGCGCGTCTCCTTCGGCTACCCCACGCCCGACGAGGAGTGGGAGGTCCTCCAGCGCCGCATCGGCCGCCGCGCCGAGACCGCCGACCTCGCGCCCGTCATCGACGCGCCCACCCTCGTCGGCATGCAGCGCGCCCTCGAGGACGTCACCGTCGAGGACTCCGTGGGCCGCTACATGGTCGCCATCACCACCGCCACCCGCGGCCACGCGCAGGTCCAGGTCGGCGCCTCCCCGCGCGGCTCGCTCGCGCTGCTGCTCGCCTCCCGCGCCCTCGCCGTCCTCTCAGGACGCGACTTCGTGACCCCCGACGACGTCAAGGGCGTCGCCGCCGCCGCGCTCGCCCACCGCATCACGCTCAAGCCGGAGCTGTGGATGCGCCGCATCGACCCGGCGGCGGTCGTCGCCGACATCTGCCGCGGCGTCGAGGCCCCGCAGACCGCGCAGGCCCCGACCTACTCCGCACGGCGATGACGATCGCACGCGACCCGGTCCTGAGCCTGCGCACCGACAACGCCCGGCCGGTGCGGCCGGCCGGGTACGGCGGCGCCGTCGAGGCGCCCGTGACGTGGCGGCGCACGAAGGCCCTGACCCGCGCCGTCGCGATCGGCGCCGTGTGCCTGCTGGCCGCCGTCGCCTTCGGCCGCGTCGACCTCGTCCTCATCGCCGCGCCGTTCGCGATCGGCACCGCCGTGCTCCTCCAGCGGCGCCCGGTCCGCCCGCCGCAGGCCCGCCTCGCCCCGCTCGAAGGCACCGCCGACGACCTGGCCTGCCCCGAAGGCGGCACTGCCGCCGTGCGCGTCATCGTCGCCAACCCCGAGCCGGTCGCGGTCGCCACGCTCGTCACCGCCGCCGCGGACCCCTGGATCGACCTGCACACCGGCAAAGGCGACTTCGCCTCGTGGATCGGGCCGGGCTCCGGGCGGGACCTCGTCGTCGCCGGGACCGCCCGCCGCTGGGGCGAGCACCACCTCGGGCCCGTGCACGTCCGCTCGATCGCCTGCGGCGGCCTCCTGGAGACCACGGTCCAGCGCCTGCCCGGCGCGACCGCGTGGGTCCTGCCGGTCCCCGACTGGTTCGACTCGGCCGAGTCCCTCCCGTTCGCCGACGGCGTCACCGGCGTCCACCGCTCCCGCCGCGGCGGCGACTCCGGCGAACTCGCCGAAGTGCGCCTCTTCCAGCCCGGCGACCGCCTCCGCCGCATCGACTGGCGCACCTCGATGCGCACGCAGGACCTCTACGTCAACGCGACCCTCTCCGAACGCGACACCGACGTCACCCTGGTCCTCGACCTCCAGGTCGAGGCCGGCGTCTCCGGCGGCGTGGACGGCGATCCGTCGATCGCCGACCTCACCGTGCGCGCCGCGGGCGCCGTCGCCTCCCACTACGCCCTCCAAGGCGACCGCACCGCCTGCGTCGAGTTCGGCGCCCGCGGCCGCCGCATGCGGGCCGGGGCGGGACGCCGCCACGCCGCCGCGACCCTCCGCTGGCTCGCCTCGGTCGAGATCCCGCCGGACCCGATCCCGCCCTCGCCGGAGCTGCTGCGCCGCCAGCTCGGCGGCCAGCGCAGCCTCAACGTGGTCTTCACGCCGCTGCTCACCGACCGCTCGATCGCGCTCGTCGCCTCGCTCGCCCGCGCCGGCCGGCCGGTCCTGTGCGTCGACACGCTCCCGCCGCACCTCGCCCCGCCCCGCCGGACACATTGGACACCGTACGCCGAGCGGCTGTGGCGGCTGGCCCGCGAGAACACCGTCATGGAGCTGCGCGACCTCGGCGTCGCCGTCGAGCCCTGGCGGGGCTCGGCCTCCCTCGACACCGTGCTCGCCGAACTCAACCGGAGGCGCTACCGATGAGCCCCTTGACGACGCTGCGAGCCGTGCATGAGTGACGTCCAGCGCGGCCTCCTCCAGGCCCTCCGCGACGGCGCCCGCGAGCGCGCCAAGGCCGGGCGCGCCACCGGTCTCACCTGGGCCCGGCGCGTCGCGCCCGCCCCGGTCCTGCTGCGGCTGCTCGTGGCACTGACCCTCTTCGTCGCCGCCGAGATCGCCGTCCCGCCCGAATGGGCCGGCACCGGCTTCTACGTCGCCGCCGCCGCACTCGTGTCCCTCGCCGCGGCCCTCGCGCCCGCCGGGCCGGCGCCGCTGGTCGCCATCGGCTTCGTCCTCGCCGCATGGCTCCTCGCCGACGCCTTCGGCGGTGCCTCCGAGAACGCCTCCGGCGCGCCCCGCGCTCCCGCATTGTGGACGGCCGCCGCCCTCGCCTGCCTGCTGTACACCGCCCACTCGGCCGCCGCCGTCGCGCAGCGCTTCCGAACGACTACCGCAATGGACGGTGAGATCATGCTCACCTGGGCGAAACACCTCGGACTGGTCCTGGCGTCGACTGCGGCCCTCGCCCTCGCCCTGGCGCTGTTCACCGCGTATTTCACCGGTCTCACCGCAGGTCTCGCCGTCGCAGCCGGGATCGTGGCCGCGGTCACCGTGATCTACGTCCTCGCGCGTTCACTACACAAGACCCCCTGAACAGGGCAAGAATTGAACCCGTGAAACGTATAGTCGTGATAGGTGCCGGTCACGTCGGTTTTTACGTTGCCGAACGCTTGAGCAAGCTGTTGAAGGGCGACATCAAGCGCGGTCAAGTTGAACTGATGGTCATCGACCCCAACCAGCACATGACCTACCAGCCGTTCCTGCCCGAGGCGGCCGCTGGCTCCATCTCCCCGCGACACGGCGTTGTGCCGCTCCGACAGGCCCTCAAGCTCTGCACGATCATCACCGGTGCGGTCACCGAGGTCAAGCACGCCGAGCGCAAGCTCATGGTGCAGCCGTTCGCCGGACCCGCCCGAGAGATCGAATACGACGAGGTCGTGGTCGCCCCCGGTTCCGTGTCCCGGCCCCTCCCCATCCCCGGCCTGGCCGACACCGCCATCGGCATCAAGTCGATGGGCGAGGCCATCTGGCTGCGCAACCACGTCCTCCAGCGCTTCGACATCGCCGCCTCCACCGAGGACCCCGACGTGCGCCGCAAGGCCCTCACGTTCCTCACCGTCGGCGGCGGCTTCGCCGGCGCCGAGACCCTCGGCGAGCTCGAGGACCTCACGGCGAACATCGTCAAGAACTACCCGATGCTCGACGCCTCCGAGATCAAGTGGTACCTCGTCGAGTACGCCAACAAGATCCTCCCCGAGGTCGGCCCCGAGATGGGCGCCTACGCCGCCCGCGAGCTCACCAAGCGCGGCGTCGACATCCGCCTGGGCACCACCCTCAAGTCCTGCGAGGGCGGCCACGTCATCCTCACCGACGGCGAGGAGTTCGACACCGACACCATCATCTGGACCGCCGGCGTCATGCCCCACCCGATGCTCAAGCAGACCGACCTCCCCATCGGCCCCCGCGGCCACCTCGAGTGCAACACCCGGCTCCAGGTCGCGACCGGCGTCGAGGCCGGCAAGCACACCATCGGCGAGGTCGTCGAAGGCGCCTGGGGCGCGGGCGACTCCGCGCAGGTCCCCGACACCTCGGACTTCCCGATGGACTGGTGCACGCCCTCCGCGCAGCACGCCGTCCGCCAGGCCGCCACCCTGGCCGAGAACGTCTACCGCAACCACGTCGGGCGCGAACTCAAGCCGTACGAGCACAAGTACATCGGCTCGGTCGCCGGGCTCGGCCTGTACAAGGGCGTCGCCAACACCTACGGCTTCAAGGCCAAGGGCCTCCTCGCCTGGCTCATGCACCGCGGCTACCACCTGTCGCGCGTGCCCGGCACCGGCCGCAAGGGCCGCGTCCTCGCCGACTGGATCGTCGGCTTCTTCACGAAGCGCGAAATGGTCCAGCTCGGTGAGATCCAGGCGGGCCGCGAACCGTTCGAGGCCATCGCCGCAGGCACCGACCCCGCACGAGCCGCCAAGTCCGTCGGTTAGTCGTTACAGTTAGAGCACCACGGGTGTCCACCCGTGGTGCTCTCGGCTTTTGCGAGGTGGAAAACTGGTGTCCATGAGAGCACGCGTACTCGTCGTTGACGACGACCCGGCGCTGGCGGAGATGCTCGGCATCATCCTCCGGACCGAAGGCTTCACCCCCACCTTCGTCGTCGACGGCGAGAAGGCGCTCGCCGCGTTCAAAGAGCACCGGCCCGACATCGTGCTGCTCGACCTCATGCTCCCGGGCATGAGCGGCATCGACGTCGCGAAGGCGATCCGAGGCGAGTCCGGCGTGCCGATCGTCATGCTCACCGCGAAGTCCGACACCGTCGACGTGGTCCTCGGCCTCGAATCGGGCGCCGACGACTACATCGTGAAGCCGTTCAAGCCCAAGGAGCTGGTGGCCCGCATCCGCGCCCGCCTGCGCCGCGGCGACGACGTCACGCCCGAGCGCCTCGAGATCGGCAAGCCCGGCCTCCAGGTCCAGATCGACGTGCCCGCCCACCAGGTCACCCTCAACGGCGCCGAGGTCAAGCTGACCCCGCTCGAGTTCGACCTGCTCGTGGCCCTCGCCCGCAAGCCCCGCCAGGTGTTCACCCGCCAGGTCCTGCTCGAGCAGGTCTGGGGCTACCGGCACTCCGCCGACACGCGCCTGGTCAACGTCCACGTCCAGCGCCTGCGCGCCAAGATCGAGCCCGACCCCGAGCGTCCGCAGCTCATCCAGACCGTCCGCGGCGTCGGGTACAAGGCCGGACTGGGCTAGATGACGCGTGAGGGGGACCGGGCGCGCGAGCGCCCGGTGTGGCTGCGACGGGCCTGGACGCGCAGCGTCCGCTGGGCCGGCCGGGCCGCGCGGCCGCTGATCGACCGCTTCCGCGCCTCCCTCCAGCTCCGGGTCGTCTCCTCGACCCTCATCGCCTCCACGATCCTGGTCCTCATCTTCAGCTTCGTCGTGGCCGGCTCGGTCACCTCCGGGCTCCTCACCGAACGGCAGGACACCGCCGTCGAGGAGACCAACAACGCCGTCGCCCGCGCCGCCGAGCAGCTCGGCACCTACACGTCCTCCTCGGACACGGCGCTCGCCACGACCATGCAGAAGATCGTCAACGAGCTCACCCAGGACCCGGTCTACGCGCCGGTCATCGTGCTCCGCACCGGCGACGGCGTCGTGACCCGCTCGCACCCGGTCTCGGCCGACGTCCGGCCTTCCGAGGAGCTGCAAGCGGCGGTCGCCGGCCGCAACACCGCGGTCCAGTACGGCAACTTCGCGATCGACGGCGAACGGTCGGCGCCTTACCTCGTGGTCGGCTCCTACATCGACCTGAGCGTGGACTTCGAGCTGTACGCGTTCTACCCGCTCGAGTCGCAGGAGGAGGCCATCAGCCTCCTGCGCACCAACCTCGCGCTCGCGGGTGTCGCGCTGGTGCTGCTCCTCGGCGTCATCGCCGCGCTCGTCACCCGCCTGGTCGTCACGCCCGTCCGCGAGGCCGCCCGCACCTCCCAGCGGCTCGCCGCCGGCCTGCTCCACGAGCGCATGGAGGTCCGCGGCTCCGACGACCTCGCCCGGCTCGCCGGGTCGTTCAACCTCATGGCCGAGAACCTCCAGAGCCAGATCCGGCGCTTGGAGGAGATGTCGATGATGCAGCGCCGCTTCACCTCGGACGTCTCCCACGAGCTGCGCACTCCGCTCGCGACGATCCGCATGGCCGCCGACCTGCTCTACGACAACCGGGACGACTTCGACCCGGTCACGAAGCGCTCCACCGAGCTGCTCCAGCACGAGATCGACCGCTTCGAGGACCTCCTCCAGGAGCTGCTGGAGATCTCCCGCTTCGACTCCGGCTTCGCGTCCCTCGAAGTGGACGCCGTCGACGTCGGCCGCATCGCCGAGGACGTCGTCGAGGGCCTGTCCGGCCTCGCGGCCGAGTGCGGTGTCGAGGTGACCGTCTCCAAGCCGAGGCGCCGCGTCATCGCGGAGGTCGACCCGCGCCGCGTCCAGCGCATCCTGCGCAATCTCGTCTCGAACGCGATCGAGCACGCCGAGGGCAAGCCGGTGCGGATCACCGTCGCCGAGTCCGACTCGGCCGTCGCGGTCGCCGTCCGCGACGAGGGCGTCGGCCTCAAACCCGGCCACGCCGACCGCGTCTTCGACCGGTTCTGGCGCGCCGACCCCTCCCGCAACCGCAAGACCGGCGGCACCGGCCTCGGCCTCGCGATCAGCCTCGAGGACGCCAAACTCCACTCGGGGACGCTCCAGGCCGTCGGCGAGCCCGGCAAGGGCACCTTGTTCGTCCTCACCCTGCCGCTCCAGGCCGGCAACCGCGTGATCACCTCGCCGATCCCGCTGCGCCTCGACCGGCGGAGCACCGGAAAGGAGGCCACCCGTGCGACGCAGGACTAGTCTCGCGGCCGCACTCGCCGTCGGTACCGCCTGGCTCGCGGCCGCCTGCGGCATCCCCACGGGCCGCGACCCCGAGGTCATCGGCGAGGCCCCGACCGACTTCGGCGAGTCCTCCGGGACCAGCGCCGAGCGGTTCGAGCCGACCGCCGAAGCCGAGGTCACGGTCGCGAACTTCCTCAAGGCCGCCGCCGGCGACCCGGCCGGCCGCGACGACCGGCTCAACCTGTTCACCGCCTCCGGCGCCGAGCAGTTCTCAGCCGCAGGGGACGGCATCCGCCTGCTCGACGGCATCGACATCTCGTTCGGCGAGGGCAATTCGGTCGAATCGGCCATCGTCACGGTCACCGGCTCGGTCGTCGGCAACTACTACCTCGATGACGGCTCGGTCCGCATGAACTCGACGCCGAGCACCTACGAGGAGACGTTCACCCTCCAGCGCGACGGCGGCCTCCAGGACCCGTGGGAGATCGCGACCCTGCCGTTGCAGGTCGTCCTCGACTACGACCAGTTCCTCACCTCGTACACCGAGGCGCCGCTCTACTTCCGGGCCGGCGATTCGCAGCTGCTGGTGCCGGACCTGCGCTGGATCTACGACGACCTCGAGGCCGACGTCGGCCGCCGGATCCTGCTCGACTGGCTGCTGCAGGGCCCGTCGGACTTCACGAGCCAGTCCGCGCGGAGCGCGATCCCGGACGACTCGGACGGCGAGGTCGCCCGGCAGGACGACACCGTCCAGATCGACCTGACGCTCAGCGAGCCCATCGACGACACCGCCGTGCAGCAGGCCATGGCCGCGCAGATCGCCTGGACCCTCGGCCTCGGCGAGGGCTTCGTGCTCACCGCCGACGGCGAGACCATCGCCGAAGGCGCCCTAGAGGACTGGCGGAGCTGGAACGCGATCCCGGCGGACCTGCCGCAGACCGCCTACTTCATCGCGGAGGAGCGGGTCTGGGAGTACACGGGCAGCGAGGTCACCACGACCTCCCGGGAGCACCCGTGGGTCGGCTTCACCGCCGAGGGCCTCCGCGAGGTCGCGATCGGCCCGGCCGACCAGCTCGCCGCGGTCGTCGCCGGCGCGGGCGGCGACGTGCTCCAGGTCGGCCCCACGAACGACGCCCTCGGGGCCGTCCCGGGCCTGGGGACCTCGCTGGCCGACCCGCAGTGGCACCCGGAGTCGGCGGTCCTCGTCGTCTCCGACGGCGTGCCGACGGTCGTCAACCCGAACACGCGGGCCGTCGTCCACTCGCTCACCTCGGGGGAGGCGGTGACCGCGATGGCCCTCTCGGCCGACGGCCGGCGCCTCGCGTACGTCGAGGGCGGCCACGTCTGGGTCGCGCCGCTCACCGTCGACGCCGACGGGAAGATCCAGGCCGGCGAGCCGGAGCGGATCGGCTACGGCATCGAGGAGGTCACCGACGTGGCGTGGAGCTCCGAGAACTACCTGTGGGTGGCCGGAAAGCGCGACGACGACACGCTGTTCCAGGTCGCGCTCGACAACTCCCGGACGGACGTCCAGGCCGGCACGGCCGGGCTGGTGTTCTCGCAGATCGGCGCCAATCCGGCCGACCCGGTCGAGTCGATCGTCAACCGCGGCGAGCCGGTGCTCGCGGTCGCGAACGCGACCCTGTACCGGGTCCACTCGAGCGGCCCCGAAGGCGTGCGCAACGGCAACGTCGCCGTGGGCGGCACCGCGCCGTTCACGGTCCTTCAGTAGCCGAAAGGCCCGGAGCGGCTGCTCCGGGCCTTCAAGTCTGTCTGCGGAAGGCGTCCGTGTTCACGCGTCGACGGTGATCTGCACCTGGTTCACCGCGTGAAGCCCTCGCAGGCTCAGGCGTCGACGGTGCCGTGCTTCCCGTTCACCGCGCGAAGCCTTCGCAAGCTCAGGCGTCGACGGTGAAGCCGACCGAGCGCACGCTGGTGGCGGCGATCTCGACGTACGCGATCTTCTCGACCGGGACGATCACCTGGCGGCCCTTCTCGTCTTCGAGGCGAAGGACGCCGCCGTCCTTGACGGCCTGCTCGATCGTCTCGGACAGGTCCTTCGGCGACAGCTTGCTCTCCAACACCAGTTCGCGTGGGGCGTACTGGACACCGATCTTGACCTCCACGGGCCCTCCTCAATCGAAATGCTTGACCTTCGGTCCGATGCAAGACTACTCGCGGCGACCCCCGCTCCACCGCACGGAGCGCTCCGCCGAGAGCGAACGGGCGCCCCGGAGAATTCATCCTCGGGGCGGCGCCCGATCAGTGCCGGCTCAGGATTCGCCCTCGCGCGGGAAGTGCGAGATGCCCCGCCACGCGAGGGTGCTCATGAGCTGCACGGCCTCGTCCTTGGGGATGGCGCGGCCGGAGGCGATCCACTTCCGGGCCGAGACCTCCGCGGTCCCGAGCAGCCCGGTGGCCAGGAGTTCAGCGCGGGCCTTGTCGACGTGGGTGTCGGCCATGATCGTGTCCGCCATCGCCGCGACGCACTCGGCCTCCATCTTCAGCACCCGCTCGGCGACTTCCGGGTCGTTGCGCTGGTCGGACTCGAACACCAGCCGGAACGCCTCGCCTTGGGCGTCGACGAACTCGAAGTACGCCCGCATCGCGCGGTTGACCCGCTCCTTGTTGTCCTCAGTGGACTGAAGGGCGTCGCGCACCTGGCCCACGAGCTCGGCGGCGCGGCCGTCGAGCAGCGCCAGGTACAACTCCAGTTTCGAGGTGAAGTGCTGGTACAGCACCGGTTTCGAGACCCCGGCGTTCTCGGCGATGTCGTCCATCGAGGTGCTGTGGTACCCCTTGGAGACGAAGACGTCCTGAGCGGCCCGCAGCAGCTGCGCACGGCGTTCGCTCCTGGGCAGTCGGACCCGGCCCTCACCTGCGCTGTTCACTCGGGTACCTCTCCTCGAACCATGTCGCCCATCCGTCAGTCGCGAGCACTTGCGACCTGAGCGAAGTTTACGGAAGTCTCAATCCAGTCTCCCAGCGTACGGGGGCGACAAATGCGGGTTCGAGTCACTGGGCGCGCCACGGTACCTTGAGGGCGGGAATATGAAGGAGTTGTCTAGTGGTGTATGACCAGAACCGACCGGATGAGCAGCGTCCGAGCGGGGAGGAACGGGCAGCCCGCAGGCGGATCGGCAGGTCCTGGGGCCCGCCCGCGGACGAGGCCGACGAGACCGCCGACGCGGCCCGCCAGGGGGCGGGTCAGGCGCCGGAGCAGTACCGGTTCGACCCGGACCGGGGTCGGCGCCACCGCTACAGCGAGGACCCCACCGGACAGGCCGCGAACGTGCCGGTCGAGATCGCCGAGACGGGCCCGATGGTCCCGGCGACCCGCCGCCCCTCGCCGGGCGAGCAGTTCGAGCCGATCCCTCCGGCTCCTCAAGGCCCCCAAGGCTTCCAGGGCGAGCAGGCCCCGGTGAACCCGTTCGCACCGCCAGGTGCGAACCAGGAGTTCGGTGCGCCGCCGGGTGCGAACCAGGAGTTCGGTGCGCCGCCGGGTGCGAACCAGGAGTACGCCCCGCCCGGTGCCGACCAGGAGTACGCCCCTCCGGGCCCGAACCGGGAGCACGGCGGCCCGCAGCCGGGCCCGAACCAGGAGTACGCGCCCCCCGGCGCGAACCGGGAGCCGCACCCGCCGCAGGGCGCCGGCCCGGACTTCGGGGTCCGGCAGGGCGCGAACCAGCAGGACTTCAGCGCACCCGGCGGCCAGGACTACAGCGCCCCGCAGCAGCACCAGGACCGCCCGGCGCCGAACCAGGAGTACGCCCCGCCCGCCCAAGGCGCCCCGAACCAGAACCCCGCCGCCCCGCAGCAGCCCGCACCCCAGCAGCCCGCGGCCGAGCAGCCTGCGCCGCCGGTGAGCCAGCCGGCGCAGCAGTTCTACAGCGCCCCCGCCCCGGACTTCGGCGCGCCCCAGCAGCACCCCGGGTACAGCGCCCCGCCGCTGCCCGGCGAGTACGCCGCCCCGCAGCCGACGTCCGCGCCGCCCGGACCCAACCAGGAGTTCGTCCAGACCCCGGCACCCGAACCCCAAGCGCCGCAACAGCAGTACAGCGCCCCGATGCAGCCGCAGCACACCGGCCCCATCGAACTCCCGCAGGCCGCGAGCGCCCCGCCCGCGTACGCACCTCCCGGCGCGAACCGCCCCGCGCCGCCCGAGCCGCAGACCGCCGAGCCTCCGGTCTCCCCGCCCCGGCCCGCCAAGCCCCTCGACGCCCAGCGGCCGCGCGTCCCGAGCCGGCCCCCCGCACCCGCGACCCCGCCGCCGCCCGCGGTCGTCGAGCAGCAGACCGACCAGTTCCCGGTCGTCCAGCCGCCGCCGATCACCGAGGTCTCGCCCGCAGCCGTCCCCAGCCCGCCCGTCACTGAGCAGGCCCCGCTGCGCACCGCGCCGGCCGACCGGCCGCCCATCGCCGAACCCACGCCGCCCGCGACCGTAGAGAACCCAGGACCGATGCCAGGAGCAGCGAACCCGGCCACCACCGTCGGGGCCCCCGACACCGAATCCGCCCGCCTCGTCGACGCCGTCCGCCAGGTCCCCGGCGTCCGCGACGCCTTCCACGTGACGGCCCCCGACGGCGCCTCGAGCCTCCGGCTCGAACTCGAGGACGGCGTCGACCCCGACGAGGTCCACGCGGTCGTCTCCGCCGTCGTGAACGAGCAGCGCGCGGTCGAACCCGGCCCGCAGTCCGTGGACGAGGCCGAGATCCGCGGCCACGTCGAGTCCGCCTCGACCGACGTCGAGGTCGCGTCGGTCGGGCCGGTCGATCTGCGCCGCGTCGAGATCGAGTCCGCCGGGCTCGAGGCGGAGGTGAGCGTCACGCTCGCGCTCGGCGACACCGAGTCCACCGGCAAGGTCGCCGTCCCGCCGATCGACTGGCACATCCAGCACGCCGCCGCGGCGGCCACAGTGGAGGCGCTGCGTCCGCGCCTGGGCACCGGCGACGTGCGCGTCGAGGTCGAGCACGCCTCGATCGTCCCCACCGGACCGGTCAAGACCGCGGTCGTCGTGATCCTCTGGCTCGACGGCAGGTCCGTGCGCCGCCTCTCCGGCGCATCGGTCGTGACGGCCGAACGCGCCCGCGCGGTGGTTTCGGCTACTTTGGGCGCGCTGGCAGCCGAAGTGGCACACTAGCTCTCATGAAACGGGCGCGGCTGGTCGGTGCCGAGGAGGTCCGCACTCCTCGGCGACCGCACTCGCCCTGGCCCGGTATCGAGCACCAGGTCAGCCGCCGCCGGCTGTTCATCCGGCACACGCCGCCGACCGCGCCGGACGCCGAGCCCGCCGTGTTCGTCCACGGGCTCGGCGGCTCGGCCCAGAACTGGACCGACCTCGCCGACGCGCTCTCCGACCGGCTCCAGGTGGACGCGATCGACCTGCCCGGCTTCGGCCACTCGGCGCCGGCGCCGCGCGTCACCATCCCGCTGCTGGCGCAGGACGTGGCCGCGTGGATCATCGAGTCCACCCGCGGCCCCGTCCATCTCGCCGGCCACTCCCTCGGCGGCGCCGTCGCGGTGTACCTGGCCGCGACCCGGCCGGGGCTGATCCGCACGCTGACGCTCATCTCGCCCGCGATGCCGTTCGGGAACCCGCGGCGCTCGCACCAGTCGCGCTACCTGCCGATGCTCGCGGTCCCGAACATCGCCTGGCTCGCCGACCGCGCGATGCGCGGCCGCACCCCGCAGCAGGTGGTCGACGAGGTCATCCGCGGCACCTGGGCCGACCCGGACTCGATCCACCCGCAGCGGCGCCGCGAGGCGATCGCCGAGGCCCGGCACCGCCTCGCCGTCCCGTGGAACAACCGGGCCTATTTCCAGACCTATCGCGGCCTCATGGCCTCCTTCATGCAGGCCCTCGTGCCCGGGACGAACTCGCTGTGGCGCCTCGCCCGCGAGATCCAGTGCCCGACGCTGGTCATCTGGGGCAAGCAGGACCGGGTCATCGACGTCCGCCAGGCCCCGCCGACGGCGCTGGCGATCCCCGACTCGCGCCTGCTCATCCTCGACAACACCGGGCACGTGGCGATGATGGAGCACCCGCAGGCGGTCGCGCGCGCGATGGCGGCGATGCTCGACGAAGTGAACGACGAGGCTCCTGAGGACGCGGAGGACGCCTTGAGCACATTGTGAACTCACCGGTCCGCCGAGCCTGGGCCCTCCGGGTCCGCTTCTCACTTAGAATCGCGGGTGTGATTGAGGGAAGGCTGGGCCGCAACCGCAGGCTCCGGAGACGGCGGCGCTTCGTGCTGCTCGCGATCCTGGTCCTGATGGCCGGCACCGGCGCGTTCTTCGCCTTGGGCGCGGCGGTCACCGACGGCAGGCCGCAGGCGTTGAACGACGAGGAGCAGGCCGCGCCGACCAGCGCCCCCGCCTCCGACGACGCGGTGCCGCCGTCGCCGTCGGCCTCGCCCGACGTCGCGGCCGTCCCGCTGTACTTCTCGGGGACCGGCACCTGGACGTACGCCGAGCCGGTCAACGCGGGCGTGGTCGGCCGCGCGGGCACGCTGCTGCAGTACAACGTGGCGGTCGAGAACGGCATCGGGCTCGACGCGGCGGAGGTCGGCGCCATCGTGCGCGCGACCCTCGCGGATCCGCGGTCGTGGATCGCGGGCGGCGCGTGGCGGTTCCAGCAGGTCGGCGGCGGCGATGCGGACTTCACGGTCTACCTGGCCAGTCCCGAGCAGCGCGCGTACCTGTGCGGCTCCCAGAACACGACGGTCTCGTGTCGCAACGGCGACAACGTGGTCATCAACTCGGCGCGCTGGATCAGCGGCGTCGACCACTGGGACGGCACGCTCGAGTCGTACCGGCAGTACGCGGTGAACCACGAGGTCGGGCACCGGCTCGGCCATGGCCACGAGGTGTGCCCGGGCGCCGGCGAGCTGTCGCCGGTGATGGCCCAGCAGACGTACCAGCTGGCCGGCTGCACGGGCAACGCCTGGCCGTATCCGGACGGTGCGACGTACGTGTCCGGCCCGGCGGGGGACTACAACGGCCCGGACCTGCCGCCGGACGACTTCGTCGACCGCTAGACTCATATCAGCATGTGGGACATCGGATCCCACGGGGTGAATCTCGGCACACCGCGGTTCCCGGTGGAATATCCGCGGACTGGACATGCATTATTGGTTATATGAGTTTGCCGCCGCTGGTCGAACCAGCCTCTGAGCTGTCGGTCGACGAGGTGCGCCGCTATTCGCGCCACCTCATCATCCCCGACGTCGCCATGGACGGTCAGAAACGACTCAAGAACGCCAAGGTGCTCTGCGTGGGCGCGGGCGGCCTCGGGTCCCCCGCGCTGATGTACCTGGCCGCGGCCGGGGTGGGCACGATCGGCATCGCCGAGTTCGACACGGTCGACGAGTCGAACCTGCAGCGCCAGATCATCCACGGCCAGTCCGACATCGGCCGCCCCAAGGCCGAGTCCGCCGCCGAGTCGATCCGCGAGATCAACCCGTACGTGAACGTGGTCATCCACAACACGGTGCTCGACAACGACAACGTGTTCGAGGTCTTCGAGCCGTACGACCTCATCATCGACGGCACCGACAACTTCGCGACCCGCTACATGGTCAACGACGCCGCGGTGCTCTCCGGCAAGCCCTACGTGTGGGGCTCGATCTACCGCTTCGACGGCCAGGCCAGCGTCTTCTGGGCCGACCACGGCCCGTGCTACCGCTGCCTCTACCCCGAGCCCCCGCCGCCCGGCATGGTCCCGAGCTGCGCCGAGGGCGGCGTCCTCGGCGTGCTGTGCGCCTCGATCGGCTCGATCCAGGTCACCGAGGCCATCAAGCTGCTCACCGGCACCGGCGACCCGCTCGTCGGTTCGCTCATGGTCTACGACGCCCTGGAGATGACCTACCGCAAGATCAAGGTCCGCAAGGACCCGAACTGCGCGGTCTGCGGCCCGAACGCCACGGTCAAGGAGCTCATCGACTACGAGGACTTCTGCGGCTCGGTCAGCGACGAGGCCGCCGAGGCCGTCGTCGGCTCCACGATCACTCCGCGCGAGCTTGAGGCGTGGATCAAGGAGGGCCGCGACATCGACCTCATCGACGTGCGCGAGCCCGCCGAGTACGAGATCGTGCGCATCCCCGGTTCCCGGCTGATCCCCAAGGGCGACATCGTCTCCGGTGTCGCGCTGAGCGACCTGCCGACGGAGCGCCAGGCGGTGTTCTACTGCAAGGCCGGCGTCCGCTCGGCCGAGGCCCTGGCCGCCGCGAAAGCCGCCGGTCTGAAGAACGCCGTCCACGTCCAGGGCGGCGTGCTCGGCTGGATCAACCAGGTCGACCCGAGCCTGCCCAGCTACTAGTCTGCGCAGCTGCCAGGCGACGCGACATCGCAAGGGGCGTACGGCCGATGGCCGTACGCCCCTTCGCGCGCCCTGGTTGCTTCGCGCCGTTATGACATTTCAGACTCTCTTGGTGGGCGGAATCCGTTGCGGGCGGGTTGACTCCCGCTTGACCGGTTCCCTAGCCTTGGGCGATGATCCGCAGAAGCGAACCATCATCCCGTCTGCTCCGCCCCTCCCGCCGCAATCTGCTGCGGCTCGGCGTGCCCGCGGCGGCAGCCCTCGTCGGGGCAGGAGCCGTGGCCACGGTCGCGGCGAGCGCCTCCGAGAACGGCCTCGAAGCGATCTTCGGCCCGTCCCGCGAAGCGCTCGAAGCGGAGCTCAAGACCGAGATCGATGCGTACCTGGCGTCCACCGGCACGCTGGTCGAAGCCTCGGTCGCGGTCCAGCGCGGGGACATGCGCCTGGACTACAACCCGGATCAGACGCACATCACCGCCTCGATCGTCAAGGTCGAGATCATGTCGATGGTCCAGGAGTACTGGGGCTCGGTCGACGCGATCCCCGAGGACCACATGGAGCTGCTGGACCGCATGATCCGCGAGTCGGACAACGACTCCGCGACCTCGCTCTACAACTACCTCGGCGGGGTCGACGCGCTCGTCGCCGCCCATGAGCGGTACGGCCTCCAGGACACCACTCCGGACGCCCAGGGCCGCTGGGGCGTCGGCTGGTCCAGCGCCCCCGATCAGCTCGTCGTCACGAACCTCAACCTCTTCGAGGGCGTCCTCGACGCCGAGCAGGTCGCCCTCGCCCGCGAGCTCATGGGCTCGGTGGTCGAGGAGCAGGCGTGGGGCGTCTCGGCCGCCGCGAACGAGGGCGAGTCGGTCTGGCTCAAGAACGGCTGGGACGTCGAGTCCCAGCTCGACGGCCTGTGGGTCGTCAACTCGATGGGGGTGCTCGGCGGCGACGGCGACGACCCGGTCACGGTGGTGGTCCTCACCAGCGGTGCGGTCGACGACGTCGAGGGCATCCCGGTCGTCGAGGAGATCGCGCGGATCTCCCGCAAGGTCATCGACAAGGTCTGAACCGCCGCGGCCGGACCGTCGCGTGCGGGCTCGACCGTGCGCGCCGGTTCGGTTGCCCGGGAACCCGACAGAACGACGCGGCGAGGAATGGCCGCGCGGCCCATTGTGAGGATTGCTCCGGTTTCATAGCCTGGCCGGATGATTCGGCACGACCACTCCCGCGGACCCGTCCAGGGGCCGCGCTCCTCCCGGCGCCTCCTCCTCAGATCCGCGCTCCCCGCGGCCGCGGCCCTCGCCGGCGTCACCGCCCGGCCCGGCGCCGCGCAGGCCCAGACCCCCACCGATGCCGAGCTCTCCACCGAGCTGTTCGAGCGCGTCGCGGACTACCTGGCCACCACCGGGACCGAGACCGAGGCCTCGGTCAAGATGCAGCGCGGCACCCGCTTCGTGGGCACCTACGCCCGCAGGATCCACGACACGGCCTCCATCGTCAAGATGGAGATCCTGCTGATGCTGCTGGAGAAGTACAGCACCATGGCCGCGATCCCGCAGACCCGCAAGGACCAGGCGCGGAACATGATCGTGTGGTCGGACAACGCCGCGACCACCGAGCTGTACAACTTCCTCGGCGGCTGCGACGCCCTCCAGGCCGCCCACGAACGCTACGGGCTCGCCTACACGAACGTCTCCGACGACTGCCGCTGGGGACTGACCACCACCAACGTCGGCGACCAGCTTCTCATCCTCAACCAGTTGCTCTACAAGGGACGGCTGACGCAGGAGAAGGTCGACTACGCGCGCTGGCTCATGGGCGGCGTGGCCTCCGTGCAGGCCTGGGGCATCCGGGCCGCCAAGCGGACCGGCGAGACGGTCTGGCTCAAGAACGGCTGGGACTCCCGGTCCTCGCTCGGGGGACTGTGGGTCGTCCACTCGTGCGGCGTCATCACCAGCCCGGGCCAGACCGCCATCCGCATGGCGATCCTGACCAGCAAGGCCCCCAACGAGTCCCGCGGCATCGAGATCGTCGAGGAGATCGCCAGGATCTCGCGTTCGATCATCGACAAGACGGTCGTCTGAGGAACGCGCGACGGCCCGGTCCGCGGTGGACCGGGCCGTCGCGTTCGAACGCCGGCAGGAGCCCTAGTACCGGTAGTGGTCCGGCTTGTACGGGCCCTCGACCTGGACGCCGATGTAGTCGGCCTGGCTCTTGGTCAGGGTCGTCAGCTTGACGCCGAGCGCGTCGAGGTGCAGGCGCGCGACCTCCTCGTCGAGGTGCTTCGGCAGCGTGTAGACGCCGACGGGGTACTCGTCGAGCTTCGTGTGCAGCTCGATCTGCGCGAGCACCTGGTTCGTGAAGCTGTTGCTCATCACGAAGCTGGGGTGCCCGGTCGCGTTGCCCAGGTTCAGGAGCCGACCCTCGCTGAGCACGATGACCGAGTGCCCGTCACTGAACTGCCACTCGTGCACCTGCGGTTTGACCTCGAGCTTCGTGATCCCCGGCTCGGCGGCGAGGCCGGCCATGTCGATCTCGTTGTCGAAGTGGCCGATGTTGCCGACGATCGCCTGGTGCTTCATCCGGCGCATGTGGTCGACCGAGATGATGTCGCGGTTGCCGGTGGCGGTGATGAAGATGTCGGCGTACTCGACGACGTCCTCGAGAGTCAGCACCTGGTAGCCGTCCATCGCGGCCTGCAGCGCGCAGATCGGGTCGACCTCGGTGACGATCACGCGGGCGCCCTGGCCGCGCAGCGACTCGGCCGAGCCCTTGCCGACGTCGCCGTAGCCGCAGACCACGGCGACCTTGCCGCCGATGAGCACGTCGGTGGCCCGGTTGATCCCGTCGATGAGCGAGTGCCGCACGCCGTACTTGTTGTCGAACTTGGACTTCGTGACCGAGTCGTTGACGTTGATCGCCGGGAACGGCAGGCGCCCCTCCCGCTCCATCTCGTACAGCCGGTGCACGCCGGTGGTGGTCTCCTCGGTGACGCCCTTGACCTCGCGCGCCTTGCGCGTGAACCGGGTCGGGTCCTCCTTGAGGGAGCGGGCCAGCAGCGCGAGCACCACGGCCTCCTCCTCGCTCGCGGCGGTGGACGCGTCCGGGACGGCCCCGGCCGACTCGAACGCCGCGCCGTTGACCACGAGCATGGTGGCGTCGCCGCCGTCGTCGAGGATCAGGTTCGGCTCCTCGCCGCCCCAGTCGAGGGCGCGCTCGGTGCACCACCAGTACTCCTCGAGCGTCTCGCCCTTCCACGCGAACACCGGGACGCCCTGCGGCGCCTCGGGCGTGCCCTGCCCGACCGCGATCGCGGCGGCGGCGTGGTCCTGGGTCGAGAAGATGTTGCACGAGGCCCAGCGGACGCGGGCGCCCAGCGCGGTCAGGGTCTCGATGAGCACCGCGGTCTGGATCGTCATGTGCAGCGACCCCGTGATGCGGGCGCCCTCGAGCGGACGCGACGCGCCGTAGCGCTCGCGCAGGGCCATCAGGCCGGGCATCTCGTGTTCGGCCAGTCGGATCTCATGGCGGCCGAAGTCGGCCAGCTTGAGATCGGCGACCTTGTAGTCGTCGGCTCGCAGCGTGTTCGTCATGCCTGAAATGCTACGCGCCGCGCCGTAGGCCCCGGTCCGACGGCGTGCGTGGCTGCCGCCACGTGTAGGAACGGCCGTGGCGGGGCACACGGAAAAAATATTGGAGTCAACCCCTGTTTCTGCTTGACACTGCTGAGGCGGTGGGTAATATTGCAGATACGCAGCGTCACGGAGGTGCGGGAATCCACAGGGTTCCAGACCACCACCGGCGGCGCCACGGGGAAACCAAACCGGGGGGAGTGCCGGGCGGTCTGGGGTGGCCGCCCGGCACATTAATGCCCCGATTGGCAAGCGCCATCATGTAATTCGATTGCGGACCCGCCCGGATCTGCGAGAGGGTCGGGGCGTGAGCAACCCTGATCTTCGAATCGTCCCGATCGACCCGCTGAACCGCGACCAGGTCAACGGCTGGATCCGGACCCAGCGTGCCGTCACCGAGCACGACCTGCCCGGCGAGCCGCTCCCCAGCCCCGGACTCCAGCGCCTCCGCCTCCTCCTGTGGCCCGACTCCCTCGACGTCGAGCGCTACGTGCCCGTCCAGGACGGCAAGGTCGTGGGCGCGCTCGAACTCGTCATGCCGACCCAGGACAACCAGCACCTGGTGCAGCTCGACCTCGAAGTCCACCCGCAGCACCGGCGCCGCGGCATCGGCACCGCGCTCCTCGAGTTCGCCGAGCGCCGCACCGCCGAACTCGGCCGCGACACGATCCTGACCGCCGCCGTCGACTCCCTCGAGCACGGCCCCCGGTTCGACCACGCCGGCCAGCACTTCGCGAAGGCCCGCGGCTACAAGACCGTCGACCAGGAGATCCACCGCCGCAACGACCTCACCCTCGTCGGCGACGACGAACTCGGGAGGCTGTACGCCGACGCCTGGGAGAAGGCCGCCGGATACGAGCTCGTCCAGTGGATCGGCGACTGCCCCGACGACGTCATCGACGGCTACGCCGCCCTCTGCGAGCGCATGTACACCGACCCGCCCCAGGGCGAGGAACTGGACATCCGCCCCGCCGAGTACGACGCCGCCCGCATCCGCAACACCGAGTGGACTCTCAAAGAGCGCGCCCAGACCCAGTTCATGACGGCCGTCCGGCACGTCGAGTCCGGCGAGCTCGCGGGCATGTCCGGCATCGTGGTCTACCCCGGTGAGGAACTGCACGCCTTCCAGGACGACACGATCGTCGAGGAGAAGCACCGCGGCCACCGCCTCGGCATGATCCTCAAGATCGCCAACCAGCGCCTCATGCGGAAGTACCGCCCGCAGATCCGCTACATCCACACCTGGAACGCCGAGGCCAACGACCACATGATCGCGATCAACGAGGCCATGGGCTACCGGGCCCTCTGCCGCGACCTCGACGTCCAGAAGAAGCTCTAGAACACCGCGAGTTCCCGCGTTGCAAGGGAACCGGCCCGGCCGCTGTGCGGCCGGGCCGGTCTTTCGTTCCTCGGTTCGGCTGTTCGGTCCGGGGCCGAAGCCTCACCGGCGTCCTAG
Organism: Glycomyces albidus; assembly: GCF_009451885.1. Classification (GTDB taxonomy): domain Bacteria; phylum Actinomycetota; class Actinomycetes; order Mycobacteriales; family Micromonosporaceae; genus Glycomyces; species Glycomyces albidus. The sequence continues at coordinate 43,271 of NZ_WIAO01000025.1, forward strand.
GCGCTCGCGATGAAGAGCTCGCCTTCGCCGCTCGCGACGAGGGGCCCGGCGGTGCCGGCGGAGAACGCGGCGCGGCCGGGGGAGAGGGCCGATTCGCCGTCGTCGTCGGCGACGGTCACGCTGCCCCCGGTCGAGAGGCAGATCCGGGGGCCGTCGACGTCGACGGTCAGCGGTTCGCCGGTGAGTTCGACGCGGCGGAGCGCGAAGTCGTCGATCGGGACGGGCCAGGTGCGGACCGGGCCGTCGTCCTCGGCGTCGGCGCGCGGGTCGGCCATGGCCTGGAAGTCGAGGACGCGCAGGAGCTCGGGGACGTCGACGCGCTTGTTGGTGAGGCCCCCGCGGAGCACGTTGTCGCTGGCGGCCATGATCTCGACGCCGAATCCTCGCAGGTACGCGTGCAGGTTTCCGGCCGGCATGTACACGGCCTCGCCGGGCTGGAGGGTGACGTGGTTGAGCAGCAGGCTCACCAGGACGCCCGGGTCGTCCGGATAGGAGCGTGCCAGGGACACCAGGTCGGCGCCGTCGTCGGTGTCGAGCTCGGAGGCGGCCTTCGCGGCGGCGTCGATGATGGAGCGGCACTCCTCGCGGGCGAGGCCCAGGAGGTCGGGCACGGCCTTGCGGAGCCCGGCCTTGCGGTCGCGGAGGGTGGCGGCGAGCCCTTCGAGTTCGGGGACGCCGAGCGCTTCGATGTCGGCGGCGGCGTCGAGCGGGTCGCGGAAGCCGCACATGGCGCGGAACTCGGTGAGCGCCACCAGCATCTCGGGCTTGTGGTTGTCGTCCACGTAGTTGCGGTAGGCCATGTCGATGCCGATGCGCATCTCCCGCTGGTGGCCCGAGTGGGCCTGGCGGGCGTTCGGGTGCGCCTGGAGCGACAGCGGCTTGCCGGCGGCGAGGAGCTTGAGCAGGAACGGGAGCTTCGGACCGAAGCGCTCGTAGGCGCGCCGGCCGAGCATCGCGGCGGGGTTCGAGGCGATCGCGTCGTCGAGGGGCCGCCCGTCGTGGAGCGTGGACGGGGCGCTGTGGTGGGCGCCGAACCACTCCTCGGCCTCGGGCAGGTCCGCGGGGACCTCCCGGCCCTGGAGTCTGGCGATGTCGTCCTGCGATCCCCACGCGTAGTTGCGGATGACGCCGTAGAGCCCCTGCACCGCCGCTCCTCACTTGTCTCTGTCCGGAGGCCTCAACTCTATCGGTTCGGCCCTCGCGTCTCTCAGGGCGTGTCCTCGGGATGCGGCCGGGCGCCGTCCCGGGAACCGCGCCGAGGAGGGCGGCGAGGACGCCGCCGGGCGCATGCCCGCCGACGACGCGGCGGCGGTGTCCCGGGCCCGGCCGGTACGCGACCGGGACGCCGAAGGCCGCGGACGGGTGCGCCGTCCGCGGCCTTGGACTCGGGTCCGGCTACTCGCTTCCGAGCGTGAGGTCCTTCATCTCGGAGACGGCCGGGACCCGCATCGGGTCGAGGCCGTGCGCGAGCGCGAGGTACACCGACGCGAAGTCGGGCACCGCGATGAGCGAGGCGAGCCGCTCGAGGGCGCAGCCGCCCTCGGCCGGGATCACGTCGCAGCGGATGCCGCGGCGGCCCGCGAGGTCGGCGACGGCGTCGGCGCGGCGCGTGTCGGGCTTGGGGGTGGAGTCGTCGCCGTCGAGGCCGTCGTCGCGCATGAGGACGATCCGGAGCCGCGTCAGCTCCTCGTCCTCCTCGGGGTCGGCGAAGATGTCCTTCTGGCCTTCGGCGAGCGAGCCGAAGACGCCGTCGAGGAGGCCGACGCGGCCGCGGCCGACCTCGCCGAGTTCGCCGGAGACGACCGGGTAGCGGGAGTTCGCGGCGAGCATGTCGCCGAAGCGGCGAGCGGCGACACCCGCGAGCGGGCTGGAGCCCCACACGACCGGGATCGAGCCGGCGAGGTTCATCGCGAGCTCTTTCGCGGGGTTGACGTACGCGTCGGCGTCGGGGCGGCAGCGCTCGGCGTCCTCGTCGAGGCGCCGGGCGGTCTCGGCGATGTCGGCCTCGACGAGACTGACGAGCGCGAGTTCCTTGGCGGCCATGAGCACCGGGACGGTGAGCGCCCACAGGCTGAGGCGGGCGGGGGCGCGGCGGGGGACGGCCACGAACGGGGCGCGGGCGCGTTCGGCGAGCGCCTGGAGCTCGGAGTCGGGGGCGCCGATGGCGACGAGGCGGGCGCCGCGCCGGGCGGCGGCCTCGGCGGCGGCGAGCGCCTCGGGGCTGCGGCCGGAGGCCGAGACGGCGATGACCACGTCGGCGGCGCCGACCCAGCCGGGGACGCCCGCCGAGCGGTGCCCGAGGATCGGGACCGGGCAGCGGGGCCCGGCGACGGTGGCGAGGATGTCGCCGGTGCGGGCTGCGGTGCCGACGCCCGCGACGACGACCGCCCGGGGGCGGCCCTCCTCGGCGAGTGCGGCGAGCCCGGCGTCGGCGGCGAGCGCGGCCGACTCCCTGAGCTGCGGTCCGGCCGAGGCGAGCGCCCAGAGGGCGCCGCCGGGGCGGATCGACTCGCTCAGGTCGCCTTCGATGCGGCGCTCGTCCGGGAGCCGGTCGCCGGTGATGCCGGCGAGGCCGTCGTCCTCAAGACCCATGCTGTTCCTCCTTGGCCTGTCGCGGCCGTCGCGGTTCGCTTCGGTTGCCAGTGGGATCGTCCGGGGTCGCCCGCCGCGACCTGTTCAGTGCCGCACGGTCATCCGGCGGCGTCGTCGTGGCCGGGGATGTTGTGACCGGCACTGTGGTGACCTGCGCTGTCGAGGAGCATCACTGGGATGCCGTCCTCGACGCGGAAGACCTTCGCGCACTCGGAGCAGGTGAGGGCGTTGGTCTCGCGGTCGAACGAGAGCGGCGCGTGGTGGGGTTCGGGGCAGCGCAGCAGTTCGAGGAGCACTGGTTTGGGCGCGGTGGCGGGCATGGGCTAGTTCCTTACGATGCGGAGGATGTCGTCGCGCAGCCGGTCGGTCGCGGCCTGGTCGGGGCCTTCGACGTTCAGCCGCAGCAGCGGTTCGGTGTTCGAGGGGCGCAGGTTGGCCCAGGAGCCGTCTGCGAAGGAGACGGTGAGCCCGTCGAGGCGGTCGGTCTCGACGCCCGGTTGCGCGTCGAAGTGGGCGGCGACCTCCTCGATCTTGCCGTGGGGGTCGGTCACCTTGGAGTTGATCTCGCCGGAGGCGGTGTAGCGGACGAACTCCCGGGCGAGCTGCGCGAGGGTCTGGTCCGAGCCGCCGACGGCGGCGAGCACGTGCATCGCCGCGAGCATGCCGGTGTCGGCGAACCAGAAGTCCTTGAAGTAGTAGTGGCCGGAGTGCTCGCCGCCGAAGACGGCGTCCTCCTCGGCCATGACGGCCTTGATGTACGAGTGGCCGACGCGGGTGCGCAGCGGCCGGCCGCCGTGCTCGGCGATGATCTCGGGGACGGCCTTCGAGGTGATCAGGTTGTGGCACACGGCCGAGCCGGGGTGCTCGGCGAGTTCCCGGGTGGCAATGAGCGCGGTGATCGCGGAGGGGGTGACGGGCTCGCCGTCGGCGTCCACGACGAAGCAGCGGTCGGCGTCGCCGTCGAAGGCCAGGCCGAGGTCGGCGCCGACCTCGCGCACGCGGGCCTGGAGGTCGACGAGGTTCGCCGGCTCGAGCGGGTTCGCCTCGTGATTGGGGAAGGTGCCGTCGAGTTCGAAGTAGAGCGGGTCGATCTCGAGCGGGAGCGCCTCGAGGAGCTGATCGCCGAGGACGGCGGGGACGGTGTGGCCGCCCATGCCGTTGCCGGCGTCGACGACGATCTTGAGCGGGCGGATCCCGGACAGGTCCACCAGTTCGCGCATGTAGGCGGCGTACGCGGCGAGGAAGTCCTCGCTCGTGGCCGTCCCGGGCTTCTCGGCCTCGGGGGCCGGCTCGCCGTCGAGGATCGCCTGGGCCCGGTCGCGGATGTCGGCCAGGCCGGTGTCGAGGCCGATGGGCCGCGCGGCGGGCAGGCACATCTTGAGGCCGTTGTACTCGGCCGGGTTGTGGCTGGCGGTGAACATCGCGCCGGCGACGTTCCGCTGCCCGGCGATGAAGTAGAGCATGTCGGTCGAGCACAGGCCGGCCTCGATGACGTCGGCTCCGGCGCGGGTGGCGCCGCGCGCGAACGCTTCGGCGAAGCCGGGGCCTGAGTCGCGCATGTCATGGGCGACGGCCCACTTCAGCTCGCCGGTGACGGCGACGGCGGCAGCGCCGATCGCCTCCATGACCTCGGGCGTGAGCTGCGAACCGACGAGTCCGCGGACGTCGTAGGCCTTCACGAATTCACTGAGCTGGGGAGCCACGGTGTGCCGCCTTTCCGGTGTCCATGAAATTCGGCTCGCAAGCCGAACGGGGCCGATCGGGGGAGAAGCTCCGCAGCTCGCCCGCGCCGGTGCGGCCGCCCCCGCAGACGAGACTAGCGCTGCGCGTCCTCATCCCCGGACACCACCCGGAGGTGACGCCGGGCACCGAATCCGGGCCCTCGGAGCCCTTGGCGCGGAGCGGGTTCGGTCTCGGCGAGGCGGCGGCTCGCCAGGGTGGCGGCGTCGGTGGGTTCGCCGAGGCCGGCATCGGGCTCGTGCCGCTCGCCGACGGCGGCCTCGCGGACGGCGTTGGCCAGGGCGACCAGGTCGTCGTCGGTGGGCATGGGCACGGCGTAGTCGCCCTGGTGCCTGACGAGTTCCCAGCCGTGGGGCACGGTGAGGCGCCGGGCATGCGCATCGCACAGGTCGTAGCTGTGGGGCTCCCGCGTCGTCGAGAGCGGGCCGACCACAGCAGTCGAATCCGAGTAGATATATGTCAAAGTGGCCACCGCAGGCTGGCGGCAGCCGTTCCGGGAGCAACGCCGATCCGACCTCACCCCACGAAACTACCACTCGCGGTGTCGAAGTCGGTGTTGCTGAGCAGTGGCCTCGGACGGATTCGCGGCGCGGGCCGTCTCGGGGGCCGGTTTCGTCCGACCCGGACGATAAGGTGGCCCCATGCGCAGAGATCGACACGGACGGGGGATGCGGGGGCCGCTGGCGCCCGGCGCCCTGCCGCTGCGGCGCACGCCCGTCCAGGAGTTCGACGCGCTGGTGATGGAGTCGGTCGTCTCGATCGAGCGGCGGCTCGCGGAGACCCTGGGCTCGAAGTTCACCGACCTGAGGCACATCGAGTTCGCGGTGGACGAGGTGCCGCCGGAGTCGCAGTCGTACGATGCCGACATCGTCGAGGACCGCGGCGTGCCGCTCTCGAAGCTGTACCCGGCGCAGCCGGGAACGGTCGCGGCGTCGCCGCGGATCGTGCTCTACCGCAGGCCGATCGAGCTGCGGGGCGAGAGCAAGGCGGACATGGAGTCGCTGGTGCGCTCGGTGCTGACCGAGCAGCTCTCGTCCCTGCTGAACCTGCCGCCGGAGGACCTGGAGTACTGAGGGCCGGTCGTCCGGTTCGCTGCCGGACCCGGGGCGCAGGTGGCAGTCCAGGCATACCGGGCTGCGGGATTGCACTGGATCCGTCTGCTGCGGGGACGGCGAAGGGGCGGACCACTCTGCTCGATACGGCTCCTGTTCGTCGCCGCGAGTGCCCCACCCCTTCATCCGCTCGTACGGACGTCCCTTACGCCGCCACCGGCACGCGCTCCGGTTCCTCGGTCCGCTGTGCGGCCGGCTCGCCCCGGCGGGGGCCGACCAGTTCGTGCAACAGCGCCTCGCTGCGGAAGCCGCCCGTCAGGACGGGCTCCGCGTGCGGAGTCTCGGCCGTGAAGGCGAACTCCGACGCGAGCGCCGGGTTGATCATCGGGCTGGGCATGCACACCACGACCGGCAGCCGCTCGTGGCGCCGACGCGCCGCCTCCCGGGCCTGGCGTTTGATCTTGCGGCGCTCCCGCTCCGAGAGCCCGCCCCAGATGCCGAAGCGTTCGTCGTGGTCGAGTGCGTACTGCAGACAGTTCTCTTTGACCTCGCATCGCGCGCAGATGCGCTTCGCATCGCGCGTGGACCCCCCCTTTTCGGGGAAGAACGCCTCCGGGTCGGTCTGCGCGCACAATGCGCGAACCTGCCACTCCGGAACGTTACCCAACAGGTCGGCCAAGTAGTCACGGCCGTCCATATACGTCCGCCTCCTCGTTCGCGCACCGGAAAACCGGTGCTCCCCCCTTGCAATCACTTGCACGGCACCGGATTGCGGACTCGAAGTCCCGGACGCGTCCCCTCCCCTGAAAACGCGTACGGCCCTGCCGCGGGCGCGCCGGTCGCCCGCTGTGTTCAAGTCCTGCAGTTGCTGTGGTCGTTAACCCCGGTGCCACGCGGGCGGCCTGAAGATGGGGCCGCGCCGCCTACTCATCTCTATGGACGATGAGTGCTCATCATTATTCGATAACGGTTCGATATCAGACGATAGCGCACAGTGATCCGAACGACGGAAGGACCCCTCAGACTCACGCTTGCGGGGGACCTTGCTTGACAGCCTCCGCAGTGGAGGTTCGTTCGCGTGAGCGGGGCTTTCTGGAGAGCGCGAGGCCGATGCCGGCCAATGCGAGCCAGACAGCGTCGAGCACCAGTCGTTCGACCGCCGCCCGAGTGTCGATGAAGACCCGTCCTTCCTCCGCCAGTTGCCCGGCGTCGTCGAATCCGTACCGTGCCGCCGACAATGCCAGCAGCACTCCGATAACGAGATAGGCGGCGTAGACGAGACGGGTCAGGCTCCCGATCACCCGTCCGGGTCGCGTCGCCGGGGCGAGCAGCGCGGCGAGCGCGGGGAGCGCGACCGGGAGGATCGAGAACAGGGTGCCGCGGGCCTCGTCGGTGAAGCCGATGCCGGCGGCGCGGCTGAGGTTGTCGTCGCGGGGGTCCAGGCCCGCGCCGAACAGCCACTGGGACAGGGCGACCGCGATGACGGCGGCAGCGCACGCGAGGAGCGCGGCGGCGAGGGCGGTGCGGGTGCGCGGCGGGAGTCGCAGGGGGGACATCAGACCAGGTCGTTCCGTTCTGACTGCTTGAGCTCCTCGACCAGGCCCTTCACTTCCTGGGCGCGGTCCCTGGGGCACACCAGGAGCGCGTCGGGCGTGTCGACGATGATGAGGTCGTCGACGCCGACGGTGGCGACGAGGCGTCCGGACGCGGGGACGACGACGTTCCGCTTCGACTCGGTCAGCAGCGCCTGGCCGGAGCCCTGCGGCTCGACGACGACGTTGCCGACCTTGTCGGCGGCCTTGAGGACGCGGCCGAGCGTGTCGTAGTCGCCCACGTCGTGCCAGTCGAAGTCGCCGGGGACGACCCCGACGCGCCCGGCGGCGGCCGCGGGCTCCATGACGGCGTAGTCGATCGAGATCTTCTCGAGCGTCGGCCACAGCTGCGAGAACAGCGCCTCGCGGCCGGTGGAGTCCCAGGCCCTGGCGAGGGTCCGGACCGCGCTGTGCAGGGCGGGGCGGCGGCGGGCGAGCTCTTCGAGGAACACGTCGACGCGCCACACGAACATGCCGGCGTTCCACAGGTAGTTCCCGGCCGAGACGTACTCGACCGCGGAGACCTGGTCGGGCTTCTCCACGAACGCCTCGAGCTGGTAGCCGGGGCCGACGGCCGCGCCGAGGCGCAGGTAGCCCATGCCGGTGTCGGGGCCGGTCGGGTTGATGCCGATGGTCATGAGCAGGCCGGTCGCGGCCAGCTCCATGGCCCGCTCGACGGTCTTGGCGAACGCCTCGCCGTCCGGGACCAGGTGGTCGGCGGCGAACGCGCCCATGACCGCGGTCGGCTCGCGCTCGGCGATGACCGCGGCGGCGAGGCTGATCGCGGCCGCGGAGTCGCGCGGCGAGGGTTCGACGAGGATGTTGTCGCCGGGCACGTCGGGAAGCTGGCGCGCCACGTCGACGGCGTGCGCGGCGCCGGTGACGACGTAGACGTGGTCGGGGCGCGACAGCAGCCGCACCCTTTCCACGGTCGACTGGAGCAGCGACGAGTCCGTTCCTGTCAGTGGCAGGAGGAACTTCGGCCGCTGGGCGCGAGACAGGGGCCAGAGCCTGGTTCCGGAACCGCCTGCGGGGACCACCGCGTGAAGCATGCCAATAGTCTTGCATGCCGCTCCCACGTGCCGGTTCACCCCCGCGACACGCCCCCGGGGTGACGCGGCCGTTGCCGAAGGGTGAAGTGCCGGTCAATTCTCGTCGCCCGTGGACGGGGATACCGCTTGCCGTCCGGGTCGGGGCCCATGCAGACCGGTTCCGGTCACCTAGTGGAGGGGTTCGCACGCCCATCAGCTTCGACGAAGCCGCCCGCACCTGCCGTCTTCGGCCGGACCGCGGTGCCGCTCGCCGAGACGCCGCGGCACTGCGACCGCCCGCACCGCTGCGCCCGGATCGCCCTCGGGTCGCGCCGGCTCTACGGGGACACCGGACGCATTGGAACCCGGCGCTGAATTCGCTCCGACTGCCGCTCGGGGGGCCACGGCGGACCGGGACTCGGCTATCCTGAGGCTGCGGAAAGTGGAATGACCGATGCGAACAGTAAGTGCACACAGGACGAACACGCTCGGTGATCGTCCTGGTCCGCGCGGTCGAAGTGAGCAGTATCTCTGATTTACCCCGTATGCGAATGCGAGCCGTTTGCATCGACCCCATACAATCACCGCAGTTCCGCCCGCTCAGAACGAGAACAATAGGAGTACCCCCGTGGCTTACCCGCCCGCCCCGGCGCCCGCCCCCCAGCCCGTCTCTGTCAAGCAGGGCAACGGCTTCGGCGTCACCGCCCTCGTCCTCGGCCTCGTCGGCCTGGTGATCTTCTCGTGGATCCCCGGCATCAACGTCTTCACCGCGATCCCCCTCGCGATCCTCGCCATCATCTTCGGCATCATCGCCCTGGTCAAGGCCCCGAGCCGCGGTGGCAAGGGCAAGGGCACCGGTGGCACCGGCCTGGTGCTCGGTGTCGTCGCCGTCCTCGTCGCGATCCTCGTGAACGTCTGGATCGTCAACTTCTTCGAGGACAACGCCGACCAGATCCGGGAAGACACCATCGCGGACTGCGTCGAGTCCGGCGCCGGCACTCAGGAAGAGTGCGAGCAGATCTGGGAGGACGCCGAAGACTCCGTCTACGGCGAGTGATCCCACTCGAACGGCAGGGCCGCGGCGGTTCCGCTGCGGCCCTTCGTCGTTCTCGCGCGCCCTCCCGATGGCCAGGCGTTCGGCCGCGGATCCGGGCGCCGGCGGCGAGCCGGTCGAGTCCAGGGTCATCCGCGTCCCGGCCCGCGACCCGGCGGACCCGTCCGGTTCGGCCGCTCCCGCGTGCTAGAACAGCCGGGGCTGGCTCTCGTTCACAGCGCCGCGCAGGTCGTCGTAGTCCAGGACGACGCAGCGGATCCCGCGGTCCTCCGCGAGCACGCGGGCCTGCGGCTTGATGGCCTGCGCGGCGAACACGCCGTCGACCGGGGCCAGCAGCGGGTCGCGGTTGAGCAGCTCCAGGTACCGGGTCAACTGCTCGACCCCGTCGATCTCGCCGCGCCGCTTGATCTCCACCGCCACGTGCCTGCCGTCCGCGTTGCGGCACATCAGGTCCACGGGCCCGATCGCGGTCGGGTACTCCCGCCGCACCAGCGTCCAGCCCTTCCCGAGCGGACCGGTGTCGGCCGCGAGCAGCTCCTGCAGGTGCGCCTCGACCCCGTCCTTCTGCAGACCCGGGTCGACCCCGAGCTCATGGCTCGAGTCGTGCATGACCTCTTCGATCGAGATCTTGAGTTGGTCGCCGGTCTTCTTCGACGTGACGGTCCACTCGGTCTCGCCCTCCACGACGGTGCAGGGAGGCGTCATCCAGTTCAGCGGCTTGTACGAGCCCCCGTCCGCGTGAACCAGCACACTCCCGTCCGCCTTCAGCATGATGAGGCGGGGTGCCATGGGCAGGTGGGCGGAGAGCCGCCCCGTGTAGTCGACCGAGCAGCGGGCCACAACCAAACGCATGGGATGCACCCTACCCGGGCCTGAGAGGGTCGCTTCTGCCATGCCGCGGATAGAGTTTGTCCCGAAAGGGGCGGAGCGTGGAGAAGTTGACCGACGAGGGGATCGCTGCGAGGTTCCGGCCGGTGCTGGCGCTGGTGGAGGAGTGCGAGCGGCTGGGGGTGGCGTTGGATCGGTTGGAGGATGCGACCGATCCGGGGGAGCTGGCGGAGCGGGAGGCGGCCGAGGAGCGGTTCGCGAACCTCAACGAGGAGATCTGCCGAAGCACCGCTAAGGCGCTCAAGGCGATCGGACTGTGGCATGGGGCGGCGATGATCGATGCGGGGCTCGCGATCCCGAACGAGGTTTGGGAAGGCCTCGTCGAGAAGTATCCTCCGTATCCGTCGGCCGTGCCCGACCTCGAACTGCGGCCTCGCCGTTCCTGGAAGGCATAGCGAGCGAAGACCGGTAGCCGAAGACGGTCCCGCGGAGGAGCGAGGACTTCTTGCCAGGCTGCGCTACTTCCACTTGTACGACGGCGGCATGGACGTCATCGCCCCGAGCATCGCAGACCGAGACTTGCTGCGTGACTGCCATCGTGACGGGTTATCCGCGCATTCAGAAGACCAATGGTGCCTGGCACCGGTGTACGGCGGCACCGAGCGGGCTGATGCGGCGGTCGGCTTCGAAGTCGGGTCCGGGAGGACGGAAGCTGCGGCGGACCAGGTCATGGGGATCGCAGGGGACCGGTGTCCGCGGGACTGCCGGTGTTCAAGCGCGCGAGGCGCTTGTCGGACCTGCGAGGTAGGTTGCCGGGGCGACCCCGCGAGTGGCGGGGTGACCCTTCGAGGAGTTTGGGCGGTACGGCAGTGGGTTCATCAGGTTGGACGTATTTGGTGGAGTTCGAGGGCTCGGTGGAGACGACGTTCGCCGCGCTGCGGGAGCGGGCGTTCGCGACAGGGGACTGGTTGTGGGATCCGGAGGACGAGCCGAAGAAGGGGCCGAAGCCGCGCACTCTGGCGGAGTGGGAGGAGTCCGAGTACGGCAACGACTACCCCGGTGCCCACTCGATCGTCGACGTGCGGGAAATCGTGTCGGGTATCGAACTCGGCCAGATCGATCAGGGCGAGGTACTGGCGCTGACCGAGTCTGAGGCGCTCGCGATCTTCGGGACGGCGACGCCCAGTGTCGCGGATTGGAATCGCAAGGTCGAGCTGGACGGGAAGTCCTCGGACGGGGCCGGACCCGGCCTGGAACTGTGGGATGTGGTCGAACGCGACAGCGGCCGCTTTTTGACGCTGAGCGACGAATCCGGCGGCCGCTGGGTGGCGTTCTGGGGCATGACCGGCGACTGAGCGGCGCAGCGGCTCCGTGTTTTCGGGCTCCGCTGGTCGCGCGTGGTGCCGCTCCCGATCGATTCAGGTCGTGCGGCGGTAGCCGAGGTGGTGCATGGCTTCTGCGTTGTCGGGTTGGCGCCAGAAGAGGTCGTGGAGGTCGGGCGGGAGCTCGGTGCGGTGGGTGCCGGTGGTTCCGGTGCGGAAGAAGTCGGGGTCGTGGGCCTGGAGGTCGTTGAAGGAGGGGAGCGGCGCAGGCTGCGGGGTGAGTTCGGGCGCGACTGCGGTGACGGCCGCTTGGACGGTGGACTCAGGGACGGCGATGAGGTCTTCGAAGCGGACCCAGACCGGGGCGGGCGCGGTGGACTCCTGCCAGGAGCGGACGTTCTGGCCCCAGCCGCCGGTGCCGCCGGTGCGGCGGGTGATGATCGTGCGGGCTTCGGCCGCGAAGCGGTCGGCGTAGTCGGGCTGGTCCGCGAGGTGTCGGGTGCCCAGGCGGGCCCAGGAGACCACGCTGTCGCGGCCGTCGCGGACCAGGCAGATCGCCCGGTCCTGCTCCGAGACGACCGGGTCGTCACGGCGGCGGTGCGTCTTGACGTAGAAGACTTCGGATGAGTCGCGCATCTGCTCGAACGCGGCCGGCCGGGCGCGGGCGTCCATGAGCTCGGGGCCGATCTGTTCGGCGACCCCGTCGACGTCGTACACCGTGTAGGTCGGGACCCGGTAGAGCCGGTGCAGCACCACGCGGAAGAAGGTGTTGCCGGAGCGGGGATACGAAGCGAGCCAGACGATCACCGCGGCAGCGTAGCGCCCGCTCCGGACGGTGTGCGGGCACGCTGATCGGGTTGACGCGGTCCCGATGATGAGGGGATGCGACACGGCTACACCAATCAGACGGACGGCGACGGCGAGACGGTGGTCAAGCGATACCTCGGCCCTGATGCCGAGGTGCGTCGTGAACGCGAGCGGCGATGGCTGACCGAGCTGCAAGGCGTGGTCCCGGTGCCGCCGGTGCTTTCGACTGAGGGCGACGGGTTGACACTCGGTTTCGTCCAGGGCGTGCAGGGGCAGGAGCTCATCGAGGCCGGTTTTGCAGACCAGGTGCTTCAGGCGTGCGGCACGGTGCTGCGGCGGCTGCATTCGGTGGCGCCTCCGCCGGGTTCGCCTCCCGGAGTGCCGGTCCACGGCGACTTCGGCCCGAACAACCTGCTGATCGACCCGGAGTCGTCCGCGGTGACCGCCATTGTGGACTGGGAGTTCGCGGGGATCGGCGAACCCGTCAAGGACCTGGCGTGGTGCGAGTGGATCGTGCGGATGCACCACCCCGATCACGTTGATGCGGTTCCGCGGTTCCACGCGGCGTACGGCCTGCCGGTGCCGGCATGGCCGCTGCGCCGCGCCGCGATGCTCGAACGGTGTGCCGAGCTTCGGGAGTTCTGCCGGCGCTGGGAGTCCGAAGGCGGTGTCCGCCAATGGGAGTCGCGGGCCGCGATCACCGCGGCTTGGAGTGCCGGGCCCGCGAGGTAGGGCGGTGGCCTGCTCGCGCGCCGCCGAGGGCATCGCCTGGAACGGGACGGCGGCCCTTTGGGCGGTGGTCTCCCGTGCGCCGCCGAGGGGCACCGCCTTGAGATCACTCATGAGGCGTACGGCGGTCCACCCGCGTACCGCGGAGGTGCGCCGCCCGGTGCCCGTGTGCTACTCCGCAGGCACCAGTCGGTCTACAAGAGACGTGATGAGGGCGTCGGTTCGGGCTTCGTCGAAGAGGTCGGGGAGCGTGAGGCGTTCGACGATGAGCCAGCTCAGGGCCAGGTAGAGGTGGACGACCGCCTCCGCGTCCCCGGGCATGCCAGAGGCGAGGTGGAAGTCGATGTTGTCCTGGATGTTGGCGCGGATCTGCTCGGTGAGCACGGCGCGGAGCTCGGGGCGGCGGGTGGACTCGAGGCGGAGTTCGAGCATCGCGAGGTGCCCGGAGGGGAACGCGGTGATGCGTCCCACCATCTCGTGCATGAGGCGGTCGACGGACGCGCGGGTCTGGGGGAGCGACAGCGCCTCGCCGATCACGTCGGGGCCGGGGTCGAGCCGCTCGAAGACGCGGCGGCCGGCCTGCGTGAGCAGGGCGTCCCGGTTCGGGAAGTAGTTGGAGGCCGTGCCGGTCGGGACGCCGGCGCGCTGGTCGACGGCGCGGAACGTGAGTCCGCGAGCGCCCTGGTCGGCGAGCACTTCGATGGCGGCGTCGACCAGTGCGGTGCGGCGTTCGGGGTTCTGGCGCATGGTTCCTCGATCCTCGGTTGACACCACTGCGAGTGTAGTGGTAAGTTCAAACCACTTCATTCATAGTACTTCAAACGGAGTGAATATGCGCGAGCTGACCTACTACATCGGCGCCACCCTCGACGGCTACATCGCCGGCCCCGACGGGGAATACGACCAGCTCCCCATCGAGCCCGACCTCACCGCCCACATCCTCGAGATCCGGCCCGAGACCGTGCCGACCGCGATGCGGGAGCCGCTGGGACTCGGCGACGAGCCGAACCGCCTCTACGACACCGTCCTCATGGGCCGCGGCACTTACCTGCCCGGACTCGAGACGGGCAACCCGAGCCCGTACTCGCACCTGAAGCAGTACGTGTTCTCCTCCACCCTCGACCCGGCGCTCGCCCCCGACGTCACCTTCGTCGCGAGCGACGCGATCAAGACCGTCCGCGAACTGAAACAGCAAGAAGGCCAAGGCATTTGGCTCTGCGGCGGCGGCAAGCTCGCCGCGGCCCTGGTGGGCGAGATCGACGAGATCGTCCTCAAGCGGTACCCGCTGGTCCTGGGCGGCGGGCTCCCGCTGTTCGACGGGCCCTACGCGCCGCTCCGCTTCGACCTGGTCGAGAACCGCAGCTTCGACTCCGGCATGACCCTCCAGACCTACCGGAAGCGTTGACCGGCGTGAGCGGGAAGGGGAACAGGACCGTCCGATGAGGATATGCGGCCGGCGGCGGTCCTCGGAGCCGGCGCTCCAGGGGCCCCGCCGCGGCGATCCGGCCGGCCCTCGCCCGGCCCGCCCCTCCGCCGGCCGCCGGGCCATGTCGCACTCCGCTCCTATGCTCTTGGGCGTGAACCTCATCGACTCCTCATCGGTCCCCGGGGAAGACGCGATCGCGTACCCGGACTCGTGGACCCCGCACCTCCTCGACCGGCGCGGACGCGGCGAGCCCCGCAGTGTCACGATCGATCCCGATGCGCCGCAGCGGCTCGTGGACCTGTACGCCGAGAAGCAGAAGGCGTTCGAGGGCCCGCTCACGGCGGTCGCCGGCGACCCGCTCGGGGACCTCCTGCGCGCCGGAATCGCGCAGGAGGCCGACCCGCTCGCGGCCGCGTTCGCAGCGGCCGCGATGGTGCGGCATCACTACCAGCAGCGCGCGTCGATCCACGACACCGCGCTCCACGCCTGGATCGCCCGGCACGGCCTCGGCTTCGCCGCCGCAGCCATGCTCGAGCTGTACGCGAACGGCCTGACCTGGTTCCGGTCCTCGCAGCACCCCGCGAACTCCGTCGTGAGGTACGAGCCCGCCCCGATCCACGACGTGGTCCGGTACGCGGTCGCCTCCCGCCAGGCCCTCGCCGACCTCCGCTCGCTCCTCGCCGCCATGCCCGATGCCGAGTACGAGGCGGCGAGGGACGCGCTCGGGGCGCGCCGCACCTCGGACGCGCACCGGTTCGTGAGCGCCGCCCTCATGCCCGACCAGGAGGACTGGGTCCGCGACGCCTGCGTCGCCTACGCCGGGCGGCGGTACACCCCCTACGGCGCGAACCTCGTCTGGACGTTCCTGTCCGACCCTGAGCACCTGGAACTCGCCGGCGTCCGGTTCCTCGACGATCCCCAGTACGACCCGGCCGCGGTCGCCCGAGCCGTCGACGCCCTCGGCGTCGACGCGCTCGCGCTCCTCACCGACTCCCTGGAGCAGACCTCGACCGCCGACTTCCGGGGCCACCTGTACGACGCGATCGGCCGCCTGCCTTCGGAAGCGGGCATCGCGTACCTCCTCGAGCGGACCATCCGGCCACAGGCGCTGACAGCGCTGCGCGAGGCCGCCGCGCGGTTCCCGGTGCGGACCCTCCGCGCCGTCGCCTCGATCGCCCCCGGCGCTTCACTGCACGCCCGGGCCCGGATCTCAGGTCTCGTCCGCGAATTCGGCCTCGACTCACATCTGTCCGATCTGGACGACAAGCGGCGGGCGCAAGTCGAGGAGCTCCTGTCCGCCACCGCGAGGCGCCAGGTCGCCGACGCGCTTCCCGACGTCTTCGCGACGCCGCCGTGGACGCCGTTCAGGACGTCCGCGAAGACCGCCGTCGACGGGCTCACGGCCCCGGCCATCGACGAACTCCGCTGGGCCGAGGGCGAACGCGAGGAGTGGGGCACCCTGTCGAAGGACAGCTACCTCCACTACTACCTGCGGCGCGACCCCTCGATGTGGGACAAGGCGATGCCGAATGGCCCGGACCCCGAGCACTACTGGTTCATGGAGCTCCTGGCGTGGGCCGACGACGAGCGCGCCCAGGCCGCGCTGCCGCTGTGGGCGGGGGCGGTGACGACCTGGACCTCCCTCGGGACCCTTCGCGGCATTCTCGCCCGGTACGGTCCGGAGGTCGCGCCGAAGGTCCTCGAGATCGCCAGGAAGCGGCCGTCGTTCCGGGCCGTCATGCTGCCCTTCGTGAACCAGGACGCGGCTCGCATCGCCGCCGACCTGGTGTCGCGGCCCCGCGGGGACCGGGCGCTCGGGCGGGCCTGGCTCGACCGGCACGCCGCGGCGGCCGCGGCGCTGCTCGTCCCCGACGCGCTCGGCAAGGTCGCCAAGCAGCGCCAGAGCGCCGCCGACGCCCTGAAGTACCTGGCCGCGTCGAATCGCGCCGTGCTCGACGAGCAGGCCGCCGCGTACGGCCCGGCGGCGGCCGAAGCGGTCGCCGCGATCGTCGACGCCGACCCGCTCGACCCCCAGCGCCGCGTCCCCAAGCCGCCGGCCTGGGCCGACCCGGCGATGCTCCCGGCGGTGCTGCTGCGCGGACGCGAGGCTGCCCTGCCCGACGCCGCCGTCCGCACCCTCATGTCCGCGCTCGCGCTGGACGACCCCGAACGCCTGTATCCGGGGGCGGACCTCCTTGCGGCCGAGTGCGACCCGGCGTCGCTGACCTCGTTCTCGTGGGGCCTGTTCGAGCTGTGGCTCTCGGCAGGGTCGCCGTCGAAGGACGGCTGGGCGATGGACCAGCTCCGGCGGTTCGCCGACGACCAGACGGTGCGCCGCCTGACCGCGCTCATCCGCGAATGGCCGGGCCAGAGCCAGAGCCGCAAGGCCGTCCGCGGCCTGGAGGTCCTGGGCCACATCGGCACCGAGACCGCGCTGCGGGCGGTGCAGGCGATCGCCGGGAACGCGAAGTTCAAGGCGCTCAAGAAGACCGCGGCCGCACAGATCGAGGTCATCGCCGAGCGCCTGGAATTGAGCACCGACCAGCTCGCCGACCGGCTCGTGCCGGATTTCGGGCTCTCGTCGGACGAGCCGCTGGTCCTCGACTACGGGCCGCGGCGGTTCACGGTCAAGTTCGACGAGAACCTGAAGCCGTTCGTGGTCGACGGCTTGGGCAAGCGCCGCGCGGGCGCCCCGAAGCCCGCGGCGGCCGACGACGCCGAGCTGGCCCAGCCGGCGTACGAGCGGTTCACGTCGCTGCGCAAGGAGCTCAAGGCCGCCGCGGTGGACCAGGTCAAGCGGCTCGAGACCGCGATGGTCGACGCCCGCACGTGGACCGTTCCGGAGTTCCGCCGGTACCTGGTGGAGCACCCGGTCTCGTGGCAGCTCACCGGCCGCCTCGTCTGGCAGTGCTCCACTGGGGACGGCTGGCGCTCGTTCCGGCTCGCCGAGGACCGCACGCCGGCGGACTCGGAGGACGAGCCGTTCGAGATCCCCGAGGACGCCGAGGTGCGCATCGCCCACCCGGTCGGGCTGGGGGACGAGGTCGCGGCGTGGGGCGAGATCTTCGCGGATTACGAGATCCTGCAGCCGTTCGAGCAGCTCACTCGGCGCGTCTTCGCGCTCACCGACGAGGACCGCGCGACGGGGCGGGTCGTGCGGTTCGAAGGCGGCAAGACCGGCGCGGGCCCGATGGTCGGGCTGCTCAAGCGCGGCTGGAAGTACGGCAGCGCCCGGCCCGGCCCGCACGGCTACGGGATCTTCCGCGAATTTCCCGAGGGCGGCTACCTGCTGCTCGAGTCGGACCCGGGTGTCCACCCCGGCTACGGCTACGACGAGGGCGAACAGACGCTCACCCGGGTTGAGATCGGCCTGCCCGAGACGGGCGAGATCGACCCGGTCCGCCTCTCGGAAGCGCTATTGACCGTGTCGCGACTCACCCGCAGCGCGTAAGGTGATGCCCGGCGGGTTGTCGGACCCGCCGGGCACTCTTGAAAACCGGGGGCCCAGCCCCGAGGCCCCGTGAGGACTTGTGCGGTGCCCGGCGGTCGCTGAGCGCAGTCGGCCGCGGCCCGCGGAATGTCGGACCCGTCGGGCACCCTTGAAAACCGGGGGCCCGACCCCGAGGCCCCGAAGCGTCTGCGGAGTGCCCGGCGAACGGCCGGGCAGCGGCCGTTCGCCGGGGGTCGTGTCAGATGTGCGCGTCGGGCTTGAGGGCTTCGAGTTCGTCCCAGAGCGATTCGGGGATCTCCACCGCGAGCAGTTCGAGCGTCTCGGCGATGCGCTCGGGGCGGGAGATGCCGACCACTGTGGAGTCGACCAGCGGGGAGCGGGTCGAGAACTGGAGTGCCGCCGCGGCCAGCGGGACGCCCGCGGCCTCGCATGCCTTCGCCATGGCGAAGGCGCTCGCCGCGAACGCCTCGTCGCGTTCGCCGTAGCAGTACTTCGGCTGCTGCGCGGGGCCCTTCGCGAGCATCCCGCCGCCGTACGGCGCCGCGTTCAGGACCCCGAGGCCCTTCGCCCGCGCGCCCTCGAACAGGCCCTGGGCCTCGCGGTTGAGCAGCGTGAACCGGTTGTGGTTGAGGACCACGTCGAACTCGCCCGTGTCGAGGTACCGCTGCGAGACCTCGACCGATCCCGACGCGACCGCGAGGTGGTCGGCCACCCCGGAGTCGCGGATCTCGACCAGCGCCTCCAGTGCCCCGCCGGGGCCGAAGCCGTCCTGGTCGGGTGACATGAACTCGGGGTCGTGCAGTGCGAGGATCGGCAGGTGGTCGACGCCGAGGCGCTCCAGGCTCTCCTCGACCGAGCGGCGCACCCGCGCCCCGGAGTAGTCGCCCGTCTCCGGATCGGCGTCCACTTTGGTCTGGAGCACGAACCCCTCGGGCAGGCCGCCGCGGCGTCGGATCGCTTCGCCGACGCGCCGTTCGGCCAGGCCGTCCTTGCCGTAGTTGTTGCCGGTGTCGAGGTAGTTCACCTCGCTGTCGAAGACCGCGAGGATCGTCTCGACCGCCCGCTCCTGGTCCACGTCGTACCCGTAGGTCTCGGTGAACCCGGCGATCGTGCTCGTGCCGATGCACAGGGGGCCGACTTCGAGTCCGGTCTTGCCGAGGGTGTTGCGCTGCATGGTCATCCGTTCGTCTTGTGGCTGGTCGGTTTCAATGCGCCGGTGCCCGCGTCGAGGCGGGCGGGGTCGAGGGCGTGCTCGATGACCATGACGCCGGCGCCGATCGCGCCGCTCGACTCGCCGGTGCGGGCGGCGGCGATGCGCAGGTGCCTGGTGGCCAGCGGCAGCGAGCGCTGGTAGATGACCTCGCGGACGCCCGCGATGAGGTGGTCGCCCGCGAGCGCGAGGGAGCCGCCGATGACGATGATCGACGGGTTGAAGAAGTTGACGGCCCCGGCGAGGACTTCGCCGATGTCGCGTCCGGCCTGGCGGACGCGGCGCAGGGCCGGGACGGACCCGGAGCGGGCGAGTTCGACCACGTCGAGGGAGCCGCCTGCGGGGATGCCCTCGGCGGTGAGCTTGGCGGCGATCGCGGCGCCGGAGGCGACGGCTTCGAGGCAGCCGGTGTTGCCGCAGCGGCAGTGGGCGTCGTCGGCGCCGGCGACGCGGATGTGCCCCATGTCCCCGGCCGCGCCCTGGGCGCCGCGGTAGACCTGGCCGCCGGCGATGATGCCGCAGCCGATGCCGGTGGCGGCCTTGATGAAGAGCAGGTGCTCGTATTCGGGCCAGGCGGTGAAGTGCTCGCCGAGGGCCATGATGTTGACGTCGTTGTCGACCAGGACCGGCACCGGGATGCGTTGGCGCACATAGGAGGGGACGTCGAAGCCGTCCCAGCCGGGCATGATCGGCGGGTTGACGGCGCGGCCGGTGGAGTGCTCGACGGGGCCGGGCAGGCCGATGCCGATGCCGAGGAGGTCGCGGACGGGGCGGCCGACCTCGTCGAGGAGCTTGCGGCCGTGCTCGACGACCAGGTCGAGGACGGCCTCGGGTCCGAGGGCGATCTCGAGGTCGGCGTTGACGGCGGTGAGGACGTTCCCGGCGAGGTCGGTGACGGCGAGGCGGGCGTGGGTGGCGCCGAGGTCGGCGCCGAGGGCGATCTTCGCGGCGGGGTTGAACGCGAACGTGGCCGGGGGCCGGCCGCCGGTGGAGGCGGTCTCGCCGCTGGGGGCGATGAGGCCGGCGGCGAGGAGGGCGTCGACGCGGCCGGTGACGGTGGAGCGGGCGAGCCCGGTGAGCGCGGACAGTTCGGACCGGGTGCGCGGCACGCCGTCGCGCAGCAGCTGGAGGAGGGTGCCGGCCCCGGCGGCGGCCGCTGGGGCCGCGCGGCGCCGCTCGGTCGAACCATCTGTCACAGCACTAGTGAACCACACGGGTTCCGACGTACTCATGTCATAACTGTTTCATAACACGGACAACTTTTGCTTGTGCTTCGTCATAAGTCTGCCCTACGGTCGTCATATGGCTCACGTCACGATCACTCGGCCGACGACGTACCGCGCCGCCGTCATCGGCACCGGCTTCATGGGGCGGGTCCACTCCCACGCCATCGCCGTCGCCGGCGGCACCGTCGCCGGGATCGCCGGCTCGACCCCCGAGCGGGCGCGCCGCGCCGCGGCCTCGCTGCGGGCCGAGGCGGTCTTCGACGACATCGGCGCGCTCATCGACGCCGCCGACGTCGTCCACGTCTGCGTCCCCAACCACCTCCACGCCCCAATCGCGCTGGCCGCCATCGCCGCCGGCAAGCACGTCGTCTGCGAGAAGCCCCTCGCCACCGACCTCGACACCGCCCGCGCCATGACCGAGGCCGCCGCCGAGGCGGGCGTGGTGGCGACCGTCCCGTTCGTCTACCGCTTCCACCCGATGGTCCGCGAGGCCCGCGCCCGCGTCGCCGCCGGCCGGATCGGGCGCCTCACCCTCGCGCACGGCTCCTACCTCCAGGACTGGCTCCTGCGCCCCGACGACGACAACTGGCGCGTCGACGCCGACAAGGGCGGCGCCCTCCGGGCCTTCGGCGACATCGGCTCGCACTGGTGCGACCTGCTCGAGTTCGTCTCCGGCGACCGCATCACCGCCGTCTCGGCGCAGCTCTCGACGGCGAACCGCCGCCGCGGCGGCCGCGACGTCTCCACTGAGGACATCGTGACGCTCCAGTTCGCCACCGCCGGCGGCATGATCGGCTCCACCGTCGTCAGCCAGGTCTCGGCCGGCCGCAAGAACCGGCTCCTGCTGGAGATCTCCGGCACCGAGGCCACGCTCGCGTTCGACCAGGAGCGGCCCGAGACGCTGTGGATCGGCGGCCGCGAGGTCAACGGCGTCCTCATGCGCGACCCCGAGCACCTCAGCCCCGACGCCGCCCGCCTCGCCCGCCTCCCCGGCGGCCACGCCCAGGGCTACCAGGACTGCTTCAACGCCTTCGTCGCCGACACCGGCGCGGCGATCACGGGCGGCGCCCCCGACGGGCTGCCGGTGTTCGAGGACGGCCTGCGCGCCGCCCGCATCGCCGAGGCCGTCGCCGCCTCGGCCCGCACCCGGGACTGGGCGGAGGTGCCGCAATGACGCTCCTCGCCATGCGCGGCATCGACAAGGCGTTCCTCGGCGTCCCCGTGCTCTCCTCAGTGGACCTCACCGTGGAGCCAGGTGAAGTCCACGCGCTGGTGGGGGAGAACGGCGCCGGCAAGTCCACCCTGATGAAGATCCTCGCCGGCGTCCACACCGCCGACGCCGGCACCATCGAACTGGGCGGCCGCGCCGTCTCCTTCACCCACCCGCTCCAGGCCCAGCAGGCCGGGGTCGCCTCGGTCTTCCAGGAGTTCAACCTCCTGCCCGAGCTCACCGTCGCCGAGAACGTCCACCTCGGACGCGAACCGCGCCGCCGCGGCATGATCGACCGCCGCGCCATGGCCGAGCGGACCGCCGCGGTCCTCGCCGACCTCGGCGTCGACGACCTCCCGCCCCAGGCGAAGGTCGGGTCCCTCTCGGTCGCGCACCAGCAGATCACCGAGATCGCCAAGGCCCTCTCGCAGGGCGCCGACCTCATCTGCATGGACGAGCCGACCGCCGCGCTCGCCGACGCCGAGGTCGAGCTCCTCTACGGCCTCATCGGCCGCCTGCGCGAACGCGGCGTCGCCGTCCTCTACGTCTCCCACCGCCTCAAGGAGATCTTCGACCTGTGCGACCGGATCACCGTCCTCAAGGACGGCCGCCTGGTCGACAGCGTCGCCACCGCCGACATCACCCCCGACGACCTCGTCGCGAAGATGGTCGGGCGCCGCATCGAGGCCCAGTTCCCCGAGCGCCTGCCCGGCACCGAGCCCGGCGAAGTCCGCCTCAAGGTCGCCGGCGGCGGGAACGCCTGGATCGACGGCATCGACCTCGAGGTGCGCGCCGGCGAGATCGTCGGCCTCGCCGGGCTCCAGGGCTCGGGCCGCACCGAGATCGCCGAAGCCGTCTTCGGCATCGCCCCCTTCACCCGCGGCTCGCTCGAAGTCGACGGGAAGCCGATGCGGATCACCAAGCCCCGCAAGGCCATCGCAGCCGGCATCGCCCTGGTCACCGAGGACCGCAAAGCCCAGGGCCTGGCCCTGTGGCAGTCGGTGCGCGCCAACGCCCGCATGGTCCTCGACGCGAACGCCCGCGTCCACTCCCGCCGCCGCCTCGCCCGCGTCTCCGAACTGCTCGCCGGCCTCGACCTCGTCGCCCGCGGCGAGGACCAGGAGGTCCGGTTCCTCTCCGGCGGCAACCAGCAGAAGGTCGTCGTCGCGAAGTGGCTCGCGGCCGAACCGGGCGTCATCGTCCTCGACGAGCCCACCCGCGGCATCGACGTCGGCGCGAAGCACAAGCTGTACACCGTGATCCGCGAACTCGCCGCCGAAGGACTCGCGGTGCTCCTCATCGCCTCCGAGCTCATCGAGGTCATCGGCCTCGCCGACCGGATCGTGGTCCTCCACGACGGCCGCATCGCCGGCGAGCTCCCCGCGGGCGCGACCGAGCAGCAGGTCATGGCCTACGCGACCGGAAGGGGCCCGGAATGACCCGCCGCCCGGGCGCCGACCGGCTCGGCACCACCGCCCTCATCTACCTCGCGCTCGCCGGCGTCCTCGCCGCCGGCGCCGTCGCGACCGCGATCGACGGCGGGAACCTGTTCGCCACCGCGAACCTCGTCGACATGCTCACCCGCACCAGCCTCACCGGGTTCCTCGCCATCGGCATGACCCTGGTGATCCTGTGCCGGTCCCTCGACCTGTCGGTCGGGTACACGGCCGCGCTCTCGAGCCTCGTCGCCGCGACCACGATGGACGGACAGGTGGCGAACATCCCGCTCGCGGTCGCCGCGGTCCTGCTCGTCTCCGGCCTCGTGGGCGCGTTCAACGGCGCCGTCACCGCCTACCTCGGCGTCAACCCGTTCATCACCACGCTCGGCACCGGCCTCATCATCAAGGGCTACCTCGACACCCAGTACAAGGGCCCGGCCGGGGACGTGCCGGCGCTGTTCCAGCAGTTCGGGTACACCCGCATCGGCCCCGTCCCGGTCTCCGCGCTGGTCATGCTGGCGCTCGCGGCGGCCGCGGTCTGGTTCCTGCGCTCGACCCGCACCGGCCACCACATGTACGCCGTCGGCGGCGACGTCGAGGTGGCCCGCATGTCCGGCATCCGCACCGGCCGCACCCTCATGTGGGCGCACGTCCTGTGCGGCATGACCGCGGGCGTGGCCGGGCTGCTCCTTGCCGCGCGCTTCGGGACCGGCTCGGCCGAGGCGTACACGAACCTGTACGAGCTCGACGCGATCGCCGCGGTGGTCCTCGGCGGCACGCTCCTCCTCGGCGGCAAGGGCGGCGTCGCCGGGACCGTCGCGGGCGTGGCGATCCTGGCCGTGCTCGACACGGTCTTCAACGTCATGCAGATCGACCCGTTCGCCAAGGACGTCCTGCGCGGCGTCGTCATCATCACCGCCGTCGCGATCTACGCCCGCCGCCAGCTCGACCGCACCGCCCGGCGGCCCCGGTTCGCAGAAGGGAGGGCGTCATGACCCGCGTCCGCGAGCTCCTCGTCCGCGCGACGAACCCGACCGCCACCGTCTTCGTCCTGCTCGTCCTCGTCTTCGCCGGCGTGTTCGCGATGAACCCGGGCTTCTTCGAGGGCCCGTCGCTCATGGCGTTCCTCAAGCAGGCCGCCCCGCTGGTGATCCTCGCGGCCGGGCAGTACTTCGTGATCGTCTCAGGGAACTTCGACCTGTCCGTGGGCGCCCTCGTCGGCGCGCAGGTCGTCATCGCCGCCCGCCTCATCGACGGCGAGGAGTCCCGCACCGTCCCGGTCCTGATCGTCATGGCGCTCTTCGGCATCGCGGTCGGGCTCGTCAACGGGCTCATCACGACCGCGCTCAAGGTCCAGTCGTTCATCACCACGCTCGGGATGCTCCTGGTCCTGTACGGCGCGATCCGGCTGTGGACCGGCGGCGCCCCGACCGGGAGCCTCTCCGAGGCGTTCCGCACGCCCGGGCGGCTCGGCATCGAGAACGTCCCCGTCCTCGGCCAGATCCCGTGGGCGCTGCTCATCATGATCGCCGTCGGCGCCGGCTCGGTCCTGCTGATGCGCACCCGCTTCGGCCGGATCCTCATGGCCGCCGGCGACAACGAGCGCGCCGCGGCGCTCTCGGGCGCCCGCGTCGGCACCGCCCGCACCATCGCATTCATCCTCTCAGGACTGTCGGCGACCGTGGCGGGCGTCCTCATCGGCGGGTTCGCCGGCGTCAGCGCCCAGGTCGGCGACGGCCTCGAGTTCACCGTCATCACGGCGGTCGTGCTCGGCGGCGTCGTCCTCGGCGGCGGGCGCGGCTCCGTCCTCGCCGCCATGGCCGGCGCCCTCGTCATCGAGGCCCTGTTCACGCTGTTCAACCAGATGGCGCTCCCGTCGACGCTCCGGCCCGCCGTGCAGGGCGCCATCATCATCGCCGCCGTCGCGTACGCGGCGCGGCGCCGCACCCGACCCGTTCCGACGACCGCCACCGCAACTCCCACTCCCTCATGAGAAGAAGGTCAACCACCATGCGGACAACCCGTATAGCCGCAGCCGCCGCAGCAGCCCTCGGCATCCTGCTCGCGACCGCCTGCACCACCGACGCCCCCACCGACGAAGCCGAAGACGCGACCACCGAGGAATCGGGCGACGAGTGGTTCGTCCAGGCCGACTACGAGGAGCAGCTCGCCCAGCGCGACGTCGAACCCGAAGGGGACCCGGCGACGCCGTGGCTCCAGGCGATCGAGCCCGAGTGGATCGACACCGCCGAGTTCGCGCAGGAGGGCGGGGACCACACCGTCTGCTTCTCGAACGCGTCGATCTCCAACCCGTGGCGCGTCACCGGCTGGATCACCATGCAGCAGCAGGTCGCCGTGCTCCAGGAGTCCGGCCAGATCGGCGAGTTCCGCCACTCGGACGCCGGGGACGACGACGACCAGCAGATCAGCGACATCCAGGCGTTCATCGACTCCGGTGACTGCGACGCGATCATCATCTCGCCGTCGACCACCGCGACCCTCACGCCCGCCGTCGAGGCGGCGTGCGAGTCCGGCGTCCCGGTGATCGTCTTCGACCGCGGCGTCAACACCGACTGCGCCGTCACCTTCATCCACCCGATCGGCGGCTACGCCTTCGGCGCCGACGCCGCCGAGTTCCTCGTCGACAACCTCGAACCGGGCTCGAAGGTCCTCGCCCTGCGCATCCTGCCGGGCGTCGACGTCCTCGAGCACCGCTGGGCCGCCGCCCAGGAGATCTTCGCCGACTCCGAACTGGAGATCCTCGGCGACGAGTTCACCGGCGGCGACGCCGCCGAGATCAAGAACATCGTCACCCAGTACCTCCAGCGCGGCGACGTCGACGGGATCTGGATGGACGCCGGCGACGGCGCCGTCGCGGCCATCGAGGCGTTCGAGGACGCCGGCAAGCCGTACCCGGTCATGACCGGCGAGGACGAGCTGTCGTTCATGCGCAAGTGGAAGGACACGGGGATGACGGCGCTCGCGCCGGTCTACTCGAACTTCCAGTGGCGCACCCCGGTCATCGCCGCGACGATGATCCTCGCGGGTGAGCAGGTCCCGGCCGAGTGGGTCCTCCCGCAGGAGCCGATCACCGAGGCCGAGCTCGACCAGTACCTGGAGGTCAACGCGGACATGCCGTCGCTGCACTACGCGAAGTTCGGCGGCGAGGACCTGCCGGGCTTCCCCGACGCCTGGCAGGACCGTTGACCCGCATCGGCGTCAACACCTGGGTCTGGGCCTCGCCGCTGGACGACGAGGCCCTGGCCCGGCTCGCGCCGCGCGTGCGCGACTGGGGGTTCGACGCCATCGAGCTTCCCGTCGAGTCCCCGGGCGACTGGGATCCCGCGCGCGCGGCCGAGCTCCTCGAACGGCTCGGCCTCGCCGCCACCGTGGTGCTCGTCATGGGACCGGGACGCGAACTCGTCTCGGCCCCGGCCGAAACCTTGGCCGCGACGCAGGACTACCTGCGCCGGGTCGTGGACGCGGCCGCCGCGGTCGGCTCCCCGGTCATCGCCGGGCCCGCATACGCGTCCGTAGGGCGGACCTGGCGCATCGACGACCGGGCGGCGGCGTACCGGGAGCTGCGGGCCAACCTCCGGCCCGTCGCCGAGTACGCCGCCGCGAAAGGAGTCACGGTCGCGGTCGAGCCGCTCAACCGGTACGAGACGAGCCTGGTCAACACGGTCGACCAGGCCCTGGAGGCGCTCGACGGCGTCGACGGGGCCGCGATCGCGCTCGACGTCTACCACATGAACATCGAGGAGACCGACATTCCGGCCGCGATCGCCAGGGCCGCAGGGCGGATCGCGCACGTGCAGGTCTCGGCGAACGACCGGGGCGCGCCCGGGAACGACCACCTCGACTGGCCGGCGATCGTGCGGGCGCTGGACGCGGCCGATTACGCCGGACCCCTTGTCATCGAGTCGTTCACGGCGCACAATGCGACGATCGCCACCGCCGCTTCGATCTGGCGGCCCCTCGCGCCGACCCAGGACGCCATCGCCGTCGACGGCCTGACCTTTCTGAGGAGCCTTCATGCCTAGACCGATCACCTTGTTCACCGGCCAGTGGGCCGACCTGCCGTTCGAGGAGGTGTGCCGCCTCGCCGCCGGCTGGGGCTACGACGGGCTCGAAGTCGCCTGCTGGGGCGACCACCTCGACGTGCGCCGCGCCGCCGCCGACGACGACTACGTCGCCGAGCGCAAGGCGATCCTCGAATCCCACGGCCTCGGCCTGTGGGCGATCTCGAACCACCTGGTGGGCCAAGCGGTCTGCGACGACCCGATCGACGACCGGCACAAGGCCATCGTGCCCTCGCACGTGTGGGGCGACGGCGACCCCGAAGGGGTCCGGCGGCGGGCCGCCGAGGAGATGAAGGCGACCGCGCGGGCCGCCGCGAAGCTCGGCGTCGACACCGTCATCGGCTTCACCGGCTCGGCCGTGTGGAAGTACGTGGCGATGTTCCCGCCCGTGTCTGAGGCGGTCGTGGAGGCCGGCTACGACGACTTCGCGGCGCGCTGGAACCCGATCCTCGACGTGTTCGACGAGGTCGGGGTCCGCTTCGCGCACGAGGTGCACCCGTCGGAGATCGCCTACGACTACTGGTCGACGCAGCGCGCGCTCGAGGCGGTGGACCACCGGACCGCGTTCGGGCTCAACTGGGACCCGAGCCACATGGTGTGGCAGGACATCGACCCGGCCGCGTTCCTGTGGGACTTCCGGGACCGGATCTACCACGTCGACTGCAAGGACACGCGCAAGCGCTTCAACGGCCGCGGCGGCCGCCTCGGCTCGCACCTGCCGTGGGGCGACCCGCGCCGCGGCTGGGACTTCGTGTCCACCGGGCACGGCGACGTGCCGTGGGAGGACTGCTTCCGGGTGCTCAACGCGATCGGCTACTCCGGCCCGATCTCGATCGAGTGGGAGGACGCGGGCATGGACCGCCTCCGGGGCGCCGCAGAAGCCCTCGAATTCGTGCAGGGCTTGAACTTCGACCGCCCCGAAGGCAGCTTCGACGCGGCCTTCAGCTCCGAATAGGACCGCGGCCCGGCGGCGCCCGAGGCGCCGCCGGGCCCGCGCCCGGTCAGGTCGCCCGACCGCCGATCGCGCTGTGCCCGATCGGCAGTGCCGGGCCCCTTCCGGTCAGAGCTTCACCAGCATCTTCCCGGTGTTCGCGCCGCGCAGCAGGTCGATGAAGGCGCGCGGCGCGAGCTCGAGCCCTTCGACGACCGTGGCGGCGGCCCGCAGCGTCCCGTCCGCGAGCCACGGCGCGGCCGTCGCGATCCACTCGCCGTGCAGGTGGAAGTACGAGTCGACGCGCATCCCGTGCAGCGAGCCGTTCACCGACGCGAGATGGAACAGGTTCGCCGGGCCGGGCGCCGGCGTGGCCCGGTTGTACCCGCTGACGGCGCCGACCATCGCCACGCGCCCGCCTTCCCGCAGCGCCCCGATGCCGGCCTCGAGGTGGTCGCCGCCGACGTTGTCGAAGTACAGGTCGATCCCCTCGGGCGCGGCCTCGCGCAGCGCCTCCGGGAGCGACCCGGCCCGGTAGTCGATCCCGGCGTCGAACCCGAACTCCTCCACCAGCTTCTTCGCCTTCTCCGGGCCGCCGGCGGAGCCGATGACGCGGGCCGCGCCGAGCCTGCGGGCGAGCTGCCCGGCGATGCTGCCGACCGCGCCCGCGGCGGCCGAGACGAACACGGTGTCGCCCTCGCGCACCGGCACGACCTTCGTCAGCGTCGCGTACGCGGTCAGCCCGGTGGTCCCCAGCGGCCCCAGGTACGCCTCCTGCGGGGCCAGGCCGGTGTCGACGACGACCGCCTCCGCGGCGTCCAGGACCGCGTGCTCGCGCCAGCCCTTGAAGTGGAAGACGCTCGCGCCCACCGGGACCGCCTCGGACCGCGAGGCGACCACCTCGCCGACGGCGGGCCCGTCGAGGACCTCGCCGAGCGCGTACGCCGGCGCCGGGTGCGAGTCGGCGCGCATCCGCCCCCGCATGTACGGGTCCACCGACATCCAGGTGTTGCGCACCAGGACCTGGCCCTCGCCGAGGTCGGGCAGCGCGGTCTCGGCCAGCGCGAAGTCCGATTCGGCGGGCTCGGCGGCCACGTGGGACTTCAGGTGGATCTCTCGGTTGGCGGTCATGTCGTCGCTCCTCGCGTCGTGGTGTGCCGTTGACGGGTTCCACGGTGCCGGGGGCCGCGCACGGTCCGCTGACGGTTCGCTGGCGGTACTGTTCAGGCGTGCGATTCGGAGTGCTCGGGCCCGTGGCGGTGTGGGCCGACGACGGGACCCCGGCGCGCGTGCCCGAGGCGAAGGTGCGCGCGCTGCTCGCCGCCCTCCTCGCCCGCGGCGGCCCGGTCTCCGCGGACCGCCTCGTCGACGACCTGTGGGGCGCCGAGCCGCCCGGCAACCCCGGGAACACCCTCCAGACCAAGGTCTCCCACCTGCGCCGCGCACTCGAGGCGGCCGAGCCCGGCGGGCGGCGCCTGCTGTCCTTCGGGCCCGGCGGGTACGCGCTCGACGCGTACACCGACGCCGACCGGTTCGCCTCGCTGCTGGCCGCCGCCCGGGCCGCGGACGACCCGCGCGCGAAGGCGGGCCTCCTCGCCGACGCGCTGGCGCTGTGGCGGGGCCCGGCCTACGCCGACTGGCGCGACGAGCCGTTCGCGCGGGCCGCGGCGATGCGCCTCGAGGAGCAGCGGCTCACCGCGATCGAGGAGCAGGCTGAGGCGCGCCTGGCGCTCGGGGACGGCGCTCTGGTCGCCGACGAGCTCGGGCCGCTGGCGGCCGAGCATCCGCTCCGCGAGCGGCTCCAGGCCGCTCACCTGCGCGCCCTGTACCTCTCGGGGCGTCCGGGCGAGGCCCTCGCCGGGTACGAGCGGCTGCGCGGGCGCCTCGCCGACGAGCTCGGCGCCGACCCCGGCCCGGAGCTCGCGGCCCTCCACCTGGCCGTGCTCCGGCAGGACCCGGCGCTGGCCCCGCCCGCGACCTCCGCGGCGCGGCCCCGCCCGAACCTGCCCGCGCCCGTCGCCGGGCTCGTCGGACGCGAGCGCGACCTCGCCGATGTCGCTGCGGCCCTGCGCGATTCGCGCCTGGTCACGGTCACCGGGCCCGGCGGGGTAGGGAAGACGCGGCTGGCGCTGGCGGCCGCCGCCGAGGCCGACGAGGCGTGGCTGGCGGAGCTCGCGACCCTGCGCGGCGGCGGCCTTCCCGAGGTCGCCGAGCTCGCGGCCGCGGCCCTGGGCGTGCGCGACGACGCCGGCGCCGGCCTCGCCGACCGGATCGCCGACGTCCTGCGCGGCCGCGGCGCCCTGCTCGTGCTCGACAACTGCGAGCACCTGGTCGACGCCGCCGCCGAGTTCGCCGCCGGGCTCCTGCGCGCCGTCCCGGACCTGCGGATCCTCGCCACCAGCCAGGAGCCCTTGGCGGTCCCGGGCGAGCACGTGCACCGGCTCGGACCGCTCGACCGCGAGGCCGCCGCCGCGCTTCTGACCTCGCGCGCCGGCATCGCCGCCGGCCGGGACCGGGACGCGGTGGACGCGATCTGCGCCCGCCTCGACGGGCTCCCGCTGGCGCTCGAACTCGCCGCGGCCCGGGTCGGCGCGCTCGGCGCCCCCGCGGTGGCCCGCCGCCTCGACGACCGCTTCCGCCTCCTCGCCGCGGCGGCCCGCGGCGTGCCCGAGCGGCAGCGCACGCTGCGCGCCACCATCGACTGGAGCTGGGACCAGCTCGACGATGCGCAGCGGGAGGCCTTGTGCCGCTTGGCGGTCCACCCGGGCGGCTGCACGGCGGAGGCCGCCGGCGCGGACCCGGAGGTGCTGGAGCAGCTCGTCAACCGCTCCATGGCCGCGGCCGCGTCCCGGCCCTGCGGCGAGGTCCGGTTCCGGCTCCTGGAGTCGGTGGCCGCGTACGCGCTCGAACGGGCCGCCGACCCGGGGGCGCTCCTGGACCGGCGGGACGCGCACTACCTGGCGCTGGTGGACCGGATCGACCTGCACGGGCCGCTCCAGCGGCACTGGCTCGACCGGCTCGACCACGAGCTGCCGAACCTGCGCGCGGTCCTCGACCGCACGGCGGACGCCGCCGCGACGGTCCGGCTCGCCTGGTACTGGTTCCTGCGCGGCAGGCATTCGGAGGCGCTGCGGCGTCTCGCGGCACTGCCCGCCGACCCCGACACGGCGACCCTCGCGCACGGTTTCGCCCTGTTCGGCGGCACGCGGCCCGACGGCCCGGGGGCGGACCCGGCGGCGGGCCCGCGGGCGCGCTGGTTCGCGGCCCTCGGGCACCTCCATCTCGGCGACGTCGCCACCGCGCGCGACCTCCTCGACGGCGCCCTGGCCGGGTTCCGGGCCGCGGGGGACGACTGGGGCGTGGCCGCCGTGCTGGCGAGCCGGTCCAAGCAGGCGCTGTACGAGGGCGATCTGGACGCGGCGCGCCGGTCGGGGGAGGAGGCACTGGAGCGGTTCACGGTCCTGGGCGACGGCTGGGGCCGGCTTCAGGCCGCCGACATGCTCGGGTATCTCGCCGAGATCGCCGGCGACTACGAGCGGGCGGGGAGCCTGCACCGCGACGGGCTGCGCCGGGCCGAGGACCTGGGCCTGTGGGTGGAGGCGTCCTACCGGCTCTCGAGTCTCGGCCGGATCGCGATGCTCACTGGGGACATGGTGCGCGCCAAGGAGTTCCATGAGCGCGGGGAGCGGCTGGCGCTGGAGCAGCCGCATCCGTTCGCGGCCGAGTTCGCGCGCGTCGGGCTGGCGCTGATCGCCCGGCGCACGGGCGATCTCGACGACGCTGAGGAGCGGCTCGGCCGGTGCCTGCGGTGGCAGCGGGATCTCGAGACCGAGTCGGGTCTGCTCTCGTACGGTGTGACGCTGCTGCTGGCGGAGCTCGGGTTCGTGGCCGAGCAGCGCGGGGACGCCGCCCGGGCCCGGGCGCTGCACCAGGAGGGCCTGATCGCGGCCCAGGCGATCGGGGATCCGCGGGCGATCGCGATGGCGCACGAGGGGCTGGCGGGCGCGGCCGCGCTGGAGGGGCGGCACGGCGAGGCCGCGGCCCTCTTGGAGAAGGCCGCGGCGATCCGCGAGGCGGCGGGCGCGCCGCTGCCGGAGCCGGAGCGCTTCGACGTGGACCGCATCCGGGCCCGCCTGCGCTCCGGCGCCGGTCTCACGTGAAGCTGAACAGCGGCGGGAAGGCCAGGACCACGACGCCGGCCCAGGCGGCGTACACGGGCATGTACCCGGTCTGCCAGTTCTCCAGCAGCGCGAACCTCTTGCGGCGCCGGATGATCGCGATGTAGAGCCACGCCGTCCAGGCGAGGTTGACGAACAGGACCAGGTTCTCGCCGAGCGCGGCGCTCTTGTTCGGTGTGAAGCCCCATTCGGTGATGCGGCCGAGGATCGCGATGAGCACCAGGATGTCGATGAGCAGGGCGCTCACGACGAGCGCGAGCTGCATCCAGTCGAACACCCCGGGTTTCGCGGCGGCGTCGCGGGCGGAGATCGAGTACAGGACCAGGCCGAGGACGACCGCCAGGAGCAGGTCGAACATGATGAGCATGTCCCGCTCGACGTCGATCGCGTTGGTGGTCACGCCGATCGCGACGAGGACCGCCACGAGCGTCACCGCGAACAGCGGCGTGAACACGCGGGTGAGCACGGGCGCCATGTTCTCGATGACGCTCTGCTTGGCCTCGACGAGCCACGCGGCGACGACGACGGCCGCGGCCGCGCCGCAGGGCATGAGCCACTCGGAGATGAACACCTCGGCGTCGACGCCGATCGCGCCGAACACGCCGACGGTGAACGCGGTGAGCACCCCGCCACCGAGTCCTATTAGGACGAAGTAGATGAACCACTCGCCGGTGAACCGGATGAAGTCCATGCGCTTCTGCCCCGAGCGCCACTCCCCGCCGGCGTACGCGACGCCGACGACGAACCACAGCGCCAGCGGCAGGTGGATCGCGCTGAGCACGATCGACTGCGAGTCGCCGTCCATCGGGTACGCGTTCACGGCGACCGCGCCGACGACGAACAGCGCCGCCACCGTCCCGGTCGCGGCCGCGTTCAGCCTGCGGCGCCACGCGAAGTAGACCGCGAGCGGCGCGAGCACGAGCAGGCCGAGGTTGCGGGCGTAGAACTCGCCGCTCTCGTCGAAGCCGTACCCGAACAGCGCCGGGATCTTGATCGCGGCCACGCCGAGCGCGGCGCAGACGAGCATGACGACGAGGCCGCGTCGGCGCTCGGCGTCGGCGGCCGCGTCGCGGTCCGGGTCGAGCACGAGCTGCTTCCACAGCCGGTCGGAGTGCTCGCGGGCGAACTCGCGGGAGAGCTCGTCCATGCGGCCCATGCGCTTGACGGCGATGAGGAACGCCTCGTCGGGGCGCAGCCCCGACTCGGTCAGGTCGCCCACCCGCTCGCGCAGGTGGTCTTCGAGCTCGTCGACGTCGGCGCCGCTGATGGCCTTGCGGCGCAGCATGTACGTGCGCCATTCGGCGATCTGGGCCTCGAGTTCGGTGTCGCTGCCGGTCATGTCAGCCCTCCAATACCGGGGGTGCGAGCGGACCGAGGGTGCGGGTGGCCTTCCAGATGTCCTGGAGCGCGTCGGTGACGGCGGCCCACTGCTTGCGCTGCTCGGCGAGCTCGCGCTGCCCGTCCTCGGTGATGGCGTAGTACTTGCGGCGCCGCCCGCCTTCGGGCGTGCGCCAGGACGACTCGACGTAGCCGAGCCGCTCGAGCCGGTGCAGGAGCGGGTAGAGCAGACCTTCCGTCCACTCCAGACGGCCGCCGGAGCGGTCGCTGATCTCCTTGAGGATCGCGTATCCGTAGCTCTCCTCCTCGGCGAGGATGCCGAGGACGAGCGGCGTGGCCGAGGCCGCCACGAGGTCTTTCGCGATGTGCATGAGGGGGAGCGCCTCCTTAACCCTAGTAGCTCTATGCCTTGATGTTCTATGCATCGTAGATCTAGGGTTGCCCGGTTGTCAACACGGGTGCCGCCTGGACGTCGCTTGGCTGGGCGGAGCGCCTTGGAACGGGCCTGGTCCGACTGGCTTGAGCGGGCCGTACCGTCCTGGAACGGGCTGGCCCCCGCCCAATCCGCACCGGCGCAACACGACTGCGGCCCGGCCATGACTGACCGGGCCGCGCCGCCTTTTGAACGAACCGGCCCGGCCGCCGCGCAGCCGGACCGCACCGCCTCCGATCAGCCGTTCGGCAGGATCACCGCCCGGCCGTTGATCCGGCCCGCGTGCAGCCGCTCGTACGCCTCGGGGGCCTCGTCCAGCGAGAACGTCTCCACATGCACGTCGATGAACCCGTCCCGCGCCAGGTCGAACACCTCGATCAGCTCCTCGCGCGTCCCCCAGTACGGCGCCTTCACCGACACCTCGAACGGCAGCGCCCCGAACCCGACCGGCAGCGTCCCGCCGCCGATCCCGACGATCGTGACGTCTGCCTCCACGGCCGCGCATGCGCCCGCGGTCGCCACAGTCGGGCCCGCGCCCACGAAGTCGAACACCGCCTGCGCGCCGATGCCGCCGGTCAGCTCCCGCACCCGCCCCGCGGCCTCCGCGTCCGACAGGACCGCCTCATGCGCACCGACCTTCCGCGCCAGGTCGAGCTTCTCCTCCGTCACGTCCAGCGCCACCACCTTCGCGGCCGTCAGCGCCCGCAGGAGCTGCACCGCGACGTGCCCGAGCCCGC
This sequence comes from Glycomyces albidus, assembly GCF_009451885.1. GTDB lineage: Bacteria > Actinomycetota > Actinomycetes > Mycobacteriales > Micromonosporaceae > Glycomyces > Glycomyces albidus. Next base: position 77,679 of record NZ_WIAO01000025.1, read on the forward strand.
CGGTGCCGATGACGACCGCCGTCGAACCCGGGCCCAGCTTCGGCAGCGACCGCTTGACCGCGTGGTACGGCGTGAGCCCCGCGTCGGTGAGCGGGACGGTCTGGACCGGGTCGAGCCCGCCGAGCGGCACGAGGTGGCGGGCGTCGTCGACGACGAGGTACTCGGCGATCGCGCCGGGCGCGCCGAGGCCGGGCGGGTTGATGCCGAGTTCGGCGGCGCGCTCGCAGTAGTTCTCGGCGCCCGCCGCGCATTTGATGCACCGCCCGCAGCCCCACGGGCCGTAGACGGCGACCGGCTCGCCGATCTCGACTCCGGCGACGCCGTCGCCGAGCGCCGCGACCGTGCCGGCGCCTTCGTGGCCGAGCGTGAGCGGGAGCTTGTAGGGGAAGCCCTCGGCGGGCCAGGACATGACGGCGATGTCCGAGTGGCAGACGCCGGCGGCGGTGACCTTGAGGAGGACCTCGCCGGGTCGCGGCTCGGGCGTGGGGACCTCGACGACCTCGGGGGCCGCGCCGATCTCCCGGTATTGCAGGGCTTTCATGGACGCCTCCGTGCGGCTCGCGTGCGGCCCTCGAAACCGCAGTTCACAGGGCCTGCTGACCCGGCCACCGTAACCCCCGCCAGGGGCCGCGCGGCCGGTTTCGCGAAGCACCGGCACGAGCGAGGGGTAGCGGGTGCGGGCACAGGCACCGGCGAGTGGAGGGGTGTCGCACCGAGGGGCGCGGTCGCGGGTGGTCGCGGTGGCACCGGCGGTGAGCGGAGGGCGTGCCGCACAGGCGAGGGACAGCAGTCCTATCGCGTTGGTACCGGCGACGAGCGGTCGGCGTGTCGCACCGGCACTGGCGCCGAGTCGCGAGTGCGTTAGGTTCGCGGCGTGGACTTCGCAGACGACCCCCAGGTGCTGTTGGACCGCGTCAAGGCGCTCGGCGCCGCGGGCGGGCGGGTGCTCATCGGCATCGCCGGGTGCCCGGGCGCGGGCAAGACGACCGCGGCGGCGTGGCTCGCGCGCACGCTCGACGCGGGCGGCACGCCCGCGGTGCAGGTGCCGATGGACGGGTTCCATCTGGCGAACGCGGAGCTCGTGCGTCTGGGCAGGCGGAGCCGCAAGGGCGCGATCGACACCTTCGACGGCCACGGCTATCGGGCGCTGCTCGATCGCCTCGCGGCCGACCGCGAGGCGGTCGTGTACGCACCGGAGTACGACCGCCGCGTCGAGGAGCCGGTGGCCGGCGCGATCGCGGTCCCGCCGGAGACCGAGGTGGTCGTGACCGAGGGGAACTACCTGCTCGACGAGACCGCGCCGTGGCCCGCGGTGCGCGCGGCGCTCACGGAGGTCTGGTACTGCGAGACGCCCGAGCCGCTGCGCCTGGAGCGCCTCATCGCCCGCCACGAGCGCTTCGGCAAGTCCCCGGAGCACGCCCGCGCCTGGGTCGCCGAGGTCGACGAACGCAACGCCGAACGCATCCGCGCCGCCCGCCACCGCGCCGACCTCGTCATCGACTTCGTGGCCCTGGCAATCGGCGCCCCGGACCCCACCGAGCCCCGCCGCCCATAGGGCACCCAACGGCCGCCGCGCACAGAGCGCGAACAGTCCGGCCAGCCAGCCCCGCCGCAACACTCGAGCGTGGTCTACCGGTAGACAGCACCTCCGGCCGTAAGAACTGGTTCGAGTTTCGAGAAGACCGGGGTCTGTTCCTGATTGCGGTGATGATCTCAACCGGGGCGATAGTCTGGCGCGCATGAATCGTGTGTTTCGTGATGCGATGCGGCTGATGCGAGACCATGACCCGCAGCGCCAGGAAGACGGGTTTCACGCGTTGCTTCCAGTGGCGAGCGAGTACATCGACGAGCTGCTTGAGGAGTTTCAGGCTGAACACGACGATCACGGTCTGCGCTGCTGGTTGCTGGAGCTGATCGGCGAGGCACGGTCGAGCAAGGGGCTGCCGACACTTGCTGACCAGCTGAACTCTTCCGATGAGGTGCTGCGGGGCTGGGCCGAGCATGGACTTCGACTGCTCGACAGCAAAGAAGCGCGACGGATTCTCTGGGAGGCGGAACAGGGTTCACCCCGTCGAGAAGGCCTGAGCCGGTCAGTTTCCGGCAGGGTAGGACGTAGTTGAGGCGTCGCCGGCAGCGCCGTGACCCTCCTGTGCGACTCCGGGCAGCGCTACGGCGCCACCTATTTCGACGACGACTGGGTCGCGTCCCAGGGCATCGATCTCGACGCGGCCACCGCCCGGCTCACCCCGATCGTGCCCAGCTGATCGGGTCAACGGCGGCAGAGGTCGTGTTGCCATCACGGTGTCGTCGTGGTCGGTGTTTGATCAGGCGACGAGCGTGCGTGTGTTGTAGCGGGTGCGCTCCGGGGCTCGGGTCGCGACCCGCGTCAGGTCCGGGCGGCACCGATGGCGGGTGGAGCCGCACGCATCGGAGGTGTGTTGCCGTGGCCGGGTCTGCTTCGGTCGGCGGCGAACCCCATCGATGGCCTGCGAACCGGAGCCTGGTCGCGCTCTGGTCTGGTCGTGGCCGGTGTTCGAACAGGCAGCGACGACCGGGTGCGTGCATGGCTGCGGGTGCGTTCCGGTGGCCGGGTCGCGATCCGGTCGGGGTCCGGGCGGGCGCTGATGGCTCCCGCGCCCCCATGCGATGCGATCGGGTCCGATATGGCCTGGAATGACCGGGCTCGGCAATGCATGCTCGGCCTTGGCTGCCTTGGCTGCCTTGGCTGCCTTGGCTGTCCGGCACTGCTCTGCTCTGCTAGGCACCGCTTCACCTCAGGCCGGAGGCGCTTCCAGCACTCACGGCAGGCGCGCGCACTCGCGACCACCCCGGACTCCGCCACTGCGCTCGCACCGCCGGCCTCACCCGCTCGCGTGTAGCGACCAGAGCCGCGCCTCACGGCAGGCTCGCGCACGCACCATCATCCCCACCACTCCGCCGCTGCGCTCGCGTCGTCTGGGCCTTCCCGCTCGCGTGCGGCGAGTCCGACACCGATACGGCCCTGGTGAACACGGTCGATCCCGGCGCCGCTCACCTCAGGCGGCCCTAGACCGGCCCTGGTGATCCACGGCCGCGCCAGCCCCAGCGCCCCCGGGAGGCGCGGGACCCGATCCTGCTCGGCCCCCGCCGCTCCGCCAGGCGCGGCGGCCCGGCCGCAGCGCGCCCGAGCACGCTCGCGCACCAGCTCCCGCACAGACCCCGACCCGTTTCGGTCCCGCCTCGGATCCGCTACCGTCCAGCCCAGCTGCACACCGAGCCGGCCCCGGCGGGCGCCGATCCGCCAGCCGCAAACCCACTGCGGCACCATCGGCTCCGATCGCTCTCGACCCCGGTCGCTTCAACACCGGTGGTGGACCGGTCGCGGCCTGAGCGCACGCTCGCGCGACGCTTCCCTTGGCCTCTCGCCAGATCGGTGCGCACTCTGTGGCGGGCCTGAGCGCGCGCTCGCGCGTCGCGCTTCCCCTGGCCTCGCGCCAAAACCTGTGCGCACTCCTGCGGCGCTCCCGGCTGCGGCCTGAGTGCACGCCCGCGCGGCACTCACCGCTTCCCCTGGCCTCGCGCCAAAACCTGTGCGCACTCCTGCGGCGTTCCCAGCTGCGGCCTGAGTACACGCTCGCGCGACGCTCACCGCTTCCCCTGGCCTCGCGCCAGGCCCGGCGCAGCCCTGCTCGCCTCCATCCACCCTGCGCGCACTCCTGTGGCGGCGCTCCTTGGTGCATCCCCTGTTGAGTTGTGAAAGGGCAGCAGCGACATCGGTCGATGATCGAACCATGCCCGTGCCAGGTCACATGCTGGCACCAGCCCCGATCATCCTGTCGTGCTTGATAGCAGTGTCTCGTCTCCTGTGGTGGTCCGGTCTTGTGCCTCGTTGGAGCACTGCCGCCGGCGGGGTGATCCCGACCGGTCGATCCCCCGCCCGATCACCTCCCCACCCCCTCCATGGGGTGGGGCCGGTTGACTGCTGCGGGTCCCGATCGCAGTGAGGGATGAGATCGACCCGGATCCGACCGCTTGCGTCGGGGGCCCTGCCTCGAAGTCAGTGTGGTCTACCGGCCGGCCAGAGGCTTGTCTCAGTCTGCTTGCACCGCCCTGCACCTGCACCGAACTCCCTGTCCCTGTGCGTACCCCCATTCTCGCACACCTGTGCGACACCGTCATCACCCACACGACTGGAGAACACTCACGTTCAAGCGCCGGTTCTCAAGCGCCCCAAGCAATCTGGCGTGACCCCGGCCCCTGAAGCGAGCGCAACCCGCCCCGGCCCGAGCCTCGAACACCCGCCCAGCCGACACTCCCTCGTCGCCGCCGCCCCGACCCCGACCCGCACGAACCACGAACGCGCCACCGAGCCCGCGCCAACTCCCGCCCCTTCGTCGCTGCCGCCCCGACCCCGACCCGCACGAACCGCGAACGCGCCATCGAGCCCCGCACCGACTCCCGCCCCTTCGTCGCTGCCGCCCTGACCCCGACTCGGATGCACCCGCAGCACGCTCCCGAGCCTGCGCCATGCACCGGCTTTCGTCGCCGCCGCCCTGACCGCAACCCGATCGAGCCGGCAACACGCCACCGACCCCGCGCCGACTTCACCCCTTCGTCGCCGCCGCTCTCGCCCGACCGCCTCCGACGCCCGCCGGAACCGGGTTCCTTGGGTGCATCGCCTCAAGCGGAGATGAACGGTTCGGTCAGGTGCGGGGTCGCGAGGTGGAGGGTGGTGGCGGATTCGGTGGTGAGGAGTCGTTCACGCGAGCGTTTGGCGGTCGCCGGATCCATCTCGTGGGCGTAGGCGAGGCCGGGGTTGAGGAGCTGGATCGCGTGCACCAGGAGGTCGCCGGTGACGGCGGCGAGTTCGCGGCCCGAGGCCACGAGCACGCTCTGGTGGCCGGGCGTGTGCCCCGGCGTGGCGACGACGCGTTCGCCGGTGCGCAGGGCCGCGTCGCCGTCGAGGAGGCGCAGCCGTCCGGCGCGTCGGAGCGGGTCGAGCAGGGCCGCGTCGAGCTGCGGGTTGATCATCTTGACGGCCTCGACTTCGTTGCGCTGCAAGAGGTATTCGGCGTTGGGGAAATAGGGCCGCTGCTCGTCGCCGACGACCGCCCAACCCACGTGGTCGGTGTGCAGATGCGTGAGGACCACATTGGACACCTCGGCGGGGTCGATCCCGGCGGCGGCCAGCTCCTCGGGCAGGCGGCCCGGGACCGGCGCCCACGAGGCGGCGGGGCTGTCGGCCGGGCCGATCCCCGCGTCGACGAGGGTCACGCCGCGGTCCGACCGGATCGCGAACGCCCGGAACTGGAGCATCCAGCGGCCGTCGGCGTCGACCGAGCCGGGGTCGAAGGCGTCGGCGGCGGCCCACTGCTCGGGCGTCGCATCGGGGAACGCGTCGGTCCGGGGGGAGAAGAACGGCCCCCGGCCGTCGGTGAGCGCGATGACGGTGTGCGCGCCGAGGCGGAGCGAGGGCGGTGCGGGGGACGGCATCATCCGATCCTGCCACCGCGGCCGGCCGAGCCGGCGGCGGGATTAGCATCTGAACCGCACCGAGGCTCACAGCTCTGAGGCTGACAGCTCTGAGACTCACGGCTTTGAGACTCACACCGACGAAGGGGGAGGCGCTATGGCGCGCGTGGCGGTCACCGGCGGAAGCGGGAAGCTCGGCAGGGCCTGCGTACGGGATCTGGTCGAGCACGGCTGGGAGGTCGTGAACCTCGACCGCCGGCCCTCCCCGGACGAACTACCGGTCGTGTACTCGCAGGTCGACCTCACCGACTACGGCCAGGCCGTGGAGGCCCTGACCGGCATCGACGACCGCTTCGACGGGATCGACGCCCTCGTCCACCTCGCCGCGATCCCCGCGCCGGGCCTGCAGCCGAACTCGGCGGTGTTCCGCAACAACGTCCTCAGCACCTACAACGTGTTCGCGGCCGCGCGACTGGCCGGGATCACGAACATCGTGTGGGCCTCCAGCGAGACCGTCCTCGGCCTGCCCTTCGAGACCCCGCCGCCGTACCTCCCGGTCGACGAGGAGTACGCCCCGCGCCCCGAGTCCACGTACTCGCTGGTCAAGACCATGGAGGAGACCATGGTCGACCAGTTCTGCCGCTGGAACCCCGAGCTCAAGGCCACCGGCCTGCGCTTCTCGAACGTCATGTACCCCGAGGACTACGCCGCCTTCCCCGCGTTCGACGACGACCCGGAGCTGCGCCGGTGGAACCTCTGGTCCTACATCGACGCCCGCGACGGCGCCTTGGCGGTCCGCCGCGGCCTCGAACGCGAGGGCACCGGCAAGGAGGTCTTCGTGATCGCCTCCCCGGACACGGTCATGACCACCCCGACCGCGGACCTCGTCGCCCGGTACTACCCGGACCTCGAACTCAAGCGACCCGTCGAGGGCCACGAGACGCTCCTGTCGATCGACAAGGCGCGCAGGCTCCTCGGCTACGACCCCGAGCACTCCTGGCGGAACCACGTCTGAGATCTGGACGCGAGGGCGGGGCAACCTTCGGGTAGGTTCTGCGCATCCAAGTAGGTGCGCCGTACCCATCTCCGAAAGGCGGCCCCGTCCATGCGCCGATCCGCGCTGCCGCTCCTCGTCGTCCCGCTCGTCCTGACCGCTTGCAGCGCAGAGGAACCGGTTGAGGTGACCGATGAGGACATCGTCGCCATCGAGCGGAGCATCGTCAACATCTCCGCGCTCGGTTGGGAACTGATCCAGGCCGAGTCCCGCGTCGGCTCGCAGTGCATGCAGGACCAGGGGTTCACGGTCCACGACCCGATCGCGCTGTTCGGGAACGGCATCCCGCACCGCTTCGAGGGCTTCCACTCCCCGTACAGCCGCATCCCCACGGTCGAGCAGGCCGAGAGGTTCGCGTTCGGCGAATGGGTGCACCAGACCGAGTCCGATGCGGCCGTGGAGATGCGCGCGGATCCCGACTTCCTGGCGATCAACGCCGAGGACGACGGCTGGTGGGACCCGGCCTTCGACCGGGAGCGGGAGGAGTTCGACGCCCAGGGCGAGGAGTACGCGGCCGCCTGGAGCGAGGCGTGGAAGGGCACCGAGCGCTACGAGTACGACCAGGCGTTCCAGGAGGCGATGGAGACCGCCGAGGATCCGACGGAGGTCGATCTCGGGGAGCAGCCGCCGTTCGGCGGCTGCGAACTGGAGACGATCGAGATCGTCTACGGCGGACCGGAGTCGTGGGAGTCCGATGACGGGCAGACGAACTGGACCAGGCCGGGGCGGGAGGAGAGCCCGCTGACCGCGATCGGCGACGGCGAGATCTACGGGTTGATGGCCCCGGAGTACGCCGAGGAGGAGCAGGCGTTCCTCGACTGCCTCGCCGATCGCGGCTACGGCGCATGGGAGTTCGACGATCACGGCTACCTGCCGACCGGCGACTACATCCTGAAGAACCTGTACGGCGACACCACCGAGGCCTATGAGGGTGGTGAACTGGTGGAGGTCGCGGAGCTTCCCGACGACTTCGACGCGAGCGACCCGGTCGCCGCCGAGTTCGCGATCGCCCTCGACTTCGCCGAGTGCGCCGAGGACGGCGGCCTGCACGACGGGTCCGAGGAGATGTTCGCGCGCCTGTCGGTGGAGCAGCTCATCGGCAGCGAAGCCGAGATCTACGCGCACGAGCAGGAGCTGAAGGGTCTCATCGAGAACGCCCAGGAGTACATCGAAGGCGAATAGGGGACGCGTGTCGGACCCCGGGCCTACGATCGGGGCATGGCCGTCAAATTCAAGATCTGCATCGATGCCGCCGACCCGCACCGCCTGGCCGACTTCTGGGCCGCGGCGATGGGCTACGAGATCGAGGACCACTCGGGCCTCATCTCGACCCTGCTGGAGCAGGGCGTCATCACCGAGGACCACATCGTCGAGGTCCACGGGCGCAAGGGCTGGAAGACCGCCGCGGCGGTCCGGGACCCGGACGCGCCGTTCGACCCGCACAGCGGTGTGGGCAAGGGCATGCGCCTGCTCTTCCAGACCGTGCCGGAGCCGAAGACGGTGAAGAACCGCGTCCACCTGGACCTCCACTACGGTCCCGACGAGTACGAGGCCGAGGCCGACCGCCTCGAGTCGCTCGGCGCGACGCGCCTGGGCGCGTACGACGAGGACGGGGCCAAGTGGATCGTCATGGCCGACCCCGAGGGCAACGAGTTCTGCTGCCACGCTTGAGGCAGCGCGCGAGGCGAGATCGAGGGCCCCGGCTCAGAGCGGCTTGAACCCCAGGTGCGAGCCGGGGCCCTCGGCCGCGAGTTTGTCCTCGCGGTTGTAGATCGAGCACTTGTCGATCGAGAGGCAGCCGCAGCCGACGCAGCTGTCGAGGTCGTCCTTCAGCTCGCGCAGCGCCGCGATCCGCTGCTCGATCCGTTCGCGCCACTCGCCTGAGAGCCGCGTCCAGTCCGCCCGGTCGGGGACGCGCCCGCCGGGCAGCCGGTCGAGCGCGGCCTTGACCTCGTCGAGCGACAACCCCACCGACCGCGCCGCCCGGATGAACGCCACCCGCCGCAGCTCCGCCCGCCGGTACCGGCGCTGGTTCCCGGCGGTCCGCACCGAGCTGACCAGCCCGAGCGACTCGTAGTACCGCACCGCGGAGGTCGCGAGCCCGGCTCGCGCCGCGAAGTCCCCGATCGGCAGCACCGCATGAGGATCGTGCTCGGTCATGTGTCCCCGCCCACTTCATCCTTTACTTCAAGTCGACTTGAAGTTACATGATGCTCCGCATGACAGCCACCTACGAGCAGACCCTGGAACTGGCGCGGCGCACGGTCACCGACGTCCGCTACCCGGTCGTGAAGACCTACACCTTCGACCCGATCTGGGTCCTCTACGACCGGGTCCTGCGCATCGACCCCGCCCACCCCGACGACCCCGCCCGCGACCGGTTCTACCTCTCGAAAGGGCACGGGCCCAGCGCGTTCTACGCCGTCCTCGCCGCGAAGGGCTTCTTCCCGGCCGAGTGGCTCGACGACATCGCCTCGCCCCATTCCCGACTCGGATCCCACCCCGACGCCACGCTCGTCCCCGGCGTCGAGATCTCCTCCGGCTCCCTCGGCCACGGCCTGCCGCTCGCCGTCGGCACCGCACTCGGCCTGCGCGCCACCGGCTTCACCGACACCCGCGTGTTCGTGCTCGTAGGCGACGCCGAACTCGACGAGGGCTCCAACCACGAGGCGATCCAGTACGCCGGCGCGGTCGGGCTCGCGAACCTCCACGTGGTCGTGGCCGACAACGCCTCCGGGACGGTCGGCTGGCCCGGCGGCATCGCCTCCCGCTTCGAGGTGAACGGCTGGAGCGCCGCCACGGTCGGACTCACCGATCACGACGCCCTGTACCGCTCCTTCACCGAACCGCACCCGGACCGGCCCCGCGTCACCGTCGCGAGCGCCATGCTCGGCCCGCACTGAGCCGATGGCCCCGACCGCCCCGACCGCCCCAGCGCCCGGACAGATCCCGACGACCGTCTCGACCAAGGAAGAGAACCGATGCTCCGCACCGAACCGCTGACCGACACCGCCCAGGCGCTCACCATGCGCGAGGCGTTCGCCGCCCGCGCCGCCGAGCTCATCGACGCCGACCACGGCATCGCCATCGTGCTCGCCGAGATCTCCGCCGACCTGTTCCAGGACGCCGCCGCGGCCCATCCCGACCAGGTGATCAACGTCGGCATCCGCGAACAGCTCCTCGTCTCCGTCGCCGGCGGCCTGGCGCTCGCCGAGATGCGTCCCATCGCCCACACCTACGCGCCGTTCCTGGTCGAGCGCGCCTTCGAACAGATCAAGCTCGACTTCGGCCACCAGGGCACGAGCGGGGTCCTGGTCAGCGTCGGCGCCTCGTACGACTGGGCCGAGGGCAGCAACACCCACTTCAGCCCCCGCGACGTCGCCCTGTTCGACACGCTGCCTGGCTGGCGCGTCTTCGTACCGGGCCACGCAGCCGAGGTGCCGCCGCTCCTCGACCGGGCGGTCCGCTCGGACCAGGGCGCTTACTTGCGGCTCTCCTTGCGGCACAACAGCACCCGGCACGGCCGGAACGACGGATCGCTCACCGTCGTGAAGGAGGGCACGCGCGCGACCGTGGTCGCCGTCGGACCGCTCCTCGACAACGCGCTCGCCGCAGCCGCCGACCTGGACGTCACCGTGGCGTACACGAACACTCCTCGGCCGCTCGACACCGCCGGCCTGCGCGACCTCGCCGCGCGGACCGGGAACACGGTGGTCATGGTCGAGCCGTACCTGGAAGGCACGTCGGCCGCGATCGTGTCGCGGACCCTCTCCGACCGGCCCCACCGGCTCCTGTCGATCGGTGTCGGCGTCGAGGAGCTGAGGCGGTACGGCACCGCCGCCGACCACGAACGCCTGCACGGCCTCGACGCGGAGGGCATCGGCGCGCGGCTCCGCGGATTCCTAGCCGTGTAGTGAGGCATCGAGCGAGCGCGGAGGCAGGGGATCGCGGGGCGATGGCTTTCCTAGCGTGGAGTGAGCGCGGAGTGGGGCGAGCGGGAGGCGGTATGTTCGAGCTGGAAACGAGCAGAAGGTAAACCGCAATGCCCACACCAGACCCGAACGTCCGCCTCTCCAACGCCGACCGCGAAGCCCTCGTCGCCCGGCTCCACGCCGCCACCGAGGAGGGCAGGCTCGATCTGAACGAGTTCGCCGAGCGCTCCAGCCAGGTCTACGAGGCCAGGACCTTCGCCGACGTCGAGCGCCTCCTCGCGGACCTCCCCGAAGAGGACCGTGCGCTCGCGGTCCCGACCCGCCGTAAGACCCCGACCGAGGTTCCCGACCTCGATCTCTCCCCGGTCCACAGCAACGTCAAGCGCGAAGGCGCCTGGACCGTCCCGGCGCGGATCACGACCAAGCAGAAGCACAGCGCGGTCAGGCTCGACTGCCGCGAGGCCGAGTTCGCCGCCGAGGACATCGAGCTGAAGGTCGAACTGGTCCACTCCAAGATCACGGTGATCCTGCCGCCGAACGCCTCCGCCGTCGACGACGGCGTCCAGCTCCACGGCGGCGGCATCGTCAACCGATGCGCCAAAGCGGCCTCCGGGCCGCGGATCCATGTCACCGGCAGCAACCGGTGGAGTAAGGTCGTCATCCGCTACGAGCGCCGATTCCTCTGGTGGCGCTTCTGAACCGCACTGGCAGCGAATCGGGGCCGGTCGACCTTCCACCCGAGGTCGACCGGCCCCCTTTTCGATCGGCCGGCCGCGCAGTCACGGCGCCGCCTGGGGCGGGCGCCGGGCATGGCCTGTCCGATCGGGGACTCCGCGGACCGGGCGGGAGGTTCGACCACCGGACGCGGAGAAGACATGAAGCTGTGCGGCGACCCGTGCGGCTAGGTGTTGTCCGGTTCGGCGATCAGGCCCCGGGCGCGGGATAGGATCCACTCGCACCACTCGTCGCCCCGCCAGGCGCCGCGCCATTCGGGGACGGCATCGGGTTCGTCGACGAACCGGCAGATCTCCCGCGCCCCCGCCCCGTCGTTGCACTCGATCCGGTACTCCGGCGGCCCGAGCGGATGCCAGCCTTCACCGACGCCGACGCGGTACAACGCGAATACGGCTGGGCCTCTCCGGAAGTCGCCGAGCCAGCCGTCCTTCTCGGGGTCGGGCTCCGACTCGGCGACGGTCGGGTCAGCCATCGCTGTCAGTCTGGGGTCGTACCGTTTGAAGCCACAGGCGGTACACCGGGCAGGACCTGACCTGAGCCATTGCTGGCCTCGGTCGAGTGCCTTCGTTCTGACCTGTCGGTCCTGCCCGTCCAT
>NZ_WIAO01000026.1 GCF_009451885.1 Glycomyces albidus
GGCGGGCAGCGCGAAGCGGGCGCCGCCCGCGGCGGCCGCGTGGGCGAGGCGTTCGAGGTCGGGGAAGTCCTTGAGCGCGTGGAAGACCGGGAGGGTGATGCCGTGCTCGATGCCGACCTGGTCGCGGACGGCGTCGGCGAGTCGGTTGACCCAGGGGATGCCGTCGGGGTCGGCGCCGGTGAGTCCGGCGAGGCGGAGGGTGGCGCGTTCGACGGAGACGGTGGTGTGGCTGCGTGCGAGGTCCACGACGGGCTGGGCGGCGGTGGCGGCGAGGCGGCGGGCGCGGGCGACGAGGTCGGCGTCGAGGGGCATGAGCGGGGTGGTCATGCGTGCACTCCTCCGATGCGGGCGGTGAACAGCTCTTTGAGGCGCGGGTGGGCGTTCATGAGGTGGAGCGCGTAGTCGGCGTGGCCGGGGACGTAGCCGTTGCCGATGAGCATCTCGACGTCGGCGGCGAGTCCTTCGGCGCCGAGGGCGGCCTGCGGGAAGGAGGTGGCCATGGAGAAGAAGACGACGGTGCCGCCGGTGGCGGTGGCGAGGATGGCGCCGTGTTCGCAGCCGGGGACGTCGACGCAGACGACGGTGACGTCGGCGCCGCGGCCGCCGAGCGCCTCGTTCACCGCTTCGGCGAGGCCGAGGGGGTCGGTGGCGTCGGCGACGGCGATCGCGTCGGCGAGGCCGAGGCGCCGCATCTGGGCGGCTTCGATCTCGTCGCGGACGACGGCGAGGACGGTCGCGGCGCGGGCGTCCTTGGCGGCGGCGAGGGAGAGGGACCCGGACTTGCCGGCGGCGCCGAGGACGGCGACGGTGGGTGCGGAGTGGTAGCGGCGGGAGACGACGCGGCGGACGAGGGCGGGGGCGCCGCAGACGTCGAAGACGGCGAGGGCGAGGTGTTCGGGGAGGTCGTCGGGGAGGGGGGCGGCGATGGAGCGGCCGAAGAGGATGGCGGTTCCGGCGGCGGGGACCTGCTCGGACAGGCCGTCCCAGCGGGCCAGGCCGTCGGTGATGCGCAGCGGGGTGAGGGTGAGGGAGACGAGGGTGGCGACCTTCTGGCCGGTCTTGAGGCCGAGCGGGGAGCGGGGGCCGACGGCGTCGACGGTGCCGATGAGCATGCCGCCGGAGCCGGTGACGGGGTTCTGCATCTTGCCGCGGGCTTCGATGATGGCGAGGACCTCGGCGCGGACGGCGTCGCCGTCGCCGCCGTGCTTGCCGTGGAGCTGCCGGTAGGAGGCGGCGTCGAGGTTGAGGCGCTCGACGCTGATGCGGACCTCGTCGTCGGCGATCTCGGGGTCGGGGTCGAGCCGGTCGGCCGCTTGTGGCAGCGCTCCGGCGGGGCTGACGACTCGGTGCGATCCGACGGGTGAGCCTGTCGACATCGTTGCCGCCCTTCTTCGCTCTGTTGTGGCTGAAAACAAGGAGTTGATCGAATCTCAATATGCGAGACCTAGCGAGCAACTGTAACGGAAGGTTATCCTCGTCACAAGGCGGTCTACCCCCGTCTGCGACGTCTCTCCGGGCCGAACATCCCGGACATGGAGGTGAGAACGTGGCCGATCGACCATACGAGGCGACAGCGCCCGTAGTGATCGAGCAGCCGTACCAGTACCGGCGCCGCCGGCTGGTCGAGCCGGACTGGACGCGGTTCCCCGGCTGGGCGGACGTGACGGAGGCCGACTGGGCTTCGGCGCAGTGGCAGCGCGCGCACTGCGTCAAGAACGTGAAGCAGCTTCGCGCGGTCCTGGGCGACCGGCTCCACGACTCGTTCTACGAGGACCTGGAGGCCGACGTCGCGCAGTCGGCGACGATGTCGATGCTGCTGCCCCCGCAGATGCTCAACACGATGGTCCCCGCGGTCGAGGAGACCGGCGCGGGCTCGTGGACCGATGCGTTCTACGCCGACCCGGTCCGCCGCTACATGCTCCCGGTCGCCTCCGATCGGCACCCCGACTGGCCCTCCCACCCCTTCGCGACCCGCGACTCCCTGCACGAGCACGACATGTGGGCGGTCGAGGGCCTGACCCACCGCTACCCCACCAAGGTCCTCGCCGAGCTGCTCTCGACCTGCCCCCAGTACTGCGGACACTGCACCCGCATGGACCTCGTCGGCAACTCCACCCCCACGGTCGACAAGCGGCGGCTCGCCCTGAAGCCGGTCGACCGGCAGACGGCGATCCTCGACTACCTCCAGAAGCACCCGGGCGTACGGGACGTGGTCGTCTCCGGCGGCGACGTGGCGAACCTGCCGTGGCGCCAGCTCGAGTCGTTCCTGGAGCGGCTCCTGGAAGTGGAGACGATCCGCGACATCCGCCTGGCCACGAAGGCGCTCATGGGCCTGCCGCAGCACTGGCTCCAGGACGAGATCGTCGACGGGATGGGGCGCATCGCCAAGACCGCCGCCGACCGGGGCGTGAACCTCGCGATCCACACGCACGTCAACCACGTCAACTCGGTGACCCCGGCGGTGGCGAGGGCCGCGGCCGCGATGCTCGACGCTGGCGTGCGCGACGTGCGCAACCAGGGCGTGCTCATGCGCGGCGTCAACGACACCCAGGCCGACCTGCTCGACCTGTGCTTCGCGCTCCAGGGCGAGGCGAACATCCTGCCGTACTACTTCTACATGTGCGACATGATCCCCAACGCCGAGCACTGGCGGACCTCGGTCGCGCAGGCGCAGGACCTCCAGACCGCGATCATGGGCTACCTGCCCGGGTACGCGACCCCGCGGATCATCTGCGACGTCCCGATGGTCGGCAAGCGGTGGGTCCACCAGCTCTCCGAGTACGACCGGGAGCTGGGGATCTCGTATTGGACGAAGAACTACCGGACCTCGCTGGAGGCCGACGACCCGGACGCGCTGACGCGCCGGTACCCGTTCTACGACCCGATCGACACGCTGCCGAAGGCCGGGCAGGAGTGGTGGCGGAACATGCACCCGCCGGTCCAGGCCCGGGAGGCCGGGAACGCGGCCGCGGTCAAGTCCCGGGAGGCCGCGGCCCGCCAGGACGCGGAGGTCGGATGACCGGGACGCTCATCACGGTGGCGCCCACCGGGGCCGAGGTCGACAAGGCCGCGGTCCCGGCGCTCCCGGTGACGCTCGACGAGCTGGTGGCGACCGCGGTGAAATGCGAGCAGGCGGGCGCCTCGATCATCCACGTGCACCTGCGCGACGACGCCGCCAAGCCGACGCTCGACCCGGTTCGACTGCGCGATGCCGTTGCGGCCCTTCGGGAGTCGACGGACCTGATCGTGCAGCTCTCGACGGGCGGATCGGTGCGCGACGGCGAGGCGGCCCGCCTCGCGGTCCTCGACGCCGAACCGGACATGGCCTCCTGCACGATGGGCACCGTGAACTTCGGCGACGACGTGTTCACCAACCGCTGGGAGTTCGTGGTGCGGCTGCACGAGCGGATGCGGGAGCTCGCGGTCGTGCCCGAGTACGAGCTGTTCGACCTCGGGCACCTCGCGGCGCTGGAGCGGCTGCTCGACCAGCACGGCCTGCCGTTCGGCGAGCACGTGCACGTCGACTTCGTGCTCGGCGTCCCCGGCGGGGCCGCGGGCGACGCGTCCACGGTGACCGCGTTCGCCGAAGGCGTCCGCCGGTACCTGCCCTCGGGGACCACGTTCTCCGCCACGGGCATCGGGAGGACGACCCTGCCGGTCATGTTCGCGTCGCTCGCGCACGGCGGGCACCTGCGGGTCGGCATGGAGGACACCGTGTCCTTCGCGCGGCGCCGGCCGGTCACGGGCAACGACGAGCTGGTCGCGCGCGCCGCCGAGGCCGCGGCGCTGGCCCAGCGCCCGGCGATCACCACGGTCGAGGCGCGCAAGCTCCTGCGGATGCGCGACGCCGACTAGGTCGGCGACGAGGGGCCCGGCCGTATCGCGGCCGGGCCCCTCGAGTGTCGCCCGCGGGGCTCGGCCGAGCGGCGTCCACGTCGCGAGGTCCTGGCGATCGCCGGGGACGCGCCCGGCAGGCCCAGCCCCTAGAACCTCGCCCGGTAGAGGTCTCGGAGCAGGCAGATCTCGGCGCCGTGGGCCATGGTCTCGCGGTTGAGGTGGAGGAGCAGCGCGCCCATGGAGTCCTTCGCGAACGGTCCTCCCTTGGGGCCCAAGGGGGCTTCGAAGGCCTCGTCGCTGAGGGCGGCGACGGCGCCGTGCCAGTGCCGGTAGGAGCGTTCGAGGGTGGCGATCGCCTCGCCGGCGGTGGCGGGGAGCGGTTCGGGCCACAGGCGGCGGTCGAACATGCCGGCGTCCTCGAGGCCCTCGTGGGGTCCGAAGTAGGCGCGGGCGCGGATGCCGAGGACGTCGCGGGCGACGTGGATCATCCGCCAGGCGATGGTGGTGACCGGCGGCGGAACGGGCGCCGGGTCCGCCTCGTCCATCACCAGCGCGCCCGACTCGTCGGGACGCAGGGTCCAGCAGCCGTCGACCGGCTCCCAGAGGTACTCCTCGTCGGTCAGGCCCTCGAGCCGGGGACGCAGGTGGAAGTCCCAGTAGAACTCGAGCTGCCCGAGGACGGCTTCACGCCAGTTCACGCTCATGGCCTCGACCTTATGGCAGGGCACCGACACGCGGTCGGGCCCGGCCGCGGCGCGACCGGGCCCTTGCTCCGCGCTCCGCGCTAGTCCGCCGCCCTCCAGCGGCGGCCGAAGCCCGTCAGGACACCGCCGATCAACAGGTACACCAGAGCGGCGAGACCGTAGTTGACGACGGCTCTCACCTTCGGGTCGTCGATGGTGAACATGTCCCGGAACAGCCAGGAGAACCAGTTCGCCAAGTCCGCGATGAACGCGACCAGGGGATTGCCGGCGTTGGCTTCGAGCAGCACGAAGGCGAGGTGCAGCAGGATGATCAGGGCGATGAGCCCGAACACGATCGAGATGACGTGCGCGATCAGCGAATTGTGCCGCGTCGCTACGTAAGGCATGACCACTCCCTCCACATCGGCAGTCGATGTTGGACAGGGGAGTTTCCCGGACGCCTCGGTCCCAAACGGGATCACCGCAGGTTGGAACAGGTGCGCACTCGAGTGGAGGAATGCACCGTTTCGGGCGTGCCGCTCGGCGGATGCCGCACTGCCGGTCGGCAGGTAAGCTTGCGTCCCATGCCCCCTGAACCCCGGCCGCTCACACCGATGCGGCTGTTCCTCCGGCAGGCGCGACCGAACCGGACGCGGCTGGTGCTCGGCTTCCTCTTCTACGCGGGCGCGTCGTGCACCTCGATGCCGCAGCTCTGGATCGTCGGGAAGGTCATCGACGAAGGGCTCATCGCCCGCTCGACCCGCGACTTCGCGATCTGGCTCGCGGCGGCCGCCGCCCTGGTCGTCATCCAGCCCATCCTGTGGGCCAACGGGTTCCGGCAGTTCTCCACGGTCGAGGCGCGCAACCAGCGCGCGCTGGTGCGGGACCTGACCGACCGGCTCAACCGCTCCGGTGCGGCCGTGCGCGACCGGGTCTCCGCCGGCGAGCTGCTCAACCTGCCGAGCGAGGACGCCCGGCGCGCGGCCCGGGCGGTCAGCGACGCCGGGTTCTTCTTCAACACGCTCGTGATGTTCCTGGTCGGCTCGGCACTGGTGTGGTCGATCCACCCGCTGCTGGGCGTCGTCATCGTCAGCGGCAGCATGGTCACGGCGATCATCGCGGGGCCGCTGCTCGGGCGGCTCCAGTCGCGCCAGTCGGACTACCGGGCCCGCATCGGCGACCTCTCCGCGCACGCCGCCGACATCGTCGGGGGCCTGCGGGTCCTGCGCGGCATCGGCGGCGACCTGCTCTTCGCCGCCCGGTACCGGGAGCGCTCGGACGTGCTGCGCCGCAAGGGGTACGAGGTCGCGGGCGCGAGCT
The DNA here is from genome assembly GCF_009451885.1 of Glycomyces albidus. Lineage (GTDB taxonomy): Bacteria > Actinomycetota > Actinomycetes > Mycobacteriales > Micromonosporaceae > Glycomyces > Glycomyces albidus. Next base: position 5,841 of record NZ_WIAO01000026.1, read on the forward strand.
CGTGGATCTACGCGCTGCGGCACTCGATGCCGATCGTGTTCGTCGCGATCATCACCTGGGTGGGCGCGCTCCTGGCCGCCGGCGGGGCGATCACCATCGGCGGGCTGGCCGCGGCGTTCAGCTTCGCGACGATCTTCATCGCGGTCTCGGGCAACTTCATCGGCACCTCGCAGTACCTCGTCGCGGCGTGGGTGGCGGCCAAGCGGATCGTGCGGGTCCTGCGGATCGAGCCGGACCTCGCCGACGCCGGCACCGCGCGGGGCGGGGGCGGCGAGCTGCGCGACCCCGAATCGGGCCTGGCCGTCCCGGTCTCGGGCCTCACCGTGGTCGTGACCGCCGAGACCGCGCCCGCGGCCGAGGCGTGCGAGCGGCTCGCGCGCTACCGCGACTCGGAGGCGGTCTGGGGCGGCCGGCCCCTCGACGAGTACGCGCTCGACGAGGTGCGGTCGCGGATCATGCTGCTCACCGACGAGGACCACCTGTTCACCGGGACGCTCGCCGAGACGATGCGCGTCCCCGAAGCCGAAGCGCACCAGGCGATCGAGGCCGCGTGCGCCGACGACGTCGCCTCGCAGGGCATGGACCTCGTGGTCGAGGAGGGCGGCCGGAACCTCTCGGGAGGGCAGCGGCAGCGGCTGCGCCTGGCCAGGGCGCTCGCGGCGCGACCGGAGACGCTGCTGGCCGTCGAGCCGACCTCGGCCGTCGACGCCCACACCGAGTCGCTCATCGCCGCGAGGGTCGCCGGGTTCCGGGCCGGACGGGCGACGCTCGTGGTCACGACCTCGCCGCTGTGGCTCGCGCACGCCGACCGGGCCGTGTGGATGGTGGAGGGGAAGGTCCACGCGGTCGGGACCCACGCCGACCTCCTGGCCGAAGCCGACTACCGCCGACTCGCCTCCCACAGCGCCGACTGACCCGGCCCGTCGAAAGAGAAGGACGCATGAGCACCATCGAAACCGCCCCGGTGCAGGGCCGGCTGCCGGTCGCGGAGCCCGCCGCGGTCCGCAGGGCCGTGGGGCGGCTGCTCGCGGCCGACCCGCGGCGCGCCTCGGCCGTCCTGCTGCTGTACCTGTTCGCGGCCGCGTTCAGCGTGTCCGTGCCGATCCTCCTCGGGAAGGTCGTCGACGGCATCGGGGCGGGCTGGAGCACCGGGCAGGTGAACCTCGTGTGCGCGGTGATCCTGGGGTGCGTGTGCGTCCAGTTCGTGCTCAGCCGGCTCGGGCGCCTCGCCGGGTACCGGTTCGGCGAGCGCGCCGCCGCGCGGCTGCGCGAATCGGTCGTGGAGCGGGTCCTGTCGCTGCCGCTCGGACAGGTCGAGCGGGCCGGGCGCGGGGACCTCGGCACCCGGACCTCGTCCGACGTCAACGTCGTCGCGGACATGCTGCGCGACAACGGGCCCTCGGTCGCGACCCTCGTCATCGAGGTGGTCGTGCTGTACATCGCCACGTTCGTCGCCAGCCCGGTCCTCGGGCTCGTGGCGCTGGTGACGGTGCCGCCGCTGTACCTGAGCGCGCGCCGCTACCTGCGGCGGGCGGCCCCGGCGTTCCTGGAGCAGCGGGCGGCCATGAGCGAGGCGGCCGAGACGATCAGCGCCTCCGGCGCGGGCGCGAGGACCGTGGAGTCCCTGGCGATGCAGGAGGAGCGGCGCGAGCTCGGCTACCGCCGCGGTCAGTCCATGATGGACCGGATGCTGCGGGTGGTCGGGCTCCAGACGGACTTCTTCACGATCCTGCTCATGATCAACCGCGGCCAGCTCGTCATCGTCACGCTCGCCGCCGGGATCTGGTACTTCCAGGGCGGGCTCACCCTCGGCACCGCGATCGCCGCCATCACCGTCACGGTGCGGATCGCCAACCCCACCAACGGGGTCATGACCCAGCTCGGCGAGTTCCAGCAGGGCGCGGCCGCGCTCGCGCGCATCGAAGGGGTCAACCTGATCCCGGAGGAGCCGAGGCGGGCCGCACCGCGGGGATCGGACCTGCGCCTGGACGGCGTGACGTTCGGGTACGGCGACGGCCCCGACGTCCTCCACGGCCTCAGCCTCCACCCCGCGCCCGGCGAGCGGCTCGTCGTGGTCGGACCCTCCGGGGCCGGGAAGTCCACGATCGCCAGGCTCCTCGCCGGCATCGACAAGCCCCGCTCGGGGACCGCGACCCTCGGCGGCGTGCCCGTGTACGACATCGGCGTCGAGGAGCTGCGGCGGCACGTCGTCCTCGTGACGCAGGAGCACTACGTGTTCTCGGCGTCCCTGCGGGACAACCTGATCCTGGCCGCGCCCGACGCCGGCGACGACCGGCTGCGGGACGCGCTGCGCCGCGTCGACGCCCGCTGGGCCCTCGACGAGGGACTCGACACGATGCTCGGCGACGAGCACCGCAAGCTCACCACCGCGGAGGCGCAGCAGATCGCGCTCGCCCGCGTCGTCATCGCCGACCCCGACATCGTCATCCTCGACGAGGCCACCGCCGGCATCGACCCCGCCAGCGCGGGGAACGTCGAGGCCGCGCTGGCCGCGGCCCTCGCGGGCCGCACGGTCGTCGCGATCGCCCACCAGCTCCAGGCGGCGCGGTCGGCCGACCGGATCGCGGTCGTGGAGCGCGGCCGGATCGCCGAGGCGGGCACGCACGAGGAGCTGCTCGCCGCGGGCGGGGTGTACGCCGGCCTCTGGCATGCGTGGCAAGGCGAATGAGCGTTCCGGGTTTGACGGCGGCCCCTGCGGGGTTACGCTTCCTGGTCGCTGCAGGCAGTCTCGGGAGGATCGCTGATGGAGGCGAACAGTGGGGTCGTCGTCGTGACCGGCGGCGGGCAGGGTGTGGGCCGCGCGATCGCCGAGCGGCTGCTGGCCGACGGCACCGGCGTGGTGGTCGTGGAACTGCGCGAGGAGGCGGTGGCCTGGCTGCGGCCGTTCGCCGCCTCGGGACGGGCCCGCGCGGTCGTGGGCGACGCGGGCCGGGACGAGGTCGCGGCGCGGGCAGCGGAGCGGGCCGCCGAGATCGGGACGCTCACCGGGTGGGACAACAACGCGGCGGTGTTCCGCGACGCGTGGCTGCACGAGGACGGCGGCGGGCCGGTCGCCGACCTGATCGGGGCGAACCTCCGGCCGTGCCTGGCCGGGTCGGCCGCCGCGGTCGCGTCGTTCCGGGCCGCGGGCACCGCGGGCGCGATCGTCAACGTCTCGTCGCACCAGGCGCAGCGGGCCGTCGGCGGGGCCCTGCCCTACGCCACGGCGAAGGCCGCGGTCGAGGGCCTGACCCGGGCGCTCGCGGTCGACTACGGGCCCTGGGGGATCCGCGTCAACGCGGTCGCGCTCGGCTCGATCCGGACCGAACGCATGGCGTCGATGCTGGAAGAGGCCACCGAGGCCGAACGCGCGGCCTCGGACCGGGCCATGCGGGAGCTGCATCCGCTCGGCCGGCCGGGGCGGGCCGAGGAGGCGGCCGACGTGGTGGCGTACCTGCTGTCGGACCGCGCGTCGTTCGTGTCCGGCGCGGTGGTCCCGGTCGACGGCGGCCGGGCCGCGCAGGGCGCCGACCCGGAGGCGCGGCGCCTCGACTGAGGTGCGCGTTCCGGCCCGGCCGGCGAGGCCGGCGGGCCGCCAAGACTTCGGGTTTCGTCGATGCCTTGGAAGGGTTACCCTCCGGGCATGTCATCACGAACCCCCGTAACCGGTGAGGACGTCCTGGAGGCGGTGGCGCTCACCGCGGTCGCGCTCCGGGAGGGCGACGCGCGGGCCTGGGACGACCAGGCCGGTCCCATGGAGATGAGCTGCTGGGATGCGTTGGAGCACTTGCACAACGCGCTGTTCTCGTACGCGCTGCGGCTCGCGCCGCCGATCCCGTGGATGCCGGGGCGGCCCACGATCGTGTGGGACCGGCCGGGCGAGCTGCCGCTGCCGATCGCGTACGACCGGAGCGAGGGCCCGGAGGCGGGCGTCGAGGTGCTGACGATGATGGGCGGCCTGGTCGCGGCCACTGTGGATGCGCGGGCGCCGGCCGAGCGCTCCTGGCACGTCTGGGGCGTGGCGGACCCGGAGGGGTTCGCCGCGATGGGGGTCGTGGAGACGCTCGTGCACGCCTTCGACCTGACGCAGGGGCTCGGGGTCGCGTTCGAGGCGCCGGAGGACCTGGCGGCGAAGGGGCTGGCGCGGCTGTTCCCGGAGGCGCCGCTCGACACGGACCCGTGGCGGACCCTGCTGTGGGCCACCGGGAGAGGCGAACTGGAGGGGTTCGAGCGGCGCGGCCCGGACTGGGCCTGGCACTCGGCGCCGCTGGACTAGGACGGAGGTGACCGGCGACGGGTGCGGGGTCGGCACCGGGCCTCGTGCCGCGTCCGTCGATGACCGATCGATGACGGTGCCGTGGCGGTCGTCCCCATCGTGTGCTGGTGACCCGATATCGTGCACGCGACGCGTTCGCGGATGGCACCGTCGAAGCCGGTCGCCGGGTCGGCGTCCGTCGCGCCGCCCCGGCGCCGGTGCTCCCGAGCCCGGTGTGCTCCGGCAACCCGCCCCTCCGACGAGCCCCCTTGGAATGGTGATGGACGACCCCCGACCGGCCGAGCTCCGCGGCCGCCGCCCGATCCTCGTCGCCGCCGTCGCCGTCGGCACGCTCACGATGTGCGCGACCTTCGCCGGGTCCGTGGTCAACCTGCTCACCGGTCCGGCCGCGCTCGCGATCGCCGCCACCGGGGCGGTGCTGGCGGGCATGGCCTCGATCATCGCGACCATCGTGTCCGGGCCGGCGGCGGGCGAGCGGTCCGAGCGGCGCGCGCCCGCGGCGTGGAACTGGCTCGACGTGGCCCGCCATCCGCTCGAGGCCGTCCGCAACATCCGCCTGCCGCTCGCGTGCGCCCTCGCCGTCGCCGGAGCGATGACCGCCCCCGAGGCGATCCTCGCGCCGCTCCCGCTGCGGGGCTTCGCGGCGGAGCACGCCGCGACGCTGCTGCCGGTCGTCACGGGCGCCTGGGTGCTCCTCATCGCCATGGTCGCGCAGGGCTGGAACCTGACCTGGGACGGCGCCGAGCCGCGCCAGAAGGGCGCCGGCCTCGACGCGCTCGTCACCTACACCGTCGCCGCCGGGCTCGGCTTCTGGATCGGGACCGTCGCCCAGACCTACCTCGGCCTGCTGGTGGCGGCCGCGGCGATGCTGGTCCTCACCGCCGTCGCCGGCCGGATCGAGGACGACTACTACGCCAAGGGCCCGCTGCCGTTCGTCCTGTCCGCGGCGGCCATCGCGGCGACCGCGTTCGCGGCCTGGCACTCCGGTTTCGGTCCCTTCGGGACGGTGTTCGCGGGCATGGGCGCGACCATGGCGGTGACCTTCCCGGCGGCGATCCGCGGCAGGCACCCGAAGTTCGAGGCGGGCATCCTCGAGTTCGTGCCCCTGGTCGGGGTCGGCCTGCTCGGTCTCGACGGCCGCCCCTGGTGGTTCGCCGTCGCGGTCCTGCTGTTCGCCGCCGGCGTCGTGAACTCCGGCGGCGACGACGAGTCCCGCGACGCCCCCGACTTCGGGCAGGGCGCCCGCTTCGTCGCCCGCTGGTTCGGCCCGCTCAAGCCCCTCGCGGTCCTGTACGTCGTCCTCACGCCGGCCGCCTCGCTGTACGCGGGCGTGGCGATGGCCTTTCCGCAGCTCGGCTGGGAGCTGCCCTGACCGGCGCGGGTCAGGCGGCGAGCGCGGGGGCCGCGATCCACCCGGCGACGAGCACCAGGCCGGTGGGGCGGTGGACGGCGAGATAGGCGAAGGGCCGGTCGAAGACCACGTCGGTGCGGACGTGCGGGTACTGGGTCATCGGCGGCGCCGAGCCGAAGAGCGCCATGCCGATCGCGGTGACGGCCGCCGCTTCGAATCCGGTGGCGCCGAACCGGGCGGTGCACGACTGCCTGGCCTGGCTGACGTAGAGCTTCCTGGCGGTGAGCCGGTCGAACTGCGCACCGTACCGGTCGCTCGCCCGGACGAGGCCCAGCGCGGGAGCGTCGCGGATCAGGTCGAGGTCGTCGGACACGTCGAACGCGGCCGTGGTGACTCCGATCTCGGGACCGGTCTGCGGGGCGGAGCCCATGTACTCGTAGGCGTGGACGCCGATCGCGCGCTCCCCCGGTGCGAGCCCGGCGGCCGATCGGCCCCACGCCGGGTCGACGGCGTCGATGAGCGCGTCCACGACCGCGTGCGGGGCGAGGTCGTCGCGGCCGAGTCCGAGGAGGACGTCGACGTCGTCGCCGCCGCGGACGGTGAGGACCGTGGCGTCGTCGCTGATGCGCAGGACGTCCTCGTGGTAGGTGGCGCGGAGGATGCGCGGCTGTGCGAGGTCCTTCCAGGGGCCGCGTTCGAAGGGCGTGAACGTCGTCTCCTCGAACGCGGTGCGCCACTCGGTGCGGACCAGCAGGGCGCTTGCGAGGACGAGCTCGATCGGCACGGGGGCGTCGAGGTCGATCGGCATGGCGTCGATGAGGCCGTCGGTGCGGTCCGAGGCCCACCGGTCGAGGGCGGCCTTGTCGGCGGCGTTGTCGCCGGTGAGGGAGCCGATCGAACCGGACGGGAGGCCCGCGGCCCAGTCGGGGTCGAGGACGACGCCCGGGCCGGCCCAGATGCCGAGGGCGACGTTCAGCGCGGACGAGGAGCGGTCGGCAGGAGCGCCGTCGAAGAGGGCGCGAGGGAGGGCCGCGGCCCGGTCGGCGTCGACGCCGAGGGCGGCGAGGAGTTCGTCGCGCGTCTCGCCGACCGCGCCGGTCGAGAGCATCGCGAGCAGCGGCCAGATGCCGAGTCCGGAAGCGGCCGAGGGGATCTCGTCGCGGGCGGCGAACCAGCGGCGGGTGAGGGCGTTGGCGGCGGCGACGTCGGCGGGCGAGAGGGCGTCCTGCAGGGCGAGGGTCATGCGGTCTCCGGTTCGCGGACCCACCCGGCGACGAGCACGAGTCCGGTGGGTCGGTGGCGGGCGAGGTAGGCGAAGGGCCGGTCGAAGGTGATGCGGGCTTGGACGTGGCGGTGCTTGAGCTTGGGGACGCCGGCGGCGCGGGCCATGGCCATGGCGGTGATGGCGGCGGCTTCGAATCCGGTGGCGCTGAAGACGGCCGTGCAGGTCTGCTTCGCCTGGGAGACGAAGACCGGTTCGGCCGCAAGGCGGTCGAAGCGGGCGCGGTCGCGGTCGGAGGCGGAGACGAGGCCGAGCGCGGCGGCGTCGTCGGCGAGGTCGAGGTCGGCGGTGACGCGGAAGCGGACGGTGTCGACGGCGGTCTCGGGGCCGGTCTGCGGCCGCATCGACTGGTACTCGGCGACCTCGACGCCGACGGCCCGCTCCCCCGGCCGCAGGTCGGTCGCCGAGCGGCCCCAGCCGGGGTCGGCGGCGTCGAAGAGGGCCTCGATCACGGCGTGCGGGGCGAGGTCCTCGCGACCCAGGCCGAGGAGGACGTCGATGCCGCCGTCGCCGGCGAGCGTGACCACGGAGGCGTCGGGGCCGACGCGCAGGACGTCGCCGAGCGTGGCGGACAGGCCCCTGACCTGGCCGAGCCCGGCCCACGGGCCGGTCTTGAAGGAGCGGCGGTGGTCGGTGAACGGCACGGCCCAGGTGGTCGCGACCGAGAGGGCGCCGGCGAGGACGAGGTCGACGGGCTGCGTGAAGTCGAGGGGCATGCGGTCGATCAGGCCGCGGGTGCTGCGGGCGGCCCAGTCGTCGAGGGCGGCCTTGTCGGCGGCGGGGTCGCCGGTGAGGGAGCCGACGGCGCCGGCGGGGAGGCCGGCGGTCCACTCGGGGTCGAGGGTGACGCGCCTGCCGGCCCAGACGGCGATGGCCGCGCCCAGCGCGGGCGCCTCGCGGACGGCGGCCAGGAGTGCCGAGGGGACCGCGGCGGCCCGGTCGGCGCCGATGCCGGCGGCGGCGAGGAGTTCGTCGCGGGTCTCGCCGACCGCGCCGGTGGCGAGGATCGCGATCAAGGGCCAGATGCCGAGTCCGGAAGCGGCCGAAGGGATCTCGCGGCGGGCGGCGAGCCAGCGCCGGGTCAGGCCGTTGGCGGCGGCGACGTCGGCGTCGGTCAGCGCCCGCTGGAAGGTGTCCTCGCTCGTGCCCATGGTGCGGAGCCTAACGCGGGGCCGCCACGCCGGAAAACCGGTTGCGCGATCCGCCGGGCGTCCCTAATGTCGCCGGTGAGACGGTTCCGAGACGAGTCAGAGAGGGGTCCGACATGCGCCGGACTTCAGAGTTCACCCAGCGATTCCAGCCGAACTCTTCTCTGAGGACCATCATTGCCTTTTCTCAATCTCGGGATTCTCGCCCACGTCGACGCCGGTAAGACCAGCCTGACCGAGCGGCTGCTGTTCAACGCGGGCATCATCGACCGGGTCGGCAGCGTCGACTCCGGGAGCACGCAGACCGACTCGATGGAGTTGGAGCGCCGCCGCGGGATCACGATCCAGTCGGCCGTCGTCGCGTTCCGACTGGGCGGCGTCACCGTCAACCTCATCGACACGCCGGGCCACACCGACTTCATCGCCGAGGTGGAGCGGGCGCTGCGCGTGCTCGACGGCGCGGTCCTGGTGGTCTCCGCGGTCGAGGGCGTGCAGGCCCAGACGCGGGTCCTGTTCCGCACGCTGGAGCGGCTCGGCGTGCCGACGCTCCTGTTCGTCAACAAGATCGACCGGCGCGGCGCCCGCGAGGCGGACCTCCTGGAGGACCTCGCGACGATGCTCAGCCCGCGGCTGCTCCCGATGGGGACGGTGCGGGCGATCGGCTCCGCCGAGGCGGAGGCCGTGCCGTTCCGGTTCGGCGACCCCGCGTTCGCCGAGCGGGCCGCAGATCTGCTCTCGGCCGGTTCGGACGACTTCCTCGCGGCCTACCTCGAACGGCCCGAGGCGCTCGACTACGAATCGGAGCTGGCGGCGCAGGTCCGCGCCGGCGCGGTGCACCCGGTGTACTTCGGGTCGGCCGTCACCGGCTCGGGGGTCGCGGCGCTGACCGAGGGCGTCCGGCGCTACCTGCCGGTCCCCCACGGTGATCCGGACGCTGAGGCGCGCGGGCTGGTGTTCAAGGTCGAGCACACGAACCAGAAGATCGCGTACGTGCGCCTGCACGCGGGCCGGATCGGGCCGCGGGACGTGCTGACGGCGTACCGCCGCGGCGAGTACGGCGCGGTCGAGTCCCACGAGGGCAAGGTGACGTCCGTGGAGGTCTTCGACCACGGCACGGCCACCGTCCTGGGCGAGGCCGTGCCCGGTTCGATCGCGAAGGTGAAGGGCCTCGGCGACATCCGGATCGGTGACGCGATCGGATCCCCGGACGGCCTGGCGAGCGGCGGGCTGTTCACGCCGCCGACGCTGGAGACGGTGGTCCGCCCGGCCGACCCGAACGACCGGGTCCCGCTCAACCGGGCGCTGCTGAGCCTCGCCGAGCGCGACCCGCTGGTCGACCCGCACCTGGACGAGCTGTCCGAGGAGATGGCGGTGCGCCTCTACGGCGAGGTCCAGAAGGAGGTCGTGGCCTCGCTCCTCGACGAGGAGTTCGGCATCGGGGTCGAGTTCGAGGAGACCCGCGCGATCCACGTCGAGCGTCCGGTTCGGACGGTCACGGCCCTGCACGAGATGGGCCCGTGGCAGCAGACGTCGAACGTCGCGACCGTGGGGCTGCGCCTGGAGCCGGGCGAGCCGGGTTCGGGCCTGCACTACGGGCTCGAGGTGGAGCGCGGCTCGCTGACGCGGGCGCTGCGGAACGCGGTCGAGGAGGGCGTCCACGCGTACCTGCGGCGGGGCCTGTACGGCTGGGCGGTCACCGACTGCCGGGTGTGGCTGACGGCGACCGGGTACATCGGCCGCACCAGCACGGCCGCGCACTTCCGCGACACGACGATGTTCCTGCTCGATGAGATGCTCAGGGAGTCGGACACCGTGGTGTGCGAGCCGGTCAACCGCTTCCACGTCGAGTTCCCGGCGGGGACGGGCAACGCCGTGCTGAAGGCGCTCGGCGAGGCGCGCGCGGACATCAAGGGCCAGTTCTCGACCGAGACCACCGGGTACGTGTCGGGCTTCATGCCGACCGAGGCGGTCCACGGCGTCGAGCGCCGCCTCCCGGGCATCACCGAGGGGCTCGCCCTGTTCACCACCGAGTTCGCCGAGTACCGCCCGGTGTACGGCCCGCCGCCCCGGCGCGGCGGCGTTCACGCCGGGGAGCGGGTGAACGAGGCGCGGTAGGCGCTCGGTGTGAGCCCGAGGCGGCGGGTCATGTGCTGGCGCAGCGATTCGGCGGAGCCGAACCCGCTGCGCCGGGCGACCTGGTCGACGGTGAGGTCGGTGGCCTCGAGGAGTTCGCGGGCGCGGTGGAGCCGCTGCTGGAGGAGCCACTGGAACGGGGTCATGCCGGTCTCGGCGGTGAAGCGGCGCGCGAGGGTCCGCACGCTCATGCGGGCTTCGCGTGCCAGGTCGTCGAGGGAGATCGGGCGGTCGAGTCGCCCGAGGGCCCAGACGCGGGCCTCGGCGAGGGGCGATCCGGTGTCGGGCGGCAGCGGCGTGTCGACGAACTGGGCCTGCCCGCCTTGGCGCACGGGGGTGACGACGGCGGCGCGGGCGGCCGTGTTCGCCGCCGCCGCGCCGTAGTCGATGCGGATGAGGTGGAGGCACAGGTCGATCCCGGCGGCGGAGCCGGCGCCGGTGAGGATCTGCCCGTCGTCGACGAAGAGCACGTTCGGGTCGACGTCGACGGCCGGGCGGGCGCGGCGCAGCTCGTCGGCGAGCGCCCAGTGGGTGGTGGCGCGGCGGCCGTCGAGGAGCCCGGCGCGGGCGAGGACGAACGCGCCGGAGCAGATCGAGGCGATCCGCTTCCCGGCCGCGGCCGCGTCCCGCAGGGCGTCGAGGACGGCCTCGGGCGGGTCGTGGCGGCTGCCGGTGGAGGGGACGACGACCGTGTCGGCGGTGTCGAGGGCCTCGAGTCCCGCGGTGATGGCGATGCCGATGCCGCCGGAGGCCGCGATGACGCCGGGTTCGGGCGTGCAGACCGTGACGTCGTAGCCGGGCCGGCCTTCGATGACGGTGTCCTCGAACAGGGTCGAGGGCATCGAGAGGTCGAAGGCCTTGGCCGGGGGGACGGCGAGAACCGCGATGCTGCGCATGGCTGAATCCTTGGGGAGTATGGCGTTCAGGCCACTAGGCTACCCGCGCGGCGCGGCGCAGGATTGGATCCGCGGCGGGGCCCCACCGCTTTCCTTTACGGACACAAGCGAATGGAGCATTCCCATGGCAGAGCGAGTCATCATCGGACGCGGGGCGGTCGCCGTCGCGACCGCCAGGCGCCTGGCCGCGAGCGGCGACCGGGTCCGGATGGTCTCCCGCAGCGGCGGCGGGCCCGACGGCGTCGAGCGGATCGCCCTCGACGCGACCGACACCCCGGCCCTCATCGAGGCGGTCCAGGGCGCGGACACCGTGGTCAACGCGGCCATGACCGCGTACCACACGTGGCCGGAGCTGATGCCGCCCCTGTTCGACTCGATCCTCACCGCGGCCGAGAAGGCCGGCGCCGACTACGTGATGCTCGGGAACCACTACGGGTACCGCCCCACCTCACCGGTGAGCGAGCGGACGCCGATGGAGCCGGTCACCCGCAAGGGGAAGGTCCGGGCCGAGCTGTGGCGGCGGGCGAAGGCCGCCCACGACGAAGGGCGCCTGCGCGTCACCGAGCTGCGCGCCGGCCAGTTCCTCGGACCGGGCGCGTACTCCCCCTTCAACCTTATGGTCGAGCCGAACGTCCTCAGAGGAGAGCTCGCGCTCGTGGACGGCAATCCCGACGCCCAGCACTCGTTCACGTACACCGAGGACGCCGCCGCCGCTCTGGTCGCCTTGGCGCGCAGCGAGACCGCGTGGGGCAGGGCGTGGCACGCGCCGGTCCTGACCGCCACGGTCCGCGAGGTCGCGACCCGGCTCGCGGAACTGCGCGGCGCCCCCGAGCCGCGGCTGGCGGAGCTGACCGAGCGGGAGGCGGCCCTGCTCGCGTTCACCGATCCCCTGTGGAGCGAGTTCGCGGAGATGGCGTACATGTCGTCGCGGCCGTACATCGTCGACGACGGCGACATCCGCGACGCGTTCGGCATCGGGGCGTCGCCGCTCGACACCGCCCTCGGGGCCTAGCACCGGTCCCGCAGGCGGGCAAGGCGGGTTCGAGTCCGCTGCGCGAATGCGCGCTCGCGGGCCTCACCGAGGCCGCGATGGCCTTCGGAAACCGCAGGCGCACCCGAAGACCCGGCTGGAGCGGGCGCTATCCGGCCCGTTCACCGGCTTCCTTGACCGCCGGTGAGCGGGCGTTCCGGCGCCCGCTCATCCGCGGTCCCCGAACCGCGCCCCTTCATCCGCGCCCCCCTGATCCGCGCGATGCGCTGCTCAAGGGCCGCTTCGGCTTCGGGCCACTCCTCCCGCACGATCGAGAACATCGCGGAGTCGCGGAGGAGGTCGTCCTCGCCGGGCGCCCAGGAGCGGGACCAGTTGCGCAGGACGCCTTCGAAGCGGGCGCCGACCGCTTCGATCGCCGCGCGGGAGCGGGCGTTGCGGGCGTCGGTCTTCAGGTCGACGCGGTCGACGCCGAGGGCGGTGAACGCGTGCCGGAAGAGCAGCAGCTTCGCCTCGGCGTTGACGCCGGTGCCCTGGGCGGAGGCACCGAGCCAGGTGAAGCCGACCTCCACGGCGTACAGGCCGCGCCCCGGGAGCGAGCGCGGGTCCCACAGCGCGGTCGCGCCGACGGCCCGGCCCGTGGCGGCCGCGATCTGCGCGTAGGGGGCGAGCCGGCCCTGGTCGCGGCGTTCGAGCTGCTGGTCGATGTAGTCGGCGACCTCGCCGGCCCGCGGCACCCACGTGAAGCCGTAGGGCGAGCGGTCCTCCTCGGCGGCCTCGGCGAGGTCGCCGGCATGGCGGCGGCCGAGGGGTTCGAGGCGCACCAGATCCCCTTCGAGGACCGGGCCGTCGAGGAGGGGGCCGTCGAGCGGATAAGCCATCGTGTCTCCTTCGTCGCCCGCCAGACTAGGAACGCAGGCGCCCAAGGGCAGCGGGGTTTTCACCATCCGGGAGCCGGACCGGCCGCGCGCAGACGTCCGGAATGCGCATATCCGGGGCGCGATCGGGCATACTGTCACCCGGCCGTAGTGAGGACGGGGGTGAGTCCGATCGAATCCGCCGACGTGGTCGTGGTGGGCGCCGGGATCATCGGCGCCGCCTGCGCCGAGGCGCTGAGCCGGGCCGGGCGGCGCGTGCTCGTGGTCGACCGGGGCGCGCCGGCGGGGGCGACCACCGCCTCCGGTGAAGGCAACGTGCTGCTGTCCGACAAGGCCCCCGGCCCCGAACTGGCGCTGGCGCTCGCGGCCCGGCGCCGCTGGCCGGCGCTCCTGGAGTCGCTGCGCGGCGAACTGGGCGACCTCGCCGACGTCGAGTGGGAGGCCAAGGGCGGCTTGGTGGTCGCCACCAGCCCCGACTCGGTCGGCTCGCTGCGGATCATCTCCGACGCGCAGCGCGAGGCCGGCGTCGAAGTCCACTCCCTCGGACCCGAAGGCGCCCGGAAGCTCGAACCGCACCTGACCGGGACGGTCACGGCCGCGGCGCACTACCCCGAGGACGCCCAACTGCACCCGGTGCTGGCGGCGACGGCGCTGCTCGCGGCCGTGCGCGCCCGCGGCGGCGCGGTGGTCGGCGGCGTGGAGGCGGACGGGCTCGTCGTCCGGGGCGGCAGGGTCGCCGGGGTGCGGATCGGCGGCGCGGCGGTGCCGTGCGGGGCGGTCGTGAACGCGTGCGGGCCCTGGGCCGGGCACTTCTCCGTGGCCGCGGGCGCACCGATCGAGGTCATGCCGCGGCGCGGCATGATCCTGGTGACCGCGCCGCTGCCGCCGCTGGTGCGCCGGAAGGTGTACGCCGCCGACTACGTCGCGGCCGTGTCGAGCGGGGACGTGGACCTGCAGGTGTCGACCGTGGTGGAGTCCACGGCGGCGGGCACGGTCCTCATCGGGTCGAGCCGCCAGCGCGTCGGGTTCGACGACTCGCTGGAGGTCGAGGTGCTGCGGCGGTTGGCGCGCAACGCGATCCGGTTGTTCCCGGTCCTCGAAGGGGTCCCGGTGATGCGCGCGTACGGCGGGTTCCGGCCGTACACGCCCGATCATCTGCCGGTGATCGGCGAGGACCCGCGGATGCGCGGGCTCTGGCACGCGAGCGGGCACGAGGGCGCGGGCATCGGGCTGGCGCCGGCGACGGGGCGGCTGCTCGCGGACCTGATGGACGGGCGGCGGCCCGAGGTGGACCCGGTCCCGTTCCGGGTGGACCGGCCGGCGCTGATGGCGGAGGTGCGCACGTGAGGGTGACTTGGGACGGCGAGGAGATCGAGGCCCGGGAGGGCCAGACGGTCGCGGCGGTGCTGACCGCGCGCGGCGTCCGGTCGTGGCGGACGACCCGCGTCGCGGGCCGCCCGCGGGGCCTGTTCTGCGGGATCGGGGTGTGCTTCGACTGCCTGGTGAAGGTGAACGGGGTGCCGGACGTGCGGGCCTGCCAGCGCGTGGTCGCGGACGGGGACGACATCCGGCCGCAGGCCGGGGCGGAGCTGCCGTCGTGAACCGGGTGGTGGTGATCGGGGCGGGCCCGGCGGGGCTGGCGGCGGCGCGGGCCGCCGCGGCGCTGGGGGTCGAGGTCGTGCTCGTGGACGCGGGGCCGAAGCTCGGCGGGCAGTACTTCCGGCAGGACGCGCTGGCGTCCGAGGACCGGTTCTCGTTCCCGGGCGGGGTCGAGCACGTGCCGGACGCGGCGGTGTGGGCGGTGGAGCCGATCCACGGCGGGCACCGGGTGCACCTGCGGATCGGCGCGGCGGACGATCCGTCGCGCACAGGCCGGGTGTTGGAGACGCGGGCGCTGGTGCTGGCCACGGGTGCGTTCGACCGGGTGCTGCCATTCCCGGGCTGGGACCTGCCGGGGGTGTTCACCGCCGGTGGGGCACAGGCGATGGCGAAGGGCCAGGGCGTCGCGGCGGGCGACCGGGTGCTGGTGGCCGGGACGGGTCCGTTCCTGCTGCCGGTGGCGTCGTCGCTGGCGGCCGCGGGCGCGCGGGTGGTCGAGGTCGCGGAGGCGAACGCGGCGGTGACGGGCTGGCTGTCGCGGCCGCGGGGCGTGTTCGCGGGCTGGCCGAAGCTGCCGGAGCTGGCGCGGCACGTCTCGGCGCTGGCGCGGCACCGGGTGCCGTACCGGTCGCGGACGGCGGTGGTGCGGGCGCACGGGTCCGAGTGGGTCGAGTCGGTGACGGTGGCGCGGCTGGACCGGGAGTGGACGCCGGTGCCGGGGTCGGAGCGGCGCGTCGAGGTGGACGCGGTGGCGGTCGGGTTCGGGTTCACGCCGCAGCTCGAGCTGGCGGTGGCGGCGCGGTGCCGGATCGAGGGCGGGTTCGTCGCGGTCGACGCGGCGCAGGGCACCTCGGCGCCGGGGGTGTTCGCGGCCGGGGAGGTGACGGGGATCGGCGGGGCGGACCTGGCGGCGTCCGAGGGTGCGGTGGCCGGTGCGGCGGCGGCGAAACGGCTCGGGGCGGTGGTGGATCCGCCGCTGGGGGCGATGGCGCGGGTGCGGTCGGGGCGGCGGTTCGCGGCGGCGCTGGAGGCGGCGTACCCGGTGCGGGGGGGCTGGACGGACTGGCTGCGGGACGACACGATCGTGTGCCGGTGCGAGGAGGTCGACTTGCGGCGGCTGATGTCGGCGGTCGACGAGCGGGACCTGGGCGGGGTGCGGTCGCTGAAGCTGGCGAGCGGCGCGGGACTGGGGCTGTGCCAGGGGCGGGTGTGCGGGCGGAACGTGGCCGAGCTGGCGGGTCTGGACGGTACGGCGTTCGCGCGGCGGCGGATCGCGTCGCCGCTGCGGCTCGGGGAGCTGGCGGAGGCGGAACCGGAGGCCGAGGCGGTCGAGGTGCCGGACCGCGCGCTGGGGCAGGACTTCGGGTAGGTCGCTGTCGCGCGGCGGCGGTCTTGACATGGGCGCGGGATGTGACGTAGGTTCCATCTGACAACGTAGTCAGAGCGATATGGACCCCTATGCCCCCCACGACTCCCCCGGGCGAGACCTCGGCCCGGCGCCGCCCGCCCGGCATGACCGACGTGGCCCGCCTCGCCGGGGTCTCGCAGAAGACCGTCTCCCGCGTGGTCAACAACGAGCGGTACGTCTCCGACGAGGTCCGCGAGAAGGTCCTGCGGGCGGCGCGGGAGCTGGGGTTCCGGCCGAACACGGCCGCGCGGGCGCTCATCACCGGCCGGTTCGGGCGCATCGGCGTGGTCGCGCTCGGCACCGCCCTGTACGGGCCCGCGTCGCTGCAGGTGGCGATCGAGCGCGCCACCCGGGCCGCCGGGATCTCGGTCATGGTCGCGAATACCCTTGAGGGCCAACCGGACTCGATCGGCGACGCGGTCGACTGGCTGCTGCGCCAAGGCGTGGACGCCATCATCCTCTCGGACCCGGTCGACGAGGGCGTGGAGCTCCGGGTCGACCCGAACGTGCCGGTCTACAGCTTCGGCAGGAGCATCCCCCCGGCCGAGAACCTGCTGCCGGGCGACTTCAACGCCGACGCGACCCGCGCGGTCGTCGAGCACCTCCTCGACCTCGGGCACGAGCGGGTGTGGCACGTCGCCGGGCCCGCCACGTGGTTCGCCGCGCGCGAGCGCGTCGACGGCTGGCGGGCCGCGCACGAGGACCGCGGCATCGAACCGCCGCCGCCCGTCGAGGGCGACTGGACCCCCGCCTCGGGGTACGAGGCCGGCCGCCGGCTCTTGCGCGAACCGGACGTGACCGCCGTGGCCTGCGCGAACGACGACATGGCGCTCGGGTTGATCCGCGCCTTCACCGAAGCGGGCCTCCGCGTCCCCGAGCGGGTCAGCGTCACCGGCTTCGACGACACCCCAGCCGCCGCCTACCTCGACCCTCCGCTGACGACCGTCCGCCAGCAGTTCGACGCCGACGCCGTCCGCGGCCTCGGCGTCCTCCTGCGCCGGCTCGGCGCGCCCGCCGGCACCGCCGAGCCCGTCCCCGCGGCCGCACCGCAGGCGAATCGCCGGCTCGTGGTCCGCCGATCCACCGCACCGCCCCCGAACCGGCTCAACGAGGAGCCAGGAAAGGACGCACGATGAATCCCCGCTTCAGACGAAGGACGGGGCTCGCCGCCGCGCTCGCGAGCCCGCTCGCGTTCGGCGCCTGCGCCCGCCAGCGCGTCGACCCGCCCGAGCAGGTGAGCCGGGCCGAGATCGACGAGGCCATGCGCACCCCGACCGAGCTGAACTTCTGGACCTGGGTGCCCGGGATCGAGAAGCAGGTCGCCCTCTTCGAGGAGGCGTACCCGGACATCACAGTGGACGTGACGAACGCGGCGCAGGGGGCGGGCCACTACGCGAAGATCCGCACCGCGCTGCGGGCCGGGCGCGGCGCGCCCGACGTGGCCCAGATCGAGTACGAGATGATCCCCGCGTTCACGATCACCGACCACCTCCTGGACCTGCGGCCCTACGGCGCCGGCGAGCTGGAGGACCGGTTCGTCGACTGGGTGTGGGCGCAGGTGAGCGGCCCCGGCGGGGAGGTGTGGGCGATCCCGCAGGACACCGGTCCGATGGGGATGCTCTACCGGGCCGACATCTTCGAGGCGCACGGCATCGAGGTCCCCGAGACGTGGGAGGCGTTCGCCGAGGCCGCCCGCGCGCTCCACCGGGCCGACCCCGAGGTGTATCTGGCGAACTTCCCGCCCAGCCAGGGCGCGTACTTCGCCGGCTCCCTCTGGCAGGCCGGCGCCGACCCGTTCGCCGGCTCCGAGGGACCCGTCCTCAACGTCGACGTCACCTCCGAGCCGGTCCGGCGGGTCGCCGAGTACTGGGCCGGACTCGTCGCCGAAGGCGTGGTCTCCACCGACCCCGACTTCAGCGACCAGTGGTACCAGGCCGCGAACCGCGGCAAGTACGCCACGTGGCTCACCGCCGCCTGGGGCCCGGTGTTCCTCCAGTCCACCGCCGCCTCCACCAGCGGCAAATGGCGGGCCGCCCCGCTGCCGCAGTGGGAGTCCGGCGGGCCGGCCGCCGGGAACTGGGGCGGGTCCACGAACGGCGTCTTCAACATCACCGAGCACCCGATCCAGGCCGCGGTCTTCGCGCAGTTCATCAACACCGACCCCGAGTGCACCAAGGCCATGGCCACCGAGCAGTTCCTGTTCCCGCCCACCAAGGCGCTCCTGGAGGACCCCGAGTTCACCGGCATGGAGCTGGAGTTCTACGGCGGCCAGAAGGTCAACGAGGTGTTCGCGCAGATCAGCGAGACGGTCTCGCCCGAATTCCAGTGGCCGCCGTTCAACGACCAGGTGCGGGCCGACTACGGCGCCACCGTGGGCGCCGCCATCGCCGAAGGCGGCGACGCCGCCGCCGCGCTCGGCGACTGGCGCGACCGCATCACCGCGTACGCGGAGTACCAGGGCTTCACCGTGGAGGAGGCGTCATGAGCACCGAATCCGCGACCGCGACCGCGACCGCGCCGGCCGCGAAGGGCCGGAACACCAAGGGCGGCAAGGGGCCCCGGTACGCCAGGACCGGGTACCTGTTCGTCGCCCCGTTCATGATCGCCTTCACGGCG
This sequence comes from Glycomyces albidus, assembly GCF_009451885.1. Taxonomy (GTDB): domain Bacteria; phylum Actinomycetota; class Actinomycetes; order Mycobacteriales; family Micromonosporaceae; genus Glycomyces; species Glycomyces albidus. The sequence goes on from NZ_WIAO01000026.1 coordinate 24,416, forward strand.
ATGTTCCTGGTGCCCCTCGCGTACGCCGCCTGGTTCAGCCTCTTCCGGGAGCAGATGATCGGCGGCAACGTCTTCGTCGGCCTCGACAACTACACGCGGGCCTTCACCGACCCGCTGCTCATGGCCGGCCTGGGCCGGGTCGCCCTGTTCTTCCTCATCCAGGTCCCGGTCATGATGGCCCTGGCGCTGTTCTTCGCGCTCGCGCTCGACAGCGCGCTCGTGCGGCTCTCGCGGACCGTGCGACTGGCGATCTTCATGCCCTACGCGGTGCCGAGCGTCGTGGCCGCCCTCATGTGGGGCTTCCTCTACGGGCCCGACTTCGGGCCCATCGCGCAGTTCGCGGACCGGATCGGCGCGACCGCGCCGGACTTCCTCGGCGCCGACCTCATGCTCGGGTCGATCGCGAACATCGTGACCTGGGAGTTCACCGGCTACAACATGATCTTGCTGTACGCGGCCCTGCGGGCGATCCCCGTCGAGCTGTACGAGGCCGCCTCCGTCGACGGGGCCGGGCCCTGGCGGATCGCCTGGTCGATCAAGATCCCGCTGCTGCGGCCGGCGATCGTCCTGTGCATGGTCTTCTCGGTCATCGGCAGCTTCCAGCTCTTCAACGAGCCCAGCATCATGCGGACCTTGGCGCCCAACGTGATCATCGCCGAGTACACGCCCAACCTCTACGCGTACAACCTCGCGTTCGTCGGCCAGGAGTACAACTACGCGGCCGCCGTGTCCTTCGTGCTCGGCTTCGTCATCATGGCCGGCTCGTACCTCTTCATGCTCGCCACCAACCGCAGGAGCCGGTCATGAGCACCGTCATCGAGCAACCGCAGGCGCCGGCCGGGCCGGCCGCCCGGGTGCGGCCCCGAAAGCCCCGCCCGAAGCGCAGCACCGTCCTCACCGTCGGGATGCTCGCGGCCGCCGCGTACTTCCTGCTGCCGCTGGTGTGGCTCGTCATCGCCTCCACGAAGTCCTCAGAGGACCTGTTCTCGACGTTCGGGCTCTGGTTCGGCGGGGAGAACAGCCTCTTCACCAACGTCAAGGAGACGTTCACCGTCGACGACGGCGCGTTCGGCACCTGGCTCGGCAACTCGCTGCTGTACGCCGTCGCCTCCGCCGCCGGCGGCACCTTCCTGGCCGCGCTCGGCGGGTACGGGTTCGCGAAGTACCGGTTCAAAGGCAACCAGGCCATGTTCATGGGCGTCCTCGGCGCCATGGCCGTGCCCTCGACGGCCCTCGCGATCCCGACGTACCTGCTGTTCAGCCAGGCGGGCCTGACGGACACGCCGTGGGCGATCATCCTGCCGTCCATGGCCAGCCACCCGTTCGGGCTGTACTTCATGCGGATCTACGCCGACAGCGCCGTCCCCGACAGCCTCATCGAATCCGGCCGCATCGACGGCGCCGGCGACTTCCGGATCTTCTTCCAGGTCACCGGCAGGCTCCTCATGCCCGCCGTCGCGACCATCATGCTGTTCATGCTGGTGCAGACCTGGAACAACTACTTCCTGCCGCTCATCATGCTCAACGACCCCGACCTGTACCCGGTCACCGTCGGCCTCGCCGCCTGGCAGGGGCAGGCGTCCACGTCGGGCGGGGCCAGCGGCGACTACCTACCCCTGGTGGTCACCGGGTCGCTCGTCTCGATCCTCCCGCTGATCATCGCGTTCCTCTTCCTGCAGCGCTACTGGACGACCGGCCTGGTCTCCGGGAGCGTCAAGCAGTGAGCTCGGCCGGTCCGGGGCCGCGCAAGGACGGCACCCGGACCGGTCCCGGTCGACACCCGCACCACCCGAAGGAAGCACATGTCCAACTGGCCCAACCCGATCCTCTTCGGCGCCGCCTACTACTACGAGTACCAGCCGGCCGCCGCCGGCGGCCTCGGCGGCGAGGAGGGGCTCCAGCGGCTCAAGACCGACCTCGACCTCATGGCCGAGGCCGGGTTCTCCGTCATCCGCGTCGGCGAGTCCGTCTGGAGCACCTGGGAACCCGAGAACGACCGGTACGACCTGGAATGGCTGCGGCCGGTCCTGGACGGGGCGCAGGAGCGCGGCATCGGCGTCGTCCTCGGCACCCCGACCTACGCCGTCCCGCCGTGGCTCGCCCGCCTGTACCCCGAGATCGCCGGCGAGCACCGCACCGGCGAGCGGATCGACTGGGGCGGAAGGCAGGAGGTCGACTACACCCACCCGGCCTTCAGGTTCCACGCCGAACGGACCATCCGCAAGATCCTCGCGACCTACGCCGACCACCCCGCCGTGATCGGCTTCCAGGTCGACAACGAGCCCGGCCTCCACCTCTTCCACAACCACGGCGTGTTCCAGCGGTTCACCGACCACCTGCGGCGCGAATACGGCGACGTCGAGACCCTCAACCGCGAATGGGGCCTCGTGTACTGGTCGCACCGGCTGTCGACCTGGGCCGACCTGTGGACGCCCGACGGGAACGCGCAGCCGCAGTACGAGCAGGCGTGGCGGCGCTTCCAGACCGAGCTGACCACCGAGTTCATCGGCTGGCAGGCCGACATCGCCCGCGAGTACGCGCGCGAGGACCAGTTCGTCACCACCTGCATCTCCTACCCGCGCCCGGCGATCGACGACCGCGCGCTGGCCGGCCGGCTCGACGTGACCGCCGGGAACCCGTACTACCGCATGCAGGACGCCTTCGCGCTCCCGCACGACGGCGGCGGCGACGCCGCGAACTGGAGCACCCAGGGGACGTGGGCGCTCTACCACTCGGCCGACCGGATGTACTCCTCGCGCCAGGAGCCGTTCCTGGTCACCGAGACCAACGCGCAGGCCATCGGCGGCCCCTGGGACAACCACCCCGCATACGACGGGCAGTGGCGCCAGGCCGCGTGGGCGCTGGTCTCGCGCGGCGCCAAGATGATCGAGTACTGGCACTGGCACACCCTCCACTTCGGAACCGAGACGTACTGGGGCGGGATCCTCCCCCACAGCCAGCGCCCCGGCCGCGTCTACCGCGAGCTCGCGCGCCTCGGCGCGGAGCTGCGCAAGGCCGGCGCGGCCCTCGACGGCCTGGTCCCCGACGCCGACATCGCGGTCCTGTACTCGAAGCCGAGCGAATGGGCGCTCGCGGCGCAGCCGGCGCTCGCGCACGACGACGGGAGCCCCGACCGCCGCTCCTTCGAGTCGATCACCGGGCCGTTCTACAAGGGCGCCTTCGATGCCGGGCTCCAGGTGCGGATCGTCCACACCGAGCAGCTCGGCGACCCGGCCGCGGCGGTCGCGGACTTCCCGGTGGTCGTGGCCGCGGGGATCTACGCCGCCGACGACGGCCTGCTGGACTGGATGGACCGGTACGCGGCGGCGGGCGGGCACCTGGTGCTGGGCCCGCGCACCGGCTACGGCGACCAGGAGGCGCGGGCGCGGCTCGAGGTCAAGCCCGCGCGGCTGCACGAGGCGGCGGGGGTCTGGTACGAGGAGTTCGCGAACCTGACCGGTCCGGTCCCGGTGCGGGCCGCGGAGGACTCCCCGCTCGAGCTCGGGCCGGACGCGGCGGCGGTCAAGTGGGCCGACGGCGTCTACCTCGACGGGGCCGAGGCGCTGGCCGAGTACGCGCACCCGCACTTCGGGAAGTTCAAGGCGGCCGCGACGCAGGACCACGGGCTGGGCCGGGTCACCTATGTCGGGACGGTCCCGAACGACGCGTTCGCGAAGGCGCTGTTCGAATGGCTCGCCCCGCAGGACCGGTGGCGCCCGGCGCACCCGAGCGTGACCGTGACGAGCGGCCGCGCGGCCGACGGGAGCACGGTCCGGTTCGCGCACAACTGGTCGTGGGAGGAGGCGGAGGTGGAACTGCCGGCGGCGGCCGTCGATCTCCTGGACGGCGCCGAGTACGCCGCGGGCGACCCGCTGCGGCTGGGCCCGTGGGATGTGAAGGTGCTCCGCGAGTAGCGCCGCCTGACGTCCGCATTGCGGCGATGTGGACGGTGCTGCGCCGCTGCGAACGGGAATCGGGTTGCGGTCGGGTTCGGCGCCGGTGAGACTGGCGGCGATGATGCCTTTGATCGCGATCGACGAATTGAAGCGGACCGTCTCCGACGCGTGGGACTCCCCCGTCGCCGACGAGGTCGCCGCCGCCTGGGGGTACCCGCCCGGGACCGCGAAGTGGTGGCGCTCCAGCGCCTCCCATGTGTTCGTCCTGCCCGATCCGGACGGCAAGCGGTACCTGCGGTTCGTGCCCGACGCGTATGCGGGCGCAGAGCGGTTCGCGGCGGTGAGCGCGGTGATGGACCGGCTGGCCGGGGCCGGTGCGGACGTGGTCCGCCCGGTCCCGGCCCGGTCCGGCGCCTTGACCGCGACCGTGCCGACCCCGCTCGGACCGATGCACGCCATGGTGGTCGAGGCCGCGCCCGGCGGTGAGCGCGACGTCGAGGACCTCACCGAGGCGGGCGCCCGGGACTGGGGCCGCGCCCTCGCGGCGGTCCACCGGGCCGCCGAAGGGATCGACGTGGCGCTGCCGGAGGCGTTCACCGAACTCGCCAAGGTGCCCGACCGGTTCGCCGGGGACCCCGCCCTCGTGGCGGCCGCGGCGCGCCTGTCCGACCGGCTCGCCGGCCTGCCGCGCTCCGGGTTCGGCATCGTGCACGGCGACTTCGAGCTCGACAACCTCGCCTGGAGCGGAAGCAGGGCGACCGCGTTCGACTTCGACGAGGCCGCCCGGTCCTGGTACGCGGCCGACATCGCCTTCGCGCTGCGCGACCTGACCGGCCCTGACGGCGAACCCGGGGCCGCGCACCGCGGGCGCTTCGACGCGTTCCTCGCCGGGTACCGCGGCATGCGACCGTTCGGCGACGACGAGCGGGCGCACCTGCGGCTGTTCGCCGGCGTGCACGCGGTGTGCTCGCTGGTCCGCATCGCCGCCGCGGTGGAGGGCGCCGGCGGCGACGGGTGGATGGGCGAGCTCCGGAGCAGCCTGGACGACCTGTCCCGCTCGCACCGGAAGCTCGCGACGGCCGTCGCCGCGGACCTGTAGCGCTCAGGCGGCCGGTGCCAGTTCGAGGACGGCGAGGGTCTCGGGATCGTTCATGATGGCGATCGCGGTGATCCGGCCGTCCTCGACGGTGAAGTCGAGCACCGAGCGCGGGATGCCGCCCGGGGCCCACATGGCGCCGACGTAGCCGTCGACCAGCACCGGGACCGCCGCGCGGGCCTGGCCGTTGAAGATCGCGGCGACCTGCTTCGCGCCGATGACCTCCCGGCTGGCGAAGCCGGTGGCGACCGCGGCGTCGTCGGCGACCACCGTGATACCGGGGTCGAGGACTTCCAGGAGGTCCTCGAAGCGGCCTTCGCGGGCGGCGGCGAGGAACGCCTCGACCACCGACCGCTGCGGCGGCGCCTCGGGGGCCGGCGCGCCCTCGCGGCCTCGGGCGACCCGGCGGCGGGCGCGGCTGGCGAGCTGGCGGGTGGCCTCGGGGGTGCGGTCGAGGACCGGCGCGATCCGGTCGAACGGCACGCCGAACAGGTCGTGGAGCACGAACGCCACCCGCTCGGCCGGGTTGAGCGAGTCCAGGACGACCTGGAGTGCGTGGCCGACCTCGTCGGCCATGACCGTCCGGTCCTCGGGGCCCTCGACGGCGGCGGGCGCGTTCGCGTGCACGGTCTCGTCGAGCTCGTCCTCGCGGCGGGTCCGCCGGGACCGGAGCAGGTTCAGGCACACCCGCGAGACGACGGTGGTGAGCCAGCCGCGGAGGTTCTCGACGTCGGCGGTGTCGGTGCGCGCGAAGCGCATCCAGGTCTCCTGCACCGCGTCGTCGGCCTCGCTCGCGCTTCCGAGCATCCGGAAGGCGACCGCGCGCAGGTGGTCGCGGTGCTCCTCGAAGCGCTGCGCTGGGCCGTGCGCTGCAATGGCGTCGCTCATGGGTCCTCCGTCGAAGTCGGTCAACGCTACTGACCCGCGGACGGGCCCGGATGTGACGGCCTCACGCCTTGCCGAAGCGTTCCAGGAAGATCGCCAGGCGCTGCTCCTGGAGGTCCGGTCGCAGGCGGCCGCCGCGGCCCAGGGCCGCGAGGCCGTGCAGCGCCGCCCAGCCGGTCTCGGTGAAGGCGTCGGGGTCGCGGTCCCCCGCGAGCGGCGCGAACACCGCGAACAGCTCGGCGAAGGCGGCTTTGAGGACCTCGGGGGCGTCGACGCCGAACGGCAGCCCGTCCGCGAGGGTGAAGATCGCTTCGAACACGGCCGGGTTGGCGGCCGCGAAGTCGAGGTAGGCCTGCGCGACGGCCGCGAGCGCGCCGCCCGGCCCGGCGGCGGTCCGCGCCGCTTTGAAGACCTCGGTGAGTTCGGCGATGCCCTGGAGGGCGACGGCGTCGATGATCGCGCCGCGGCCGGCGAAGTGGCTGTAGAGGACCGGCTGGCTGTACTCGATGCGCTCGGCGAGCCTGCGGATCGTCACCGACGGCCAGCCGTCGGACTCGGCCATGTCGCGGGCGGCGCTGACGATGAGCGCTTCGCGTTGGGCGCGTTCGCGTTCGCGACGCTGCTGGGTAACCATGGCCACAATCCTAGCACCGCTAGACATCCGAGCGAAGCTATGCTAGCGTCATTCATGTTCCTAGCAACGCTAGATTTCCTAGTCACCTTTTGAAGGAGCCCCCCATGGCCCGCCGCATCACCGCCGACGCCCTCACCGTCCTCAGCGTCCTCTTCGTCTTCTCCTTCGGCCTCCAGTACCTCCTCACGCCCGCCGCCGTCGCGCCGAGCATGGGGTTCGCGCACTGGCCCACCGGCGAGGCCGCCGAGTTCCTGAGCGTCAAGGGCGCCCGCGACCTCGGCTCGGCCGTCGTGCTCCTGGTACTGCTGCTCATCCGCGAACGCCGCGCGCTCGGATGGGCCCTGATCGCCACCGCGCTCATCCCGATCGGCGACGGCTCGCTCATCCTGGCCCACGGCGGCAGCGCCGCCATGGCCTTCGGCGTCCACTACACCACCGCGGTCGGCGTCATCGCCATCGGCCTGCTCCAGCTCTCGGTCGCCAAGCGCGCCAAGGCCGTCGAGGCCTGAACGGGCGAAGGGTCCGCCTGGCGGCGGCAGGCGCTGACGAGGCATCAGCTTTCGCCGCCAGGCGGACCCGGCACATGCGGAGGCGGTCGCTACGCGGCCGCCTCCGCCGGTTCCGGTTCGGGCTCGGGGAGCGTGCGCAGGTTCCGCAAGGGCGAGAAGAAGACCGGGAGGAACGCGGTGCAGATCCCGGCCGCGGCGATCCACAGCGTGGTCCGCGCACCGAGGTACTGGCCGAGGACGCCGCCGACGAGCGAGCCGACCGCGTAGGCGCCGAACACCAGGAAGCGGACCGTGGCGTTCATGCGGCCGAGCATCCCGTCCGGGGTCAGGCGCTGGCGGAAGCTCACCTGCGTCACGTTGTAGACCACGCCGCCGATGCCGACGAACGCCATCGCCAGCGCGCCGATCCAGATCCGCCAGCCCGGTTCGGCGGCGGGGATGAGGAGGATCCACGGCGAGGTGACGGCGACCGAGACCCAGACGACGCGCCCCTCCCCCAGCCAACGGGTGGCGGTGCCGACGGTGAACGCGCCGGCGACGCCGCCGACGCCGAAGAGGGCGAAGAACAGGCCGATCTCGCCGGGGGTCATGCCGAGGTCGCGGGGCAGGAAGACGACGATCATCGCCATGAAGGCGCCCATCCAGAGGTTCCAGGAGCCGGTGCACGCGATGATCGAGGCGAGGATGCGGTTCCCGAAGACGAACCTGAGGCCGTCCTTGATCTCGGCGGCGATCCGGGAGCCGTGGGCGACCTGGGGTTTGGGTTCGCGGCGGCGGATGCGGAGGAGGAACAGGGCCGAGGCGCCCATGGCGGCCGCGTCGAAGGCGATCGCGACGGGCGCGGTGAGCCACTCGATGAGCTGGCCGGCGAGGACGGGCCCGCCGAGCTGGGCGGTGGAGCGCACGGTCTCGAGCTTGGCGTTGCCTTCGACGAGGTGCTCGCGGCCGACGAGGTGCGGCAGGTAGCTCTGGTAGGAGACGTCGAAGAAGACCGTGAAGACGCCGATGACGAGCGCGACCGCGTAGAGCTGCCAGATGGTGAGGACGTCGGCCCACCAGGCGGCGGGGACGGTGAAGAGGACGGCGGCGCGCACGATGTCGCTGACGATGAGGACCCGGCGGCGGCGCATGCGGTCGATCCACGCGCCGGCGGGGAGGCCGATGAGCAGGAAGGCGATCATCGTCATCGAGGAGAGGACGCCGACCTCGAACTCGCTGACGTCGAGCGCGATGACCGCTGCGAGCGGCAGGGCGAGCGAGGTGATCTGGTATCCGAACTGCGCGACGGTGGTGGAGAGGAAGAGGTCGCGGAAGTCGCGGTCGCGGAGCAGGCCGAGGCGGTCGCGCTCGGCGGGCGCTTCGGGGTCGCCGATGGAGATCATGCGATTGAGTATTCCCAATCGGTTGGGTTTTGTCAATCGCTCGGATCGCCGGGGCGGGCCCTAAGATGAAGGTGTGGCAGAGCAGGGCAGCGCAGAGCGATTCAAGGACGACCGGCCGCTGGCGACGGAGGCCGAGGCCAAGGCCGTGGCCTCGGCGGTGCGGCTGCGGATCCTGCGGCTGTGCCTGGACAGCGCCCTGACGAACAAGGAGATCGCGCAGCGGCTCGGATCGAACCCGGCGACCGTGCTCCACCACGTCCGCAAACTCGTCGACACCGGATTCCTTGCGGCGCAAGAGGAGCGGGTGGGGGCGCGGGGGGCGCGGGAGATCCCGTACCTGGCGACGCGGAAGTCGTGGGCGCTGCGGCTCGGCGAGGAGTTCCACTCGGACCTGACCACGGCGATGCTCGACGCGTTCCAGTCCGAGGTGGCGCAGCTCGGCGACCCCGCGCAGATCAACGTCGCCCGCATCGGCCTGCGGATGAACGAGGAGCAGTACGCGGAGGTCAACCGGCGCTTCCGCGACCTCTACGCGGAGCTGACCAAGCTCGAGCCGGGCCCGGGCGCCAAACCGTATTCGCTGTTCGTGGCGATCCACCCCGACCTCGGCCGCGACTGAACGGGCCGGACGCGAGGAATACTCGATCGCCAGGCGCCCCCGGCTTCAACCATGGCGCGGAGGTACGACATCGCAGGACCGGTCCGCGGCGCCGGCCTCGGAGGCGAGTGATGCTCGATCCTCAGGCGCCCCCGGCTTCAACCATGGCGCGGGGGTGTGACATCCGGAGGTCCGTCCACTCCGGAGACGGCCTATGCGAGTGTTGCTCGATCCGCCGACGCCCCCGGTTGCAACGATGACGGGGAGGAACGACAGACCGGACGACCGGTCTCGGATCGACCCGGATGCGGGGGACACTCGGTCCGCAGGCGCCCCGGTTGCAACGATGACGGGGAGGTACGACACCCGGCCGGCCGCGGGTCAAGACGAGGCCGCCTCCGAGTGTGTGGTTTCGGAGTCGGCCCCGTGCTCCCTCATGGAATCGTGGTCTGTCAGCGCCGGTCGAGCAGCGTCTGGACGCGGGCGCGGATCTCGGGCGTGTCGAGGCCGCGGATCGTGAGGGTGGTGCGCCGGCGCAGGACGTCGTCGGGCGTCTCGGCCCACTCCATGTCGCGCGCGTAGACCACCTGGGCCCAGATCTCGGGGGCGTCCGGGTGGACGCGCTCGGCGAGCTCCGGGTGCTCCCCCGCGAGGCGGGCGATGTCGAAGGCGATCGAGCCGTAGTGGGTCGCGAGGTGCTTCGCGGTGTCCTCGCCGAGGTTCGGCAGCGGCGCGCCGCCGTCGGAGAGGAGCCGGTGCTGGACGGCGTGCGGGTTCGCGATGCCCGGCAGCGGCAGGCGCCGCGGCAGGTTCCGCATGGGCTCCATCTCGGAGCCGATCGTGTACCCCGGCATCTCGGCGAGCTTCTTCATCACGGTCCGTCCGATGTGGCGGAACGTGGTCCACTTGCCGCCCGCCACCGAGAGCATCCCGCCGCGGCCCTCGGTCACGACGGTCTCGCGCTTGGCCTTCGCGGTGCTGCCCGGCCCGCCGGGCAGGACCCGCAGGCCCGCGAACGAGTACGTGATGAGCTCGCGCCGGAGCTGCTCGGGGCGGACCGAGTGGCCGGCCTCGTCGAGGATCTGCGCGACGTCCTTCTCGGTCACCGCGACCTCGCCGGGGTCGCCCTCGTACTCCTCGTCGGTGGTGCCGAGCAGGAGCATGTCCTCCCACGGCAGCGCGAACGTGATGCGGTACCGGTCGATCGGCGTCGCCAGCGCGGCCTTCCAGTGGGCGGTGCGCTTGAGGACCAGGTGCGCGCCCTTGGAGAGGCGGATCGACGGGTCGGCGCCGGCGTCCTCCATGCGGCGCAGGTGGTCGACCCACGGCCCGGTGGCGTTGAGGACGACGTGGGCGTCGACGCCGAACTCGGTGCCGTCGCGGCGGTCGCGGAGGTCGGCACCGCTGACGCGTCCCTTCGTGAACCGCAGGCCGGTGACCTCGGCGTGGTTGAGGACCGCGGCTCCGGCGTCGGCGGCGGCGCGCACGGTCATGAGGGCCATGCGGGCGTCGTTCATCTGGCTGTCGCCGTAGACGGCGACGGCCTTGAGGTCGTCGATGCGCAGCTCGGGCACGGCCATGCGGGCCTTGGCCGGGTTGAGCAGGTGGCCGACGCCGTCGCCGAAGGCCGAGAGGGCGGAGTAGGCGAAGACGCCCGCGCCCATCTTGGCGGCGCTGTGCGGGCCGTGCTTGTAGATCGGCAGGTAGAAGGTGAGCGGGCGGGACAGGTGCGGCGCCACCTGGCGGGTGACGGCGCGGCGCTCGAAGTGGTTCTCCGCGACGAGTTTGACGGCGCCGGTCTGGAGGTAGCGCAGGCCGCCGTGGAGGAGCTTGGAGGAGGCCGAGGAGGTCGCCCCGGCGAAGTCGCCGGAGTCGACCAGGGCCACCCGCAGCCCCGACTGGGCGGCGTGCCAGGCGGTGGAGATGCCCAGGATGCCGCCGCCGATGACGAGCAGGTCGAACGTCGTGTTGGACAGGTGCTCTCGCTGCTCGGCCCGGTCGGCCCGCTCGGTGTAGCGGACCGCGGTCGGGTCCTCCCGGTTGGCGGGGAGGTGCTGCAAGGTGGTCATGGCCGACTCCTCATTCCACTGTGTTCGATACCAGTGCGTCCACAGCGGGTTCATCCACTGTGTTTAGTCTTCCAGCCAGCCCATGGTCCGCTCGACGGCCTTGAGCCAGTTCTTGTACTCCCGGTCCCGCAGTTCCGGGTCCATGTTCGGGGTCCATTCGGCGGCGCGGCGCCAGTTGGCGCGCAGGTCGTCGGTGGAGTTCCAGAAGCCGACGGCGAGACCGGCCGCGTACGCGGCGCCGAGGCAGGTGGTCTCGGCGACCATCGGCCGCACGACGGGCGCGTCGAGGACGTCCGCGAGGAACTGCATCAGGAGGTTGTTCGAGGTCATGCCGCCGTCGACCTTGAGCGCGACGAGGTCGTCGCCCGAGTCCTTGATCATGGCGTCGGAGATCTCGCGGGTCTGCCAGGCGGTGGCCTCCAGGACGGCGCGGGCGATGTGGGCCTTGGTGACGTACCGGGTCAGGCCCGCGATGACGCCGCGGGCGTCCGAGCGCCAGTAGGGGGCGAACAGCCCGGAGAACGCCGGCACGAAATAGGCGCCGCCGTTGTCCTCCACCGACATCGCGAGAGTCTCGATCTCGGCGGCGGTGCTGATGAGGCCCATCTGGTCGCGCATCCACTGGACGAGCGAGCCGGTGACGGCGATGGAGCCCTCGAGCGCGTAGACCGGGTCCTGGTCGCCGATGCGGTAGCCGACGGTGGTGAGCAGGCCCGACTCGGAGTGGATGAGCTTCTCGCCGGTGTTCATGAGCATGAACGTGCCGGTGCCGTAGGTGGACTTCGCCTCGCCCACGGAGTAGCAGGTCTGCCCGAACAGGGCGGCCTGCTGGTCGCCGAGGGCCGAGGCGACGGGGACGCCGCCGAGGAGCTGGCCGAGCGTGCCGCCGGTGACCTCGCCGTAGATCTCGGAGGACGAGCGGATCTCGGGCAGGACCTGGAGCGGGACGCCCATCTCGGCGGCGATCTCCTCGTTCCAGCTCAGGTCCTCGAGGTTCATCAGGAGGGTGCGCGAGGCGTTGGTGACGTCGGTGACGTGAACGCCGCCGTTCACGCCGCCGGTGAGGTTCCAGATGACCCAGGAGTCCATGGTGCCGAAGAGGATGTCGCCGGTCTCGGCCTTCTCGCGCAGCCCTTCGACGTTGTCGAGGAGCCAGGCGATCTTGGGCCCGGCGAAGTAGGCGGCCAGCGGCAGGCCGGTCTCGCGGCGCCAGCGGTCCTGGCCGACCTCGCCGCCGAGCTGCTTGCAGAGCACGTCGGTGCGGGTGTCCTGCCAGACGATGGCGTTGTGGACCGGCTGGCCGGTGCGCTTGTCCCACAGCATGGTCGTCTCGCGCTGGTTCGTGATGCCGATCGCCAGGATGTCGTCGCGGCGGGCGCCGGCCTTGACCATGGCCCCGGCGACGACCTCCTGGACGTTGCGCCAGATCTCGGCCGCGTCGTGCTCGACCCAGCCCGGTTTCGGGAAGATCTGGGCGTGCTCCTTCTGGTCGACGGCGACGATGCGGCCGTCGCGGTCGAAGATGATGCACCGGCTGGAGGTGGTGCCCTGGTCGATGGCCGCGATGAACGGGCCGCTGTGCGAGTCGGTCATGGTGCGCTCCAAAACATCGTTGTCGAGGCGGAATACGTCGATTGTGTCGTCATGGCTAGGCGAAGGCAACGTTGTAGAGCAGACCGGCGAGTGCGGCGCCGGCGAGCGGGCCGACCACCGGGACCCAGGCGTAGCCCCAGTCCGAGCGGCCCTTGTGCTTCAGGGGCAGCAGGGCGTGAACGATGCGCGGGCCGAGGTCGCGCGCGGGGTTGATGGCGTAGCCGGTCGGGCCGCCGAGGGAGAGGCCGATGCTGACGACGACGAGTGCGGTGATGAGGACGCCGAGCGTGCCGAGGCCCTTGCCGGAGTCGTTGAGGCCCTGCGTGAGGATCGCGATGAGGAGGACGAAGGTGCCGATGACCTCGGTCGCGAGGTTCATGGCGGCGTTGCGGACCTCGGGTCCGGTGGAGAAGACGCCGAGGACCGGGCCGGCCTTGGCGTCGTCGGGGCCTTCGACGGCGTCGGGCTGCGGGGCGAGGTCGGCCATGTGGGCCTGGAACTGGCCGTAGTAGGCGACCCAGACGAGGAAGGCGCCGATCATCGCGCCGACCATCTGCGAGGCGATGTAGAGGGGGACCTGGTCCCAGGGGGTGCCGCCGGTGACGGCGAGGCCGATGGTGACCGCGGGGTTGAGGTGGGCGCCGGAGACGCCGGCCGAGACGTAGGCGGCGGTGAGCACGGCGAAGCCCCACCCGAAGGTGATCGCGAGCCATCCGGCGTTCTGGGCCTTGGACTTCTTGAGGGTGACCGCGGCGCACACGCCGCCGCCGAGCAGGATCAGCAGGGCCGTGCCGACGACCTCGCCGATGATGATGTCTGTGTTGGACACTTGCGACTCCTTTGTCCGTGCCCGAGAGCGGTGCCGGGGGCGCCGTCCTCGTTGGAAGGGCTTTTGTTCCGGCCGGTGGGCGGAGTGAACGCTGAAGCCGTTTAGCGTTCGACAATGCCGACCGACGTACGCAAAGTGTTCTCCTCTGGCACCAGCTCGTCAATAGGTATGTGACGACCGCCACATTTCAAGTCGCGAACCATGTGAAACGCCTGCAAGACAGGCATAGCAGGACCACACCGGTCCCGTGGCGAAGCGGAGGAATCGGGCGTACCGCTAGAAGGGCTTGGCCCCGAGGTCGCGCGAGACCGACCGGGCGGTGTCGCGGACGGCCGCGACGAGCTCGGGCCGCAGCTCACCGTCCCTGCACATGCGTTCGACGGCGCCGGTAATGCCGACCGCGCCGACCGTGAGCCGGTGGCGGTCGAAGATCGGCGCGGCCACCGAGGCCACGCCTTCCCAGGTCTCGTCCATGTCGGTGGCGTAGCCCTGGGCGCGGGTCCGCTCCAGCACCCGCTCGATGTCGGGCAGCTCGGTGAGCGTGCGGGCCGTGAACGGCTCGCGCTTCGCGTCGACCAGCTCGGCGTGCGCGACCGGGTCGAAGGCGGTGAGCACCTTGCCGAGCGCGGTCGAGTGCATCGGCTGCATGGCGCCGACCTCGAGGACCTGGCGGCTGTCGTCGGGGCGGAAGACGTGGTGGACGATGAGGACGCCCTGCTGGTGGACCACCCCGAGGTAGACCGCCTCGCCGCCCGAGCGGGCCAGGTCGTCGGTCCACACCAGCGCGCGGGCGCGCAGCTCGTGCACGTCGAGGTAGGTGGTGCCCAGGCGCAGGAGTTCGGCGCCGAGCTGGTAGCGGCCGGAGTCCGGGTCCTGCTCCACGAAGCCCTCGTGCTGGAGCGTCCGGAGTATCCCGTGCGCGGTGGCCTTGGCCAGGCCCAGCGCCGACGCGATGTCCGACAGGCCGAGGCGCCGCTCACCGCCCGCGAGCAGCCGCAGCATCGCCGCCGCGCGCTCCAGCGACTGGATGTGCTTCGCCATCCGCCCGCCTCCGTTCCGGTCCGGTCCGCCCCGCGGTCCGAGAACCGACCGCGTTCGAGCATTGCCTTCGTTCGACAATGCTAAACGCTATCGGCCCTTGCCGACCAGACAGGTACCGGCACCGCCCGGCCGCTGGGAACGGCGAACGCCGGCGGACCGGACCCGCCGCCCGTCGGTTCGGGCGGTGTCGGGTCAGCCGCAGCGGCTCTTGCGGTGGCATCACCGGTCGCGCGGCATCCAGTGCTCGGGGAGCCTGCCTTCACGATGAAGCGGCACCGCCCGTTCGGCGTCCGATGTCGAGAGGGTGGGAGCCGACGGCATTCGATGCCGTAGGTTCGGCTCCGACATCACCGCAGCCCCAGGAGGTTCCCGTTGAGCAAGACGCCCGTGCAGTTCGAGGTCCGCGACGACCGGTTCAGCGTCGGCGGCGACGACTACCTTGAGTGCCTCTTCTCCGGAGGCCGGTGGACGGAGGGGCCGGTCTACGTGCCTTCCGGGAAGTACCTGCTGTTCAGCGACATCCCGAACGACCGGATGATGCGCTGGGACGAGACGGACGGCTCGGTCAGCGTCTTCCGCTCCCCCGCCGGCTACACGAACGGGCACGCCCTCGACCGGCAGGGCCGCCTCGTCTCGTGCGAGCAGGGCGGGCGGCGCGTCACCCGCACCGAACTGGACGGCTCGGTCACCGTGCTCGCCGACCGGTGGGAGGGCAAGCGGTTCAACAGCCCCAACGACGTCGTGGTCGACTCCCGGGGCGCGGTGTGGTTCACCGACCCGCCGTACGGGATCACCAGCGACTACGAAGGGCACCGGGCGGAGCAGGAGATCGACGGCTGCCACGTGTACCGGGTCGACCCGGACACGGGGGAGGTCGCGCGGGTCGCCGACGACTTCCAGCGCCCCAACGGGCTCGCGTTCTCCCCCGACGAGCGGACGCTCTACATCGCCGACACCGCCGGCGGGCACATCCGGTCCTTCGCGGTCGCCGACGGCCGGCTCTCGGGCGGCGCGGTGTTCGCCGAGTCCCCCGGCGGCCGCTTCGACGGCCTGCGCGTCGACGTCGAGGGCCGCGTCTGGGCCGCCGCGGCCGGGGTGCACTGCTTCGACCCCGACGGCACGCACCTGGCCACCCTCCCGGTCCCGCAGCCGGCGGTGTCCAACCTGGTCTTCGGCGGCCCGAAGCGGAACCGGCTGTTCATGACCGCCACCGACTCGGTGTACTCGATCATGCTGAACACGAACGGCGTCTGGCGGTTGTAGGGCGTCACGGGCGCCGCATATTGCAGCAATGAAAACTTTCTTCACATCGTTGACAAGATAAGAAGGGTTCCGTCATGCTGTCCGGTACATCTGCGGTCCGCGGCCCCGCCGCGGGCCGGCAGACGCCCGGAACCGAATGCGAGGACCTTGCACCCCATGAATCCCCATGCCCTGACGCGGCGGCTCCTCGCCGCCGCGGCCGCGCTCCTGACGGCGGCCGGAGCGCTGGCCGTCACCGCGCCCGGCGCCGCGGCCCAAGAGGAGGCGACCGACTCCCTGCTCATCGCCACGAACCAGGAGGTCGACACCTTCAACCCGTTCAAGCGGCGGTTCGTCATCACCTACAACACCAGCATGATGACGTACGAGACGCTCGTGCGCATGGGCACCGACTACGAGCCGGTGCCGGGCCTGGCGACCGAGTGGGAGGAGTCCGAGGACGGTCTCACCTGGACGTTCACCATCCGCGAAGGCGTCGAGTGGTCCGACGGCGAGCCGCTGACCGCGCAGGACGTCGCCTATACCTACAACCTCCTCATCGAGAACCAGGCCATCCGCGACTGGAACATCGACTTCGCCGGGAACCTGGTGAGCGCCGAGGCCCCCGACGACACCACGTTCATCCTCACCCTCGCGCAGCCCTCCCCGTGGGACGTCCTCACCCGCGAGGTCTTCATCGTCCCCGAGCACATCTGGTCGGAGTTCCCCGACCCGTCGGCCGACGACGCGAACCAGCTCCCGCTGGTCGGCTCCGGCCCGTTCCAGGTCACCGAGTACCAGACCGACGAGTTCATCCGGCTCGAGGCCAACGAGAACTACTGGGACGGCGCGCCCGGATTCGACGAGATCGTCTTCGACTACTACGCCGAGACCGACGCGGCCGTGGCCGCGCTCGAAGCGGGCGAGGTCGACATCGTCAACGGCCTCAACCCCGCCCAGATGGAGGCCCTCGAAGGCCAGGACGGCATCACCGTCAACAACGCGCAGGGCCGCCGGTACGTCTCGCTCACCATCAACTACAACTCGGTGACGCAGGACGGCACCGCGTTCGGCAACGGGCACCCCGCGCTCAAGGACCCGGTCGTCCGCCAGGCCATGCACATGGCGATCGACAAGGCGGCCCTGGTCGACCGGGTCCTCGACGGCAACGGCCAGCCCGCGACCTCGATCATCCCCGAGATCTTCGAGCAGTACCACTGGGACGGCGGGGACTCCCTGCTGGAGTTCGACATCGACGCGGCGAACGCCCTCCTCGACGAGGCCGGGTACGTGCGCGGCGACGACGGGATCCGGACCATGCCGGGCACCGGCGAGCGGCTGAGCTTCCGGTTCTTCCAGCACGCCGACAACACCGACTACGCGACCGTCGTCCAGTTCGTGACCGAGTGGTGGACCGAGCTGGGCCTGGAGATCAAGCCCGAGGCCATCGAGCAGGGCACCCTGAACGACATGGCGTACCTCGGCGAGTTCGACATCGCCTTCTCCGGCTGGGGCGTCGGCCCCAACCCGACCGAGCAGCTCGGCATGCACACCTGCGCGGTCCTGCCGACCCTCACCGACGGGTCCGAGCGCTCCAGCGAGAACAACTACTGCAACACCGAGTTCGACCGCATCCACGTGCGGCAGAAGGTCGAGTCCGACCCCGACGCCCGCGCCCTCCTCATCAAGGAGCAGCAGCGTCTGCTCTACGAGGACACGCCCGTGATCTACCTGTACTACCAGAACGTGCTCGAGGCGTACAACAGCGACAAGATCACCGGCATGGTGCTCCAGCCCAGCGAAGGCGGCATGATCACCGGCCAGCAGGGCTACGCGTGGTCCTACGTGACGGCGCAGCCGGCCGGCGCGGCCGACGACGAGGGCACCCCGGCGTGGGTCTGGATCACCGTGGCGGCCGCAGCGGTCGTCGTGATCGCCGGCGGCGTCGTGTTCGCACTGCGCCGCAGGAAGACGGCGGACGAGCGCGAATGACCGACAGTCCGACACCCGAGGGCGGGGCCGCCCCGTTGCACGACCCGGCCCCGCCCTCGGGGCGCCGCCCGGGCCGGCCCGTCTCCAAGCGGAGCACGAGCGGGTTCGGGCGGTACCTCTGCAAGCACATCGGCGGCGCCGCGGTGTCGCTCCTGCTGGTGCTGTTCTCGTCGTTCTTCATCTTCCGGCTCATCGCCGGCGACCCGATCGACCAGCTCACCAAGGAGCGGCCCGTCTCGCCCGAGGAGCGCGCCGCGCTCCGGGCCGAGCTCGGCCTCGACCGGCCCATGTGGCAGCAGTTCTGGGACTACATCACCGGGACGCTCACCATGGACCTCGGCGACTCGTTCCAGTACCGCCGGCCCATCTTCGACCTCATCGTCGAGCGGCTCCCGGCCACGATCCTGCTCTCGGGCACCGGGATGGTCCTCGCGGTCCTGCTCGGGTTCTGGATCGGGACCCGCTCGGGCTGGCGGCAGGGCTCGCGCTTCGACCGCGCCCACGTCGGCACCGGCCTGCTCCTGTACTCGGCGCCGACGTTCTGGCTCGGCATGATCGTCATCCTCGTCTTCGCCCGGTACCTCGGGATCTTCCCCGTCAACGGGATGCGCTCCCCGAACACCCCGCCCGATCTCTGGTCGCAGGCGGTCGACATCGGGCACCACCTGGTGCTGCCGGTGCTCACCTACACGGCGGTCGTCTACGCCGGGTACCTCATGATCATGCGCTCGTCCATCCTGGACGAGATCGGCAACGACTACCTGACCACCGCCCGCGCGAAGGGCCTGCGCGACGACGAGGTGCGCGACCGGCACGCGGTGCCGAACGCCCTGCTGCCCACCGTCACCCTGGTGTTCCTCGCGATCGGCGGCGTCGTCAACGGCTCCATCGTGACCGAGACCGTCTTCAGCTGGCCCGGGCTCGGAAGCCTGTTCGTGCAGGCGATCTTCTACCCCGACCGGCCGGTCCTCCAGGCGCTGTTCGTGCTGTTCTCCGCCTCGACCATCATCGCGGTGCTCGCCGCCGAGATCCTCTACTGGTTCATCGATCCACGGATTCGGAAGTCATGACGACGTCCACACCGACCTCGCCGCGCGCCCTCAGGCGGGCCCGCCGGCGGCAATCGTTCGCGCGGTCGTGGGCCGCGTACCGGGCCCAGCGGACCGGGATGATCGGCCTCGTCCTCCTGGGCGCCATCGTCCTCCTTGCGCTGGCCGCGCCCGTCCTCGTCGACGAGTCGGCGCTCTCGGTCACCCAGGCCACCGGCGGGCGCATGGAGCCGCCGAGCGCGGAGTACCCGCTCGGCACCGACGAAGTCGGCCGGTCGGTCCTGGCGCTGACACTGTGGGGCTCGCGCCTCTCGCTCCTCATCGGACTCACCGCCACCGTCGTCGCGATCGTCATCGGCACCGCCGTCGGCGTCACCAGCGGCCACGTGGGCGGCTGGTACGGCTGGATCGCGCTGCGCGTCTCCGACTGGTTCATGGTGCTGCCCAGCCTGGTCGTGGCCATCGCACTCCTGGCGGTGCTCGGGCGCAGCATGGCCACCACGATCCTCGTCATCGCCCTCGTCTCCTGGTCGGGGACGACCCGGCTCGTGCGGGCCCAGACGCTCACCGTCCAGTCCCGGCCGTACCTCGAGCGCGCGCGGGCCCTCGGCGCCGGGCACTGGCACCAGATGACCAAGCACCTCCTCCCCAACGTCCTTCCGCTGGTGCTCGCCAGCGCGACCCTGCTCGTGCCCTCGGCGATCCTCATGGAGTCCTCGCTCGCGTGGCTGGGCCTGGGCGACCCGAACGTGGTGTCGTGGGGTTCGATCCTCAACCGCGCCAGCGACAACGGCGCGGTCTCGGCCCACGCGTGGTGGTACCTGCTGCCGCCGGGCCTGGCGATCCTGCTGGTCGTGCTCGCGTTCATGATGTGCGGGCGGGCCCTGGAGGCCGTGTTCAACCCCAGGCTGCGAGGTGAATCCGCATGACGCTGCTGGAGTTCCGGGACGTGCACGTCACGTACACCGGTTCGCGGGGGCGGATCCCGGCCGTGCGCGGCGTGGACCTCGCCGTGGAGGCCGGGACGACGGTGGGCGTCGCGGGCGAGTCCGGTTGCGGGAAGTCGACCCTGGCGATGGCGGTGCTGCGGCTGCTCCCCCGCTCCGCGGAGGTGACCGGGGAGATCCTGCTCGACGGCGAGGACCTGCTCCGGATGGGGTGGGGTCGGCTGCGGGCGGTGCGGTGGACGGGCGCGTCGATCGTGTTCCAGGGAGCGATGCACTCGCTCAACGCGGTGCAGCGGATCGGGCGGCAGGTGGCCGAGCCGATGCTGGTGCACGACAAGGGCTTGCGGCCTGCGGTGGCCGCGAAGCGCGCCGAGGGGCTGCTCGAGCGGGTCGGGCTGCCGCCGTCTCGCGTGCGGAGCTACCCGCACGAGCTGTCGGGCGGGCAGCGCCAGCGCGTCATGATCGCGATGGCGCTCGCGTGCGACCCGGACCTGATCATCGCGGACGAGGCGACGACGGCGCTCGACGTGATGGTGCAGGCCCAAGTGCTGCAGCTCATCTCGGGTCTGGTGTCGGAGCGCGGCGTGGGGCTGGTGATGATCAGCCACGACCTGTCGGTGCTGTCGTCGGTGTGCGACACCGCGGCGGTGATGTACGCGGGCCGGATCGTGGAGCAGGGGCCGGCGCACGAGGTGTTCGCGCGTGCGCGGCACCCGTACTCGGCGGCGCTCGGGGCGGCGTTCCCGGTGATCGGGGATCCGGCGTCGCGGCTGCGGCCCGGGGGCCTGGCGGGCGACCCGCCGGATCCGACGCGGCTGCCGGAGGGCTGCTCGTTCCGGCCGCGGTGCGCGGTGGCGGTGGAGCGGTGCGGCCTGGAGTCGCCGGAGCTGCTGCAGATCGGCGGCTCGCGGTCGAGCGCGTGCTTCGTGGCCCAGGAAGGGGAGCCCGTTGTCGTCGGTTGAGGGACAGGCGTCGGTCGAGGGACAGGCGTCGGTCGACGGTCAGGCGCTGGACGAGCGTCAAGCTTTGGATGCGGGAAGGGCGTCGGACAAGGTGCTGACTGCCCGGGACCTGCGGGTCGAGTTCGGGCTGCCGGGCGGGCGGACCGCGCGGGCGGTGGACGGGGTGGACCTCGACGTGGCGCCCGGGGAGATCGTGGCCCTGGCCGGCGAGTCGGGGTGCGGGAAGACGACGCTGGCGCGGACGCTCCTGGGACTGGAGCCGGCCACGGGCGGGCGGATCGCGTTCGGCGGGACGCCGCTGGGGCGTTCGGGGAAGGCGCTCAAGGCGTACCGGCGGCAGGTGCAGCTCGTGCTCCAGGACCCGTCGGGGGCGCTGAACCCGCGGCACACCGTGTACGAGGCGGTGGCGGAGGGCCTGCGGATCCACGGGATCACCGACGACGAGCCGGGACGGGTGGCCGACGCGCTCGCGCGGGCGGGGCTGCGGCCGCCGGAGCGGTTCTTCCTGGCCTATCCGCACGAGCTGTCGGGCGGGCAGCGCCAGCGCGTGGTGATCGCGGGGGCGCTGGTGCTGGAGCCGAGCATCCTGATCGCGGACGAGCCGGTGGCGTCGCTGGACGCGTCGGTGCGCGGGGAGATCCTCTCGCTCCTGCTGCGGCTCAAGGAGGACGCGGGCCTGGGGGCGCTGGTGATCACGCACGACCTGGGTCTGGCGTGGAGCATCGCGGACCGGATCGCGATCATGTACCTGGGCCGGATCGTGGAGCAGGGGCCGGTGGAGCAGGTGCTCACCGCGCCGCGGCACCCGTACACGCGGGCGCTGGTGTCGGTGCTCCCCGATTCCCCCGTGCCGGAGCCGATCGTGCTCGCGGGCGAGCTGCCGGACGCGTCGCGGATCCCCGGCGGGTGCCGGTTCCGGCCGCGGTGCCAGGAGGTGGCCTCGGGGAGCGCGCTGCCGGTGCTCGGGCGGTGCGAGGGCGAGGATCCCGGGGTGCTCGGGCCGGACGGCGGTTCGCACGAGGCCGCGTGCCATCTCGTGCATGCGAGGATGGCGGCGTGAAGATCCTCATCAGTGCCGACATGGAGGGCGCCACGGGTGTCACCTGCCCTGAGGACGTCCTGCCGGGCGGGCCGGGGTGGGAGCGGATGCGGCCGCTGTTCACCGGGGACGTGAACGCGGCGGTCGGCGGGCTCTTCGCGGGCGGGGCCGATGCGGTGGTGGTGAACGAGGCGCATTGGACGATGCGGAACCTGCTGCTGGAGCGGCTGGACCGGCGGGCGGCGATGATCACGGGCCGGCACAAGGACCTCTCGATGATGGAGGGCGTGCAGCACGGCGACGTGGACGGCGTGGTGTTCCTGGGCTACCACGCGGGGGCCGGGGCCGAGGGGGTGCTGGCGCACACGTACCTGGCGAACTCGATCACGGGCGTGTGGCTCGACGGGGTCCGTGCGAGCGAGGGCCGCTTGAACGCGGCGGTCGCGGCGGAGTTCGGGGTGCCGGTGGTCATGGTGATCGGCGACGACAAGACGGTCGAGGACGCGAAGGGCTATGCGCCCGAGGCGGTCGGGGTGCAGGTGAAGCAGTGCGTGTCGCGGTACGCCGCGCGGTGCGACCCGCCGGCGGTGACGGCGGAGGCGATCGCGGCCGGGGCCGAGGAGGCCGCGGCGCTGGCGGTCCGGCGCGAGCCGGTCGTGTCGCCGCACCGGATCGAGGTCGAGTTCGACGCCGACCACCTGGCCCGCGCGGCTACGGTGGCTCCGGGGGTCGAGATGTGCGGTGAGCGGCGGGTCGGGTTCGACTCGCCCGCGATGTACGAGGCGATCCGCTGCTTCAAGGCGGTCACGACGCTGGCGAGCGCGGCGATGGAGGAGCACTACGGTTGATGAACATTCGATCGACATGAAGAGCTTGACATCCTCCGCTCCCCTGCTGAGAGCGGATTCCAACCGAAACCGGCTGAGGTTCACGGACAATCACCAGCTGGTGCGGGGTCGTCCCTCCGGCATGTCCTGCCGCGATGTTGATGGCTGCGTTGGTGTCGGCGTTGCACGCGAATCCGCAGGAGATGCAGGAGAACTCGGCTTGGCTCTTGCGCGAGTGCTTCTCGATCCATCCGCAGGCGGAGCAACGCAGACTGGTGTAGGGGGCGGGGACGTCTTCGACCCGACCGGGGGCTTTCTGCTCGGTGCGCAACCGGAGCTGACCCCAACCTTGCGCCAGGATCGCCCTGTTGAGACCGGCCTTAGCGGCGACATTTCGGCCTGGCTCGGCCGCGGTGCCTCTGGCGGAGCCGGTCATGTTCTTGATGTTGAGTTTCTCGAACCGGATCACATCGAACCTGGTCGCGAGCATCGTCGAGGTCTTCTCGACCCAGTCCTTGCGCCGAGCTGCTTCCTTGGCTTTGATCTTCGCGGCCCTGGCATACTCGGCGGCGCGGTGGTCCGAGCCTTTCGGGGCGCGTGCGGCGCGGCGCTGGTGCTTACGGTGCCGGGCACGCTCGGCTTCAGAGAGCTGCGGGCAGTTGAGGATGCGCCCGTCAGAGAGTGCAGCCGTGATCACCACACCGCGATCGACGCCCACGACTTCGCCGGTGCCGGGCGCCGGCTTTGGGTCGGGCACGACGGCAAACGCCGCATGCCACTGACCGTTGCGGAAGGTGACCCGGAATGTCTTCGCCTCTGGCAGGCCCCGGCCCTTGGTGAGGCGAAACCGGACCATCCCGCAGCCGGGCACGTTCACCTGCGCCCATCGGCGATTCAGCCGCTCGACGCGAACCGACCGGGACATCACTTGCTTGCCTTTGGCGTTCAACTTCGGGATGCCGTCTGGCGTGAAGGCGGGGATGCGGTCGGTGCCGATCACCCGGAAGCCCTCGTGTCGGTGGCGCTTGCGCCAGGTCGGCTCCCCGAAACCCGACGTGTAGCGGCGGGCAACGGCCTGGTCGAAGTCGCGCAGCGCCTGCTGTTGAATTTCGGCGTTGCCTTCTCGCAGCCATTCGCTCGCGGCTCGGGCCTCGGTCAACTGCCGAGCAAGCTCGACATACCGGGGTGTTGGACTCTTATGCCGGGCCCAGTAGGAACGTTGCTCGACCGCCAGGTTCCAGACATACCGGGCTTGCGCGCAGTGCAGCAGCATCTGCTGTTCCTGCCGCTTCGTCGGGTACATCCTAAAACGAGCCATAACATGATTATATTCCGAATAACTCTCAGTTACCACACCTGCTCCATCCGAAGTGCGCGACAGCGTCCTGTAAAGATTGGCGGAAGGCAATGCAATCTCCCTACAACGCTTGGGAATCGCCCATCACCTCCGGCATGGGCGCGGTCTCGGCGCTTGACACGAAGGCGTTCGAGGAGGTCGTCGAGTTCACTCGCGACCTGATCCGGTTCGACACCACGAACCGGGGCGGCGGGGACGGGGACGAGCGCGCGGCCGCGGAGTACGCGGCCGTGAAGCTGTCGGAGGCCGGGCTGGACCCGGTGATCCTCGAGAAGGCCCCGAACCGGTCCAATGTGGTCGCAAGGTTGGAGGGGACGGACCCGGACGCTCCGGCGCTCCTGGTGCACGGGCACCTGGACGTGGTCCCGGCCGAGGCCGCGGACTGGAGCGTGGACCCGTTCTCGGGGGAGATCGACGCGGACGGGATGCTCTGGGGCCGCGGCGCTATCGACATGAAGAGCATGAACGCGATGATGCTCGCGGCCGTGCGGTCCTGGGCACGCGAGGAGGTACGGCCGCGGCGGTCGATCGTGTTCGCGTTCATCGCGGACGAGGAGGCCGAGGCCGATTACGGGTCGCGGTTCCTCGCGGCCGAGCACCCGGAGTACTTCGACGACTGCACCGAGGGGGTCTCGGAGTCGGGCGGGTTCACGTTCCACAGCACGTCTGCGAGCGGCGACGACATGCGGATCTACCCGATCGCCGCGGGCGAGCGGGGGACGGCGTGGCTGGAGCTGACGGCCCGGGGCCGGGCCGGGCACGCGTCGAAGGCGAACCCGGACAACGCGGTGAGCAAGCTCGCGGCCGCGGTGGCGCGGATCGGGGCGCACCGGTGGCCGCTGCGGGTGACGCCCGTGGTGGAGGCGGCGGTGCGGGAGCTGGCGGCGCTGCACGGCGTCGAGCCGGACTTCACCGACCTCAGCGGTCTCGGGGAGGCGGCGCAGCTCGTCGAGTCGACGCTGCGCAACAGCGCGAACCCGACGATCATGCAGGCCGGCTACAAGATCAACGTGATCCCCGAGCACGCCCGGGCCGAAGTGGACGGCCGGGTGGTGCCCGGCGGGGAGGCCGAGTTCGAGGCGACCCTGGACGAGCTGTGCGGGCCCGACGTGGCGTGGCGGTACGCGCACCGGGACGAGCCGCTCATGTCGCCGGTCGATTCGCCGACGTTCCGGGCGATGCGCGAGGCGATCAAGAAGTTCGACCCCGAGGGGCACCCGGTGCCGTTCTGCATGTCCGGCGGGACCGACGCGAAGCCGTTCACGCCACTGGGGATCACCGGGTACGGCTTCTCGCCGCTGGGGTTGCCGCCCGGATTCGGGTACGGCAGACTGGCCCACGGCGTCGACGAGCGGGTCCCGGTCGAGGGGCTCCGGTTCGGCCTGCGGGTCCTCGACGACTTCCTGCTGAAGGCATAGGAGACGACGTGAAGCGATCCCCGTACGGCGCTTGGGAGTCCCCTGTCGACACCGGCCTGGTGGCCGCGTCGGACGGCCGGCCCGGGTTCCTCGGTGCGGTCGGCGGCGAGCTGTGGTGGACCGAGCCGCGCCCGACCGAGGGCGGACGGCGGACCCTGGTGCGCCGCAAGGAGGACGGCACGACCGAGACGGTGCTCGCCGCGCCGTGGAACGTCCGCAGCCGGGTCCACGAGTACGGGGGCCGGCCGTGGGCGGGCGCGATCACGGAGGACGGCGACCCGGTCGTCGTGTTCGTGAACTACGCCGACCAGCGGCTGTACGTCCATCTGCCCGAGCGGTGGGACGAGCCGCTGCCGGTCAGCCCCGCGCCCGAGTCGCCGAGTGCGCTGCGCTGGTCCGAGCCGGTGATCGATCTGGAGCGCTTCGAGGCGTGGGCCGTGCTCGAGGAGCACACCGGGCCGAACCCGACCGACGTGCGGCGCGTGATCGCGGCCGTCGACCTGTGCCTGACCGGGGACGACGCGAAGATCCGCGAGCTCACGGACGACTCGTACCGGTTCCTGGCCTGCCCCAGGGTGAGTCCGAGCGGCTCGGCGCTGGCGTGGATCGCCTGGAACCACCCGCACATGCCGTGGGACGAGACGGAGCTGCGGGTCGCGGAGATCGCTCCGGACGGGACGCTCGCCGGGGCCGCCACGGTCGCGGGCGGCGACGGCGAGTCGATCGCCCAGGTCGAGTGGACCCGCGACGGCACCCTCGTCTTCGCCGGCGACCGCACCGGCTGGTGGAACCTGCACTGGCTCGACCCGCACACCGGGGAGCGCGGCGCGGTCCTGGAGGCGGAGGCCGAGTTCGCCGGTCCGCTGTGGACGCTCGGGTCGCAGTGGTTCCAGATCCTCGCCGGCGGCGACATCGCCGCCGTCCACGGCAAGGGCGAAGGGCGCCTGGGGATCTTCGACGCCTGGGAGCGGAAGATGAACCTCGTCGAAGGCCCGTGGACCGACTGGGCCGCCGGGCTCACGGCGGTCGGCGACCGGGTCTACGGCCTGGCCGCGAGCCCGCATACGGGCTACGAGGTGGTCGAGGTCGACGGCCGCACCGGCGCCGCGGGCGTCGTGGCCGCCGCGCACACCGACCGGGTCGACCCCGCGTACCTGCCCGTCCCCGAGCACCGCACGTTCGCGGGCCCGGGCGGGCGCGAGATCCACGCCCACGTCTACCCGCCGCGGAACCCGGACTTCCAAGGGCCCGAAGGCGAGCTGCCGCCGTACGCGGTGTGGGTCCACGGCGGGCCGACGAGCCACGTGCGGGCCGTGCTCGACATGGAGCTGGCGTACTTCACCTCCCGCGGCATCGGCGTCGTCGAGGTGAACTACGGCGGGTCCACCGGGTACGGGCGGGCCTACCGGGAGCGGCTGCGCGAGGCGTGGGGCGAGGTCGATGTGGAGGACTGCGCGGCCGTGGCGCGCTCGCTCGCGGCCGAGGGCTCGGCCGACCCGTCCCGGATCGCGATCCGCGGCGGCAGCGCCGGCGGCTGGACCGCCGCGGCGTCGCTCACCTCCCCTGCGGCGCGAGGCGTGTACGCGTGCGCGGTGGTGAAGTACCCGATCCTGGACCTGTCGCTGTGGCGCGGCGACGACACGCACGACTTCGAGTCGCAGTACGTGTACTCGCTCGTGGGCGAGCCGCTGGAGGAGCGCTCGGCCGAGCGGTCCCCGGTGCACCACGCCGACCGGATCGAGGTCCCGTTCATCCTGCTCCAGGGCCTGGAGGACGAGATCTGCCCGCCAGCGCAGGCCGACCTGCTGCTGGAGCGGATCAAGGGCCGGGGCGTCCCGCACGCCTACCGGACCTACGAGGGCGAGCAGCACGGGTTCCGGCGGGCCGAGACCATCGCGGACGCGGTGCTCGCCGAGCACGCCCTGTACGCCGAGGTCTTCGGCTTCCCGGGGCCCGAATTCGATCTGGAGCTGCGGCCGTGAGGGCGCTGCACCGCCCGCGGCGGCTCGTCCCCGGCGACCGGGTCGCGGTCGTCTCGCCCGCGGGCCCCTCCTCCGCCGCCGATCTGGAAGCGGGCCTTGGGGTTCTGCGCTCGTGGGGCCTGGAACCGGTCCTGATGCCGCACGCGGCCCGCACCGGCGCGTACCTGGCCGGGACCGATGCCGAACGGGCCGAGGACTTCACGGCGGCCTGGACCGACCCCTCGTTCGCCGCCGTCATCGCCGCCAGAGGCGGGTACGGTGCCCAGCGGATGCTCGACCGGATCGACTGGGTCCGGCTGCGCGGGGCCGAGCCGAAGGCGTTCGTCGGGTTCAGCGACGTGACCGCCCTCCACGAGGCGATCGCGCTCAACCTCGGCACCGCCACGATCCACGGCCCGATGCCGGCCTGGCCGGCCTTCGTGACCGACACCGCGATGCGCGAGCACCTGCGGCTGACCCTGTTCGAGCCCGAGCGGGTCCTGACTCTCGCGCCCGCAGGCGCGAAAGCCCTCGCCGGCGGCACCGCGACCGGCGTGACCGTCGGCGGGACCCTGACGCTCCTGGCCGCCGGGATCGGCACCGCCGAGCACCGCGTGGACCTCGCCGGGGCCCTGCTGCTCCTCGAGGACGTCGGCGAGGCCCCGTACCGGCTCGACCGGGCCCTGACGCAGCTGCGGCGCGCCGGATGGTTCGACGGGATCGCCGGGGTGGTCCTCGGATCGTGGACCGACTGCGGCCCCGAGGCGGAAGTGCGCGGCGTGTTCGAGGACCTCCTGGGCGGACTCGGCGTACCGGTCGCGTGGAACTTCGGATTCGGGCACTGCCCGCAGTCGCTCTCGGTTCCCTTGGGACTCAAGGCGACCCTCGACGCCGACGCCGGGACGCTCCGGTTCGCGCTCCCCGCGCTCCGCTGAGCGCCCGCCGCCACTTCTGAAAATTCCCTCCGTAGTCTTGCCTTCACTTGAAGTTTTCTGCCAGGATGGGCGGATCGGGCCGACCGGGTCGAAAGCACCGGTGACCAAAAGCACCGGTGACAAGGGACCGCCCGCCCCCTTTCCGCACAGACTGGAGTCGCTCAATGGAGACGCATCCCCGCCGGACCGTGCTCGCCGCCGCCCTCGGGGCCGCCGCCGCGGCCGCCACCGCCGGAACCGCGCACGCGCACGGCGACCGCGGCGAGCGCCGGTTCGTCAAGCGCCGCCTCAAGGCCATGAGCCTCGAGGAGAAGGTCGGCCAGCTCTTCACCACCTACGCGTACGGCCGCACCGCCGACACCACCGAGGCCGCCGACGTCGCGAGCAACCGGGCCGCGCACGGGGTCGACAACGCCGCCGAGCTCATCGAGACCTACCACCTCGGCGGCATCATCTACTTCGCCTGGTCCGACAACGTCGCGAACCCCGACCAGATCACCGCCCTCTCCAACGGCCTGCAGGACGCGGCCCTCGCCGACTGCGGCACGCCGCTGTTCATCGCCACCGACCAGGAGCACGGCATCGTGACCCGGATCGGCCCGCCAGCCACGCAGCTCCCGGGGGCGATGGCCCTCGGCGCCACCCACGACCCCGAGGCCGCCCGCGCCGCCGCCGTGATCGCCGGGACCGAGCTGCGCGCCATGGGCCTGAACCAGAACTTCGCGCCCGACGCCGACGTCAACGTCAACCCCGCCAACCCCGTGATCGGCGTGCGCTCCTTCGGGTCCGACGCCGAGCACGTGGCCGCGTTCGTGTCCGCGCAGGTCGAGGGGTACCAGGCCCGCGGCGACCTCGCCGCCACCGTCAAGCACTTCCCCGGCCACGGCGACACCGAGGACGACAGCCACGCCGAACTGCCGCGCATCGACCACACCTACGAGGAGTGGCAGGCGATCGACGCCCCGCCGTTCCGCTCCGCGATCGAATCCGGAGTGGACCTGGTCATGACCGCGCACATCCAGTTCCCGGCCCTGGACGACTCGCTCAGGCCCGCGACGCTCTCCGAGCGGATCCTCACCGGGCTCCTGCGCGAGGAGCTCGGCTACGACGGCGTGGTCATCACCGACTCGCTGCGCATGGAAGGCGTGCGCGACGGCTACGGCGACGAGCGGATCCCCGTGCTCGCGCTCCTCGCCGGCGCCGACATCCTCCTCATGCCCGAACACATCGACATCGCATACAACGCCGTCCTCGAGGCCGTCGCGAACGGCGAGCTCACCGAGCGGCGCATCGACGAGTCCGTCACCCGCATCCTCGGCCTCAAGTACCGGCTCGGCCTCTTCGCGAACCCGTACGCCGACCCGGGACTCGTCGACGACGTCGTCGGCATCCCCGCGAGCCTCGAAGCGGCGCAGGCCCTCAGCGACCGCACCACGACCCTCGTCGTCAACGACGGGACGCTCCCGGTTCCCACCGACGGCGGCCACGTGCTCGTCACCGGCTGGGGGGCCTCCACCAACACCCGCCTCACCACCGAGTTCGCCAACCGCGGCTGGACCCCCACCGGCCTGGTCACCGGCACCGCGCCCACCCAGGCGCAGATCGACGCGGCCGTGGCCGCCGCCGACGGCGAAGACCTGATCGTGGTGTGCACCAACGGCGCCGGGAACAACCCGGGCCAGGTCGCGCTCGTCCAGGCGCTCGCCGCCACCGGCGTCCCCCTCGTCGCCCTCGGCGTCCAGAACCCCTACGACGTCGCCTTCATCGTCGACGACGTCAACGCCTACCTCGCGACCTTCTCGTACTCCCTCGACGGCCTCGAATCCGCCGTCCATGTCATCCTCGGCAGCGTCGACCCGCAAGGGCGCCTGCCGATCGACATCCCCCGCGCCGACGACCCCGGCACCGTCCTGTTCGCCTTCGGGCACGGCCTGAGCTACTAGGGGGCTCCCATGAAACGCAGAATGATCCTGGGCGGCACCGTCCTCGGCGGCGCCGCGCTCCTCACGCCCTCCCCCGCCGCCGCCCACGGCGGCAGGCGCGTCAGGACCGGCGTCGAGGTCCTCGCCCGCAAGGACTTCAGCGAACTCGCCGGCCAGCGCGTCGGCGTCATCTCGAATCCGACCGGCGTGCTCCCGGACCTCAGCCACGAAGTGGACCTCATGCACGGCAGCGGGAAGGTCGACATCGCGGCGGTCTTCGGTCCCGAGCACGGCTTCCGGGGCGTCTCGCAGGCCGGGGAGGGCGAGGACTTCTTCCTCGACCCCAAGACCGGGCTGCCGGTGTACAACGCCTACAACGACATGGACCGGATGGCGGACCTGTTCGCCGAGACCGGGATCGAGACCGTGGTCTTCGACATCCAGGACGTGGGCGCGCGCTTCTACACCTACATCTGGACCATGTACCTCGCGATGGAGGCCGCCGGGCGGCTCGGGCTGCGGTTCGTCGTCCTCGACCGGCCCAACCCCGGGTCGGCGCTGGCCGCCAGCGGCCCGGTGCTCCACCCCGAGCACGCGACCTTCGTGGGGCTCAAGCCGATCGCGCAGCGGCACGGGATGACCGTGGGCGAGCTGGCGCGGCTGTTCAACGGCGAGTTCCTGGGCTCCTCGGTCGATCTGACCGTGGTGAAGATGGAGCACTGGCGGCGCGGCATGTACTACGAGGAGACCGGGCTGCCGTGGGTGGCGCCGTCGCCGAACATGCCGACGGTGGACACGGCCGTGGCCTATCCGGGGACGTGCCTGTTCGAGGCGACCGCGCTCTCGGAGGGGCGGGGCACGACGAAGCCGTTCGAGTACCTCGGCGCGCCCGGGATCGACCACCGGTGGGCGGCGTCCCTGGAGGGGCTGCCGGGCGCGCGCTTCCGGGAGGCGTATTTCACCCCGTCGTTCTCGAAATGGTCGGGAAAGGTGTGCGGGGGCGTCGAGGTCCAGGTCACCCACAGGGATGAATTCGATCCGATCAGGACGGCGCTGGCGATGATCATCGCGCAGCGGCGGGCCTTCCCGCAGTACGGCTGGCGGTCACAGGACGTGACCTCGTTCTGGCTGGACAAGCTGACCGGGAACCAGGCCGTGCGCCTCGCGGTCGAGGCCGGCGCGGACGTCGACGAGGTCACGGCGGTGTGGGCCGACGAATTGGATGCGTTTTCCGAGCAAAGAGAGTCGTACTTGCTCTATCGCAGCACCGCTCAGTGATGGCACGATAACCAGGAGACACGATGCAGCGTCGAACCGTACTCGGGGGCGCGGCGGGGGCGCTATGGTCGGCGCTCGCGCTCGCCTCCCGCGCCAACGCCGAGGAGCGCCCCTCAATGCCCGAACTCACCGGCCCGCCGAGCGCCGGGCCGTACGACGTGACCTTCCCCGAACATCCGCGCGAACTGCGGTACGGGCCCTGTTCGGAAGCGCGGTTGACCGCCGCCCACGTCGACCTGATCACCCCCCGTTTGAAGTCCTATATGGAAGGTTCCGCCCCGTCGTTCCCCGGCTTCACCGTCCTCGCCGCCCGCCGCGGCGTGGTCGTGAAGCACGAGGCCGCCGGACACCGGCTCCGCTACTCCGGCTGGGACGAGGAGACCGAGACCGCGGTCGAGCTCCCCCAGGGCGAGTGGCTGCCGGCCGAGACCGGCACGGTCTACGACCTGGCCTCCATCTCGAAGCTGTTCACCGCGACCGTGACCGGCCGCCTCATCGACGACCGCGTGGTGGACCTGAAGCACCCGGTGGTCGAGTACCTCCCGGAGTTCGACTCCGCCGACCCCGCCAAGTCCCCGATCACGCTGGAGCAGCTCCTCTCGCACACCTCGGGGATGATCGCGTTCATCAACCTCTACGGCCAGCCCGACGACGACGCGCGCATGGCGGCGATCTACCGGCAGCCGCTGCGACGCGTGCCCGGCAGCGGGTACGAGTACTCCGACCTCAACCTGATCGTCCTCGGGAAGGTGCTCGAGCGCGTGACCGGCCAGCGCCTCGACGAACTGGTCGACGCGTACGTGTGCGAGCCGCTCGGGCTCGCCGACACCGGATACAACCCGGCGGACCGGGCGCGCACCGCCGCGACCGAGTACCAGCCGTGGACGGGCCGCGGCATGGTCCACGGCGAGGTCCACGACGAGAACGCGTGGGCGTTCGGCGGCGTCGCCGGGCACGCGGGCGTGTTCTCGACCGCGTGGGACCTGGCGGTGTTCGGGCAGATGATCCTCAACGGCGGCCGCTACGGCGACGCCGAGATCCTCAGCGAGGCCACCGCCCGCACGGTCTTCACCGACATGAACTCGCGGCTGGGCGAGGCCGCGGCCCGCGGGCTCGGCTGGCAGCTCGGCCAGCGCTGGTACATGGACGCCATGAGCTCACCGGTCACGGTGGGGCACACCGGGTACACCGGCACGTCGATCGTGCTCGACCCCCTCGCGGGCACGCTGCTGGTGCTGCTGACGAACCGGGTCCACCCGACCCGGGGCCGCGGGACGGCCAGCGCCTACCGGCGGGCGGCCTCGCGGCCGCTGGGCCGGGCGGTGCCGGTGCGGCCAGCGCACGGCCGCGACGCGTGGTACGCGGGGCAGGTCGACGCGTCCACCGCGACGCTGACGGCCGTGCTGCCGCGCGCGACCGACTGCGCCACGGCGCGGTTCGCGCTCTGGTACGACACCGAGCCCACCGACCTGGGGGTGCTCGAGGCGAGCCCGGACGGGTCGGCGTGGACGCCGGTGCCGCTGGAGCTGCGCACCGAGGACCACTGCTGGCGGACCGAGGGAGCGTTCTCCGGCTACTCGGGGCGCCAGTGGATCAAGGCGTCCGCGAGCCTGCCGGAGCGCACCGCCCTCCTGCGCTGGCGGTACACGTCCGACCCGGTCTACCAGGGCCGGGGCGTGTACGTCGACGACGTCGAGGTCCGCGAGGGCCGCGCCGTCCTGTGGGACGGCGACGGCTTCGAGGCGGTCGGCTGGGAGCGCGTGAAGGACTAGGGAGCCCTAGACCATCGGGTGCGGGGCGTAGCGGTCGGCGAGCCAGTCCATGACCTTGTCGGCCTCCGCGTCGGCCACCTTGTGCTCGGGGTGGGCGTCGTACCAGGCGACCACCTCGCGCGCGCCGAGCTTGTACGGCGTGGTGCGCTGCCCGAACGCGGGGACGAGCCGCTTGATCTTGGTGTTGTCGAAGACCATCGAGTGGGCCTTGTCGCCCAGGAGGCCCGGGCCCCAGCCGGGGTCCGCGGCGGCGATCGCGTCCGAGGGGACGTGGACCAGGCGCGGCTCGGCGACGCCCGCGGCGTCCGCCACGTACGTGAAGATCTGGTTCCAGGTGGGGGCCTCGTCGCCGGTGATGTGGAACGCCTCGCCGATGGCGGCCTCCTGGCCGAGGAGGCCGGTGAACCCGACCGCGAAGTCCCGGGCGTGGGTGATGGTCCACAGCGACGTGCCGTCCCCGTGGACGATGACGGGCTTGCCGGCCCGCATGCGCTCGACGACGGTCCAGCCGCCGTCGAAGGGCAGCATGGTCTCGTCGTAGGTGTGGGAGGGCCGCACGATGGTCGCGGGGAAGCCGTCCTCGCGGTAGGCGGCGGTGAGGATCTCCTCGCAGGCGATCTTGTCGCGCGAGTACTGCCAGAACGGGTTGCGCAGCGGGGTCGACTCGGTGATCGGCAGGTGCGTGGGCGGGGTC
The DNA here is from genome assembly GCF_009451885.1 of Glycomyces albidus. Classification (GTDB taxonomy): domain Bacteria; phylum Actinomycetota; class Actinomycetes; order Mycobacteriales; family Micromonosporaceae; genus Glycomyces; species Glycomyces albidus. The sequence continues at coordinate 58,343 of NZ_WIAO01000026.1, forward strand.
TGGTAGGCGCTCGCGGAGGAGATGAACAGGTACTGGCCGGTCCGGCCGGCGAACAGCTCGATGTCGCGGCGGACCTGCTCGGGCGTGAACACGACCCAGTTCACGACGGCGTCGAAGACGCGGTCGCCGAGGACGCCGCGCACGGCCGCGGGGTCGCCCGCGTCGGCGGTGAGGACCTCGACCTCGGGCGGCAGCGACCGCTCGGCGGTGCGGCCGCGGTTGAGGACGGTGACGTCGAGGCCCTGCGCGACGGCTTCGCGCACGCAGGAGGTGGAGATCCGGCCGGTACCGCCGATGAACAGGACGCTGACGCTCACGTTGGACCCTCTTATCTTGATCGCTGCTTGGACGTGGACCACCCTACTCGCGCCCGCGCACCGGACCACCGGGTCGCGGCGGAGCAGGGGGTCGTTCGGATCGCGGCGATCGCGGTCGGGCCCGAAGCGGCGTGCGCGTCGGTCTCGCTCGCGGTCGCTCAGCGCCGGATGCGGCGGCCGTAGCGGCGCAGCGAGCGCGTCTCGCCGCCGACGAGCATGCCGACGACGAAGCCGAGTGCGCCGAGCAGGATCGCGAGGACGAGGCCGTTCACGCCGCCCGCGATGAACGCGACGGCGACGAGCAGGCCGGTGACGAGGCCGATGGCGGAGGCTGGCATCGGGGACTCCCTTCGTTCCACTGTGGCTACCCGCCGGGCGCGCGGCCCAATCGTGTCGGAGGGTCCGGGCACAATCGGGGGCGTGAGCCATCCTGACGCCTCCGTTCCGTGGGGCCGCCCCGCGGTCGACTCGATTCCGCTGCCGCCCTTCGCCGATCCCGACGAGCACGTCCGCTTCACGCGGGCCCTCCAACTGCACGTGGCGCTGACCGACGAGGGCGCGCCCTCGCTCGCGGCGAAGGTCCTCGCCGAAGCGCTCGCGCTGCAGGGGCAGGGGGCGGAGCTGACGCCGCTGGAGCTGACCGTCGCCTTGTCGACGTTCTTCCCCGCGCCGTGGACGCCCGCCGCGCTCGCGGCGGCCCTGGAGCCGCGCGACCGCTTCGGGCCCCGCGAGCTCGGGGACGGGAGCTGGGCCTGGCTGTACGACCCCGACTTCACCGCGGTGCCGCGGCCCGGGGGCGGCTGGGAGGTCGAGCGGCACGAGCGCGGCTCGCGCCGCGCGTACGCGTCGCTCGAGCACGAGGGCGACCTGGTGCTCATGTGGATGGACCACTACCAGACCCGGTTCGCGTACCCGTACGCGTGGCGGGCCGACGAGCGCGCCGCCGCGGCCCTGGCCGAGCCGGCGCGGGCGGTCCGTCGCGCGCACGCGGCCGACGCCGCGAAACCGTACCTGGCAAACTGGCGGGCCGAGCGCGAGCAGTACCTGGCGCGCTGAGTCGCGGGTCCCTGACCAGCGCCGCCAGGGGAAACGGGCGCAGTCCCGGCACACTTATTCTCATGCTTTATCGAAGGGGTTGACATTACCGGGGCGCCCTGACATCATCGACGAATCTCGATGTATTGGAGGGCCGCCATGCGCCGTCGCACACTCTTCACCGCCGCCGGGACCGGAGCACTCGCAGCGGGCGCGGTGCCCGCCGCCGCCCGGGCCGACTACACGACCGCGGTCAACCCCGCGACCACCTGGGGGACCTGGGAGGGCTGGGGCACCTCGCTGTGCTGGTGGGGCCGGGCCTTCGGGAACCGCAACGACATCGCCGACCTCATGTTCACCCGCAACAACGTCACCTACAACGGCGCCTCGGTGCCGGGCCTGGGCATGAACATCGTGCGCTACAACGCCGGCGCGTGCTCCTGGAACTCGATCAACGGCGAGTCCATGGTGGTCTCGCCGAACATGATGCGCTCGCGGCAGATGGACGGGTACTGGCTCGACTGGAACTCCAGCGACCCGGCCTCCTCGAGCTGGAACTGGTTCGTCGACAGCGCCCAGCGGAACATGATGTGGAAGGCCCGCGACCGCGGGGCGAACATCTTCGAGCTGTTCTCGAACTCGCCCATGTGGTGGATGTGCGTCAACCACAACCCCTCCGGCGGCGCCGACGGCAACGCCGACAACCTCCAGTCGTGGAACCGGCGGCAGCACGCGGTGTACATGGCCACGATCGCGAAGTACGCGCACGACAACTGGGGGGTCGACTTCGACTACGTGGACCCGTTCAACGAGCCGATCGCGAACTGGTGGACCGCCACCGGGACCCAGGAGGGGTGCCACTTCACCGTCCCGACCCAGTCGATCGTCATCGACCACCTGCGGGCCGAACTCGACGCGCGCGGGCTGTCGTGGATGCCGATCACCGCCTCCGACGAGTCCCTCTACGACCAGGCCGTGAGCACCTGGAACGGGCTCACCTCCTCGGCGAGGAGCAAGATCGCCAAGGTCAACGTGCACGGCTACCAGTACGAGGGAGGGCGCCGCGACTCCGTCTACAACGCGGCCCGCGCCGCAGGGAAGCGGCTGTGGAACTCCGAGTACGGCGAGAGCGACGCCTCCGGCCTGCGCCTGGCCCGCAACCTCAACCTCGACTTCCGGTGGCTGCACCCGACCGGCTGGTGCTACTGGCAGGTCCTCGACGGCGGCGGCTGGGGCCTGATCCAGGCCGACAACGAGAACGGGACGCTCGGCGCGGTCAACACCAAGTACTTCGTGTACGCCCAGTACGCCCGGCACATCCGCCCCGGCATGACGATCATCGACGGCGGCGAGGCGAACACCGTCGCCGCCCACGACCCGGCCTCGGGGAAGCTCGTCATCGTCACGACGAACTACGGTACGGCGCAGACGGTCACGTACGACCTCTCGGCCTTCGGCACGGTCCCGAACGGGACGGCGGTCCGCTGGTCGACCCAGACGAACGGCTCCGAGCGGTACGCGCGCCACACCGACACGACCGTGTCCTCGAAGCGGTTCTCCCGGGCGTTCCCGGCGAACACGGTGATGACCTTCGAGATCGAGGGCGTCCGCCGCTGAACACGCCGACGGCACCGGCCCCGGGGGCCGGTGCCGTCGGCGCCGGGGTGGCTATGCGGCGTCGAGGATCGGATCGAGGGCCTCGAACCAGTTGGCGGCCAGCTTGACGTAGCCGTCCTCGTCGGGGTGGACGCCGTCGTAGGTGTCGACCGAGGGCACCCAGCCGGTGTGCTGGTCGACCACGACGATCGGGGACTCCGCAGTGGAGTGCGCGGCGGCCCAGGCCGGGATCTGGGCGTTGAAGTCGACCATGCGCTGCGGGCAGTCCGCGCAGTTGCTCGGCACCAGCGGGATGAGCTGCGCCGCGAGGATCACCGCGTCCGGGTTGAGCTCGCGCAGGTCCCCGACGAGGGTCGTGTAGGCCGCGAGGATCGTCGCCGGCGGGATCGAGGACCAGACGTCGTTGGTGGCGAAGTGGAGCAGCAGCACGTCCGGGGTGTTCTGCTCCAGCCAGGAGCGCACGCTGCCGTTGTTCACCGACTGGGTGACCAGGAAGCCGCCGTGCCCTTCGTGGTCGGGGTCCGAGCCGGCCGGGTTGCAGGCCTGGGAGAGCGAGCCGACGAAGTCGACGTCGTGGCCGGCCTGGTCGAGGAGCTGCCAGAGGTTGCCGCGCCAGCAGCCGGGGCTGCCGGTGATCGAGTCGCCGAGCGGCATGATCCTGACGGCCTCGCCGGGCGGGTCGGTCGGGTCGTCGGTGGTCGGCGGGTCCGTGGGGTCGTCGATCTGGCCGTCGCAGACGTCGCCGTTGATCGAGACGGCCGTGGGGGCGGCCGTGCTGCCGGAGCCGATGAAGCCGAAGACCTCGCGGGTCTGCCCGGCGGCGACGGTCGCGTTCCAGCCGACGTCGGAGCCGGAGAACGCGGTACCGCTCTGGCTCCAGGAGACGTTCCAGGCGCTGGAGACGGTCGTGCCGGCGGGGAAGGTCCACTCGAGGTCCCAGCCGTCGATGGCCTCGCCCGCGGTGATGGCGACGTTGGCCTGGAAGCCCGAGCCCCAGCTGCTGACCACGGTGTAGTCGACCTCGCATCCGTCCTCGGCGAGTGCCAGGTCCGCCGGGCCGAGTGTCAGTGCGCCGATGCCGACCGCCGTCGCGGCGGCGGCCGCGAGGGCGGTGCGCTTGCGATTGCTTCGCATGCCGATCTCCTTAGGACTCCGGGAGCGCTCCCAGAGCGCTTCGGCAGATCATACCGACTTTGTATTTGTATAGTCAAGTGTCTGAATATTCTTGGAGACGGTCCGGTGCATCGAGAACCCTTGGCGGACAAAGGATCACGATGCTCGAACCGGCGGCGGGCCCTCCCGGGCCCGCCGCCGTCGTTCAGGCGGCCTGCGGCTCGCGCCACATCGGATAGAGGTACGGTCCCCCGTCGGCGAGGCCGTACCGCTCGCCGAGCGGCTCGTAGCCGAGCTTCCCGTACAGTTTCGCGGTCTCGGGCGAGACCGCCTCGAGGTAGGCCGGAATGCCGTCCCGGTCGAGGACCCGGTGGTGGCGCTGGAGCATCGCGGTCGCGATCCCGTTGCCGCGCTGCTCCTTCCGCACCCCGACGAGCGCTATGTAGTGGTGCGGGGCGTCAGGGTGGTGCGCCTCCATCACCTCGTCGAGGCGGCGGAACCGGTCGATGTGGGGCCCGCACGCGGCGAGCATCCGCTCGTCGTAGTCGGGGATCGGCGGCGCTTCGGCGGTGTGGTCGAACCACACCACCGCGCCGTCGAGGTCGCCCGAGGTGACCACGCCGCCGTGCCCGAGGGCGTGCTCGACGAGGAGCTCGAACTGGCCGCGGACGGCCTCGAGCCGCTCGTCCGGGTCGTCCACGAGCCAGCGGGCGGTGGGCAGGTCGTTGAACTCGCGGGCGAGCATCGCCGCCACGGCCCCGTACGCGCTATTCACCGGCGGCTCCGACCGGGACCGCGGCCCGCTCGGCCGCCTGCACCAGGGGCGCCTTCGCGCCGTGGCCGATGCCCGCGTACACCTCGGGCCGGGCCTTTTTGAGGAACAGCCCCCAGCCGGCGCCCAGGAGTGCCAGCGCGCCGAAGAGGATCGGCACCAGCGTCGGCAGGAGCGACCCCTCCTCGACGCCGAGCAGCGTGTGGAAGTGGATCACGGACAGGTACATGACCCCGCCCATCACCAGGACCGCGAGGACCGGCGCGATGACCGCGGCCCAGACCGACTCGTCGCGCCGATCCCGCGCGAAGTAGGTCAGGACCGCGATGGCGCAGGTCAGGATGAGCGCGATCAGGCCGATGCCCGACGCGGTGCCGAGGTAGAAGAACAGGTGCACCAGCGGGTCGAGCCCGAGCACGGCCCACAGGACGAGCACCGCGCCGCCGACGGCGGTCTGGGTGACCGACGCGGCCACCGGCGCGCAGGTGCGCACCGAGGTGCGGCCGAGCCACGAGAAGACGACCTGCTCGCGCCCGAGCGCGAACAGGTACCGCGCGGTCGTGTTGTGGAAGCTCAGGGCCGCGGCGGTGACCGAGGTGAGCAGGAGGACCTGGCCGATCGTCACCCACGCGCCGCCGAGCTGGTCGCCGGCGAGGGTGAACATGAGGTCGGGGTCGGCGCTGGCCGCGACCACGTCGTCGTCGCCGACGGCGGTGATGATCGACCACGACGCGGCGATGTAGATGACGGCGAGGATGCCGATCGTGGCGAGCGTGGCGCGCGCGACGGTGCGTTTGCGGTCGCGGGCCTCCTCGCCGTAGACGGTGGGCGATTCGAAGCCGATGAAGCCGATGACGGCCAGGGCGAGCACGGCTCCGGCGGCCTCGCCGCCGAGCGCGCTCGGCGAGAGCGAGGCGAAGGACAGGCCGTCCGCGGGGTGCGCGAAGTTCGAGACGCTGAACAGGAGGATGACCGCGACCTCGACGGTGAGGAGCACGGCCAGGACCTTCGCGTTGATGTCGACCGCGCGGGTGCCGAGCAGGCCGACCAGCACCCAGGCGGCGAGGGCGAACACCCACCACGGCAGGGACAGGCCCGTGCGCTCGAACAGGCCCTGCGCGGTGATGCCGAGCAGGCCGTAGAGGCTGATCTGGAGGGCGCAGTAGGCGGTGGCGGCGACCCACGCGGCGGCGACGCCGGGGACCCGGCCCAGGCCCCGGGCGACGAACGCGTACATCGCGCCGGCGTTGGCGATATGCCGGGCCATCGCGGTGTAGCCGACGCTGAACAGCCACAAGGAGACCGCGATGATCACGTAGCCGAGCGGGATGCCGATCTGGCCGGCCACGGCGAACATGACGACGACGCCGCCGGCGATCACCGTGAGCGGGGTGGCGGCGGTGAGGGAGAAGTGGAGGAGGCTGAAGGTTCCGAGTTTGTCGCGGGCCAGTGCGGACTGGACCGCGCTCGCCGGTGAGGGAGCTGACATGGGGCGTGACTCCTAAGTGCGTACTAGAGGTTGCCGGTGATGGCGGTGTCCGCCACCGCGGCGGTGAGGTGCCCGCGGATCGCCTGGAGCGGCGCGGGCAGCACCCGCAGATGGCCCTCGGCGTATTCGCGCGCGCCGGGGGGCATCTGGGAGTACAGGGGTTTCGACAGTCCGACGGCCTCGGTGAGAGCGAGGAGGAATGCGTCGAGCAACGGCATTCGTCGATCCATCGTGGACAGATGGCGGCGCAGCCGGGCGAGCGGCGCCTGGGCGATCAGGGCGTCCGCCGCGTCATAGGTGACCTGCACCTTGCCGAGCCAGCGGCTGCGGTGCTCCCCGCGCACCATCAGCCCGGCCACGACCATGTGCTCGGCGGTCTTGGTCTGGGTGTCGGCGATGGCCAGGTATTCGAGCCATTGGGACACGGCGAGGGCGTCCGGCTCGCCTTGGACGAGCTCGGTCAGCCACAGCCCCAGCGAATCCCGCGGAGGACCGCCGCGCGGCTCCGGCACCACCAGGTCCCGGCCCTCGTGGCTCCGGACGGCGAGGTGGCCCGAGAACACCAGTTCCGCCAGCAGCGCCGCGCCGAGACCCAGCCCGATGACGCGCGGCGCGACCGCGGGTTTGTAGAAGTCGTGGTAGGCGGTGATGAGATAGGCGTCGTAGACCAGCCGGGGGGTGGGTGCGTCGGGCACCGGGAGTGATCCTTCCTGTACAGAAGCATTCGATCGGATCATGATACGGTCACACGTTTTCGCGGTTCATATCGGTATTGCGACTAATTCGCCCCTGCTAGAAACCTTGTTGTGAATTGGAGCGCTCTACACGCCGTGAGGCCCGAACGCACAGAAGCTCCGCACCTTTTGGACGGTGCGGAGCTTCCGGGGGCGGTGTGTCACACGGTGGCGTCCGGGGCCGGTAGTGCGCGCGCGGCGAGGAGGCCGCCGACCGCCGGGACGAGCGCGAGCAGCCAGACGCGGTGGCGGCCCTGCGAGAGGAGGGCCGCGGCGATCACGGTGAGCGTGTAGGCGAGGCCGTGGAGCGGGCCCAGGATGCTCGAGAGGAGTTGCAGGTGGACGGTGGCGAGGTTCGCCATCATGAGCAGGAAGGTCGACAGCTCGACCGCCCCGATGAGGTGCAGGACGCGGCGGGGCTCCATCTCAGACCCCCGTCGTCGAGCCGGGCCGGTAGATCATCAGGACCACGACGATCGCCCAGAGCAGGTTGAAGACGCCCGTGGCCATGGCGAGGCTGCGGCCGGCCGCGGTCGCGGCATCGGCGCCGGGCACCGCCTCGCCGCGGTCGGGTGCAGTGTCGAGAGCAGCGTCGAGGGCACTGTCGAGTGCACCGTCGGTTGCGCGGTCGAGGGACTCGAGGCCGCGGCGCTGCGTAGGGAGGATGACCGCGATGAGGACGGCGGCCGCGCTCGCGGTGAGGATCATCGAGGTGATGAGCCAGGCGTCGCCGAGGACGCCGAGGCTCGCGCCGGTCGCGACGCCGAAGACCGGAACGATCGCGCCGATGACGGCGTAGACGCGGGTGATGCGGTGCAGGATCGCGACCGCGGCGGTCTTGCGCGGGTTCCCGGGATCGTGCGCGGCGGCGCGGAGCGCCGGCGGGAACATGCTGGCGGCGATCGCGACGGGTCCGATGGTGAGGATCGCGGCGAGCACGTGGACGGAGAGCAGGAACGCGGTCATGCGCCCGCTCCGGTGCGGCGTCGGGTCATGGAGGTCCTTTCGGTTGCTTCGTGGCTCCCCCATGCTCGCGCCGCGGCCGCCGCCCGCCAATGGCTGGACGGCCATATTCCGCCTGAATCCGGCCATGGGCTCGGGACCTCGGATTCGGTTACGATCAGGCCATGCACACCGTCGTGGTCCTCGCTCTGGAGGACGCCATCGCGTTCGATCTGGCCACACCGATGGAGGTGTTCGGCCGGGTGCGGCTTCCCGACGGGCGGCCGGGGTACCGGGTCGTCGCGGCCGGGGAGCGCCCGGTGACGTCGGCGGGTCCGATCCGGATCGCGACCGACGCGGGCCTGGAGGCGCTCGAGCGGGCGGACCTGGTCGTGGTGCCGGGCCGGAACGACCCGCTCCGCGCGACCTCGCCCGCGGTCCTCGAAGCGCTGCGGCTCGCCTCCGAGCGCGGGTCGCGGATCGCCTCGATCTGCGTCGGGGCGTTCACGCTCGCCGAGGCCGGCCTGCTCGACGGGAGGCGGGCGACCACGCACTGGCTGGTGGCGGAGCAGCTCGCGCGCCGCCACCCGAACGTGAAGGTGGATCCCGACGTGCTCTACGCCGACGCCGGCCAGGTGCTCACGTCGGCGGGGGCCGCGGCCGGGCTCGACCTGTGCCTCCACATCGTGCAGCGCGACTACGGCGTGGCCGTGGCGGCCGACGCGGCGCGGCTGGCGGTGACCCCGTTGCAGCGCACGGGAGGACAGGCGCAGTACATCCTGCGCAACCGCCCGACCTACCAGACGGCGACCCTCGAGCGCGTTCTCGCGTGGATCGAGGAGAACGCGCACCGCAGCCTCTCGCTGGCGGACATCGCCGCGGCCGCGGGTGTGAGCGTGAGGACGCTGACGCGGCGGTTCGCGGCGGAGACGGGCCAGAGCCCGATCCAGTGGCTCGGCGGCGTGCGCATCCGCCACGCCCAGGAGCTGCTGGAGACGACCGACCACACCGTGGAGCGGATCGCGGCGCAGACCGGGTTCCCGAGTCCGAGCAACTTCCGGGCGCAGTTCGCGCAGACCGTCGGGGTCGCTCCCGGGGCCTACCGGCGGACGTTCAGGCGCTGATCGGTCAGCCGATCACGTCGCAGTACGGCTGGACCGTCTCGACGATCGTCGGGCCCTCGGCCTCCTCGACGCCGAACAGCGAGGCGGCGTCGCGGGCGAGCTGCTCCTCGTCGGCGCCTTCGGCCGCGGAGGTGCAGAGCTGCTGCGCGCCGTCGACGATCTCGGCGGCGGTGACGTCGGGGGCGATCTCCTGGAGCTCCGAGGCGAGATCGGTCGGGAAGTCGGGGGCGAGGTCCTCCAGGGACTCCTGGTAGTCGGGCAACGTGGGCGTTTCGATGGGCAGCTCCCCTTCGCCGCAGGCGGAGAGCGCCAGTGCGGAACCGAAGGCGAGTGCGAGCGCGGCGATTTTCCGTCGTGCCATGGGAACAGCTCCTTTGCGAGACTTGCGGCCACGGTATCAATACATTTGCGGATCACCGAGACGATTCAGGATGGGTTCGGTCACAAGGCGGCGAATCGGGTTGCGAGACGGGCGAATGCGCGCGCGAGTTCGGGCGGGTCCGCGGCCTCGACGTCCGCGTCGAAGCGGGCGAAGGAGGCCGCCAGCGCGGTCCACGACCACGAGCCGAGGCTGACGCGGCAGCGGCCGGGGCCGAGGGGTTCGACGCGGCCGTCGCCGATGTACGGGGCCACGGCGTCCGCGGAGGCGAGGAGGACCGCCTCGCCTCGGCAGGGCCAGTCGGGATCGCCGGCGGCACCGCGGAAGCGGGCCTGCACGAAGGCGGTCACGTCGCCGCCGGGCAGGTCGCGGGGCGTGAAGCGCGGTCCGGCGGGGGTGCGGGGTGCGATCCGGTCGACGCGGAAGATGCGCCAGTCGCCGCGGTCGAGGTCCCAGGCGACGAGGTACCAGCGGTCGTTCCAGGTGGCCAGGTGGTGCGGCTCGGTGCGGCGTCTGGTGTCGCCGCGTTCGCGGCGGTGGTCGAAGGCGTGGTCGGGCCGCTGGTCAGGGCGGTAGTCGAAGCGCAGTTCGTACCGGTCCCTGACGGCCGCGGCGAGCGTGAGCAGGACGCCGGTGTCGACCGGGGCCGGGCGCGGGCCGCGGGGCACGGCGGCGACCTGGACGGCGTCGACCCGGCGGCGCAGGCGCGGCGGCAGGACCTGGCGGACCGTGGCGAGCGCGAGCGCCGCGGCCTCCTCCATCCCGGTGCCCACGGCGGTCCGGAGCGCGACGGCGAGGGCGACGGCCTGCTCGTCGTCGAACAGGAGCGGCGGGAGGGCCGAGCCGGGTTCGAGGCGGTAGCCGCCGTGGGGTCCGCGGACCGCGGTGATGCGGTAGCCGAGGCCGCGGAGGCGGTCGACGTCGCGGCGGACGGTGCGCTCGCTGGTCTCGAGCCGGTCCGCGAGCTGCGGGCCGGTCCAGTCGGGGCGGGTCTGGAGGAGCGCGAGCAGGCGGAGGGTCCGCGACGAGGGTCCGGTCATGCGCCGATCCTGCCAGGAGGAGCGGACACTTCTCGGCCGGAATGCCGGTCACGCTGGGGCGGTACCGGGCGAGGGACGCCCGGGACCAGCGAAGGAGCACGACATGACCGTGAACGTCACACCCCATTTGAACTTCCGCGGCGAGGCCCGGGCGGCGCTCGAGTTCTACCGGTCCGTCTTCGGCGGCGACCTGGTCGTCTCGACCTACGGGGACTTGGGCGCGGCCCAGGACCCTGCCGAGGCCGACCTGGTGGTGTGGGGCCAGGTGTCGGCCCCCGGCGGCTTCCGGGTGATGGCCTACGACGTGCCGGCGGCGCTGCCGCTGAGCCGCGGCGAGGACCCGTTCTTCGTGTCGGTGCGCGGCGGCGACGTCGCGGAGCTGACGGACCTGTGGGAGGGGCTTGCGAAGGGCGGCACCGTGGTCCAGCCGTTCGGACCGTCGGCGTGGGCCGAGGCGTACGGGATGGTGAAGGACCGCTTCGGGGTGACCTGGGTCCTCGATGTCGTCGCGGGTTAAGGGAACTCGACCGTGACGCGCAGGCCGCCGTCCCGGTTCGGGACGGCGGCCAGCGCCGCGTCGTGGACGCGCGCCACGGATTCCACGATGGAGAGACCGAGGCCGACGCCTTTGACGGACTCGATGCGGTCGCGGCCCTCGCCGCGCCGGAACGGCTGGAAAAGCGCGTCGATCTCGTACGCGGCCACGATCGGACCGGTGTTGACGACGGTGAGGCGGGCGCGGCCGTCGACGGCGGCGGTCGCGATCGCGAGCGCGCCGCCGGGCCGGTTGTGCCGGATGCCGTTCGCGATGAGGTTGGCGACCAGGCGCTCCAGGAGGGCGGCGTCGCCGGCGGTGACCGCCTCCTCGGCCGAGACCTCGACGGCCACATCCGCTTCCGCGGCCTCGTGCGCGAACTGGGCGGCGACGTGGGAGGCGATGTCCGCCAGGTCGACCGGCACCGGGTCGGCGGGGGCGCGGTCGCTGCCGGCGAGGGTGAGCAGGCCGTCGATGAGGCGCTCGTGGCGCTCGTTGACGGCGAGGAGGTTCGCGGCGAGGCCGCGGACGCGGTGCCCGGCGTCGGCTTCGGCGGCGGCGACCTCGAGGAGGGTCCGGTTGATCGCCAAGGGCGTCTTCAGCTCGTGGGAGGCGTTGGCGACGAAGCGGCGCTGGCCCTCGAAGGCGCGGTCGAGGCGGGCGAGCATCCCGTCGAAGGTGTCGGCGAGGCGCTTGAGCTCGTCGTTGGGACCGCGGAGGTTGATGCGCTCGTGGAGGGAGCGGTCCGCGACCCGCCTGGCGGTGTCGGTGATCGCGTCGATCGGCCGCAGGACGCGCCCGGCCATGAGGAACCCGAAGCCGACCGCGAGGAGGCCGATCACGCCGAGCGCGAAGGCCGAGCCGAGCAGGACCGCCTGGAGGGTGGCCGCGTTCGCGGCCTCCTGGCGTTCGATGACGGTGTCGATGAGGTCCGTGAGCTGCTCCTCGGTCATGCCGAGGTGGGCGCGGGCCTGGACGAGCGCCTCGAGCGACTCCCCGGGCTGCGGCAGGTTCGCGGCGATGCGGCTGCGCACGATCAGGTAGACGACGGTGGTGAGCACGGCGCCGGCGGCGAAGAACGCGCCGCCGTACCAGAGGGTGAGCCTCGTGCGGAGCCTCATGGCCGGTCCTCCCTGATGACGTAGCCCGAACCGGGGACGGTCTCGATGACGGGCGGCTCGCCCAGCTTGCGGCGCAGCGTCATCATCGTGACCCGGACGATGTTCGTCGCGGGATCGATGTGCTCGTCCCAGACCTTCTCCAGCAGCCGCTCGGAGGAGACGACGGCGGCGCCCGGGCGCATGAGCTCGGCGAGGACGCCGAACTCCTTCTTCGACAGCGGCAGGTAGCGGCCGCCGCGGAACACCTGGCGGCCCACCGTGTCGAGGGTGATCCCGGCGCGTTCGACCACAGGGGGCGCGGCGGGGGCGGTGCGCCGGGCGAGGGCGCGCACGCGGGCGACGAGCTCGGCGAACGCGAACGGCTTGGCGAGGTAGTCGTCGGCGCCGAGCGACAGACCGTGGACGCGGTCGTCGACCCCGGAGGAGGCGGTGAGCATGAGGACCCGGGTCGAGTGGGGCCCGGCGACGATCTTCCGGGTCAGGTCGTCGCCGCCGACGCGGGGCAGGTCGCGGTCGAGGACCGCCACGTCGTAGTCGTACGCGGCCAGGCGCAGCCGCGCGGCGTCGCCGTCGTAGCAGACGTCGACGGCCATGCCCTCGCTCCGCAGGCCCTTCGCGATCGCGTCGGCGAGCATCCGCTCGTCCTCGACCACCAGTACGCGCATCCCGCGCTCCTCCCCTGTCGGTGACGATGCTGCCAGGTCCGGTGTAAGCGCGGCGTAAGCGCCGCCGCTGACGCCGACCACATGCGGCCGCGGCTTCACTTGCGGCGTCGATCCGAGAACGAAGGAGACGCCACGATGAGACGAGTACTGCTGGCCGCGGCCGCGCTGACGGCGCTGTCGCTGACGGCCGCGTGCAGTGACGAGCCGCAGGACGAGGTCGCGAGCGCCGGGGGCACGGCCTCCGAGGAGGCGTCCGAAGGGGACGCCGGCCAGGAGGAGGGCATCCAGGCGTTCGCCGAGTGCATGCGCGACGAGGGGGTGGACTTCCCCGATCCCGATCCGGACGGCGGTTTCGCCGAGGCCGAAGAGCTGCGGGAGGTCATGGAGGCCGAGCCGGAGGCCGTCGAGGCGTGCCAGGATCACCTGGCGTCGGGCGAGGCCGACATGTCCGACCCGGAAGTGCAGGCCGCGCTGCTGGAGTTCTCGCAGTGCATGCGGGACAACGGGGTCGAGGACATGCCCGACCCGGGCGAGGACGGCTTCGGCCCCACCCTGCTGGAGGAGGGCCCGGCCGACCCGGAGTGGGACGCCGCGCTGGAGGCGTGCCAGGACCTCCTCGGAGAGGTGCGGGGCCAATGAGGCGGCGGACGGCGGTGATCGCGGCCGGAACGGCCGCGGCGGCGGGACTGGCGGCGGCCGGGGCCCTGTACTGGTCCGGCGGCGACGAGCCGGCGGCGTCGGCGGACGCGCCGGGCGCGACCGCGACCGTGGAGCGGCAGGACCTGACCCGGTCGGAGGAGGTCGTCGGGACGCTCTCGTACGGGGAGGCCGCCACGCTGAACGGTACGAAGCCGGGCGTCGTGACGTGGCTGCCCGAACCGGGGACGGTGATCGGGGCCGGCGACGCGGTCTACGACGTCGACAACGCGCCGGTGGTCGCGATGTCCGGGGACCTGCCGCTGTGGCGGACCCTGGCGCCCGGGGTCGAGGGACCCGATGTGGCGCAGCTCGAGTCGAACCTGGTCGACCTGGGCTACGACGGGTTCACCGAGGACGACGCGTACACGGACGCGACCGCGGCGGCGGTCGAGGCGTGGCAGGACGACCTCGGGACCGAGGAGACCGGGACCGTGGCCGTGGGCGACGTCCTGTTCTCGCCGAACCCGGTCAGGGTCGCCGACCGGCTTGCGGCCGTGGGAGACCCGGCGAACGGGCCGGTCCTGGCGTACACCGCGGACGAGCGGCGCGTGACGGTGCAGCTCGAGATCGCCGACCAGGACCTGGTCGCGGTGGACCAGGCGGTCACGGTGACGCTGCCGGACGGGACGGCGGCCGCGGGCGCGGTGTCCGCGATCGGCCAGACGGTGACCGGGTCGCAGGAGGAGGGCGCGGAGGAGCCGGAGACCGTCGAGGTGACCGTGGCGGTCGAGGACCAGGCGGCCCTCGGCGGCCTGGTGTCGGCGCCGGTGACCGTGGAGCTGGTCGCCGAGACCCGCGAGGACGTGCTCACGGTGCCCGTCGAGGCGCTGCTGGCGCTGCGCGAGGGCGGGTACGGCGTCGAGGTCGTCGACGGCTCCTCGTCCGAACTGGTGCCGGTGGAGACCGGCGTGTTCGCCGACGGCCGCGTGGAGGTCTCGGGCGACCTGGAGGCGGGCATGGCCGTGGCGGTGCCGTCGTGAGCGTCGTGGTGCTGGAGGAGGTTTCGAAGACCTACCCGGGCGTGAGAGCGCTGGACGGGGTCTCGCTGGAGATCGGCGAAGGCGAGCTCGTCGCGATCGTCGGCCCCTCGGGTTCGGGGAAGTCGACCCTGCTGAACCTGGCGGGCACGCTCGACCGGCCCACGTCCGGGACCGTGCGGGTCGCGGGCGAGGACGTCTCGGCGCTGTCGGACCGGCGGCTGTCGCGGCTGCGCGCCGCCGAGCTGGGCTTCGTGTTCCAGCAGTTCCATCTCGCCCACGGCGTGCCGGTCCTCGACAACGTCGCCGACGGACTCCTGTACCGGGGCGAGCCGCGGCCGAAGCGGCGCGAGGCCGCGGCGGCCGCACTGGACCGGGTGGGGCTGTCGCACCGGACCGGGCATCGCCCGCACGAGCTGTCCGGCGGGGAGCGCCAGCGCGTCGCGATCGCGCGGGCGATCGTCGGCGGGCCGCGGCTGCTGCTCGCGGACGAGCCGACGGGGAACCTCGACTCGGCCTCGGGCGCGACGGTGATGGGGCTGCTGCGGGACCTGCACGAGGGCGGGACCACGGTCGTGGTGATCACGCACGACCGGGACATCGCCGCGGGCCTGCCGCGGCGGATCGAGATGCGCGACGGACGGATGGTGCGGGATGCGCTGGACTGACCTGTTGCGCGTCGGCGCCCACGGGCTGCGGTCCCGGCCGCTGCGGGTGACGTTGTCGGCCATCGGGATCGCGATCGGGATCGCCGCGATGGTCGCGGTCGTGGGGATCTCGGCGTCGAGCTCGGCCGAACTGGACCGCAAACTCGACGAGCTGGGCACGAACCTGCTCACGGTCGCGCCCGGCCAGTCGCTGTTCGGCGGGGAGTCGCAGCTCCCGCTCGAGGCGGTCGCGATGATCGAGCGGATCGGGCCGGTCGAGTCGGCCGCGGCGACCGGGACGGTGGAGGACGCGAAGGTCTACCGGACCGACAGGATCCCCGAGAACGAGTCGGGCGGGATCGCGGTCAAGGCCGCCGAGGCCGACCTGCTCGGCGTCGTCGGCGCCGAGCTCGCCGCCGGGCAGTGGCTCGACGGGCCGGCCGGGGACTTCCCGGCGGCGGTCCTGGGCGCGGACGCGGCCGCGTCGCTCGGCGTGACCGCCGGCCCCGAGGTGCAGATCTGGCTGGGCGGACAGTGGTTCGCGGTCGTCGGGGTGCTCGAACCGGTGGACCTCGCGCCCGAGCTGGACAACGCCGCGCTCGTCGGCTGGGACGCGGCCGAGACGTACCTGGGCTTCGACCTGCACGCCACGGAGGTCTACACGCGGGCCGCCGAGACGGCGGTGGCCGAGGTGCGATCGGTGCTCGGGGCGACGGCGAATCCGGAGCACCCCGAGGAGGTCGAGGTCTCGCGGCCCTCGGACGCGCTGATCGCGGCCGAGGCGGCGGAGGCGTCGTTCACCGGCCTGCTCCTGGGGATCGGGGCGGTGGCGCTGCTGGTGGGCGGGGTCGGGGTGGCGAACACGATGGTCATCTCGGTCCTGGAGCGGCGCGGCGAGATCGGTCTGCGCCGGTCGCTCGGGGCGACCCGGGCCGACGTGCGCCGGCAGTTCCTGGCGGAGTCGCTGCTGCTGTCGCTGCTGGGCGGCGCGGGCGGGGTGGCGCTGGGTTCGCTGATCACCGCGTCGTACGCGGCCTGGCAGGGCTGGCCGCCGACCGTGCCGGCGTGGGCGCTGGGCGGCGGGGTCGCCGCGACCGCCCTGATCGGCGCGGTCGCCGGGCTCTACCCGGCGGTCAAGGCCGCGCGCCTGTCCCCCACCGAGGCGCTGACCGCGCCGTGAACCGCAGGGCGGCCCCCGGCTGCGAGCCGGTCGGGCCGCCCTGCTATCTTGTAAGGGGAAGGCGCCGTTGGGCCCTTCTTTTTTGCGTCCGGGGCCGTTTCGGGTCCCGAGGCGTCGGGCCGTTCAGGGCCTGAGCCGTTCAGCGCCCGAGGCGTCGGCCGTTCAGGACCGGGCGGGCCCGAGGACCGCGAGCAGCTTGAGCTTCTCCTCGGCTTCGCTGCGCGGCTCGGCGGTGAGCACGAGCAGCGCCTGGGACTGGTCTTCGGTGTAGAGGACCTGGCAGTCGAGTTCGATCGGTCCGACCTCGGGGTGGACGAGCGTCTTGTGGTCGGCGAAGCGCTTGGCGACCTCGTGCCGGTCCCACAGCTCCGCGAACTCCTCGGACTGCTTCCGCAGTGCGGCGACGAGCTCGCCCGCCCGCGACTTCGGGCCCATGGCGCCGTAGGCGACCCGGATGGCCGAGACCAGGGCGCGGCCCTGCCGGTCGCGGTCGTCCGCAGGGTACTTCGCGCGCTCGCCGGGGCGGGTGAACCAGCGGTAGGCGTCGTACCGGTCCAGGCCGGTGTAGGACGAGCGGTCGCCGAACAGGGCGACGGCCAAGCGGTTCTGGACGAGCGCCTCGCCGAGGTTCGACAGGATCAGCGCCGGGGTGTCCTCGAGGCGGTCGAGGACCCGCAGGAGCGCGGGGGCCACGTGCCCGGAGTCCGACAGGCGCGCGGGCGCGTTGTGCCCGGCCATCTGGAACAGGTAGTCGCGCTCCTGGTCGGTCAGGCGCAGGGCGCGGGCCAGCGAGGCGAGCATCTGCACGCTCGGCTGCGGGCCGCGCTGCTGCTCCAGGCGGGTGTAGTAGTCCGTGGACATCGCCGCGAGCGAGGCGACCTCCTCGCGGCGCAGCCCCGGGGCGCGGCGGCGGGCCCCCTCGGGGAGCCCGACGTCGCCGGGCTGGAGGCGTTCGCGGCGGCGGCGGAGGAAGTCGGCGAGTGCGGTGCGGTCCATGCCCCAAGTATCGGCCCGCTCGGGCCCGCGAACCAGGGACCGCCGATCCCCCGACAAGCGGTCTCTGCACACCGCCGCCGGATTCGCCGAGACTCGGGGCATGAACATTTCAGGGAACACGATCTTCATCCCCGGCTCGACCAGCGGCATCGGCCTCGCGCTCGCCCTCGCCCTCCAGGCGAAGGGCAACCAGGTGATCGTCGGCGGACGCCGCACCGACGCGCTGGACCGCATCGCCGCCGAGCACCCGGGCCTGGACACCGTCCGCATCGACACCGCCGACCCGGCGAGCATCGCGGCCGCCGCGAAGGAGGTGCTCGAGCGCCACCCGGAGCTGAACGTGCTCGTCACGATGGCCGGCATCATGCGCGCCGAGGACTGGCACCGGCCCGAGGGCTTCCTCGAGACCGCGGCCGAGACGTTCGAGACGAACGTGCTCGGTCCGATCCGCCTCATCGGCGCGTTCATCGAGCACCTGCAGACCCGCCCGGACGCGACGATCATGACCGTCACCTCGGGCCTGGCGTTCACGCCGCTGCGCATCACGCCGTCGTACAACGCCTCGAAGGCCGCGATCCACATGCTCAGCGAGTCGATCCGGCTCCAGCTCGCCGACACGACCGTCAAGGTCGTCGAGCTCCAGCCGCCGTCGGTGCAGACCGCGCTCATGCCCGGCCACGAGTCGGACCCGCACGCGATGCCGCTGGACGACTACGTCGCGGAGGCCGTGGGGCTCATCGAGTCGCAGCCGGACGCGACCGAGATCCAGGTCGAGCGCGTGAAGTTCCTGCGCTACGGCGAGGCCCGCGGCGACTACGACCGGGTCGTGGCGGTGCTCAACGGGACCGAGCCGCTCAACACCTGATCCGCGCCGGCGCCGCCTTCGTCGCGGAGGCGGCGCCGGTACTGCAGGGGCGACTCCCCGGTCTCGCGTTTGAACGCGGTGCTGAACGCGCTCTCGGAGCCGTAGCCGAGCTCGAACGCCAGCGCCCCGACGCGCACGTCGCCGTCGCGCAGCGCCCGCTGCGCGAGCAGGATCCGCCAGCGGTGGAGGTAGGTCAGGGGCGGGACGCCGGCGAGGGCCCGGAACCGCTCGGCGAACGAGGTCCGCGACATCGCCGCGGCGCGCGCGAGGGCTTCGAGCCCCCAGGACGTGCCGGGTTCGGCGTGCATGAGGCGCAGGGCCGGGCGCAGGCGCTCGTCGGTGAGGACGCGGAGCCAGCCCGGCGGCAGCTCTGCTTGGTCTACATAGGATCTGATGACTTCGAGGAGCAGGAGCTGGCCGTACTGGCGCAGCGCGAACGCCGATCCCATGCGGTCGGCGGCGCCCTCTTCGAAGAGGTGGGCGAGGAGCACCCGGACCGTCGGCGCGGCGGCGGCCGAGGCCCGCACGTGGGCCAGCGGCGGGAGCGCGCGCGCGAGCAGTTCGCGGCCGCCGTCGTTCAGGTCGACGCGGCCGCCGATGACGAGGTCGTCGGTGCCGAGTTCCACGGCGTCCTGGCGGTTGATCCCGAAGCCGAAGTCCGGTTCGACCTCGCGCCGGGGGCCGTCGCCTTCGCCGCCTTCGAGGCGCAGCCACGAGCGTCCGTTGAGGATGGCGACGTCGCCGGTCTCGAGGACGATCGGGACGTCGATGCCGTCGGTGCGCAGCACGGCGCGGCCGGAGACCATCGCGATGAACTTCATGCGCTCGCCGATGTCGCCTCCGGAGCCCCAGGGCCCGCGGGCGGCGAACCCGCCCGAGACGACGCCGCGGACTTCGACCAGGTCGAAGACCTGCGAGAGATGATCAGCCATGTCCGTACTCTAGAGCAAGAAATACGGACTTGCAATTATTCATAGTCCGGCCGACGGCGAGCAGACTGGTCCACATGACACAGCAACAGCACCCGATCGGCACCGGCTTCACCGCCGCCACCACTGCGGACGAGATCCTCGCGGGGATCGACCTGACCGGCAGGCACGTCGTCATCACCGGCGGGCACCAGGGCATCGGCCTCGAGACCACCCGGGCCCTGAGCAAGGCGGGCGCGGCGGTCACCGTCGCCGCCCGCAACCCCGAGCGGGCGGCCGAGCGCCTGGCCGGGATCGACCGGGTCGAGACCTCTCGGCTCGACCTGCTCGACCCGGACTCGATCGACGCGTTCGCCGACCGGTACCTCGCCTCGGGCCGGCCCCTGCACGTCCTGATCAACAACGCGGGCATCATGGCCGGGCCGCTCGTGCGCGACGCGCGCGGCTACGAGTCGCAGTTCGCGACCAACCACCTCGGGCACTTCCAGTTGACGCTGGGCCTGCTGCCCGCATTGCGGGCCGCCGGCGGCGCCCGCGTCGTCAACCTGACCTCCGGCGGCCACCGGCTCTCCGACATCCGCTGGGACGACCCGCACTTCACCGATCAGGCAGACGGGTACGACGCGATGGGGATGCTCGGGTACGGCCAGTCCAAGACCGCGAACGTCCTGTTCGCCGTCGAGCTCGACCGCCGCTGGTCCGCGGACGGCATCCGCGGCTTCGCGGTGCACCCGGGCATCGTCATGACCACGAACCTGGGCCCGTACCTCGCCGAGGGCGAGGAGCGGCAGCCCTGGCTCACGGACGAGGAGCTGCGGGCTATGGGCCTGGTCGACGAGTCCGGCGCGTTCGTCATCGACCCCGCGCGGGAGATGAAGACGCCGCAGCAGGGGGCGAGCACCAGTGTGTTCGCCGCCGCGAGCCCCCTCCTCGACGGGATCGGCGGGGTCTACCTCAAGGACAACGAGGTGTGCCCGCTCGACGAGGACCCGAAGCCGATGAGCTTCGGCACCGGGACCGACATCCGCTCCGACGTGGTGCCGCACGCGATCGACCCCGAGTCGGCGCGACGCCTGTGGGAGCTGAGCGAGGACCTGATCAAGCGGTAGCCGCCGCGGCCGGGCCCTCCCGCGGGAGGGCCCGGCCTTCGCGTCACCTCGCCGCTTCGACGGCCTTCGCCAGGGCGGTGAGGGCCTCTGAGGCCGCCACCGGGTCGCCGACGGCGAGACCGGCGGTGGCCTGCGCCCGGGTCCAGCCGGCCATGTGCGACTGGGAGATCACGACCTGCACGAGGTCCTGGTCCCCGCTGTCGTTGACGTCGCCCGCGTTGAGCCCCGGGCTGAGGTCGAGCACGAGGTATCCGGTGCCCGGCAGTTCGCACCACATGCCGTGGACGATCCCCGCGTCCAGCGCGCCGGCGCGGATCCAGCCCTGCTTCACCAGGCCGAGCAGGCTGCCGACGCTCACCGAGGCGCCTTCGAACCGGGTCAGGTGCCCGGTCGCGAGCTCCTCGTCGGTGAAGGCGTCGACCGGGCGGCCGAGCTGCGCGAACGGCTGCACGATCTCGTAGTCGGCGAAGATCTCGGACCATGCCGGGACGGACTCGCCGAGGTGCACCGGATGCGCGACGCGGATGGCCGCGGTCGCGGCGACGTCCAGCTCGTTCTCCTCCACGTCGGTGCGGGTCCGGTCCTCCGCGAGGCGGAACGCGACCGGTCCGGCGCCGTCGTCGGCAGTCCACACCAGACGGCGGGTGAGGTGCCATGTGAGCGGGTGGCGCACGAAGTACTCGTCGAACTCGGCCGGCGTCCACGACCGCCCGGTCACCATGGCGCGCTCGAGGCGCTTGACCTGGTCCGCGGCGACCGTGCGGAGTTCCTTGCGCAGGTTCGCGAACCGCTTGTAGGCGGCCTCGGCCAGGAGTGCGTCGTCCTTCGCGGCGGGCTTCGGGAGGGACTTGCGCGGCTTGCCGTCGGCGTCGGTCACGAAGGGCTTGAGCTGCTCGTCGAAGCCGACCTTGAACTGCCTGGGCCCGTAGTCGAGGACGAGCGCCGACTCCTCGCGCAGCCCGAAGTCCGGCACCAGCCGGTCGGCAAGCTGCTCGGCGGAGAGGCCGAGGTTCGCCGCGATGGCGGTGATCTGCTCGCGGGCCTCCTCCTTGATCGCCGTGAACTTCGCCTTCTCGCCGATCCCCTGGATGGCCCGCAGGGCCGCCTCGGAGCCGATCGCGCCGAGGACCCGGAGGCCCTTCACGGCCCGGTGGTGCTGGTTCTCGCCCGGCCAGCGGCCGATCAGCGGCGTCAGCTCCCGCACGACCTCGTCGTCGCCGAAGTGCATGAGCTGCGTGAGCGCCCACGACTCGTCCCACGGGGCGCCCGCCAGCAGCCACTGCTCGAACAGGGCGAGCGAGAAGCGGGTCAGCGAGGCGCGGTCGCAGGTCTCGGCGAGGACCGCGACGCCCGGGTAGTCGTAGTCGGGCGAGCCGAGTGCGAGCACCGTCGCGGCGGTCCTGACGGCCGCGTCGGGCAGGGCGCGTTCGCGGCCGGGCAGCAGGATCTGCGGGAGCGCGAACGCGGAGACCCACGCGCCGGGCTCGGGGACGGCGACGGCGGGAGTCAGCGGATCGACGTCCGCAAGCGACTCCACGGCGGCGGCCGCCTCGGCGCCGTACTGGGCAGCGGCCTCGCGGACGACGTCGGCGCCCGCGCTCCCGGCGATGTACCGCAGGGCGGCCTCGGCGGCGGCCCGCGGCTTCTTGGTCTTGCCGAGGGCGTCGGGGACCAGGAGCGCGGCGGCGTCGGCGGCGTGCCGGTCGAGCCAGGCGAACGCGAAGGCGCGCATGGTCTTGAGGCGGACGAGCGCGTCGGCGACCAGCCGGGCGGCGGTGAGGTTGGCGATCGGGAGCAGCACCGTCCGCATCGAGGCGTCCGCTCCGGCGGCGGTGGCGACCGCCTCGGCCGCGGCGGTGCCGTGGTTGGCGAGGATGCGTTTGAGCGCACCGGGCTTGGGGCTCCCGGCGGTGGGACTCCAGTCGGGGAGGAGTTCGGCGGTGAGTTCGGGAGGGGCCATCGCCAGGATGTCCGGCTGGGCGTAGGGACCGGCCTCCGCGAAGTTCTTCGCCATCTCGACCCAGTTGCGGTGGCCGTACCATGAGACTTCGTACTCGGCCCACTCCTCGCGTTCGCCTGCGGCCCAGACGACCCGGTTGATCGGAAGCGGGGTGAGCCCTTTGAGCACGACCGGGGCGGCCTCGGCCGCCTGCGCCGCCCACGGCGGCGAGGCGAGGAGCGGCGGCAGTTCCTCGATCGGGGCCGCGGGGACGCGCTCGGCCCCGCCGGTGAGGTCCGCGATCGCGTCCTTGACGGCCCGCTCCTGGAGCGGCAGCGCCGCGCCGAGGATGATCGGGTCGCAGTACAGCAGGGTCGTCAACCGCCGCCGCATGGCGGCGTCGGCGCCTGCGGCGCGGGCCGCGATGAGGCGCAGGGCGCGCTGCGGGAAGCGTGCGGCGGCCTCCAGCGCGAAGCCCATCGCGGGCGGGTCGTCGAGCCGGTCCAGGATCAGCTCGAAGGCGCCGTCCACGGGAACGGCCGCGAGCGCGCGGTACACGGTCTTCCACTGGTCGGTGCTGTTGTTGAGCTGGACGAGGCGTTCGAGGATCGGCATCGCCTCGGCGCCGAGCCGGTAGAGCAGGTCGGCGACCTCGTTGGTGTTGAACCAGTGGAGGAACGGGGCGTTCGGGTCGAGGTCCTGGAGTTGAGACGCGGTGCCGACCACCCGCAGCAGGAGCGTGGAGGGTGCCGAATTCGGTTGCTGCGCACGGTGTTCGGCGCAGACCTCGTCGAGCCAGGCCGCTTCGTCGGGGACGAGGAGGCTGACGGCGAGGCGGCGCGGGGGGTCGGTGCGGCGCTGCGCGAGCGCGTCCACGACCGCGGCGTACTCGGCGTCCGGGAGTGAGGCGAGGTGCGAGGCGATCGCCTCGAACTCGCTCGAGCGGTCGATGCGGCCCCACAGGTGGTCCTGGAGGGTCATGCGCTCCAGTTCGACGATCTCGCTGCCGTATGAGGGCGCGTCCGCTTTGAGGGTGAGGAACTCGGCGAGTGCGGTGGCGGCGAACGGCAGCCCGTGGTCGGCGGCGATCAGGTCGAACAGCGGGCGCAGCGAGTAGTGGTAGGGCGACTGCGCGCGGCTGACGACGGCCATGACCGCGGCGGCGCCTTCGACGTCGGCCTCGCCGGCGAGGAAGGCGAGGCCCGGGTCCTTGAACCGGGGGTTGGTCTCGTAGTCGAGGGACGCGCGGATGCGGGCGTCGAGCTCGGTGAGGAGGGCGCGGCCGGCGTCGGGGTCGGCCTTCAGCGGCTTGGGCCTGCCGTGGCCGCGGCGGGGCCGGACGAAGCGGCTCCAGGACTCGGGGAAGTCGAAGCGGTCCTCATCGGGGAGCACGTCTGCGGAAGGGGTCTCGGATTCGGTCACGGGCGTCAGTCTAGGAACCGGGTATGACACCGTCCTCTTTGGCACACAGGGTGACCGGTCGGAGACGAGGGGGTGGCGCGACCGGCGGTGCAATCGATTGCCAAGCCGGTCGGCAACCGCTAACATATTGATACACGCAAATATCTCCTGATGGGAGGAATCGTCATGCGACAACGCAGCACCCGAGCGGCGATGGTCGTCGGGCTCACCGGCCTGGCACTGGCCGTCACCGCCGGCACGGTCCAAGCGGGCCCCGTCGGCACCCGGTACGCCGACGGGGCCGCGGCCCAGCAGCAGGTCGTCGGCCGCGCGGACGGCTTCGCCTCGGTGAACGCGCTGGGGCAGAACGGGACCACCGGCGGCGTCGGCGGGGCCGCGGTCACCGTCGACACCACCGACGAGCTGCTCGAGGCCATCGACACCGTCGGCCCGCTCACCATCCTGGTCGAGGGGACCATCGACATCACCAGCAAGCAGGGAGTCCGTCCGAACAAGACGATCCTCGGGGTCGGCGACGACGCGGTGATCCGCGGCGGCGGGTTCGACTTCTACCGCTCCTACAACGTGATCGTCCAGAACCTGACGTTCGCCGACGCCGAGGACGACGCGATCAACGTCGGCCAGAACTCGCACCACATCTGGATCGACCACAACACGTTCGTCAACCCGACCGACGGCTCGATCGACGTCGTGCGGCAGGCCGACTACGTCACGGTGTCCTGGAACCACTTCGACGGCACCGACAAGTCCATGCTCATCGGACACTCGGACGGCGCGAGCACCGACGTCGGACACCTGAAGGTCTCGATCCACCACAACTACTTCGACGGGTCTGCGCAGCGGCACCCGCGGGTGCGCTTCGGCGAGCCGGTGCACGTCTACAACAACTACTTCCGCGCCAACGAGCTGTACGCGGTGGCGTCCGTGATGAACGCCGGCGTCCTGGTGGAGGCCAACTACTTCGCGAACGTGCCCTTCCCGTGCCACTCGGCGAGCGGCTACGCCGACTCCGACCCCGGCCGTCTGGTCGAGCGGTCCAACGTCTTCACCGCCTCCGGGAGGTGCGAGACCGCCGGCACGGTCGCCGAGCCGCGGAACTACTACCCGTACACGCTCGACGCCGCCTCGAGCCTGCCGACGACGGTGCCTGCGGGAGCGGGCGCCGGGCAGGTGTGAATCGGGCCCGCAGCGGGCCTCGGCGCGCTGAGCCTTGCCGTGCGGGGCTTGAGGCGCTGAGCCTGAACGCACTGAGCCTTACCGCGCTTGGGCCGGGCGGTCGCCGCCTCGGCGACCGCCCGGCCCGCTCGCGACATGTCGGGAGCAGGGGCGGCGGCCCGGAGGCCGCCGCCCACCGCCGCTAGTCGACGGGTGCGACCCGGATGAGGTTGCCGTCGGGGTCGGCGGCCACGAACGTGCGGCCGAAGACCTCGTCGCGCGGCTCGTCCACGATCCGCACGCCCTTGCCCTTCCACTCCGCGTAGAGCGCGTCGACCGACGCGGGCGCGCCGTCGACGGCGAGGCAGACCTCGCCGGTGCGCACGTGCTCCTCGCCGAAGTCCACGGCGGAGCGGCTCCACAGCGAGAGGCTGACGCGGCCGCCGCCGTTCGCGGAGCCGAGGTCGAACGAGATGTAGGCCGGCGTCTCGAAGACCGGTTCGATGTCGAAGAGGTCCCCGTAGAAGCGGGCCGCGGCAGGCGCGTCGGCGACGTAGACGATGAAGATGTTCGGTGCGGGCATGACTGCCCTCCTTTCCGTCGGAGCCGCCACCGTAGCCGCGAAACCTGACGGGATCTGTCAGGTTCTATGGGAGCATCGAACCGTGACTCCCGATCGGTTCTTCTCCCTGCTCCTCGCCCTCCAGTCGCGGCCGGACACGACCGTCGCCGCACTCGCCGAGGAGACCGGCGTCTCGGACCGGACCGTCATGCGCGACCTGCGGTGGCTCCAGGACGCCGGCTTCCCGGTCCTCATGCGCCGCGGCCGCTACGGCGGCGTCGCGATGCTCCCCGGCGGCTCGCTCGACACGAGCCGCCTCACCCCGCGCGAACGCGAGCATCTGGCCTTGACCGGCCTCGACGAGGAGCAGCGGCGGCGCCTCGGGGTCGAGGAGGTCAGCGGCCGGGCCCTGCGCAAGGTCGCCGGCGCGCGCCCGGCCGACGACCTGCTCCCCGTCGGCGACCTCGTCGTCAGCGACAACCGGCCGTGGTTCGGCCGCGAACCCGAAGGGGTCTCCCCCGCCGAGCTCATCGGCGACCTGCGCCGCGGCGTCCGCCTCAGGGTGCGGTACGAACGCGCCGGCGGCCCGCCGCGGTGGCGGACCGTGGATCCCTACGGGCTCTTGGCGAAAGGCGGCAAGTGGTACCTCGTCGCCGACGAGGCGGGGACGCCGCGGCTGCTGAACCTGCTGAAGATCGCCGGCTGGGAGCCGCTGCGCACCGCGAGGCGGCTGCGCCCCGGCGTGCGCCTCGCCGCGCTCGCCGCCGAACTCACCGCCGACTGGGAGTCCGGCGGCGACCTCGAGGTCACCCTGCGGATCGCGAACTACCAGGTGGAGCGGGCGCAGCGGATCCTCGGCTCCCGGCTCTCGCTCGGCGAGCCCGACGCGGACGGGACCACCCCGGCGGTGCTGCGCTGCCGCGTCCTCGAGGACGTGCGCCAGCTCCTCGCCTTCGCCGACTCGGCGACGGTGACCGGCCCGCCCGAGGCGCGCGAGCGCATGAGGGAACTCGCCCGGCGGCTCCTCGAGCACTACTCGTGACGGCGCGGAAAACGCACTGGACGGGAACGGCTCCGCCGCTGTAGCGTCGCCGGGTCCAGCACGCCACTAGCGCAGAAGCAGGTGTATTTGATGGTCGTCCAGGCATCAGCGGCCGGCTCGGTCCGGTCGCTCCCCAGCCGTTCAATCCGCTTCCAGACGAAGGACGATCGATCATAGTGGACCTTCCACGTACCTTCACCATCCGCGAGAGCAGCCACCGCCTGATCAACCCGTTCACTCCGGAGAAGCTGGCCGTCCTCGGCCGGGCGATCCGGCCCGAGCCGGGCACGACCATGCTCGACCTCGCCTGCGGCAAGGGAGAGATGCTCTCGACCTGGGCCCGCGACCACGGTGTCACCGGCACCGGCGTCGACATCAGCTCCGTCTTCATCGACTCCGCCCGCGAACGCGCCGCCGAACTCGGCGTCGCCGACCGGGTCGCGTTCGTCCACGGCGACGCCGCCGGACACGTCGCCGACGCACCCGTCGGCATCGCCTCCTGCATCGGCGCCACATGGATCGGAGGCGGCGTCGACGGCACGGTCGACCTGCTGCGCCGCAGCCTCGCCCCCGGCGGGATGATGCTGATCGGCGAGCCGTACTGGCGGCTCGACCCGCCCGATCAGGCCGCCGTCGAAGGCTGCTACATGGGCTCCAAGGACGAGCTGTTCGGGCTCCCCGAGCTCCTCGAGCACTTCCGCGACCTCGGTTGCGACGTGGTCGAGATGGTCCTCGCCGACCAGGACAGCTGGGACCGGTACTCGGCGGCCCAGTGGCTCAACCTCCGCCGCTGGCTCGACGCCAACCCCGACGACGAGCTCGCCGGCGAACTCCGCGCCGAACTCGACACGGCACCCGTCAAGCACGCCCGATACCAGCGCGAATACCTCGGCTGGGGCGTGTTCGCGCTCATGGACCGGTAACACGGCCGGACTCGCGCAGCCCGGCCGTACAGAAGGGGCACCGCCGTTGAACTGGTCCCCGATTGTTGGACTGGTGTTTGAAGGCTAGGCCATGAGGGTCTGGGCCCGGTATGCAGCCGGGGTCAGGCCCTCAAGCCGTGTGTGGATGCGTTCGGTGTTGTACCAGCGGATGTA
>NZ_WIAO01000027.1 GCF_009451885.1 Glycomyces albidus
CCATCGGCCGCCTCAAGCGCTACCGCGCCATCGCCACCCGCTACGACAAGCTCGCCATCCGCTACGAAGCGGCCATCCAAGTCGCAATGATCCTCGACTGGAAACCCAGTTCGTAAACACGACCTAGTCGAACCCGGGCGCGCGGGCGAGCGGAGCGCCGCGTCCTCCCGCCCGCTGCGGTGCTCCGGAGGGCCCGGTGCGCTCCCCCGGACCGGACGAGACACGACAGGTCAAAATGAACGGCATGCAACTCAACAGTCCTGTCCTCATCACCGGAGCGAGCCACGGCCTGGGCCAGGCCACCGCCTCGCTCCTGGCCTCCCAAGGCGTCCCGCTGGCCCTCTGCGCCCGCAACGCCGCGCCGCTGAACGAGTTCGCCGCGAAGCTGCGCGCCGAGCACGACATCCAGGTCGCGGTGCGCGCGTTCGACGTGAACGACGTCGAGATGCTCACCGAGTTCGTGCATGAGGCCGGGCGGCGGCTGGGCGACCTCGGCGGCGTGGTCGCGAACGTCGGCGGCGCGCGCGGCCGCAGCCTCATCGACACCGAGGCCGACGACTGGGCCTACACGCTCGGCGTGAACGTGGTGAGCGCGATGACCGCGCTCAAGGCGTCCCTGCCGCAGCTGCGCCGCACCCGCGGCGCGGCGGTCCTGGTCTCGTCGATCTCCGGCTCGAAGCCGTCCCCCGGGCTGGCGTACGGCTCCACGAAGGCCGCGCTCAACCACGCCGCGACGATCCTGGGCCGGGAGCTGGGCCCGAGCGGCGTCCGCGTGAACGCGGTCGCGCCCGGGTCCATGCTCATCCCCGACCGCAACTGGGACCGGCTGCGCGTGGCCGATCCGGGCCGCTACGAGGCGTTCCTCAACGAGTTCCCGTCGCGCGAGCTGGTCGACCCGCGCGACGTCGCCGAGGTCATCGCGTTCCTGCTGTCGGACAAGGCGCGCGCGGTGAACGGCGCCGTCGTGCCGGTCGACGGCGGCCAGAACGCCCCGAGCGCCTACGGCTACTAGGAGGCCGCGCAGCCTAGGAGGCGGGCTCCTCTGCCGGCTTCGCGATGCGGCCCATCAGGAACGGGACGACGGCGAGGGTGACCGCGGCGCAGCAGACGCACAGCACCCCGTAGCCGGCGTACTCGACGATCGGGCCGGACGCGATCCCGGCGCCCATGGCCGCGAGGCCCATGACCAGGTCGGAGAAGCCCTGCGTGGACGGGCGCTGCGCCGGGGAGACCGCGCCGGTGACGAGCGCGGCCGAGGCGACGGTCATCGCCGACCAGCCGAGGCCGAGCAGGATCAGGCCGATCGTGAGCCGCACGTGGTCGCCGAGCGGGGACGACCCGGAGACGACGCACGCGGCGACGAGGACCGCGGTCCCGGTGATGAGGATCGGCCGGGCCCCGTACCGGTCGACGAGCCGGCCGATCACCGGCGCGAGGACGTACATGGCGCCGACGTGGGCGCCGAGGACGAAGCCCACCACGGTGAGCGCGTCCTCGGGGTCCGCGACGCCGTGCCGGATGTGGAGGGCGGTCATCGCCATGACGCCGACCATGACGAAGTGGCCGAGGGCCGCGGCGACGACGCCGGTGCGCACGGCCGGGTTCGTCTTCGCCATCCGGTAGCCGTCCGCGACCGAGCGCTTCGGCGCGTCGGTCTCGCCGCTGATCTCCCGGGCCGTCAGCAGCGGGTCGGGCCGCAGCAGCACGGTGAGGAGGACGGCGGTGGTCAGGCACAGGACCCCGATCGCCGCCATCGAGCCGACGTACGCGGGCCCGCCGAACCAGCTGGTCCACACGCGTTCGGCCACGGCGGCGATCGAGGGACCGAACACCGAGCCGATCGTGGTGGCCCACACAATGAGCGCGAGGTGCGAGCCGCGGCGCGCGGCCGGGGCGAGGTCGGCGGCCGCGTACCGCGACTGGAGGCCCGCGAACGACGCCGAGCCGAGCAGGAAGTAGCCGCAGACGGCGACCACGGGGTTCTCGAGGTGGATCGCGGCGATGACGGCGAGGGTGCCGAGCACCGCGCACCCGTACCCGAACGCGAGGCCGCCGCGGCGGCCGTACCGCTCGGTGATGCGCACCGCCGGGACGACGACGAGGGCGGAGCCGCCGACGAAGAGGCTCTGCGCGAGCCCGGCGTAGGTGGAGGAGCCGGTCATGTCCTCGACGAGGAGTGCGCCGACGGCGATGCCGATGCCGACGGCCAGGCCGCCGAGGATCTGCGCGCCGAAGAGCGTGCGCAGGACGCGTCGCTGCAGCGGCGCAGTGTCCGGTAGAGCGCTGTCCTGTGAGGCGCTGTCGGATGGGGCGCTGTCGGATGGGGCGTTCTCCGGCGCGGTGTTGTCAGGTGGGGCGGTGGTGGTCACGGGGGGTCCTTTCTGGAGTTGTGGCTATCTGGGGTCGCGGAGGTCAGATCGGCGGCGTCGCCGGTCCGGAGGCGTAGGCGATCGCGTCGGCGACCGCGGGCGCGACCGAGGGGTCGAGGCGGGCGGTGCTGACCCGGATCCCCTGGGCGCCGTGGAAGGAGTAGCTGCGGCCCGGGGCCACCGCGTAGCCGTGGTCGCGCAGGGACACGACGGCGGCGGTCTCGTCCGCGACCGGGACCCACAGGTTCAGGCCCGACGTGCCCCAGGTGGCGATGCCGCGCTCGGCGAGCGCGTCCCGAAGGGCCGCTTGGCGTTCGACGTAGACGGCGCCGGCGTGCCGGACCCGGGCCTCGGTGACCTCGTCGGTCCAAGCCGCGATCACGAAGTGCTGCAGGATGCACGAGACCCAGCCGTGCCCGAGCGCCATGCGGCCCTGGATGCGCGCCTTCGTGTCCGGGTCGGCCGCGACGAGCGCGGTGCGCAGGTCCGGGCCGTAGGGCTTGGAGACCGAGCGGACGAACATCCACCGCTCGGCCGCGTCGGCGACCACGTGCAGCGGCGTCTGCGACAGCTCGGCCCAGTGGTCGTCCTCGATGACGAACACCCCGGGGTGCCTGCCGACCACCTCGCGGAGTTCGGCGGCGCGCTCGGCGGAGACCGTTGCGCCCGTGGGGTTCTGGCCGCGCGAGGTGAGGATGAACGCGCGCGCGCCGGAGGTGAGGGCGGCGTCGAGCTCGGCGGCGATCGGGCCGTCGCCGTCGATCGCGACCGGCGTGATCTGGTACCCGGCAGAGAGCAGCAGGTCGCGCCCGTTGGCCCAGGTCGGCTCTTCGACGGCGACGGTGTCGCCGGGTTCGAGCCGGGCCGCGAGGCCGCGCTCGAACGCGTCGAGGGCACCGGAGGTGACGGTGAGCTCGCCGCTGACGCCGTCGGCCGCGAACCGGTCCCGGGCGAGGTCGAGGAGGTCCGGGCAGGGGCCGCCGTCCCGGTAGTTCCCGTGGATGATCTCGACCTGCGGCTTCAGGGCGCCGAGGTCGGGCAGGAGCGCCGGGTCGGGCTCGCCGGAGACGAGATCGAGCACTCCTGAAGGGACGGTGAGGGTTCCGGTGGGGGTGAACGCGGAGCGCTGGCGGATGAAGGTGCCGGCGCGCCCGCCGGTCTCGACCACGCCGCGCTCGCGCAGCCGCCGGTAGGCGGAGGCGACGGTGCCGGCGGCGACGCCGAGGTCGGCGGCGAGCTTGCGGACGGGAGGCAGGGTGCGGCCCGGCGCGAGCTGCCCGGAGCGCACGCCGGACTCGATGCTGGCGGCGATCTCGGTTGCCGCGGACCCGGTGATCTGATACTGTACCGACATAACTCGAGCATTGTATCAGTACAAAACTTGCTTGTCCAGTCCATAGATGGGAGCCCCCCCCGCGATGTCCACCCTCGAGACCCCCTCCACCGGCCGGTTCGAGCAGACCGAGCGCACGACCCCCAAGCGCTCCCGCGAGCGGGTCACCTACGAGCGGGCCGACGCCTACCGCGTCCTCGACGAGGCGCTCTTCGTCGACCTGGCCTTCGTCGGCCCCGACGGCGCGCCCCGCGTGCTCCCCACCTTCCACGTCCGCGTCGGGGACACCCTCTACCTGCACGGCTCGACCGGCGGCAGCATGGGCCTCGGCGGCAGCAAGGGCTTCCCGGTGAGCGTCACCGCGACCGTCGTGGACGGGCTCGTCTTCTCCAAGAGCTGGTTCCACCACTCCATGAACTACCGCAGCGTGGTCGTCCACGCCGACGCGCGGCTCATCGAGGACCCCGACGAGCGCTGGAACGTCTTCAAGGCCCTCATCGACCGGTTCGCCGAGGGCCGCTCCGAGCGGTCCCGCGAGGCCAGCCCGAAGGAGAACGCGGCGTCGGCCCTCCTCGCCATCCCGCTCGAGGAGGTCTCGATCAAGCAGCGCGCCGGCGGCCCCATCGAAGAGCCCGAGGACGAGGACCTGCCGTTCGAGAACGGCGTCGCGAACGTGAGGACGCTCGTCACGGGACGGCTGTGACCAGGCTGACGCGACGTGCGGTTGTAGACTGCGATCCGCGCGGTGCCGGACCCGGTTCTGCTTTCGGGACTGAATGGATGTTCCGAGGGTGTGAGCGGGTCGTGGGAACTTCCGGCTCTGAGCCGGTCCGGTGCCGGGAGCGCAGCAGGGCGGGCCTTCGGGCCCGCCCTGTTCTCGTCCTATGCAGCAGAAGCTGACGCTGACGCTGCGCCGCTTACGCTTTGAGCTCCGCCGCTTCGGCCATCTCGGCCTCGCGCCGCGTCTCGTCCTTGTCCAGGCGCCACACCGCGATCGAGCCGCCACCGGCGACCGCGACGACGAACAGCACGAAGGTCCACGTGTAGGGCCAGTTCGGGGCCGCGTCGTCGGAGTTCTGGAGCAGTACGCCCTCCTCGCCGGCCGCCCACCAGATGCCCTGGCGGATGAGCTGCAGGAAGTCCCGGTCGCCCCAGGTCTTCCCGGCGCCGCCCGGGGAGGCGTAGAACGCGTTGTACGTCTCGGAGTTCCATGCCACCGGGTCGCCGGAGCCGAGCTGGGCGAGCACGGTGGACTCCGGCTGCGCCGGGGCGGGATCGAAGTAGAACCACCGCTCGGTGACCTTGAGCTCCTCGTCGAGGCCGTCGGTGATCGGCGAGCCCGCGTTGAAGGAGACCTCCTGCTCGGAGGCCGGCTCCTGGGGCGGCGTCAGCGCCGTCGCGCCGAGCAGCTCCTGGTAGAAGTCCCAATCGGGCTCGCTCGCGGCGGCCGTGTTCGTGGCGACGAACCCGCCGCCGCGGTTGATGAACGCGTGCAGCGACGCCTGCTGCGCCTCGTCGAGGATGTCCACGCCGGTGTTGAGGAACATGACCACGTCGATGCCGTCGAGGTCTTCCAGGTTCCCCGGCTCGCCCTCGATGAGGGTGAAGTTCCAGCGGCGCGCCTCCATCTGGAGGCGCTCGATCGCGAAGTCGGCCACGTCCTGGGCTTCGTTCCCGGTCGTCAGCACCAGGACCTGGGGGCCGCCGGCGGCGAGGGCCGCCGAGGGGGCGAAGGCGGGCGCGCAGGCCAACGCGACGATGATGCACAGTCGCAGGAGGGTTCTCAACGTCAACTCCAAGATGCCGGTCTGGTTCACCTCATAGCGAATCACGGCGATCCGAGGCGTCGGCAGGCAGATCACCCTCAATCCTCAGACTGCTCTCCAAACGGTAGACGACCTCAGCATTGAGTGATCGCCGAGAAGCCTTGGCCCTCGCCGACAACCGGGCGTGCAGGTCGGACGGCAGCCGCAGCGTAAGACGTGTTTCAGGTTCCATGGCCAGAAATCATAGTGGTATTTTGGTGTCATGACGACACCAGTGACGGAGCCGAAGTCCGGTCACGCCCGGTACACCTATCGACTCCGGGTGTCGTCGAATGCAGAGGCGGCCCTGCGCGAAGAGTGGGATCGCTGCCGATGGGTCTGGAATCAATGCGTCGCCGCCTCCCGTGAAGCCCATCGAGTCGGAGACACATGCGGACCCGCCCAGCTCGACAAACGACTTACAGGGTGGCGCTCCGAACACCACTGGCTCGGGAGCGGCGCATCAGTGCCGCAGCAGCAGACGATCCGTGATTTCGCCGCATCCCGAGCCAAAGCGATGAAGGACATCAAGGACCGGCTTCCGACACGGCGCCGAGCGGGCATGCCTCACTTCAAGAAGAAGGATCTCGCCTCGCCCACACTCAACTACACGCTGCGGGGCTTCCGGATCAAGGACGAGAGACTCAAGCTGGCGGGCGGCATCTCGCTCACGGTCGTGTGGTCCCGGCCGCTTCCTGCGGCGCCGTCAAGCGTGAGGATCCACCTCGATCAACTCGGCCACTGGTATGCCTCGTTCGTCGTCCCTTCCAAGACTGAGCCGCTGCCCGCAACCGGCGCGGTGATCGGCATCGACTGGGGCGTAACCGTTATCGCTACGACAACCTCCGATGATCACGACCTCCCGCATCCCTCGCATGGAAAACGGTCAGCGGGAAAGCTCGCCCACTACCAGCGCATGATGGCGCGGCGGCGCCGGCCGAAGGGAAAGGGGCCGACCCGGGGGTACCTCAGGGCCAGGCAGCAGGTCGCGAAGACGTTCAAGAAGGTTGCCAGGCAGCGGGCCGACACCGCTCGGAAGTGGGCGAAACGCGTCGTGCGAAACCATGACCGCATCGCAGCAGAAGACTTTCGACCGAAGTTCTTGGCACGATCCGCGCTTGCCAAGAAGTCCGCAGACGGAGCCATCGGCGCCACCAAGACCGCACTCATCGAGATGAGCCGGAAGCACGGTCGTGACTTGCGGCTCATCCACCCGTCTTACACCACAACGGACTGCTCACAGTGCGGAGCGAGAGCCAAGCACGCACTCCCCCTCTCCCAACGTATCTACGCTTGCACCGTGTGCGGAGCCGTCTCACCTCGAGACAAGAACTCCGCACACGTGATGCTGGCCCGGGCAGGTTTCGTCCCGGATGGTGTTGATCGCGTCAGACTCGTTCGTTCGCAGGGCGATCGTGCAGCGTGAGCCTGAAATCCCCTCCCTAGCGGGAGGGGAGGATTCAAGCGCCCACCATATCGGGCCCCGCGGTCGGGCGTGTCAGCCGCAATGGCTCCAGGCGCTCGTCCACGTCGTCGAGCCGACCGAGCCGCCCCACTTGACGCAGGTGTTCGGGGCGGACTTCTTCACCGGGCCCGCGTAGTAGGAGAAGTTCCCGGAGTCCTTGGTGGTGGTCCCCCCTTCGACCTGGAGGGTCGCGGAGACCGCGCTGGCGGTGCCGACGTTGGTGTACTTCAGCGTGACCACGCAGTTGTAGCCGTTGGAGCTGTTGTACATCAGGAAGACCGCGCCGACCGTGCCGAGCGCGTGCTGGTTGATCTGGGAGTAGCCCGAGCCGCAGACCTCGCCTGGCGTGTACGGGTTGCCGCCGGAGCAGCCGTTGGAGGAGGTGACGGCCTTCTTGGTGCCCAAGGGGACCTGGACGCCCTCGACCACCGGGGTGACGACCGAGCCGGAGGAGTTGCGCTGCTCGTAGTGCAGGTGCGGCGCGGTGGAGCCGCCGGTCGAGCCGACGGTGCCGATGATCGTGCCCTGCGAGACGGACATGCTCGAGCCGGGCGCCTTGACCTGGGTGGCCAGGTGCGCGTAGCGGGTGCTGGAGCCGTCGGAGTGGACGATCTTGACCCACCGGCCGTAGCTCGTGCTGCCCTCGTTGTAGAAGTAGGCGGTGCCGGCGGCGGTGGCGCGGACGTTCTCGCCGTTGATGGCGTCGGACCCGTAGGTCTGCCAGTCGATGGAGTTGCTCGGGTTGTGCCCGCCGGTCCAGTTGTTCGCGTAGAACGTCTTGTTGCAGTTGAAGGGGCTCTTGTGGCTGACGGCCTGCGCCGTGAAGTCGTCGGCGTTCGAGACCAGGGTCGGCGCGAAGGCCGCAGCGACCGCGGTGAGGAGTGCCGCGACGATCAGTGCGATTCGTCGGTTTCGGTGTCTCATATGGGGAACGTACCGAAGTTTTCTTTCGTTGTGAAGGTCACACTTGAAGAAAACTTTCTTACGGGGACGAGTCGGCCGCGCCCCCAAGGAGAACGGGGACGCGGCCTGCTGCTTGACCGCTGCTACTTATACAAAGCCCGCGCCAGCCGGCGCTGCGCGATCCACATCCCGCCCAGGCACAGCGCGAGCAGGTACGCGATGTGCACCAGCATCATCGGGCCGAGCTGCCCCAGGCTGATGCCGCGGACCAGCTCGATGCCGTGGTACAGCGGCATGACGTACACGACCGGCTGCAGGAGCGACGGGTACGACTCGACCGGCGTGAACGTGCCGCCGAACAGGAACATCGTGAACACCACGGCGTTCATCCAGTCGAAGTCGGTCCAGTCCCGGAAGAGCGTCGCCAGCGTCAGGCCGATCCCGGCGAACGCGAGCGCGATGAACACGCACGCGGGGATCGCCAGGAGCGCCCACCACGAGTCGAGGAGCCCGAACAGCCCCATGACGACCACGAACGCGCCGATGTAGGTGAACCCGCGGATGAGCGCCCACCACACCTCGCCGAGCGCGACCTCGAAGGGCCGCAGCGGGGTGTTGAGGATGCCGTCGTAGACCTTCATCCACTTGAACTTGGCGAACACGTTGATCGAGGTCTCGGCGAGCACGCCCATCATGGCGGCGTTCGCGAGGATCGCGGGCGCCACGTACGCGGTGTAGGAGACGGCGGTGCCGTCGGGGAGCGTGATGTCCCCGACGAGCGCGCCGACCCCGAACCCGAAGGCGAACAGGAAGAGCAGCGACTCGACGGCGCCGGACAGGATGAGGATCCAGGCCCGGCGCATCGCGATCCAGTTGCGGTTGAGCAGGGCCCCGGAGTTGCGGAGGCCGGCGCGGGCGGCGCCGTAGGCGATGACGGACACGCGGACTCCTAGAAGTTCAGGCGCCGCTCGATGACGCGGCGGGCGGCGAACCACCCGGTCACGGCGAGCAGCACCAGGTAGGCGATGTGGACGGGGGGCGGCAGGACGGGCGCGACGCCGGCGGTGGCGGCCCGCGCGAGCTCCGTGCCGTGCCACAGCGGGGAGGCCCACACGAGCGGCTGGAGGAAGGCGGGCATCTCGCTCGCGGGGAAGAACACCCCGGAGAACAGCGAGATCGGCATGACCGCGAACCGGAAGATCATGTTCAGGTTCGCGTCGTTCTTGATGCTCGAGGCCCAGCAGTGCATCCACGGCGCCATCGCGGCCGACACGAGCGCCGCCGCGGCCACGGCGAGCGCGGCCCACCACGAGGCGTAGACCCCGAAGAACGCCAGGACGACCGCGACGATCGTGCAGTTCGTGAACGGCCGGAACACGACCGCGTACGCGAGGTGGCCGTTGAGCATGTCCACCGGGCGCAGCGGGGTCGCGCGCTGGGCGAGGTAGTGGCCGCCCCAGTCGGCGTAGCCGCCGAAGACGGGAAAGACCATGTCGTTGCCGAGCATCATGACCGCGACCGAGCAGATCAGGCCGGGCGCGATGAACTCGGCGTAGGTGAGGCCGCCGACGGACGCGGAGTCGATGTAGGCGCCGACGCCGATGCCGATCGAGACCATGTAGAGGATCGGCAGGAGCACCGAGGTGAAGACGGTGCCGTGCCAGACATGCCGGAAGAGGGCGAGCTGGAGGTTGAACGCGCGCCAGGCCCCGGCGGTCGTGCCCGGGGCGGTGCGGTCGACTGCTGCGGTGGTGGCGCTCACGCCTCGTCCTCCACGAGGGCGCGGCCGGTCAGGCGCAGGAAGACGTCTTCGAGGGTGGCGCGGCGGGCCAGCACCGAGGTGGGGCGGATGTCGCGGGCGTCGAGTGCGGCGTTCGTGTCGTCGGCGTCGTCGGTGTAGACGAGGATCCGGTCCGGCAGCGGCTCGATCTGGGCGCCGACGCCGTCGAGGGACTGGGCCAGCGCGGCGAGTTCGCGGGTGTGCGCGGTGCCGAAGCGCAGCTCGACGACCTCCTTGGTGACGTGGGTGTCGATGAGCTCGCGCGGGGACCCGGAGGCGATGATGCGGCCTTCGTCCATGACCACGAGGCGGTCGCAGAGCTGCTCGGCCTCGTCCATGTAGTGGGTGGTGAGGAGGATGGAGACGCCGCGGTGCTTGAGCTGGAAGAGGCGCTCCCAGACGAGGTGGCGGGCCTGCGGGTCGAGCCCGGTGGTGGGTTCGTCGAGGATGACCAGTTCGGGGTCGTTGATGAGGGAGCGGGCGATGGCGAGGCGGCGCTGCATGCCGCCGGAGAGGTCGGAGACCTGGTCCTTGGCGCGGGCGGTGAGCTGGACGAACTCGAGGAGTTCGGCGGCCCGCTCGCGGGCGGCCTTCTTCTTGATGCCGAAGTATCCGGCGTAGACGACGAGGTTCTCGAAGACCGTGAGCATGCCGTCGAGGGTGTTGTCCTGGGGTACGACGCCGAGGCGGGCGCGGATGGCGGCGCCTTCGGTGTGGGGGTCGCGGCCGAAGACCGTGAGGGTGCCGGCGGTGGGCTGGGAGACGCAGCCGATCATCCGCATGGTGGTGGACTTGCCGGCGCCGTTCGCGCCGAGGAAGCCGAATGCTTCGCCGCGGCGGATCTCGAAGTCGACGCCGCGGACGGCTTCGTGCTCTCCGTAGCTCTTCCGGAGGTCGGCGGCGCTGACCAGGATCTCGTTGACATTTGGCATACGGCAACCCTAAGTCCGGGAGCCGACATGAGGCCAGTTCTTTTTGAAGGATTAGTTTCATATTCATCGCGTGCAGGCAAAGGTAGGGCAAGCACTACCCCGATTGACGGGTCAGCGGTAGTTACTTGCGGCTCGAGAACGGGAAGGCTTGGGGGGACGAGAAAGACCCCGAAAGATCGGAATTCCTCCATGACGATGCTCACCGAGGCCCCAGCGCCCGCGCAGCGAACCGGCAGCGACTTCGCACAGCTCTCCCGCCGCATCAACGCGGCCGGGCTGATGCGGCGGCGCCCCGTGTACTACGCGATCCGCTTCTCGATCACGGCCGCGGTGTTCATCGGCACGTGGGCCGCGTTCGCATTCATCGGCAACTCCTGGTGGCAGCTCCTGACCGCCGTGTTCCTGGCCGTCGTCAGCGCGCAGGTGGCCTTCCTCGGCCACGACCTCGCGCACCGCCAGGTCATCCGCAGCCGCACGACCTCCGAGCGGGTCGGCCTGTTCACCGGCAACCTCGCCAACGGCATGGGCTACGGCTGGTGGAACGACAAGCACAACCGCCACCACGCCAACCCGAACCACGAGGAGCTCGACCCGGACGTGGCGCCGGGCCTGTTCGTGTGGTCGAAGCGCCAGGCGGGCTTCGCGAAGGGCATCACCACCTGGTTCGGCAAGTACCAGGCGGAGCTGTTCTTCCCGATCCTCACGCTCGAGGGCCTGAACCTGAACGTCTCCGGCATCAAGTCGGTCGTGAAGCCGGGCCTGAAGAACCGGGGTGTGGAGGCCCTGTTCCTCGCGCTCCACTGGGCCGCGTACCTCGGCCTGATCTTCACGGTCCTCTCGCCCGGCAAGGCGGTCGTCTTCATCCTCGTCCACAAGGCGGCCTGGGGCCTGTACATGGGCTCGGTGTTCGCGCCGAACCACAAGGGCATGCCGACCTTCGTCGGCGAGACGGAGCTCGACTTCCTGCGCAAGCAGGTCCTGACCTCCCGCAACGTCAAGGGCGGCTGGTTCACCGACTTCGCCCTCGGCGGCCTGAACTACCAGATCGAGCACCACCTGTTCCCGGCCATGCCGTCGGTGCACCTCAAGCACGCGCAGCCGATCGTCGAGCAGTTCTGCGTGGAGAAGGGCATCCCCTACCACGCGACGGGTCTCATCCAGTCCTGGAAGGAAGCCCTCGGCGAACTCCACGCCCATGGCGAACCGCTGCGCAACCCGCAGCCGGCGTCCGCCGGCTAGGACGAGCGCTCGCCAGAGCATCGCAGCTTCGAGGCCGCTCCCCGTGCAGGGAGCGGCCTTCCGCGTGCCGGAGATTTCGTTCGTTGTGGACATCTCCGGAATCCAGGGAACGTTTCATGTGGCTCTCGTCACATACTTGCAACGAGTTGCGGATCGCTGACAGTTTGAAGTTCGACGATCCGTTCCCGATTCCCGGAGGGCACGACCGAATGACGATCCCCTACATGCTCCCCGTCGACGACGAACTCGTACGGGCGGTCGACCGATGGGCCCGCGAGATCGACGTCCGCAACGCGCGTCGCCTCGACCGGAACCGCGCCGCGCTCGCCGCCGCCGTCGACATCTGCGCCCGACACGGCAACCAGCCGAGCGGCACCGAGATCGCGATCGCCGTCGAGTTCCGCGGCACCGCGGCCGTCGCCCGCTCCTGGCTGTGCGAATACGCCGCGCGCATCACCGGCGCACGGCTGCAGAAGCTCGACGCCGACCCGCTCCTCGCTTCCGTCCACGCCTCCGTCCCGGTCAAGATAACCGGCCCCAGGCGCGCGGTCCAGGCGTGTCACGTCCTCGCGGATCTGCTCGACAAGCTCGCCTGGCAGGCCCTCTCCACCATCGAGAACCGCCGGGAGGCCCTTCGCGCGGTCGACGAGCTGTACGCCGGCCTCCTGCCTCACGACCACTTCGGTGCCCTCTTATGGTCAAGTCCGGTCATGGCCGAAACCGACCGGCGGGGCGCCGGCAGGGCGGCCGCTCGCCGCGAGCGCCTATTCGACGGCGTTGGCCGCCTGGTCGCGCAGGGACCGCACGTGCTGCTCCAGACCCATGAGTTGGCCGAAGAGGCTCATGTACTGGTCCTTGTCGGTGCTCGGGTTGATCCGCTGCAGGCGGCGCTTGAGGTCGGCGACCTCCGCCTCCACGACCGGGCGCTGGATCCGGGCGAGGATGGTGCGCACGTACAGCGCGTCGGGTTCTCCCGCGAGGCGGAGCTCCTCCACCGCGAGTTCGCTGACCAGGGCTCCGGCCGCGATCTCGGTGCAGGCGTTCTGGACGGCGGCGATCCAGTTCGGACCCGCGACGGCGCGCGCGGCGCCGCCGGCCGCGGCGATGGCCTCGCGGACGGCGCGGTAGTTCGGGTCGGTGTAGGGGACGGCGTCGACCGCGTCGAAGTAGGGCCCGGCGACCTGCGGCTGCTGGAGGGCGACCTTGAGGACCTCGCGCTGGGCGCGGAGCTGCATCGAGTCGGCGCGGGACTCGCGGCGCGGCTGTTCCGGGGCCTCGGCGGGGGCCTGGCCGGCGGCGGCGCCCTGCACGGCGCGGCGCAGCTCGGCCTTGTCCTTGCCGAGCCGGCCGGCGTAGACGCCGAGGTACTCCTCGACCAGGCCGCGGTCCTTGACGCGGGCCAGGAGCGGGGCGATGGCGCGGGTGGCGTGCAGGCGGCCCTCGGCGGTGTCCAAGTCGTGCTTGGCGATCGCGCGTTCGAGCGCGAACTGCACCAGCGGCGTGTGGCGCTCGATGAGCTCGCGGACGGCCGCGTCGCCGGCGCTCTGGCGCAGCTCGCACGGGTCCTGACCGCCGGGGGTGACGGCGATGTAGGTCTGGGAGACGAACCGCTGCTCCTCGTCGAACGCCTTCAGGGCGGCGCGCTGGCCGGCCTCGTCGCCGTCGAACGTGAAGATGATGCGCCCGTCGGCGGACTCGGAGTCGAACAGGAACCGGCGCAGCACCCGGATGTGCTCGGGCCCGAACGCGGTGCCGCAGGTGGCGACCGCCATGGGCACGCCCGCGAGGTGGCAGGCCATGACGTCGGTGTAGCCCTCGACGATGACGACCCGGCCGGTCTTCGCGATCTCCTTGCGCGCCAGGTCAAGCCCGTAGAGGACCTGGGACTTCTTGTACAGCGGCGTCTCGGGCGTGTTGAGGTACTTGGGGCCCTGGTCGTCGTCGTAGAGCTTGCGGGCGCCGAAGCCGATGACCGAGCCGGACGAGTCGCGGATCGGCCACACGAGGCGGCGGCGGAAGCGGTCGATGAGGCTGCCGCTGCGCGAGGGCTTCGCGAGCCCGGCCTGGGTGAGCTCCTCGACGGTGAAGCCCTTGGCGCGCAGGTGCTTCGCGAGCGCGTCCCATCCGTCGGGGGCGTAGCCGCAGCCGAAGACGGCGGCCGCGTCGCGGTCGAAGCCGCGGGAGGCGAGGAACTGCCGGGCCGTCATCGCCTCGGGCGCGAGGAGCCTCCCGGCGTAGAACTCGGCGGCCGCGGTGTGGGCGTCGAGGAGGCGCTGCTTGAGGCCGGGCTGTCCGGAGGGGCCGCGCTGGGGGCGGCCGTCGACGTCCTCGTAGGTGAGCTTGAGCCCGGCGCGCGCGGCGAGGCGCTCGACCGCCTCGACGAACGTGAGGCCGTCGAGCTCGGTGAGGAAGGTGATGGCGTCGCCGCCGACGCCGCAGCCGAAGCAGTGGTAGACGCCGCGGGCGGGGGTGACGTTGAAACTCGGTGAGCGCTCGTCGTGGAAGGGGCACAGGCCCTTGAGGTTGCCGCCGCCGGCGTTGCGCAGGGTGACGCGTTCGCCGATGACCTCGGCGATGTCGACCCGCTCCCGCACCAGCTGGATGTCGGCGTCCCGGATTCGCCCCGCCACTCTGCCCCTTTTCTCGTTTCACCTCTTCTCACTGCAGGAACCATTGTGCCCGCACGGTCCGACAGCGCCGCGGCGGACGCGGCCGGTTGTGAGGCGCCGGGGGGACACGCCCGCGGCGAAGGTCACGTCCCTACTGGGCGGCGCGGGATCGCCTGCGGCCGAAGAAGTTCGAGGTGGCGGCCCCGCTGTACCATGATCCCCGTTAGCATCTTTCCCGACCACGCCTCACGGTTGCGCGGTCCGATCAGCTAGAGTCGCCTATCATGCCGGACCCATCGCCCGAGCAGCCGCCCTCCTGGCCTCCCACCAGCGAACCCGCGGCCACACCCACGAATCCGCCCCGAATCACCGCGCGCGGGGTGGGTCACCTGCCTTCCGCGGCGCCGGAAGACGAGGCGTCGTCCGATCCCCGTCCGCCCGCGGGCCCGAGCCGCTTCGGCGACCCCGCCTCCGCCGGCCGCCCGTCGCCCTCCGACCCGGCGCCGAACGGCCCCGCGCCGTTCGACTCTGCACCGCGGAGCGCGGCGCCCCAGAACTCGGCCCCGTACGACTCGTCGCCGTACGAGGAGCTGGACCCCGAGGCCCGGCGGAACGAGTGGGCGGCGGACCTCGGCGGCGCCGAACCGCCGCGCGTCGGCGACTCCCGCGGCACCCTCTTCGAGACCCCCGGCAACCAGGAGGCCGCGCCCCAGCAGCCGCAAGGCGAATGGGGCGAATCGGCCGACTGGCCGCCGCGGTCGAGCCAGGAGTGGATGAACCAGCAGTCCCAGACCGGGTGGGGGCTCGCGAACGCCGGCGCCGCCTGGAACGGGACCGGCCCCGTCCCGGGCCAGCCCGGACCCGCCCAGCCGCCGGCCGACCGGCAGCACCGCCCGGACCCGAACGCCGCCCCCGCGTCCGGACCCGGCTTCAACGCCCCCGACCAGCAGGGCGGGCTCGAGTTCCCGGAACTGCGCCCCGACCCGTACCAGGCCGACGTCTACGCCCAGGACCAGTACCGCGGCGACTCCGGCGGCCAGGACCTCTACAAGTCCGACCCGTACCAGGCCGAGCGCCTCGCCGCCGAAGCCCAGGCCGCCCGCGAGGCGTACCAGGCCGAGCAGCAGCGCTACCAGGCCGATCCGTTCCCCGCCGCACCGCAGGGCTCGTTCTCCGAGCCGCCCGCTCCGGCCGACCGGCAGGGCGCGTTCCCGCAGCAGCAGGGGGCGTTCTTCGAGCAGCCCGCGAACGCGTACACCGGCGAGCGGTTCCCCGCCGACGCCCCGCCGTCCTATGGGGAGCAGGCAGGCCCCGGCGAGCAGGCGCCGCACGGGGACCAGCCGCCCTTCGGCGCACCGACCCCGGGCGCACCGGCCCAAGGCATGCAGGCCCAGGGCGAACAGCAGCCGGGCGAGCCGCGGTACGGCGAACCGGGCGTCCCC
Organism: Glycomyces albidus; assembly: GCF_009451885.1. Classification (GTDB taxonomy): domain Bacteria; phylum Actinomycetota; class Actinomycetes; order Mycobacteriales; family Micromonosporaceae; genus Glycomyces; species Glycomyces albidus. The sequence goes on from NZ_WIAO01000027.1 coordinate 15,878, forward strand.
GCCGGAGCCACCGTGACCGAGGCGGTCCCCGCGCAGCGCCGCAGCGACGAGCCCGAACCCGAGGCCGCCCCCGCCGAGGCGCCGCCGACCCGCGTCGCACCGCCCACCCACGTGGGCGTCCGCTACGCCATCTACGGGATCGGCGGCCTCATCACGCTCGGCCTGATCATCGGCATCGTCATCATGCTCGGATCGGCCCCGCCCGAAGAGCCCAGCGAACCCGGCGGCGACGACAGCGACACCTCCAACGAGAGCCCCGGCGCCGACGAGGCCCTCACCCCGGAGCGGTACACCGAACTCGCGGCCGCCGCCGGCAGCGCCGAATGGTTCGCCTGGCGCTACGGCGACGCCTCCGGCGGATCCGACGCCGAGGAGGTCGCCGCGACGAGCGGCGACGCGCTCGCGACCGCGCCGCTCCTGGGCGACGCCGACCGCAGCGTCCAAGGCCAGCTCGGCTACCTGACCGACGAGTCCGGACTGAGCGGCATCGACCATGTCACCGCCGTCGAGACCACCGACGACCTCATCGGCCTCACCCCCCGCGCGGGCGGCCGCTTCTCGGTCGACGGCGCACCCGAACTCGAACTCATCGAAGGCTCCACGGCCTCGTGCATCACCGGACTCGGCGTCGAACTCGGCCGGCCCGTCGCGCTCGCGCGTCCCGAGCAGAGCGCCGAGGTCAGCGCCCACTCGGTGATCGCGTTCTCCTCCGGGATCATCGCGACCGCCGGCATCAGCGGCGCCCAGGGCGGGACGTGCCTGCTCCTGCCCGACGGCCAGGTGCCCACGGACGTGGCGCTCACCGACGGGAACGAACTCGCGCTCGTCACCACCTGGAACCCCGCCTCGCAGGCCGGCTCCCTCGTGGTGATCGCCCTGGGCGACAAGAGCGGCTCGTACTCCTCGAGCTGGTCCGAGTCGTACCCGGGCCTGCCGAACCCCGGGCATTTCGCCGCATCGCAGATCGTCGGGACCGTGGCGCTCCCGTTCACGGCGCCGACCTCGGTCGACGCCTGGTCCGACTCGGCCGGGTCGCTCACGCTCGAACGCGGCACGGTCGAGGACGGCGCGCACCGCGACACGGTCGCGAGCGCCGCTTACGCGGTGGTCGGCGACCTCAGCGCGAGCCAGGTGACCGTCGTCGACCTCGCCTCCACGCTCCAGGGCCTCGCGGCCCAGTACTACGACGGCACCGAGTTCGCGTTCGACGCGGCCGCGGGCGAAGCGGTCGCCTTCGACGGCGGCGTCGCCGACGTGGCCGCCGCCGAGGCCGGCCCGGCCGTCGCCACGAGCGGCGGCACCGTGCACGAACTCGACCGGGCGCTGGCCGAGATGGCCGCGACCGAGGTCGGCGCCAACCCGACCTGCCTCGTGGTGGGCGCCCAGAGCGGCCAGTTCATCGCGACCAGCCGCGGCACCGGCACGATCAGCTGGGTCGCCGGCGGCGAAGTCGCCAAGCAGCTCGCGGACTCGCGCCTGACCGACCCGCTCTGCGCCTCGGAGACGCCCGCGCTCGGCGTGAGGGACTACGCCGGCAGCGCCGCCGTCGTCCTCGTCTCCGACTTCGAGGGCCAGAAGCTCCACGCCTACCTCGACGGCGAGGCGACGATCCCCGGCGGCGCCGTCGTCGGCGGCGAGGGCTTCAGCTACACCGGCGCCTACGACGTGGCGGGCCGGCCCTGGGCCGCCTCGGTCACGGTCGACCTGGAGTAGGCGGCACCGCCCCACTGCATCGATCGGAGGCCCGTCCGGCATCGCCGGGCGGACCTTCGCCATGCCGGGCGCGGGACCTTGTCGCCGGTCACGCCGTCGCGCGTTGGCGCATCCGGGCGGCACTGGGATAATCGAGCGGTGACGAATCAGCTCTCGCTCGCGGGGAAGCCCGTGTCGCCTCCCGTGGTCCTGGCCCCGATGGCCGGGATCACGAACCTGCCGTTCCGCAAGCTCTGCCGCGAGCAGGGGGCCGGCATCTACGTCTGCGAGATGATCACGACCGTCGCCCTCACCGAGCGGAACCCGAAGACCATGCGGCTCATCGAGTTCGACCCGGACGAGGAGACCCGCAGCCTGCAGCTCTACGGCGTCGACCCGGCCGGGATGCGCAAGGCCGTGCGGATGGTCGTCGAGGAGGACCTCGCCGACCACATCGACCTCAACTTCGGCTGCCCCGTGCCGAAGGTCACCCGACGCGGCGGCGGCTCGGCGCTGCCGTGGAAGCGGCGGCTGTTCCGCGAGATCGTGACCGCGGCCGTCGACACCGCCGCCGAGCGCGGCATCCCCGTCACCGTGAAGATGCGCAAGGGCATCGACGACGACCACCTCACCTACCTCGAGGCCGGCCGGATCGCCGAGGACGCCGGGGTCGCGTGGGTCGCCCTCCACGGCCGCACCGCCGCCGAGCGCTACTCCGGGACCGCCGACTGGGAGGCCATCGCGAACCTCAAGGACCACCTCGACATCCCGGTGCTCGGCAACGGCGACGTCTGGGAGGCCGACGACGCACTGCGGATGGCCGCTGAGACGGCCTGCGACGGCGTCGTGGTCGGCCGGGGCTGCCTGGGTCGCCCCTGGCTCTTCGGCGACCTCGAGGCGGCCTTCAGCGGCCGGGAAGCGCGCCTCATGCCGTCGCTCGGCGAGGTCGCCGCCGTGATGCTGCGGCACGCCCGCCTCCTGGTCGAGTGGATCGCCGGCGCCGAGTCGTACGAGGCGCGCCGGAACATCGACGCGGAGGAGCACGGCTGCCGCGAGTTCCGCAAGCACGTCGCCTGGTACCTCAAGGGCTTCCCGGTCGGCGGCGAACTGCGCCGGGCGCTCGCGATGGTCTCGACCCTGAACGAGCTCGAAGACCTGCTCGGCAAGCTCGACGCCGACGCGCCGTTCCCCGAATCCACGATCGGCAAGCCCCGGGGCCGCACCAACTCCCCCGGCAAGGTCGCCCTCCCGGACGGCTGGCTCGACGACCGCGACGACTGCACGGTCCCCGAAGGCGCCGAGATCGACTCCTCGGGCGGCTGACCGCGCGGGCGCGGAGGCCCTGCCGCACCTCGAGCGCCCAGGTCAGGCCGTCACCGCGGCGAAAAAGGCGGAGAAAAACAGCAGGGACCTCCCGGTGCCGGGGAGGTCCCTGCTGTGGTCTTCGGGCGCTACCGGCCCTTCTGGCCGTAGCGCTTGTAGAACTTGGCGACGCGGCCCTCGTCGTCCAGGACGCGGTTCTTGCCGGTCCAGAACGGGTGCGAGGCCGAGGAGATCTGGACGTCGATCACCGGGTAGGTCCGGCCGTCCTCCCACTCGACGGTCTCGGCCGAGGTGGCCGTGGACCGCGTGAGGAAGGCGAAGTCGGCGCCGCGGTCGCGGAAGACCACGTAGTCGTAGTTCGGGTGAATGCCTTGCTTCATGTCAGTTTCCTTCCTTGCCGTCGAAACAACCGCCGAACGGGTCTTCGTATTCCCGCCACGCCCGCCGTCCTTCGGCGATCTCCTCATCGGTGAGCAGGCAGCCGTCGAGGACGGCGGCGAGCTCGTCGGCCGCGAAGTGCAGCCCGACGAACGCGAGCTGGATCTCGCGGTCGCCGAAATCGGGGTCCCAGTGCAGGTCGGCGTTGATCCGCCGCTCCGGGCTGGACTCGTCCCACTCCTCGTCGGGCGTGGCGGCGAGCCAGCGCCCGAGGTCGCCCATGGAGACGCCGCCGCCGCTGGACTCCCAGGCCACGATCGAGTCGGGCTGGGAGGCGATCCACAGGTGCCCGCGCCCGCGCAGGGTGCTGCCGGCGACGGCCGGGAGCGCCCGGTGGAGGCGTGCGGGGTGGAAGGGCCGGCGGGCCCGGTAGAGGGTGGCGACGACGCCGCAGTCCGGTTCGGGCTCGTGGCATCCGACGGCGTAGCCCTCGAGGCCGCGGCCGTAGGGCTCGGGTCCGTCGGGGTCGAAGCGGCCGGAGCGGCGCAGGCGCGCGGAGAGCCGGCCGGGTTCGTCGAGGTCGGCGACGAGGTGGCGGGCCCAGGGGTTGAGGCGTTCGAGGAGGACGGCGAGGCGGGCGTGCTCGTACGGGTCCGCGGCGCCGGCGGGGTCGGCGTCGAGGGTCCACAGGAGGACGGTGTCGGCGTACTCGATCTGGCGGGCGGCGGTGTCGGCGACGGAGCGGGTGTCGTCGTCGGCGGCCTGGAGGCCGCGGTCGGCGAGGTCCTGGTCGGAGTCGAGGGTGTCGAGGAGGCTCGCGGGGTCGCAGACGGCGACGACGGAGTCGATGCGGATCGCGTCGGTGACGGGCGCGCCGTCGACGTGGCACCACGAGCAGGCGGTGGCGACGGTCTCGGGCTCCATCGAGGGCGGGAGGACCAGGGCGATGTCGCTGCCGGGCCGGGAGCGGGCGAGGCGGACGAGGGCCGGGAGGAGGTCTTCGCGGACGGTGCAGGAGAGGCAGCCGTGTTCGAGGACGGTGCGCTCGTCTTCGATGGTGCCGCGGCCGTCGCGGACGGTGCGGCGGACGGTGCCGTCCCCGACGAGCCCGGTGAGGTCGTAGCCGACGACGAGGAGGGCCGGGTCGGCGCGGGCGAGCAGGTCGGCGGCCGCGCGGGTCGCCTCGGGGGCGAAGCCCGTCAGGAGCGTCAGCGCGGGGCGCAGGTCGGCCTGTGACGGTGCCGCGCCGGGCTGGGCGAGCTGGGACATGGGACCTCCGATCTTTTTGAAAACGATTGTCATTATACTGGCACATCGGGCGGTGCATCACCGAGATGCGCAGGCCCTCGCAGCTCGAGAGGAGGCGGCGGTGTCCAGGACATGCGATGTGACCGGGGCCGGACCGGGTTTCGGCAACAACGTGCCGTGGTCGAAGAAGAAGACCCGGCGGCGCTGGGACGTGAACCTGCAGACGAAGCGGTACTACCTGGCCGGCGAAGGGCGCTACGTGCGGCTTCGCGTGTCGGCCAAGGGGATCAAGATCATCGACCGCGACGGGATCGAGGCCGTCGTGCGGCGGATGCGAGCACAGGGAAGGAAGGTCTGAGATGGCGTCCAAGAGCACTGATGTGAGGCCGGTCGTGAAGCTGCGGTCGACCGCGGGGACCGGGTACACGTACGTGACGAGGAAGAACCGCAGGAACGATCCGGATCGGATGGTGCTGAAGAAGTACGACCCGGTCGTGCGCAGGCATGTCGAGTTCAGGGAGGAACGCTAGTGAGGACCGGAACCAAGAAGCTCGGCCGGGAGGAGCGGTAGATGGCCAAGAAGTCGGCGATCGCGAAGCAGCGGCGGCGAGAGGTCCTCGTCGACCGGTACCGGGAGCGGCGGGCCGAGCTCAAGCGGCTCATCGCGCACCCGGGGACCGGCCCGGAGGCCCGCGCGGAGGCCGTGCGGGCACTCCAGCGGCTGCCGCGGGACTCCTCGGCGGTGCGGCTGCGGAACCGCGACGAAGTGGACGGCCGCCCGCGGGGCGTGTTCCGGAAATTCGGACTGTCGCGTGTCCGACTCAGGGCGATGGCGCACCGCGGCGAATTGCCCGGTGTGCGGAAATCGTCCTGGTAGGCGGCTCATCCGAACGGATGATATGGCGCCTGTGACCTGCGCCCCCGGCGACCCATTGGCATGAAACCGTTATATGTCCGTCGCCGGGGGACGCTAATCTGGGCGTTGCGAGTGCGCTGTGAAACTGCTCTCAAGCCCGGAACCATGTGAGCTGTTTCTGCGTTTGACTCCAGAGAGACAAAGGAGCGATGAGCAGCAATGGTCCAGCAAGTGGAGACCGCCCCGGTCGAGGCGTCCGAACCCTCGAGCCTGCCGAACGACGACCTCCCCGGCGGGGGTGCGAAGGCCGAGGTGCCCGCCAGCCCCGCGTCCCTGTGGGCGTCGGAGAGCCGCGGCCACTACTCGATCACGCACACCGACCGCGCCGCCGCCCCCGCGTGGGTCGACTGCGACTGCGTCATCCACAGCGACTGACCGTCCATGATTGAGCCTCCGCGGCCGTCCCACGGCCGCGGCGCCTCACCCGGGTCTCAATCCACTTCGACGAGCGAACCGCAGCGCTCGATGGTCGTGCCGTCCGCGCGCGCGATCACGGCACCGCCCGCGAAATCGAGGTCCGCCCAGAGACCGTCGGCCCAGATCGGGCAGCTCACGACGGTCTCCCGCGTCTCGCCGCCCTCCGTGACGACCGCCGTGATGCGCGCCTCGCCGGGCGCGGACGTGACGAGCACGAAGCCCTGCAGCAGCTCGAACCCCCGCCATTCCGCCTCCGCCTTCGGGTACGCGATGATCTCCCAGCGTGCGCCGGGTGCGGCGGTCACGTCGCGGTCGGGGTCCTCGGGGAAGCCGAACGGGCATCCCGCCACCTCGGGATCCGCCGCGCACACGTTGAGGTAGTCGCGCAGCGCCGCGTCGATGAGCGCCTCGCCTTCGGCGGAGACCGTGGGCCACGCGATCGGCATCCACTCGTCGGCGTGGTCGTCGCCGAGGAGCACGAACCGGCTCCCGAGCGCGAGCGCGACCGCCGGGGACTCGAGCTCCATCGTGGAAGGCAGGTCGGGGTAGAACTCGTAGACGCCCGGCAGCAGCACGATGTTCGTGATCCCCAGGGCCTCGTCCACGGGCGCACTCACCCCGTTGATGTCGATGTGGTCGAACGCCGGATACGCCTCGGACGCGGCCAGCGCGTTCTCGATCAGGGCCTTGCCGTGCTCGATGCCGACCAGGTACCGGAATCCGATGCGCGTGCCGTCGAACGCCTCGATCTCGGCGTACACCTGGGAGGTGTACCGGCCCTCCCGCGCGCTCGCGGCGTATTCGACCTGGCCGACCTCGACGATGCTCCAGCGCGTGTCGAGCGCTTCGGGGACGAGGAAGTCGCCGGTCGCGTTCGGCTGGTCGGTGAACGCCAGCGCGCCGTCGATGTCGCCCGCCTGCGCGGCCTCCAGGAACCCGGTGACCACCTTCTCGGCGTTCAGCGCCCCGATCGGCGACCATTTCACGACGGTGATCGCCCCTGCGGCGAGTGCGAACACGATCGCGGCGAACGCCATGGCGGCGTTGGGGATCCGGAGGCGGAGCCGGGCCTGGCCGCCGGGGCCGGGCGCGCCGGCCGCGGTGTCAGCGGAGGAGCCGCTGGAGGCACCGTCGAAAGGACCGTCGAGAGGACCCTCGAGGACCTCGGGCCCGGCGAAGGCGGAATTGCCTGGCCTGCTCGGGGAATCGCTGCGGGAGCCGCGGTGGAAGAGCCGTCCGTGAGCGTCTTGGGAGGCGCCGTCATGGGCGCCGTCGGCGGTGTCCTCGGGCGCGTCGACGGCGCCGAGGTCGATCTCGTACTCCTCGCCCCAGCGGTCCGATGAAGCCGGTCCGGGCACCTTGGCTCCCTTGGCTGCTACCGTGGTGTGATCAAAGTGTAGCGTTCTCACACGGGACCCCCGATGCCCTCTACCAGGTGGATCAGTGCCCCCGCCGGGAAAGTCCGGCGGTTCGCGGCGCGCCTCGCCCGCCGCGCCGAGCCGCTGCCGCGCCTGCCGTTCGCCGTGGCGCTCGCGGTCGCGGCCGTCGTCCTGGCGGTGTCGGTGGAGTGGGAGCCGCGGCCCTACGACGACATCGCGGAGGTCACGGAGCTGCCGTCGGCGCTCGACCCGGAGATCGACTTCTCGGGCGGCGCGCAGGTCGAGTTCGAGATCCTGGAGTACGGGTTCGGCACCGTGGAGGACGAGCTCGGCGCGGCGCGCGTGATCGTCGGCGCGGTGATACGCAACCCGTTCGACACCGCGATCATCAGCCCGGGCGGGCTGGACATCACGGTGGTGAAGGACGACGGCGTCGAGTCGACCTTGGAGAAGTTCTACCCGAATCCGATCCCGGCCGGGACGACCATGCGGCTCGGTTTCGTGATCACGGCCCCGACCGAGGGCGTCCCGCTGGAGCGCCTGCGGCTGTCGACCAGCGACCCGTCGTTCCTCGCGCCGGACCCGGAGGGGCTGAGCGAGGCGGAGCGGGCGTACGCGGTCGTGCCGCCGATGCCGGACGTGGAGCTGCTGTCGGTCGAGCCGCTGCTGAGCCCCGAGGGCTACCGGTTGCAGTACCGCGTCGTCAGCGATCAGGCGCAGGGCATCCTGCTCACGGTCCTGTTCCGCGACGCCGAGGGGCGGCTGCTCGGCGGGCTGCCGGCCGGGGAGGACCCGTTCTCGTTCGAGCTCGGCTCGGCCGGGTGGCGCACGGTCGAGGAGGGCGAGACGCTGCAGGAGCTCGACCTGCACGCCGCGTGGATACCCGAAGGGGCCGACCTCGACAGCGTCGAGATCGGCCCCCGTGCGATGTACATGGGTTGAACCCGTCGGGCGGCCTCGCGGCCGCTCGCTACAGCCGCTCGAGCAGGTAGCGCTCGACCTGGTCGAGGGCCACGCGCTCCTGCTTCATCGAGTCGCGGTCGCGGATCGTCACGGCCTGGTCTTCGAGGGTGTCGAAGTCCACGGTGATGCAGTACGGCGTGCCGATCTCGTCGGCGCGGCGGTAGCGGCGGCCGATGGCGCCGGCGTCGTCGAAGTCGACGTTCCAGTGGCGTCGCAGGCGCGCGGCCAGGTCCTTCGCCTTCGGCGACAGGTCCTCGTTGCGGCTCAGCGGCAGCACCGCGGCCTTGACCGGCGCGAGGCGCGGGTCGAAGCGGAGCACGGTGCGCTTGTCGACGCCGCCCTTGGTGTTCGGGGCCTCGTCGACGTCGTACGCCTCCAGGAGGAACGCCAGCACCGAGCGGGTCAGGCCCGCCGCGGGCTCGATGACGTACGGGGTCCAGCGCTCGCCCTTGGCCTGGTCGAAGTAGGACAGGTCGGCGCCCGAGTGCTTCGAGTGGGTCGACAGGTCGAAGTCGGTGCGGTTGGCGATGCCCTCGAGCTCCCCGAACTCGCTGCCCGCGAAGTTGAAGCGGTACTCGATGTCGACGGTGCGCTTCGAGTAGTGCGAGAGCTTGTCCTTCGGGTGCTCGTAGCGGCGCAGGTTCGACTCCGAGAGGCCCAGGCCGACGTACCAGTTCCAGCGCTCCTGGAGCCAGTACTCGTGCCACTCCTCGTCGGTGCCCGGCTCGACGAAGAACTCCATCTCCATCTGCTCGAACTCGCGGGTGCGGAAGATGAAGTTCCCGGGCGTGATCTCGTTGCGGAAGCTCTTGCCGGTCTGGGCGATGCCGAACGGGGGCTTCTTGCGGGACGCGGTCATCACGTTCGTGAAGTTCACGAAGATGCCCTGGGCCGTCTCGGGCCGCAGGTAATGCGTGTTCTCCGTGTCCTCGACGGCGCCGAGGAAGGTCTTCATCATGCCGTTGAACATGCGCGGCTCGGTGAAGGAGCCCCGGGCGCCGCAGTGTGGGCACGGGAGGTCGGCGAGGCCGCCCTCGGGCTCGCGGCCGTCGTGCTTCTCCTGGTACGCCTCGATGAGGTGGTCGGCGCGGAAGCGCTTGTGGCAGGACTGGCACTCGGTGAGCGGGTCGGTGAACTCCTCCAGGTGGCCGCTGGCGACCCAGACCTGGGGGTTGAGGACCACGGCGGAGTCGATGCCGACGACGTCGTCGCGCTCGCGGACCATCGCGTTCCACCATTCGCGGCGGATGTTCTCCTTCAGCTCCACACCGAGCGGGCCGTAGTCCCAAGCAGAGCGGGTGCCTCCGTAGATCTCGCTACTGGGGAAGACGAAGCCGCGGCGTTTGGACAGGCTGATGAGTGCTTCGGTGCGGTCCTGGGACACGATGATTCCTCTCGATCCGGCTGGCGGTCGGTGAGACTGCGAATTGAGACAGCAAAGGTCTCGGAACAGATTGTTCGGGTTTCGGCGGATGTTCAACCCAGTTTCAGTCCTGGTGGTGAACGTTCGGGCGCACTGAGCGTGCGCTTCTGCCGCCAGTGGGCAAGCGTACCTCGCGCGGGGCGCCCCGCTGTGAGCAGCCCCGGCCGCGGCGCCGCGGCCGGGACCGTGCGCTCAGGCCCCTTTCGCGCCCTGCCGGAGGTCGGCCAGGTGCTGCTCGAACCCCTCGCGGGCCTCGGTGTGCTCGGGGGCCGCGAGCCAGGACAGGGCCTCCTCCCCCACCTCGATCGCGCCGGCGGTGTCGCCGAGCTCGGACAGGAGCCACATGGTCTGGTGGGCGGTCAGGCTCGCGCGTTCGAGCAGGAGCGGACCGTCGCGGAACACCGCGAGGGCCCGCCGCTGAAGGTCCAGGACCGGCTCGGCCTCGTCGCGGCGCAGGCCCGCCGGGCCCGCCTGGGACTCCAGGAACTGGAACGTCAACTGCGCGTGCTGCCGGTAGGTCTCCCCCAGCTCGAACCGGGCCGATTCGCGGACCGCCTCGGGCGCCTCCGGTTCGGAGCGCTGCGCGATCAGGCCCGCGGCGATGTGCGCCATCGACTGAAGGCCCTCCCCGAACGCGGCGTCGCCGGAGATCGTGCGCAGCAGCCAGACGCGGGCCCGGCTCACCCGCGCCCACGACGTCAGGTCCCCGACCTCCTCGGCGGCCTCGGCCGCCCGCGTGTACACCTCGAGGGCGTGCTCGTGCTCGCCGAGCTTCTCCAGCAGCTCCCCCGTGAGGAACAGCGTGTCGGCGTACAGCGGCGCGTGCCCGAGCTCCCTGCGGGTCTCCATGAGCGCCAGCGCGGCCAGCCCGTGCTCGACGCCCCGGCGGGTGTCGTCCAGCTTGTCGTACGCCTCGGCGAGGTTGAAGCGGATGTTGCACACCCGCCACAGCTCCGAGTCCGGCAGGTCCTCCAATGCCTGCTCGAGGATCGGGACGGCCTCGGCGCGGCGCTCGAGCTCGACGAGGGCGGCGCCCATGAGGTGCCGCGCGACGGCGCCGGGGACGGTCATGCCGACCGCGTCGCAGTGGACCGAGGCGGCCAGGGCGTGCTCGTAGGTGCCGTCGTGGTCGCCTTCGCGCATGCGGAACTCGGCGGCCTGGAGGTGGAGCTTCGCGGCGATCGTGCGGCTCGGTTCGTCGCCGAGGGCGGTCAGGCCCTCGCGGGTGATCGCGTACGCCTCGTTGAAGTCGCCGGCGAGGCCGACCTGGTCGGCGAGGTCGGCGCAGGCGCGCGCGACGGCCCACCCGGCCTCCGCGGCGCGGGCCACCTCGAGTTCGGCGGTGAGCAGCCAGGTCTTCGCGTCGGTGTCGTCGGTGAGGCGCGCCCGCAGGTCGAGCAGGTCGCAGCGGCGGATCAGCGCGTACCGGCGGTCCGGGTACTCGGCGAGTTCGGCGTCGAGGGCCTCGGCGCGGGCGTCGAGATCGGCGACCGGGTCGGCGGCGGGCCGGCCGGCGTCCGGGGCGAGGGGCCCGGCGCCCGCGGGGCGCGCCCCGCCCGAGGCGGGGTCGTCGGCGTCACCGGCGGGAAGCCCGGTGCCCCCGGCGGAGTCGTCGAGGTCCGCGACCGCGAGCCCGCCGTCGCCGGCGAAGCGATCGGCCTGCATGGCGAGGTACTCGGCGCGCATGGCCAGCACCTGGCTGGTGTGCAGGCTGCGGTCGTCGATGCGCCGCTCGTCCGCCAGCCGCAGCGCCGCCGCCGCGACCTGCGCGGCTCCCGCCCGCACCTGCGCGGGTTCGGACTCGGCGCGGTGGATGAGCAGGAACGCCTCCGCCACGAGGGCCCGACCGGGCTGGCCGGCCGTCCCGAACAGCGCGATGGCCCGGCGCAGGCCCTCCTCGACGGCCTCCGGGTCGTCGGCGCGGGCGGACTCGGCGTGGGCGATCTCGGCGCGGTGCTCGGCGATCAGCTCGATCCCCAGCGCGTCCGCGAGCGCGCCCACCTTCAGCCACGCCTTCCACGTGTCCGGCGAGCACGCGTCGTACGCCGCGTACGCGGCATCGATCGCGGCGTCCAGGTCCGGGCCCGCCACCGGCTCGTCGCGCGGCAGGACCACCGCGGGTTCGGTCGCACGAGGCTCCTTGAGCCCCAAGTGCACCGGGGCGTCGTACGGCGTCGACTCGACGACGCACGCCGACATGCGCGAATGGTGGTCGTTGCCGTTGCGCGCGTCGAACCGGGCGCAGATCGCGATCCGCTCCGCGTCGGCCCAGTCGTGCAGCGACGCGGCGGTCCACTCCCGCCCGCCGGGCCCGGGCACGACCGAATCGGCGAAACCGAGGACCTGCAGCCGACGGCAGGTGAGGACCGCGACCTCCAGGAGCCGCTGCCGCTCGCGGACGCCCAAGTCCAGGTCGAAGAAGCGCGCGTGGTCGGCGAGGATCTCCACCGCCCGGTGCTCGTTGCCCGTGAGCGCGCAGAACTCGATGTGCAGCGCGATCATCGGGACCATGTCCTCCTTGCCGCGGCACATCTGGTAGCCGCGCAGGTGGTTCGCGCGCGCCTCGCCCGCGCGGCCGAGCTCCACCAGCGGCAGGAGCGACAGCGCCAGCGCGTAGTGCGGCTCGTGCGCGCACGAGTACTCGCCGGCGAGCACCGGCTCGAGCATCTCCATCGCCGCGTCCGCCGAGTCCTCCTCCGCGTAGAACACGATCGTCGCCAGCGTCGTGTACTGGCAGGCCGTGCAGTCGGACATCTCGTCCTCCTCGGCCTCGCCGAGGGCCTCGATCGCGCGCGCGACCCGGTCGTAGTCGCCGGTGTGGAACGCGAGCTGCATCTCGTACGCCGCCGGCGCGTGCATCGAGTACCCGGCCTCGGCGTAGCGGCGGCGCATCTCCTCGAGCCAGTGCTCGATCGACTCCAGCGGCACGTCGGGCTGCTCGATCATCGAGTCGACGATCCACTTGAACGTCCAGTACAGCGACCGCGTCAGGTAGGCGTCGAAATGCTCGGGCCGGGTGTCGAAGCTGCGCAGCAGCCGCGCGAACGGCACGAGCAGGCGCGTGGAGTCCCGCGAGAACTCGTACGCGTCCACGAGTCCGTTGAGCGCGTAGTTGACCAGTTCCGGGTCGCCGACCGCGTCCGCGGCCTCGACCGCCCGCTCCAAGGCCGCGACCTTCGCCTCGCCCGCCTCCTCGAAGCGGGCCTCGTTCAGCAGACGCCAGATCGCGTCGGGGTCGGGAGTGGCCATCGGGTCCTCGGTCTTTCTCCTGGGGTCGAGGGGAATGCTAGTCCTTTGTGACGTGCTCCAGCAGGTTCATGAACGAGCGGTTCAGCAGCGCCGTGTCGGCGCTGCGCAGCGGCCGGTGGCTCATGAGCAGCGCCTGCCCGTACAGGGACTCGACGGCCGTCCCGGCCAGCTCCGGGTCGGCGATCGCGCCGATGCGGCGCACGGTCGGGTTGCGGTGGTTCAGCACGAGCTGCGCGCGCGGCGCGTGCTGCTTGATCGACGCGAGGATGCCGCCCCACAGGTCGTCGGCCTGCGCCTCGGCCTCGGCGCGCTGGCGTTCGCGGCGGGCCTCGCGGTCGTCGAGGAGCAGCGCGGGCACCGACACGGGGTTGAACTCGCGGACGACCACGTCGACGTCGACCTGGTCGAGGCGGGCGCGGGCGGCCGCCAGGAACGACTGGAGCGCGAGTTCGGCGCGGGCGTCGACCGGGTCGAGGCTCGCGGAGATCACGCCGGGCTGGAGGTTCTCGACCTTCACCTGCGGGTCGAGGCGCGGCAGGGCCTGGACGAGCTCGCCGTCGTAGGTGTAGCCGCCGTTGACGACGCCGATGCCCTGGGCGGCGGCGATCTGGGCGACCTGCCGGTATTCGTCCACAGTGGCGGCCAGGTAGACCGGCTGGTAGGCGCGGGCGAACTCGGGGAGGCTGGTGCGGCCGGCGGTGGTCTCGAACCGCAGCCACGGGAGCATCGCGGCGAGCAGCTCCTCGTCGTGGCGGGCGAGGGCCTTGACGCCCAGCTCGTGGACGGCGAGGAACGCCTCGAGGCGGGCGGGGTCCTCGGCGGCGAGGCGGGAGATCCACTCGCGGATCTGCGCGCCGATCGCGTCCCGTGCGACCGCGAGGGCCTCGTCGTCGTAGAGGGACTCGCGGGAGGCGGTGGGGCGCAAGGAGTCCGTGTCGACGACGCAGCGGACGAAGAACGCCCACTCGGGTACCAGGTTGTCGGCGGTCTCGGTCAGCAGCATCCGCTTGAGGTGCACGCGGTGCGCGGGGCGCGCCGACGGCGAGGTGGCGTGCGGGAGGACGAACGCGACGCCCTTGAGGCCGGACAGGGGCACGTCGAGGTCGATGACGTCGAGCGGCGGGAAGCCCATCACGTTCTCGCAGTAGCGGTTCAGGGCGAGGCGGCGCGCGGTCGGGTTGGGGTGCTCCCGTTCCCACAGCGGCGGCGTGTCGGTGATGCGGACGGGCGCGCCGTCGGCGCCTTCGACGGTGATCGCGACCGGCAGCAGCGAGCCGTATTCGCGGGCGAGCTGGACGACCCGGTCGGCTTCGAGCCAGTCCTCGCCGGGTCGGGCCGCGAGTTCGACGGTGGTGCCCGGCTCGGGGTGCTCGCCGGGGGGGACCTCGGTGACGGTGTAGGAGCCGTCGTCGCGGGCGGCCCAGCGGACGACCGGGGCGGCGGGGTCCTTCGCCGATCGCGAGGTCACGGTGATCACCGACGCGACGGTGAAGCACGCGAGCAGGCCGATGCCGAACTGCCCCAGGAAATCGCGGCGCGCGCCCTCGATCTCTTCGTCCCGTTTGGACGATCCCCCGATGGTGGCGAGGAGCTTGTGCACTTCCGCGAGTGTCAGGCCCACACCGGGATCGGTGATCCGCAGGCGCCTGCCGTCGGTGGTGATGCGGACCGCGGCGCCGTCGGCGTCGAAGCTCGGGTCGATCTGGCGGCGCGCGGTGATCGCGTCGACGGCGTTCTGGAGCAGCTCGCGCACGTACACCTTCGGCGAGGAGTACAGATGGTGCGACAGCAGGTCCACCAGTCCGCGCAGGTCCACTTGGAACGTATGGGAAGTGGGCGTTGTCTCAGACACGGCGCGTCCTGCTCTGATCGGAGGTCGTTCAGCGTCAGTCAGACTAGCAAACCGCCGCATCCGCGGAACGCGAGAAAAGCCCGCTACCGGGCCGGACCGGGCCTGATCCGCGGCGGATCCGAGCAGATCCCCGCCTCGGGGGCGACGGCGCGGGAAGAGGCGGTGGCGCGGCGGAAGGAGCCGGCGGGCGGCGCGGAAGGGCGGCGGAGAGGCGGCAGAGCGCCTGGTGTGCATCCGGTAAGGTGACCGCTACCGAAACGCACAACCGCGAGGACTCCGCCCCGATGAGCTTTCCGCCCCCGCCGCCCGACCGGATGCACCTCCAGTACCAGCCCCAGCCGCCGCAAGCGCAGCACCAGGTGCAGCAATCCGGCCCGGCCGGGGCGTACGGGCCGGTCCAGCAGCGGCCCGACCAGCCGATCCCCGGTCAGCTCCCGCCGCCCGAGATGACGATGCGCAAGCCCGGCACGATCACCGGGATCCAGGTCATCCTGTGGATCTTCATGGCGCTCGCCGGACTCGGCGACATCGCCTCGGCCATCAGCCTCGTCGAGTACTTCACCGCGTTCGGCCTCATCGGCCTCGCTTGGGCCGTGTACTCCACGATCCAGGCCCTCGTCTCCGGCGTCCACATCACGCGCGGCAAGCGGTGGGCGTGGATCTGGTCCCTCGTCTCGGCGATCATCGGCCTGGTCATCAGCGCCGCCGCGATCGTCTTCGGGATCATCTACATCGAGGTCGGCTGGATCTCGCTCCTCGTCGGCATCGTCCTCGGCGGCCTGTACGGGACCCTGCTCGGGCTCCTGTGCTCGAAGTCGGCCCGGCAGTGGATCCTCATGCACCGCATCCGGAGAGGCGAAGTGCAGCTCCCGGGCACGGCCGGAACCGCGGGCGGTTCCGCGCACACCGCGGAAGGCCGGGAGGGACCGCAGCGGCCCGAGAAGCGGCCCGGCTCGGCCACGTTCGCGGTGACCGTGTCGGTCCTGCTCATGGCGCTGACGGCGTGGGCCGTGTTCGGCAACGTCTGGTCGCTCGTCGCGCTCGGCAGCGGCGGCATGGCGCCCGGACCGACCGACGTGACGGGCATGATCTTCGGCTCGGGGCTGCTGCTCATCATGGCGGCCGCGGGCTTCGCGGTGCTGGTGTGCGCCCTGTTCTCGGCGATCGGCCTGGCCCGCGGGCGGTTCGGTCCCCGGGTGTTCACGATCGTCTGGACCTCGGTCATGGGCGTCGTCTGGGTGCCGCTGGCGATCACCCAGTTCCTGCAGTACATGCGGTACCGGGACTTCGCGCTGCCGGGACAGGAGTTCTACCAGGCGCTCCTCGCCGGCCGCAACCTCGCCACCGCGCTCCTGGTCGTGGTGCTGTTCATCATGGTGCTCACGCCCGGCGTGCGGGCCTGGACGCCCGGGAGGCCGCCGACGGCGCTGATCGTGGTCGTGCCGCAGGCGCAGGGACCGGGTCAGGGCCAGGCCCCGTATTGACCGCCGCAGCAGGCGCCGTACGGACAGCAGCCGCAGCAGCCCTACGGACAGCAGCCGCCGCAACAGCAACCGCAGGGGCCGCAGCAGCCGTACTCGCCGCAGCCGCCGTACGGCGGGTGACCGTGCTTCGCCGGAAGCGCCGCTGCCGGCGGGCCGACCGCTGACCGGCGGGCCGGATGCCCCGCCGGCGGCCGACTACTCGTTGACCTCGTACCAGCCGCAGATGCTCGTGCCGAGTGTCTCGGCGGTCTGGTCGACCTGCACCACGAGGGCGATCTCCGAGCCGTCCGCGAGGCGGACCCTGACGTCGATGTCGTCGAACGCGAGCGGCTGGACCTCGGCGGTCGCCGGGCTCCACGACTCCCATTCGGGGATGTAGTCGTCGGCGGGGCGGTCGCGGAGGTCCTCGCAGAGCATCGCGTACGCGCCGTCCCAGTCCTCGTCGGCGAGCTCGTCGATGAACTGCGCGGCGGTGTCGTGGACCTCCTCGGTGATCGAGTTCGCGAAGGTCGCGAACGCGACGACGATCGCGATGATCACCGCCGCGGCGAGCGCCACGCCGCCGCCGATGCCGAACCCGAGCTTGAGCCCGAACCGCGTGCCGTTCCGCTCGGTCGGCGGGGCCGCGAACGGGACCGGCACACCGGTCGGGGGCGGCGGCGTCGAGGGCACGACCGGCGGCTCGACCGCCTTCGTGGTCGGGGGCAGCGCGAGGGTCTCGTCGGTGCCGGGCTCGAGCGCGACCGGCGCGGCCTGCTCGGCGGGCGCCGTTTCGGGGACCGACGGTTCCGGTTCGAGCGGAATCGGGGCGGCACCGGGCTCCGGCGCGATCTGCGCGGGCCCGGCCGGCTCGGCGACGGCCTCCACGGACGTGTGCGGCTCGACCTCGATCGGCTCCGGCGCGTGCTGGGCCGGGGCCTCGGGCTCCGGGGCGGGCTCGAGGTCGGGGATCGGCTCGATCGGGGGATCGACGTGGTCGACGGGCTCGGGAACGGCTGCGGCACGCGCAGCCGGTTCCGGGACGGGCTCGGCGGGCTCGGCCGGCCGAGTGAGGTCGATGCGCTCGCCCGGGTCCGAAGTCGGCTCATCGAGTGCGGCCGGCCCGGACGCCGCGATCCGGCCTGCTTCCGGCCCAGCCGGTCGGGTCAGGTCGATGCGCTCGCCCGGGTCCGGTATCGGCTCACTGAGCTCGGCCGATTCGACCGGGACCGATGCCGCGGACCGGTCCGCTGCGATCGCCGGCTCGACCGGCTGAGCGGGCTCCGAAGACGGAGCCGATTCGCCGGCGAGATCGACCGGGACGGGTTCGATCAGCTCTGCCGACTCGTTCGCCGGCTCGGGCCGGGTCCGCTGCTCGGGCGCGGGCGTCTGCTCCGCGACGGGCGGGACGGTCTCGTCGGGGCGGGCGGGGTCGCGGTCGCTCATCGGGCGGCCTCCCTGCGAGCCGATTCGGGGTCCGTTTCGCGGTCGGAGTCGATGCGGCGCGGCGTCCCGCCGGGCCCGCACTCGGCGAGCACCTCGAAGCCCGAAGCCTCGGGCATCGCCCGGGAAAGGAGCGGCGTGGCCATCTTGACCTGGAAGTTCGAGAGGGACCGGCGGTAGGAGCCGACGTCGTTCCACTCCGTCCAGAGCATCCAGACGGCGTCCTCGGCGTCCGAGTCGCCGTTCCCGTAGTCGTCGATGGCGCGACCCAGGCCGCCCCGGACGAAGCCGCCGCAGGACGCGAGCGCGGCCAGGGCGTCCTCGGCGTCGCGCGAGAAGCTCTCCGTCTCGCCTTCGGTTACGGCGAAACGATATACAACCAGCACGGTGCCCAGCCTACTTGGAGCAGGCGGCGCACAGGCCGTGGAGTTCGAGCGTGTGTCCGACATCCGTGAAGCCGTGCTCGGCCGCGACCTTGTTGGCCCAGCGCTCCACGGTCGGCCCGGCGACCTCGGCGGTCTTGCCGCAGGAGCGGCAGACCAGGTGGTGGTGGTGCTCCTCGGCGGCGCAGAGCCGGTAGAGGTGGTCGCCGCCGGGCAGGCGCATGACGTCGACGATGTCGGCCTCGGCGAACGCCTGGAGCGTCCGGTAGACCGTGGTGAGGCCGATCTTGGACCCGGCGTCGCGCAGGATCGCGTGGAGGTCCTGGGCGCTGCGGAAGGCGTCGTCGTGCTCGAGCAGTTCGAGGATCGCGGTCCGCTGCTTGGTGGACCGGGCCATGTTCTCGGCCGGGGGCTTCGTGGCCACTAGTGCTCCTCCCGGGCGTGGTTGACGGCGTCGGTGACGATGTGCGCGATGTGGTCGTCGATGAGCGAGTAGGAGATCTCACGGCCCGACCTGGTCCCGCGCACGATACCCGCTCCGCGCAGGACCCGCAGGTGCTGGGACACCAGCGGCTGCGTGACGCCGAGGGTCTCGACGATCTGGTGCACGTACTTCGGGCCCGCCGCCAGCTCCATGACGATCGCGATCCGCAGCGGCGCGGCCAGCGCGCGCAGCAGCTCGCCGGCCGACTCGTAGTCGGCGGGCGTGGATTCGGCTAGCTCGGTCTCGGTCCGCACTCCGCAAAAATATCGCGTCGCCGGGCCCGGCGAGGTCCCAGGTGTCTCCGGGGTCATGCTTTCGCGGGCAGCTCGACCTCGAGCGGCTCGCCCTCGGGCGGGAGGTGGCCGCGGCGGATGCGGCGGACGCGGCGCGTGACGGCGGCCAGGGCGGCGGTCGCGACGAACACGAGGACGCCGATGAGCACGATCGTGGAGCCGGGCGGGACGTCCCGCGCGGCGGAGGCGACGACCCCGGTGCCGGCGATGAGGAGTCCGGCGCCCATGGCGGTGAACATGGTGGTCTTGAACGAGCGCGTGAACTGCTGGACGGTGACGACCGGGATGACGAGGAGAGCGCTGACCAGGAGCAGGCCGACCGCGCGCATCGACACCGAGACGGTGACGGCCGTCGTGATGAGCAGGAGCAGGTTGAGCGCGCCGACCGGGAGGCCCGAGACGCGCGCGTACTGCTCGTCGGCGCAGATCGCGGTGAGCCAGGGGCGCAGGACGAGCATGAGGATCGCGACGGCGGCGCCGCCGACGGCGATGGTCCAGACCTCGCTCCAGCCGGCGGTCAGGAGCGAGCCGAACAGGTACTGCTGGAGGTTCGCGACGCCTTTGTCCGAGGCGATGCCGGTGAGGTAGACGCCTCCGGCGATGCCGCCGTAGAACATCATCGCGAGGGCGACGTCGCCGGAGGTCTTGGAGTGGCTGCGGAGCAGTTCCATGACGATCGAGGCGAGCACCGTGACCACGAGGGTGGTCCACATCGGGGCGGCACCGGTGAGGAAGCCGATCGCGACGCCGGTGAGGGCGATGTGGCCGAGGCCGTCGCCGATGAGCGCGAGCCGCTTCTGGACGAGGAAGACGCCGACGGCGGGCGCGCACAGGCCGACGACGAGCGCGCTGATGAGGGCGCGCTGCATGAACTCGTACTGGAAGTAGTCCGTGAAGGACAGGTCGAGGTTCATCTGCGGCCCCGGAGGTCGTCGGTCTCGCGCTGAGACTCGGTGTCGAACGGTGAACGGCACTCGGCGCTCGGCCCGGCATGCAGCCAGGCCCTGAGGCGGACCGCGGGGGTAGGGCCCGGGTTCATCTGCCGCCCCAGAAGTCGTCGGCGGTGTCGCCGTTCGCGTGGGGGTGCGCGTGCTCGTGCGCGGGGTCGGCGTGCTCGCCGACCGGGCGCGGGGGTGCGCCGTCGTGGACCACCCTGCCGTCGGCGAGGACGACGGCGCGGTCGAGGCGGTCGGTGAGGGGGCCGAGCTCGTGGGTGACGAGGAGGACGGCGCATCCGGCGTCGATGCGGTCGGCGATGACCGTCGCGAGGGCGGTCTGCGTCTCGGCGTCGACGCCGACGGTGGGCTCGTCCATGATGAGCAGGTCGGGGTCGGTGGCGAGGGCGCGGGCGATGAGGACGCGCTGCTGCTGGCCGCCGGAGAGGGTGTCGACGGAGCAGTGGGCGTGGTCGGCGAGGCCGACTTCGGCGAGGGAGCGGGCGACGGCGTCGCGGTCGGCGCGGCGCGGAGGCATGCCGAGGAGGCGGTGGGCGAGGCGGCCTTGCGAGACGACTTCGGCCGCGGTGGAGGGGACGCCGGAGGCGGCGCCGGTGCGCTGGGGGACGTAGCCGACGCGTTTCCAGTCGCGGAAGCGCTTCTGCGGGGTGCCGAACAGTTCGATGGTCCCGCCGGCGAGGGGGACGAGGCCGGCGACGGCCTTGATGAGGGTGGACTTGCCGGAGCCGTTGGCGCCCATGAGGGCTACGGCTTCACCGGGTTCGACGGCGAGGTCGGCGCCGCGGACGACGGCGCGACCGCCGTAGGAGACGGTCGCGCCGCGGACGTTGAGGACGGGCATTCGTGTAATGCTGCCTTACGCCGCGCCGAGGGCGGTCTGCAACGCGGCCAGGTTCTCGCGCATCACAGTGAAGTAGTCGGCGCCGGCGTCGGTCTGCTCGTCGGTGAGCCCTTCGAGGGGGTTGAGGACGGCGGTGGCGGCGCCGGTCTCGGCGGCGAGGGTCTCGGCGATGTCGGGCGACACGAGCGTCTCGAAGAAGATCGTGGAGACGCGGTTCGCTTCGACGTACTGGGCGACCTCGGCCATGCGCTGCGTGTCGGGCTCCTGGTCGGGGCTGAGACCGGAGATGGCGACCTGGGTGAGGCCGTAGCGGTCGGCGAGGTAGCCGAACGCGGCGTGGGAGGTGACGATGGCGTCGCCGGTCCGGTTCGCGAGTCCCTCGGTGAACTCGGCGTCGAGTTCGGTCAGGTCGGCGGTGAACGCGTCGGCGGCGGTGGTGTAGTCGTCGGCGTTGGCGTCGTCGAGGCCGGCGAGGCCGTCGGCGATGGCGGCGCCGATCTGGGCGTAGCGGGTCGGGTCGAGCCAGATGTGGGGGTCGGTGCCTTCGAGCTCGTCGTCGTGGCCGTGCTCCTCGCCCTCTTCTTCGGCGTGGGACTCCTCGGCGGTCGCGGACTCGTCCGCGTGCTCTTCCTCGGAGTGGGCGTCCTCGGAGTGCTCGTCCGCGTGCTCGTCCTCGGAGTGCTCCTCTTCGGCGTGGTCGTCTTCGAAGACCTGGGTCGAGTCGTAGCCGATGGTCTCGACGGCGGTGGCGACGTCGAGGGCCTTGTCGGAGGCGTACTCCTCGATGGCGGCGTCGAGTTCGGGGATGAAGCCGTGGAGGTAGACGACGTAGTCGGCCTCTTCGAGCGCGGCGACGTCGGAGGGGGCGAGCTCGAGGTCGTGGGGCTCCTGGCCGGCGGGGGTGAGGTTGGTGACGGCGACGTGGTCGCCGCCGACCTGCTCGGTGGCGTAGGCGAGGGGGTAGAACGCGGCGACGACGTTCAGTTCGCCGTCGGCGGCGGAGCCGTCTTCGCCGCCGCACGCGGCGAGCGTGCCGGCGGCGGCGAGGCCGGCGATGGGGAGGATGAGCAAGCTGGAACGGCGCATGAGTGAACTTTGCTCCGTCATGACAATCATTGTCAACAGCTAATATGTGCATCGCCCGCAGCGGACCCGCTTGCGACCAGCGCGAACATTCTGCTCGCCGCTTCCGGGCCGCGGTGGTCCATGATCGGTATCACGCGTTCGGGTGAACTTCGCGCATTCGGCGCCCATCCGGCCCCGGAACTGTCGCACCCGCGGGCAATGATCGCCGCTAGGGTCCCCTTCTGGGTGGGTGGGGGTTCGGGATGGCATTACGGCCTCAGGTTTTCAAGCGCGGCCCTGCGTGTCCTAGGCGCGGCCTCAGGTTCTCAAGCGCGGCTTCGGCAGCGCCGGAGTCCTTGCGCTCGCCACCGCCTCCTCGAGGCCGTTGCGTGCAGCGCCTGTCGCCCGCCGCGCCCCCGCCGCGCCTCGTCGGCCGCAACCGCGCCTACTGGTACTCGTTGTCGGGGGCGTCGATCGGGGTGATCGATTCGACCTCGATGTAGGGCACCAGTTCGCCGTTGATCTCGTCGCGGCCCTGGCGCGGGGAGTACTCGCCGACGACCTCGACCCACTGATCGGGCTCCAGATCGCCGGCCGCGCCGCCGCTCGTAGAAGCCCAATCGAAGCCGATCTTGACCGGGCGGGCGTCGGCCGCGCAGCAGGAGACGACCATCCGCGCGAGCTGCGGCTCGTCGCCGTCGTAGAGGATGAACCCGCGCAGTTGGATGCGGTGGCCCTCGAGGGTCCGGCCCTCGTCGAAGATCGCGCGGGCGGCGTAGTCGAGGAGGGTGAGCGGGACCGGGTCGACGTCGTCGGGCAGTTCGGGGTAGTTCGAGCGGCCCTCTTCGGCGCCGACGACGGTGCCGGTCCGCTCGGCCTCGTACGAGCCGAGCGCGTCCGGGGCCACGAGCAGCATCCCGACCACGGGCGCGAGCAGCAGCCACGCGACCTTCGGGTCGCCGTGGCCGTGCCCATCGTCGTCGTCGGCGTGCTTGTCGTGCCACGCCTGGACGCCGGTGATCGCGGCGACCGCCACGAGGAGGATCCCCGCCGGGACGATGAGCCAGAACGCGTAGGGCTTCACGTAGTCGAGGTAGTCCCCCGTCCAGGCCAGGCGCAGCATCCCGCCGCCGACCAGGAGCAGGATGACCGCCTGCGCGTCGCGTCTCACAGCCAGACCGCTCCCATCAGGACGGCGGCGGCGACCGCCGCGATGAACGCCGCCGGCGCGAACCGGGCCGCGAACCCGCGGCCGAAGGTCCCGGCCTGCATGGCCGCGAGCTTCACGTCGATGAACGGGCCGACGACCATGAACGCGAGCTTCGCGGTCGGCGAGAACTGCGTCAGCGAGGCGGCCACGAACGCGTCCGACTCCGAGCAGATCGACACGAGCACCGCGAGGACCGCCAGCGCAAGCACGCCGAGCACGGGGTCGTCGGCGATCGGCGCGAGCCAGGTCTCGGGGACGAGGGTGTTCAGGCTCGCGGCGATGGCGGCGCCGATGACGAGGTAGCCGCCGGCGTGGAGGAAGTCGTGGCGGATCGCGGCCCAGAACGCGGCCCATTTGCCGTCGTCGTGGTGGCGGTGCCGCGGCAGTCTGAGCCATTCGGTCTTGCCGAGCCTCGCCCAGAGCCAGCCGATGGTGACGGCGGCGAGGAGGGAGGCGCAGACGCGGGCGGCGACCATCTGCGGGTTGCCGGGGAAGGCGACGAACGTGGAGATGACGACGATCGGGTTGATCGCCGGCGAGGCGAGCATGAACGTGAACGCGGCCGCGGGGGCGACGCCGCGTCGCACGAGGGCGCCCGCGACGGGCACGGACGCGCATTCGCATGCGGGCAGGACGGCTCCGGCGACGCCCGCGACCGGGACGGCGAGCGCGGTGCGCTTGGGGACGGCCCTGTGGAAGAAGTCGGCGGGCACGAAGGCGGCGATGGCGGCCGAGAGCGCGACCCCGAGGACGAGGAAGGGGAACGCCTGGACGCAGACGGCGACGAACCGGGCGGCCCAGGCCTGCGCGGCGGGGGCGGCGAAGAGGTCGGTGAGGCCGGGCCGGGCGGTGAGGCCGAAGACGAGGATGAGCGCGAGGGCTTCGAGGGAGGACAGGCCCCGGCGCCGCTTGGGGGCGGGGGGTGCGGGGGTCTCGCTGCTGGCGAGGTCGGCGCTCACACCCTCATTGTGCGGCATGGACGGCGGTGGACGGGTCACCGCCTCCCGGGCGCGCCACCGCTTGAAGGTGCGGACGCCTCGCATACCTCACCCGTGCGGAAGTGCGCGGGCTTACTACGCTTGGACGGTGCGCGTTCCCACCCTAGGTACCGACCCCAGCCGTATTCCCGCCGCTTGCAGGGCCCTCCTGGCCCACCGGCGGTTCCAGGTGCTGTCGATGTCGGTGATCATCCTGAACGGGGCGGTGCTGGGCGCGATGACGTTCCCGGGCGTGGTCGCGGCCGCCGGGGGGTTCCTGCACCGGGTGGACTACGCGTGCCTGGCGTTCTTCACGTTCGAGGTGGCCGCGGGGATCGTGTCGTTCGGCCGGCGGCCGTGGCGGTACTTCAAGGACGGCTGGAACGTCTTCGACTTCGTGATCGTCGCGGCGTCGTTCCTGCCGGGTGTGCGCGAGAACGTGACGATCCTGCGGATGCTGCGGCTGGCGCGGATCGTGCGGATCTTCCGGAACCTGCCGTCGCTGCGCCTGATCCTGGTCGCGGCCGGGAAGGCGCTGCCGAAGTCGGCCGGGGTGATGGCGCTGACCGGCCTGGTCATGTACCTGTGGGCGATGATCGGCTGGATCGCGTTCGAGGACACCGACCGGGAGCACTTCGGCACCGTGGGCACGGCGCTGCTGAACCTGTTCCAGCTCGTGGCGTTCGACGACATGGGCAACGTCATCCGCGACAGCATGCACGAGAACATGTGGACGCTGCCGTACTACATCGTGTTCATCCTGTTCGGGGCGTTCATCCTCGTCAACATCATGATCGGTGTGGTGCTCGCCTCGATGGAGGAGGCGCAGAAGCTCGACGACGAGGACGGCGAGGTCTCCGCGGACACGGCGCTGCTGCTCGAGCGGATCGACAAACTCCAGGTCGCGGTCGACAAACTGGCCGCTGACCAGGAACGCGGGCGGGAGTACTCGCCGTTCCGTTAGCGGAGCCGGCTCGGCCCGCGAAAGGGCTCGGCGACAAATCCGATTCCGCCGCGTGGCGGCTGCGCCTCCGGCGGGACTCCGCCGCTCCGCGCCGCTGCGCCTCGGATCCGGCTCCGCCGCAGTGGTTCGTGTCGTCCGCTGCTGCTCAGCCTGCGACCGGGTTCGGCTCGGCGCCGCCGAACCGGCGGTCGCGGCGGGCGTAGATCTCGCAGGCGCGCCACAGGTCGCGCCGGTCGAAGTCCGGCCAGAGGACGTCGAGGTAGACCATCTCGGCGTACGCGGACTGCCAGGGCAGGAAGTTCGAGGTGCGCTGCTCGCCGGAGGGCCGCAGGAACAGGTCGACGTCGGGCAGGTCGGGGTTGTAGAGGTACCGGGCGAAGGTCTTCTCGGTGACGCGCTCGGGGTTGAGGCGCCCGGCTTTGACGTCGCGGGCGAGGGCCGCGGCGGCGTCGGCGATCTCGGCGCGGCCGCCGTAGTTCACGCAGAACTGGAGCGTGATCTTGTCGTTGCGGCGCGACATCTCCTCGGCCACTTCGAGTTCCTTGATGACGCTCTTCCACAGCTTCGGGCGGCGCCCGGCCCAGCGGATGCGGACCCCCATGGCGTGGAGCTCGTCGCGGCGGCGGTGGATGACGTCCCGGTTGAAGCCCATGAGCCAGCGGACCTCGTCGGGGCTGCGCCGCCAGTTCTCGGTCGAGAACGCGTACGCCGAGAGCGTGCCGATGCCCATCTCGATCGCGCCTTCGATCGTGTCGAACAGCGACGCCTCGCCCATGGTGTGGCCCTCGGTGCGCTTGAGGCCGCGCTCCTTGGCCCAGCGGCCGTTGCCGTCCATCACCAGCGCGACGTGCCTGGGCACGAGCTCGCGCGGCAGCTCGGGCGGCACCGCCCCCGACGGGTGCGGCTTCGGCGGCTCATAGGTGCGGCTCACTGGACCTCCACTAGGCATCGGGGCCCTCGATCCTAATCCGCGCCCGAGGACGCGGGGATCCCCCACTCGCGCGCCGGTCCCGGAACAGGACAGGTTGTCGTAACCGGCCGACCGCCGGGCCGCGGCGGTCGCCGCCGGCGGCGATCCCGACCCGGGCCCGGCCAGTACGCCGCGACAACGCCTGCTCATGCAACGACGCCGGAGCCAGCGGCGGCAGCAGCCGCAGCGGCAGCCGCTGGTTCGCTCCCCCATGCGGACCCGTGTCGGACCCGGCGGGCAATCTAGAAATCGGGGGCGGTGGCGAATCCGCGTTGCGCTCACTTTCGTGCCGCTTGCAGGGGGTCAGGATGCGTGCGGGACGTACTTGAGCGTCCGCAGGGGCCGCTCGGAGTGCCATTGGAAGTGGGCGGCGATGAGGCCGGCGGCCTCGCTGCGTTGACGGGGGTCGGCGGCGGTGGCGTTGGCCCAGTCGCCGGATTCCAAGGCGCGCATGAGTTCGATCGAGGCGGGCGCGGGCACCGAGGCGCCGCCGGGGCGGCAGTCGGCGCAGACCGCGCCGCCGGCCGCGACGGCGAAGGCCCGGTGCTGCCCGTCCGCGCCGCACACCGCGCACTGCGCGAGCGAGGGCGCCCAGCCGGCGGACTTCATGCCGCGCAGGAGGTAGGAGTCCATGACGAGGACCGGCGGCAGGTCGGTCTCGGCGAGAGCCCGGAACGCGCCGAGAGTGAGCTGGAAGACGTCGAGGTCGGGCTGGTGGTCCTCGGGGACGAGCCGCTCGGCGGCCTCGGCGATGACGCACGCGGCCGTGTAGGTGGCCCAGTCGCCGCTGATCGCGCCGCCCGACAGGTGCAGGCCGACCGCCTGGGTGACCGTGTGGAGCTCGGCGCGGCCCTCGATGAGCTGGAGGTCGACGTGGCTGAACGGCGCGAGGCGGGCCCCGAACTTCGAAGAGGTGCGGCGCAGGCCCTTGGCCATGGCTCGGTAGCGGCCGCGATTGCGGCCCAGCAGCGAGACGATCGCGTCCGCTTCGCCGAGTTTGAAGGTGCGCAGCACCACCGCGTCGTCGCGGAACAGCTTCCGAGTGCTCACCCCCACGACGCAAGCGTAGCCCGGAGGTACGACGGCCCCCGGTTCGTGGGGACCGGGGGCGATCTCGAGTTCAGTTCACTCCGGGGGAGGCGATCGGGAGGCCCTGTTCCTTCGCGAGGTCCAGCATGCGCTGGTCGTAACTGACCAGGACGGTCAGGTACTCCGCGATGGTGAGCGTGGTCGCGACGTGGATGGCGTCGAGCGTGCGCAGGTTCCCGGGGAGATCGGCAGCGAGGTCCCGGATCTCCTCGGTGACGTTGAGTTCGCCGCACATCAGTTCGAGTTCGCCCATCAGCCTTGGGAACTGGCCGTACTGCGACGCGTTGCGCGCGGTCTCGATGAATCCGATCGTGCTGGTCGCCATCGGGATGTTGGGATGGCCGCCGATGAAGGCGGCGAGTTCCTCGTACCGATTGCGCTTCACGATCAGCGTGAGCAGTGCCGAGGCGTCGAGATAAATCACTGTCGGCCGAACTCCCCGTGATCCGCCGGAACAGCGCGGTCCGCTCCTGGTGTTCCTGTTCCCGCTGCTCGATCAGGTCCTGTACCGGATCGCCTTCCACTTCGTAGTGCGGGAACTTGTCGACGTCGCTCGATGTGAATCGCGCCAGGCGCAGTCGGCCTTCGGCCACGAGCTTCGCGTACTTCCCGAGTTCTCCCGTTGTCGGCGAGACGATCGCGATCGGCATGCCGCGTTTCGTGATCGTCATCGACTCCCCCTGTTCGGCCAGCGCGAAGAACGCACTCGGGTTGCGTGAGAATTCACGGACCGTCACCTCACTCATGCAGACCTCCCCAGGTCACCGTCATGTACGCACATTGATAGTACCACGAAGTGTCGTCGGATGCTCACAGGCGCCTCCTTCGCCATCGATTATCTGCTTGTTCTCTCATGTTGCGGCCGTTAGGCTCCGGCGCGTGAAGATTCTTTCGGTGAACGTCGGGCGGCCCCGCGAGAACCCGTGGAAGGGCCTCGCCGCCACCTACATCGACAAGCGACCCGTCGAGGGCCCGGTCCGGGTGACCTCGCCGGGGCCGAAGGGCGACGGCTCGGTCGGGCTCGAAGGCGACCGGGTCGGCGATGTGGAGAACCACGGCGGCACCGACCAGGCCGTGTACGTCTACGGGAACGAGGACTACGCGCATTTCGGGGCGCTCCTGGGCCGCGAGTTCGGGCCGGGCGCCTTCGGTGAGAACCTCACCGTCGCCGGGTACGACGTGAACGCCGCCCTCATCGGCGAGCGCTGGGCCGGGCCCGGCGGGCTCGTGCTCCAGGTGACCGGTGCGCGCATCCCGTGCGGGACCTTCCGCGGCTGGATCGACGAGCGCGGCTGGCTCAAGACGTTCACGCGCGAGGCCCGTCCGGGCCCGTACATGCGGGTGGTCGAGCCGGGCCACGTCGAGGCGGGTGCCGACCTCGAAGTGGTGCACCGGCCCGACCACGGGGTCACGGCGGCGATGTTCTTCCGCGCGGCCATGGGCGAGCGCGAGCTGGTGGAGGACGTCGCGTCGATTCCCGATCTCGCCCCCGGCGACGCGGCCTGGCTGCGGGGACGCTAGGCCGGGCTCTGGGCGGCCTGGCTGCGGGGACGTTAGGCCGGGCTCTGGGCGGCCTGGAGCGCGGGCTTGCGGAAGTAGGCGTTGGCGCTGGGGCTGAACATGACCGCCGTCGCGATGAGCACGGCCGCGATGTGCAGCATCCGTGCCACGAAGACGCCCATCATGAGCTCGCCGTCGCCGCCGAACGCCTCGAGGAACGGCGTGCCGTCCATGAGGAGCCGGGCCGGCTCGACGACCAGCGACGCCAGGCCGATGACCGACAGGAGCACGGCGAGCGCCCAGCGGGCCCAGCGGCGTCCGGACGCGAAGGCGACCACGATCGTCATGACTCCGATGTAGACGGCGCCGCGGACGCCGAGGGCGGTCCACACGCCGGAGTCCAATCCGGAGTCCCGGGCGATCTCGCTGACGACGAACACGGCTTCGATGACGCCCGCGACGACCGCGGTGGTCCACAGCAGGGCGGCGTTGGTGACTGACTGGGGTTTCTCCATGCGCTCAACGCTATGGACTCAGGCCCCCTGAATCGATCCGGTGAGCGTGCCGGTCGGTGGTGGGGTGCGCCCTACCCTGCCGCCGCGCCGGCGGCGAGTTCCTTGCGGCCCAAGTGGTCTGCCGCCCGGATGGGTTCGGGGAGGCGGTAGCGGGGCGCGAGTTCGAGCACGAGGTCGCGGGCGGATGCGAGGGTGCGGCGGTGGCCGACCGAGACGTACACGGGCTTGACGCCGTCCTGGGTGCGCAGCGCGCATCCGACGGTCTCCTCCCCCGCGCTGATCGGGGTCCAGGCGCCGCGCTCGGCGGCGGGGGCCTCGACGGGCAGGTGCGGCGGGTTCTTGGCGACGCCGATCGCGGGCGCGTCGAGCACGACCCCGAGATGGCACGCGAGCCCGAAACGGCGCGGGTGGGTGAGGCCGTACCCGTCGCACACGTACAGGTCGGGAGTCACGGTGAGCGCTTCGACGGCCTTGAGCAGCAACGGGAGTTCGCGGAACGCGAGGAGCCCGGGGACGTACGGGAAGTCGGAGGCGCCGCGCACGACCGCCTGGTCGAGCACGGCGAGATCACCGCGCCGCAGCACGACGGCGGTGGCGACGGCCGTGTCGGAGTGCTTGTCGTAGGCGATGTCGAGTCCCGCGACCGTCGCGACGGGCCGGTCGTCGTCGGCGACGACCACGCACCCGGCCAGCTCGGTCTGCATCGCGACCGCCTCGGCCTCATCGCGCGGCAGACGGGCGTACGCGGCGCGGGCCTGGGGTGCCTTGGAGTCGCTCACACCGGAAGCCTAACGAAGCGCCAGTGGCCGGGGATCCCCTGTCGCGCCGGGCGGCGGGCGGACCTCTCCTCATCGCCATACGAATCGGCGCTCGGACACCGGCCCGACGCGCTCGACCTGCATGCGCCTGTACCGCCCTGCGCTCCGTCGGCCTCGGCCCGAACCGGTACCGAACCGGCATGAGTACTGAAGGCCATATTGCCATCCCTAACCCCCACCCACCCAGAGGGGACCGTCGCCGCCAGCATTGCCGCCGGGCCCGACAATTCTCGGGCCCGCGAGCCCGGATGTCACCCGAAAGGGTGCAGCAGGAAGGTCGGCCGAGGTCGGGAACCCGGCCGAGTCAGCGCTCGCCGCCAAGGCCAGCCAGTGGTCAGCGCTCGCCGCCGAGGCCAGCCGGTGGTCAGCCCTCGCCGCCGAGGTCGTAGGGGAAGTCCTCGGCGTCGAAGTCGTCGGCGAAGACGTCCGCCGGGTCGGAGGCGGGGGCGCCGACCGGGTCGGCGGCCGGGTCCTCGGCTTCGGTCTCGAAGCTGCCGTCGCTCTCGGACTCGTACTGGAACGCGGACTCAAACTGGAACTCATCGGAGCCCGCGGCGCCGTCGAACACGTCGTCCGAGCCGGCGGCTTCGCCACCGCGAGCGTCAGGGTCCGCAGCGGCCTCCAAGGACGCGAAGAAGTCCTCGCCGAAGGCTTC
Organism: Glycomyces albidus; assembly: GCF_009451885.1. Classification (GTDB taxonomy): domain Bacteria; phylum Actinomycetota; class Actinomycetes; order Mycobacteriales; family Micromonosporaceae; genus Glycomyces; species Glycomyces albidus. The sequence continues at coordinate 46,344 of NZ_WIAO01000027.1, forward strand.
CTCGTCCCCGGTGTCCCATTGATCGGTCATGGCGGCCTCCCCGCGTCTCCTCCCAGCATATTCAGCCCTCCCGGGCATCGCCGCAAGACCGCGGCAAGACGGCCGCAGGCGCCGCCGCCGGGCCGATCGCCCGCCGCCGCTGCCCGACCGGTCCCGCCGCCCCCGGGCAGTCCCGCGTACCCCCCGCCCGGCCGACACCAGGCCCACCGTTCCGGCCCTGCCGAGGCCGTGCCGCGACTCGCCGCTGCCGTGAGCGGATCCGCCGAGGGCGAACGGGGCTTGCCCGCCGACCGGCAGGCCGCCATGCTCAGGGGATGAGCACCCAAGCAAAGCGAATCCTCGTCCTCGGCGGCACCGTCTACCTCTCCCGGACCATCGCCCGCCTCGCGGCCGAACGCGGCCACCGGGTCACCGTCGCCGCGCGCGGCTCCAGCGGCGAGCCGCCCGCGGGTACCGAGTTCATCGCGATCGACAGGAGCTTCGAAGGCGGCGTCGAACCCTTGCGGGACAAGGAATTCGACGCGGTCTTCGATGTGGCCCGCATCCCCGCCCACATCGGCCCGGTCCTCGACGTCCTCGCCGACAAGGCCCCCTACTGGTCGTTCATCTCCACGATCTCCGTCTACGCGAACTTCGAGAAGCTCTCCGACGAGCTCCTCGAACCCACCGCCCCCGACTCCACCGACCCCGCCGTCGAGGCCTACGGCGCGAGCAAGGTCGCGTGCGAGAACCTCGTGCGCGAACGCCTCGGCGACCGCGCCCTCGTCACCCGGCCCGGCCTCATCGTCGGCGCGGGCGACCCCAACGACCGGCTCGGCTACTGGCCCCTGCGCATGGCCGAAGGCGGCGAGATCCTCGCGCCCGCGCCGCGGGAGCGGCCGGTGCAGTGGATCGACGTCGAGGACTACGCGAACTGGCTCCTCGACGCCGCCGAATCAGGCGCCACCGGCACCATGGACGCCATCGGGGAACCGGTCGGGTTCGGCGACTTCCTCGACGGCATCGCCGACTCGCTCATCGCGCAGGGCGTCATCACCGAGCGGCCGAACCTCACCTGGGTGCCGCAGGAGTTCCTGCTCGAACAGGAGGTCGCCCCGTGGGCGGGCCCCGGCTCGCTCGGCTTCTGGGTGCCCACGCCCGACTACGACGGCTTCCAGACCCGGCCCGGCGCGCAGGCCGTCGCCGCCGGATTCCGGCCCTCGCCGCTCCAGGTCACGGTCGAACGCTGGTGGAAGGCGAATGCCGAAGCGCCGCAACTGAAAGCCGGCATGACGCGAAAGCGCGAAGGCGAACTCCTCGCCGCGTTCCACGGCACCGAACCGGACCCGGACCTCGACCGGCTCGACGGCGAGCGGACGTTCACGGTCCCCAAACCGCCCGCTGACGAGAACTGAGCGGCGAGGAACGAGGCGGCGAAGGCCGACGGGCGAGAACTCGGGCGGGCGGCAGCGACGGGCGCTCGGGCCGAGGCGCTTGAAGCCCGGCCGCCGATCCGGGCCCGGAGCCGGGTACCGAGCCCCGCGAACCGAAAAGCAGGTCCCGGGAACCGAAAAGCAGGTCGCGGCAACTGAAAAGCGAGTCCTGAGAGACGCGGACGGCCCCGCCTTCCGGCGGGGCCGTCCACTGCGTCTCATGCCTCGACCGGCGGCTACTGCACCGGCGGGGAAGGCGGCTGCTGCCCGTACGGCGGCTGGCCCGGCTGACCCGGACCGGGCTGGCCGTACGGCGGCTGACCGCCGTAAGGCGGCTGGCCCTGGTACGGGCCCGCGTCCGGCTCGTCCTTGCGGAAGAACTCGTTCGAGGCGGGGACCGCCAGCAGGATGATGATGATCAGCGAACCGACGATGAACATGATCAGCGTGATCCAGTCCAGCGCGGCGACCCAGCCCGGGGTGGCGTCCTCGATCGCCCGCGTCATCTCGTCCTCGTACTCGGTCCCGTTGACCGTGTAGCTGGTCGAGCCCAGCTGGCCGACGAGGCCCCCGAGGCCGCAGCAGGCCAGCGCGATGCCCGACAGGATCCAGGAGAGGATGCGCCCGGGCCGGTTGCCCTTGTTGTTCAGGATGCCGAGGATCACGTAGAACACGGCGAACAGCAGGTAGACGCCGGCGACGGCGGCGAACGTGATCGTCATGATCGTGTCGACGTCGTCGGCGGTGATGCCCGAGCCCTCGAGGGACGGGTCGTTGAGCATCTGGTCGCGGACGACGTCGCCGACGGCCGACTGGGCGGAGAACATGGCGATGGCGGTAATGACGAGCAGCGCCGCGGTGAGGAACTGGGTCCACACCACGGCGGTGACCGATCCCGGCCTGGTCTTCGGTCCCGACGGCTGGGGCTGCTGCGGGTACTGCGGCGCTGGCGGGTACGCCATGGCGGCCTCCGATTCAGATATTCAGGCGGTAAGTCAGGCTCCCTCATCGTACAAAGGGATTCGCGCCGAGGCACGCCTCTCATGCTTCGAGGTTCAGGCGGTAGCCGCGTTTGATGACGGTCTCCACACAGGACCGGAGGTGGACGGCGTCGCGCAGGCGGGTCACGGCCATCTCGACCGCGTGGCCGTCGGCGCCGCGAGGCAGGTGCCCGAGAAGCTCGGCCCGGGAGAGCACTTTCCCGTTGGCGGAGGCGAGGGCGCGGATGACGGCCATGGGGGCGGGCGGGAGCTGGAACGGCTGGTCGTCGAGGAGGACCATGTGGCCGCGGAGCTCGATCTGGTGGCCGGTCGCGAGCTGGAGGCGGCGCGAGCGCTTCGGGAGGGCCGAGGCGACGGTGCGCACGAGCGAGCCGAGGCGGGCGCGCTGCGGCTGGACGGTCTCGACTCCCAAGCGCTCCAAGGGGGCCGCGGTGACGGGGCCGACCGCGACCGGGAGGACGCCGTTGTCCTCGGCGGAGGCGCGGAACGCTTCGAGCATGTCGGCGGCCTGGTCGCCGGCGATGCGCAGGAGCGCGTTCGCGGCGGGCGCGGAGGTGAACGTGACCGCGTCGATGCGGCGGGCGCAGACGGCGTCGACGAGGCGCTGGACCGGGGTGATGTCGGTCGGGAGCGTCCAGCGGTAGACGGGGACCGGGACGGCCGCGCCGCCGCCGGCGCGGACGGTGCGGATGAAGTCCTCGGCGGGGTCGCCGTGGAGCTGGATGGCGACGCGCTGGCCGTTGACGCCGCGTTCGCGGAGGTATTCGACCACTTCGTCGCCGGTCTCGCTGGGGGCGGTCCACTCCTCGGCGAGGCCGGCGGCGCGGACGGCGCCGAGGGCCTTGGGTCCGCGGCAGAGGATGCGGGCGCGGGCGAGGACTTCGAGGAGGTCCTCGCCCATGCCCCAGCCTTCGGCGGCTTCGAGCCAGCCGCGGAAGCCGATGCCGGTGGTGGCGACGACGAGGTCGGGCGCCTCCCGGATGAGTTCGACGGTGGCCGCGCGGAGGGCCTCGTCGTCGGGGAGCGGGACGATGCGCAGCGTCGGGGCGACGATCGTGCGGGCGCCGCGGCGCTCCAGCAGCGTCGCGAGCTCGTCGGCGCGGCGCTGCGCGGTGACGGCCACGGTGTAGCCGGTCAGCGGCGCGAGCTTCGTCTCGGTCTCTTGGACGGGGGCTCCGGGAGCGGCCATCAGGTGCTCGCTTTCGCTTCCGAGTGGGCGCCGACGCGGATCTGCCCGTCGACGACTTCGACGGCGTAGACCTCGAGTGCGACGGCCTCGTCGTCGAGGCAGACGCCGGTCTTGAGGGAGAACGCCTGCTTGAGGAGGGGGCTGACGACGACGGGTTCGCCGCCGCGGTCGCCGACGAGGCCGCGGCTGATGACGTTGGCGCCCATGAACGGGTCCTCGTTGGAGACCGCGTAGAGGCTGTCGTCGAAGAGGCGGAACACGGCGACCTGGGAGCCGTCCGCCAGGAGCGCGGCGACGCCGCGGCCGGGGACGAGCCGGTCGAATTCGCAGATGGGCTGCACTGTGATCACTTCCCTTGGGAGGAGCGGAGGACGGGCGTACCGAGCAGGACCGGCTGCGAGCGCTCGGTGGTCCCGGCCGGGAACTTCTGGCCGCGGACCTCTTCGAACTCGATCGTGGGGTCCGGGGTCTCGGGGGCGTTGACGAAGGAGACGAACCGCTGGAGCTTCTCGGGGTCGTCGATGACGCCCTTCCACTCGTCGGCGTAGTTCTCGACGTGCTTGGCCATGAGCGCGTCGAGTTCGCCGCAGATGCCGAGCCGGTCGTCGACGATGACCTCGCGGAGGTAGTCGAGGCCGCCTTCGAGGGATTCGACCCACTTGGAGGTGCGCTGGAGCCGGTCGGCGGTGGAGATGTAGAACATCAGGAACCGGTCGATGGTGCGGACCAGCGTCTCGGAGTCCACGTCGGACAGGAGCAGGTCGGCGTGGCGGGGCGTGAAGCCGCCGTTGCCGCCGACGTAGAGGTTCCAGCCGTGCTCGGTGGCGATGATCCCGAAGTCCTTGCCGCGGGCTTCGGCGCATTCGCGCGCGCAGCCGGAGACGGCGGACTTGAGCTTGTGGGGGCTGCGCAAGCCCCGGTAGCGCAGTTCGAGGTCGATGGCCATCTTGACCGAGTCCTGGACGCCGTAGCGGCACCAGTCGGTGCCGACGCAGGACTTGACGGTGCGCAGGGCCTTGCCGTAGGCGTGGCCGGATTCGAAGCCGGCGTCGACGAGCTTGCGCCAGATCTTCGGGAGGTCTTCGACGCGGGCGCCGAACATGTCGATGCGCTGGCCGCCGGTGATCTTGGTGTAGAGGTCGAACTCCTTGGCGACCTCGCCGATGACGATGAGCTTGTCGGGCGTGATCTCGCCGCCGGGGATGCGCGGGACGACCGAGTAGGTGCCGTTGCGCTGCATGTTGGCGAGGAAGTGGTCGTTGGTGTCCTGGAGCGCGGCCTGCTCGCCGTCGAGGATGTGGCCGTTGGAGAGGCTCGCGAGGATCGAGGCGACCGCGGGCTTGCACAGGTCGCATCCGGAGCCGGTGCCGTAGCGGGTGATCAGCTCGGAGAAGGTGGTGATGCCGGTGACCTTGACGATGTCGAACAGTTCGGCCCGGGACTGGGTGAAGTGCTCGCACACGGCCTTGGAGACCTCGACGCCGCCTTCGGCGAGGAGCTGCTTGAGCATGGGGATGCACGAGCCGCAGGAGGTGCCGGCCTTGGTGCAGGTCTTCAGCTCGGCGACGTCGTGGCAGCCTTCGTGGATGGCGCCCATGATCTCGCCCTTGGTGACGGCGTTGCAGGAGCAGACCTGCGCGCCGTCGGGCAGGGCGCCTTCGATCTCGCCGCCGCCGAGGAGGTCGGCGAGCTTGCCGGGGACCTTGCCGCCGACGCTGGCGCGCAGCAGCGGGTAGGGCTCGGCGTCGCCGACGAGCATGCCGCCGAGCAGGGTGGTGGCGTCGTCGGAGAGGATCAGCTTGGCGTACGTGCCGTGGGCCGGGTCGAGGTAGGTGGTGGAGAGCGGGCCCTCCATCGCCCCGAACTGGGCGACGTCGACGCCGAGGAGCTTGAGCTTCGTGGACATGTCGGCGCCGGGGAAGGTCGCCTCGCCGCCCGCGAGGCGGTCGGCGACCACTTCGGCCATCGCGTAGCCGGGGGCCACGAGGCCGTAGCACATGCCTTCCATGGCGGCGACCTCGCCGATCGCGTACACGTCCGGGTCGGAGGTGGCGCAGGACAGGTCGGTGATGATGCCGCCGCGCTCGCCGACCTCGATGCCGCAGTCGCGGGCGAGCTGGTCGCGGGGGCGCACGCCGGCCGCGAAGATGATCAGGTCGGTGTCGTAGGAGACGCCGTCGCGGTTGGTGTCCATGCGCAGGCGGCCGTCGACGGCTTCGATCTTCGTGCCGCCGGTCGAGCAGTCGACGCCGATGCCGAGCTTCTCGATGTGCTGCTTGAGGATGCCGCCGCCGGCCTCGTCGAGCTGGCGGGCCATGAGCCAGGGGGCGAACTCGACGATCTGGGTCTCGAGGCCCAGGAGCTTCAGGGCGTTCGCGGCTTCGAGGCCGAGGAGGCCGCCGCCGATGACGACGCCGTGGCGCCGGCCCTCGGCGTGGGCCTTGATGTTCTCGAGGTCCTCGATGGTGCGGTACACGAACACGCCCGGGAGGTCCTTGCCCTCCATGGGGGGCACGAACGCGTAGGAGCCGGTGGCGAACACGAGCTTGTCGTACGGGTACTCGCCCGTCGCGGAGCGGACGACCTTCGCGGCGCGGTCCACTTCGGTCGCGGCCTCGCCGAGGCGGACCTCGACGCCGGGCAGGTCCGAGGCGAGCGAGAGCTCCTCGGCGCTGACGCCGTCGAAGAACGCCGAGAGGCGGACCCGGTCGTACGCCGGGCGCGGCTCCTCGCACAGGACCGTGACCTCCCAGGACGGGTCGCGCTGGGTGACCGCCTCCAGGAAGCGGCGGCCGACCATGCCGTCGCCGATGACTACGAGTTTGCTCATGCTGACACCTCATCGAGTTGTTCGGCGGCCCGGCCGAGTCCGGCGACGGTGCCGTTCAGCCACTTGCAGAGTCCGGCGACGTCTTCGGTGCAGGTTCCGCATCCGGTCGACGCCTGCGTGGCGTCGGACAGGGCCTCGGGAGTGCGGGCGCCGTTGAAGAACGCGTCGCTGAGCTCCCGTTTCGTGACGTTGTTGCAGCGGCAGACCACGACCTCGTCGGGCATGGACGCCGGCGTTACGGGGGCCACCGAGACGGATTCGCCGGGGCGGCCCATGAGGAGGGTGCGGCGGTCGTGCGGCACCGGGTCGCCGGTGTCGAACAACTGGACCACCTGGCCCACCATCGGGTTGTCGCCGAGCATGACCGCGCCCGCGAGGCGGCCCTCGGCGTCGATGACCAGGCGCGCGTACGTGCCGCGCGCGGGATCGGCGAAGGAGACCACCTCGTCGCCGTCGACCTCGCCCATGGCGGCCAGCTCGATGCCGGAGGCCTTGAGGCGGGTGACCAGGCGCGAGCCCTCGTAGGCGGCGTCGGGGTTGACGCCGGAGAGGAGGTCGACGACGACGTCCGCCTGCTCCCAGGCGGGGCCGACGAGGCCGTAGGGGATGCCGCGGTGCTCGGCGCAGTCGCCGACCGCGAAGACGTCGGGGTGGGAGGTGCGGCACTGGTCGTCGATGACGACGGCGCGGCCGGTCGCCAGGCCCATCGAGGCGGCCAGGTCGGTGTTGGGGCGGATCCCGCACGAGACGACCAGGAGCTGCCCGGTGACGGTGCGGCCGTCGGCGAGCACGAGCGTGAGCCCGTCGTCGCCGTGGATGACGCGGGTGGTCTGCGCGTCGACGACCGACTCGACGCCGACTTCGGCGTACGTGTCGGCGAGGACCTTCGCGCCGAGCGGGTCGAGCTGGCGGTCCATGAGGTGGCCCGCGGCGTGGACCACGGTCACGTCCATGCCCCGCTTGGCGAGCCCGCGGGCGGATTCCAGGCCGAGGAGGCCGCCGCCGAGGACGATCGCGGAGGCGCGGTTCGCGGCCTCGTCGAGGATCGAGCGCGCGTCCTCGATGGTGCGGAGCACGTACGCGCCGGTGGGGAGCGGGTCGAGGCCCGGGATCGGCGGCACGAACGCCTCCGCGCCCGTGGCGAGGACGAGCTTGTCGAAGGGGGTCCCGTTCACCGTCTTCGCGTCGAGGTCGACGGTCTCGACGGCCTCGCCGAGGCGGAGCTCGACGTGGTCGGGCGGGACGGGAAGGGCGATCTCGGCCTCGGTCTGCTTGCCCGCGATCATGCTCGAGAGCAGGATGCGGTTGTACGCGGCCTCGGACTCGGCGCCGAACACGGTGACGTCGACGCCGCGGCGCCCGAGCTCGCGGGCGATGCGGGCCCCGGCCATGCCGTAGCCGACGATGGCGACCTTCACGCGCTGGACCTCCAGGTGCTGGCTGACTGCGGGCGCGACCTGGATCCCAGGTCGCGCTGTCGGAGCGACGGCGCTGTCAGCCCGACTGGCGTCTAGATTCGCCCGGGCCTGTTTCGCGATCGAGCGGTCAATGTTTCGCGTGTGCTAAGTAGTCCGCACGCTCCGGTCGCCGCGGCTCGACAGCTCGTGCGCGGTACCCGACTGGGGGTAGCGGTCCCGGGCCCGAACCCTTACAGTGGATCGGCCTGCAATCGGCCGGTTTCGCCGCTAGGGAGCGCTATGTCAGAAAATCACCCGTTCGTGTTGCCGACCTTCTATCAGCCGTACCCGGCCCGACTGAATCCGCACGTCGAAGGCGCGCGGGCCCACGCCCGGGTCTGGGCGAAGGAGATGGGCATGCTCGACGCCCCGGCCGAGGCCGGCGGGGTCATCTGGGACGAGGCCGAACTCGACCGCCACGACTACGGCCTGCTGTGCGCCTACACGCACCCCGACTGCGACGCGCCCGCGCTCGACCTCATCACCGACTGGTACGTGTGGGTGTTCTTCTTCGACGACCACTTCCTCGACGCGTTCAAGCGCACCCGCGACACCGCCGGCGCGAAGGCCTACCTCGACCGGATCCCCCTGTTCATGCCCCTGGACCTCGGGGCGACGCCCGAACCGGAGAACCCGGTCGAGCTCGGCCTGGCCGACCTGTGGCGGCGCACCGCGCCCGCGATGTCGGCGGGCTGGCGCGAGCGGTTCCTCGAGTCCACCGTCAACCTGCTGTTCGAGTCGCTGTGGGAGCTCGACAACATCGCCTCGGACCGGGTCGCCAACCCGATCGAGTACATCGAGATGCGCCGCAAGGTCGGCGGCGCTCCCTGGTCGGCGGGGCTCGTCGAGTACGCCGTCGGCGCCGAGGTCCCCGACAAGGTCGCCGCGGCCCGACCGCTGAAGGTCCTGCGGGACACGTTCGCCGACGGCGTGCACCTGCGCAACGACCTGTTCTCGTACGAGCGGGAGGTCGCCAGCGAAGGCGAGAACGCGAACGCGGTCCTCGTGTTCGAGCGGTTCCTCGGCATGGCGACCCAGCCGGCCGCCGAACTCGTCAACGACATCCTCACCTCGCGGCTCCACCAGTTCGAGAACACCGCGCTCACCGAGATCCCGGTGCTGTGCGCCTCCGAAGGGCTCACGCCGCCCGAGCAGGCCGCGATCGGCCTGTACGCCAAGGGACTCCAGGACTGGCAGGCCGGCGGGCACGAATGGCACATGCGGTCGAGCCGGTACATGAACGACGCGGCGCAGCGAGTCCTCAGCGGCCCCAACGGGATCGGCACCTCGCAGGCCCGGCTGGCGGCCTCGGCGCTCAAGCAGCACACGCGGGCGCCGTTCCGCACGGTCGGGCCGACCCCGATGCCCGAGTTCCACCAGCCGTTCGAGCTGCGGCTCAACCCGAACCTCGACGCGGCCCGCCGCCACGCGGTCGACTGGGCCGAGGCGATGGGGTTCCTCGTCCCCGACCCGGCCCTGCCCGGGTCGGGCCTGTGGAACCGGCGGCAGTTCATCGGCTTCGACTTCGCGCTGTGCTCGGCCGGGATCGACCCCGACGGCACCGCCGAGGAGCTGAACACCTCCGCCGACTGGCTCGCGTGGGGCACCTACGGCGACGACTACTACCCGGCGGCCTTCAGCCGCGGCCGGAACCTCGGCGCCGCGATCGCCCAGCACCGCCGGCTCCTCGAGTTCATGCCGCTCGACATCGGCTCTGACATCGGCTCCGGGAGCGGCGCGCCGGCGCCGGTCCCGGCGAACCCGGTCGAGCTCGCGCTCGCCGACCTGTGGCGGCGCACCGCCGCCGGGTTCGACGAGCGCGCCCGCGCCGAGTTCAAGCGGGCCGTCGAGAAGATGCTCGAAGGCTGGCTGTGGGAGGTCCACACCGAGTCGCAGAACCGCGTGCCCGACCCGGTCGACTACGTCGAGATGCGCCGCGACTCGTTCGGATCCGACCTCACGATGTCCCTCGCGCGGCTGCGGCGGGGCCGGACCATCCCCGACGCGGTGTGGAAGTCCCGGCCGATCGCGTGGATGGAGGCGAGCGTGATGGACGCGGTGTGCCTGCTCAACGACGTGTGCTCGTACCACAAGGAGATCGAGTACGAGGGGCAGCTCCTCAACGGCGTCGTCGTCATCGAGGAGTACCTCGAGGTCGACCGGGACGAGGCGGTCCGGATCGCCGCGGCCCTCGCCGACGCCCGGATCGAGCAGTTCCAGATGGTCGAGGCGAACGACCTGCCGGGCCTGGCCGAGGAGCACGGCCTCGACGCCGACGCGCGGACCGCGCTCGCCGGTTACGTGGCGGACCTGAAGAACTGGGTCGCGGCGATCCACAAGTGGCACCTGGACGGGACCGACCGGTACCGCGAGGAGACGCTGCGGCGCCTCGCCGACGCCGGACCGGGCTCGACCGCGGCGCTCGGCGTCGGCCGGTACCTCGAACTCGGCCGGAGCGAAGCGGCGCCCGCGGGAAGCGCGGCGCCCACCGGCGGCACCGGAGCGGAAGCGGTGACCGCGGCGCAGGCCGGCGGCGCCGAACCCGAAGCGGTGCTCGCCGGAAGCGCGGCGGAGGCGGCCGGGGCGGCGGCCCCGTCCGGGTTCCCGGTGCCGGGGCCGCCGTCCTGGCGCGACTACCTGGCGCCGCGGCCGGAGAACGCCGCTCCGGCGCCGATCGCGGCGACGAACGCGAACACGGCCGCGATCATCCGCTTCTTAAGGGTCGCCGAGTCCTCGTCCTCCGCCTGCGCGACCGGGTCCGCCTCGTCGAGCGCGAGCCCGTCGGGCAGCGGACCGGGATCCGGGGGCGGGCCGCTCGCCGAGGTCGCGGGCGCCGACGGCTCCTCGCTCGGCGGGTCCTGCGCCGGCTCGGGCGAGGGCTCGGCGGCAGGCGGGGCCGGTTCGCCCGTGGTCGGAGCGGGCGGCTCCGGCGACGGCGGCACGGGAGCCGGCGGCGACGGCTCCGGTGCGGTCGGCGACGGCGCGGTCGGGTCCGGGGACGGGGGCTCGTGCGACGGGCTCGGCGGCTCGGGCGGCTCGTGGGTCGGGTCCGGGCAGTCGAGCAGGACGGGAAGGTCCGGCAGGTTGATGAGGGGCAGGTCGATGCAGATCCAGATCTCGACGCCGACCTTCCCGCCTTCCGGCCCGGCCGCCTCGGCCGCCGGCCCCGTGCCGGAGGCCAGCGCAAGTCCGGAGAAACCGGTGACCGCCGCGGCGGCGATGACCAAGGCCACTAGTCGGCGCACGTATCCCACCACCATCTTTTGCGTTGTTCATCACGGATCGTGCTCTTCATGCTGTTTATTCTGCTTTACGAAGTCTGGTGAGATCAATGGCCATCTGGCTCCAGGGACTCCTGTTCACATTGACCGTGGTCGCGGCCGCGTGCGTGGTGATCGCACTGCTCCAGCGGTTCGCGCCGCCGACGAACCGCACCCACAACAACGAGCTCGGCACGACGATCTTCGAGCTCCTGACCGTCCTGTACGCGATCGTGCTGGCGTTCGTGCTCATCACCGCGTGGGAGAACAAGGAGGAGGCCGCGCAGGTCACGTTCCAGGAGGCGAACGAACTGGTCAACGTGTACTGGTCGGCCGCGGCGCTCGAACCGGAGCAGCGGGACCAGGTGCGCGAGGCGGTGCGGGCCTACACGGAGGAGGTGATCGCGGAGGAGTGGCCGGCGATGCGGGACCGGGAGCCGGTGTCCTCCGAGGGCCTGCTGCTGCTGGACGCGATGCGCGCGCCGGTCGCGGGGGCGCAGACCGACGACGACGTGACCCAGGCTCGGCTCGACGCCGCCCAGGAGGGGGTCTTCGCGGTGACCGAGTACCGCACCGACCGACTGCTCCAGGCCGAGCGGGGCCTGAGCGCGGCGATGTGGACGGTGCTGGTGCCGGGCGCGATCCTCGTGTTCGCGGTGATGCTGACGCTCGGGACGCCAACCCGGAAGTACCAGTACGTGCTGGTGGGGCTGATCTCGGGGATGGTGGCGCTGATGCTGTTCGCGACGTACCAGCTCGAGTACCCGTTCAGCCGCAGCGGCGCGACGGAGCCGGTCGCGTACGAGACCGCGATCGAGCGGTTCGACGCCATCGATGCGAACTATACACGCGATCAACTCTTTTGAGTGAATTTCCTAGTGATCGGGTGAATTTTGCCAATACGATGTTTATCGAGCCTTAATCGCCTCGAAGTGAGGAAGTGTCCGCATGACCGACTCCGCCGTCGAAAGCACGCCGGCCGCCGTTCCGCAGCAGACCGCGAACGGACAGCACCAGACCAGCCTCAGCACCGCCGCCGCCCGCAACCTCGCCACCACCACCAAGACCGTCCCGCAGATGCAGGAGATCACCTCCCGGTGGCTCCTGCGGGTGCTCCCGTGGGTGCAGACCCAGGGCGGCGCGTACCGGGTCAACCGGCGCCTCACGCACACCGTCGGCGACGGCCGCGTCGAGTTCACCACCGAGGGGGACGCCGTCCGCGTCATCCCGACCGAGCTCGGCGAGATCGCGCTCCTGCGCGGCATCGACGACGAAGAGGTGCTGGGCGCGCTCGCCGACCGCTTCGAGCAGCGCGAGATCCGCTCCGGGGAGCACCTCGCCCAGGAGGGGCAGCCGGTCGACGGCCTGCACCTGATCGCCCACGGCCGCGTCGAGAAGTTCGGCGCCGGGCCCTACGGGGACCAGTCGTCGCTCGGGCTCATGGTGGACGGCGACCACTTCGGCGACGAGATCCTCATCGAGGACGGGCCCGTGTGGGACCACGACGTCATCGCGGCCACCCCGGTCACGGTCCTGACCCTCCCGGCCCCCGCGGTGGCCGAGCTGCTCGAGCGGGTGCCCGCGCTCGCCGAGCACCTGGAGCGGTTCCGGGCCGGGCGGTCGGCGAAGGCGAACAAGTACGGCGAGTCGGCGATCGACATCGCCGCGGGCCACACCGGCGAACCGGACCTGCCGCGCACGTTCGTCGACTACGAGCTCGCGCCGCGCGAGTACGAGCTGTCGGTGGCGCAGACGGTGCTGCGCGTCCACACGCGCGTCGCCGACCTCTACAACCACCCGATGAACCAGATGGAGCAGCAGCTCCGGCTCACCGTCGAGGCCCTCCGCGAGCAGCAGGAGGACCAGATGGTCAACAACAAGGAGTTCGGGCTCCTGCACAACGCGGCGCTGAGCCAGCGGATCCCGACCCGGTCGGGCCCGCCCACGCCGGACGACATGGACGAGCTCATCAGCCGCCGCCGCAAGCCCCAGTACCTGCTCGCGCACCCGAGGGCGATCGCCGCGTTCGGCCGCGAGTGCACCAAGCGGGGCATCTACCCGTCGACGGTCGACTTCCACGGGCACCACATCCCGGCGTGGCGGGGCGTCCCGATCCTGCCGTGCAACAAGATCCCGATCTCCTCGGCCCGCACCACCTCGATCATGTGCATGCGGACCGGCGAGCAGGACCAGGGCGTGGTCGGGCTGCACCAGACGGGCCTGCCCGACGAGTACGAGCCCGGACTGTCGGTGCGGTTCATGGGCATCGACGAGAAGGCCGTCATGTCGTACCTCGTGAGCGCCTACTTCTCGGTGGCGGTCCTCGTCCCCGACGCGCTCGGCGTCCTCGAGCACGTCGAGATCGGACGCTAGGCCGGACTGCCCTGACAAGCCCGGGCGGCCGCGGGACCGCACCGTCTCGCGGCCGCCCGGGCCCGAACCCCGAGACATAGGGAGGCCCCGAATGACCGTCCTGACCGACCAGTACACCGCCGAGCGCGAGGCGATCGACGCGGGGCTCCGCGCGGCCGCGAGCCGGCTCCCCGGCCCGGCCGCCCGGATCGCGGCCTACCACTTCGGATGGACCGACGAGGCCGGGAGCCCGGTCGACGCGAACTCCGGGAAGGCCCTGCGGCCGCTCCTGACGCTCCTGGCCGCCAAGACCGTCGCGGGCGACTGGCGGGCCGCCGTCCCGGCCGCCATCGCGGTCGAGATGGTCCACAACTTCTCCCTCATCCACGACGACATCATCGACAGGGACGGGCTGCGCCGGCACCGGCCGACCGCGTGGAAGGTGTACGGCGTCAACGACGCGATCCTCGTCGGCGACGCGCTGCACGCGCTCGCGTTCGAGGTCATCGCCGAGACCGGCGGCGACCGGGCGCCGGCGGGAACGGGACTGCTCGCGCAGACCGTGCGGGCGCTCATCGAAGGGCAGCTCGCCGACACGCGGTTCGAGGACCGCGACCACGTGGACCTCGGCGAGTGCGTGGCGATGAGCGAGGCGAAGACGGCGTCGCTCATGGCGTGCGCGACGGCGCTCGGGGCGATGTTCGCCGGCGGCACGGCCGAGCAGGTGGACGCCTTGCGGGAGTTCGGGTTCCGGGTCGGGCTCGCGTTCCAGCACGTGGACGACCTCCTGGGGATCTGGGGCGACCCGGCCGTCACCGGCAAGGCCGTGTACTCGGACCTGCGGAACCGCAAGAAGTCGCTGCCGGTGACCGCCGCGCTCGGCTCGGGGCACGCGGACGCCGCTGAGCTCGCGCGGCTCTACCGGGCCGGCGGGCCGCTCGACGAGGCGGCGCTTCGCCGCGCCGCCGACCTGGTCGAGTCCTGCGGCGGCCGCGCCGCGAGCCAGCGCGCCGCCGAGACGCTCATCGCGTCGGCCGCGAACGGCCTCGCGGGGCGACGGCTGCACGACGACGCAGTGGAGGAGCTCACGAGCCTGGCGGCGAGCACCGTCGGCAGGGCCAGTTTATGGGCGGCGAGCCTCGCCCGGACCGCGCCGGCCGTCCCGACGGCCCGCGAGCGGGTCGGGACGGCCGAGGGGGCGGTGCTCCGCCGTCCGACGGCCGCGAATCCGACCGGGCGGCCGTGCGGCGGGTCCTGCTGCCGTCGCCGCGGTCGTTCTGCGCGGGCGTGGAACGGGCGATCGAGATCGTGGAGCGCCTGCTCGAGCAGCACGGGCCGCCGGTGTACGTGCGGAACCAGATCGTCCACAATGCGCACGTCGTGGCGGGCCTGGAGGCGAAGGGCGCGGTGTTCGTGTCCGAGCTCGACGAGGTCCCCGAGCATGCGCTCGTGGTGTTCAGCGCGCACGGCGTGGCCCCGGCCGTGGAGGCGGAGGCGGCGCGGCGCGGACTGGACGCGGTCGACGCGACGTGCCCGCTCGTGGCGAAGGTCCACGCGGAGGCGAAGCGGGCGGCCGACGCGGGTGACACGGTGATCCTCATCGGCCACGACGGGCACGAGGAGGTGGCCGGCACGCTGGGCGTGGCGCCGGGCCGGACGGTGCTGGTCGAGACCGTGGAAGGCGTGGCCGAGGTGCGGGTGGCGGACCGGGAGAAGGTCACCTACCTGAGCCAGACGACCCTGTCGGTGTCCGAAGTGGAGGAGATCGCGGCGGCGCTGCGGGCCCGGTTCCCGAACATCAGAGGGCAGGGCGCCGAGGACATCTGCTACGCGACGAGCAACCGCCAGGCCGCCGTGGCCGCGGTCGTCGACGAAGCGGACCTGGTCCTGGTGGTCGGTTCGGCGAACTCCTCGAACTCGAACCGCCTCGTGGAGCTGGCGGCGGCGGCCGGCGTCGAGGCGCACCTGATCGAGGACGCGGCCGCGATCGATCCGGCGTGGCTCGACGCGGCGGGCACCGTGGCCGTGACCGCCGGGGCCTCGGCGCCCCCGGTGCTCGTGGACGAGGTGGTCGCGGCCATCGCGGCGGCCGGCCCGATCGAAGTGGTCGAACGCCGGGTCGCCGACGAGCCGCAGGAGTTCCTGCTCCCCCAGCGGCTCCGGACGCACGATGCGCCGGCGCCCTCCGGGCGGACTCGGCCGCCGCGCTGACGCCGTCCGACCCGACCTCGCATGCACGTGACTGATCGATGAAGACGCCCGGCCGCGCGATGCGCGGCCGGGCGTTCCCGGTTTCCTGTTGCGGGTACGAGGCAGGTCAGGGGTCGCGGAAGCGGATCCCGGGCCGTTTCCCGGCCGCGGGTTGCGCAACCCGGCTTTCCGCCGCCTTCCGTTCACCGGCCGGGGGTCGCGGAAAGCCGAACCGCTCCGCTTCCTCGGCCGTCGGTCACGGAGCCGGGCCCGGGCCGTCCCCCTGCGCCGGCTACGGGTTGTGGAACTGGACCTCGGGCCATTCGGCGCTGGGGCCGTCGAGGATCGGCTGGTCCTCGCCGCGCAGGTGCTCGTCGACGAAGGCCGTGATGTAGGCCCTCGCGATGTCGTTGCTGCGGAAGCCGTCGGTCTCGTCCTGGTTCAGGCCGGCCTGCTCGGCGAGCGGGGCGGAGTCGGTCATGGCGCTGTGCCCGGTGCCGTCGACGGTGATCCACTGCTTCCAGCCGCAGAGCTTCTTCCAGGCCTTCTCCCAGGTCTTGTCCTCGCCGGGCAGCCCGTGCGGGTCGGCGCCGACCATGAGGAACGGGTCGCTGACGCGGCTCGGGTCGAGGGCGAAGAAGGTGCCGTCGAGGTTGAACCCGGCGTCGAAGCGGTCGTCGTTCGCGAGCGCGCGGTGGCTGGAGGCGCCGCCGATGGAGTGGCCGCCCACGGCGACCCGGCTCGCGTCGATCACGCCGGCGTCCTCCCAGGCCGCGTCGTCGCCGGTGAGTTCGTCGAGGACGAACGAGAGGTCCTCGGCCCGGTTCGGGACGAGCGTGTCGGCGTCGAGGTCCTGCGTGCAGGTGATGCACTCGGTCGTGCGGTCCGGGAAGGTGATCGGGGCCTCGTAGTTGTGGCCGACGGCGGCCACGGCGTACCCCTGGCTGGCGAGCTCCTCGGCGAGGCCGGTGAGGGTGGCGCGCGGGAACGAGAACCCGGGCGAGAGGACCACGAGCGGGAGCGAGCCGTCGTCGGCGAGCGGCTCGGCGCCCTGCACGGAGTTGGTCTCGACCTGCGCCAGGAGGCCCCCCGGGATCTGGAGCTGCGCACCGAAGAGCGCCGACTCCTCGGCGGACATGTAGGGCGCGGTCGGGCCGTCGTCGCCGGTCGGGTACCAGAGGGTGACCATGAGCTCCCGGTCCTCGGTGGGGACCCACACGTCGGCGCGGTCCTCGTCGACGAGGTGGAGGGTCGTGGTGCCGGTCGCGTACTCGCCGGTGGGCTCGGGGATCGAGAAGACCGGCAGCTCCTGTGCGCCGGCGGGGGCGGCGAACAGGCCCGCCCCGACCGCGGCGGCGGTCGCGCCGATGAGCGTCCGTCTCATGCTGCGTTGCAAGATGCGTCCTATCAGTGGTGGAGTCGCGCGGCCCGGTTCCGGGCCGCTCCACCACCGTATGGGCGCGGAACGCCTGCCGCCCTCTGCCTTTCGACCGGTACGGGTCGGTCGTTCGACCGATCTTTCAAGGGCCGCTCGGGAAGTCGGCGCCTCCGCGTCGAAGACCGCTCGGGTTCCGGCGTCCGTTCGAGCGCCCCTCGGGCGGCGCGGAGGCGATCGCGACGGCCGCCGTTCCTGCAAGGGCGGGGCGGTCAGGGTTTCGGCGCGAGGGCGATCTTCACGGCGCAGACCTTGAACTCGGGCATGCGGCTGATCGGGTCGAGGACGTCGGAGACGGCGGCGTTCGCGTTCGCGGCGCCGGGGAAGTGGAACGGGCTGAAGACGGTGTCGGGCCGGATGTCGACCGACAGGCGCGCGGGCGCGGTGTAGGAGCCGCGGCGGGAGGTCACGCGGACCAGGTCGCCGTCGGCGATGCCGTGGCGCACCGCCGTGTCCGGGTGGATCTGCAGGAACTGCTCGCCGTCCAGCGAGCCGATCCGGCGGGTCTGGGCGCCCGACTGGTACTGGGTGAGGATCCGGCCGGTCGTCAGGTACAGCGGATAGACGCTGTCGCGGCGCTCGGCCGGGTGGCGGTGGTCGACGGCGACGAACCTGGCGCGCCCGTCCGGGGTGGCGAACTTGAAGTCGGCGAACATGCGGGGCGTGCCCTCGTGGTCCGGGTTCGGGACCGGCCACTGGAAGGTGCGCTCCTCGAGGCGCTCGTAGGAGATCCCCGAGTAGTCGGCCTTCCCGCCCGCGGAGGCGCGGCCGAGCTCCTCGAAGATCGCCTCCGGGTCGGTCGAGTAGGTCCCGGGGGCGTCCAGGCGCGCGGCGAGCTCCTTCATGATCCACAGGTCGGTGCGGACGCCGTCGGGGGCGGGCCGCAGGGAGCGGCGGCGGATGACCCGGCCTTCGAGGTTCGTCATCGTGCCGTCCTCCTCGGCCCACTGGGCGACCGGGAGGACCACCTCGGCGAGCCGGGCCGTCTCGGACATGACGAAGTCGAACGAGACGAGGCAGTCGAGGTCCTTGAGCCGGTCGGCGATGCGGGTCGCGCGCGGCGCCGAGACGACCGGGTTGGAGCCCAGGACGAACAGCATCTTCACCTCGTCGCCGCACTTGCGCAGCAGCTCGACCGCGGAGACGCCCGCGCCCGGGAGGATCTCGGGGTCGACGCCCCACACGCTCGCGACGTGCTCGCGCGCGGCCGGGTCGGTGATCATCCGGTACCCGGGGAGCTGGTCGGCCTTCTGGCCGTGCTCGCGCCCGCCCTGGCCGTTGCCCTGGCCGGTGAGGCAGCCGTAGCCCGAGGAGGGCCGGCCCGGCAGGCCCAGCGCCAGCGCGAGGTTGATCCACGCGGTGACGGTGTCGACGCCCTTGGCGTGCTGCTCCGAGCCGCGCGCGGTGAGGATCGCGGTGCGGCGTCCGGCCATGAGGCGCGCGGTCGCGTACAGGTCGGGGACGCTGACGCCGGTGATGCGTTCGACGAACGCCGGCCAGTACCCGGCGACGGTCTGGCGGACCTCGTCGAAGCCGGTGGTGTGCGCGGCGATGTACTCGTGGTCGAGGTAGCCCTGCTCGATCGCGATGTGCAGCAGGCCGTTCGCGAGGGCGAGGTCGGTGCCGGGGACGGGCTGGAGGTGGAGCTGGGCGGCCTCGGCGGTGGCGGTGCGGCGCGGGTCGACGACGACGAGCTCGGCGTTCGTGAGGAACCGCATGAACGGGGGCATGGTCTCGGCGGGGTTGGCGCCGACGAGGACGACGACCTCCGCGTCCTTGAGGTCCTCGGCGGGGAACGGAAGGCCGCGGTCGACCCCGAAGGAGCGGTTGAGGGCCCCCGCCGCCGACGACATGCAGAACCGGCCGTTGTAGTCGATGTGCTTGGTGCCCAAGGCCAGCCGGGACCACTTGCCGAGCTGGTAGACCTTCTCGTTGGTGAGGCCGCCGCCGCCGAAGACGCCGACGGCGTCCTTGCCGTGCTCGGCCTGGATCCGGCGGATCCGGTCGGCGACGTGGTCGAGGGCGGTGTCCCAGGAGACGGGTTCGCCGTGCAGGAGCGGGGCGGTGATCCGCTCGGGGTGGTCGAGGAGCTCGGGCGAGGT
The DNA here is from genome assembly GCF_009451885.1 of Glycomyces albidus. Taxonomy (GTDB): domain Bacteria; phylum Actinomycetota; class Actinomycetes; order Mycobacteriales; family Micromonosporaceae; genus Glycomyces; species Glycomyces albidus. Next base: position 65,572 of record NZ_WIAO01000027.1, read on the forward strand.
CCAGCCCTTCTTGCACATGCCGCCGCCGCGGGGGGCGGCGGTGACCGTCCCGTCGGCGTCCTCTTCGAGCCGCATCCCGCACTGGAGGGCGCAGTACGGGCAGTGCGTGTCGGCGCTGCGGAGCACGGGGAGGCGAGTGCGAGCGGTCGTCATGGGGCGAGTGTGCCCAGGGAGCGTTTCGGAGTCACGTGGTCGATGTTTCGAGGATGCTAAGTGGCCCGCAATCACCGGGACGCGGTGATTGCGGGCCGTGGAGGAACCTCGCGGGTCAGACCTTGGCGTACGCGAGGCTCGGGGCCTTCGCGACGAGGACGGTGCGCTGGTAGCACCACCAGTTGAGGACCAGGAAGACGGCGTAGGCGGCGACGAACGCCCACATGGCGGGGACGACCGAGCCGGCCTGCTCATTCGCGATGCGGAAGCCCTGGTTGATGAGGAAGCCGCCGAACGCGCCGATCGCGGAGATCCATCCCAGCGCGGCCGCGGTGACCTTCTTGGCCTTGAGGACCTCGGCCTCGCTCGCCTTGCCGCCGGCCTTGGCATTGGCCTCGGCCTGGAAGATCGCCGGGATCGACCGGTAGGTGGAGCCGTTCGCGATGCCGCTCATGATGAACAGGACGATGAAGGAGGCGAAGAACAGCGGGAACGACGCGGTGTTGATGCCCCAGATGGCGCCCATCGCGCCGACGCCCATGAGGATGAAGGCGGCGCTGGTGATGGGGGCGCCGGCGAGGCGGTCGGCGAACCAGCCGCCGATCGGGCGGACGAGCGAGCCGACGAGCGGGCCGAGCGCGGCGATCCACAGGGACCCGAACTCGGGGAACTCGAGCTTGATGACCAGCGGGAACGCGAACGAGTAGCCGATGAACGACCCGAACGTGCCGATGTAGAGGACGCTCATGATCCAGGTGTGCCGGCGCGCCAGCGCGGGCACCTGCTCGCGCAGCGGGGTGCGGGCCACGGCGAGGTTGTCCATCGCGCGCCAGGCCATGAACGCGGCGAACACGGCCAGGACCAGCCACAGCAGCGGCACGTTGTGCAGGTAGAACGGCTGCCCGGTGGCCTCGTCGGTGCCCTGGGCGGTGCCGAAGACCGCGGCGCCGATCGCGAGCGGGCCGATGAACTGGACGGCCGCGACGCCGATGTTGCCGCCCGCGGCGTTGACGCCGAGGGCCGCGCCGCGGTAGCGCTCCGGGTAGAAGTAGGAGATGTTCGCCATCGAGGAGGCGAAGTTCCCGCCGCCGAAGCCGGCCGTGACGCCGGCGAGGATGAACATCCAGTACGGCGTGCCCGGGTTCATCACGCAGTAGGCGAGGAGCGCGGTGGGGATCACCAGGAGCGCCGCGGAGATGATGGTCCAGTTGCGGCCGCCGAACACGCCGACGGCGGCGGTGTAGGGGATCCGCAGGAACGCGCCGACCAGGTTCGGGACGGCGGTGAGCCAGAAGAGCTGGCTGGTCGAGAACTCGAAGCCCGAGGCGGCCAGGTACGGGGTGATGATGCTGAACATCGTCCACACCGAGAAGCCGAGGTGCTCGGCGAGTACGGACCAGATCAGGTTGCGCTTGGCGGTCTTGCGGCCGGTCGACTGCCAGAAGCCCTCGTCGTCGGGGCGCCAGTCGGTGATCCAGCCTTTGCGGGGGGCGGCCGTGCCGGCCGGGGGCGTCAGTGTCGATGTCATGGGGCCAACCTTCGGCGAACGGCGTTGCCTGGACGTGCGGCGTCCGTACCGGCCCCGTGAAGTTCACCTCACGGTTCTGTTACGGAGGGTGTGAACGGGCCGGAACATGCTGGTGTTGCGGCCTGCCGGGCCGGGCGGTCCTCTGCGGCGCGGACGCGTGCCGTGCGGGCCGCCCGCTCCGACCGGCCGAGAACCGCGTCACATCGGGCCATGGCCTAGGTTTGCCGGTATGGACGCCGCCATCGAGGTCGCCGACCTCCGCAAGACCTACCGCGGCCGCCGGACCGGCGAGGTCCGCGCGGTCGACGGCGTGAGCTTCCGCGTCGAGCGCGGCGAGTTCTTCGGCATCCTCGGCCCGAACGGGGCCGGGAAGACCACCACGCTCGAGATCGTCGAGGGCCTGCGCCGCCCCGACTCCGGCGAGGTGCGCCTCCTCGGGCGGTCGCCGTGGCCGCACTCGCCCGAGCTGACCCGCCGGCTCGGCGTGCAGCTCCAGGCGTCCGCGTTCTTCGAGTTCCTCTCCGCGCGCGAGCAGATCGAGACGTTCGCCGAACTCTACGGCGCTTCGAAGGCCCGCGCCGCCGAGATGCTCGACCTGGTCGGGCTCACCGAGCACGCGAACGTGCGGTGCGAGAAGCTCTCCGGCGGCCAGCAGCAGCGGCTGTCCATCGCGTGCGCGCTCGTCGGCGACCCCGAGCTGGTGTTCCTCGACGAGCCGACCGCGGCCCTCGACCCGCAGGCGCGCCGCAACCTCTGGGACCTCATGCGCGGCATCAACGCCGAAGGCCGCACCGTGGTGCTGACCACGCACTACATGGAGGAGGCCGAGGCGCTCTGCGACCGGGTCGCCATCATGGACGCCGGGAAGATCAAGGCCGTCGACTCCCCTGCCGGGTTCGTCAGGAGCCTCGACGCCCCGACCCGGGTCACCGTCGCGGCCGGCCAGGTCAGCGACGAGCGGATCAAGGAGCTCGCCGCGGGCGAGGCCGTCACCGGCGGCGACGGCACCGTCGTCTTCGAGACCCGCGACCCGCGCGAACTGCTCACCGCGCTCGCCTCCGAGGGGGCCCTCGACGGCCTCGCCGTGCGCACGGCGAACCTCGAAGACGTGTTCCTGCACGTGACCGGACGGGAGTGGCGGGCATGAGCCTCGATACGGCCGAGACGCGCACCGAGCGGCCCCAGGGCGGCGGCCGCAGGGCCTACCTGAGCCTGTACAAGGCGCTGGGGCGCGGCTGGATCCGCGACCGCAGCCAGATCTTCTTCACCATCCTGCTGCCGCTCATGTTCATGGTGCTGCTGGCGAGCGTGTTCGGCGGCGGGGACACCGCCGCCTCGCGGATCGTCGCGGTCGGCGATGTGGCGGTGCTCGACGGCGCCGACCCGGAGGTCTTCACCGTCACCGGCGCGTCCGACCTCGACGAGGCACTGGCGATGCTGCGCGAGGGCGACGCCGACGCCGCGGTCGTCCAGGACGGCTCGACCGTGCGGATCTACCCGTCGGCGACGAACTCGACCTCCGGCGCGATCGCCGCGGGGAACCTCTCGGCGCTGGTCGACGACGTGAACGTCGAGGTCCTCTCGGCGGCGGCGCCGAACGAGCCGGTCCTGGAGACCGACATCGAGCAGGCCGACGGCGGGGCGCTCAAGCCGATCCAGTACCTGGCGCCGGGCATCCTCGCGTGGGGCGTCGCGATCACGGGCGTGTTCGGCGCGGCCGGCACGATCGTGGACTGGAAGCGCGACAAGCTCCTGCGGCGGCTGCGGCTCACGCCCGCGTCGGTGGGCACCTTCCTGAGCGCGAAGGTCTCGGTGAACCTCACGGTCGCCGTCGGCCAGACCGCGGTGTTCCTCGCCGTGGCGGCCCTGGGCTTCGGGTTGCACCTGTCGGCGTGGACGTGGTTCGCGGTGCCGCTCGTGCTGCTCGGGACGCTCGCGTTCCTGGCGATCGGCGTGGTCATCGGCGGCGTCGCCCAGACCAGTCCGGCCGCGGCCGGGCTGAGCAACCTGGTGACGATGCCGATGGCGTTCGTGTCCGGCGCGTTCTACCCGCTCGCGCTCTCGCCCGAATGGGTGCAGTGGATCTCGTACGCCTCGCCGATGCGCTACCTCAACGAGGCGCTCCAGTCGGTCGTGGTCTACGGCGAGCCGCCCTCGGCGGTGCTCCCGCAGATCGGGTTCCTGGCGGTGTTCGCGGCGCTCGTGGCGCTGTTGTCGTGGAAGACCTTCAAGTTCGACGAGCTGTGAGCGTGTCGCGACGCTATCGGACACGAATCGGTAGTTACGATTGATTCATGTCTGACCTCATGCTTCACGACATCCCCGAAGGCGACCTCGAGATCCTTAGGGCCCTCGCAGAGGAGCGGCACCAGTCGCTCCAAGACCTCATGCTCGAGGTCATTCGCGAACAGGCTATGAGTGCGTCCAACCGCGTGAAGCTCTCGGTCATCGAGGCGCGTCTCAAGCGGGAACGGCCTGAGCCCATTCCGATGGAAGTCATCATCGCTGCCAAGAACGATCGCGACTGAGCCGAGGCATGATCGTCGTCGACACGTCAGCCATGGTTACGGCACTCCGATTCTTCGGATCTTCCGGTGACAAGATCAGAGAGATCCTGTCGCAGCTCAAAGACCTCGCTGCGCCCTCACACCAGGCCGTAGAGATCATCCAGGCGTTCCGAAGTCTGGACCGCGGGGGAACCCTGGCCGCGGACACCGCACATCAGGCTATCGAGGATTACATCCGGCTCGGGGTGCGCCTCGTGGACCCGGATATCAAGCTGGTTTCTCGCGTCTGGGAACTGCGTCATAACCTCACCGCATATGACGCGCTCTTCGTTGCGTTGGCCGAGCGCCTGGACTGTGAATTTCTCACCGGCGACGCCAAGATCGCACGTTCCGGCGTAGCCCGATGCCCGGTCATCACCGTCGAGACCGATTTTTAGTCGGTCTTGAGGACCGCGTCGTAGACGACCCGCTTCGGTACGCCGAAGCGGGTCGCGGTGTCCTTCATGGCCGTCCTGCGGTCGGTGCCCGCCGCCTCAAGGGCGGCGACGGCCGCTGCCATCGCCTCCGGGGTGGCCTCGCTCGCGTCCGGGCCGGTCCAGCCCGAGACGACGAGGGTGATCTCGCCCCGGGGAGGGTCGGCTTCGGCGCCGTCGGCGAGGTCGCCCAGGCCGCCGCGGCGGACCTCCTCGTGGGTCTTGGTGAGCTCGCGGCACAGGGCCGCGGGCCGGCCGGGCCCGAAGGCCTCGGCCATCGCGCGCAGGGTCTCGGCGACCCGGCGCGGCGACTCGAAGAACACCATCGTGCGCCGCTCCTCGGCGAGTTCGCGGAAGAGCCGGCGGCGCTCGCCGTCCTTGCGAGGGGCGAACCCCTCGAAGCAGAACCGGTCGCACGGCATCCCCGAGAGCGCCAGCGCCGTCGTCACCGCGCTCGCGCCCGGCGCGCACGTGACGTGGATGCCCGCGTCGATCGCGGCGCGGACCAAGCGGAAGCCCGGGTCGGAGACCGAGGGCATGCCGCCGTCGGTGATGACGGCGACCCGCTTTCCGTCGTACAATTGTTCGAGAAGCGTCGCGGTCCGCCCCGCCTCGTTCGCCTCGAAATACGAGGTGATCGCAGCCTCTGGAACCACATCGAGCTCACTGAGCAACCGGCGCAGCCGCCGGGTATCCTCTGCGGCGATGACGTCCGCCAGGCCGAGCTCGGTCCTGAGGCGAGACGAGGCGTCCTCTGGATTTCCCAGCGGCGCACCGAGAAGCACCAAAACGCCCGGAGTTGAAGTCGACACCCGGCCAGTATCCCCCACCGCCTGCGGCGGGGCCCCGGTCCGGTGAACGCGCCGCGACGGGCCGCACATGCAGGATGCCGCCCCATGCTGTCGGGTACCGGACATTGCCCTTACGCGTGAGCGAACGGTAACGGATACTCGTAGTCATGGCGACGCTTGCGAGCCATAACGCTGACAACCACAACACAGGCGACATAACGCTAACCGGAAGCCCTCTGAACCCAATGGAGGCCGCCTTGTCCGTGATCCTCAGAGTCGGAGCGGCTCTCGCCGCTCTCATCATCGGCTATTACGTTCTGGGATTCATAGCGGACCACTGGGCATGGTTCGCGTCGGTGGCGATCCTGTTGGGGGGCACCGCCCTCGCGGGTTGGATCCTCTTCCGCAGCCGCGGCCACGAGCACCGGGACCGGGCGCTCACCGCCGAGCGCCACGAACTCATGCGCCACGTCGACAAGATGAACATCCCGACGTTCGACGCGACCGTCGGGCAGCTCCTGGTCGGCTTGGACGCCAAGCGGGTCAAGAAGTTCGGGCACCGCAAGAACGACCTCGGCTGCAACTTCGTGGTGACCTTCAACAACGGCAAGCGGATCATCGTGCGCGCCAAGAAGGACGACAAGACGCTGCGCCGGCGCAACGGGAACCGGCACGTCCAGATCCTCGGCGGGGAGATCAAGGCCCGCTGGGACTGCGACGCCGGCGTCATCATCACCAACGCGAACCTGCACTGGATGCACCACGCCGCGCGCAACGAGGCCGTCGCGCGCCAGCTGGGCGTCCTCATCGTCGACCGCGACCGCCTGGCGGAGTGGCTCGACACCGGCCAGCCCCCGGCCGAGCTGCGGCCGGTCCGCGCCGCGATCAAGGCCGGGACCTCGAGCGCCGCACAAGGGAGTGCCGCTCGTTGAGACTGGTTGCGGCGCAAGGATACAGCGCGCCGTGACGGTGCCGCTGCACCTGCGGCGGCGAATGGAGACGCGGTGAACGCGGCCCCGAGCATTCGCTCGGGGCCGCGTTCCGTGTCGCCCGGTCACGAGGAGGCGAGGGTCGCCGTGGTGGTCGCCTCCTGGCCGTCCCTGGTGTAGGTGATGCTGATCTCGGTGCCCGAGGCGGTGCCCTGGACCGCCGCGACCACTTCGGACGCGCCGGTGATCGGGGTCCCGTCGACGGCGGTGATGACGTCGCCCTCCTGGAGGCCGGCCGTCTCGGCGGGCGAGCCCGCCTCGACGCTGAGGACCATCGCGCCGTTGCCGTCGGTGTCGGCCACCGAGACCCCGAGGTAGCCCTGCTCGACCGAGCCGCCCTCGATGAGCTGCTCGACGGTGGACTGGACGGTGTTCGACGGGATCGCGAAGCCGAGGCCGATCGAGCCGGAGTCGGTGGTCGCGATCGCGGTGTTGATGCCGATGAGCTCGCCGTTGCCGTTGACGAGCGCGCCGCCGGAGTTCCCGGAGTTGATCGCCGCGTCGGTCTGGATCAGGCCGGTCAGGGTCGAGCCCGACTGCTGCTGGAAGCCCTGCGGCTCCTCGCCGGCGACGGTCATGGACCGGTCGAGCGCGGAGACGATGCCCGTGGTGACGGTGCCTTCGAGGCCCAGCGGGGAGCCGATGGCCACGGCGGCGTCGCCGACCTGGATCGAGTCGGAGTCGCCGAAGGCCACCGGGGTCAGGTCGTCCACGCCCGAGACCCGGATGACCGCGAGGTCCTGCGTGGAGTCGGTGGCGATGATCTCGGCGTCGGCCGTGGTGCCGTCGGAGAAGCGGACCTCGACGGTGCGGGCGCCGTCGACCACGTGGTTGTTGGTGACGATGTAGCCGTCCTCGGAGTAGACGACGCCCGAGCCCTCGGCGGCGTCGGTGACGATCGTGACGACCGAGGGGCTGACCTTGTTGACGATGTCGGTGTAGGTCAGGCCGTCGCCGGCGTCCATCGACACCGACTCGACGACGGTGGTGCCGCCGTCGCGGTCGGCGAGGAACCAGCCCGCGGTGCCGCCGGCGCCGCCGGCGACCAGCGCGATCGCGAGCGCCGCGGCGGCGAGCCGGCCCTTGCCGCGCTGCGGCGCGGCGGGGGCGGCGCCCT
>NZ_WIAO01000028.1:0-68877 GCF_009451885.1 Glycomyces albidus
CCCCCGCGACCCCGCACAGACCGTCATCACGCCCGTCGCGGAGCGAAACCGTTCGACCGCGAGGGGTGTTCTCCTCAACCGAATCGGGGTAGGGTTTCGACATGGACAGGCGCATTTTCGGACTGGAGACCGAATACGGGGTCACTTGCACATTCAGGGGACAGCGCCGCCTGTCTCCGGACGAAGTGGCCCGTTACCTCTTCAGGCGAGTGGTCTCCTGGGGCCGCTCCTCCAACGTGTTCCTCCGCAATGGCGCCCGCCTCTATCTCGACGTGGGGTCGCACCCCGAGTACGCCACTCCCGAATGCGATTCCGTCGAGGACCTGGTCAAGCACGACCGGGCCGGCGAGCGGATCCTCGAAGGCCTCATGATCGACGCGGAGAAGCGCCTCCACGACGAAGGCATCGCCGGGGACATCTACCTGTTCAAGAACAACACCGACTCGGCAGGGAACTCCTACGGCTGCCACGAGAACTACCTCGTCAGCCGCCACGGCGAGTTCGGGCGCCTCGCCGAGGTCCTCATCCCGTTCCTGGTCACCCGCCAGCTCATCTGCGGCGCCGGCAAGGTCCTGCAGACCCCGCGCGGGGCCCGCTTCTGCCTGTCCCAGCGCGCCGAGCACATCTGGGAGGGCGTCTCCTCCGCGACGACCCGCTCGCGCCCGATCATCAACACGCGCGACGAGCCGCACGCCGACGCCGAGCGCTACCGGCGCCTCCACGTCATCGTCGGCGACTCCAACATCAACGAGATCACCACGATGCTCAAGATCGGCTCGGCCGACCTCGTGCTCCGGATGATCGAGACCGGCGTGACGATGCGCGACCTCACGTTGGAGAACCCGATCCGGGCGATCCGCGAGATCAGCCACGACACGACCGGCAAGCGCCTGGTGCGCCTGGCCAGCGGCCGCGAGGCCTCCGCCCTGGACATCCAGCGCGAATACCTCGAGAAGGCGATGGACTTCGTCGACCAGCGCGGCGCGGACGCGACCACCAAGCGCGTCATCGAACTGTGGGGCCGGGTCCTCCAGGCCGTCGAGGACGGCAACCTCGACGCGGTCTCGCGCGAGATCGACTGGGTCGCCAAGTTCAAGCTCATCGAGCGGTACCGCGAGAAGCGCGGCCTGCCGCTGTCGAGCCCGCGCATCGCCCAGCTCGACCTGGCCTACCACGACATCCGCCGCGGCAGGGGCCTCCACCACCTGATGGAGAACCGCGGCGAGGCCGAGCGCCTCACGCACGACGTCGAGGTCTTCGAGGCCAAGGAAGTGCCGCCGCAGACCACGCGCGCGCGCCTGCGCGGCGAGTTCATCCGCAAGGCGCAGGAGAAGCGCCGCGACTTCACCGTCGACTGGGTCCACCTGAAGCTGAACGACCAGGCGCAGCGCACCGTCCTGTGCAAGGACCCGTTCCGCTCCCGCGACGAGCGCGTCGACAAGCTCATCGCCAGCATGTGAGACCGGCCCGTGTCCGAACCGCCTGAGACCGACAGCGCCGCCGACCGGCGGCCCGACGAACGCGAGCGGGCCGGCCGGTCCGGCCTGCTCGGTTCGTTCGACCCCGTCGCCGCCTACGAGCGGCGCACCACCCGCATCCGCGAAGAGATCGCCCGCAACCGCCGCGGCGAGTACACGGTCCCGACCTGGGTGCTCGCGCTCGCCCTGGCGGCGGTCATCGGTGTGTGGATCCTGGTGCTGTTCGTGCTGTGAACCGACCCGAATCGGCGCACGCCGCCGGCGCGGTCCCGCCCTGGGAGAGGGCCCCCGATTTCCAACATAGCCGGAGGTTCCTGAAGGGGAGCTGAAGCGAGCCCGGGCGCCGCTGAACGCCCGTCCTCGGTCGGGGCCTCCGTTTCGAGGCTCGCTCCCGGGTCCCCGACGGGACGTGCGGCGAGCCGACGGCATGCCGACGGCGAGGCACCGCGCTGGAAAAGGGCCCCCGGTTTCCAAGGTAGCGGGGGTTCCTGAAGGGGAGCTGAAGTCAGTCGCGGCGTTTGGCGATCTGGGCCGCGTGGCGGCCGGCGGCGGCTTCGGCGATGAAGTAGACGCGGTCGCGGTCGAGGCCGCGGCCCATCGTCGAGAGCTTGACCGGGAGGGCCTCCATGGCCTCGGCGAGCCCGGAGCAGTCGATCTCGATCTGGCGGTGGCGCTCGGGGAGCTCGGCGAGCTGGGCGCGGATCTTCGCTTCGAGGTCGGCGGGGAGCTCGTCGGGAACCGGGATGTCGGCCGCGGCCAGCGCGACCTTCCCGTAAGCGGTCATCGAGTGGTGCGAGATGCCGCGGTGGCGCTCGCGGGCGTCGCCCTCGGAGATCCGCAGGCTCGCGACCGGCCGGCCGCCGAGCACGGCCGCCGCGTTCACGGCCTCGCCCGCGGCGGTGCCGGAGAAGCCCCAGACCGTCCCGGTGCCGAGGTTGCCGGGCCCCTGGGCCACGATCGCGATGTCGGCGCCCCCGACCACGCGGGCCGCGATGAGCGCGTTGTGGATGTTCGTGGCCTCCAGGTCGCCGCCGAAGCACTGGCCTGCGGTGACGACCGTGCAGATCCGGTCCGAGAGCTGGTCGAGCTGGCGCGAGAACCACGCCGGGAGCGCCCCGCCGTCGGTCATCACATACGCGACCTTCGCGTCAGGGGCGGTCGCGTGGACGCCCGCGAGGACCGGCGCGAGCGCCGAGTGCAGATCGGCCACGACCACCGGCATCCCGCCGAGGTCCTCGCACGCCTCCACGGCGGCGCGGTGCGGCGAGTCGTCCTCGTCGACGGCGAGACGCATGGCCTGCATCGGCGTGTAGCGGGCCTTCACGATGTGCCCCGGGCCCTCGACGTCCGCCGGGAGCCGGTCGGGGACCGCGATGACCAGTGCGTACCCGCCCGTACCGAGGCCCTTCGCGATGGCGTTGCAGTTGAGCAGGACCCGGTCGCCGGCCTCGGGGGTGCCGACGAGTTCGTCGTAGGCGAGGCCCCGGCACGAGAAGGCGTCCTCGCCCTCGCGGGCCTCGACGTCGACCTCCAGCTCGGTGCAGCCGCGCCAGCCGCCGCGCACGCCGGTGACGGTCCCGTATCGCCATCTGATCACGCCCGGACAGTACCAAAGCGATGAGGCGCCTTGACGTTTCGGTGGACGGGGCCGCGCGGCCCCGACGACCGCGCCCCGGCCGGCTGCACCCCCGGGTCCGCATGCCGCCGGCCGCACCGGCCGCTTCGGACAGGCCGCCGGCCGCGCGCTCGAACCCCGCCGCTGCCGCGGCTCCTGGCGCGAGGCGCGCCGCCCGCGGTACACGCCCGGGCGTGATGGCAGGCGGCCAGGGCGCTGGCATAGGCTGGGCGGGTGTCCAACGATCGCACTGAACGACTGGTGAACCTGGTGCTCTGCCTGCTGTCCTCGCGGCGCTTCCAGACCGCCGGCAGGATCGCCCGGACCGTCCCCGGCTACGAGCACGACCTCGAGGACAAGAAGGCGCACGAGGCGTTCCAGCGCAAGTTCGAACGCGACAAGGCCGAGCTGCGCCGCATCGGCATCCCGCTGCAGTCCGGCATCGACTACCTCGCCGACGGCGAGCCCGGCTACCGGATCGCGCGCTCCGACTTCGAGCTGCCGCAGATCGAGTTCACCGACGCCGAAGCCGCCGCCGTGGCGGCCGCCGCGCGACTGTGGCAGCAGCCCGAACTCCAGTCCGGGAGCGCCGAGGCCCTCCTCAAACTCCGCGCCGCCGGCATCGACGTCGAGTCGCACGCCGCGACCGCGACCGTGAAGTCCCTGCCCGGGGCCGAGGCCGCGCTGTCGCCGTTCTTCGAGGCCATCGCCGCGCGACGCGCCGTCGCCTTCGACTACCTGGGCTCGCGCGACGAGTCGCCGCAGCCGCGCCGCATCCAGCCCTGGGGCTGCGCGGCCTGGCGCGGGCGCTGGTACGTCGCCGGGCTCGACCTCGACCGGGGCGCGCAGCGGTGCTTCCGGCTCTCGCGCATCACCGGGAAGGTCCGGCTCACCGGCCCCGAGGGCGCCTTCGCGATCCCCGAGGACGTCGACGTGCTCGCGTTCGCCTCGGAGTCCGAGGCCCGCCAGCGGCCGATCCGCGCCACCGTCCTGGTCCGGCCCAAGCGCGCCTGGGGCGTGCGCCGGCGCGCCGACCAGATCGGGCCGCGCACGCCCGAAGGCGACCAGGTCTGCTTCTCCTACACCGAGACGGCCCCGACCGCCGCCTGGCTCGCCTCCTTCGGCGCCGACGTGCTGGTCGTCGACCCGCCCGAGCTGGTCAAGGAGACCGTCGCCTGCCTGCAGGCCCTCGCCGACGAAGAAGAGAGCTGACATGACCACGAACCGCCTGGCCCGGCTGCTCAACCTCGTCCCGTACCTGGTCGCCCGTCCCGAGGGCGTGCCGATGGCCGAGATCGCCGCGGACTTCGGCGTGGACGTCGAGCAGATCCAGGCCGACCTGACGATGCTGTGGATGTGCGGCCTGCCCGGGTACGGGCCCGGCGACCTCATCGACATCGCGTTCGACGCCGACGCCGTGCGGGTCCTGTTCGCCGCCGGCATGGACCGGCCGGTGCGCCTCGCCGCCCACGAGGCCCTCGCGCTCTCCGTGGCCCTGCGGGTCCTCGCCGACACGCCCGGCGTCGGCGACCGCGCGGCCATCGCCTCCGCGCTCGACAAGCTCGCGGCGGCCGCGGGCGAGGCGCCCGCGGACGTGGCCGTCCGCGACACCGTGACCGACCCGCAGGTCGAGAAGTACGCCGCGCTCGTCGCCTCCGGGCACGCCGCGCGCATCACCTACTACTCGGCAAGCCGCGACACCACCTCCGAGCGGGTCGTCGACCCCATCGAGATCGTCGTCGCCGACGGCCACGCGTACCTGCGGGCCTGGTGCCGCACGGCGGGGGAGATCCGCCAGTTCCGCATCGACCGGATCGACGCGTGCACCGAGCTCGACGAGCCGTCCGAGCCGCTGCGGCTGACCAACCAGCCGGCGCCGACCGCGTTCCTCGCCTCCGAACTGCCGCGGATCGAGCTGCTCCTCGGTGCCGGCGCGAAGGGCGTCGCCGACTCCTACCCGTGCGAAGCGGTCCTTGGCGAGCCCGACGGCCGCCGCCGCGTCGTCATGCGCGTGCGCGACCTCGACTGGGCCCGCCGCTTCGTGCTCGGGCTCGGCGGCGAAGCCGAGGTGGTCGCCCCGACCGAACTGCGCGACGCCGTCCGCCAGACCGCCCGCGCCGCGCTCGCCCGGTACGCCCCGGCCGCCTGAGCCGGGCCCCGGCCTGCATAGAATGGCCCGATGATCTGGGCGATATCGGTCGTGCTGGCACTCGCCGGACTCGTGCTCCTCGCCGTCGCGGCGCTGCGCCTCCGCGGCGGGCTGCAGCAATTGGGATACGGGCTCGAACGCGTCCAAGAACGCGCCGAGCAAGCTCAGGAGCTGCAGGAACGCTTGAACCTGACGCTGGCGGAAGTGCAGCGCGCGACCGCCGCGCGGCCCGAGAAGTGACACTTCCCGCCCGCAGTCAGCACATTCTGATAAAGATCGGCGATCCCGAAGGCTCCAGTGTTGACGGAAGTGTCAACCGTCGGTCATGCTTGTCCGGCTCGACGATGTCGTAGCCGCTCGTATCGCCGGTGACCTCGGGTGAACCCGGTCTCAGGCTCCGTGGCGGCCGCCTCGACTGAGGCATACGATGGTTACGTCACCGACATATATCCGGAGGGACCGAACAATGGGTGCACTGAAGCCCTGGCACATCATCATTCTCGTCGTTGTCATCCTGCTGGTGTTCGGCTCCCGGAAGCTCCCGGACATGGCCCGCGGCCTGGGTCGATCCATGCGCATCCTGAAGTCCGAGACCGAGGCCATGAAGAAGGACTCGAGCAACCCGGACGACGACGGCGACGTCCGCGCCGAGCCCAAGCACACCCGCGAGCCGCTCGACCCGCCGGCGCCGGTCAACGAGACCGTGATCGACAGCGAGTCGGTCGACCGCAAGCACACCCGTTAGCCGGGATACGGCCGTTACGAACATGGCGGACGAACCTCCGCGGCGCGCCAATAAACGCAAGACCAAGTTCCAGCGCGCCGCCGACGGCTCCATGACGCTCATGGAGCACCTGCAGGACCTGCGGCAGCGTCTGCTGATCGCGATCATCGCAATCATCGTGGGAACTGCCGTCGCGTTCTACTTCGCCGACGACCTCATCAAGTTCCTGTCGGACCCGTACTGCAGCGCGCTCGGCACCGGCACGGTCGAGGAATCAGGCGACGGCGCGAAATGCGAGGCGGTGCTCAACTCGCCGATCTCGCACATCGCCCTGATGCTCAAGATCTCGCTGTACTCGGCGCTGGTCGGCACGGCCCCGATCTGGCTGTACCAGCTCTGGGCGTTCGTCGCACCCGGTCTGCACCGGAACGAGCGCAAGTACGCGTACCTGTTCATCGGCATCGCGGCGCCGCTGTTCCTGGCGGGCGCGATCCTCGCCTACTTCGTGGTCGCCCACGGCATGGAGTTCATCATGCTGCTGGCGAGCCAGGACTTCGTCATCCTGCTGAACCTCGAGGATTACCTCAACTTCTTCATCTCGGTGATGATGGTGTTCGGCATCGGGTTCGAGTTCCCCTTGATCATGCTGATGCTCAACGTCATCGGGCTCGTCAACGCCAAGCGGATGTTCGGCTGGTGGCGGATCGTCGTGGTGGTGAGCTTCGCCTTCACCGCGATCTTCACCCCCACACCCGACCCGTTCGGCATGACGGCCCTGGCCATCTGCATGCTCATCCTCTACCTCGGCGCGTGCGGTGTCGCCTACCTCAACGACAAGCGGCGCGGCATCCGGTACGACGACGAGTGGGACGACGACGAGGCCGGCGACATCGGCCCGGTCGACGACGTCGAGGTGGCCTCCTCGATCGCCGCCGGGAGCCTGGACGACGAGGACTACCCGGACGAGCGACGCAACCGCCTCGGCCGGCGGGTCGACGGCTACGACGACATCACGTGAGTCCCGTAAGGGCACGGTCCTTTGCAGACGCTCTCTTGAAGTCACGTTCTTGAGAGGCGCGGTCTTTCAGAGTCGTGGTCGCTGAGAGGCACTCTGAGAAGGCACTCTGAGAAGGCACTGTCCGGTAAGGTCGGACGACGAGCGAAACGGAAGGGCCCCGATGCAGCCGCATCGGGGCCCTTCCGGCGTCTTCAGGGGTCAGCAGCTGCGGACCAGCCGCAGCACCGCCTCGAGGCCGACCGTCCGGCCCGCCTCGGCGTGCGGCACCAGATAGCAGCGCGCGCCGATCCGGGCCGCGCCCGCGTCGGCCATCGTGTCGCCGACCATGAGCACCCGGCTCGGCTCGACGTCCAGCGCATGGCAGGCGGCGTAGAAGATCTTCTCGTCCGGTTTGCAGTAGCCGACCTCGTACGACAGCACCCACGCGTCGATGAACCGGTCGATCCCCAGGCGCCGCAGGATCGGGCGCGCGTCGAACCCGATGTTCGACACCAGCGCGATCGGGAACCCCTGCGCCTTGAGCGACACCAGGGTCGAGAGCGTGTCCGCGAACGCCACCCATCCTTCAGGGGAGGCGAGCCGGTCGTACAGGGCGGTCGCGAGGCCGTCGAACACGCCGTGCGCCTGCGCCGCGAGCTCGGTGAACGCCTCGCGGTGGGCGTCCTCGTCGAGGTCGCGGTCCGCCCACGCCTCCGCGAAGTGCGGCCGCACGCGCGGCTCCATGCCCGAACCGAGCCAACCCTGGGCGCCGATGGCGTCCGCCAGGGCGGTCACCGCGAGCGGTGACAGCTGCTTCCCGCACGCCTCGGCGGCCAGCGCGACCGACCTGGTCAAGGGTTCGAGCTGTGCCAAGGTGCCGTGGAAGTCGAACAGGACCGCGTCGACCCCTCCGCGTCCCGCATCGTCGTCTCCTGGTGAGGAATCACGGTGCACATCCGGGACGATACCCGGCCGTGTAGGCGTCGTCACAGCCGGGTGCGAGGGCGCGTTACCGGGATGCTCTTGTCGGGGCGGCAGACTAGTGTTGAGACCATGGTTAACGCCGACGTGCCTTACGCCGACGACCGCTCCCCGGCCGAACGCCACGCCGCCGCCCAGGCGCGACGGCAATGGCCGCAGCTGGCGGCATTCGCGGGGGACTACCCGTTCGAGCTCGACGACTTCCAGGTCGAGGCGTGCCGCATCCTCGAATCCGGTCACGGGGTGCTCGTGTGCGCCCCCACCGGGGCCGGGAAGACCGTGGTGGGCGAGTTCGCCGTGCACCTGGCGCTGGCCGAAGGCGCGAAATGCTTCTACACGACGCCGATCAAGGCGCTGTCGAACCAGAAGTTCAACGACCTGGCCGACACGCACGGCGCCGAGAACGTGGGCCTGCTGACCGGTGACACGGTCGTGAACGGCGAGGCCCCGATCGTGGTCATGACGACTGAGGTCCTGCGGAACATGATCTATGCGGGCTCGTCCACCCTCCACGGGCTCCGGTACGTGGTCATGGACGAGGTGCACTACCTCGCCGACCGGTTCCGCGGCGCCGTCTGGGAGGAGATCATCATCGAGCTCCCGCAGGAGGTGCGGGTCGTCTCGCTGTCGGCGACGGTCTCCAACGCCGAGGAGTTCGGCGACTGGCTCAAGAGCGTGCGCGGCTCGACCGAGGTCGTGGTCTCCGAGACCCGCCCGGTCCCGCTGTGGCAGCACATGATGATCGGCGGCGCCCTGCTCGACCTGTTCGAGCCCGACGGCGACTTCGTCTCGAAGGAGCTGCTCAAGAAGGACGCCCGGATGCGCGAGCGCGGCGAGCGCGCCGGCGGCGGCCGCCGCCGCGGGCGGCCCCATGTGGACCGGGGCCGCGTCGTCTCCCGCCTCGACCAGGCGGCGCTGCTCCCGGCGATCTACTTCATCTTCTCGCGCGCCGGCTGCGACGCGGCCGTCGACGAGTGCGTGCGCGCCGGCCTGCGGCTCACCGACGGGCGCGAACGCGACGAGATCGTCGACTACGCGACCGCGTCGGTCTCCCACATCGACCCCGCCGACCTCGACGCGGTCGGCTTCGACCGGTGGCTCGCCGGGCTCGCGGCCGGCATCGCCGCCCACCACGCGGGGCTGCTGCCGGTGTTCAAGGAGGTCGTCGAGAAGCTCTTCGAGCGCGGCCTGCTCAAGGCCGTGTTCGCGACCGAGACGCTCGCGCTGGGCATCAACATGCCCGCGCGGTCGGTGGTCCTGGAGCGGCTCATCAAGTACGACGGCTCCGACCACGTCATGCTCACCCCGGGCCAGTACACGCAGCTCACCGGCCGCGCGGGCCGGCGCGGCATCGACGTCGAGGGCCACGCGGTCACCGTCTGGGCAGAGGACGTGCGCCCCAAGGAGCTCGCGGGCCTCGCCTCCAAGCGCACCTACCCGCTGAACTCGTCGTTCGCGCCGTCCTACAACATGGCCGTGAACCTCATCGGCGCCGCCGGCGTCGAGCGCGCCCAGGAGGTGCTGGCCTCCTCGTTCGCGCAGTTCCAGTCCGACTCCGAGGCCGTCCACATCGCCGAGCAGGCCCGGGCCCTGGGCCGGCGCGCCGCCGAGGCCGCCAAGGGCGCCGAGTGCCACAAGGGCGACTTCCTCGCCTACTACGAACTGACGCACCAGCTCTCGCAGGCCGAGCGCGCGAACCAGAAGCGCCGCAAGGGCGCACTGCGCGACGAGGCCCGCACCAACCTCGAGGAGCTCCGCCCCGGCGACGTCATCTGGATCTCCCGCGGCAAGCGCACCGGCTGGGCGGTGTTCCTGCGGCCCACGGGCGGCTCGCGCCACCACGACCCGCGCTGGTCGGTGCTCACCGCCGACGGTTGGGCCGGGACCCTGGAGACCTCGGCGTTCGACGGCGGCCTCGAGGTCGTCACGAAGCTGCGCATGCCCAAGCGCTTCGACCGCCGCGACCCCAAGGCCCGCGCCGACCTGGCCTCGAGCCTGCGCGAGGCCACTCGGGACCGGTCGCGTCCGACCCGCCGCGGCGGCGCGGCCGAGACCCCCGAGATCGCTCGGCTGCGCGAGGAGGTCAAGGGCCACCCGTGCCGCACCTGCCCCGATGCCGGTCAGCACACCGTCCACGCGTCCCGCTGGTCGCGTCTCAAACGCGAGGAAGAGGCGCTGCGGCGCCGGTCCGAGCGCCGCGAGCACTCGCTGGCCCGCCAGTTCACGGCCGTGCGCGAAGTCCTCACCGAGTTCGGATACCTCGAAGGCGAGACCGTCACCGAGGCCGGGCGGCTGCTGCGGAACCTGTTCGTGGAGACCGACCTGCTCGTGGCCCAGTGCCTGCGCGACGGCATCTGGGAGGGCCTCGACCCCGCGTCGCTGGCGGCGACCGCGTCCACGGTGATCTACGAGTCCCGCTTCGAGGAGGACGAGTTCTTCGTGGCCGTCCCCGGCCCGATCACCGAGCACGTCGCCAAGGTGCAGCGGCGCTGGGAGGCCATCCGGCGGGCCGAGAACCAGCGCGGCCTCTCGCTGATTTCGCGGCCGCAGCTCGGCCTGGCCTGGCCGATCTACCGGTGGACCAAGGGCGAGGAGCTGTCCAAGGCCCTCGCCGCGGCCGACGGCCCGTGGCCGATGCCCGGCGGCGACTTCGTCCGCTGGGCCCGCCGCACCGCCGACCTGCTGCACCAGATGGGCACGGCCGCCAGGTTCATCGGCACCGAGTCCTCGAACAAGCTCGCCGATGCGGCCTTCGACGCGGTGGACTCGATCCGCCGCGGCGTCGTCGCCGACGTCTGAGCCCCGCCGGCCGACCGGGGTACGCCCGCGGCGCGCCCCCGGACAGCGCCGCTGCCGAACCGTGCCGCCCCGGAAGGAGCCCCGATGCACCGCAGCCGCATCTCGACGGTCCTGATCGACACCCCCGACGCCGACGCTGCCGCCGCGTTCTGGTCGGCCGCGCTCGGCGTCGAGGCCCGCCCGGTCGAGGGCGAACCGCAGTTCACGTCCCTGCCCGGGGCCCTGCCGGGCCTGGTGACCGCGGTGCAGCGCCTCGACGACGGCGAGCCGCGCTTCCACGTGGACATGGAGACCGACGACCTCGACGCCGAGACCGAGCGGCTCAAGGCGCTCGGGGCGGTGGAGGTCTCGCGCTGGCTCGAATGCCGGACCCTGCGGGTCCCGGGCGGCCACATCGTCTGCGTCATCCCGGTCCACTCCGACCGCGCCGAGTTCGAGGCCGCGGCGAACGTCTGGGAGTAGGCGCCCTCAGCGGTCGCCGCCGGCGAGCAGGTGGTGCAGGAACCGCTGCGGGTCGTCGAGGAAGTCGCGGGTGAGCCGCACGGGGCCGGCCTCGTCGTACCCGACCGGCGCGACCCCGTCGGCGCCGGTCTCGTAGCGCAGCGCTCCCGGGCAGGCGAGCAGGATCGGCGAGTGGGTCGCGACGATGAACTGGGCGCCCGAGGCGGCGAGGTCGGCGATGACGGCGAGCAGCGCGAGGCAGCCGTGGACGGACAGGGCCGACTCGGGCTCGTCGAGCAGGTACAGCCCGCCGGGGCGGAACCGGTGGGTCGCCAGATCGAGGAAGCCTTCGCCGTGCGAGCGCTCGTGCGCCGAGACGCCGCCGTAGGCGTCCAGCGGCCCGCCGAGGCGTTCGACCTCGGTGGCCACGTTGAAGTAGGTCTCGGCGCGCAGGAAGAACGAGTCCACCGGGCGCGGCCCGGCCCGGCGCACGACGACCAGGTGCTCGGCGAGCGGCGTGGCCGTCTCGCGGGTGGCGAACCGGAAGTTCCGCGAGCCGCCTTCGACGTTGATGCCGAGTTCGGCCGCGAGCGCCTCGACGATCGTGGACTTGCCGGTGCCGTTGTCGCCGCAGAGCATGACCACCGGCGCGTCGAGGTCGAGGCCGGACTCGAGCGCGCGCACGGCCGGCAGCTCCCACGGCCAGCCGCGCTCGGGGAGCCCCTCGGCCCGCACCGCCCGCAGGAACGGCTCGGTTCGCTTGCGCGGCATGGGTTTACGCGGCGGTGGCGGCGAGCGCCTCTTGGAAGCGCTTGAGGGCCGAGGCGACGTTCCACTGCGCGGCCAGTTCCTCGACGGCCGCGGGGTCCTTCCATGCGGTCGGGAGCGTCGCGTCGACGAGGGGCACGTCTACGTCGGCGACCACCGAGGAGACCTTGACGGCGCGTTCGAGGTAGTCGCCGGCGCCGTTGACGGCGCTGCGGTGGCGGTCGGGCAGCTCGGAGGCCGGATCCGCCGCGGCGGCCCGGATGCCCGAGATGCCGCCGTAGGCGTTCACGAGCGCCACCGCGGTCTTCGCGCCGATGCCCTTGACGCCGGGCAGGCCGTCGGAGGGGTCGCCGCGCAGGACCGCGAAGTCGACGTAGTGGCCGGGGTCCACCCCGAACTTGGTGGCGACGGCCTCGCCGTCGAACAGCTCGGCCTTGGTGATGCCCTTCGCCAGGTACACCACGTGGCGGCGGCGCTCGTCGTCGACGAGCTGGAACAGGTCGCGGTCGCCGGTGACGATGAGGACCGGTTCGGCGGTGCGGGCCGCGAGGGTCGCGATCACGTCGTCGGCCTCGTACTCGGGGTGGGCCGCGGTGGCGACGCCGAGGGCCGGCAGCAGCGCCTCGATCGCGGCGACCTGGTCGTCGAGGCCCTCGGGGGTGTCCTCGGAGCCGTCCGGCAGGGCCCGCTCGGCCTTGTACGCGGGGAGCTGCTCCAGGCGCCACGCCGGCCGCCAGTTCCCTTCGAGGCAGCAGACCATCCCGGTGGGGGAGAAGCGCTTCGCCAGGACCGCGAGGCCGTCGAAGAAGCCCCGCACCGCGCCCGAGCGCCGTCCGTCCGGGGCCTTGATCGAGGAGGGGAGCCCGTAGTAGGCGCGGTACCACAGCGAGGCGGCGTCGATGAGCATCAGCATGCGCACCACTCTCTCACGAGCGGACGACACTGCGGGCCGTCGCCGATTCACCCGTCCGTACTGCGAAACCTGCCACATTGCGGCCCGGTCGGCACAACTATGAGAGGGTCCGACCGGAAAGATCGGCGCATCAGCGAAATACGAGGAGCCTTCAGGTGAACATCAGCACCCGCCGCGCCGCGGCCGCCCTGGCCCTGATCGGGACCGGGCTCGCCGCCGCCGCTTGCACGTCCGGAGCCGAGGACGACGCCACCCTCACCGTCTGCACCAACGTCCCCTTCGAGCCCTTCGAGTTCGAACAGGACGGCGAGTACGCCGGCTTCGACATCGACCTCATGAACCTCCTGGCCGAACGCCTCGACCAGGAGGTCGAGATTGTCGAGATCGGCTTCGAGTCGATCAGCTCCGGCGAGGCCCTCAACGCCGGCACCTGCGACATCGCCGCCGCCGGGCTCACCATCACCGAGGAGCGCCAGGCCGCCATGGGCATGTCCCAGGCGTACTACCGCGCCGACCAGGCCCTCGTCGTGCCCTCCGGCTCCGCCGTCGCCACCCTCGACGACCTCGGCGGCCTCCAGGTCGCCGTCCAGTCCGGCTCCACCGGCGAGGCGTACGCCAACGACAACGCCGAGCAGTACGGCTACGAGGTCGTCGCCTTCGAGTCCATGGGCGACATCGCCTCCGCGCTCACCGCCGGCAGCGTCGGCGCCTCCATCGCCGACCTCGCCACCTGGCAGCAGATGGTCGAGACCGCCACCGACCTCTCGCTCGTGCAGACCATCGAGACCGCCGAGCACTACGGCTTCGCCGTCCAGAAGGACGACACCGAGCTCCTCGACGAGGTCAACGCCATGCTCGACGAGATCTTCGCGGACGGCACCTACGCCGAGCTGTACGAGAAGTGGATCGGCGAGCCGTACACCGGGGACCTCGGCCAGTAGTGGACACCACCGCCACCGCGCCCGCCCGCCGCCGCATGACGCCCCGGCAGCGGCGCCGCCTCGCGCGCGGCATCCAGTACGCCGTCGTCATCGCCGTCGTCGCGGTCCTCGCCGCCGTCGCCGACTGGGGCCGGATCGCCGAGTCGTTCTTCCAGCTCGACATCGCCGCCGCCATGTTCCCGGCGGTGTGGACCTCGTTCTGGAACACGATCGTCTACACCGTCCTCGCGTTCGTCTTCGGCATGGTCGTCGGCGTGCCGATCGCGCTCATGCGCGTCTCCTCCTTCGCCCCCTACCGCTGGTTCGCCACCGGATACGTCGAGGTCTTCCGCGGCCTGCCCGCGCTCCTCGTGCTCTTCCTGGTCGGCTTCGGCGTCCCCCAGGCGTTCCCGGGCATCCAGTACCCCGGCGGCGTCTACGGGCAGGTCGCCATCGGCCTGGGCCTCACCTCCTCGGCCTACATCGCCGAGAGCGTCCGCGCCGGCATCCAGGCCGTCCCCAAGGGACAGGTCGAGGCCGCCCGATCCCTCGGCATGAGCCACACCCGCACCATGATCACCGTGGTCCTCCCGCAGGCACTGCGGATCGTCGTGCCGCCGTTGACGAACGAGCTCGTCATGCTCACCAAGGACTCCTCGCTCGTGTTCGTCCTCGGCGTCACCACCGCCACCATGGAACTGTCCAAGTTCGCCCGCAACGAGCTCACCGACTCGGCCAACGCCACTCCGCTGCTCGTCGGCGGCCTGCTCTACCTGCTGCTGACGATCCCGCTCGGCCTGCTGGCCCGCCGCCTCGAGCACAAAGGAGACGCCCGATGACCACGCGCGAAGCGGCCGGGGACGCGCCGATCGTCCGGATCGAGGGCCTGCACAAGCGCTTCGGCGACAACGAGGTGCTCCGCGGCATCGACCTGGAGATCGCCGAAGGCGAGGTGGTGTGCCTCATCGGGCCCTCCGGCTCCGGCAAGTCCACCCTGCTGCGCTGCGTCAACCTCCTCGAGGAGCCCACCGAAGGCACGATCACCGCCGCCGGGCACGACATGACCGGCCCCGACGCCGACCTCGACGCGGCCCGCTGCGACATCGGCATGGTCTTCCAGCACTTCAATCTCTTCAGCCACCTGTCGATCCTCGACAACGTGGCGATCGCGCAGCGGCGCGTCCGCAAGACCGGCCGCGCCGAGGCCGAAGCCGAGGCGCGCCGGCTCCTGGCCCAGGTCGGCATCGAAGGCAAGGAGCGGGCGCGGCCCTCCCAGCTCTCCGGCGGCCAGCAGCAGCGCGTGGCCATCGCCCGCGCGCTGGCGATGAAGCCGCGCCTCATGCTCTTCGACGAGCCGACCAGCGCCCTCGACCCCGAACTCGTCGGCGAGGTCCTCTCGGTCATGAAGGGCCTTGCCGCCGAAGGCATGACGATGCTCGTGGTCACCCACGAGATGGCCTTCGCCCGCGAGGTCGCCGACCGGGTCCTGTTCCTCGACGGCGGCGTCATCGTCGAGCAGGGCCCTCCGGCCGAGGTCCTCACCGACCCCAAGACCGAGCGGGCGCGCAGCTTCCTCCACCGCGTCCTCCACCCGGTCGACTGACATCATTGGAGGCATGAGCCTCCTCGAGAACACCGAGCGACCGCGCCATGACACGACCCGCGAAACGACGCTGTGGCGCGGCGGGCGGATCCTGAGCCCGACCCACCCGGACGCCACCGCCCTGCTCACCTCCGGCGACACGATCGCCTGGATCGGCGAGGACGCGGACGCGCCCGCCGCCGACCGCACCGTCGACCTCGAAGGGGCCCTGGTGACCCCGGCGTTCGTGGACTCGCACGTCCACCTCACCGGCACCGGGGCCTCGCTCACCGGCCTCCACCTCGCCGGCCTGCCCTCGGCCGCGGTCGTCCTCGACCGGGTCGCCGACTTCGCGGCCGCCCTCCCGCCCGACGCGATCGTCCTCGCCCACGGGTGGGACGAGACCGAATGGGACGACGCCGCACCGCCGACCTCCGAAGCCGTCGGCAACGCCGCCGGAGGCCGCCTGGCGTACCTCTCGCGCGCCTGTGGCCACATCGGCGTCGCCGGGCCCCGGCTCCTGGCGGAGCACCCCGAGTTCGCCGCCCTGGACGGCTACGACCCCTCCGGGCTCCTCACCCGCGCCGCCCACCGCGCCGCGCGGGCCACCGTCAACGCCGCCGTGCCCGTCTCCCAGCGCCTCGCGGCCGCCCGGGCCGGCCTCGCGCACGCCGCGAGCCTCGGCATCGCCGCGGTCGTCGAGCACTCCATCCCCAACGACGCCGACCCGCTCACCGAAGCCGAGTTCGCCGGCCTCGTCGCCCTCGGCAAGGAACCCGGCAATCCGGCCGTGTACGGCTGGTGGGGCGAACTGCGCGCCGCCGAGAAGGCCCGCGACCTCGGCGCCCACGGCTGCGGCGGCGACCTCTCCGCCGACGGCTCCCTCGGCGCCCGCACCGCATTCCTCCGTACGCCGTACGACGACGCGGACACGCTCGGCGCCGAATACCTCACCGCCGCCGAGATCGCCGACCACCTGCGCGAATGCCACCGCGTCGGCCTCTCCGCGGCCTTCCACGCCATCGGCGACGGCGCGATCGCCAACGTCCTCGACGGCCTCGACGCGGTCGAGCCGGAACTCGGCGTCGACGCCATCCGCCGCGCCAGGCACCGCATCGAGCACGCCGAGCTCCTCGACGCGGCGCTCATCGCCCGCATGGTCCACCACGGCGTCCACGCCTCCGTGCAGCCCGCCTTCGACGCCGCCTGGGGCGGCCCGAAGGGCATGTACGCGGCCCGGCTCGGGCGCGAGCGCGCGCTGGCGGCGAACCCGCTCTCGAAGCTCGCCGGCGTCGGCGTCCCGCTCGCCTTCGGATCGGACTCGCCGGTGACCGCACTGGACCCGTGGGGCGGCGTGAGAGCCGCCGTACGCCACTGGAACCCGGTCTCCCGCCTTCCGATGGCCGCGGCCTTCGCGGCGGCCACCAGGGGTGGCTGGAGGGCCCTGGGGATCGACGACTCCGGGTCTCTCGTCCCGAACACACGAGCCAATTTCACAGTGTGGGACCTCACCGCCGGGCGGCTCCCCGAGTTGAGTGACCCCGCCGCCCCGCAACCGGAGTGCAACCTCACGGTCGCCGCCGGGTCGCTCGTCTACTCGCGCGCGTGACCTGGCCCTGCGCTCGCGGCGGCGCCGATGCGAGAAATTTTGCCGGGACAAAATTCCGACCCGGTTGACGCCATCGGCGCTGATTGGCTTACGGTGGTCTGGTCCTCGGCGGAAGACCTGAAACGGTGGCCCGCCGAACGTCGGGGGCGACTCGACTTGCTTTGCTCCCACGCAGACTGGACAAGGTGGCAGCGCGGCCGCACTGCCACCGGCGGCCAGGTCCAGATCGCGGGGGTCGGCGGAGGAAGGCGGGCCGGTCGCCGGTGGTGGACCCGCGGCGGACGCCAGTGATCCCTAGACAACAACTCGTAGACGCTCAGCCAGACGGGTGCGAGTTGGTCCGAAGATCACCAGTGAACGCGGCAGGGGACACCGGCCGTACAGGGACTGGGAGAAACCCGTGCGAGGGGCGTAGCCGGACACAGCTACGCCCCTTTGCCGTCGCCGCAGTACGCTAGAGCCCCACCGGTCGCGAGCACTCCTCGCGCCGGTGCGCACGCCCGGCCAGCGCATGAGCGAGGAGCGCCCCACTTGAGCACCGTGATCGACGACGAACGCGACGCCCCTCCGGCCGGTGACGCCCCCGCGCCCCGGCGCCCCGCGCGCCGCCGTTTCGCCCTCCTGGTCGCCTCGCCGCTCGGGCGCCGCCTGAGCCTCCCCGCCGCGCTGGTCCTCGCCGCCGCCTCCGGCCTCCTCGCGGTCCTCGCGTTCCCGCCCTACGGGGCCTGGCCGCTCGCGGCCGTCTCCGTCGCCGGGCTCGGCGCGGCCGTCCACCGCCGCCGCCTCCGCGGCGGCCTCGGTATCGGCTTCGTCTACGGCATGGCGTTCTTCCTGCCGCTCCTGGCCTGGTCCTCGACGCAGGTCGGCCAGTGGCCCTGGCTGTTCCTGTCCGCGCTCGAAGCGCTCGGCACCGGCATCCTCGGCGCCGGGCTCGCCGTCTGCTCGCGCCTGATCGACCGCCGCCCCTGGATCTGGGCCCCGCTCACCGGCGTCGCCTGGGTCGCCCAAGAGGCCCTGCGCTCCCGCCAGCCCTTCGGCGGGTTCCCCTGGGGCCGCCTCGGCTTCAGCCAGGCCGACGCGCCCGCCGCAGGAGCCGCCTGGCTCGGCGGCGTCCCGCTCCTCAGCTTCGTCGTGGCCCTCTCCGGCGGATTCCTCCTCGCCGCCGGCTGCGCCCTGGCGACCCGCCGCCTCGGCGGACTCCGAACAGCCGCCGCATTCGTCGCGGCCGCGGCCGTCGCCTCGGTCGCCCCGCTCGCGCTGCCGACCGGATCGACCGCCCCCGCAGGCGAGACGGTGAACATCGCCGTCGTGCAGGGCAACGTCCCGCGCCTGGGCCTCGGCTTCAACGAGCAGCGCCGCGCCGTCCTCGACAACCACGTCCAGGCCACCCTCGACCTCGCCGACGCCGTCAACGAGGGCCGCGCCGAGCGCCCCGACTTCGTCGTCTGGCCCGAGAACGCCTCCGACATCGACCCGATCGAGAACGAGGACGCCTACGACCTCATCAGCGGGGCCGCGGCCGCGATCGGCGCGCCGATCGTCCTCGGCGGCATCGTCCACAACGACGACGGCACCGTCTCCAACATGAGCATCGTGTGGGACCCCGAGGACGGCCCGGTCCACATGTACTCCAAGCGCCACCCGGTGCCCTTCGCCGAGTACGTGCCCTACAAGGACTTCTTCAGCACCGTCGCCGGCTGGATCGACCCGCGCATGTCCGAGGGCCTCGACAGCGTCGCCGGCTTCGAGGCCGGCGACGGCGTCGGCCTCATCCCGGTGGGGGACACCGACATTTCCGGCCTCATCTGCTTCGAGATCGCCTTCGACGCCGAGACCCGCGACTCGGTCCTCGCCGGCTCCCAGCTCATCGTGGTCCAGACCAACAACGCCACCTTCGACACCAACGAGGCCCAGCAGCAGCTCGCGATGGTCCAGATCCGCTCGATCGAGCACGGCCGCGACGGCCTCATGGCCTCCACCGTCGGCGTCTCCGGCTTCACGGACGAGACCGGCGCGGTCTCCCAGGCGACCGAGTTCAACACCGCGGCCGTCATCCAGGCCGACCTGACGCCGTCCGACACCTCGACGCCGGCGACCACAATGGGTATTCTGCCTGAAGCGGTCCTCACCGGAGCGGCACTGGTGGCCCTGGCCTGCGCAATCGCCTTCAACATCCGGCACCGCCGCAGCCAGACCTAGAAAGCCGACGCCATGACACCACCACCGGACCGGAACGTCCCCGGCAGCGATGTCGGTCCGGCCATTGTGGCCATACCCACGTACAACGAGCGGGAGAACATCGAGACCACCGTCGCGGCGGCCCTCGACGGCTGCCCCGGCATCGACGTGCTCATCGTGGACGACAACTCGCCCGACGGGACCGGCGCGATCGCCGACGCGCTCGCCGACGCCCACGACAACGTCCACGTCCTCCACCGGCCCGAGAAGCAGGGGCTCGGCGCGGCCTACCTCGCCGCGTTCGCATGGGCCGCCGACCGCGACTACCGCATCGTCGTCGAGATGGACGCCGACGGCTCCCACGACCCGGCCGACCTGCCCCGGCTCCTCAAGGCCATCGACGACGGCGCCGAACTCTCGCTCGGGTCCCGGTACGTGCCCGGCGGCTCCGTCCGAAACTGGGCCCTCCACCGGCTCGCGCTCTCGCGATGCGCCGGGATCTACACCCGCGTCATGCTCGGCCTGCACGTCCAGGACGTCACGGCCGGCTACCGCGCCTACCGCCTCGACGCGCTCCAGAAGCTCCAGCTCGACACCGTCAACTCCGTCGGCTACTGCTTCCAGATCGACCTCACCTGGCGGGCGGTCAGGGCCGGGTTCACCATCAGCGAGGTCCCGATCGTCTTCACCGAGCGCCGCGCCGGCGCCTCGAAGATGAACGGCGCCATCACGGTCGAGGCCCTGTGGAATGTGACGAGGTGGGGGTTCGCCCACCGCGCACGGCAACTCCGGCGGGTCTTCTCCCGTGGCAGAATCGAGGGGTGACGCACCAGCATCCGCCGCAGGCATCGAAGCGGGCCCCGTTCGCACTCAGGCTCGCGCTGGCGGTGTGGGTCGTCTCGGAGGCCGCCGCCTTCTTCGGCCTCGTCTACCTCATCGGGTTCTTCTACACGTTCCTGATCTTCGCGGGCACGACCGCCCTCGGCGTCGCGCTCGTCGGCCATGTCGGCAGGAAGTCCTTCCGGGCCGCCCGCGACTACCTCAACTCGGGCGGCGACCCGTCCCGCGAACCCCCGAACGGGTACGCGCTCGCGGGCGCGTTCTGCCTGATCATCCCCGGCTTCGTCACCGACCTCGTCGGGCTGCTGCTCTTGTTCCCGCCGACCCGGTTCATCTTCCGGGGCCTGGGCCGCTGGATCGCGGCCCGCACGCCCGTGATGCGCTTCGGCGGCGGCGACGTCATCGACGGCCAGGTGATCGACGAGCGGGACTACGTCGACCCGGGCGACTTCGACGACGAGCCCCGCAAGTACGACAACGGACCCCGGTCGATCGACCAGGGTCCGTAAGTCCTGTCAGGGTCTCGCGCGCGAGACTCGCCGAGCTAGCGCTCGCCGCGGCGGGCGCGCATCTCCTGGAGGCGCTCGTCGAGGATCTCCTCGAGCTCCTCCATCGAGCGGCGCTCGAGCAGCATGTCCCAGTGGGTGCGCGGCGGCTTGACCTTCTTCGTCTCCGGCTCCTCGCCGTCGACGAGCTTGGCGGTGGTGCCGTCCAGACGGCACTCCCATGTGAGCGGGATCTCCGCTTCGACGGCGAAGGGCACCTCGAAGCGGTGGCCCTGCGGGCACACGTAATCGCGGGTCTGGCGGGGAGCCAGCTCCGTGTTGCGGTCCGATTCGTAGCTGACGGCGCCGAGACGCGAGCCTCTCAGCATTCTGTCGCCCATGTTCCCCTGCACTTCCTTTGAGCACTTGCACCACGCTGCCGGCCGTCGCTCTGGCCGAACGGTTCCATCCCCGGCCGATCACGCCGATTCGCGGGGTTTCGCTTCGTACAACGCCCGGGCGAGCCCGGATCCTTCCCGGGGGCGCCCTGAGCGAGGACCCCCAAGTGTGGCCCGGCTTCGGGCACGGCGGCCACGGACGTCCCCTTGAAGTGTGACACAACACCGGGCCCGATCCGCGCGGGCGAGCACGTGAGATGCCGCTCGCGACCCGTGCGAAGGCGGTGCGAACGGTGCGTGAGCGACGCGTGAACGCCGATCGGGTCGCATCAGGCGTGGACGGGCCCAGTATGGTGTGCATCAGACAAGGAGTTCTCACATGCACGTGCTTGGAATCGACTTCGGAACCTCGAACACCGTCGCCGTGCTGCGTTCGGCCGACGGACGCGTACGCCCGCTGCTGTTCGACGGCGCTCCGATCCTGCCCTCGGCGGTCTACTACAACTCCGACGGCCGCATGCTCGTCGGCCGCGACGCCGAGCGCAACGCCCGCATGGACCCCGCGAGGTTCGAGCCGAACCCGAAGCGCCGCATCGACGACGGCTCGCTGTTCCTCGGCACCTCCGAGATCCCGGTGCCCCAGGTGTTCGCGTACGTGCTCCAACAGGTGGCCCTCGAGGCCCAGCGCCAGGCCGGCCAGATGCCCGGGCAGGTCCGCCTGACCCACCCCGCCCGCTGGGGCGAGCGCCGCCGCTCGATCCTGGTCGACTCCGCGCGCCTCGCGGGGCTGCCCGCCCCGCAGCTCATCCCCGAGCCGGTCGCCGCGGCCTCCTACTTCACGTCGGTGCTCGGCACCGCCGTCCCGCCCGGGCGCTCCCTGGCGATCTACGACCTCGGCGGCGGCACCTTCGACGCCACGGTCGTGCGCCGCACCCAGACCGGCTTCGAGGTCCTCGCCGAGGAGGGCATCGGCGACATCGGCGGCCTCGACTTTGACCACGGCATCGTCGAGCACCTCGGCAAGACCTACGGCGCCTCCCACCCCGCCGAATGGCAGCGGCTCCTCACCCCCTCCGACGACCGCGACCGCCGCTACCGCCGGATGCTCTACGAGGACGTGCGCGGCGCCAAGGAGACCCTTTCGCGCACCGCCAGCGCCGACATCCACCTGCCCGCGCTCGAGGTCGACGCGCACCTGACGCGCGCCGAGTTCGAGGACATCGCCCGGCCGCCGCTCGAGCGGACCGTGGACTGCCTCCAGCGGGCCATCAGCTCGGCCCGCATGAACCCGGCTGACCTCGTCGGGATCTTCCTCGTCGGCGGCTCCTCGCGCATCCCGATGATCTCGCAGCTCATCCACTCCAAACTGGGTGTGCCGCCGCAGACGTTCGAGCAGCCCGAGACCGTCGTCGTCGAAGGCGCGGTCCGCGCCGCCTCCGGGCCGGCGCCGGCCGACCAGCCGATGACCCGCCCGACCTCGGGCGGGCCCGTCTCGCCCGCGGGGCACATGTCGGCGCCGCGCCCGCCCGTGCAGGCGCCGCCGGTCCAGGCCCCGCAGATGCTGCCGCCGCAGACGAACTACCAGCCGTCCCCGGCCGCGCAGCCGAGCTACCAGCAGCAGACCGCGAAGCGGCCGCTGACGCAGGAGCCGGCCGTCCTCGTCACCGGTGCGGCCGTCATCGTCCTGCTCGTGGTGTTCTTCGTGCTCTTGATGGTCATCATCAGCTAGGCCGCGGCCTCAGCCCGAGCGCAGGCCCTTCCGCAGCCGCTCCAGGCCCTCCTCCAGGACGGCCCGGGGCTTGCAGAACGTGAAGCGGACCTCCGGCCGGGGCGCCGAGGGGTCCGCGTAGAACACCTGGTTCGGGATCGCCACGACCCCGCACCGCTCGGGCAGGTCGAGGCAGAACGCCATGCCGTCCCCGTATCCGAGCGGGGCGGCGCTGGTGGTGATGAAGTATGTGCCCTGCGGCTCGTACACGGCGAATCCGAGCTCGGCCAGGCCCGCCGCGAGCAGTCCGCGCCGCTCGGCGTACCCGGCGAGGTAGTCCTCGTAGTACTCCGGCCCGGACGCGAGCGCGGCGGCGATCCCGTACTGGAACGGGGTCCCCGAGGCGAACGACAGGTACTGCTTGACGCCCTTGACGCGGTCGATGAGCGCGGCCGGGCCGGTGGCCCAGCCGATCTTCCAGCCGGTCACCGAGAACGTCTTCCCGGCCGAGCCGATGCTCACCGTCCGCTCCCACATGCCCGGCAGCGCGGCCAGCGGCAGGTGCTCGCCCTCGAACACCAGGTGCTCGTACACCTCGTCGGTGACGACGACCAGGTCCCGCTCGGCCGCGACCCGCGCGATCGCCTCGAGTTCGGCGCGGTCGAGGACCGTCCCGGTCGGGTTGTGCGGGGAGTTCACGAGCAGCATCCGGGTGCGGTCGGTGACGAGGCCGCCCAGGCGCTCGAGGTCCGGCCGGAACCCGGGGGCCTCGAGCCGCCACGGCACGATCGTCCCGCCCGCCAGCTCCACCGACGCCTTGTACGAGTCGTAGAACGGCTCCATCGCCACGACCTCGTCGCCGGGCCGCACGAACGCGAGCATCGCGGCCGCGATCGCCTCCGTCGCGCCGGCGGTCACCACGATCTCGTCCTCCACGGCAGGATCGAGCCCGTACCAGTGGCGCTGGTGGGCCGCGATCGCCTCGCGCAGCTCGGGGACGCCGGCGAGCGGCGGGTACTGGTTGCGGCCCTCGCGCATCGCGGCGGCGGCGGCCTCGATGACGTAGTCGGGGCCCGACTCGTCAGGGAAGCCCTGCCCGAGGTTCACGGCCCCGTGCCGCTGCGCGAGCGCGGACATGACGGTGAAGATGGTGGTCTGCGGTGCGGCCGGGCCCGATCGGTCCATGGGTTCCTCCTCTGCGAACCCGGCCATCATCGCGGCTCACCCGTTCCGGGCCGAACGCGCCCTCCCCGCATCGCCGCCGGCGAGCCCGGCGGCGATGCGGGCTGCGATGCGCTCCCGCGACGCGGCGGTGCGCGCCTGCAGCAGCGGCAGCATGAGCGCGTACCGCTCGCTCCTGGGCAGGGCCGCGAAGGCGGCCCCGGCCGCCGGGTCAGCCGCGAGTGCGGCGGTGAGCTCCGGCGGGACCGCGGCGGTGCGCTGCGGCTCGTACGCGGCCTCCCAGCGGCCGTCGGCCTTCGCCTCCGCGATCCGCGCCGCCCCCGCCGGGCGCATCCGCCCGGCGGCGGTGAGCGCTTCGGCCTTGGCCCGGTTCACCTGCGACCAGGGGCTCTTCGCCCGGCGCGGCGAGTACCGCTGGAGGAACGAGTCGCCGTCGAGGGCCTTGCGCTGCCCGTCGATCCAGCCGAAGCACAGCGCCGCGTCGAGCGCGTCCTCGATCCCGATGAGCGCGAGCGGCGAGCGCCGCTTGCCGATCCGCAGCCACGCCTCGGGCGCGCTCGCATGGTGCTCCTCGAGCCAGGCCTCCCAGGCCGCGAGGTCGGCGAACTCGAGGGCGCTCACGCCCGCGCCTCCGCGGCGCCGGCGAGCACGTCCAGGTAGTGCTGGTTGAACATGACGCCGAGGACGTTCCCGAACGGGTCCACGAAGGACGCCGTCACGAACCCGTCGCCGCGCACGGTCTTCGGCTCGTGCTCCTCGGCGCCCAGGGCGGTCAGGCGCTCGATGGCGGCGTCGAGGTCGTCGACGTGCCAGTAGGCGATCTGCCCGCCCGGGGCCGCGCTCATGTCGTGCGGCGCCCAGCTCCCCTTGACCAGGCCCAGCTCGTGCCCGTAGTCGCCCACGCGGAACTCGGCGTACCCGCCGGCGACCTCGAAGTACGCCTCGATGCCGAGCAGCTCGGCGTACCACGCCTTGGCGGCGTCCAGGTCGTCGGCGAAATAGGTGACGGTGGCGAATCCTCGCAACATGGCTCTCTCCTTCTTTGTCGCTGCACCCCACGCTATGGGCCATTGCGGAAGATTCGCTTCCGCAATGCGTGGGAGAATCGGAGAATGCTGGAGACCTCGGCGCGGCTGCTGCGCCTCCTGGCCCTCCTCCAGGCCCGCCGCGACTGGACCGGTGCGGCGCTGGCCGAGCGCCTGGAAGTGAGCACCCGGACCGTGCGCGCCGACGTCGACCGGCTGCGGCAGCTCGGGTACCGGGTCGCCTCCACCACCGGCAGCGCCGGCGGCTACCGGCTCGAAGCCGGGAACGCCATGCCGCCCCTGCTCCTGGACGACGACGAGGCCGTGGCGGTCGCCCTCGGCCTGCGCGCGGCTGCCTCCGGTTCGGTGTCGGGGATCGAGGAGACCTCGCTGCGGGCCCTCGCCAAGCTGGAGCAGACGATGCCTTCGCGGCTGCGGCGCCGGATCGACGTGCTGCGCTCGGCGACCGTGTCGGCCCCGGCGGCCGGCCCGGCCGTGGACGCGGCGGTCCTGACCGCGATCGCCGAGGCCGTGCACCGGAGCGAGCAGCTCCGGTTCGACTACCTCGACCGCGCGGGGGAGTGGACGCGCCGCCGGGCCGAACCCCACCGGCTCGTCTACACCGGACGTCGCTGGTACCTGCTGGCCTGGGACGCCGACCGGTCGGACTGGCGGACGTTCCGCGCCGACCGGGTCCGGCCGCGGACCCCGAACGGCCCGCGGTTCGCGCCGAAGGAGCCGCCGGAGGAGGCGGTCGCGCACGTCCTCAGAGGCGTCGGGCAGTCGGCGTGGCGCCACCGCGCCCGCATCCGCTTCCAGGTGCCGCTGGAGGAGGCCGCCGAGCGGCTGCCGCCCGACAGCGGCCTGCTCGAGCCCCTGGACGGACGCGAATGCCTGTGGGAGACCGGAAGCGACTCCCTGCGCGATCTCGCCCGGTACACCGCCGGTCTCGATCTTCCGTTCACTGTGGACGAACCGAAAGCACTGCGAGCGGAGCTGCGGGCCCTCGCTGAGCGGCTGCTGAGCGCCTAGTGCCCGTCCTGTGAGTCCGGCCGGACCGGCTCACTCCCGGCGGCTGCGACGATCGCTTTGATGCGACGCCGGCGCTCTTCGGAGCGGGTGAGCAGATGGCGTCGGCCGGATCCGCAGAACGGGCCTGCGGGCCGCCGCCGCAGCCGTTCGTTCCCCGGGGGCGCCGGTCTGCCGCCGTCCGCGGGCCTCACCGCCGGCGGCGATCGCACCGCTATCCGTCCGCGGCGAGCTTCCCGAGGAGCATCGCGAGGGTGGCCCGCTCCCGCTCGGTGAGGCCATCCAGGAGCCGCCGCTGGTTCTCGAGGTGCTCGGCGATGAGCCGGTCGGTCAGCTCGATCCCCTTGGGCGTCAAGGCGATCTGCCGCCCGCGGGCGTCGTCGTCGGCGACCGACCGGGCGACGAGCCCCTTGGCCTCGAGCCGGTCGACGCGCTTGGTGATCGCGCCGGTCGTGACGAGGACCGTGCGGCTCAGCTCGCCCGCCGAGAGCGCGTACGGCTCGCCCGAGCGCCGCAGCGCCGCGAGGACGTCGAAGTCGCCGTTGCCGAGCCCGGCCTCGGCGAACGGCGGGCGCAGCCGCCGGTCGAACTCGTCGACGAGCCGGAACAGCCGGCCCACCACGAGCATCGGCGAGGCGTCCAGATCGGGGCGCTCGCGCCGCCACTGGCCGACCATGTCGGCGACACCGTCGTTCCGAATGGCTCGGCCGTTCCGAGTGGTGTTGTCGTTCCCCATGGCTTGCATTCTAGCTTCCAAGTAAGATATTATGTCTTCCATGGAAGATAAATTGCCCGTGGACTGCTACGTCGACCCCGCCTGCCCCTTCGCCTGGATCTCCTCCCGCTGGCTCATCGAAGTCGAGCGGCAGACTCCGATCGACCTGCGCTTCAAGCTCATGAGCCTCGCCGTCCTCAACGAAGGCCGCGATCTCGAACCCTGGTACCGCGAGTTCAACGACCGCGCCTGGGGCCCCGCCCGCGTCTGCGCCGCCGCCGTGCGCCGGTTCGGCCCGGAGGTCCTGCGCGGCCTCTACACCGCCCTCGGCACCCGCATCCACCCCGGGCGCGACAAGGACTACCCCGCCGTCATCGCCGCCGCCCTCGCCGAGACCGGCCTCCCCGCAGACCTCGCCGACGCCGCCGCGACCGACGCCCACGACGCGTTCCTGCGCGCCGCCCACGCCGAGAGCCAGGCGGCCGTCGGCGAAGCGGCCGGCACCCCGGTCGTCGCGATCGACGGCACCGCCTTCTTCGGCCCCGTCCTCTCCGCGATCCCGGCAGGGGACGACGCCGTCCGCCTCTTCGAAGCCGTGCGCACCCTCGCCGGGCAGCGCGCCTTCGCCGAACTCAAACGAGGCCGCGATGCGCTCGACTTCTCCTGACGGCGCGCGGCGCCGCTTCATCGGTGCCAGCTTCGTCGACGCCCTCGGACAAGGCGTCTATGTACCGCTCACCATGCTGTTCGTCCACGCCCTCACCGGCCAGTCCCTCACCGCGATCGGCACCGGCCTCACCCTCGCCGGGCTCGGCGCGCTCGCCTCCATGCCCGCCGTCGGCTCCCTCATCGACCGCTTCGGCGGCAAACGCGTCTACATCGGCGCGCTCGCCGTGCGCGCCGTCGGCTTCGCGCTCTACCCGCTCGCCCACTCCTACGCCGCGTTCCTCGCCGTCGCCCTTCTCGTCGCCGTCGCCATGTGGGCCGCGCCGCCGAGCCAGCAGTCCCTCATCGGCGACATGGCCGACGGCGCCGAACGCGACCGCCTCCTCTCCTGGGACCGCAGCCTCCGCAACGGCGGTATGGGCTTCGGCAGCCTCGCCGCCGCCGGGATGCTCGCCGTCGACGCCACCGCCGGCTTCCTCGCGGCCGCCGCGCTCCTCGCCGCCGCCTGCGCCGCCGCGGCCCTCATCGTCGCCTCCATCCCGGTCGCCCGCCGCACCGCGCCCAAACCCGAGGACGCCCCGGGCGGCTACCGCGAAGTCCTCGCCGACCGGCCCTACCTCGCCATCACCGCCGCGAACTTCCTCATCGGCTTCGGGTACACCGCCCAGGCCATCGCCCTCCCGGTGTTCCTCACCCGCGACGTCGGCCTCCCCGACGCGCTCGCGGGCGCGGTCTTCGCCGCCAACACCGCACTGGTCGCCGTCTTCGGCGTGCCCGTCGCCCGCGCCATGGCCCGGGCCCGCCGCGCCCGCGGCGCCGCGCTCGGCACCGCCGTCTTCGCGTTCTCCTTCGCCGCCTTCGCATTCCTGCCCGCGCTCGGCGGCGGCGCCGCGGCGGTCCTGGCGATCGCCGTCGTCTACACCGCGGGGGAGCTGATCCACTCCGCGCCCGCCCAGAGCCTCTCGGTCCACGCCGCCCGCGACCACATCCGGGGCCGCTACCTCTCGGTCTACCAGCTCTCCTGGTCCCTGTGCCGCACCGTCGCCCCCATGGTCCTCGGGCTCCTCCTCGACGCCGGCACATGGCAGCTCTGGGCGGTCCTGGCCGCCGCCGTCCTCGCCGGAGGACTCATCCTCCTGTGCACCGAGCGGTTCCTCCCCGCCCACGCCGCCGCCGCGCGCCCCGAACCGGTCCTGGCGGCCGCCTGACATTCAGCCGTTCGGCGGATACGTTGCGCACCCGAGTCGTCACCCATCGCGCGTAGCCTGAGGTGGAGGCCGCACTCCGCCGCCCGACGATCCCCTTAGGAGGCAGGCTCCGATGCCCAAGCTGCTCGTCACCCTCCGCGCCGCCGACGACCGCGACGCCGTCCGCGACACCGGCGCCGAGGTCCTCGCCGAATACCCCGACACCCTCCTCGTCTCCACCACCGCCGCACAGGCCCGCGACCTCGCCGACCGCGGCGTCGAGACCGCCCCGCTCCCCGAGCAGCCCGTCCAGACCGCAGGCGCCGTCTTCGCGTTCGACGCCGCGGTCGGCGCCCAAGAACGCGT
Source organism: Glycomyces albidus (assembly GCF_009451885.1). GTDB lineage: Bacteria > Actinomycetota > Actinomycetes > Mycobacteriales > Micromonosporaceae > Glycomyces > Glycomyces albidus. The sequence continues at coordinate 28,756 of NZ_WIAO01000028.1, forward strand.
CACCCTCGAACCCGAACCCGGCCGCACCGCCTACTGGCTCGTCAAGCTCATCGGCCCGCCCACCGCCGACTGGCTCGCCGAGCTCGCCGACGCCGGCGCCGAGATCCACGGCAGCCTCTCCGGATTCACCCTGCTCGTCGGCGCGCTCCCCGAACACGTGGACGCGATCCGCGCCCTCCCGCGCGTCGAAGAGGTCACCCCGTACCGGCCCGCCATGAAGGTCTCCCCGAAACTCCACGACCGGCCCCGCCGCGAACTCGACGCCGCCCACCTCGCCGCCGTCGACCCCGGCGCCTTCGCCGACGACGTCCTCCAGATGGTCGAGGTCGCCGTCTTCCCCGGCGAGGACACCGGAGAACTCGTCCGCCGCATCCGCCGGTCCGGCGGCACCGTCCTCACCGTCCTGCCCTCCTCGGTCGTCGCCAGCCTGCCCCGCACCGTCATCGCCGACCTCGCCGGCCTCCAAGGCGTGCAGGCGATCGTCCCCTACACGTTCTCCCAGACCAGCAACGACCGCGCCACCGCCGTCATGGGCGTCCCCGACGACCGCGTCTTCTCCGGCCTCGCCCTCACCGGCGAAGGCCAGATCGTCGCCGTCGCCGACACCGGCCTCGACAACGGCGACCCCGAGACCGCCCACCCCGACGTGCGCGGCCGCATCGCCGGAATCACCTCCTGGCCCACCCGGACCGTCCTGGCGCCCTTCACGAACGACCCGCCCGGCCACGACGACGGCCCCGCCGACATCGACTCCGGCCACGGCACCCACGTCGCCGGCTCCGCCGTCGGCAACGGCGAAGCCGCCCGCCTCGCCGGCGCCGGACCCGTCCCCGCCGGCGTCGCCCCCGGCGCCCAGGTCTTCTTCCAGGCCGTCAACCAGCGCGTCAGGTGGAAGACCCGCGCCGAACTCGCCGCCGCCGGCCTCCAGCCCTTCACGTTCCCCTGGCCCCCGCCCGAGTCCGGGCTCTACGGCATCCCCGGCGACATCGCCGCCCTCTTCGCCGAGGCCTACGACGCCGGCGCCCGCATCCACACCAACTCCTGGGGCGCGCCCCTCGCCGGCGAGTACAGCCAGAACGCCCGCGCCGTCGACGCCTTCACCTGGACCCACCCCGACATGCTCGTCCTCTTCGCCGCCGGCAACGACGGCGAGGACGCCGACGCCGACGGCCAGATCGACCGCGACTCCATGGGCTCCCCGGGCACCGCCAAGAACTGCCTCACCGTGGGCGCCACCGAGAACGACCGCCCCGCCGGCTCCGACCCCGAACCCGGCCTCGACCGCGACTGGAGCGACTGGTCGGCCTACCCCAAGCTCGCCGCCGCCGGCCACGTCTCCGACAACATCGACGGCATGGCCGCGTTCTCCTCCCGCGGCCCCACCGACGACCTCCGCATCAAACCCGACGTGGTCGCCCCCGGCACCAACGTCCTCTCGCTCCTGTCCTCCGTGTACGACGGCGACGGCGAACCGCTCTGGGGCCGCCTGCCCGACGACCACCCGCTGCGCGACCGCTACTGCTGGAGCGGCGGCACCAGCATGGCCACCCCGCTCGTCGCCGGCGCCGCCGCACTCGTGCGCCAGCGCCTCGCCGCCGCCGGCCACCTCGAAGACGGCCGCCGCCCCTCCGGCGCGCTCCTCAAGGCGCTCCTGGTCAACGGCTCGGTCCCCATCGGCGGCCAGTACCCCGGCGAGGTCCCCGCCGGACCCAACCCCGTCTCCGGCTTCGGCCGCGTCGACGTCGCCGCCGCCGTCGGCGGCACCGCGGACACGGACGCGCGGCACCGCATCGGCTTCGCCGACGCGCCCGCCCACGCCGTCGCCACCGGCGAGATCCGCGCCTTCCGGCTCCGCGCCGCCGACCCCGGGCAGCCGCTCAAAGCCACCCTCGCCTGGACCGACGCGCCCGCCCTCGAAGGGCTCGGCGGCCTCGTCAACGAGCTGTACCTCCAACTCGAGACCCCGTCAGGCGCGATCCTCAACTGGGACGACAACCCCGTCACCCGCGTCACCAACAACGTCCAGCAGATCACCGTCGCCGCCCCCGAAGCCGGCGCCTACACGCTCCGCGTCCGCGGCGTCTCGGTCACCCAGCACTCGCCCGGCGCCGCCCCCACCGGCGGGCTCCGCCAGGACTTCGCGCTGGCGGTCGCGAACGCCGCCCCCGAGGACGGCGGCGGCGAGGCGCTGTGGCACCTGGAGCCGGCTACCGGCTGACGTCCCGGCGGGCCATCGGGGGCCGGAACAGGATCTCGACGTAGACGATCCGCTCGTTCAGCACGTCCAGGACGAGCATGCCCTCGTCGGGGTCGAGCATCACGTTCCGGTGCCCGGGCCCGTACGGCTCGCCGGGCGGGTGCGGCGCGGTCCGCACGCTCTGGCAGAAGTCGTCCGCGCACCCGCACTCGGCCACGATCCGCAAGTCCCGCACCGCGATCGACAGGTACCGCTCGCCCTCGTCCTCCAGCAGCCGCGCCAGCTCGTCGACGAGGTCGGGGTACACCTCGCGCAGCAGCGGGCCCTCGTCCTCCATGAGCCCGATTCTAGAACCGGCCGCCGCCCCCGCCCTCGGCCGAGGCGCCCGGGAACGCGCTGGCGCCCCGATCCGCTCCGGGTACCGTGTCAGCCGACGAAGGGACGCCTGTTGACCGGAACCGCACCAGAACCCGCCTGCGAAGTCCTCCTCATCGGCGGCCGCTCCGGCGTCGGCAAGTCGACCGTCGCCTGGGAGGTCTCCAGCCGCCTCCAGGACCTCGGCGTTGCCCACGCGTGCATCGAAGGCGACTTCCTCGACCAGGTCCACCCGGCGCCGCCCGGCGACCCCTCCCGCACCGCCATCACCGCCCGCAACCTCGCGGCCGTGTGGGGCAACTACCGCGAGCTCGGCCAGACCCGCCTCGTCTACTGCAACACCGTCGCCGTCCTCGAAGCCGACATGATCACCGCGGCCATGGGCGGCTCCGTGACGCCGATCGGCGTCCTCCTCACCGCCGGCGACGCCGCCGCGGGCGAGCGCCTGCGCGCGCGCGAGACCGGCAGCCTCCTCGAACCGCACCTGCGACGCAGCGCGTTCATGGCCGGCCACCTCGACGCGAACACCCCCGACTGGGTCCACCGCGTCCCCACCGACGACCGGTCCGTCCCCGAGATCGCCGACGCGGTCGTCTGGCTCACCGGCTGGACCGAGCGGTGATCGACCGGTTCTTCGCGCCGCTCGGGGCCCGCGCCCACGCGCACATCCGCGACCTCGCCGACGGCCGCGGCATCGGCGTGCGCGAGGACGAGCCGGTCATCCTCGTGTCGGTCGTCAAGCTCTTCATCGCCTGGGAGTTCCGGCGCCAGGTCGCCGAGGGCCTCGTCGACCCCGCCGCCATGATCCGGGTGACCGCCGCCGACCGGCTCGGCGGCACCGGCACCGCCGGGTTCCTCCACGACGCCCAGATCAGCGTCTGGGACCTCGCGGCCCTGATGATGGAGGTGTCCGACAACTCCGCGGCCGACCTCGTCGCCCGCCACATCGGGCTCGGGTCCCTGCGGAGCCTCCCGGCGCGCGCGGGCCTCAAGCGCACGCGGCTCATCGGCTCGCCGCGCACCATCCTCGAGGAGGTCGCCAAGGACCTCGGCATCGCCGACCTCGAAGCGCTCGCGCACGTCCTCGACAGCGGCTCGGTCTCCACGGCCGAACTGCGCGCCACCAGCGCCTGGGACCCGCACCGCACCAACGTCTCCACGCCCGCGGACCTCACCGCGTTCCTGCGGCAGGTCTGGAACGGGCCCGCGGACGTGGCCGCCGACATGCGCACCTGGATGCGCCGCCAGCTCACCGGCGGCCGCCTCTCGCGCCTCGCCCCGAGCGAGGTGGTCGTCCACGGCCGCTCCGGGTCCCTGCCCGGCTGGCTCAACGAGGTCGCCGTCTGGGAGTGGCCCGACGGGCGCCGGCACGCGATAGCCGTGTTCGCCCAGCCCACCCGCCGCAACTTCCGCGAGATCGAGCGCGCGATGAGCCGGGCCGCGCTCGCGCTCACCGACGCGATCAGTCAGTAGATCGAGGTCCACGGCCGCGGCGGGGCCGCCGGGTCGGTCTCGGCCGCCCGCTTGACCAGGGACCGCATCCGCTGGTGCTGGCGCAGCAGCGCCGGCGCCTCCCGCATGAGGACGTGCCCGGCGGCTGTCAGCGCGACCTGCCCGCCGCTGCGGTCGAACAGCTCCGCGCCCAGCTCCTTCTCGAGCCGGCGGATCCGCTGGCTCAGCGGCGGCTGCTCCATCCCCAGCCGCTCGGCGGCCCTGCCGAAGTGACGTTCTTCACCTACCGCCAGGAAGCACTCCAGATGCCGCATGATGTCCACCGAGCCACGATATCAATGCGCGTATGAGGCGATGAGCGCGTTGATATTGGACAGCGCGGACGCCTCGGGCTTGACTGTTCGCCATGAACGAGCAACGAGACCGGACCCCGGCGCTCCGCCGCCGGAACCTCCTGAAAGGCACCGGCGTCGCCGCCGTCGCGGCCGCGGCCGCCGGGGGCGGCGTGGCCGCGGCCCAGAACGACACCGCCGGCGTGACGCTGCGCTGGCTCGGCACGAACGCCTGGGAGTTCACCACCGAGACCGCGACGGTCCTCATCGACCCGTGGGTGAGCCGCTTCCCGACCGGCGCCTACACCGACGGGGGCGCCGACCCCGAGACCCGCATCGAGGTCCACGAGGACGTCATCGACGAGCACCTGCCGAAGGCCGACACCATCCTCGTCACGCACGGGCACTGGGACCACATCGCCGACGTGCCCTACCTCGCCGGGCGCACCGGCGCCACGGTACTGGGCACCGAGACCCACCTGAACCTCATGCGCGCCATGGGCGCCCCCGAAGGCCAGCTCTCGCAGGTCGCCGGCGGCGAGCTGTACCAGTTCGACGGCTACACCGTCGAGGTCTTCCGCTCCTCCCACTCGGCCAGCGGCGAGCACAAGCGGATCACCTTCGGCGGCACCCTCCCCGGCGAGGTCCCCCAGCGCCCCAAGAAGATCAAGGACCTCGTCGAGGGCGGCAGCCTCACCTACCTGATCGACTTCGGCGGCGTCTCGTTCTTCAACATGGGGTCGGCGAGCTTCCACGAGCACGAGATCGCGGGCATCCGCCCGACGGTGCTGTTCCTCCAGCCCGGCGGCGGCCACACGCCCCGGTTCGTCGAGCGCGCCCTCGAGGCCACCGGCTTCCCGCCGTACGTGGTCGCCTCGCACTGGGACGACTTCGACCGGCCGCTGACCGAGCCGGCCGTCAAGGGCGGCGACTGGGAGGCCCTGCGCGACCGCGTGGCGGCCGCGAGCCCCGACACCGAGTTCCTGCTCATCGACCACCTGGAGAGCCATGAGTTCTGAGGTCACCGTCCGCTGGCTGGGCACCAACGCCTGGGAGATCACCGGCGCCGGGGCGACGGTCCTGGTCGACCCGTACGTCTCGCGCACGTACACCGGCGCCACCGTCCCCGGGGAGTTCGACCCGGACACGCCGATCACGGTCGACGAAGCCGCCGTGGAGACGTACATCGGCGCCGCCGACACGATCCTGGTCACGCACGCCCACTTCGACCACATCGCGGACGTCCCGCTCGTCGCCCAGCGCACCGGCGCCACGGTGCTGGGCACCGAGACCCACCTGAACCTGCTGCGCGCCATGGACACCCCGGACGAGCAGCTCTCGCAGGTCGCCGGCGGCGAGCTGTACCAGTTCGACGGCTACACCGTCGAGGTCTTCCGCTCCTCGCACGGCGTCTCGGGCAAGCACAAGACGCTCCTGTTCCCCGGCACCCGGCCGGGTCCGGTCCCCGAGCGGCCCGAGGTCATCCGCGACCTCGTCGAAGGCGGCAGCCTCGCCTACCTGGTGACGTTCGGGGAGACCTCGCTGTTCTTCAACGGCCTGCCGTCCTTCCACGAGCGCGAGGTCGAGGGCGTGCGGCCGACGGTGCTGTTCATGCAGGGCCCGAACCCGAACTACCCGAACTACGTGGAGCGGATGCTCGCGGCCACCGGCCATCCGCCGTACATCGTGCCGACCCACTGGGACGACTACGAGGCGCCGCTGGAGGAGCCGGCCGTCGACCTGTTCGGCGCGGCGAAGCTGGGTGAGCTGGTCGCCGAGGCGAGCCCGGAGTCGGAGTGGATCCTCCTGGACCACCTCGAGTCCTACACGTTCGGGGCCTGACGGCCGCACCGGTGCCCCGCCGGCCGCCGGTCAGCGCCGGGCCCGCCTGGTGCGGGTGCGGGGCTGCCGGTGCGGGCGGGGCGCCGGCTTCGGCAGGGTCCCCTTGATGGTCCACCGGTCGCCGTCGAGGGCGTGCTCGACGCGGCCGCCGGCCTCGCCGAACCGCTGGGCGAGCATCGACAGGCCGTTGCCGCCCTCGGCGGGCTCGGCGGCGCCGTCGTTCACCACCGTCACGGTGACCTCCGCGTCGACTTCCACGATGGAGACGTTCGCGGAGGTCGGCTCGGCGTGGCGGATCAGGTTCGTGGTCGCCTCGCGCACGAGCAGCCCCAGGAGCCGCTCGGTGTCCTCGTCCAGGCTCGGCGCGGCGTCGGGCACGCTCGCCTCGACCCCGGCCGACTTGAGGATCCTCGCGGCCGAGCCGATCTCGTCGGCGAGCGCGGTCTTGCGGTAGCCGCCGACGACGGCGCGCATGTCGCGCAGCGCCTCCCGTGCGAGCTCCTCGACCGCCCGGATCTCCTCGGCCGCCAGGTCGGGGTCGCTCTCCCGGTACCGGCGCGCCACCTGGGCCTTGAGCATGATCGCCTGGAGGTGGCCGCCCTGGATGTCGTGCAGCTCGCCCGCGAAGCGCAGCCGCTCCTCGGCGACCGCGAGGTCCGCCGCGAGCCCCCGGGCCTGTTCGAGCTCCTGCGCGACCCGGTAGTGCCACAGCTGGCACACGATGCCCGCTGCCATCGAGGGCACGAGGACCGCCGTCATGAACACGATGCCCGGCTCCATGTACCCCAGCCGTGCGGCCAGCGCCGCCGATGCGACCGCTGCGCCGGTGCCGGCGAGGAGCGCCAGCGTCCGCCGGCCGGGCCGCGACCACAGCAGGGCCGCCTCGGCGACGAGCAGGCCGGCGGGGGCCGCCCACGCCGCGCTGACCGGGCCCGCCGCGGCTTCGGCGGCGGCGCCGCCCAGGAGGACGGCGAGCGAGGCGAACCACAGGAGGCGGCGCCGCCAGGGGCCCTGCCCGTGCCAGTGGAGTGCGAGTCCCGCGGTGCACAGCACGACCGAGGCGGTGACCGCGCCGGCGGTCAGGGGCAGCACCGCTTCGCGGCTGCCGGCCAGGAACATGGCGGCGACGAAGAGGGCGAGCGGCCCGGAGCCGATCACGGTGAAGAACGTGTAGAGGCGCAGGCGTCGGAGGTCGCGCGCGGGGGCCGGTTCGGGGGTCACCCCGAGATTCAACCACTTGTGCGCAACCGCGGGTCGTGCAGTGGCCCGGGCCGGTCGGCGGGGTCCCGACCGGCCGCGCTCCCTTCGCGACACGGCCGCAGGGCCATCGGCGGCGCCCGCCCCGGGACGGGGGCGGGCGCCGCGTCTCAGGCGGTCGTGCAGGTCGCCTGCGGAGTCGCGGTGGCGCCGTTCGCTATGAAGCCGAACGCCTCACGGGACTGGCCGGCCGCGACCGTGCCGTTCCAGCCCACATCGGACGCCGTCACCGCCGCTCCCGTCTGCGACCAGGAGGCGTTCCACGCCGAGCCGATCGTCTGCGATCCCGGCCAGGTCCACGTCACCTTCCACGAGCCGATCGCGGCCTGCCCGGCGGTCACCGTGACCTTCCCCTGCCAGCCGCCGCTCCAGCTCCCGACGACCGACACGGTCGCGCTGCACGCGCCGGTCGGCGGCGGCGTGGTCTCAGGCGGGGTGGTCTCCTCGCCGCCCCCGCAGCCGGGGCTCTGGTTGGTCTGCGTCAGCAGCCCGAGCCGCCAGGGGAGGTTGTTGTAGTCGCCGCCGGCGTTCGGATCCACCCCCTGGTAGAGGTAGCGCATATTGCAGGAGCTGATCTCCAGCTTCTGGTTCACGCCGCTGCGGATCATCTCGCCGTGGCTGATGTCCCGGGTCCACTGCCCGCCGGGGAAGGTCACATTGGACTGCGCGGCGAACGGGTTGCCGAGGTCGGCGGCCAGCGGCGTATAGGGGCCGGCGATGCTGGGCGCCGTCCAGGACCGGAAGTAGCGCCGGCCGCCGTCGCCGAACGCCTCGACCAGGAGCAGGTACCGGTTCTCGCCTTGGATCTTGTAGACGTTCGCGGCCTCCCACAGGTCGTACTTGTTCGACTCCTGCATGGCGATGACCGGTTCGCTCATGCCGCTGGGGAAGTTCGCGACCGAGGTCTGCGACCGGTACAGGTGCCCGTTGTCGTCGGAGGAGAACAGGTGGCAGTTGACGTCGTCGCAGGTGACCCACATGTCGACCCAGTAGCCCGAGCCGATGTTGTCCTCGATGATCTGCGGCATGCCCGAGTAGAAGTGCTTCGGCGCCGTCCACCCGTTCGGATCGGCGATGTCGCGGTTCGTCGAGTATGAGGCGTTCCCCGTCTGGTAGACCAGGTACCACAGGCCCTGCGGCTCGTAGTAGAACACCTGCGGCGCGGCCCGGTAGCCGGTGCCGATCGCGGACCGGTCGAGGTAGTGGTGGGTCGCGCTCGCCGCCTGCGACCAGTCCGTGAAGTTGAAGTACACCAGGTTGTACCCGGCCGAGCTGGCGATGCTCGCGAAGACGTGCCATCTGCCGTTGTGGAAGACCACCGACGGGTCCTTCAGCCCGGCGATGTTCGGGTGGGCCGCATCGGGTTTCGGACCCGCGAGGATGCCGCTCGAGCTCCACGCGAAGCTGGTCGGCAGCGCCTCGGCCTGCACCGGGTCGGTCGAGTCCGCCGATTGGGCACTGGCGCTGAGGGCGGCGGCCGCCATCGTGGCGGCGAGGGCGGCCGCCAGCAGCGCGACGCGCACCGCCTTGAGCCGTGATCGGATCGGAATTGCCATGGTTCGCCTCTCTCGTTGCGGTACATCGCATTCGCGGCCCGGGTCCGAAAGTTTCAGGGATTTCCGGTATGGCCCGCACCGCAGGACCAGGTTACCGATAAACATCGAGGCATGTAAATAGCTCGCACCGCTGTGGCCGGCGCCGGAAGTTTCGGGCGCGGCCGTGCGGCCGGGTCCGCCGGCACGGACCGATACAGTCCGTTCATGACGATCATCGATGCGCAGGGCCGCCCGGAGCCCCCGGTCGACGGCGACGAGACGGCGACGCTGCTCGGCTTCCTCGACTTCCACCGCGCCACCCTCGCCTGGAAGGTCCGCGGCCTCGACGCCGGCGGCCTCCAGAAGACCGTGGGCGCCTCCGCGATGACCCTCGGCGGGATGCTCAAGCACCTCGCCCTCGTCGAGGTGAGCTGGTTCTCCGGCAGCCTGTTCGACCGCCCGCTCGGTGAGCCGTGGGACTCGGTGGACTGGAAGGCCGACCGCGACTGGGAGTGGCACTCGGCCGCCGACGACTCCGCGGAGGCGCTGGTCGGCCTCTGGGAGCGCGAGGTCGAGCGCGCCCGCGCCCTCACCGCCGAGGCCCTCGCGGACGGCGGCCTCGACCGCCCCGCCGCCCGCGCCTGGGCGGACGGCCGTACCCCGTCGCTGCGGTGGATCCTCGTCCACATGATCGAGGAGTACGCGCGCCACAACGGCCACGCCGACCTCATCCGCGAATCGATCGACGGGCAGACGGGGGAGTAGCCGCGCCCGGCCGGCCTCAGCCGGCGACGTCCACGGCGGTGAGCGCGACGCCCCGGAACCCGGCCAGCCGCTCGGCCTCCGCCTCGACGGCCTTGCGCTCGGCCGCGGTCAGCCTGCCCCACGGCTCGACGTTGACGGTGAACTTCCTGCCGGACTTGCGGGGCCGCCACAGCCCCGCGATCCGGCCGTCCGCGAGCACGGCGCCGGGGCGGCCCAGGACCGGCCACAGCGCCTTCGCCTTCGCGGGGTCGTCGACGAGGAGCCCCCGGTCCCGCGACTGGAGCAGCAGGTCGTAGGGGCCGAGGAGCCGGACGGGCGCGGCGTCGGCCTCGCGCAGTGCCGCCTCGTCCCCGGCGAGGATCCAGCGGCGCTCGCCGGCGACGTCGATCTCGACGGCGTCATGGGGCCAGTGCGCCTTGACCTCCTTGACGGGGGAGTCGAGGTACTCGGCGGCCTCCTTGACCGTGGCCGGCCCGCACAGGTGCAGGTACGCGCGGACCGGGTCGAGCCGCTCGGGGAACGCGGACACCGCCTTGAACCCCTTGATGCGCTTGAGGACCGGCGGCGAGGTGTGCGGCTCCAGCTCCAGCCCGGCGCGGACCGCCGAGAGCCGGAACGGCATCTCGTACAGGTGCACCGCGTTGCAGGAGCGGCAGAACCGCTGGTACGCCTCCGGCAGCGCCTCGTGGAGCCGGGTGGACACCTCGCCCTTGGCCATCGGCGCCGTCACCGTCGACCGCATCTCCGCGGCGACGGTGTCGAGCGCCTCCAGGATCGGGATCCCCGCCGCCTTGAGCGGCTTGGAGGCGTCGAAGATCCGCTTGGCCGCGTCGGCGTCCGACCACGGGGCCACCGCGGCCGCGACGGCGGCGGCGTCGGAGCGCCGGTACGCGTGCGGCGCGCCGCGAAGCGTCCACAGCCACACCAGGTCCGCCTCGTCCGGCTCGGCGCCGCGGATCGCGAGCGCCCACATCGCCCCGTCAGGGCCGGTCTCCTGCACGCCGAGGTCGAGGACCGCCGTGTCGGCGAGTGAGCCCCGCTCGCGGTCGAGCTGCTGGACGTGCGTGCGGTACCGGACCACGCGGCGGCTGTCGATCATGCCTTCACGGTAGCCGCGCGCACCGACACCCGCGCCGAAAAGAACCTTCGCGCCGGCGATGAATCCGCGGCGGACCCGTCGTCTTCATACACGAGAGCCCGATACTCCCGGAAGGAACGAAACCCCATGAGCACCAACGACATCACCACTGAGAAGACCGTCGACGCCGAGCGCCCCGGGCGCGGACCGCACGTCGCCCTCTGGGTCCTGCAGGCCCTGCTCGCCGCGTTCATGATCATCGCGTCCGCCGCCCCGAAGCTGGTCGGCCACGAGTCGGCCGCCGCCGGGTTCGACCTCATCGGCTGGGGCGACTGGTTCATGTACTTCATCGGCGCCTGCGAGCTCGCCGGCGGTGTGGGCCTGCTGATCCCGCGCCTGTCCGGTCTGGCCGCGACCTGCCTTGGGCTGCTGATGATCGGCGCCGCGATCTTCAACGCCACCATCCTGGACTTCCCGGTCTACACGCCGCTGATCCTGCTGGTGCTCTTCGCGGTCATCGCGTGGGGCCGCCGCTACGAGACCCGGCGCCTCTTCTCCGACGGCCTCAAGAAGACCGCCTGAACCGCCCGGCCGCACTGCCCTGCGGCCCCTGGCCGGCGGCCTTGCCCGGCCGCCCTGCTGGAACTCCACTGCTCAACCCGCCCGACACGACACGAGGGCCGGTGGCCTCGCCACCGGCCCTCGACCGTGCCCGCCTCGTCCGATGCAAACAGAATCTGGCACCTGCTAACATTCACTTGCACGTGTTTGGAGGCCGTATGGAAGCAGGCGCCCCTGACGGGGACGACCTGGTCGAGATCCTGGCGACTCTCGCCAGCCCGCACCGCATGCGGGTCGTGGCCGCCCTCTCGGGCGGCCGCAACTACGTCAGCCGACTCGCACGAGAACTCGGCATCAGCCGAGCGCTCCTCCAGGTCCACCTGAAGAAGCTCGAATCGGCCGGACTCGTGACCTCCTCCCTGGAGGTCTCCGAGGACGGCAAGGCCATGAACTACTACGAGGTGGTCCCCTTCTCGGTCCACCTCACCCCCGAGGCCGTCAAGCGCGCCTCGGCGACCCTCTCGCAGTGAAAGGACCGGAATGGACAGCGCCTACGACTGGCAGGAGATCATCGGCTCGATCGGGATGTTCGTCCTGCTCATCACCGTCGTCCTGTCGCTGATCTGGCGGAACGCGTTCCTCAAGCGCACCCGCATGCAGCACGAGCAGGACGACCGGTATCTCAAGCTCGCCGAACGCGCCGACGAGCAGCAGGCGAGGCTCCACGACCGGCTCCAGGCGCTCGACGAGCGCCTGGCCCGCCTCGAGTCCAGCAGCGCCTCGATCGAGCAGACCCTCAAGGTCGTCGAGTAGGCGACCGGCGCCCGCAGCGGCGCCTTTTCCGCGGCGCCCGTGAACGGCGCCTTCATCGAACAGCGGCCCGGCCGCCGAGCGGCAACTCGGCGGCCGGGCCCGGCACTGACCGCCGAGCGGCAACCCGGCGGCACTCACCCAGGGAGACGGACCCTCCTCGCATGCGCGAGATCCCAAGGACCGCCCCCACGAGAACAGGAAAGCAGACCGTGCTGTCCGACATCACCGCAGGCCCCCGCGCCCCGCATCGTCCCAAGGCCCGGCGCGGCGCCGTGGCCGCCGTCGCCGACTGGTCCGCGCGCCACCGGACCCTCGCCATCGGCGGCTGGCTCGCCCTCATCGCCCTCGCCGTCCTCTCCGGCGCCCTCCCGCTCGGCGACGGCGCCGACGCCCGCGACCCCGGCGAAGCCGGCACCGCCGAAGCCGTCATCGACGCCCGCGGCGGCTACGCCGTCCGCGAGAACGTCCTCATCAGACCCGCCGACGGCGACTACGCCGACGACCCGGCGGCCCGCGACGCCGTCGGCGACCTCGTCGCCGCGCTGGCCGCCCTCCCCGACGCCGTCGAGGACATCGGCTCGCCGCTGAGCGAGGACGGCGACCGCTGGATCGCCGAGGACGGCTCGGCCGCCCTCGTCACGTTCGCGATCCGCGGCCCGGACGCGGCCTACGAGGCCAACGCCGACGCCGCCCTCGACGCCGTCGCCGGCGTCCGCGCCGAGCACCCCGGCACCGACGTCCTCCAAGCCGGCGACGCGACACTCTCGGGCGCGGTCGACGACGGCATCAAGGACGACATGAAACGCGCCGAGACCACCTCGCTGCCGCTGACGGTCCTCGTCCTCCTCGCCGTCTTCGGCTCACTCGTCGCCGCCGGGATCCCGCTGCTCCTGGCTGCCACCAGCGTCGCCGGCGCCTTCGGCCTCCTCGGGCTCCTCGGCCACTGGGTCCCGTTCAACAGCGCCGCCTCGGCCATCGTGCTCCTCATCGGCATGGCCGTCGGCATCGACTACTCGCTGTTCTACCTGCGCCGCTTCAGAGAGGAGCGGTCGGCCGGGCGCGGCTCCCGCGACGCCCTCCGCGCCACGGCCGCCACCTCCGGTCACGTCATCGCCGCCTCCGGCCTCACCGTCATGGCCTGCATGACCGGACTCCTCGTCACCGGCATCGACGTCCTGAAGGGACTCGCGCTCGGCACGGTCCTCGTCGTCGGACTCGCCGTCCTCGGCTCGGTGACCGTCCTCCCCGCGCTCCTCGCGACCCTGCGCCACCGGGTCGACGCCGCCCGCCTCCCGTGGATCGGCAAGCGCCGCATCGACCCCGGACCCTCCCGCTTCTGGGGCCGCGTCGCCGCGGCCGCCGTCCGCCGTCCGCTCGCCACCGGCGGCCTCGCCGCGGTCGCACTGCTCCTCGCCGCCGTCCCGATGCTCGGGCTCCGCCTCCAGGACGCCGCCGTCACCGCCAGCCTCCCGCCCGGCACCTCCGCGGCCGTCGACGCCGCCACCGAGATGCAGCGGCACTTCCCCGGGTCCGCCACCGCCGCCCGCGTCGCCGTCACCGGCCTCGACGGCCCCGAACTCGACGCCGCGCTCGACCGCCTCCACGCCGCCGCGGCCGCTTCCGAAGGGCGCCTGCTGGAGCCGATCACCGTCACCGAACTCGACGGCGCCGCCGTCGTCCGCGTCCCCCTCGCCGGCGCGGTCACCGGCCCCGAAGCCGACGACGCCCTCGCCCACCTGCGGGAGACGGCCCTCCCGGCCGCCTTCGGAACCGCCGACACCGCCGTCACCGGCAAGACCGCCCTCCCGCACGACTTCACGCGGCAGCTCCAGGCCCGCACCCCCTACACGGTCGCGCTCATCCTCCTGCTCGCGTTCGCCCTGCTCGCCGCCGCCTTCCGGTCCTGGACGATCCCGCTCGCCTCGATCGCCCTCAACCTCCTGTCGATCGGCGCCGCCTGCGGGGTCCTCATCTGGGTCTTCCAGGACGGGCACCTCGAAGGGCTCCTCGGCTTCACCTCCTACGGCGGCGTCGTCTCCTGGATCCCCCTGTTCATGTTCGTGATCCTCTTCGGACTGAGCATGGACTACCACATCTTCGTGCTCAGCCGCGTCCAAGAGCGCCGCCGCGCCGGGGCGGCGAACCGCGACGCGATCGTCGGCGGCACCGCCGCCAGCGCCGGGGTCGTCTCCAGCGCGGCGCTCATCATGACCGGCGTGTTCTCGGTGTTCGTGACGCTCTCGGCGATCGAGTACAAGATGCTCGGCCTGGGGATGGCGCTGGCGATCCTCATCGACGCCACCCTCGTCCGAGGCGTGCTCCTCCCGGCGGCGCTGGCGCTCATGGGCGCCCGCGCGTGGGGACGCCCCGGTCATACCGGGGGATGACCTGCGATCCGCCGGTACCCCGCCGGTCTCGGGCCGGCGCCGACCACGGGGACGGCCGGCACCCCCTCGTCCGCGAGCACGGCGGCCTCGTTCCAGAACACCCGCCGGTTCTGCTTCTGACGCAACGGAACCACAGGGGCAGCCCCCGGCCGCGGGCCGGGGCTGCCCCCTCGCGCGGACCGCATCCGACCCGACCGCGTCCCAAGCACCGGGCCGGTGCGCCGCCGAAGGATCCGACTCGCACGCCGGCGCACCGAGAGTGACGCCACTGCGTGGAATCTGCTAGACATTGCCCATGGCTGACAAACCCGGACTGCCCCTGCGCAGAACTCTCGCCCAGAGCCCGCCCATCGCCGCGGGGCTCCTCTTCGGCCTCGGCCTCGCCGTCGCGTACGGCGTGGTCTGGTCGCTCCAGGAGCTCAGCACGGTCATCACGGCGCTGGTCGTGGCGGCGTTCCTCGCGGTCGGCCTCGAGCGGATCATCAGCACCATGACCAACCGCGGCATGCCGCGCTGGCTCGCCATGACCATCCTCTTCCTCGGGCTGGTCCTGGTGTTCTGCGGCGGCATCGCCGCGATCATTCCCGCGCTCGTCCGCGAGACCGCGCAGTTCGTCGACAACGTCCCCGGGTACTACGAGACCGTCATGGCCAGCGACCTCGCCAAGCAGTTCGGCGGCGAATCGGGCCTGCTCGAACGCGCCCAGGACGTCCTCACCGCCGGCAACGTCACCAAGGCCCTCGGCGGCGTCGCGGGCGGCGCGGCCTCCGCCGCCAACGGGCTCGTCTGGACCATCACCACGATCCTGCTGACGATCTTCATCCTCGCGTCCTACACCCAGCTCCGCCAGGGCTCGCTGCGCCTGGTCGCCGCCTCCAAGCGCGAGCAGACCGGCCGCATCCTCGACGGCATCCTCAAGCAGGTCGGCGCCTACCTCATCGGCGCGCTCGCGATCGGACTCTTCGCCGGGATCTCCTCGTGGATCTTCATGGCGATCGCCGGCATCCCCTACGGCGCGCTCCTCGCGCTCCTGGTGGCCCTGCTCGACCTGATCCCGCAGATCGGCGCCACCATCGGCGCCGTCGTCGTCACCCTGGTGGCACTCGCCATCTCGCCGATGACCGCCGTCGCCTCCGCGATCTTCTTCCTGGCCTACCAGCAGCTCGAGAACTGGGTCATCTACCCGACGGTCATGCGCAGCGCCGTCAAGGTCTCCAACCTGGCCGCGATCGTCGCGGTCCTGGTCGGCGGCACCCTCTTCGGCGTCGTCGGCATCGTCCTGTCGGTCCCGATCTACGCGGCGATCCGCCTCATCGGCAAGGAACTCGTCCTCCCGCGCCTCGACAACTCCTGACACCCGGATCCACTCCGGATTCCCGACACGGGGCGGGGCCGGTGGCGCATACCCGCACGCGCCACCGGCCCCGTCTTCGCTCCCAGCATAAGAGCCCCGCGCAAGCCCGGGCCCGCGCGCCCCGCCGAAGCACCCGGCGCGACCGCCGCCACCGGTCCGGACCGGCTATCGTCGAACCGAAGCCCTTGGACGCCAACGACTCCGACCACCCCTGAGGAAGCATGATGGCCGAACCCCGCACCGCGACCCACTACGAGCAGCTCGGCGGCGAGGCGAATCTGCGCCGCACCGTCGACGCGTTCTACTCCTCCGTCCTCAAAGACCCGCTCCTCCAGCCGCTCTTCGGCGAGGGCGCTCCCCACCACGTCGACCACCTCACCGCGTTCCTCGCCGAGGTCTTCGGCGGCCCCGCCCGGTACACCGAGGAACTCGGCGGCTTCGCCACCCTCCTCGCGGCCCACCGCGGCCTGGCCATCACCGACGAGCAGCGCGCCCGGTTCGTCGAGCTCTTCGACACCGCCGCACGCGAGCAGGCCCTCACCGGCGACGAGGCGCTCCTGCGGTCCGTCCACGACTACCTCGAGTTCGGCACCGAGGTCGCCCAGGTCAACTCCCACGCCGAAGGCGACACCGACCTCCACCCCTGCCAAGAGGTCCCGCGCTGGCCCTAGCGGCCGGTCTCCAGCCGGGGACGCCTGCCCGAGCCGCCGGCCGGCGTCGCGGGCAGATGCCGCCACGGCATGCCGGGCACCGCTAAGCTCGGCCCATGGGCCTGCTTCGATACTCGATCAACACCACTCTGGACGGCTGCTGCGACCACGAGGCCGTCACTCCCGACGAATCCCTGCACCGGCACGCGACCGAGACCATCGGGCGTGCGGAGGCACTCCTCTTCGGGCGCGTGATCTACGGGATGATGGAGGAGGCCTGGCGGCTCCCCGAGTCCGGTGAGCCGCCGGAGTGGATGGAGCCGTGGATGGTCCCGTTCGCCCGGACCATCGACGCCAAGCCGAAGTACGTCGTCTCCAGCACCCTCGAGAGCGTCGACTGGAACGCGCAGCTCGTGGAAGGCGACCTCGCCGCGGCCGTCCGCGCTCTCAAGAACGAGTACGGGAGCCTCTACACCGGCGGCGTGACCCTCCCGCTCGCGCTCGCCGAACTCGACCTCATCGACGAGTACGAGTTCGTCATCCACCCCCGGCTGGCCGGCCGCGGGCCCACCCCCTTCGCGGGCCTGGCCGCCCACATCGACCTCGTCCCCACCTCGCGGTTCGACCTCGCCTGCGGCGCCGTGGTGACGCGCTACGAACCGAAGCGCTGACCCGGCGCCCCGCTTCGGCGGCCGACCGGACGGATCCGCCGCGGCCCCCACCCGGGGCCGCCGGGTCCCTGATCCGCGGTCGGCGGACCCCCGCGGGTCCTGCGGTTCGGAACGGCATTGCCCGCGCCGCCGTTCGAGCCGTACGCTGGGACCGTTTGGCCGCGTGAGCGCGGCTCGCACCCCCGTCCCCGTGCTGAGAGGAAGCGCCCGTGTTCGGCACCGTCGACCTGTGGACCTACGTCGTCGCCTCGGTCCTCGTCATCCTGCTGCCGGGACCCAACTCGCTGTACGTGCTCTCCGTGGCCTCGCGGCGCGGCCGCCGCGACGGCTTCAAAGCCGCCGGCGCGGTCTTCTGCGGCGACTCGGTCATCATGATCGCCACCGCCGCCGGCCTCGCGTCGGTGTTCGCCACCTCCCCGCTCATCTACAACCTGGTCCGCTGGGCCGGCGTCGTGTACCTCGCCTACCTCGCGTTCGGCCTCATCCGCGGCGGGATCAGGTCCTGGCGCGCCGCCCGCCGCGGCGACGCCGTCGAGGACGCCCCGGCCCCCGCGATCGCCGCGAACGAGCGGCCCTTCACCCGCGCGCTCATCGCGAGCCTGCTCAACCCCAAGGCGATCCTGTTCTTCGTCTCGTTCTTCGTGCAGTTCGTCGACCCGAACTACGCCTACCCGGTCCTCAGCTACGGCGTCCTCTTCGTGATCATCCAGGCCATCTCCATGACCTACCTGACCACGCTGATCCTCGCCGGAGACGGGCTCGCCCAGACGTTCCGCAGGCGCCGGCGACTCGCCGCCGCCGGCAACGGCCTCGTGGGCGCGGTCATGATCGGCTTCGCCGCGAAACTCGCCGCGGGCTGACCGCGACCGTGTGCCGCGACCGGCGCCGCGACGCCGCCCAGCGGGTACTCGGACACACGCCCCCGGGACGCAGTGAACCGCGCCGCCCGGCCTGCCGGCTCCGGTGCTTGACCCCACTGGAGCGGTCGGTCGGACGGCGCGGCCGCCCTTGGAGAGCGCCCGGCCGAGGGCCGGGCGGGGGTTCGAGGTCCTTACAGCTTGCCCAAGGTCCGCAACCCAGGCAGCGCCTTGCCGTCGAAGTCGAACAGCGCCTGGTTCTCCCAGCCGTTCCCGCTCGCGGGGTCGGCCGGGTCCCAGCCGGCGCCTTCGACGCCGGTCCAGGTGGCCTCCCACCAGATCACGCCCCTGCCGAGCCCGTCCGGGACGTTCCTGACGACCTCGGCCACGGCCTCGAGCCAGTACGACTGGTTCTCCGGGCTCGCCGGGTACCCGGCGACGGGCTCGGGGTCGGTGATGATGTTCGCGAACCCGTCCGAGTCCCCGGTCGTGAACGGGTACGCGGTCTCGACCACGTAGATCGGCTTCCCGTACCGGACCGCGAGGTCGTTCAGGTTGGCCTCGAGGCCCGACAGCGGCCCGTGCCAGTACGGGTAGTACGAGGCGCCGATGGCGTCGAACGGCACGCCGTTCGCGACGGCGTTGTCGAAGAACCACCGGAACGCCCCGTTGTCGCCGCCCTCGGCGAGGTGCAGCATCGCCTTCGCGCCGGGGGCGGTGTCGTGCACGGCGTCGCACCCGGCGGTCAGCAGCCGGGCCATCTGCTCGAGCTGGTCCCAGCGGCCGTCGGGCCACAGGAGGCCGCCGTTGGTCTCGTTGCCGACCTGGACGAGCGCGGGCTCGACGCCGGCGTCCGCGAGCGCCCCGAGCACGTCCGCGGTGTGGTCGTACACCGCGCTCACGAGGTCCTCGAAGGGCAGTTCCGCCCAGGCCGCGGGCTTGAACTGCTTGCCCGGGTCGGCCCAGGCGTCCGAGTAGTGGAAGTCGACCATGAGGTCCATGCCGGCGCGTTTGGCGCGCGTGCCGAGTTCGACCACCTGGGTCGCGGTGTTGTAGCCGTCGGCGGGGTCGACCCAGACCTTCGCCCGGACGAGGTCGACGCCGCTGGAGGCGAGGATCTTCACCGCGTCGCCGGTGCGGCCGTTGGCCTTGCGGTAGACCGCGCCGTAGTCCTCGTTCTTGATCAGGCCGGAGATGTCCGCGCCGCGGACGAACGTGTCGGGCCGGGGCCCGCCCTTGTCGCCGAGCGCTTCGGCGAGGGCCGGCGTGGCCGATGCGGCGGCGACGCCGAGGGCGCCGAGCCCGGCGGCCCCGATGGCGGTTCTACGTTTCATGTGGACGGTCGCTTTCTGTCGTGAGGGATTCGGGGGATTCGGGGTCCGGCCCCTCGGCGCGCGGCCGGGGGACCGGACCCACCGGGGGCGGGGCGGGCCTACAGGGTGCCGAGGGTCCGCAGGGCCGGGGTGGCCTTCCACGCGAAGTCGAACAGGGCCTGGTTCTCCCAGCCGTTCTTGCTGTTCGGGTCGTACGGGTCCCAGCCGTTGCCGGCGACGGCGGTCCAGGTGGCCTCCCACCAGAACACGCCGGCGCCGCGCCCGTTCGGGACGTTCTTGACGACGTTCGCGATCGCGGTGAGCATGTTCTGCTGCCCGGTGTAGCTCGCCGGGTAGCCGGACACCGGGGTCGCGGCGCTGATGATGTTGCCGAACCCGTCCCGGTCGCCCGGGTTGAACGGGTACGCGGTCTCGACCACGTACACCGGCTTGCCGTACCGGGACGCCATGTCGTTGAGGTTCGACTGGAGTCCGGAGAGCGAGCCGTGCCAGTACGGGTAGTACGAGGCGCCGATGGCGTCCCAGGCGACGCCGCGGGCCTTCATGGCGTCGAAGAACCAGCGGAACAGCGAGTTGTTGCCGCCTTCGGCGAGGTGCAGCATGACCTTCGCGGCGGGCACGGTCGCGCGGACGGCACCGGCGCCCGAGATGAGGAACTGCGCGAGGTTGTCGAGCTGGTCGTAGCGGCCGGTGGGCCACAGCATCCCGCCGTTGAGCTCGTTGCCGACCTGGACCATCTGCGGGGCGGCGCCCGCGGCGACCATGGCGCCGAGGACGTCCCGGGTGTGGTCGTAGACGGCGGTCTTGAGCTGCGCGACGCTGTAGTTCGCCCATGCGGCGGGCTTGGTCTGGGCGCCGGGGTCGGCCCAGGTGTCGGAGTAGTGGAAGTCGACGAGCACGTTCATGCCCGCCGCCCGGGCGCGCCTGGCGACGTTCACGACGTGGGTCTTGTTGTTGTAGCCGTCGGCCGGGTCGACCCAGACCTTGAGCCGGATCCAGTTGACGCCGCTCTTCTGGAGGATCCAGACGGCGTCCTCCCGCCAGCCGTCGGCCCACATGTACACGCCGCCTTTGGCTTCGGACTTGGCGAGGCTGGAGATGTCGGCGCCGCGCGCGAACGAGGTCTGCGCCGAAGCCGCGGTGCCGCCGCCGAGGACGGCGAGTGCCGGGGCAGCCACTGCGGCCGTGAGGGCGGTTCTTCTCTTCATTGAGATCTCACTCCCTATGGTGATTTCTTCGGGGGGTGGCGGCCCCGCGGGGTTGCGGGGCCGCGAAGGCTCATGCGTCAGCGAGGATCACGACCCCGCCGGCGGGGACGGGGACGGGGCCGTCGTAGGCGGTCCCGTCGAGGGCGTCGACGCCGCCGCCGGGCACCTGGACGTCCTGCGCGGTGTGGTTGATGAGGAATCGGTGGCCGCCCCGGCGCACCACTTCGACGTTCGCGGGGATCCCTTGCGGCCGTTCGACCCCGGCGGCCTCCATCGCGGTCGCGAGGAGGTCGTTCAGGCCGGTCGGCCCGTCGAGCGCGGTGGCCGCGTACCAGGCGGTGCCGCGGCCGAGGTCGTGCCTGGTGAGCGCCGGGCGCCCCCGGTCGGGGCCCGCGGCGAAGTGCGCCACGGCGCGGGCGCCGTCGAGGCGCACGTGCTCGGACCAGATCCGCCCTGCGGCGCCGCCGCCGATGCCGGCGCCGGAGGCGGAGTCCAGGCCGAGCTCCTCGCCTTCGCGGAGCGGGTGGAACTCCTCGATCCACAGGCCGAGGGTCTCCCGGAGCGCACCGGGGTGGGCGCCGGGGTGGACGGTGTCGTGCTCGTCGACGATGCCGGAGAAGTACGAGACGACCAGGTGGCCGCCGTTCTCGACGTACCCGCGCAGGTTCTTCGAGGCCGCGTCGGTGAGCACATAGGACGAGGGTGCGACGACGAGCCGGTACCCCGAGAGGTCGGCCTCCGGGTGGGCGAAGTCGACGGTGACGTGCTGGCGCCACAGGGCCGCGTAGTACGCCTCGACGCGCTCGCGGTACTTCAGGTCGACCGAGGGGCGCCACTCGAGTTCGAGCGCCCACCACGACTCCCAGTCCCACAGCATCGCCACGTCGGCGGCGACGTCGGTGCCGACCACGCCGGACAGGCGCTCGAGGTCCCTGCCGAGGGCGGCCACGTCGCGCCACACCTGGGTGTCGGTGCCGCCGTGGGGGACCATCGCGGAGTGGAACTTCTCGGCGCCGGCCCGCGAGGCCCGCCACTGGAAGAACATGAGGCCGTCGGCGCCGCGGGCGACGTGCGCGAGCGAGTTGCGGCGCATCTCGCCGGGGGTCTTGGCGATGTTGCGCGGCTGCCAGTTCACCGCGGACGTGGAGTGCTCCATGATCATCCACGGCCCGCCCGCGACGGCCCGGGTGAGGTCGGCGCTCATGGACAGCTCGATCTGGTGGTCCTCGCGTTCGGCGATGAGGTAGTGGTTGTTCGCGACCACGTCGACCTCGCCCGCCCAGCGCCAGTAGTCCATGCCCTCGCAGTTGGGGATCATGAAGTTGGTGGTCGCCGGGGCCTTCGAGCGGCGGGCGATGATCTCGCGCTGGAGCCGGTAGTTGGCGATGTGCTCGTCGTTGGAGAACCGCTTCCAGTCGAGCTGGAGCGCGGGGTTGACGCCGGGGGGCGCGACCGCGGGGGCCTCGATCTGGTCGAAGGAGCGGTACACCAGGCCCCAGAACGCGGTGCCCCACGCGGCGTTGAGGCGGTCGACGTCGCCGTACTTCGCGGCCAGCCACGCCTGGAACGCCGCGGTGGAGGCCTCGCAGTAGCACTCCACATTGGCCCAGCCGTACTCGTTGTGCACGTGCCACAGCTCGACGGCCGGGTGCCCGCCGTACCGGGCCGCGAGCTGCTCCACGATGGACGCGCAGGCGTCGCGGTAGGCCGGCGCCGAGGGGCACACCCCGTGGCGCGAGCCCCCGGCCAGGGTCCGGCCCTCGCGGTCGACGAGGCGGATCTCGGGGTGCGCCTTGCGCAGCCACGCGGGCGGGGAGGAGGTCGGGGTGCCGAGGTCGACGCCGATGCCGCCCTCGTGCAGGAGCCCGATGACCTCGTCGAGGCCGCTCCAGTCGTATTCGCCCGGGGCGGGTTCGATGATCCCCCAGTTGAAGACGCCGAGGCTGACGAGGTTGACGCCCGCCTCCCGCATGAGGCGCACGTCCTCCCGCCAGGTCTCCTCGGGCCACTGTTCGGGGTTGTAGTCGCCTCCGTAGCGAATGGTCTGCACGCGGTCTCCTGTGAGGTTCCTTGCAACAAAGCCTGTGAACGTGCACAGTACTCCACGCGGCATGCACGCGCAACCTGTGATCTGCTCGGCTCCCGTTTCGAAATTGTGATCGTTTCATGAAGCACGATCCTCCTGAAAAGGATGCTGAAGGACATATGCATGTTGCTAAGTGAGGCGTGAGTCGCTAGATTCGTGTAAACGTTCACAGTTCGGTGGCGCACCTTCTCGGGCGACGCTCCCACCGGACCCCTCTCACCGAGACAAGGACTTGACATGCGCAGCAAAGGTGCTTTCGCGGGATCCTCGATGAACCGGCGCCACCTCCTCGCCGCGGGCGGCGGTGTCGCCGCGGCCGGAGCCCTCGCCGCCTGCGGCGGCCCCGAGGAGGAGGAGACCTCCGGCGGCCTCGAATGGGACGCCGACGCCCAGCAGTACGTCATCGAAGAGGAGATCGCCTCCGGCGAGGTCCCGCTCAAGCTCTGGTTCGAGAACGAGGACCTGGCCAAGGCGCAGATCGCCGCGTTCAAGGAGGCGTTCAAGGACGTCTACCCCGACATCGCGTTCGAGTACGAGCTCGTGGCCCAGAACGACGCCGTCGCCGAGATGTCCCTCGCCGGCGAGGCCGGCAACGGCGGCGACGTCTTCATGACCTTCTACGACCAGGTCGCCCGCGCGATCGAAGAGGGCACCGCCGCGCCCCTCGGCGAGTACGAGTCCGTCCTCAAGAGCCGCATGAGCGACACCTTCACCGGCGTCGTCACCGGCGAGGACGGCCAGATGTACGCCGTGCCCGTCACCACCGAGTCCATCGCGCTCATGTACAACAAGACCCTCCTCGCCGCCGAGACCGGCTCCGACCAGCCGGCCGCCACGTGGGAGGACATCAAGACCCTCGCCGGCGCCTACAACGACCCGTCCGCCAACAAGTGGACGATCCGCTGGGTCCCGGGCGAGATCTACTACTCCTACTCGGTGCTGTCCTCCATGGGCTGGCAGGCCTACCCCGGCGGCGACGTCGCCGAGCCCGGCTTCGACGACCCGGCGCTGGCCGAGGCCCTCGAGTACTACAAGGGACTCCGGGAGATCTGGAACGTCCCCTCCGCCGACGCGACCCCCGAGACCGTCGAGGCCGAGTTCGCCGCCGGCAACACGCCGTACATCATCACCGGCCCGTGGGCGTTCTCCGCGTTCGACGCCGGCGCGGCCGAGAACGGCTTCGAGTACGGCGTCACCACCATCCCGGCCGCCGCCTCCGGCGACCCGGCCTCCTCCTTCGCGGGCATGCACGTCATCGCCGTCTCCGCGTACACGAAGTACCCGGCCGCGGCCCGCGTCTTCGCGAACTTCATGGCCTCCGACGCCGGCGCCGCCGCCCTCTACGCCACCACCGGCCAGATCCCGGCCCTGAACACCGACCTCCTCGCGAACATCGCGGGCCTCGCCGAGGACCCGCACGTCGCTGGCGTCGTCGCCCAGTCCTCGCAGGCCGACCTCTTCCCGCAGCTGCCCGAGTACTTCTGGTCCACCGCCAACGAGATGACCGTCGCCGTCTGGGACGACCTGTCGTCCTCGGCTGACGCCGCCGCCGCGGCGGTCGCCGGCTACGACGAGCTCGCCGGACTCTGAGGTCCCGTGTCCGAAGGAAAGACGCCGCTGATGAGCACCGCTCACCAAGGGCCACCCGCACCGGTGCCGGGCCTCGCCTCGGCACTGGTGTGGGGTTCGGGCCAGCTCCTCAACCGCCAGGCCGGCAAGGCCGCCTTCTTCTTCGCCTTCTACGCCGCCCTCATCGGCTGGGAGGTCGGATCCGGCAACTACTACGCCGGGATGGATTTCACGCCGCGCTCCAACGGCGGGTTCTTCGTCAAGGGCCTGTGGGGCCTGTTCACCCTCGGCACGCAGCCGCGCCAGATGACCGTCACCGGCCTGACCGAGGGCGACAACTCGATCGTCCTCATGGCCAACGGCCTCATCGCCCTGCTCACGCTCGCGCTCATGGCGGTCGTGTGGATCTGGAACATCCGCGACGCCGTCGGCTACCGCCGCCGGCTCGAGGCCGGCGCGCCGCGCGAGACCACCCGCCAGTACCTGCGGCGCATCTGGGACGGCGCGTTCGCGTACATCGTGCTCTCGCCGGGCCTGGTCCTGATCGTCTTCATGTCGGTCCTGCCGGTGCTCTTCGGCATCCTCGTCGCGTTCACCGACTACAACCGCGACAACCTCCCGCCGAAGAACCTCGTCCACTGGGTCGGCTTCGAGAACTTCGCGACCATCTTCGCCGTCCCCTCCTGGACCGCCACGTTCATCGGCGTCCTCGGCTGGACCTTCGTGTGGGCGATCCTCGCCACCGCGACCACCTACGCCGCCGGATTCCTCCAGGCCGTGCTGCTCGCCAACCGCAAGGTCAAGTACCCGCGCGTGTGGCGCTCGGTCTTCCTGCTGCCGTGGGCCGTCCCGGGCATCGTCTCGGCCCTGGTGTTCCGCTCCATGTTCAACGGCCAGTTCGGACCGATCAGCCAATGGCTCGTGGACGTCGGCCTCACCGACGAGCGGATCTACTGGTTCACCGACCCGTCCCACCCCAACCTCGCCCGCGCCGTCGCGCTCCTGGTCAACCTGTGGCTCGGCTTCCCGTTCTTCATGGCCCTGGTCGGCGGCGTCCTCACCAACATCCCCGACAGCTACTACGAGGCCGCCCGCATGGACGGGGCCGGACCGCTCCAGCAGCTGCGCCACATCACCTTCCCGGTGGTGCACCGGACCGTCTCGCCGCTCCTGATCCTGGCGTTCGTCTCCAACTTCAACAACTTCGGCGTCATCTACTTCCTCACCCAGGGCGGCCCCGACAACGCCGACTACCGGTTCGCCGGGAGCACCGACCTGCTCATCACGTGGCTGTTCAACCTCACCCTGGACAACCGCCTCTACAACATCGGCGCGGTGATGAGCATGCTCATCTTCGTCATCGTCGGCACCATCTCCGTGTGGAACCTCAACCGCTCCAAGGCGATTCGGGAGCTGTGAACCAATGACCGCAACACTCGAAGCAACCGGGCGGGCCCGCGCGGCCCGCAAGCGCCGGCACCGCCCGCCGCGCGGCGAACGCGTCGCCAGCGCCTTCCTCCACCTGGAACTGCTGGTCGTCGCCGTCATCGTGGTGTTCCCGCTGATGTGGATCGTCGGCGCCTCGTTCAGCCCCGGCACCGGCCTGGCCAACGCCAGCCCCATCCCCGAGGACGCGACCCTCGACCACTACGTCAGCCTCTTCACCGAGACCGACTACGGCCGCTGGTACCTCAACTCGCTGTACGTCGCCACCCTCAACATGGTCGGCTCGGTCGTCCTGTCCGCCCTGTGCGGCTACGTGTTCTCCCGCATCAAGTTCAGGGGCCGCAAGGCCGGGCTCCTGGGGATCCTCATCCTCCAGATGTTCCCGACCTTCCTCACCGCCATCGCCGTCTACATGCTGTTCCTCAACTTCGGGCTGCTCGACTCGCTCACCGGCCTCGCCTTGGTGAGCATCGCCGCCGCCCTGCCGTACAACACGTGGCTCATGAAGGGCTACACCGACAACCTGCCAGCGAGCCTCGACGAGGCCGCCGCGATCGACGGCGCGAGCCGCTGGACCATCTTCATGAAGATCGTCCTGCCCCTCATGCGCCCGATGCTCACCTTCGTGGCCATCACGCAGTTCACGATGCCGTGGATGGACTTCATCCTCCCCGCGCTGCTGCTCCAGAGCCCCGAGAAGCAGACCGTCGCGCTCGGCCTGTTCGCCATGATCGAGGACGTCTACCAGAACGCGTTCACGACCTTCGCCGCCGGCGCGGTCATCCTCGCCGTCCCGATCACCATCCTCTACATCGTCCTCCAGCGCTACCTGGTGACCGGCGCGAGCGCCGGCGCCGAGAAAGGCTAGTCCCCATGCCGCTGCCCATGCGGGGCGCCGACGTCTCCATGACCGCCGAGCTCGAGTCCCTCGGCGCCCGGTTCCGCGCCGGCGGAACCGAACGGGACCTGTTCGCCCTCCTGGCCGAGAACGGCGTCAACTGGATCCGCCTGCGCCTGTGGGTCGACCCGCGCGACGAGTCGGGCGAACCGTACATGGGCGGCACCAACGACCTGGCGACGACGGTCGCGCTGGCCCGCCGCGCCAGGGCCGCGGGCCAGCGGGTGCTGCTCGACCTGCACTACTCGGACTTCTGGACCGACCCGAAGAAGCAGTCCGCGCCGAAGGCCTGGCGCGGTCTCACCGGTGCCGGACTCGAAGCGCGCGTGCACGACTGGACCGCGGAGGTCCTCGCCGCACTCGACGAGGCCGGCGCCGCCCCCGAGATGGTGCAGGTCGGCAACGAGATCACCAACGGGATGCTCTGGCCCGAAGGCAGGACTCCGAGGTTCCTCGACGCCGAGCGCCGGTTCGAGCGCGAGGATCCCGCCGCGTTCGACCGGTTGGCCGGGTTGATCAAGGCCGGGGCCGCGGCGGTCCGCGAATCCGGCGACGCCAAGGTCATGGTCCACCTCGACTTCGGGGGCGCGAACGAGCTCTACCGCGGCTGGTTCGACCAGGCCGCGGCGCGCGGACTCGACTTCGACGCCATCGGCCTGTCCTACTACCCGTACTGGCACGGCACCCAGGACGACCTGGGCGCCAACCTGAACGACCTCGCCGTGCGCTACGGGAAGGACCTGGCGGTGGTCGAGACGGCCTACGCGTGGACGGCCGCGCAGCCCGAAGGCCACCACCAGGTCTTCACCGCGAAGCTGGCCGAGGGGTGCGGCTACGACGTCTCGCCCGAGGGCCAGGCCGCGTTCCTGCGCGACCTGTACGCCGTGGTCGCCGCCGTGCCGGAGGGCCGGGGGCTGGGCGTCGTCTACTGGGAGCCGGCATGGCTCCCGGTGGCGGGCACGACCTGGGCGTCGCGGGCCGGGATGGAGTACGGCGACGACGTGGTCGACGAGGCGGGCAGCTCCTGGGCCAACCAGGCGCTCTTCGACTTCGAGGGCAACGCGCTGCCGTCGCTGCGGGCGCTCGGCGGCGCCTGAACCGCGCATCGCCGCGCCTTCGGCGGGGAGGCGGCCGTCCCCTTGGGCCGGCTCCCCGCGTCCCGCCGCTCCGGCGCAGCGCCCGACGGGCGGCGGGGGCGATACTTGAGTGAGTTACAAGGGAGAGTTGAGCAACTTGGCACGGAAACGACCGACCATCCACGACGTCGCCGACGCCGCGGGGGTCTCGCGCGGCACGGTCTCGCGGGTCCTCAACGGCAAGTCGAACGTCTCGCTGTCGGCGGAGACCGCAGTGCGCCGCGCCGTGGCCGAGACCGGCTACGTCGTGAACCGCGCGGCCCGCAGCCTGGTGACCAGCCGGACCGGCTCGATCGTCATGGTCCTGTCCGAACCGCAGGAGCGCCTGTTCGAGGACCCGAACTTCTCGGTCCTGATGCGGGTGGCCACGAACCAGCTCGCCGAACGCGACATGTCGCTGGTGCTCATGATCGCCGGCGACGACCGCGGCCGCGACCGCGTCGCCCGGTACCTGCGCGGCGGGCACGCCGACGGCGCGCTCCTGGTCTCGACGCACGCGGGCGACCCGCTGCTCGACGAGATCGAGCGCAGCGGCATCCCGGCCGTGGCGTGCGGCGCGGTCCTCGGCCGCGAATCGGTGATCCCGTACGCGGCGGCGGACGACCGCGGCGGCGCCCGGGCGATGACCGAGTACCTGGTGAACCAGGGCCGGCGCAAGATCGGCATGATCACCGGCCCGCTCGACACCCCCGGCGGCGCGCTGCGCCTGGAGGGGTTCACGGGCGTGCTCGGCCGCAAGGCCGCCAAGCAGCTCGTCGTCCACGGCGACTACACGCAGGCCGCGGGGGAGTCCGCGATGCGGCGGCTCCTGCAGGCGGTCCCGGACCTCGACGCCGTGTTCGTCGCCTCCGACCTCATGGCCGCCGGGGCGCTCCAGGCCCTGCACGAGGCGGGCCGGCGCGTACCCGACGACGTGGCCGTGGGCGGCTTCGACGACTCGGTGATCGCCACGGCGACCCGCCCGGCCCTGACCACGGTCCGCCACCCGCTCGACAAGGTCGCCGAGGAGACGGTGCGCCTCCTCATCGACCTGCTCGAGGAGCGCGAGGTCGAACCGGTGATCCTCCCGACCGAACTGGTCGTCCGCGACAGCGCCTGACGCGGCGCCGCGACCGGGCCCTTCCGGACCGCCGTCCACCGCGCGCGATCAGCGATCGAGCAGGCCCCGCACGTACGCGGCCTGGCCGACGTGCTGCGTGTTGTCGTTGACGACGCTGACCAGGCGCACGCCGAGGCTCACATGCGGCGTCCAGTTCCGGTCCACGATCCGGTCGAGGTCGGGCGCGGTGAGCCCGGCGACGTATTCGAGCGTCTTCGCGTGGACGGCCTCGTAGTACGCGAGGAGGTCCGCGCCCGAGACGCCCGCGACCCGCCCGACCTGCTCGCTGGTGTGCCCGTAGCCGATGTCGGCGTCGTCGAGCGCGAGGTCGAACCGCTTGCTCCAGCCGTCGGCGGTCCACGTCTGCTCCCGTCCGGCCACTTCGGACACGTGATCGTCCTGGACTCTCGCGATGTGCCAGACCAGCCAGCCGATCGGGTTGGTTCCGGGGCCCGGCCGCGCCTCCAGCTCCGCTTGCGAGAGCCCGTCGACGACCGCGCGGACGTCCTCCTGCACGCGGCCGAAGGCGTCGGCCAGCAGCTCGTTGATCTCCATGCGCAACCTCTCCTCTGGCGGGAGGCGACGCGCCGCCGGGCGGCGCGTCGCCGTGTCGCTTCGAAGCTAGCGCGCCGGACCGACGTCAGCTCCGGAAGCCGTCGACGCCGGTGAGCCGGACCGAGAAGTCCCAGAGCCGCTCGGCCTGCTCGCGGTCGACCGCGTGCGCGGCGACCCCGCCGCCGTCCTCGGTCACCTCCGCGATCTCGCAGTCCTGGAGGAACACGCCGCCCTTGCCGTCGAGCTGCGGCGAGAACGCCGCCCACGTCTGGGTCGCGGCGCCCTGCTCGGGCGTCTTGAACCAGTCCGCGATCTGGTTCCCGTCCTCGTCGATCCAGCCCATCTCGACCTGCTCCTCACGCGAGAGGTGCCGCTGGAGCGGGGTGAGGATGCCGCCGGGGTGGAGCGCGAACGCCCGCACGCCGCGGTCCTGGGCGATCGCGTCGAGGTGGACGGCGAAGAGGACGTTCGCGGTCTTGGACTGCCCGTAGGCGTCCCAGCGGTCGTAGCCGGTGGCGAAGTGCGGGTCCTCCCAGCGGATCGCCGTGCGCCGGTGCGCCCCCGACGACACGGAGACCACGCGCGCGCCCTCGTTCAGCAAGGGCGCCAAGCGGTTCACCAGTGCGAAGTGCCCGAGGTGGTTGGTGGCGAACTGGAGTTCCCACCCGGGGCCGACGCGGGTCTCGGGGCAGGCCATGACGCCGGCGCTGTCGATGACCGCGTCGAAGCCGCGCCCGACGTCGAGGCGCCGGTCCGCGAACGCCGCGACGCTGTCGAGGTCGGCCAGGTCGAGCTCGTCGGTCTCGACCCCGGCGAGGCCGGCCAGGGCCTCCTCGGCGACCTTCCGCCGCCGCGCCGGGACCACCACCTGTGCGCCGGCCGCGACGAGCGCGCGGGTGGTCTCGAGGCCGATTCCGGAGTACCCGCCCGTGACGAGCACGTGCCTGCCGGTGAGGTCGATGCCGTCGAGGACTTCCGCCGCAGTGGTGGTCGCGCCGAATCCGGAACCGATGGGGTGCTGTGATGTGATCATGGCCCGAGCCTAGAACCTAGAGCGCACTCGAAGTCAAATCCGACCGTCTGGCGCCTGCCATCGCGGGCACGCGGGCTCCATACTGGTCTCGTGCCCTCCAACCCGCATCCGGACGCGAAGCCCCCGGTCTCCGCCGCCAAGGCCTTCGGATTCCTCGTCCTCGTCGCCGCCCTGGCCGCCGCCACCTGGTGGCTCCTCGAGACGGGTGTCCGCGTCGGCCACACCGTCGAATGGGAGTGCTGGGGCGGCGAGTGCTCCACCGATGACGCGCGGTCGCTCCTGCCGATCGCCGGGATCATCTGCAACGCCGCGCTGGCGGTCGCCATGGTCAAGGCGGCGCGGCTGCTCGGTTGGGGCCTGGCGGCGATGGTCGGTCCGCTGGCCGCGCTGAGCGGCTGGGACGCGGCGGTCGCCGCGGGCCTGCCGCCCGCGGAGGTCGCCACCGAGCGGGGCGTCGTCGGCGCGGCCCTGGTCGTCGCCGCGGTGATCGCCCTGCTGGGGCTGCTGATCGAACTGAAGACCACCGGATTCGGCGCCCGCCTGCTCGGCGCCCAGCGCGTGCCCGCCGTGCTGAGCGACTTCCGGCCCGCCGACGCCCCGATCGGCCGGATCGACGCCGAGAACGCCGCCAAGCACGGATTCGGCACGGCCGCTTTGACGTTCACCCACAACGGCAGCCGGCACAGCGTGCGGGTCCGCACCCACCGCAAGTGGGTCGGCCATGCGCCGGTGTTCGCCGTCTTCCGCGAGACCCGCCCCGAACGCGCCCGCGTCGCCCTGCCCTGGTTCCGGACCGCCGCCGACACTGAGGGCAACGAGGTCACCCAGGAGTCCGCGCCCCCGACCGAGTCGCACCGCGGCTCGGCGTCGCTCGTCTCCGAACTCGAGCGCCTCGCGACCCTGCACTCCGCGGGCCACCTGACCCAGGACGAGTTCGAGGCCGCCAAGCGTCGTCTCCTCGACGAGTGAACGCCGCGCGAGGCGACGCACGCATGGCGCGTCACGCGTGACATACCACTGCCTGTTTCAGCAACGCCTCGCAAGCGACGGCACTCACGCGTCACACGTGACATACCACCGCCGTTGCGACTGCCCGTCCCGCCGGCGGCACTTCACGTGTCACACGCGACATACCACCGCCTGGCGGCAGCCCCCCGCAAGCGGCAGCCCCTTCGACGTCGTGCGTGACAGACCACGGCGGCAGCGGTGCACGGTTCGATCAGAGCGGGCTCTTCAGCCCTTGCTGCGACCCGACCACCGGCTCGGGGACGTTCGCGGCGAGCGCCATGACGCAGCCGGCCGCCAGCAGCAGCAAGCCGACCGCGGCGACGACCTCGCCGGCGCCCTGGCCGTTCGCGGGCAGGTCCTCGGTGAGCCGCAGGTCGCCGCCGTAGAGCAGCATCGCCCCGGCGAACCCGCCGAACGCCCACGCCATGCGCGTCTCATGGGTGCGCCACGCGAAGAACAGCGCGCACCACAGCACGAGCAGCGGGATCAGGGCCAGCGAGAGCCCGTACGTGCCCGCGTCGGCCCGGACGCCTTCGACATCGGAGAGCCCCCAGAAGTTCACCGGGCCTCCGCCGGCGTCGGCCCACGGCAGGAACATCGAGCCCGCGACGAGCATGGAACCGCCGAGGGCCGCCAGGCCGCCGGCGCGGGAGTACGGGGTCGAGGGAGTGCGCTCCATCATCTACCTCCGGTTGCGATCCGCTTGGTCCCTCAAGCGCACCACCGGGATTGACCTGGGTCAACACCCTTGACGCATTATTGACGCCTAAGGGATGAAACCATCTCGACCGGCCGAAGCCGACGATATCGACCGGATTCAATACTTGCGGCAGCCGTCGTAGCCGCCGCCGTGGATGCGGCCCCACCGGACCCGCGCCGATTCCAGCAGCCCGTCCAGCGAGTCCGCGGCGTGCTCGCGCTGCTCCGCGAGGAGCACGTTCGCCGCCGCCCGCGCGTCGGCCTCGGCCCGGTGGTGGTCGCCGAACGCGATCCCCGCTGCCCGCGCCACCCGCGGCAGCGTGTACGAGTCGAGCACCCACGTCCGGCGGGCGATGACGAGCGTGCACGCGTACCGCAGGGTCGGACCGTCGATCCCGCTGGCCGCGTTGGCGCCCCGGATGACGGACGTGTCGAACGCGGCGTTGTGCGCGACGACCGGCGCGTCCCCGATGAGGTCCACGAGCTGCGACCACACCTGCCGCCAGGTGGGCGCGCCGACGACGTCGCGCCGCCGGATCCCGTGGATCTGCGTGTTCCTGAAGTCGAACCGGTCGTGTCCGGCGGGCGGGCGGATGAGGCTCGCGTACCGCTCCGCCTCCTCGCCGCCCTCCACGCGGACCGCGGCCACCGAGCACGCGCTGGCGCGGCTGCCGTTCGCCGTCTCGAAGTCGATCGCCACCCACGCGTCCAAGCCGTTCCCCCTCCGCTGCGCGAATGACGGTAGCAGTTCAGCTCCGCGCCGCCAGCCGGCGCAGGTGCTCGTGCGCGTACTCGCAGATCACGGCATGGCGGTACACCGCGTGCGGCACGTCCGCATTGGAGTCGACCCGCACCGACAGGTCGCCGCCGCACCACCGCAGGAACGTCGGATCCCCGGTGATCTCGGCGAGGATCGCCAGGATCGAGTCGTCGAATCGCATCGAGTGGACGGCACGGCGGTACTCCTCAGGGGTCAGGCACGCGGCGAACGGCAGGTTCATGAGGCACAGGGCGGTCTGGACGTCGAGGCGCATGAGGCGCCGCCGCCCCGGCTCGGGGTCGAGGTCGGGGACGTCGAGCCCGCTGTAGTCCACGACGGATCGGCGCGCGACCGGGCCGAGCCCGGCGAGCACGACGTACACGTTGATGTCGTGCTCGATGACGGCGTTGTCGCCGAGTCCGGCGAGGTCGGTGGGGCGCAGCGCGACCGGCTCGATCGCGGTGTCGGTGTTGCGGACGATGAAGTTGAGCAGGTTCGTCTCGACCACGAAGTGCCGGATGAGCAGTTCGACCGCGAGCGGGGACACGAACCGCCGCAGGAACCAGATGCAGAGCCGGTCCATGAGCCGGTGCGCGGTCCAGCGCACCGGCGTGATCCGCTTGAGCGCCACGATGACCAGCGCCAGGACCCGCGAGACCGGCCGCGCGAGCGGGTACAGCCAGGTGCGCGTCCAGTGGCGCTGGTCGTCGGCGATCTGCTGCGCCACCTCGCGGTCGAGCACCAGGGACGGGTCGGCGACGATCGCGTCCCACAGGGGCGGGCCCGCGAGGTCAGACATTGTCGAGCTCTTCGAGTTGGAGCGCGTACAGCCGGGCGACCACCTTCGCGGTGGAGACGATCGCGTCGGCCGCGGCGTCGTCGACGCGCGGCGAGGCGAGGATCGCCTGGAGCTTCGCGAAGTGGTCGTCGTCGGCCTCGCCGTGGTAGGCGAGGAAGCTCACCTGGTCGTCGCGCAGGCCGAGCTGCTCCTTGAACTGCGCGGCCCAGCCGGCGGCCTTGCCGGTGCCGAGTCCCTCGATGATGAACATGGCCCCGAGGAGCCCGATCGGGTCGGGGCGCCCTGCGGCGTGGAACATGTACGCCGACAGCGCCTCCGATCCGATGTTCTTGCGGCCGTTGCGGATGGCTTCGATCGATCCGCCGCACGCGGCGTAGTCGCGCTCGATCATCATGAAGTCGCGGTGCTCTTCGGCGGCGTGCCCGATGGCGGCGCTGCGCAGGTCGAAGTACTCGACGGAGAAGTTCGAGGCGGCCCGCGAGATCCAGCGCGCCCCGTCGGCGACCTGCTGGCGCAGGTTGAACAGCAGCCGCAGATAGTCGTCCATGGTGGACTCGCCGTCGGCGAGGCGGCGCATGACCGGGACGGCGTCGAGGCGCCGCTCGAAGTCCTCCCACACCGCGTCGAGGCGCGCGAACACGTTCCCGTCCGCCGCCGGCGCCGCCCGGTGCACGGGCGCGACGGGGGCCGCCGCCGGAACCGCGACCGGCACCGGCTGCGCCGCTTCAGGTCCCACGCACGTCAGGTGCGCGAACCCGAACGAGAAGCGTCCCGATTCGGGCACCGCGAGGAGCACCGTCTGGCCGGGTTCGAACCGGCCGGTCCGCCAGCACTCCTCCAAGGCGATGAAGATCGAGGCGGCCCCGGTGTTCCCGCGGGTCTCGAGGTTCGAGAACCACCGGTCGGTGTCGATCTGCGCGCCCGTGGAGGCGAGCCGGTCGAAGACGATGTCGCGGAACGCGTTGGTCGAGTAGTGGCACAGGACGTGGTCGAGCCGCTTGAGGTCGATGAGCCCCTGCTGCGCGAGGGACGCGAACTCCTTGAGCCCGGCTTCGGCCAGCGCCCCGAGCGCCGAGGTGTCCTGGCGCAGCAGCAGCATCCCGGCCTGCTCGGCCGCGGCGGCGCTGCCCATGTCCTGCCAGGTCCGTCCGGCGGCGGGGGAGGCGTCGGCGCCCATCCCGGCGCGCATGCACACGTCGTGCTCGTGCGCGAGCGAGACGGTGCGCACCCAGTCGACCCGCAGCGAGGGCCGGTCGGGGCGGGGCCGCGGCTCGACCAGGACCGACCCGGCCCCGTCGGAGAGCATCCACCGCAGGAAGTGCGCGTCCGCGTCGCCGCCACCGCCGTTGGAGGCGCCGTTGTGGGCGCTGTTGAACCGGGAGGCCCGCAGCCACCGCGAGGACAGCTCGCTGCCGACGACGGCGGCCTTCTCCTTGTCGCCCAGGCGGATCTTCGCGACGGCCGCGTCCAGCGCCGCGAGGCTCGAGGCGCACACCCCGGCGGCCGACAGGAGCTGCATCGGGCCGCCGCCGATGCGCCCGTGGACCATCGACGCGAAGCCCGGCACGAGCAGGTCCCCTTGCGTGGTCGCGGTGGCGAGCATGTCGAGGTCGGCGGGCGCGAGCCCCCGGTCGTCCAGCATGGAGCGGAGCGCGGCGGCGGCGAGCTCCTCGTTCAGCTCGGTGGTGCGGCCGCGGTCGTCGAGGGCGTAGTGGCGCTTGGCGATGCCGTTGGCGGCGAGGATGCGGCGGCGCAGCCGGTCCCCGCGCTCGTCCACGCCGCCGAGGCGCGCGGCGATCTCGTCGTTCCCGACCGGGTCCCCGGGGAGGTACGCCCCGGCAGCGGTGATGAAGGCGTTCATGGCTCCATCCGACCGCACCGCGGGGTCCGCGCGCAACGGCTGGATCGCTCAATTCGGAGGGGTGAAAGTACTCAGTCCATGCCCTGCTCGATCGCATACCGCACCAACTGGGCCCGGTTGTGGAGCTGGAGCTTGGAGAGGATGTGCTGCACGTGGTTCTGGACCGTCCGCGGCGACAGTGTCAGACGCGCGGCGATCTCCTTGTACCCCAGGCCCTTCGCCACCAGCCTGAGCACCTCGGTCTCGCGGTCGGACAGCCGCGGCCGCTCCTCGGGTTCGGGCGCGTTCGCGAGCCGCCGGTACTCGCCGAGGACCAGGCCGGCCAGGCCCGGCGTGAAGACCGCGTCCCCGGCCGCGACCCGCTCGACCGCGTCCGCGAGCTCCGCGGGCGAGGCCGACTTCACCAGGTACCCGCGTGCCCCGGCCTTGATGGCCTCGAGCACGTCAGCCGACTCGCCGCTGGCCGACAGCACCAGGACCGCGGTCGGGCAGTCCTCGCCGAGGCCCTGCAGCACCGCCACCCCCGACAGGTCCGGGAGCTGGAGGTCCAGGATCGCCACGTCCGGTCGCAGCGACCGGACGCCTTCGAGGGCCGCCCGGCCCTCGCCGAACGCCGCGAGCACCCGGTGCCCGGCCTCGGCCAGGTCCCGGGCGATCGCCTCCCTCCAGATCGGATGGTCATCGACCACGACGAGCGTCGCCACCGGCTCCTCCTGCCTCTGCCGTGAGACGCGGCACCCGCATCTCCACTTCGGTGCCCTCGCCGGGCGCGGACGTGACGGCCGCGGTGCCGCCCAGCTCCCGGATCCGGCCCTCGATCGACTGCGCCACACCGAGACGCCCCTCTGCGGCGGCCTCCGCGAGCCGCCCCGGCGCGATCCCGGGGCCGTCGTCGCGGACGCTCACCGTGACCGCCTCCGCGTCGTCCTCCAGCAGCAGCCACACCCGCGTCGACGCCGGGCAGTGCTCGCGCACGTTGTCGACCGCGCTCGCCACGGCCGCCGCGAACTGCCGGGCCGTCTCGGCCGGCAGCAGCACCGGCGTCGCCGGCGCCGCCACGGTCACGTCGGCGCCTTCATGGCGGCCGACGAGTTCCCGCAGGTCCCGCTGGCCGTCGAGCGGGTGCCGGTACGACTCGGAGCGGATGAGCGCCCGCAGCGCCTCCTCCTGGCGCCCCGCGAGCCGCCCCAGTTCGGCGGCCTCGCCGCCGATCTCGGTCCCGCGCCGCTGCACCAGCGCCAGCACCTGGAGCACCGAGTCGTGGATGTCGCGTGCGAGGCGCTCGCGCTCGCGGGCGGCCGCGTTCCGCTCGGCGGCCTCGCGCATCCGCTGCTCGGCCTTGACGCCCAACCGGACCAGGTGCCCGCACACGAATCCGGTCAGCACCAGCAGTGCCGCCTCGTTCACCGTGCTCTCGTGGACGCCGCCGCGGAAGACCATCCCGAACGCCGCGACCACGGCCCCCGCGATCGCCCCCGACCGGCGCCCCCACGCCGCCGCCCACGCGAGCACCGACCCGGCGAGCCACGGCCCCACCGAGATCGGCACCCCGTCGGTGGCGAGCGCCCACGAGGACGCCGCGATCGCGGCCGCGGTCACCGCGAGGTCGGCGTACAGCGCCTTCGGCTCGTAGCCGCGGTGCCGGTACCGGTGGCTGACCGCGCCGGTCCACGCCGCGAGCACGACCACGAGCAGCGCCGCCTCCACCGGCCGCACCAGCGTTTCGAACGCCAGCGCCCCCAGCAGCACCGGGTAGCCGAGGGCGACGAACCGGAACACCGAGATCGCCCGGCGCAGCTGCGTCTGAATACCCACTGAGGAATTCTCGCAGGGGCGTGCCAGCCGCACGCGACCCGAACGTGAACCGGCGCCTTGCATCCGGCCGCTGGACTCCGGAAACTAGAGTGGCCGCATGTCCTTCTCCAACCCCCGGCCCGCCGCGATCAGCATCGACTTCGGCACCTCCCACACGGTCGCGACCATCCGCCGCGCCGACGGACGGGTCCACCAGCAGCTGTTCGACGGCTCACCGCAGCTGCCCTCCGCGGTGTTCATGAACGACGAGGGCGGCCCGGTCGTCGGCACCGACGCCGTCCACTCGGGGCGACGCCGGCCCGACAGGTTCGAACCCAACCCCAAGCGACGCATCGACGACGAGTCGATCCTGTTGGGCGACACCGAGATCCCGGTGACCAGCGTGATCGCGGCCGTCCTGTCCCGCGTCGCCCGCGAATGCGAGCACACCCTGGGCGCGCTCGGCCCGGTCACGGTCACCGTCCCGGCCGCCTGGGGCCCCACCCGACGCCACGTCGTCGCCGACGCCGCCACGGCCGCCGGCCTCGGCCAGGTCGACCTCGTCGCCGAGCCCGTCGCCGCCGCGAGCTACTTCGTCGACACCCTCGACATCGAGGTGGCGCCCGGCAACGGCGTGGTCGTCTACGACCTCGGCGGCGGCACCTTCGACGCGACCGTCTTGCGCCGCAATGCCACCGGCTTCGACGTCCTCGCCGTCGACGGCGCCGGCGACCTCGGCGGGCTCGACTTCGACCAGGCCCTCGCCGAGCACCTCGCCGCCACCGTCAATGCCGACGACGACCGCTGGCAGCGCCTCACCAACCCGACCGAGCCCGCCGACCTGCGCCACCGCACCGCCTTCATGGACGAAGTGCGCCAGGCCAAGGAGCGCCTGTCCCGCTCGGCCTCCACCGACCTGACCATCCCCCTGCTCGACATCGACGCCCACCTCACCCGCGAGGAGGTCGAGACCGTCTGCGCCCCGCTGGTGGCCCGCACCATCCGCGTCACCCAGGGCGTCATCCGCGAGTCCGGTCTCGCCAAGGAGCAGATCACCGGCCTGTTCCTCGTCGGCGCCGCCAGCCGCATGCCCCTGGTCGCCACCCTCCTCCACCGCGAACTGGGCATCGCCCCCGCGGCCATCGAGCAGCCCGAACTCGCCGTATCCGAGGGCGGCCTGGCCGCGCACCACGCCATCAGCACCCCCGTCTCGGTCCCGAGCCCGGCCCTGCCCCCGCAGACCGCCCCGCCCCAGCCCACCCCGGCCGCCGTGCCGGCCGCGGCGCCCGACACGAACCAGACGATGCAGCTTCCCGGCACGTCCCAGCCGCGCCTCACACCGCAGGCCGTCCCGGGATCGCCGCAACCGGTCACCCAGCCGGCGATGGCCGCCCCGCAGGGCCCGCCGCCCGGCCCGTACCCGCAGGGGCCCGGTTATCCTGCGCCGCAGCCGGAACGGCCGTCCTGGGCCAAGTCGAAGCAGGGTCTGACCGCGATCGGCGCCGCCGCCGCGGCGGTCGTGATCACGCTGGGCGTCCTCATCGGACTCCAGTTCATGCCCGACGGCGAGAACGACGTCGCGGGCGGCGCGGAGCCCCAGTCCGAGAACGGCACCGACGAGCAGAGCGCCGCATCGGACAACGGCGGCGACTCCGACGACGGCACCGCCGACTCCGGGGAGGCCTCGGGGGTCGTCCCGCTCGCGGAAGCCGTCCAGGGCGACCTCGTCGGCGACATCCCGCTGGCCCACACCGGGCCGGTCACGGCGGTGCGGACCGGGTTCATCGACACCACCCCGGTTGCGGTCACCGGCGGCGAGGACGCCATCGTCCGCATCTGGGACCTCACCACGGGGGAGAAGGTCGACGAGTTCCGGGGCCACCAGGGTCCGATCGACCACCTCTCCGTCTTCGAGTACGACGGGCAGTGGATCGCGTTCAGCCGCTCATCGGAGACCGAGGCCGTCTGGCCCCTCGCCGACCCCGCGACGCCCATCGCCCAGCGCGAGGCGAGCTACGACACGATCTACTGGGTCGGCCTGTGGGACGGCGTCCCCGCCTACCTCACCGATTACGAAGTGCGCCAGCTCTACACGGGCGCGGCGATCGCCGACATCTCGACCTCGTACGCCGACCTCTCCGCGATGACCCAGGTCGGCGGCGTCCTGCGCCACACCGGCACCTACGAGAACCGCGTGTTCGTGGCCGACCTCGCGACCGGTGAACCGGTCGGCGGCACCTTCGACCAGCTCACCTACGACGTGGTCGCCTTCGGCGCGGGCACGGCCGCCGGGAAGGACATCGGCGTCACCGTCACCGCCGAAGGGTCCGTGCAGGGCTGGGACCTCGCCGCCGCCGAGCCGTTCGGCACCGCCGGGCAGGAGCTGCTGCAGGAGGTGACCGCGGTCGGGGTCGCCGAGATCGAGGGCGCGGCCGTCGCCCTCCTCAACGGCAGCCAGGGCCTGAGCATGTTCGACCTGTCGACCGGCACCCAGCTCGGCGAGTTGTTCGCGCAGCATTCGGGCGAGGACGTCATCCAGTCGGCCGCGCTCGCCGAGATCGAGGGCACCAAGACGGCCGTCACCGGATCGGCGACCGGCAACGTCCAGGTGTGGGCCCTTCACTAGCACTGGGGCCCTGAGGGAACCGATCTGAACGGCGAGCGGCGGGGGGGGGGGGTGCGCCCCCCGCCGCCGCGCGGGAGTGGGGGGG
>NZ_WIAO01000028.1:68887-72288 GCF_009451885.1 Glycomyces albidus
CCACTCGGGGGGGGCCTGGGGGCCGCCCCCCCCCCGGGGGGGGGGGGGGGGGGGGGGCCCCCCCCCCCCCCCGCCGCGTTTCAGGTTCCCGGAAGTCCGGGCGACGCCGTTCCCGGCAGTCGTCGGCGGCCGCCCTGCGGATGCTCTCCGCCGCGCCGCCGTGTCCCGAAGGCGCCGGGTCCCCGAAGGCTCCAGTGACGCCGTTCCCGCCGGGCCGAGCGACCGCGGGAACGGCGCCGCCTGCTACGGCCTGCGGAGCCAGACGGTCGTCTCGCCGGGCAGTTCGCCCTCGCCGAGCGGGCCGCTCGCCAGGAGCACCTCGCCCTCCGGCAGCGGCACCGGGTCGGATCCGAAGTTCGCCACGGCCTCCCAGCCGTTCGAGCGGCGGATGTGCAGCACCGCATTGGAAGCGTTGTGGACCCACTCGAGCGTCTCGCCGGTCTGGAGCTCGCGGCGCAGCGCCAGCGCGTCCCGGTAGAGCGAGAGCGTCGAGGACGCGTCGCCGGTCTGCGCCTCCACCGACAGCTTCCCGAACCAGTCCGGCTGCGGCAGGTGCGCCGGCCCGGACCCGAACCCGTACGACGGGCCCTCGACCGTCCACGGGATCGGCACGCGGCACCCGTCGCGGCCCACGTCCACGCCGGGGCTGCGGAAGAACGTCGGGTCCTGCCGCGCCTCGTCGGGAATGGTCGCGACCTCGCCGAGGCCCAGTTCCTCGCCCTGGTACAGGTACGCGGACCCGGGCAGCGCCAGCATCAGCAGCGTCGCGGCCCGCGCCCGGCGGA
This sequence comes from Glycomyces albidus, assembly GCF_009451885.1. GTDB lineage: Bacteria > Actinomycetota > Actinomycetes > Mycobacteriales > Micromonosporaceae > Glycomyces > Glycomyces albidus. Next base: position 69,673 of record NZ_WIAO01000028.1, read on the forward strand.
GCCCCTGCGCGGTGTCCAGCTCCGGCTCGGTGCCGCGCGAGAGCAGCCACGCCCGGTTGTACTTGCGCGGCTCGTCCCCGTTGGGCGGCAGGCCGTACCGGGTCGCGTGGCGGACCACGTCGTGGTTGGAGAACACCCACGTCGTAGAGGAGCCGGTCTCGACGGCCTGCTCGAGGTTCTCGGTGATGATGCGCCGGAAGGCGGCCGGGTCGAAGTCGGCTTCGAGGAGGTCGAAGTTGAACGCCTGGCCGAGCCCCTCCGAGCTGGCGTAGCGGGCCCGGCGCGCGGGCGGGTCGACCCACGCCTCGGCGACGGCGATCCGCGGCGGGTCGTACTCGTTGAACACCGACCGCCAGGAGGCGTAGATGTCGTGGACCTCGTCGCGGTCCCACAGCAGGTGCATGCCGGTGGCCTTGTCCATCGCCTCGAGTTCGGCCTGCGAGGGCAGGTCGGCGGGGAGGTGCTTGGCGAGGGCGTGCGCGACGTCGACGCGGAAGCCGTCGACGCCCCGGTCCGACCAGAACCGCAGCGTCTTGAGGAAGTCCTCCCGCACTTCCTCGTTGCGCCAGTTGAAGTCGGGCTGCTCGGGCGCGAACAGGTGCAGGTACCACTGGCCGTCGCCCACGGCCGTCCACGCGGGGCCGCCGAACATGGAGACCCAGTCGGCGGGCGGCAGTTCGCCGTTCGCGCCGCGGCCGTCGCGGAAGACGTACCGGTCGCGCTCGGGGGAGCCCTTCGGGGAGGCGAGCGCGGCCTGGAACCACTCGTGCCGGTTGGACGAGTGGTTCGGGACGATGTCCACGATGAGCTTGATGCCGGCGGCGTGGAGCGCGGCGATCATGGTGTCGAAGTCATCGAGCGTGCCCAGGCGCGGGTCCACGTTCCGGTAGTCGTCGACGTCGTAGCCGCCGTCGGCGAGCGCGGACGGGTAGAACGGGCTCAGCCACACCGCGTCGACGCCGAGCCGCGCGAGGTAGTCGACGCGCGAGGTGATGCCGCGCAGGTCGCCGATGCCGTCGCCGTTCGCGTCAGCGAAGCTGCGCGGGTAGATCTGGTAGACGGTGGCCTGGCGCCACCAGTCGGCCGCGGTGGGAGAGGCCGGGCTCGGAGCAGCCATCATGGGTGCCTTTCGGTGTGGTGGATCCGCGCCGGAGCGCGTGACGGTTCCTTGTGATTAAATCTAATACCAAAATCAAATCACTCCAGTCATGCTGCGACAGCGAAGGCGAGGTGTCAAGCGCGATCATGGAACCCGACGGACCCGACGACCGGGGTGCCCACCCCCAGCGGCGCCTGAACACGGCGGCCGTCCTGGATCTGGCCTGGGAATCCGAGGCGTTCACCGCCAGCGATGTGATTGCCGCCACGGGACTGACCCGCTCGACGGTCATCGCGCTCTGCGACGAGCTCGTCGAGCGCGGCTGGTTCGCCGAGCTCCCCAACGCCCGCGCCGCCGGCGGCGAGTACCGCAAAGGCCGCCCCGCCCGCCGCTACGAGCTGCGCGCCGACGCCGGAGTCGTCCTCGGCGTCGACGCCGGCCAGCACTGCATCACCGCCACCGCCGCGGACCTCCGCGGCCGCGAACTCGCCCGCGCCCACACCGAGATCGACCCCGACGGACGCGACGGCGCCGAGCGCCTCGCCGCCGCCGACGCCACCGTCGCGGCCGTCCTCGACCGCGCCGGCGCCCGCCCCGAAGCGGTCCTCTGCACCGCCGTCGGCGTCCCCGCCCCCACCGGCCTCGACGGCTCCTCTCCCGAAGGGGAGCAGCGCTTCTGGGAGCGCATGAACCCCGGCTACGCCGCGCACTTCCGCGCTCGCGGCTGGCTCACCGAGGTCGAGAACGACGCCAACCTCGCCGCGCTCGCCGAAGGCGCCCTCGGCGCGGGCGCCGGCGCCTCCTCCTACATCGCACTCGTCTCCGGCGAGCGGTTCGGCGCCGGCTACGTCGTCGACGGCCACCTCGTGCGCGGGCGACGCGGCGCCGCCGGCGAGCTGCGCCTGCTCGCCCTCGTCGAAGGCGTCGGCTCCACCCACGGCATCGGGAACCTGCTGCGCCGCTGGGCACTCGAGGTCCGGGCCGAAGGCGCCGCCGACCCCGGCAGCCCGCTCATGACCGCCCCCGCCGACCGGCTCGGCGCCGAACTCGTCCTCCGCGCCGCCGAGGCCGGTGACGGGGCCGCGCTCGCGCTGGCCGAGCGCATGGCCGAGCGCCTGGCGCGGATCTGCGCGGTCCTCGGCGGCCTGCTCGACGTGGAGCGGATCGTGCTCGCCGGGGCGGTGGCCGCGTCGCTCGACGTGGTCCTCAAGCGCGCGGCGCAGCGCCTCGACGAGCTGACCCACCCGCCCGCGCCCGAACTCGTGGCCTCGACCCTCGGGGGCGGGGTCGTCAGCCTCGGGGCCGTGACCCGAGCCCTCGAGGTCGTCCGGGCGAACGCGATGGACCTGCAGCCGGTTCGTCCCTAGTGGACGAGCCGGCCCGCGGCCTCAGACGTGCTCGTGCGGCTGCGCCTGCGGCTGCGCCTGCGGCCGCGGCTGCGGCGCGCCCGCCGGATGCGGCTGCGGCGACACGGGCGCCGCGGACCGGCGGCGCCTGGCCCGCCACCGGAGCGGGAC
>NZ_WIAO01000029.1 GCF_009451885.1 Glycomyces albidus
ACCTCAGAAACCGAGCGCAGGCAAGCCCTGCCGGGCTGGCTCCACTTCTACAATCACCACCGAGCCCACTCCGCCATCGGAGGCCAGCCACCGATCACCCGACTGAACAACCTCCCCGAACATCACAACTAGACGCAGAACGGCCGGCATGAGCACGAAGCCGGGCCGGGTGGGCGCAGGGGCGCCAAGGCAGCGACAGCGGGGTTGTGGGTAGCTCCGCATTCTTCGAACATACGTGCGTATTGATCGAGCGAGACTCCGGCTCTGATTCGAGCGAGGCCGACGCGAACGGCATCCGGGTCTCTTGGGTCGGGACCGTGGCGGTCGGCGGCACCACCGCAGGAGCGGATAGGGCTACTTGCCGCCGCAAGCGTCGGCTGCGGCAAGGTGGCGAGTCCGTTGTAGTTCCGGTTACCCCGGGCGCGTGCGAACGCTCTGGGGCCGTTTTCGGGCCGTCGTGGGGCCGTGGGGCCGTCGCTGGGCCGTCATAGAGCCACCGACATCCACCGATGTTCACCAGCAGCCGCCCGGTAAACCCGCAGCTAGAGCGGCTGTTGACGACGTGGACCTGCGACGCGGGAGAACCGTCAACGCTATCCGGCGTATCGGCCATCTCGTTCCCAGTCTTGCGCCCGCGAGGGCGTTCACGTGCGGCGGTCGTGCGCGATTCCGGATCGTTCCGGCTCTGGGGCGTGGTGCGCGTCAGGCCGAGGCCGGGGGTTCTGCGGACGGGTCGGCGGCTCGGAGGGGGCCCAGGTCGTAGTGGGACAGGAGCTTGGCGGTCGCGCGGGTCATCTCGGGGAGGGCGTCGGCGGGGTGCCAGGCGGCGTCCCAGACCTCGTGGCCGTCGACGATGATCTCGGTGGTCTCTGGGTCGCGGGTGAGCCGGAAGACGTTGTCGACCCAGCGGCCGCTGGTGTGGACCACGGCGCACGGGTCGGCGGGGGCGAGTTCGCTCAGGTCGGCTTCGATGCCGGTCTCCTCGGCGAGTTCGCGGCGGGCCCCTTCGACGGGCTGCTCGTTGCGGTTGAGCAGTCCCGCGGGGAGCGACCAGCGCCGGCCCGGCGGCTGGCGGAGCATGAGCAGCTTCGTGCGGTCGGCGTCCATGACGAGGACGACGGAGCCGAGCGTGTACGTCGGCGTGGCGATCCGCACGATCCGGCGGCGCATCGGGTGCGGAAGGCTGTAGAACACCGTGCCCGCGAGGCGCCGCAGCAGAGGCGCTTTCCGGCGCCGCACAGAGGGAGTCACCTGCCACACCCTACATACGCGCGAAAGGCCCGGAGCATCGCGCTCCGGGCCTTCTGCGTGCGTCCGCTACTGCGGGCCGAGCTTGCGCGTGCCCGTGTAGTACTCGAAGGTGAGCCCGCCGACGGCGAGCATGAGCGCCGCGCCGCCCGCGACCATGAGCCACGGCAGCCAGAAGACGAGGCCCAGGCCGCAGAGGACGGCGGTGAGCGCCAGGCCCAGCGGCCAGTACGAGCCGGGGCTGAAGAAGCCCACTTCGCCGGAGACGTCGGAGATCTCGCCGTCGGGGCGGTCCTCCGGGCGCGGGTCGATACGGCGGGAGATCACCCAGAACACGAGCCAGACCATGCCGGCCAGGAGGCCGGAGAAGATCAGGGCGATCGTCCCGACCCACTCGACCTCGCCGGGGCGGCCGTAGGTGGGGTTGTCGTTCTCCCAGGTCCAGTAGCCGTAGATCGCCGCGAAGACGAACATCGACACTGCGACGATGGCGAACAGCCGGTTCTCTGTCTTCATCGCTGGTCCTCCCTAGCTCGCTTCGCCCGAGGCCGGGTCGGTGTCGAACGGGTGCGTCGTGGTCGCGTACGGCTCCTGCCCGATGAGCTCGAGGGCCTCGGGCGTGCTGGCGCCGTCGACGCGGGCGTCGACGAAGGTCTGGTAGTCCTCGGGGGAGACGACGCGCATCTCGAAGTTCATGAAGGCGTGGTAGGCGCCGCACAGCTCGGCGCAGCGGCCCACGAAGGTGCCCTCCGAGTTGAAGTCGACCTCCCACTGGGTGTGGCTGTTGTCCGACCCGGGGAACACGTCGCGCTTGAAGAGCAGGTCGGGGACCCAGAAGGAGTGGATGACGTCCTCGGCGTGGGCGGTGAAGCGCACGTCGTCCTGGTTGGGGACCACGATGATCGGGATGTAGTCCGAGTCGCCGGTCTCGGTGACGGGCTGGCCGTCGGCTCCGGTCAGGGGATCGCAGTTCTCGTCGGTGTAGGTGAACTGCCAGTTCCACTTGAACGCGGTGATCTCGGTGCAGGCGCTCGGCTGCTCGCTCATCTTCGTCACGTTGTCCTGGACGATGACCGTGTAGTAGAAGAGCACGCCGATGAGCACGAACGGCAGGGCCGTGAAGGTGAGCTCGGCCGGGAGGTTGTACTTGGTCTGGCGGGGCAGCTCGGTGTCGGTGTCCTTCTTCTTGTAGGCGGCGATGCACCAGAAGGTGAGGCCCCAGACGACGACGCCGACGGCGAGGGCCGCGATCGTCGAGCCGATCCAGAGGTCGAACATCTGCTCGGACTGCGTGGTGGGCGTCGTGCGGGGCCAGCCGAAGTAGAAGGCGTCGGCGACGCTGCAGCCCGCGAGGAGGATCGGGAGCAGCGCGGCGATCCCGGTGAGACCTATCGCGCGGCGGGCTCGGCCGCGACGTTCTCGGGACGGTTTTCCGACCACCTGTCTCATGCCTTTCTCAGCGCTCGGCTCCGCGTCCGCCGCCGGGCAGGCGACAAGGCACGGACTTGACGGCAAGAGCCTACTGCTTAGCCCGTGCGGCGGGGACCAAGGGGTTGGGTTCGGGGCCGGGAGGGTTCTAGATTGGAACCGTGACCGAGACCTACTTCGACGGCGCGACCGCCCAGCCGCCGCACCCGGCGGCCCGAGACGCGTATGCTGCGGCTTTGTCGGAGGGATGGGCCGGGCCCGGCCGACTGTACACATTGGGCCGGCGGTCCCGGATGCTGCTGGAGGCCGCCCGCCAGTCGGCGGCCGCCTCGCTGGGCGTGAGCGCTGATGAGGTCACTTTCACATCGAGTGGGACACAGGCCGTGCACGCCGGCGTACTCGGCGTCATCGCGGCCCGCAGCGAGCCCGGCCCGCTCGTCCACAGCGCGGTCGAGCACTCGTCGGTGCTGCACGCGGCGCAGTGGTTCGAGGCCCGCGGCGGCCGGGTCGCGGCGGTCCCGGTGGACCGGCTCGGGCGGGTCGACCCCGACCCGCTGGCAGGGGTCGACGGGGGCGACGAGGCGTCGGTCCTGGCGGTGCAGTCCGCGAACCACGAGGTCGGGACCCGGCAGCCGGTGGCCGCCGTCGCGGCGGGCGCCGGGGACGTGCCGCTGGTCGTGGACGCCGCCGCGAGCCTGCCGTGGGAGCCGGTGCCCGACGGGTGGTCGGTGCTCGCGGCCAGCGCCCGGAAGTGGGGCGGCCTGTCGGGGGCGGGGATCCTGGTCGTGCGGAAGGGCGTGCGCTGGCGCAATCCGTTCCCCGGGGAGGACTCGTCGATCCGGGAGGCGATCGGCGAGATCGACGTGCCGGCGGCGGTGGCCGCGGCGGCGTCGCTGCGGGCGGTGGTCGCCGAGCGCGAGGAGCTGTCGAAGCGGGCGCGGGCGCTCACCGAGCAGATCCGCGAGCACATCGCCTTGACGATTCCGGAGGTGGAGCTGCCGGGCGATCCGGTGGACCGGCTGCCGCACATCGTCACGTTCTCGTGCCTGGGGGTGGACGGCGAGGTGCTACTGACGGAGCTGAACCGGGCGGGCTTCGCGGTGTCGTCGGGGTCGGCGTGCGCGTCGACGCGGCTGCGGCCCTCGCACGTGCTCCAGGCGATGGGGGTGCTGAGCCACGGGAACGTGCGGGTGTCGCTGCACCGGGAGACCACCGAGGCGGAGGTGGAGCGGTTCCTGGAGGTGCTGCCGGGGATCGTGGAGTCGATCCGGCGGCTGGCCCGCTAGTGCGCCGACGCGTTGCGCGGCTTGGGTTGCGGGCGCGGCCGGGACGTTGGTCTTAAGACGACGGGAATCACGGGGCGACCCGTGCCGACTTCTATTGCAAATAACTTGCAGTTGTGAAACTGTGGCGACAACGTTCGATCTGCCGCGATAGAGAGAGGCGACGATGACCGTCTACACGCTTCCGGACCTGCCCTACGACTACGGCTCGCTGGAGCCGCACATCAACGGGTACATCCTCGAACTGCACCACGACAAGCACCATGCGGCATATGTCAAGGGCGCCAACGACACCCTGGAGCGGATCGCCGAGGCGCGCGACAAGGGCGACTTCTCCTCGATCGTGGGGCTCGAGAAGACGCTCGCGTTCAACGTCTCGGGCCACGTCCTGCATTCCCTCTACTGGGAGAACATGAGCCCGGACGGCGGCGACCGCCCCGAGGGCGAGCTCGCCGAGGCGATCGACGAGTACTTCGGGTCGTTCGAGGGCTTCCACGGGCAGCTCTCGGCGGCGACGACGCTCGTGCAGGGCTCCGGGTGGGGCGTGCTGTCGTACGAGCCGCTCTCGAAGCGGCTCATCGTGGAGCAGGTCTACGACCACCACGGGAACGTGGCCCAGACGTCGGTGCCGCTGCTGGCGTTCGACGCCTGGGAGCACGCGTACTACCTCCAGTACAAGAACGTCCGGCCCGACTTCGTCAAGGCGATGTGGGAGGTCGTGAACTGGCAGGACGTGGCCGCGCGCTACGAGGCGGCGAAGGCCGGGTAGGCCTGAGGCTCCGGGCCGCGGTGCGCACTCCCCCGTGTGCGGCCGCGGCCCGGTCGCGTGTCAGGAGCCCGTGCAGCGGGCGAGGGCGCCGGTCTCGAGGGCGGCCCAGAGCGCGCCGTCGGGGCCGGCGGCGATGCCGTGGGGTTCGCTGCCGGCTTCGGGCAGCTCCCGGCCGGTGATCGCGCCGTCGGCGGTGATGCGGCCGATGCGGTTGGCGCCCCACTCGGTGAACCAGAGGGCGCCGTCGGGGCCGGCGGCGATCGCGTGCGGTCGCGCTGCCCGGTCGGGCAGCGGGTACTCGGTGACGGTGCCGTCCTCGTCGATGCGGCCGATCTGCCCGGCGCCGATCTCGACGAACCAGACTGCGCCATTATGTTCGGTGCCATTGTGTCCGGTGCCGTTGCGTTCGGTACCGCCGAGGTCGGTGCCGTCGGGTCCCGCGCAGATGCCGACCGGAGCGGCGCCCTCGGTGGGGAGCGGGTGGACGGTCACCTCGCCGTCCAGGCCGATCCGGCCGATCGCGTTGGCCGCGTTCATGGTGAACCAGAGCGCATCGCCCGGGCCGGCGGTGATCGCCGACGGGAAGGCGTTGTCGACGGGGATCGGGAAGCCGGTCGTCTCGCCGCTCGTGGTGATGCGGCCGATGCGGTTCGCGGCGGTCTCGGTGAACCACAGCGCGCCGTCGGCGCCGGCGGCGATGCCGAACGGCTTGGCGTCGCGCCGCAGTTCGTACTCGGTGACCTCGCCCGCGGTGGTGATGCGGCCGATGCGGCTCGCCTCGTACTCGGTGAACCAGAGCGCGCCGTCGGGTCCCGCCGCGATGACCGTGGGGCCGCAGCCCGGGTCGAGATCGTAATACTCGGGTTCGCCGCCCGGAACGAGGCGGCCGATCTGTCCGCTGTGGACGAGGGTGTACCACAGGGCCCGGTCGGGGCCGGTCGTGATCGCGTAGGGGCCGCTCTTGTGGTCGGCGACGCGGATCGCTGTGATGTCGATGCGGGTCAAGAGGTTCGCTCCAATCCGTTGCGGAACAGGCAACGTTACCGGACGGCGGGGGCGGGCGCACGGCGCTTTCGGGAGGCGTCCCGCGCGGCGCTCAGGCCAGGCCGAGCGCGTCCAGCAGGGCGTCGAGCATCGCCTCCTGCAGTGCGGCGCTGTAGGACTCGGGGTCGAAGCAGGCGAGCTGGGCGGCGCCTTCGGTGGCGCCGACGAGGGCGAGGACCGCGGCGTCGACGCGGTCGGCGCCCCAGTCGGGCGCGGACTCGCGGACGAGGCGGGCGACCCGGTCGCGCCAGACCCGGTTGTTGCGGCGGTGAAGGTCGGCGAGCTCGGGGTCGCCGACGGAGGCCGCCAGGAACCCCATCCACACCAGGGCCTCCTGCGCGGCGTCCTCGGTGAGGGCCATGCCCTGCGCGAGCACCGCGCGGAGGGCCGCCCGCGGGGTCGGCGCCTCGGCTTCGAGTCGTTCGACGCGGACGCGGGTGCGGGCGTGGAGGAGGTCGCGCGCGTGCGCGAGCAGGGCCCGGCGGCCGGGGAATCGGTGCATCACGAGACCGGTCGTGCAGCCCGCGGCGGACGCGACGGCGCGGATCGTCAGGTGCTCGATCCCCTTGCGCGCCAGGATGCTCCAGACCGCCTCCGAGATGCGCTCCTGCTGGGACTCCGGATCGGCTCGGCGTGCGATGGCCCACTCCCCTTCCTCAACTTCGTAACACCTGTTACGGTAACACTTGTCATGACGAGCCTGCCGGGGCCCGACCGGACTGGAGACCAGCATGCGCACCACCACCGACTGGCGGATCGAGCCCCGCGCCTGGGACGATCCCGAAGGCGCCCGCCTCCGCGCCGCCCAGCGCGCCGAACTCGACGCGCGCTTCGGCTGCGACGACCACGAACCCGGCCCCGCCCCCTCCTCGGCCGACATCGAGGTCTTCCTCGTGGCCGTCGACGCGAACGGCACCGCCGTCGGCTGCGGCGGACTGCGCCGGCTCGACGCCGGCACCGCCAAAGTCAAGCGCATGTACGTCCTCCCCGGATTCCGCGGCTCCGGCGTCGCCCCCGCGATCCTCGCCGCGCTCGAGGCGACCGCCCGCGGCCGGGGCTGGGGCACCCTGCGCCTCGAGACCGGCGACGAGGCCCGCATGCCCGACGCCAACCGCTTCTACCGCCGCGAGGGCTACCGGCCCATCCCCCGCTACGGCCACTACGTCGACTCCGACGTCTCCGTCTGCTACGAGAAGCGGCTCGACTGACCGGATCCGCACAGCGCCGCGCCCCGCTCGCCTACGCTCGACCGGAGGCCGCGCACCCGCGGCCGCGCTGCGAACGCGACGAGGCGAAGGAGCGAGGCGATGGCCGCACCGGTGGCGCCCACACCCGAGGAGTACCCGAACGCGGTCGACGACCGGGGCCGCAAGACCGGGCTGTGGGCCGAACGGGACCCGCACGGCGGGTACGAGGTCGGCGAGTACGTCGAGGACCTGCGCCAGGGCATGTGGCGCCACTACGCCGACGACGGCCGCCTCCGGTCCGAAGGGGCCTACCGCGACGGCCGCGTCACGGGCCGGTGGACCTGGTGGCGCGCCAACGGCGAACTCCTCCAGAAGGGCGGCTTCGACGACGACGAGGCCAAGCACGGCGTCTGGGAGCGCTGGACCGCCGAAGGCGACCCGCTCGACCACGGCGAGTACGACCACGGCAGGAAGACCGGGCGGTGGACCGTCTTCAACCCCGACGGGTCGGTCAAGAAGACCACGAACCACCGCCCCCGGCCATGAGGGGCCGGAGGCCGGGCCGCGGGCTGCCCGGCCTCCCATCGAGGGGTCACTTGACCGCGTGCGTGACGTCCCGCTCCTCCGCGTAGAAGCAGGCCGTCGGATGCGTGCCCCGGTCGCCCACCGCGAGCGAGGGGACCTCCTCGGCGCAGCGGTCGGTCGCCTTCCAGCAGCGGGTCCGGAAGCGGCAGCCCGACGGCGGGTCGATCGGCGACGGCACGTCCCCCTGCAGGACGATCTCCTCGCGGTGGCCGCGCAGATCCGGGTCCGGGACGGGCACCGCCGACAGCAGCGCCTGCGTGTACGGGTGCCGCGGGTGGTCGTAGATCTCCGGCCCCGTCCCGCGCTCGACCACCTTGCCGAGGTACATCACGGCGACCTCGTCGGCGATGTGGCGCACCACCGACAGGTCGTGCGCGATGAACACGTACGCCAGGCCCAGCTCGTCCTGGAGCCGCTGGAGCAGGTTGATCACCTGCCCCTGGATCGACACGTCCAGCGCCGACACCGGCTCGTCGCACACCAGGACCTTCGGGCGCAGCGCGAGCGCCCGGGCGATCCCGATGCGCTGGCGCTGCCCGCCGGAGAACTGGTGCGGGTACCGGTTGATGTGGTCCGGGCTCAGCCCGACCATGTCCAGCAGCTCCTTGACCTCGCCGGCGCGCCCCCGCTTCGGGACCGCCTCCGGGTGGATCTCGAACGGCTCCCCGACGATGTCGCCCACGGTCAACCGCGGGTTCAGCGAGGTGTACGGGTCCTGGAACACGAGCTGGACGTCGCGCCGGAACGGGCGCATCCGGCGGGCCGAGAGGTTCCCGATCTCCCTGCCCTCCAACTTGATCGAGCCCGACGTCGGCGTCTCCAGGCCCACCAGGAGCTTCGCGAGCGTCGACTTGCCGCAGCCCGACTCCCCCACCACGCCGAGCGTGCGGCCCGGATGCAGCTTCAGGTCGACGCCGTCGACGGCCTGCACGTGCCCCACGGTCCGCTTCACGACGATGCCGCGCTGGATCGGGAAGTGCTTGACGAGGTCCTTCGCCTCCAGGACCGGATCGGTCCCGGTGTCGGCCTGGCCCAGTTCAGCGTTCATCGGTGTAGACCTCCTCGGCGAAGTGGCAGCGCGAGCCGTGGAACTCGGCGGGCTCGATCCACGGCGGCACCTCCGTCGCGCACTTGTCCTCCGCCGCGAAGCAGCGCGGGTGGAACGGGCACCCGCCCGGCAGCTTCGCCGGGTTCGGCGGCAGCCCGCGGATCACCTCCAGCTCCTGGCCGACGGTGTCGACGCGCGGGATCGCCCGCAGCAGCGCCTTCGTGTACGGGTGGGCCGGCCGCTTGAACGCGTCGCGGATCCCGGCGCGCTCGACCACCTCCCCCGCGTACATGACCGCGACCTCGTCGGCGACGTCGGCGACCACGCCCAGGTCGTGCGTGATGAGGATCAGGCCCATGTTCCGCTCGGCCTGGATCCGCTTGAGCAGCCGCATGATCTGCGCCTGCACCGTCACGTCGAGGGCGGTCGTCGGCTCGTCGGCGATGAGGACCTCCGGGTCGAGCGCGAGCGCCATCGCGATCATCACGCGCTGGCGCATGCCGCCGGAGAACTGGTGCGGATAGTCGCCGACGCGGTTCTTCGCGTCGGGGATGCCGACCTGGTCGAGCAGTTCGACCGCCTTCAGCTTGGCGTCCTTGCGGCTGGTGCCGCGGTGGACGCGGAACAGCTCGCCGATCTGGAAGCCGACCGACCACAGCGGGTTGAGCGCCGACAGGGCGTCCTGGAAGACGATCGCGATGTGGTTGCCGCGCACCTCCCTGCGGGTCTCCTCGCTCTGCTCGAGGAGGTCGACGCCGTGGAGGCGCACCGCCCCGCCGGTGATCGTCGCCGGCGGGGTGTCGAGGATGCCCATGATGGCCTGCGAGGTCACCGACTTGCCCGAGCCGGACTCGCCGACGACGGCGAGCGTGCGGCCCTGCTCGAGGGTGAAGCTGGCGCCGCGCACGGCCGGGATGCGCTGCCCGCGCACCCGGAATTCGACGCGCAGGTCGTCCACTTCGAGCAGCGGGGCGTTGAAGTCGGCGCCCGGGAGGGTGTCGCCGATGACGCGGACGGTCTCTGACACCGGGATCACCTCAGTTTCGGGTCGAGGGCGTCGCGCAGGGCGTCCCCGAAGGTCGCGAACGCGAACACGGTCAGGATGAGCAGGCCCAGCGGCCACGCGAAGAGGTAGACGTACCCGCCGCCGGCCCACTCGGTGCCGTCGGACAGGAGGACGCCCCAGCTCGTGGCGGGCGGCTGCACCCCGATGCCGAGGACCGCGAGCGCGGACTCGGTGACGATGATGCCGCCGATGGTGGTGGGGACGACGGCGGTGACCGGGACGATCGCGTTCGGCAGGATGTGCTTGAACATGATCCGGCGGTCGCTCGCGCCCAGGCACTTCGCGGCGATCACGTAGTCGAGGTTCTTCGTCTCCAGGGTGGCCGCGCGCGTGTAGCGGCAGAACTCCATCCAGCCGAAGAGGGTCAGGGCGATCGCCGGCGCGGCGATCGTCTCGACGAGGCTCTCGGTGGACACGCGCCCGCGGAACAGGCTCAGGATCAGGATGGCGCCCATGAGCATCGGGATGACGACGAACACGTCGAGCGCGCGGGAGATCACCGAGTCGAGCCAGCCGCCGTAGTACCCCGCGTAGATGCCGAGCACGAGCCCGATGACGACCGAGGCGACGATGACGCTGAGCGCGAGCGCGATCGTGGGCCGCGTGCCGTGGACGAGGGTGGCGGCGAAGTCGCAGCCGAAGGCGTCCGTGCCGAGCGGGTGGTCGCCGGTGAACCACGTGTCGGGCCGCAGGCGGGCCTCGCGGCCGAGGCACTGGGTGGGGTCCTTGTCGGTGAACAGCCGCGGGAACGCGGCCATGGCGAACACCAGCAGGAGGACGAGCGTGGCGATGATGACGTCGGGCCGCCGGCGCATGGTCCGGAAGGCGTCCGACCACAGCGAGGCCTGCCGCTCGGTGGTGGGGACGGGCGCGGTCAGTTCACTCATAGCGGATCCTCGGATCGAGTGCGGCGTAGAGCAGGTCGACGATCAGGCTGACGAACACGACCACGAACGCCGAGACGGTGAGCCCGACGATGACGAGGTTGCCCTCCTGGCGCTGGACGGCCTGGAAGATCATGCGGCCCATGCCCGGGATGCCCATGACGCCTTCGGTGAGGACCGCGCCGGAGAGCATGAAGGCGAACAGGAAGCCGATGCCGGTGACGATCGGGATCATCGAGTTGCGGATGACGTGCACGATCGTGATGCGCATCGGTTTGAGGCCCTTGGCCCTGGCGGTCCGCACGAAGTCGGATCCGAGGTTCTCGAGCTGGGAGGCGCGGATCAGGCGGGTCATGGTGGCGAGGCCGACGGTCCCGACGATGATCCCGGGGATGATGATCGTCGTCCACGGGTAGTCGGGGTTGTAGTTGGGTCTGAACACCTGGCCCATGAACGACTCGGTGCCCCAGATGCCCCTGGCCCAGCGGGTGAGCGGGACCGCGACGATGTACACGTAGGACAGCAGGATGAGGAAGACCGGGATCGAGTCGGCGAGGATCGTGGTGCCGCGGACGGTGTGGTCGATGAACCTGCCGCGGTGGCGTGCCGCCCAGGTCCCGAGGACCATGGAGACGGCCACGAGCGTGATCACCGAGAACACGAACAGCCGCAGCGTGTTGGGGATGTAGATCGACAGGAGCTGGGCGACGTCGCGGTTGCCGTTCAGGGTGGTGCCGAGGTCGCCTTGGACGTAGTCCTGGAGGCGCTCGACGAACGGCGTGATGCACGGGTCGCCGACCCGCTCGTAGCAGGAGTTGTCGAGGTTGTAGAGGCGTTCGACCTGTTCGAGCATGGCGGGGTCGGGGGTGCGGTCGCCGCCGAAGAACAGCAGCGCCGGGTTGCCTCGGATCTGGACGGACAGGGCCATCAGGTAGTGCAGCAGGAAGAGCACGATCCCGAGGGTCAGGAGTGCCTGGAGAATACGGCGGATGACGTAGCGTCCCATTGTGTTCCCGTTCTAGCGGCCCGGGCGGGCCAACGCCGTGGCCCGCCCGGGTGTCGCAGTGTGGTCGCTACTCGGTGATCGTGACGGTGCGCAGTTCGCAGTCGCCGCGCGGGCCCGCGTAGATCGGGTGGACTTCGACGTTGTCGAGGCGCTCGGTGTAGAAGAAGTTGAAGTTCTCACCGAACACCGGGACGCTGGGCATGTCCTCGGCGAGGATGGCCTCGGCCTCGGCGTAGAGGGCGACGGCCTCGTCGAGGGTCGCCGCGGCGCCGGCCTCGGCGATCTTGGCGTTGTACGCCTCGTTCTCCCAGCCCTGGTCGTTCACGCTGGCGCCGCCGCCGTAGATCGGCTCGAGGTAGTTCTCGTTCAGGTTGTAGTCGGGGCCCCAGCCGGAGCGGAACGGGCCGTCGAGCTGGTGGTTCTCGCGGGCGGTCAGGAACTCGGTCCACTCCATCGGCACCAGTTCGTAGGTGATGCCGAGCGATTCGGAGATCGAGTCGCCGATCGCGCGGAAGATGTCGAGGTTGTCGGCCGCGTCGTTGACCCAGATCTTGAGCGGTTCGCCTTCGGGCCAGCCGCCGGCCTGGGCCAGGAGCTCCTGGGCCGCTTCGGGGTCGTAGGTGCAGTACTCGCCGCAGGAGTTGGTGCCGCCGCCGAGGATGGACTCGGGGACCCATTCGTCGAGCGGGGTGAAGCGCTCGGGGCCGACGACGTTGAGGACGCCTTCGCGGTCGATGGCCATCGAGATGGCGCGGCGGACGTTGACGTCCTGGAACTTCTCGTCGTAGAGCGGGAAGGCGAGCATGAGGATGCTCGGGTCCGGCTGCTGGATGACGCGCTCGGCGAGTTCGGTGTCGCTCATGGCGGACTGGTAGTCGGCCGCGGAGGGCGAGCAGATGTCGATGTCGCCGGTGAGGAAGTCGGCCCAGCAGTCGTCGCCTTCGAGGTAGACGTGCCATTCGACGGCGTCGATCTTGGGCTTGTCGCCCGCGTAGTCCTCCCAGACGACGGCGGTGCCGCCGGCCTGCGGGTCGTACGGCTCTTCGAACATGAAGGGGCCGTTGCCGATCGGCGTGGCCTCGCAGGCTTCGAGGTCGGCCAGGCACTCCTCGGCGACCGGGTAGAACGCCTCGTAGCCGAGCATCGTCGGGAAGCCGATGAACGGCGCGGTGAGCTTGACCTCGATGGTGAGGTCGTCCACCGCGGTGACGCCGGACAGGTGGGTGGTCGCGACCTCGGGGTACTCGGGGACCTCGGGGTCGGCCCACTGGTCCTCGGGCAGCGGGTCGGGGTTCATCTCGGCGTAGCCCTCGAAGGTGCCGAAGAAGTAGTTCAGCGGGAGTGCGTTGGGGGCGTAGGCGGTGCGGTCCCACGAGCGGATGAAGGCGTCGGCGTTGACCGGTTCGCCGTTGTGGAAGGTCAGGCCGTCCTTGATCTTGATGGTCCAGGTCTGGTTGTCCGGCGAGGTGATCTCCTCGGCGACCAGGTTCTCGGGCTCGCCGGTCTCGATGTCGTAGTAGACCAGGCCGTCGTAGACGTTCTTGATGATCCGGTAGCCCTCGGATTCGCCTGAGCCGCCGGGGATGAGGCTGCGCACCTCGCCGATCTGCATGTTGATGACGCCGCCGCCGTCGCCCTCGCCGTCGACGTCGCCTTCGTCGCCGGCGCAGGCCGCGGTGGCGGCCGCGAGTCCGGCGGCCGCGATCGCGGCAACGGTCATTCGCATTCGTCGCACTGGGAACGCTCCTGGGTGTGAGTGGGTCGTGGGATACCTCACACCATGTCGCACAACACAACTAAATGTAAGAGTGCGTTGTGAAATCGTTACCTGCCGGACGGTAACCAGAGACCTTGCGCGTGCAATGTTTCGACGGGATTGCCGGATGAATCCGGCCATATGCGACGACTGTTGCGGGTGCGGGTCCGGAAGACCCGGGAGTTCACTCGGGCAACAGGTAGGCGGACGCCTCGGCCGCGGCGGCCGGGCCGTAGGACTGCTCGAGGCGGTTCACGAACTCCACCGGGTTGACCGAGTACCCCTGCGGGCCCACCGACTCGAGGGCGAGCGCCGTGAGCTGGCTGCCCACTTCGGAGGCGCGGCGCAGGCTCATGCCCCACCCGAGTCCTGACAGGAGCCCGGCGGTGAACGCCTCGACGCCCCCGGCGGGGTCGATGATCTCGCGGGCGCGGGCGAACGGCACCCGCACCCGGTCCATGTCGTGGCCGGCGATCTCGACGCCGTCCTGGTCGAGCGTGGTCACGCGGACGCGGACGCGCTCGAGGATGTCGTCGTCGGCGAGGCCGGTCGTGGCCTGGAGCAGGTGGTACCGGTGCTCGCTGGTGACGAGGAACTTCGCGCCGGAGAGGAACTCGACGGCCTCCTCGCCCTCCAGGTCGCCGGGGTCGGCGCTGAACTCGAGGCCGAGGTCCCGGGCCTGGTCGGCGTAGGCGTGCATGGCCTTGGCGTCGGCGGGGCCGATGTGGATGAGTCCGAGGGACCCGCCGCGCTCCATGACCTCGATGAGGTCGAGCTCCTCGCGGTCGAGGACGACGGGGGCCTGCCCGAGGCGGGCCATGCCGTGGCCGACGGCCTCGGCGGTGGTGCCGGTGACGGCGGTCTTCATGCCTTGCACGACAAGTGCCACTGAGCAGTCCTCGTTCAGTCGGGGACGGGAGGATCGGATTCGGAAGGCGCGGGGCAAAAGCGGATCACCCGGCCGGGGGCGCCCAGCCTAACGCACGGCGAAGCCCGGCCGGCGAAGCGTCCGACCGGGCTGCGCGAGTCTGGCCTAGTGGAACGAGTCGCCGCAGGCGCAGGAGCCCTGGGCGTTCGGGTTGTCGATGGTGAAGCCCTGTGCGTCGATGCGGTCGGCGAAGTCGATGCTGGCGCCGATGAGGTACGGGATGCTCATCTTGTCGACGACGACGCCGAAGCCGTCGTAGTCCTGGACGGTGTCGCCCTCGCGCACGTCGGTGTCGAAGTACAGGCCGTAGCGCAGGCCGGAGCAGCCGCCGGGGCTGACCTCGACGCGCAGGCGCAGGCCCTCTTCGCCTTCCTGCTCGATCAGGGCTTTGACCTTGGCGGCCGCGGCTTCGGTGAGCACGACGCCGACCTTGGCGTTGTCCTTGACTTCTTCAGCCTGCTGAGTGGCGCTCACTTGCTACTCCCTAGATGTGTGCGAGACCCGGGTCGATCGGGCCGATTCGACCCGTCAACAGTACCCAACCGGATCGCACGCGTCCCTATTCCCGCGGTTCACGGAAGTGGAAGTGACGCGTCATCACGGCTGATGTCCGACGGTACCTATTCCTGCCATTCCTTCGCCACCCGCTCGGCGAGCGCGCTCAGGCCCTCGACCGGTCTGGCCATGGCCTCCTCGGCGCTGCCGAGGAGATCGGTGACGGAGTACACGCCCGCGAGGTCCGGATGGGAGGCGAGGTCGGAGCGGCCGGCCAGGACGAGGCAGGGCCTGCCGTGGGCGGCGGCGCCCTTGGCGACCTCGGCGGCGAGCTTGCCGCGGAGGCTCTGGGAGTCGAACGACCCTTCGCCGGTGATGACGAGGTCGGCGGCGGCGATGCGGGCGTCGAGGCCCACGGCGCCGCAGGTGAGCCGGGCGCCGGAGGCGCGGGTGCCGCCGAGGAGGAACAGGGCGAAGCCGAGGCCGCCGGCGGCGCCGGCGCCGGGGAGGTTCGCGGTACCGGTGCGGCCGGTCCTGGCCTCGACGGCCTGCGCGAAGTGGGCGACGGCGAGTTCGAGCTGCTCGACGCGGGCGGGGTCGGCGCCCTTCTGGGGTCCGAAGACGCGGGAGGCGCCGTGGGGGCCGAGGAGGGGCGAGTCGACGTCGGTGGCGGCGATGAACTCGGCGCCGCGGGTGCGCGGGTGCCATTCGATGTTGTGCGCGGCCGGAAGGCCGAAGCCGCCGTAGGGGATCGGGCGGTCGAACTCGTCGCGGAAGACGCAGCCGAGGGCGGTGAGCATGCCGGCGCCGGCGTCGTTGGTGGAGGAGCCGCCAAGGCCGATGACGACGCGGCGGGCGCCGTTCTCGACGGCGTGGGCGATGAGGAGGCCGACGCCGTAGGTGGTGGTGCGGCGGGGGTCGCGCTCGTTCGGGGCGAGGAGGTGGAGGCCGCAGGCGGCGGCGGACTCGATGTAGGCGGTGTCGCCGTCCTGGAGGTAGTCGGCCTGGATCGGACGGCCGATGGGGTCGTAGACGTCGACGGTGCGCCGCCGGGCCGCGGGCTTGGCGCGGGCGAGGACGTCGACGAACCCGGGGCCGCCGTCGGCGAGGGGGAGGGTCTCGACGGTGTCGCCGGGCCGGGCGCGCAGCCAGCCTGCGGCTGCGGCGTCGGCGGCCTCGCCGGCGCTCATGGTTCCGGCGAACTTGTCGGGAGCTATGAGGATGCGCACACCGTCAGCGTAGTGGATGCGTTCGATGTCCCCGGACCATGGTGTAACCGTTTGCCGATCGGATCGCGCGCGTGGCCGGTCCCACACTGTGCGACGGCCGGTCCGGATAACGGATTTCGGCGGACTGAGAAACGCTCGGAAGCGACTACGATTGCGGCCATGACGGGCTTCACTGAACCTGCGAGCACCCAGACCGCGCTCCTGCTGCTCGGCCGCGGCTCCGACGCCGGCTCCGAGCGCGGCGTCGACTGCCCCGGCGAGCTGCCCGCGCCCTCCGACCCCGACCTGGTCGAGCGGGCGAGGGCCGCGAAAGAGGCGCTGGGCGGCAACGTGTTCGTCCTCGGACACCACTACCAGCGCGACGAGGTGATCCAGTTCGCCGACGTCACCGGCGACTCGTTCAAGCTCGCGCAGCAGGCCGCGGCGCGGCCGGACGCCGAGTACATCGTGTTCTGCGGCGTGCACTTCATGGCCGAGAGCGCCGACATCCTCACCGGCGACCACCAGCGGGTGGTCCTGCCGGACATGGCCGCGGGCTGCTCGATGGCCGACATGGCCACCGCCTCGCAGGTCGAGCAGTGCTGGGAGGACCTCAAGCGGATCGGGATCGCCGACGTGACCGTGCCGGTCACGTACATGAACTCGACCGCCGCGATCAAGGGGTTCGTGGGCCGCGAGGGCGGCCTGGTCTGCACCTCCTCGAACGCCGAGCGGGCGCTGCGGTGGGCCTACGAGCAGGGCGAGAAGGTCCTGTTCCTGCCCGACCAGCACCTGGGGCGCAACACGATGGTCCGCGACATGGGCTACTCGCTCGAGGACTGCGTGCTCTACAACCCGCACAAGCCGAACGGCGGCCTCACCGACGACGAGCTGCGCGAGGCGAAGATCATCCTGTGGAAGGGCCACTGCTCGGTCCACGGGCGCTTCACGCTCGAGTGCGTCGAGGAGATGCGCCGCGTCGACCCCGAGGTCAACATCCTGGTCCACCCCGAGTGCAAGCACGAGGTGGTCGAGGCCGCGGACTACGTCGGCTCGACCGAGTACATCATCAAGACGCTCGAAGCGGCCGAGCCCGGCTCGTCGTGGGCCATCGGCACCGAGCTGAACCTGGTGCGCCGCTTGGCGAACCGCTTCCCGGACAAGAAGATCTCCTTCTTGGACAAGACCGTCTGCTACTGCTCGACGATGAACCGGATCGACCTGCCGCACCTGGTGTGGGCCCTCGAAGAGCTCGTCGCCGGGCGGGTGCCGAACGTCATCACCGTCGACGCCGAGACGGCCGCGTACGCGCGCGAAGCGCTCGACCGGATGCTCGCGCTGCCGTAGCGGCGAGTCGCGGATCACCCGGAATCAGGTGCACTCCCGCGGCCCCCTGAAACGTGTATCCATCGGGGGCCCGGGTGCGCATGATCACCCAGTGTTATGCGGCTACCTGGGCGTTCTCCCCGTAGCCGTTCCGTTATCGTTGGCCCGGCAAGTCGATATCCGGTGAACGAACATCGCCTGGGCCCGGCCGACGCGACCTCGGCGACATTGCAGGCCGAGCACTGCAGCGTCGCTTCCCGGCTTCCGAACCAGAACTCCACCCATCACGAGGAGACCTGTTGAGCACCGACGCCACCTCCGAAACTGCGCTTTCCGAAGACATGCTGATCATCCACGGCGGCACCCCCCTCGAAGGCGAGGTCCAGGTCCGCGGCGCGAAGAACCTCGTCTCCAAGGCGATGGTGGCGGCCCTCCTGGGCACCTCCCCGTCGGTCCTGCGCTCGGTGCCCGCGATCCGCGACGTCGAGGTCGTCACCGGCCTCCTGCGCGTCCACGGCGTCGACGTCGAACTCGACGGCGACACGCTCTACATGGACCCCACCTCGGTCGAGTCCGCCGGCGTCGAGGAGATCAACGTCCACGCCGGGACCAGCCGCATCCCGATCCTGCTGTGCGGGCCGCTCCTGCACCGCCTCGGCCGCGCGTTCATCCCCGACCTCGGCGGCTGCAACATCGGCGGCCGCCCCATCGACTTCCACCTCGACGCGCTCCGCGAGTTCGGCGCCGTCGTCGAGAAGGACGCCGCCGGCACCCACCTCTCGGCGCCCAACGGCCTCCACGGCATCCGCTACGAGCTCGAGTACCCGTCCGTCGGCGCCACCGAGCAGGTCCTGCTCACCGCCGTCATGGCCAAGGGCACCACCGAGCTGCGGAACGCCGCCATCGAACCCGAGATCATCGACCTCATCTGCGTCCTGCAGAAGATGGGCGCGATCATCAAGGTCCACACCAACCGCGTGATCGAGATCGTCGGCGTCGACGAGCTCAAGGGCTACCGGCACCGGGCCCTCCCCGACCGCATCGAGGCCGCCTCGTGGGCCTCCGCGGCGCTCGCCACCGAGGGCAGCGTGTTCGTGCGCGGCGCCCTGCAGGCCGACATGATGACGTTCCTCAACGTGTTCCGCTCCATCGGCGGCGCGTACGAGGTCGACGACGACCCGGTCGACGGCGGCATCCGCTTCTGGCACCCCGGGACCCCGCTCAAGCCCGTCGCGCTCGAGACCGACGTCCACCCCGGGCTCATGACCGACTGGCAGCAGCCGATCGTGGTCGCGCTCACCCAGGCCGACGGCCTGTCGATCATGCACGAGACCGTGTACGAGAACCGGTTCGGCTACACCTCCGAGCTGCGCCGCATGGGCGCCAACATCGAGCTGTACTCCGACTGCCTCGGCGGGACCCCGTGCCGCTGGGGGCGCCGGAACTTCCTGCACTCGGCGGTCATCGCCGGGCCCTCGAAGCTCCACGCCGCCGACCTCCAGATCCCGGACCTGCGGGCCGGCTTCAGCCACCTCATCGCGGCCATGGCCGCCGAGGGCACCTCGCGCGTCTACGGCGTCGACCGCTACATCACCCGCGGCTACGAGAACTTCGAGGAGAAGCTCCTCGGCCTCGGCGCGAAGATCGAGCGCCCTGTCACGAAATGAACCGTGATCCCGGCGTAGGTATGCTTGAGGGACACCATCCCGCAGCGAGTTGAGGAAGGCCGAGCGTCCGTGGCCAAGAAGTCCGTACAGGAAGTTCCTGAAACCGAGGACCCGAAGCCGGTTTCGGCCACGGACAAGAAGGGGAAGGCCACGCCCAAGCGGCCCAACCAGTCGAAGGCCCGGCCGCCGGCCAACCCCCCGCTCACCGCCAAGGAGAAGCGGGAGGCCGCCAAGAAGGCCGGCCCCCTCACCAAGGAGCAGAAGAAGCAGGCCCGCGAGGACCTCCGCGCCGAACGGGCCCGCATCGCCGAGGGCCAGTGGAAGGGCGACCCGCTCTTCGACAAGTACCACCTCCCCCGCGACCGCGGCCCCGAGCGCCTGCTCGTGCGCGACATCGTCGACTCCCGCTGGTCCGTCGGCCAGTACTACATGTTCGGCGCGTTCGCGATCCTCATCTTCTCCACCGCCGGGTCGGTGCAGCTCCAGAGCTACCTCTTCATCGGGCTGCTGGCCCTCACCGGCGCGATCGTCATCGAATCGGTGTTCCTCGCCCGCCGGGTCAAGCGCATCGTCCTCAAGCGCTTCCCGAAGACCGCGCAGCGCATGGGCGGCCTCTACTGGTACGCGATCCAGCGCAGCATCATGCCCCGGTCCATGCGCAATCCGCGTGCGCGCATGAGCTACAAGGCCACCGAGGACGACCTCGGCAAGATCGTCAAGTGAGACGGCGGGGCCGCCCGGCCCCGCCCCGCAGCGATCGCGCCCGGGGTCGCTCGACTGCCCCTCCCCGGTCCCGATGGCTTACCCTCGATACTGACGTAGCCCTCTCTGACCCCGGAAAGTAGTCAACGTGGTTGATGTCGCGGCGGACTTGCGGGCGGGGCTGTTCCGCGCCCTCGGCCCACTCGATCGCGCCACCATGCGCCACGCCATCGCCGACACCGTCGCCCTCCAGCACATCCGCGAGGAGGCCACGCTCCGGCTCGCCCGCCACGCCCCCGAGGCCGACCAGTCGCGGCTGCTCGGGGTCCGGGCCGTCATCCTCCGCGTCCTCGGCGACTTCGACGGCGCCGAAGTCGACGCCGCGGCCGCCGTCAAGTACGCCGAAGCCGTCGGCGCCGACCTGCTCCTGGCCCCCGCCCGCGCCCGCCTCGCGCAGGTCCTGCGCGTCCGCGGCCGCTACGAGGAGGCCGACCAGCTCTTCGCGCTCGCCGAGGCCGGCGAGCTGCCGCGGACCCTCACCGGCGCCGTCCGCGCCTACGCCGGCCTCTCCTGCATCGCCCAAGGCCGCATCACCGAATCGCTCATCCACGTCCAGCGCGCCTCCGAGCAGAACCCGCACGGGTTCGTCATGCAGATCGTCGAGACCGCCCTCTCCCTCATCGAGGAGCACGCCGCGAAGTACGGCTTCGGGGCGTCGCCGCGCCCGTGGGCCGAACGCGCCGGATACCCCGCGCCCGAGCGGTTCCAGGACCCGCAGACCGGCCGCTTCGGCTACCTCGGCCCCGACGGGCGGGCGGTCGTGCAGGCCGCGTTCAGCCAGGCCGGCGACTTCCGCGGCGGCGTCGCCGCCGTCTGCCAGGCCGACTGGGGCGCCATCGACAAGACCGGGACCGTGGTCGTCCCGATGCTCTACGGCGCCATGGAGACCCCCACCGCGGACGGGCGCACCGTCACCGGGTTCGTCAACGGCGTCGCCGTCGCCGCCCAGCGCGGCCGCGTCCTCGCCGTCCACAAGACCGGCCGGGTCGTCGTCCCTCCGCGCTACCAGCGCATCGAGGTCCATCCGGCCGGGTTCCTCGTCACCGACGGCTACTCGTGGGGCGCGCTCGGCTTCGACGGCAATGAACTCGTCCCCGTCCGCGTCGAGCGCGCCGAGGCGCTGGGCCGGCTCGACGCGGCCGTCTCGATCGACGACGGGCCGCTTTAGGCCCGGGTCTTTCATGCGAGGGCACCCCGCGTGCGCCGGGTAACGTCCAGCGCAAACGTGTGATCTTGGCGCCATTGACGCTAGCCGCACGGCAGGTACGCTCTCTAGTCATGGAGTTTCGTCATCTCGGCCGATCTGGCCTCGTTATTTCCGAACTGGTGTACGGCAACTGGATCACCCACGGCGGGCAGGTGGAGGAGGACGCCGCCGTCGCGTGCGTGAACGCCGCCCTCGACGCCGGGATCACCACCTTCGACACCGCCGACGTCTACGCGCAGGGCGCCGCCGAGGAGGTCCTCGGCCGGGCCCTCAAGGACCAGCGCCGCGACGGCCTCGAGATCTTCACCAAGGTGTACTGGCCCATGGGTCCGGGCAAGAACGACCGGGGCCTGTCCGCCAAGCACATCAAGGAGTCCATCAACAACTCCCTCACCCGCCTGCAGACCGACCGCGTCGAGCTCTACCAGGCCCACCGCTGGGACGTGGAGACCCCGCTCGAGGAGACCATGCAGGCGTTCGCCGACGTGGTCCACTCCGGCAAGGCCCACTACATCGGCGTCTCCGAGTGGACCGCCGACCAGATCCGCGCGGCCGCCGAACTCGCCAAGGACCTGAAGATCCAGCTCGTCTCCAGCCAGCCCCAGTACTCCGCCCTGTGGCGGGTCATCGAGGCCGAGGTCGTCCCCGCCTCCGAGGAGCTCGGCATCGGCCAGATCGTCTGGTCCCCGCTGGCCGGCGGCGTCCTCACCGGCAAGTACAAGCCCGGCCAGGCCGCCCCCGCCGGCTCGCGCGGCGCCGACCCCAAGTTCGGCCGCTTCGTCGAGGGCTGGCTCAAGGACGACGTGCTCGAACGCGTCCAGCAGCTCGGCCCGATCGCGGCCGAAGTCGACCTGACGATCGCGCAGCTCAGCCTCGCCTGGGTCCTCCAGAACCCGAACGTCTCCGCCGCGATCATCGGCGCGACCCGCCCCGAGCAGGTCGAGGAGAACGTCAAGGCCGTCGGCGTCAAGCTGCCCGAAGAGGTCTACGCCAAGGTCAACGAGCTCCTCGAGCCGGTCGCCGTCACCGACCCGAAGGAGACGACGGCGCCGAACCCGCGCGCGTGACCGCCCGCTCGACCAGCTGAGGATCGGCCGCATCGAACCATTCGATGCGGCCGTCCCTTTTGAACCAGGAGCGCTGGCGGCGCACGAACCGGCGCGTGCCCTGCACCGTGAGCCGGAACGCCTCGTCCTCGCCGTACTCGCCCGCGAAATGGGCGAGGACCTGCTGGTAGCCGAGGGCGCGGGAGGCGGTGCGGCCCTCGCGCAGGCCCTTCGACTCGAGGTCGCGGACCTCGTCGAGGAGCCCGGCGTCCCACATGCGCCGGACGCGCCGCTCGATGCGCTCGTCGAGCACCGGGGTGTCGAGGTCGACGCCGATGCGGACCGCGTCGATGTGCGCCTTCGGTTCGGGCAGCGAGGCGGTGAAGGAGCCGGTGAGCTCGACGACTTCGAGGGCGCGGACGACGCGGCGGCCGTTCGAGGGCAGGATCGCCTTCGCGGCCTCGGGGTCGCGCGCTTTGAGGCGCTCCCAGAGCGCGGCCGGGCCTTCCCGCTCGAGGTCGGCTTCGAGGCGGGCGCGGACGACGGGGTCGGTGCCGGGGAAGTCCATCTCGTCGAGGGCGGCCTGGACGTACAGGCCGGAGCCGCCGACGAGGACCGGGCGCTTCCCGCGCGCGCGGATGTCGGCGATCGCCTCGCGGGCGAGGCGCTGGTAGCTGGCGACGTCGGCCGGCTCGGTGACGTCGAGGACGTCGAACACGTGGTGGGGGACGCCGCGCTTCTCGTCCTCGGTGATCTTGGCGGTGCCGATGTCCATGCCGCGGTAGAGCTGCATGGAGTCGGCGTTGACCACTTCGCCGCCGAGGGCTTCGGCGATCGCGACCGACAGGGCGGTCTTCCCGGCCGCGGTGGGGCCTACGACCGCGATCACCGGCGGTTGTAGGGTGGGTGTGCCGTCGGCACCCTCTCGGCGGCGCTTGCGAGCCGAGTGTTGAGCACTGTTCAATTGAATGACCCCCTCGGTACGTGTGCAGCCCCGACCCGGCGTGCGGCGACCCGCCGACCACCGTAAGGTACGGGAAATACGTCCCTAAGTTCGTGTGAAGGATTTGAGATTACCGCGATGAGTGACCTCGGAGACTGGACCAGCTTCGGCCGCATCGACGCCGACGGCACGGTCTATGTGAAGACCTCCTCCGGCGAGCGCGCGGTCGGCTCCTGGCAGGCCGGCTCAACCGAGGAGGGGCTCGCGCACTTCGCGCGCAAGTACGCCGACCTCGTGGTGGAAGTCGATCTCATCGCCGCACGCTTGAACTCGGAGTCGGCCGACGTCGAGCAGGCTGCCGCGCAGCTGCGCAAGCTGCGCGAGGGCCTGGACACCGCCGCCGTGGTGGGGGACGTCGAGGGCCTGGCGACCCGCCTGGACGGCCTGTCGAAGCACGCCGAGGAGAAGCTCGGCGAGTTCAAGGCCGCGAAGGAGTCGGAGCGCGCCGAGGCCGTCGCCGCCAAGGAGGCCCTCGTGGCCGAGGCGGAGGAGCTGGCGGCCCGCGACAGCCACTGGAAGGCGTCGGGGCAGCGCTTCAGCGAGATGATCGAGGAGTGGAAGGCGATCCACGGGGTCGACCGGAAGACCGATCAGAAGCTGTGGCGGCGCTTCTCGGCCGCGCGCGACACGTTCACGCGCCACCGCGGGGCCTACTTCTCGCAGCTCGACGCCGAACGCAAGGTGATCGCGCAGAAGAAGGAAGAGCTCATCGCCCAGGCCGAGGAGCTGTCGACCTCCACCGACTGGGGCCCCACGGCCGACCGGCTCAAGGCGCTCATGGCCGAGTGGAAGGAGGCCGGGCGACTGGCTCCGGACGCCGAGCAGAAGGCCTGGAAGCGGTTCCGGGCGGCGCAGGACGTGTTCTTCAACGCGCGCTCCGAGGTGTTCTCGGCCCGCGACGCGGAGCTGGAGGCGAACCAGGCCGCCAAGGAGGAGCTGCTCAAGCAGGCCGAGGCGCTCGACATCGAGGCCGACCCGAAGGCGGCGCAGAACGCGTTCCGCGAGCTCCAGGCCGGCTGGCACGACATCGGCGCAGTCCCGCGCAAGAACCAGGCGAAGCTCCAGCGGCGCCTGCGCAACGTCGAGGACAGGCTCCGCGAGGCGCTGGACACGGCGTGGCGCAAGGTCCCGGCCGACGAGAACCCGCTGCTGCTGCAGATGCGCCAGCAGGTCGCCGAGGCTGAGGAGAAGCTCGCCCGAGCGAAGGCGGACGGGAACCCGGGCCGGATCAAGAAGGCCGAGTCGGAGCTGGCGAGCAAGAAGCAGTTCCTGCAGATCGCCGAGGGCGCCAAGTAGCGCCGGGCTGCGGATCGCCGAAGGCGCGGAGGAGCAGGGGCCGCGTCTCGCCGAGGGCGCGAAGGAAGGGGAAAGCTCCCGTTCTCCCGGGGTTCGACCGGATGCATGAGGACGTTCGCGGACCGATCGGGATAATGGAACAGGGCCTACAACGGCGTGGACCGCTTCGGTCCGCGCCGTTCGCTTTGCCCGCAC
Organism: Glycomyces albidus; assembly: GCF_009451885.1. Lineage (GTDB taxonomy): Bacteria > Actinomycetota > Actinomycetes > Mycobacteriales > Micromonosporaceae > Glycomyces > Glycomyces albidus. The sequence goes on from NZ_WIAO01000029.1 coordinate 24,438, forward strand.
CGACCGTCCCCGACAGGAAGGCAGCCGCATGACGACCCTCGACACGCTCCCCCAGCAGTTCATCGAGGCAGACAAGGTCTTCAACCTGCGCGATGTCGGCGGCTGGGAGGCCGCGGACGGGAAGAAGGTCAGGACGGGCCGGGTGTTCCGCTCCGACAACCTCGGGATGGTCACCGAGGCCGACGTCGACCTGCTCGTGAACCGGCTCGGGGTCCGCCACGTGATCGACCTGCGCCGGGCCGAGGAGTGGGACGTCGCCGGGCGCTTCCCCGAGACCGCAGGCGTCGAGTTCCACCACTTCGAGCTCCTGCACGTCAAGTGGGAGAACATCGGCCGCGAGTACCCGTCGGGCCCGGACGCGGTGACGTTCCTGCGGCAGCGGTACTCCGGGATGTACGAGGCCGGGTACCAGGCGGTGCGCGACTCGCTCGACGTGATCGCGCGCGGCGAGCCGGTGATCTTCCACTGCATGGCCGGGAAGGACCGGACGGGCCTGGTGGCCGCGGCGCTCCTGTCGGTGCTCGGCGTCGACGAGACCGACATCGCCCGCGAGTACGAGCTGTCCAACTTCGGCATCGCGCGCTGGCGCGCGTGGCGCGACGCGAACATCGGCAAGCCCGCGACCGAGAGCGGCCTGACCACGCCCGCGGAGGCGATGCTCGAGACCCTCGCCGAGATGAACGCCCGCTTCGGGTCGATGCGCGACTACGTGGCCGCGACCGGTTTCGACCAGGCCGACGCGCTCCGCGAGCAGCTCCTGCACTAGCGGCCCCGGGCCGGCCCCAGGTCGGCCGCCGGTGGCCGGCGAACCGGCGGCGCCGGCTCAGTCGGGCCTGCCGGCCGGCCCGGTCGACGGACGCGATGGAGTGATCGTCCCGACACTTTCCGTGTCGGGACGCCGTTCTCGTCGGACCCGGCCGGGAGGATCGCACCTACCTTTCCCCGGGCGGGTGGGGGCTGGGGATGGCAGTACACGGAGCCCGCCCACCCGCCCTGCGGGCGGCGCATGTACGCGTCCAGCGATCTCCCCGCCGCTTACCGGTCGGCAGGTGGAAATCGGATTGCGCTCGTCATACCCCGCTCGTACGGTGGAACGGTGGGCTCAGAGCGGTTGAAAACTCCAGAAGATTCCGAACCAGACAATCCCCCTGAACGTCGGACGGCGCTGACGAACCTGTGGCGGATGAAGAAGTACCTGTACCCCTACCGGTACCGCCTCGCGGTGCTCTGGTCGATGGTGCTCCTGAACATCGTGTCCGGCCTCGCGATCCCGCCGCTCGTCGGCCGCGCGATCGACGGGCCGATCGCCGACCGGGACATGGCCGGGCTGTGGGCGATCGTCGGCGTCATCGCCGCACTCGGCGCCGCCGACGCGGTCCTCCAGCTCGCGCGGCGCTACTTCCAGACCACCACCGCGATGGCCATCGAGGCCGACATCCGCGGCGCCCTGTACGAGCACCTCCAAGTGCTCCACACCGGGTTCCACGACCGGTGGCAGACCGGGCAGCTCCTCGCCCGCGTCACCTCCGACCTCGGCATGATCCGGCGGTTCTTCGCCGGCGGCCTCGTCTTCGCGATCACCTCGATCGGCATGATCGCCATCATCATGGGCCAGCTCCTGTTCATCGAATGGCGGCTGGCCCTCATCGTCGCCGCCTCCGCGGTCCCGCTGTTCCTCATCGGCCGCAAGTTCTTCCGCGAATACCTCCCCGCGGCCCGCTCCGAGCAGGACCAGTCCGGCGAGGTCTCCAGCGCCGCAGAGGAGTCGGCGCTCGGCATCCGCGCCATCAAGGCGCTCGGGCGCGGCCCGCTCATGGCGGCCCGCTTCGAGAAGGAGGCCGCCGAGCTGCGGTCCCGCAGCATCTTCAAGAGCATGATCGCCTCCCGGTCCTGGTCGGGCTACGACGCCATCGCGACCGCCGCCATCGGCGCCGTCCTCGTCCTCGGCTCGACCATGGTCGCCGGCGGCTCCCTGTCGGTCGGCGACCTGACCGCGTTCATCATGCTGCAGCTCGCCCTCCTGTGGCCGATCGAGGCGTCGGGCTGGGTCATGGCCCACGGCAACGAGGCCATGACCGCCGCCGACCGCGTCTACGAGGTCTTCGACACCGAACCGGCCATCAAGGACCGGCCCGGCGCCAAGGCCGTCGACCGCGGCGACGTCCGCGGCGAACTCGTCTTCGAGAACGTCCGCTTCGCGTTCGAGGACGACTCCCGCGAGATCCTCCGCGGCGTCGACCTGCGCGTGCAGCCCGGCGAGACCGTCGCCATCGCCGGCAAGACCGGCTCGGGCAAGAGCACCCTGGTCTCGCTCCCCTCGCGCCTGAACGACCCGACCGGCGGCCGGATCCTCTTGGACGGCACCGACATCCGCGACCTGAGACTCGAGAACCTCCGCTCGGTCGTCACCACCGCGTTCGAGGAGGCCACGCTGTTCTCGATGAGCGTGCGCGAGAACCTCGCGCTCGGGCGGCCCGACGCGGACGAGCGCGACCTCGAAGAGGCCGTGCGCGTCGCCCAGGCCGAATTCGTGTACGACCTGCCGTACGGGCTCGACACCCGCATCGGCGAGCAGGGCCTGTCCCTGTCCGGCGGCCAGCGCCAGCGCCTCGCGCTCGCCCGCGCGGTGGTCGTACGCCCGGCAGTGCTCGTCCTCGACGACCCGCTCTCCGCGCTCGACGTCCACACCGAGGAGCTGGTCGAGCGGGCGCTCGCGCAGGTCCTGCAGGACACGACCGCCCTGGTCGTGGTCCACCGGCCGTCCACGGTCGCCTTGGCGGACAAGGTGGCGCTGCTCCACGAGGGCCGGATCGCGGCCTTCGGGAGGCACTCCGAGCTGATGGCCTCCAGCCCCGAGTACGTCGACGTGCTCTCCGCAGAATCCGAAGAGGTGGCCGCGTGACCCTCACGACGAAGACAGCGACCGGGAAGTCCGACAAGCACGCGTCGTGGCGCGGGCGCGCCGAGTCCGCGGAGGCGGACCGGACCAGCGCCGAAGTCGACGACGCCGAGTCGATCAAGGAGCTGCGGGCCCAGAGCCGGCGGCTCCTGGGCTGGATGATGCGGCCCCACAAGAAGGGGATCGCGTTCCTGTGCGGGATCCTCGTGGTCCAGAACTTCACGAGCATGGCCACACCGCTGCTGGTCATGTTCGGCATCGACAACGCGATCCCGGCGATATCCGAACGCGGCGACTACTCGATGCTGATCGGGATCGCCGTGGTCTTCGCGGTGGTGTCGGTCCTCAAGTACGTGTGCGTGCGCCTGTACATCGCGCAGTCGGCGAAGGTCGGCAATGCGATGCTGTTCGCGCTGCGCAACCGGGTGTTCCGCAAGTTCCAGGACCTGTCGGTGTCCTTCCACGAGCGGTTCACGTCGGGGCGGGTCACCGCCCGGCAGAGCTCCGACATGGAGTCCATCCGGGAGATGACGGAGAACGGCGTGGACGACCTGGTCCTGGCCGCGCTGAACGTCGTCACCATCACGATCGTGATGCTGGTGATCGACCCGCTGCTGGCGGCGGTGTCGCTGATGACGTTCCCGCTCATGCTGCTGCTGGGCCGCTGGTTCAGCCGGGTCTCCGCGGTGGCGTACCGGCGGGCCCGCGAGACCGTGGCGCTCCTGATCGTCTACTTCGTCGAGTCGATGGGCGGGGTGCGGGCGGTCCAGGCGTACCGGCGCGAGCCGCGCGACCTGGAGCTGTTCTCGGACCTGAACACGGACAACCGGTTCGCGCAGGCGCGCGGGCACCAGCAGAACGCGTTCATGTCCGGCGGGATGCGCGGCATCGGCCACCTGGCCACGGTCGTGGTGCTGCTCTTCGGCGGCTGGCAGGTCATGCAGGGCAACACCGAAGTCGGTGTGCTCGCGGCGTTCCTGCTGTACATGAAGCGGTTCTTCGACCCGCTGAACGAGCTGGTGCAGTTCTACAACGTGCTGCAGTCGGCGACCTCGGCCCTGGAGAAGCTCTCGGGCGTCCTCGACGAGAAGGTCGAGGTGCCCGAGCCCGAGCGGCCGAAGTCGATCACGGCGCCGCGCGGGGAGCTGCGCTTCGACGACGTGCACTTCCAGTACCGCGAGGACCAGGTGGTCCTGCCGGGCCTGGACCTGCACATCCCCGGCGGGCAGACGCTGGCGCTCGTGGGCGCGACGGGCGCGGGCAAAACCACGATCGCGAAGCTCGTGAGCCGCTTCTACGACCCGGGTTCGGGTTCGGTGTCGCTGGACGGCGTGGACCTGCGCGACCTCGCCGAGGCGGAGCTGCGCAGGCACATCGTGATGATCACCCAGGAGAACTTCCTGTTCAACGGGACGATCGCGGAGAACATCGAGCTGGGCCGGCCGGGCGCGTCCAGGGAGCGGATCATCGAGGCGGCACAGGTCGTCGGGGCGCACGAGTTCATCGACTCGCTGCCCGAGGGGTACGACACGCACGTGCGCAAGCGCGGGGGCCGCCTGTCCGCGGGACAGCGGCAGCTCGTGGTGTTCGCGCGGGCGTTCCTGGCGGATCCGCGGGTGCTCATCCTCGACGAGGCGACCTCGTCGCTCGACATCCCGTCGGAGCGCCTGGTGCAGCGGGCCCTGCGCACGATCCTGGCCGACCGGACGGCGATCATCATCGCCCACCGGCTCTCCACGGTGGAGATCGCCGACCGGGTGATCGTCCTCGAGCACGGCCGCATCATCGAGGACGGCCGCCCCGAGGAGCTGATCGACCACGGCGGCGAGTACGCGACCCTGCACCGGCAGTGGGAGGACTCCCTGGTCTAGGGCCCGGTCAGGCGCGGCCGGCGGGGGGTCGCTAGGAGGCGGTCAGGATGTAGTAGTCGATCCAGCCGTTCTCGTAGCAGCGCAGCCAGTTGCGGCCCCAGGAGTCGCGGTACTCGGTCTGGGCGACCCAGCGGTCGAACTGGCGCCACACGTGCTCGCCGATGGACTCGACTTCGACCTTCGCGAAGCCGGCGGCCGAGAGGTCGCCGGCGAAGGCGCCGACGGGGCGGACCACGTCGACGCCGGTCGCGACCGTCTCGATGAGGTCGGCGACCGGGGTCTCTCCGGCGTCGTCGGGGGCGAAGAACGTCGCGGCCGCGAAGCTCCCGCCGGGTCTGAGCACGCGGCGGGCCTCGCGGGCCACGGCGGCGAGGTCGTCGACGTGCTGGAGCGCCTCGACGGAGTAGACGCCGTCGAACGAGTCGGCGGGGAACGGGATCTCGGTGACCGAGCCTTCGTGGAAGCCCAGGCGGCCCGAGAGCTTCTCGAGGGCGGCGGCGTTGGTCTCGGCGGCCCTGGCGAGCTGGGCTTTCGACCGGTCGAGCCCGGAGACGTACGCGGCGAACTCGCGGGCCACGAGCGCCGTCCCGACACCGATGCCGCATCCGAGTTCGAGGAGCTGGACGCCTGGCGGCGTCGACAGGCGGGACACGACCTGCCGGTACAGCTCGGCCTGGCTGGCGGTCCGCTCCTCGACGGTGATGTCCCGGTGGGGCGCGATCTCGCCCCAGTACCCGTAGTTGATGAACGACCCCGAGAAGATCGTCAGCGAGCCGAGGTCCAGCTCCCCGTACATGAGATCCCGCTTGGCCTGTACGTCGTTTTCCTGTTCCATCGCCCGATTCTCACATACGGGTTGCGGACTTCCCCGGACGCGCCGGAGCCTCGTAAACCGCTCTGACCGATACCGTAGGTAGACGATCATAGATATCGACCGCGCTCGAAATCAAATGTCGGGAACACGACTCAAACGATCGCGACACGCGACTACAGAAGGTACGATCGGAGTCCGCGCTTCGTTACGTTGAGGAGGTGAAAACAATGTCCAGAACAGTCATCAACCTCGACGACGACCTCTGCGCCCAGGCGGCGGAAATCCTCGGTACGACAACCAAGGTCAGCACCGTCAACGCCGCGCTCAAGGAGCTGGTGAGCCGAAAGAAGCGGCAAGAGCTCCTGGATTGGCTTGCCGAAGGCAACCTCTCCGACTTCGCGGACGACGAGCTTCGGGAACGCGCATGGCGGCGGTAGCGAAGTTCATCGTCGACACCAGCATCATGGCACGTCAGCAGAAGCCGCGTATCAGTGAACGCATTCGCACCTTCTCGGATCGAGGCGTTCTCGGCATCTGCTCGATGGTCATGATGGAGATGCTGACCAGCGCCCGGAACCAGAGGGAGGCCGAAATCTGGCTGACGCTGGCGCGTGAGTTCGAGTGCCTCCCGATGCCCGATGAGATCTGGGATCGAGCCATCGCGGTCCAGTCGAAGCTTGTCCAGCAGTCCCTGCACCGCGCGGTCAAGCTGCCGGATCTCCTCATCGCCGCGACCGCCGAGCGACATGGGGTCACCGTGCTCCACTACGACCGCGACTACGACCGCATCGCCGAGGTGACCGGCCAGCCCGTCGAATGGGTGGTGCCTCCCGGCGAAGCCGACTGACACCCCGCTCTCCCCCAGAATGAAGCCCGCCGGCGTCGCCGGCGGGCGTTTCGCGTCTCCGGGTCAGCAGGCGCAGGCGGGCCCGTCCTGCGCCACCGCGGGCTTCTTGCCGATCGAGGGCATGCCGAGGCTGACGCCGGGGAGCTTGGTGGCCTTGCCCGCGGCCCAGGCGTCGCCGGCCTTGGTCCTGCGGTGGGTGAGGACCGCGCCGTCGGCGACGAGGTGGTGCGGGGCGCCGTAGGTGATCGTCGTGGTGACGACGTCGCCGGGGCGGACGCCTTCGGCGTTGCCGGCCGGGTCGGCCTCGGAGGGGGTGACGGCGAAGTGGACGAGGCGGCCGTCGCGGGCGCGGCCGGTGAGGCGGCCGGTGGCCTCGTCCTTGCGGCCGTCGCCGGCGGTGACCAGGACTTCGACCTCCGTGCCCTCGAGCTTGCGGTTCTCCTCCCAGGAGACACGCTCCTGGAGGGCGATGAGGCGCTCGTACCGCTCCTGGACGACGGCCTTGGGGATCTGGTCGTCCATGGTCGCGGCCGGGGTGCCGGGGCGGATCGAGTACTGGAACGTGAAGGCGCTGGAGAAGCGGGCCTGCTCGACCACGTCGAGGGTCGCCTGGAAGTCCTCCTCGGTCTCGCCGGGGAAGCCCACGATGATGTCGGTGGTGATGGCCGCGTCGGGCATCGCCGCGCGGACCTTGTCGAGGATCTCCAGGTACTTGCCGGAGCGGTAGGAGCGGCGCATCTCCTTGAGGACCCGGTCCGAGCCGGACTGGAGCGGCATGTGGAGCGAGTGGCAGACGTTCGGGGTCTCGGCCATGGCGGCGATGACGTCGTCGGTGAAGTTCTTCGGGTGCGGGCTGGTGAAGCGGACCCGCTCCAGGCCCTCGATCCCGCCGCAGGCGCGCAGGAGCTTCCCGAACGCGAGCTTGTCGCCGAACTCGACGCCGTACGTGTTCACGTTCTGGCCCAGGAGGGTCACCTCGGAGACGCCCTCGGCGACGAGCGCGCGGACCTCGGCGAGGATCTCGCCGGGGCGGCGGTCCTTCTCCTTGCCGCGCAGGGACGGCACGATGCAGAACGTGCAGGTGTTGTTGCAGCCCACGGAGATCGAGACCCAGCCGGAGTAGGTCGACTCGCGCTTGGTGGGCAGCGTGGAGGGGAAGGTCTCGAGGGACTCGAGGATCTCGACCTCGGCGGCGCGGTTGTGGCGGGCGCGCTCGAGCAGCGCCGGGAGCGAGCCGATGTTGTGGGTGCCGAAGACCGCGTCGACCCAGGGGGCGCGCTTGACGATCTCGCCGCGGTCCTTCTGCGCCAGGCAGCCGCCGACGGCGATCTGCATGTCGGGGTTCTCGCGCTTGGCCGGGGCGAGGTGGCTGAGGTTGCCGTACAGCTTGTTGTCGGCGTTCTCGCGCACCGCGCAGGTGTTGAACACGACCAGGTCGGGCGCGTCGGCGCCGTCGACCGGGACGTACCCGGCCGCTTCGAGCAGTCCCCCGATGCGCTCGGAGTCGTGCACGTTCATCTGACAGCCGTACGTCTTCACCTGGTACGTCTTCACACCGTTCACAGCCACCTCCCCAGGATAGACGCGAGGCCCGTCACACGATCAGGGCCGGGAGCGCGACCGTCCGATCACCGCGCGTGATCGTATGAGCGCCTACTGTGCACAGTCGTCCGCACAGCATGCACATCCATTCAGTGAATGCGAGATGTTAGCCCTTATTGATCACGGTAAAGCCCGCTAGCCGACAAAACTTATTCTTGTCCGGTCTTGTGCGTCCCGGACCGTCCTTATAAGGTGGCCTGCGTGTCGCCCCATTCCCCCACGAGGGGGCGGCTTCCCCACCAAAGACCCCAACAGCCTCTCTACTCCATCCTTTCTGATCAAGGAAGAACATGCGCCTCAAATCCACCACCGGCGCGGCCTTGGCCGCTGCCGCCCTGCTCGCGACCGGTGCCTGCGTCTCACAAGACGCCGACAACGCCTCCGCCGACAGCGCCCTCTCAGGTACGGGCACCGGCGCGGACTGCACCATCGACGAGACCGTCAAGATCGGCGCCGTCTTCAGCCTCACCGAAGCCGCCGCGTTCGCCGGCCTCTACCAGCAAGAAGGCCTCGAACTGGGCTTCGAGGAGCTCAACGCCGCCGGCGGCATCCAGTACGAGGTGATCCTCGAGGACGACGCCACCAGCGTCGACGGCTCCGTCGCCGCCTTCGAGAAGCTCATCGACCGCGACAAGGTCAGCGCCATCGTCGGCCCGACCCTCTCCAACATGGCGTTCACGACCTACACCGACGCCCAGAGCGCCGGCGTGCCCGCGCTCGGCGTCTCCACGACCGCCGAGGGCATCCCTGAGATCGGCGACTACATCTTCCGCGCCTCGCTGCCCGAAGAGGTCGCCCTCGCCGCCAGCATCCCCGCCGCCAAGGAGGCCCTGAACCTCACCAAGGTCGCCGTCCTCTACGACAGCGCCGACGAGTTCACCGCCTCGGCCTTCAACACCATCTCCGACGTCCTCGCCGACGAGGGCATCGAAGTCGTCGCCGAAGAGACCTTCGAGACCGCCGACACCGACTTCTCGGCGCAGCTCACCGCCGTCCTCGAGGCCGAGCCCGACGCCGTCATCCTCTCCGCCCTGCCCGGCGCCACCGTCCCGCTCGTCAAGCAGGCCCGCGAACTCGGCATCGACGCCCCGATCGTCGGCGGCAACGCCTTCAACTCCCCCGTCCTGGTCGGCGCGCTCGAAGACGCCGCCGAGGGCCTCATCGTCGGCGGCGCCTGGAGCGCGGCGTCCGAGACCACCGGCAACGCCGAGTTCATCGCGACCTACACCGAGAAGTACGGCCGCGCGCCCGACCAGTTCGCCGCCCAGGCGTACACCGCCGCGTACCTGATCGACCAGGCCATCCGCGCCGACTGCGACGCCAACCGCGAGGCCATCAAGGACAACCTCGGCCAGATCCTGGAATACGATTCCATCCTCGGCCCGATCTCGCTCGACGAGAACGGCGAGGTCCACCAGGAGCCGGTCGTCCAGATCATCCGCGACGGCGCCTTCACGCTGCTCTAACCCTCCACCGGAACCCCGGCGGACGCCCACCACCTCCGTACAGGAAATCCAGACATGCTGCAACAGTTGGCGAACGGCGTGTTCGCAGGTTCGATCTACGCCCTCTTCGCAATCGGCTTCACGCTCGTGTTCGGCGTGCTCCGGCACCTGAACCTCGCCCACCCGGCGGTGTTCACGGCCGGCGCCTTCATCGGCATCGAGGTCGCGGCGCGGACCGCGATCCCGGTGTGGATCCTGTTCCCGGTCGTGGCCCTGTTCGGGGCGATCGCCGGGGTCCTCGTGGAGCGCATCGCGTTCCGCCCGCTCCGCGGGCGGGACGACGAGCACTTCGCCGGGCTCATCTCGTCCATCGCGCTCGGCGGCGTCGTCATCGCGCTCCTCCAGGCGCGCTACGGCACCGAGCCGCAGAGCTTCGACATGGACTACTTCCCGAACCGGCTGTTCGAGATCGCCGGGGTCCGCGTCACGCTGACGCAGCTCGTGACCCTGGGCCTGGCCCTGGTGCTCATGCTCGGACTCGCCTGGCTCGTCTCGGCGACACCGCTGGGGCGGTCCATGCGGGCCGTGGCCGAGAACCCGACGGCCGCGAAGGTCCTGGGGGTCAACGTGGGGAGGGTGACCGCCGGGACGTACGCGCTCTCGTCGGCGCTCGGCACCGTCGCCGGCGCACTCCTGGCCCTCAACCTCGGCCAGGCCGGGCGCGACCTCGGCGCCTCGATCGAACTGGTCGGATTCGCAGTGATCATCCTCGGCGGCCTCGGCTCACTGTGGGGCGCCATGGCCGCCGGGGTGGTCCTCGGCATCGCCGAGGCCCTGACGATCCACCTGTTCGACTCCACCTGGAAGAGCATGGTCGCCTTCGCGCTGCTCTTCGCGGTCCTCGTCGTGCGCCCGCGCGGCCTCTTCGGCCACGTCAAGGTCAGGGAGGTCTGATGCTCGCCGGATACGACACCCTCATCACCACCATCGCGCTCGGCGCGATCCTCGCCTACTCCTTCCACGTCGTCCTCATGGCCGGGCAGCTCAGCCTCGGCCAGGCCGGCTTCGCGTCCCTCGGGGCGTACGTCTCCACCCTCGTCGTCCCGACCGAGCCCATCGCCGGGTCGATCTCGCCGGTCATCGTCGGACTGCCCGTCGGCGCCGCGGTCGGCGCCGCCGCCGCCTTCGTCGTCGGCATCCCGGTCCTGCGCCTGCGCGGCGTCTTCCTCGCCATCGCCACCATCGCCTTCGGCGAGATGGTCCGCGTCGTCATCAACAACGCCGAATGGACCAACGGCGCCCTGGGCCTGCGCGTCGAGAAGTGGGTGACCTTCGACTTCGCGTGGATCATCGTCGCGGTCCTCGCCTACCTGTTCTGGCGCCTCGGGCCCTCGCGCTCGGGCCGCGCGTTCGCCGCCGTCCGCGAGGACGAGCTCGCCGCCGGCTCCATGGGCGTCGACGTCGTGCGCACCCGCATGTCCTCGTTCATCGCCTCCGGCGCCATCGCCGGCGTCTACGGGGTCATGTTCGCCTACTTCTTCGGCCGCATCACCCCCGCCACGTTCGACTTCGCCCTCACCGTGAACGGCCTCGTCACCGCCGTCCTCGGCGGCTACCTCGTGTTCTTCGGCCCGATCCTCGGCGCCGGGTTCCTCACCTCCGTGCCCGAGATCCAGACCGCCCTCGGCCTCGAAGCCGGCTGGATCCACCCGCTCGTCACCGGCGTGCTCCTCCTCGCCGTCGTCCTGTTCCTGCCCGGCGGCCTGTCCACGCTGTTCAGCCGGCTGCGCCCGGCGCCCGTCCGGCCCGGACCCGACTACGCCCCCCTCGACGCCCTCGACCCCCTGCCCGACCGCGGCACCCCGATCGCCGCCGTCCGCGGCCTCGCCAAGAGCTACGGCGCCGTCCACGCCGTCCGCGGCGTCGACCTCGAGATCCGCTCCGGCGAAGTCCTCGGCGTCATCGGCCCCAACGGCGCCGGCAAGACCACCCTCGTCAACATGCTCAGCGGCCTCGAACCGCCCACCGCCGGCGACGGCGAGATCCTCGGCGTCCCGCTCGGCTCCCGCCCCCACCGCTTCGCGCAGGCGGGCGTCAGCCGGACCTTCCAGCACTCCAAGCTGTTCGAGCGGCTCACCGTCCTCGACAACGTCCTCGTCGGCACCCACGTCGTCAGCCGGCCCACCTACCTGCGCCGGCTCCTGTGGCTGCCGTCGGCCCGCCGCGACGAGCGCCGCGCGCTCGCCCTCGCCTGGGCCCAGCTCGAACGCGTCGGCCTCGCCGACCGCGCCGGGATCCGCCCCGGGGCCCTGTCCTACGGCGACCGGCGGCGGCTCGAGATCGCCCGCGCGCTCGCCGCCCACCCGACCCTGCTCATCCTCGACGAACCCGCCGCCGGCATGAACCACGTCGAGGCGGCCGAACTCGCCTCGCTCATCCGCGGCCTCGCCGACGACGGCGTCACCGTCCTGTTCATCGAGCACAACGTGAAGATGGTCCTCGAAGCCTGCACCCGCCTCGTGGTCCTCGACTTCGGCGAGGTCATCGCCGAAGGCGAGCCCCGCGAGGTCGCCGCCGACCCCCGGGTCGTCGAGGCGTACCTGGGCACCGAGGCCGACGAGCGCGAGGAGTCCGAACATGTCTGAGCCGATCCTCGAAGTCGAGTCGCTCCGGGTCGCCTACGGGCGCGTGCAGGCCGTCCGCGACGTGTCCTTCACCGTCCCTGAAGGCGGCCTCGTGGCCCTCGTCGGCGCCAACGGCGCCGGCAAGAGCTCCGTGCTCGCCGCCGTCTCGGGGCTCCAGCGCCCCGCGTCGGGCCGGATCCGGTTCGGCGGCGAGGACATCACCCGGCGCCCCGCGCACCGCCGCATCGCCGCCGGGCTCGTGCTCGTCCCCGAAGGCCGCCAGATCCTCGGGACCCTCACCGTCGCCGAGAACCTCCTCCTCGGCGCGCACCGGCGCCGCCGCCAGGCGGCCCCCGAATCGGAGATGTACGACCTGTTCCCCGTCCTGGCCGAGCGGCGGGCCCTGCCCGCCGGCTCGCTGTCCGGCGGCGAGCAGCAGATGCTGGCGATCGCCCGCGCGATGATCGCCAGGCCGCGGGTCGTCCTGCTGGACGAGCCCTCGATGGGGCTGGCCCCCAAGATGGTCGACGAAGTGTTCGCGGTCATCGAGAAGATCCGCGCCTCGGGCGTGACCGTCGTGCTGGTCGAGCAGAACGCCCGCCGGGCGCTGCGCGCGGCCGACACCGGCCACGTCCTGGAGACCGGGGAGATCGCGCACAGCGGCCCCGCCTCCGAACTCCTGCAAGACCCCCGAGTCGTGAAAGCCTATCTGGGCGTCGAATAGCGCCGGCGCCCGCCGAAGGAACCCCTGAGATGAACGATGAGCTAGCCGAGTCCCCACCGTCGCCGGCGCAGCCGCAGGCAAAGCGGCAGCCTCGCGGCGGGCCCTGGTCCCGCATGAGGATCCGGACCAAGCTGACGATCATGCTGCTCGTCCCGGCGCTCACACTGGCCGGAATGGTCGCGCTCCGGCTCGTCGAGTCCGCCGACGAGGCCCGCGACATCGGCGCCACCGCCGACGCGGTCGAACTCGCGCACGACGTCAACGCCGTCATCGCCGCGATCCAGGCCGAGCGCGAGGACGCCGCGCGGCTCGTGTACCAGGAGCAGACCGGCATCACCGACACCGAGTCGATCGCGACCTCGTTCGCCAACCACGAGGAGGCCACCGGCGACGCCCTCGAGCGGCTCGCCGCGACCCGCGAGAACCTCGACCTCGACGCCGAGTCCGAGTCGCTGCTCGCACGCGCCGACGCCCCGCTCGAGCGGCTCGAGACCGCCCGCAGCGCCGTCTTCGAAGGCACCGTCGAAGCCGTCCACCTCACCGTGTACAACTCGATGGTCGCGCGCCTGTCGGCCGTGCTCGACCACGCCGTCGACCTCGCCGGGACCGCGGAGCTCACCAGGATGGTGCGCACCGCGAGCCTCCTGTCGACCATCGACGAGTACTCCGAGCAGCTCCGCCTGCTCACGCTGTCCCTCGAGGACGGCCGGCCGCTGGCCGGCAAGCACCGGACCTTCATGCGGCTCACCGCCGCCCGCGAGGAGTCGCTGAACGAGTACCGGCGCATCGTCGCCCAGACCGATCCCGGCGCGGCCGTGTTCGAGGTGGGCGGCATCGGCTCGTCCGACGCCCGCGAGGCGAACGCGTTCGAGAGCACCATCGCCGGTTCGCGGTCCGATGAGGAGCAGGACGTCGAGCACAACGCGCTCATGGCAGCGTACGACGCCCGGCACAGCGCGACGTCCGACCTCATCACCGACGCGCTCGACGAGGCCGAGGCGGAGGCGGGCGCCGTCAGCACCGCCGCCATCCGCCGCCTCGTCGCCGAGTCCGCCATCGCCGTCGTCGCGCTCGCGATCGCGTTCCTCATCGCCTTCACCATCGGCCGCTCGGTCACCCGCGGCCTGCGCGACCTGTCGGGCTCGGCCCGGCAGATCGCGATGGTCGACCTCCCGCAGGCCGTCAAACGCGTCGACCAGCAGCAGGGCCTGGGCGGGCTGAGCCCGTTCGAGTACGCCGCGCGCACCACCCCGCCGATGCAGGTCCGCGGCGACGACGAGCTCAGCGAGGTCGGCGAGGCGTTCAACATCGTCCACCGCGAGGCGATCCGGGTCTCCGCGCAGCAGGCGCTGCTCCGGTACCACGTCGGCGCGATCTTCGTCCGGCTCGCCCGCCGCGGCCACTCGCTCACCGGCCGGCTCACCGCCGAGCTCGACGCCGCCGAGCAGAACGAGCAGGACCCCGAGCGCCTGCAGCGGCTGTTCCGCCTCGACCACCTGGCCTCGCTCATCGGGCGCGCGAACGACTCGCTCCTGGTGCTCGGCGGCTCCTCGGCGGCCAAGGTCCGCACCACGGACGCGTCGCTGAACGACGTGCTCATCGCGGCCCAGAGCCGCATCGAGTACTACACCCGCATCGAGGCGTCCGCCGACGAGGGCGCGTGGGTCAAGGCCGACTACGTCGACGACGTCGTCCAGCTCCTCGCCGAGCTGATGGACAACGCGACCCGCTACTCCGAGTCGGCCGCCGAGATCACCGCCAGGGTCCTGACCGGGAAGGTCATCATCCAGGTCCGCGACCACGGCATCGGCATCGAACCCGACCGGATGGAGCGGTTCAACGACCGCCTCCGCCGCGACACCCCCGTGGACCTGGAGGCCATGCAGGCCATGGGGCTCACCGTGGTCGGGTTCCTCTCGGGGCGGCACGGCATCGAGGTCGAGCTGCGGCCGTCGATCGGCGGCGGCGTGGTCGCCGAGGTCGCCGTGCCCGGGACGCTGCTCTCGTTCACGCCGCCCCCGCGCAGCCAGCGGCCGCCGACGCTCCCCGGCGGTGCCGCCGGGGCCCGGACCGTCCCGCTGCCGCGCCCGCGCCAGGACGCCCCGCTGTTCGCCCGGGCCGACAAGCCCGAGCTGCAGGGCGCCGCCGGCGGCCCCGTGCCGCAGCAGCGGCAGCCCGCGAAACACGTTGCACCCGAACCGAGGGCGCTCCCGGCCGGACCGAGTCCCCGCGTCTCCGCTGTGGACGACACGCGCCCGCTCCCGGTACTCTCCTCTTCGTCGACGGCCGTGCTCTCCGAGCTCCCGGAGATCAAGTTCGACGTGACCGTGGTGCACGCGGACCCGTCCCTGCGGGCCGGACAGGCGCTGCCCCGACCGAAACCGGCGCCGTCCCTCGGCCCGAACGGCCTGCCGCGCCGGGACCCGATGTCCAATCTGGTCCCCGGCGCGGTCGCGCCCAGTCCGGGACAGGACGGCATGGTCATCGAACGCAATCCCCGGAGCATCGGCGCGACGTACTCGGCGTACGCCCGCGGCCTTTCGAGCAGCAGGACCGCTGGACCCGACAATGAGAAATGACCCGGAGATCGACCATGACCACTAGCGCGCAACTGGACTTCCTTCTCAACGACTTCGTCGGCCGGGTGCCGCACGTGACGCACGTGATCGCCGTGGCGGCGGACGGCCTGCTCATCGCCTCCAACAACTCGCTGCCGCGGGACGAGGCCGAGCGCCTGTCCGCGATCGCCTCCGGTCTGACGAGCCTCCTCGCCGGTGCGGCCCGCTCCCTCCAGGCCGATCCGGTGATCAGCAACCTGACCGAGATGAACGGCGGCTTCATGTTCTCCATGTCGGTGTCGAGCGGCGCGAGCATCCTGGCACTGGCCGGGCTGAACTGCGACATCGGTCAGGTCGGACACGAACTCGCCAACCTCATCAACCAGGTCGGCCCGGCCCTCACCCCGGCCGCCCGCCAGGTCTACGCCGCCCAGTACCAGCAGCACTGACGGCGGAGGCCGGGAGCCGCTTCACGGTTCCCGGCCTTCGCCGTGCGGGCGGGGCGCGCTCAACCGGCGGCGCCGGCGCGGCCGCGCACCAGGTCGGCGTAGGACTTCGCGATGCTCGCGGACACCTCCCCGACGCCGAAGACCCGGCCGTCGATCGCGGCGACCGGTTGGATCTCGTACGCGGTGCCGGTCAGGAAGACCTCTTCGGCGTCGGCGAGTTCGGACGGCGCGATGCGCCGCTCCCGCACCGGGATGCCGAGTCCGGCGGCGATGCCGATCACCGTGCGGCGGGTGATCCCGTCGAGGAAGCACTCGGGCACGGGCGTGTGGAGCTCGCCGCCGATCACCAGGAACAGGTTCGCGCCGGTGGCCTCCGCGAGATCGCCGCGCCAGTCCAGCAGCAGCGCGTCGTCGCACCCGGCGGCCTCGGCCTCGTCGCGGGCGAGCGTGCCGGTGCAGTACAGCGCCGACGCCTTGGCGCGCACCGGCGCCGTGTCCGGGTGCGGGCGACGCCAGCGCGAGGTGGCGAGGCTGATCCCGGTCTTCGCGGGGTCGAACACGTGCGGCCATTCCCAGGCGGCGACGGCGGTGTGCGCGGACAGGCCGGCCCCGCCGACCGCGATGCGCTCGCTGCCGCGCCAGGCGACGGGCCGGACGTAGCCGTCGGTGATCCCCTGCCGTTCGATGAGTTCAGTGACGGCGCGTTCGAGTTCGCTTGTGGTCCAGGCGAGTTCGTAGCCGAGTTCGGCTGCCGAGGCGGCGAGGCGGCGCAGGTGCTCGCCGGCCTTGAACGGGCGGCCGCCGTAGACGCGGACGCCTTCGAAGACGGCCCCGCCGTAGTGGAGGCCGTGGGAGAGCACGTGGAGCCCGGCGTCCCGCCAGGGTACGAATACGCCGTCGAGCCAGATCACGCCGTCCCGGTCGTGGAAGGGGCGGGCCTCGGCGGGGTTCACGAGGTCGCCTCCGGTTCGTGCTCGGCTTCGTCTTCGGCTCCGTATTCGACCTTGTATTCGGCTTCGTCTTCGACCTCGTATTCCACGCTGATCAGGTCGTCGAGCAGCCGGTGGTAGCGTTCGGCCGCCGCCGTGTCCGGGTGGGTGGAGATCACGAACGCGGGGTAGCCGCTGAAGTCCGGGTAGGGCTTGACGACGTCGCCCGGGTGGAGCATCTGGACGACGTGGTCGGTCTCGGGCAGGGCCCGGACCCGCTCGAGGCCCCGGACGGCGCGGATGCGGCCCGCTCCGCCGCACGGGACGATGTAGTTGGCGGCGGCCCCGGCCGCCGGCTTGCGGCACTCGGGCGCCTCGGGTTCGCGTCCGACGGCGATGCGCAGGGCGTCGGCGGCGAGGTCCGCTCCGGTCGCACCGTAGGCGATGCAGTGGGAGACGCCGGAGCCGCCGACACGGGCGCCCAGCTCCAGCAGGTAGGGCCGGTCTCCTTGGAGGCGCAGCTCGGTGTGGGCGGGGCCTTCGGCGATGCCGAGCGCGGCGTGCGCGGCGGCGACCTCGCGTTCGATCGCGGCGGCGGCGCCGCTCGGCAGCGGGGCCGGGGCGCGGTAGACGGTCTCCTCGAAGTAGGGACCCTTGGGCTGTCCCTTGTAGCCGATGGTGAGCACTTCGACGCGGCCGCGGTAGGCGAGGGACTCGACGGCGTACTCGGGGCCGTCGAGGTATTCCTCCACGACGAGGTCGACCGCGCCGGGGATCTTCGCGCGGCAGACCGCCCTGACCGCTTCGACCGCGGCGGGCAGGTCCTCGGGGGCGTCGACGCGGACGACGCCGATGCTGGAGAAGCCGTGCGCGGGCTTGACGACGACGGGGAACCGGAGTTCGGTGAGATCGGGTGCGGTGGGATCGGGTGCGGCGTCCGGGCCGTCGAGCCGCGCGAAGCGCGGGACGTTCATCCCGGCCGCGGCGAAGCGCTCGCGCATGAGCCGCTTGTCCTGGGCCGCACGCGCGGCGCTCGCGCCGATGCCGGGCAGGCCGAGCGCTTCGGCGGCCTCGGCGACGAACGGGACCGCCGGGTCGTAGAGGGTGGCGATCCCGTCGAAGGGCCGCTCGCGGTGGCGGCTCCGGAGCCGTTCGAGGGCCGCCGCCGGGTCGGACAGGTCGAGCCGGAGCACTTCGGTCACGGCGCCGGGGAGTTCGCCGGGAAGCGCCTCGTCGGGCCGGGGCACGAGGACGACGCCGATCCCGGCGCGGTCGGCGGCGTCGAAGATCCACGGCAGGGAGACGCGCTGGTGGACGAGGACGATGGCGGGTCGGTTCATGGCGTGCTCTCTTCGGTTGCGACGGTGGCGGACCGGCGACCGGAGGTGGTCCGGGACGGTTCGCGGACGGTGAGCCAGACGCCGGCGGCGCATGCGGTCAGGAGCGCGAGGGCGACCGGGCCGGGAGGTCCCGCCCAGCCGAGGCCCCACTCCCCCAGGCGGACGAGGAAGGGCACCAGGAGCGCCACCGCGGAGGTGTAGAGCGGGCCCCGGCGCAGGATCAGCTCATGCGCGAGGACGAAGACCGGGGCGGTGAGGGCCGCGCCGAGGAGGGCGATCCCGACCCAGTCCTCGAACGCGATCTCCCGCAGCGGGACCGCGGCGGCCGCGAGCGCGCCGAGCGCGAGGGCGGCCGCGCCCGTGACCGCGGGCAGGGCCGCGGGCGGGGCGAGGTCGCCGAGGCGGGCGCGGTAGACGTACCCGTAGAGGGCGTACGCGACGGTCCCGCCGAAGGCCAGCGCGGCTCCGGCGAGGACGGCGCCGTCCAGGCCGGTGCCGCCGGTGCCCGTGGCGGCGTAGGCGATCGCCGCGGCGGCGGCCAGGAGCGTCCCGGTGGTCTTCCGTGCGGTGGCCTTCTCGCCGAAGGCGGTGATGCCGATGGCGAAGGTGATGCACGGCAGGAGCGAGACGATGAGGCCGACCCGGGAGGCGCCGATGCGGTCGACGCCGAGCAGCGTCCCGGTGTAGTACAGGACGAAGCCGAGGAGCGCGAGATAGGCGACGGCCCAGGGCCGGGCCGCGGCGGTGCGGGCCCCGGCCCTGAGCGAGGGGACGGCGGCGGCCAGGGCTGCCAGCACCGCGAAGCTCGCGGCGGTGCGGCCGGCCGCGACGGCGAGCGGGTGGACGCCCGCCACGAGGTGGCCCGAGAGGAGCCATCCCGCGGCGAGCAGCACCACCATGAGGGCGGACAGCACGGCCGTCCGCCCCAGGAGCCGGGTCACCATTCGGCCGGGCCGTACCGCAGCGGCGGGCGCTGTGCGAGGGTGCGCTTGGCGCGCAGGAGAATGCGCTGGTCCTCGGTGAAGGAGTACCGCTGCTTCGCCTCACCGGGCGGGAGGTACTCGCGCACCAGGGCCTTGGCCTGGGACCGGTAGTCGTCCTCGTCGGCGACGCGGTCTTCGAGGGCGCCGACGGCGTCGACGTAGTCGCGGAGCGCGTCGACGGCGGCGTCCCGGTCGAGGCGCAGGAGGCCGCCTTCGGCGTCGGTCAGCGCGCCGCGGCGGCGCAGCCAGCTGAAGAGGAAGACGCCGGTGCCCGAGTCGAAGTTGCGGGTGGCGTCCTCGGCGAGCGGGTAGCGGGTGATCCGCTCGAGGAGGATCATGTCGATCACCTCGTCGGCGTGCGGGAGTCCGTCGTCCGCGCAGGCGAGCACCGTCTTGGCGTCCACTTTGATCTCTTCGAGGACGCCGACGAACCAGTTCATCTTCAGCTTGATGTGCTGGTCGAACGGCCAGGCGCCGTCGTAGTGGGCCCGGTCGTGGAGGTAGCCCCACATCGAGCGGGCCTCGTAGCAGGCGTCGGGTTTGAGGCCGGTCGAGGCGCGCGGCAGGCTGTCGGGGGTGAAGACGGCCTCGGCCGAGGGGAGCGCGTAGGTCTCGTGGATGCGGCGGAACTTCGAGAAGAGGAACATCGCGTACTCCTGCCCGTCGAGTTTGTCGCGGGCGGCGACGTTCTCGGGGAAGAACACGAGGCAGTTGCCTTCGGTGAAGCCGCGGCTGCCGGCGAGGACGACGACGCACTGGCAGTTGTTCTTCGGGTGCGGGTGGCTCTCGTGGAGGCCGAGGACCGAGTCGGCTTCCTTGCGCAGGAACAGGAAGCATTCGAGCCGCTTGCCGACGGGCGGGACCGAGTTGGTGCTCTGGAGCGGGGCGAGGAACAGGGCGGTGGCGCCGTCCTCGGGCGGGCGGAGGGCGTCGCGCGAGCGCGCGAAGTGCGGTGCGGTGTCGAGTCCGGCGTCGAGCCAGTCGGCGACGTCGGCTTCCAGCGCCTCGGCCTGGGCGGTCTCGCCGCGGCGCAGGTGGTGGCGGCGGGCCTCGTCGCGGATCGCGGCGAGGAGGTCGCGGTCGGCCGCGGTGGGCTCGGGGACGGTGCCGTCGTCGGCTTGGCGGGCGCGGAACCGGTCGACCAGGGTGGCGAGGCCGGATTGGACGGCGGCGGCTTCTGCGGCGAGGTCCGCGTCGAGCGCGTAGGTCTCGGTCATGCGGTCACCACCTGGTGGACGGTGAAGGCCATGGGGACGGGGCCGAAGTCGCGCAGGACCTTGAGCCCGTGGCGGGCCGCGGCGACGATGGTGGTCACGCACCCGTCGACGCGGCCTTCGGCGCATTCGATGGCGGCCCGGGAGTTCGAGTTGACGGTGACGGTCCCGACTCCGGCGGGCACCAGGCCCTCCGGGGCGGGGTGCGAGGCGACCCGCCGCGGCGCCGCGGTCCCGGAGGAGGCCAGGACCATGTTGTGGGTGGGCATGATGAAGCTGTCGACCATGCGCAGGCGGTGGAGGTTCGCGAAGACGAGGGTGTGGAGCGCGGGGTAGACCGCGCAGGCGGTGAGCGCGTGGCTGCCGTCCGCCGGGACGGCCTCCAGCGCCGCCTCGATGGTCTCGTGGAGTTCGACGGTGCCGTCGATGCCGTTGCGGCGCAGCCATTCGTGCGATGCCGCTTCGAGGTTGGTACCGGTCGGTCCGAGTGTGTGCAGGTGTCGAATCGGTGGCGGGGTGCCGGTCGGGGCCACTGAAGTGCTCCTGTTCAGAGTGGGTGCTTGCTGCGTGAGGGGGATCGCGCGGTACGAGCATATACGCGGCAAGTGACCCACATGGACACTCATTCATGCCATTTCTGAAGTGTCGCAACAGTATTGGAGATGATAAAGCGCGGGAATCGAATTGTTGTGATCAGTGGGAACAGCGCGAACGCCCGGACCGGTGGTGATGGGCTGCAGCGTCGTCACAAGCTCCGCAGTGGCGATTCCGATAGCGGCGACGCGCAAGTGCCCGCGACGGGAATGGCGGCTTCGGTCACGTCGGCAGCCCGTTCTCGTCGTTGCCGATGATCTCGTCGCTCGCGCGAGGGTCGAGCACTGGCAAAGATTGCACATCCTCTCTGGCCTCGATGATGCGAGCATCGGTATCAGGGCAATGCGCCAGACGATGGCGATGGGAGCGGAGTCAGCCTCCGCGACTCCGAGACAGTCAAGATAATCGCGGACCGCATCCTCAGCGCCGCCGGCGCTGGTCGACTGCGTGACGCCGACTCCTGGGACGTCGAGCTCCCACATGCCGTGTAGTCGTGTGGCAGTAACGGTGTATTCCTTCATCGAAGCCATCCTTCCTTCAGGTGTTCCACAGTTTCGGTGATCTTGCACTCGGACCCAGACATAAGCGAAACCCACTCACGCCGTACTCTCGCGTTATGCGTACGTTTACTGAATCCAAGCGCCGTGTGGTCGGTGTCCTCCGCCTCTCAGTCGAGACCAAAGAGTCCACCTCTGTCGAGAAGCAGAAGGAGATCATCACCGCTTGGGCGCTCATCCACGATGCCGACATCGTCGGCTGGGCAGTCGATGAGGGCGTGAACGGAGCGACCTCACCCTTTGAGCGTGACGGCTTGGGCGAGTGGCTGACCGATGAGAAGGCCCAGGAATACGACATCCTGGTCAGCTGGAAGATCGACAGGTTCGGCCGTGAAACCCGCGAGTTCCTTCAGCTCGTTGACTGGCTGCACTCCCGCAAGAAGGATATCGCCATCACCGATATCAACATCGACACCACCACCCCCGGCGGAAAGATGATCATAACAATCCTTGCCGCCTATGCCGAGTGGGAACGATCGATGATCGCGGACCGAGTTCGCACTACCCCCAGGCATCTTCGGTCCCAAGGGCGTGTCAGCTCAGGCAAGGGCTACTGGTGGACAACAAAGGTCAGGCGGGACAACGGGTGGTTTCTGGAGAACATGCCGGAACGGGTCGAGTTCATGCGGGAACGCTTGATCGACCCGAGACTTGACGGTAAATCGCTGAACAACATCGGTCGGACAACCGGGTTGAACCCGAGCCGCATTGCCGTGTTGCTTCGCCCTGAAACCCTTATGGGGTGGAAGGTCTATACTCCCGAAGGCGAGAAGCGAGGACAGTACAGGGTCGCACGCGATGCCGAAGGTGAACCCGTCAAGTACACCGATCCCATCATTACCGAGCATGAGTACCACAAGCTGAAAGCAATGGCAGGTCAAAAGGACTTGGTCACCGGTAGCACTACCGAGCGGCTGATGCTTCGCTCGATGGTGAAGTGCGGTTCATGCCAACGCGCCTATGTAAAGAACAAGTCAACTCGTCGCGGAGTTACCAGTACCGGCTATCAACACGCTCAGCACGAGTGCGGATTGGGCCGACCGCACATTACCGCGAAATCCTTGAACCAACTTGTTGCCGACGTCTTCCTTGACGCGGTTGGCCCCAAGCCCGTCGTTCAAAAGGTGTTCGTTGCCGGTAATGATGTTGCGGACGATCTATCGAGAGTCAACCGAAATATCGAATACCTTAGGGAAGAGTACGATCTAGGGCTATATGACGGGGATCGGGAAGGCTACCTTCAGCGACTCAAGCGGTTTACTGACCGTAAGAAGACGCTCGAATCGACCCCCGCACGTCGGGATTCGTGGGAGCTGCAACCAACCGGCGAGACATACGCGGATTGGTGGGCTACTGCCTCAGATGAAGATCGAAACCAGGCGCTCAAGGACCTTGACCTGCAAGTCCTGGTGTTCATGCAGGATGAGCAACCAGACATCAAGGGAATGCCGCTCACCGGGGACACGCTGAAGACAGTTCCTGTACCCCCGCCATCCAAGGCCAACAAGAGCTATAGGCGGCGCTGGGCAGTGGTGAGCTGGCGCAAGCCTGAGGAGACGTGCTCGAATCCCTGGGATGATCTCGGTCCGGAGAAGATCAAAGTGATCATCAACGAAGGTCGCCCCGTGACCAATACCCTCAGCGACCCGCAGACCAATCGTCGGAGCCGGACGGCTGTAGGCCCCGCCCAAGAG
Source organism: Glycomyces albidus (assembly GCF_009451885.1). GTDB lineage: Bacteria > Actinomycetota > Actinomycetes > Mycobacteriales > Micromonosporaceae > Glycomyces > Glycomyces albidus. Next base: position 47,582 of record NZ_WIAO01000029.1, read on the forward strand.
GGCGGGGCCTAGGCGTTTCCGCATTCAGCTCAGGTGAGCCTTACTGCTGGGCTGCGCCGGCTTCGTACTTGTGCCGAACCCACGGCATGAGGTCGCGCATCTTCTTGCCGACCTCTTCGAGCTGGTTGTCGGTCTGGACCGCCTGCAGCTTCTTGAAGTTCTCGCGCTTCTCGGACTCCGCGACCCACTCCTTCGCGAAGGTGCCGTCCTGGATCTCGCCCAGGATGCGCTTCATCTCCTTGCGGGTCTCGTCGGTGATGATCCGCGAGCCGCGCGAGACGCCGCCGTACTCGGCGGTGTCGGAGACGGAGTACCACATGTTGGTGAGGCCGCCCTCGTAGATCATGTCCACGATGAGCTTGAGCTCGTGCAGGCACTCGAAGTACGCGGCCTCGGGGGCGTAGCCCGCCTCGACCAGGGTCTCGAAGCCGGCCCGGATGAGCTCGGCGGTGCCGCCGCAGAGGACGACCTGCTCGCCGAACAGGTCGGTCTCGGTCTCCTCCTTGAAGGTGGTCTTCAGGACGCCGGCGCGGGTGCCGCCGATGGCCTTCGCGTAGGAGAGCGCCACGGCCTGGGTGTCGCCCGACGGGTCCTGCTCGACCGCGACGAGCGCGGGGACGCCCTTGCCGTCGACGAACTGGCGGCGGACCATGTGGCCCGGGCCCTTCGGGGCGACCATGGCGACGTTGACGTCCGCGGGGGCCTGGATCAGGTCGTAGCGGATGTTGAAGCCGTGGCCGAAGAACAGCGAGTTCCCGGCGGACAGGTTCGGCGCGATCTCCTCGGCGTACAGCTTGGCCTGCACGGTGTCGGGGACCAGGATCATGATGACGTCGGCCCACTTGGCGGCCTCGGCCGGAGTGAGCACCTTCAGGCCCGCCTCCTCGGCCTTCGGCCGCGACTTCGAGCCTTCCTGGAGGCCGATGACGACCTCGACCCCGGAGTCCCGGAGGCTCAGCGAGTGGGCGTGGCCCTGCGAGCCGTAGCCGAGGACGGCGACCTTCTTGCCCTGGATGAGGGCCAGATCGGCGTCGTCGTCGTAGAACACTTCAGCGGACATGCGTTGATTCTCTTCCTTTTACTGCTGGCTATTCGGTGAGACGTAGCGCGACAGCGAGGCCATGGACTTGGCCCCCCGCCCCAGTGCGACCGTCCCCGACTGGACGAGCTCCTTGATCCCGAACGGCTCCAGGACTTCCAGGAACGCCTCGATCTTGTCGCGGTTCCCGGTGACCTCGAAGGTGACCGTGTCGGGTGTGACGTCGACCGAGCGGGCCTTGAACAGCTCGGCGGCGGCGATCACCTGGCCGCGGGTGGCGGCGTCGGCGCGGACCTTCACCAGCAGCAGTTCGCGCTGCACGGAGGAGCCCGCTTCGAGTTCCACGATCTTCAGCACGTGGATGAGCTTGTTGAGCTGCTTGGTGACCTGCTCCAGCGAACCCGCCTCGACGTCCACCACGATGGTGATGCGGCTGACGCCGGGGTGCTCGGTCTCGCCGACGGCGAGGGAGTCGATGTTGAAGCCGCGCCGAGAGAACAGGGCGGCGACCCGGGCGAGGACGCCCGGCTTGTTCTCGACGAGGACCGACAGCGTGTGCGTCGTCATGGCTAGATCTCTCCCTCGTCGTCGAAGTTCGGGCGCACGTCGCGCGCGTACAGGATCTCGTCGTTGGAGACCCCGGCCGGGACCATCGGCCACACCATGGCGTCGGGGCCGACGGTGAAGTCGACGACGACGGGACGGTCGTCGATGGCGTTGGCCTGCGCGATGACCGCGTCGACCTCCTCGGGCGTCTCGGCGCGCAGGCCCACGCAGCCGAGGGCCTCGGCGAGCTTCACGAAGTCGGGGACGCGCGGGGACGCCTCGGAGTGGTGCGTCGAGAGGTTCGTCTGCGAGTACCGCTTGTCGTAGAACAGGGTCTGCCACTGGCGGACCATGCCGAGGTTGCCGTTGTTGATGACGGCGACCTTGATCGGGATGCCCTCGATGGCGCAGGTGGCCAGCTCCTGGTTGGTCATCTGGAAGCACCCGTCGCCGTCGACGGCCCACACGGTGCGGTCCATCTGCCCGAGCTTGGCGCCCATGGCGGCCGGGACGGCGAAGCCCATGGTGCCCAGGCCGCCCGAGTTCAGGAACGTGCCCGGCTGCTCGTAGGTGATGAACTGCGAGGCCCACATCTGGTGCTGGCCCACGCCGGCGGTCCAGATGGTGCCGTCGGGCGCCAGTTCGCCGAGGCGCTGGATGACCCACTGCGGGGTCAGCAGGCCGTCGTCGATGTCGGTGTAGCCGAGCGGGTAGCGGGCCCGCAGGTCGTCGAGGGTCTCCCACCAGGTCTTCAGGCGCTCGCGGCCGGGGTCGGCGTACGCGTCGGTCATGGCGGCGATCGCGGCCTTGCAGTCGCCCACGATCGGGACGTCGACCTCGCGGTTCTTGCCGATCTCGGCCGGGTCGATGTCGACGTGGACGATCTTCGCCTCGGGGGCGAAGGAGTCGAGCTTGCCGGTGACGCGGTCGTCGAAGCGGGCGCCCAGGGCCACGATCAGGTCGGACTTCTGGAGCGCGTGCACCGCCGGCACCGTGCCGTGCATGCCGGGCATGCCCAGGTGCTGCGGGTGCGTGTCGGGGAAGGCGCCGCGGGCCATCAGGGTGGTGATGACGGGCGCGCCGGTCAGTTCGGCGAGCGCGCGCAGCTCGGCGTGCGCGCCGGACTTGACGACGCCGCCGCCGACGTAGAGGACGGGGCGCCGGGCCTCGGCGAGGAGCGCGGCGGCCTCGCGGATCTGCTTGCCGTGCGGCTGCGTCGTGGGCCGGTAGCCCGGGAGGTCCATTTTGGGCGGCCACACGAAGGCGCCCTTGGCGTTCAGGATGTCCTTGGGGATGTCGACCAGGACGGGGCCGGGCCGGCCGGAGGAGGCCACGTAGAACGCCTCGGCGAGCACGCGCGGGATGTCCTCGACCTCGGTGACCAGATAGGAGTGCTTGGTGATCGGCATCGTGATGCCGCAGATGTCGGCCTCCTGGAAGGCGTCCGTGCCGATCGCGGTCGAGGCGACCTGGCCGGTGATGGCCACGATCGGGACCGAGTCCATGTGGGCGTCGGCGAGCGGGGTCACCAGGTTGGTCGCGCCGGGGCCGGAGGTCGCCATGCAGACGCCGACCCTGCCGGTGGCGAGGGCGTAGCCCTGGGCGGCGTGGCCCGCGCCCTGCTCGTGGCGGACGAGGACGTGGCGCACCTTCTGGGAGTCCAGGAGCGGGTCGTAGGCCGGGAGGATCGCGCCGCCGGGAATGCCGAAGACGGCTTCGACCTCGAGCTCCTCGAGGGCGCGGACGACGGCCTGCGCCCCGGTGAGGACGGGCGCGGCGGCGGGAGCGCCGAGCGGGGGTGCGGGCCTGGGTGCCTTCGGCCTCGCGGGCTGAGCTTTGGCAGCCTGCGGCCCTGCCGTCGCGGCCTGCGGGCCTGGCTTGGGTGCCTTCACTGGTGTGCTCATGTCCTTCGTCCAATAGGGAGATGTGGCTGGTTCGACATGCTGCGTCGTTCCCCGGGCAGAAAAAATCGCCCGCGTGCTAGGACGCACGGGGCGAGCGCACCGTCGGAGAACGACGGTGCGCTAGATAAGTACTACGACGAGCGGCCGGGCGGCGAGGGCCTCGGTCGCGTTGGAGTCGTAGTTCTGCTTCGGCACGTACCCCATGATTCACGATTCCGGCCCGTGAGTCAACTTTTCTCAGATCCCGGGACGTCATTCGGCGTGTCGCCGGGCCCGGCACCGGCGCCGGACGCCGCGTCGCCCGAGTGGGCGGGGTCGGCGAGCGCGTCGTCGATGTCGGCGTACGGCTCGGCGGCGAGGGCCTTCGGCTCCTCGGTGAGCCAGCGTGTGAGGTCGTCGGGGTCCATGGGCTTGGCGAGGAGGTAGCCCTGCACGAGCGGTGCCTGGGCCGCGATCATGGCGTTGAGCTGGAGGTCGGTCTCGACGCCTTCGGCGATGACCTCCATGCCGAGGAGGCGGCCGAGGGTGACGGCGACGGCGGCGAGGGGGCCGACGCCGCCGTCGTCCTTGGCGATGAGGTCGCGGTCGATCTTGAGGATGTCGACGGGGAGCCGGTCGAGCTGGCCGAGCGAGGAGTAGCCGGATCCGAAGTCGTCCAGGGCGATCCGGACGCCGGCGCCGCGCAGGGCGCCGAGCTGGGCGATGAGGGTGTTCATCTGGTGCGAGAAGTCGTGCTCGGTGACCTCGAGGACGAGGCGCTTGGCGGGGACGCCGGCGGCGATGAGCGCGGTGTTGACCTCGGTAGCGAACAGGTGGGTGTGGAGCTCCTTGACGGAGACGTTCACGGAGATCCAGGCTTTGATGCCGCCGTTCTGCCAGGCGGCGAGCTGCTCGGCGGCGCGGTTGACGGTCCAGACGGCGAGGTCCTGGGTGAGGCCGGACTCGGTAGCGGCGGGGATGAACTCGCCGGGGCTGACCTGGCCGAGCCGGGGGTGGTTCCAGCGCAGGAGGGCTTCGGCGCCGACGATGGTGCGGTCGGAGATGGAGAAGACCGGCTGGTAGACGAGGCGGAGTTCGTCGCGGGCGATGGCGCCGCGGAGCTCCTGGCTGAGCTCGTTCTTGCGGCGGACGCGGCGGTCGAACTCGGCGTCGTAGGTGGCGTACCGGTTCTTGCCGGCCTGCTTGGCGGCGCGCAGCGCCAGGTCGGCGTTGCGCAGGAGGAGTTCGGGGTCCTCGAGTCCCTCCGCGGCGGTGGCGATGCCGACGGAGCCGGTGACGAAGACGGTGGACTCGTCGTGGAACTCGTACGGTTCGCCGAGGCGGGCGACGAGGGCCTTGGCGGTGGCGACGGCCTCGGACCAGCTCGCGCGCAGCAGGATCGCGAACTCGTCGCCGCCGAGGCGGGCGCCGACGTCGGTGGGGCGCAGGAGTTCCTTGATGCGCCGGGAGACCTCGACGAGGAGTTCGTCGCCGAAGTCGTGGCCGCGGGTGTCGTTGACGTTCTTGAAGCCGTCGAGGTCGAGCAGGAGGAGCGCGGTCTGGTGCTCTTCGGCGGCGACGCCGTCCTCGAGGCTCTGGAGGAGGGCGCGGCGGTTGGCGAGGCCGGTGAGCGGGTCGGAGTAGGCCATGCGGGCGAGCTCGGTCTCGAGGCTCCTGCGGGCGCCGACGTCCTCGACGCGGGCGACGAGGCCGCGGACCTGGGGGCGGCCGCGGAGGTCGGTCACGACGGTCTCGGTGTGCCGCCAGCGGCGGGCCGAGTCGCGGACGCGGATGTTCAGGGACACCTGGCCGGTGTGGCTGAGGCCGTCGAGGAGGGTGCGGAGGTCCTCTTCGGCGCCGCGGCGGTCGTCGACGTGGACGAGGTCGAGGAAGGACGCGCCGACGCAGGTGCCGTTGTCCGTGGCGGGCCGCCACGCGGAGTCCTCGGGGTGCCAGGTGACGGTGAGGTCGGGGTCGAGGACGAGCACGGTGTCGGAGGCGACGCCGACGATCGCGGAGAGGCGGCGCTGCCGGGCGGCCGCCTCGCCGGTGACGCGCCGGACGTCGAAGTAGGTGAGGATGAGCCGCGCGCCGAGGGCGCCGACGGCGGCGAGGCCGAGGAGGGTGGCGTCGAGCGGGAGCGGGCCGGTGCCGGCGCCGTTGATGAGGACGGCCGCGGCCCCGAGGGCGGCGGCGCCGACCATGACGGCGTAGTGGACGCCGGGGTAGTTCGGCTTGTCGACGGGGGCGGGCTTCTGGCTGCGGGCGAGGTAGGTGACGCCGAGGAGGGCCGCGCAGGTGGCGACCCAGGCGACCGACCACCACAGGACGCGTTCTTCGGGGCGCTGCCACTGCCAGGCGACGAAGGTGGAGAGGCCGGTGAAGTGGACGGCGAAGACGGCGATGTACGCGAAGGCGTGGCGGCGGCGCCAGCGCTGGATGCGGAACGTGGTGGTGAAGCCGACGCCGAGCATGACGACGCCCATCATGCCCGGGATGATGATCGCGAGGTCGCCGTCGCCGAGGGGGCCGCGCATCTGCGCGAACAGGGGGCGGGCGAAGAGGGTCCAGGCGAAGAAGAGGACGCACAGGCCGACGAAGGCGCCGTCGACGAGGCGCCGCTGGACGGCCTGGGGCGCCCAGCCGCTGTCGGGCAGGCGCAGGAGCGCGAGGGCCCAGAGGATGACCGAGGCGGTGAAGCCGGTCCCGGCCACGGCGTCGGCGGCCGGGTCGGGGAGCCAGCAGGCGGCGGCGAACGTCGCGGCGGTGGTCTGGATGCCGGCGGCCATGAGCTGGTAGGTGGTGCGGCGTCCCGAGGCGATGCGCCCGGCGGCGCGCCACATGAGCGATCCGGCGCAGGCGGCGCCGATGGAGCCGAGTGCGGCGGCGGTGCCGGGGTCGATGGTCCGGAGCGAGGAGTGTACGCCGACCACGATCGCCGCGGCCAGCACGGAGCACCAGACTGCGGCGGTCGCGGTCCACGACAGTGTCTGCCGGACGCGACGGGGGGTTGGCGTCATCCACTGGCCCAATCGTAGGAACACTCGTGCATTACAGGATGCCGCATGGTCCCTCGTATCCGACTGCGGGCCTCCGCATGGGCGCGCGGCCGGTCATCGGGCGGGCGGCAGGGCGGCCCGGAGGCGGTCGAGGGCCGCGCGGTCGGCCCGGTGTCGCTCGGCGCGCTCCCGGTCGAGGTCGGCGGCGTCGCTGCGGGCCTTGATGAGCGCGGAGCGGAGGTCGGCGAGGCGGTCGTCGCGCTGCTCGGTCTCCTTGCGGGCCTTGGCGGATTCGGAGCGGTGGACGAGCAGCGGGAATGCGGCGGTGGCGGCGGCGAGCGCGGCGAGGACCCACTGGCCGAAGACGGCGAGGAGGAGCGTGACGGCGCCGATGCCCGCCACGAGTGCCGTGTAGGCCGGTTTCGAGGGCCCGTCGGTGGTGAAGCCGCGGCTGATGTGCGCTTCGGCCGCGGCGGCGGCCTCGGGGTCGTGCCCGGCGGCGGTGACGTCGACGCTCGCGCCGCGGCGCCTGACGGGGACGACGGCGGGCTCGGGGTCGCGGAGGCCCGATTCGAGGTGGGCGAGGCGGGCGTGCAGGAGTGGCGCGGCGAGGTCGAGGGCGAGGCGGCGCAGGGCGGTCGGGGCCTCGGGGTCGAAGAGGTCGCGGCGCACGAGTTCGGCGACGGTCCCGGCGGGCTCGGCCCAGGAGGGGCGGCTGCGGCGCGGCGCGCCGGCGGGCGCGAGCTCCTCCAGGCGGCGCACGAGCGGGAGTTCGGCGGGGCTGGGGGCTTCGATGAGCTCTTGGAGGTACCGGCGCCAGGCGGTGTCCGTGTCGCCGGGTGCGGCGGCGGGCTCGGCGGCGAGGTGGTCCCGGAGGGCGGTGAGGGCCGCGGCGAGGGTGGCGCCGTTCGCGAAGTCCGCGATCGCGCGGTCCCATTCCTTGAGTTCGGTGTCGTCGAGCGCTTCGGGGTCGAAGTGGTCGCGGAGGCGCCCGGCGAGCTGGACGGCCGCGTCGGGGCCGAAGACGCCGTGGGCGGCGTGCTCCCAGAGCGTGCGCCAGGCGGCGGCGACCTGGACGGGCTCGGCCGCGGGTCTGCCGCTCTCGGTCGTGGCGCCGCCGCCCTCGGCTGCGTCCCTGCCGCCTTCGGCGGTGGCTCGGGCGGATTCGGTCGTGCCTAGGCCGCCGACGGTCGTGCGTTGGCCACCTGCGGCGGTGCTGCCGCCGTCGTTCGCGGCGCTTCGGTCGCCGTCGGCCGTTCCCTGGAGGTCTTCGGTCGCGCCCGGGCCGCCATGGCCGGGGCCCGGAAGGTCTTCCGCAGTCCCGAGGTGCGGGGGTTCGGCGATGAGGCGCAGGAATGCGGCGTCGATGAGGACGGGCCGGTTGAAGCAGCGGCCGACGGCGAGGTTGAACAGCTCGGCGCGGACGGGGTCGCGGTCGCGGGCGGTGGCGAGACCGGTGGTGAGGTCGCCCGGGGGCTGCGGTTCGGTCCCGGGGCGGCCGCGCAGGACGAGCGGGAGGATCGCCGCGGCGGCGGGCGGGAGCCAGTAGCCGGGGGTGTCGCGGGTCTCGGGCAGGCGCGCGGGGCGGCCCTCGGCGAGGGCGCGGAAGGCGCTGCGGATGTCGACGCGGGCCCGGTGCTCGTCGAACTCGGCGAGCTCGAACCGCAGGTCGGCCCAGGCGTAAAGGGTCTCGATGCGGTCGGTGAGCTCGGAGGAGGCCGCTTCGATGCGCCCGGCGAGCTGCTGCTCGGACTTGCGGCGGCGCTCCTCGGCCTCGCGGTTGTGGCGGCGCTGGCGCATCGCGAGGTCTTCGATGGCGCGGTCCTGCAGGGTGTCCTGCCAGCTGTCGGACCAGAACCAGGAAGGCGGGGAAAAGGTGCTGCTCACGCGGGCACGCTCCGAGAAGGTAGGAGGGCTGGGCGCCTTCATTGTGCCCGGAGGACGCAAGCGGCGGAGCCCTCCGTTCGGAGGACCCCGCCGCTCGCTTCTCTGTCCTTTGTCGACTGTGCCTCAGTCGACCTTCCGGACGGCGCCGTCGCTGGCCGGGGTGGCCATCGCCGCGTACGCCTGGAGGGCCCGCGAGACGACCCGGTCGCGGTTCACGGGCGTGTACGGCTGCTCGCGCTTCTCCTGGGCCAGGCGGCGTTCGGTGAGGACCGCCTCGTCGACCTTGAGCTCGAGCCTGCGGTTCGGGATGTCGATCTCGATGATGTCGCCGTTCTCGACCAGGGCGATGAGCCCGCCGCCGGCGGCCTCGGGGCTGACGTGCCCGATCGAGAGGCCGGAGGTGCCGCCGGAGAAGCGGCCGTCGGTGATGAGCGCGCACTTGCGGCCCAGGCCGCGTCCTTTGAGGAACGAGGTCGGGTAGAGCATCTCCTGCATGCCGGGGCCGCCCTTGGGGCCCTCGTAGCGGATGACGACGACCTCGCCCTCGACCACGGACTTGTCGAGGATGCCCTGCACCGCGTCGTCCTGCGACTCGAAGACGTGCGCGGGCCCGGTGAAGGTCCAGTTCTCCTCGGGGACGCCGGCGACCTTGACGACGCAGCCGTCCTCGGCGAGGTTGCCGAACAGGACGGCCAGGCCCCCGTCCTTGGTGTAGGCGTGCTCGACCGAGCGGATGCAGCCCTCGGCGGCGTCGGTGTCGAGGCTCTTCCACCGGTTCGAGGTGGAGAACGCCTGCGTGGTGCGGACGTTGCCGGGCGCGGCGTGGTACAGCTCGATTGCCTCGGGCGCCGGGTTCTCGGCGCGGATGTCCCAGGTGCCGAGCCAGTCGGCCATCGACGGCGAGTGGACGGTGTGGACGTCGCCGTTGATGAGGCCGCCGCGGTACAGCTCGCCGAGGATCGCGGGGATGCCGCCGGCGCGGTGCACGTCCTCCATGTGGTACTTCGCGGAGTTCGGCGCGACCTTCGCCAGGCACGGGACGCGGCGCGAGATCGCGTCGATGTCGGCCACGTTGAAGTCGAGCTCGGCCTCGCGGGCGGCGGCGAGGAGGTGCAGGATCGTGTTGGTGGAGCCGCCCATGGCCACGTCGAGGGCCATCGCGTTCTCGAACGCGGCGCGAGAGGCGATGCTGCGCGGCAGGACCGACTCGTCGTCCTGCTCGTAGTAGCGGCGGGCCAGGTCCATGACGACGCGGCCGGCCTCCTCGAAGAGGGCGCGGCGGGCCGTGTGCGTGGCGAGGGTGGAGCCGTTGCCCGGCAGCGAGAGGCCGAGGGCCTCGGTGAGGCAGTTCATGGAGTTCGCGGTGAACATGCCCGAACAGGAGCCGCAGGTCGGGCAGGCCGACTCCTCCATCTTGAGGAGCTGAGCGTCCGAGACGTCGTCGTTCGCGGCGGCGATCATCGGGTCGATGAGGTCGAGCTTCTGGGTGACGACCCCGTTGACGTCGATCGTCTTGCCGGCCTCCATGGGGCCGCCGGAGACGAACACGACCGGGATGTTCAGGCGCAGGGCGGCCATGAGCATGCCCGGGGTGATCTTGTCGCAGTTGGAGATGCACACGAGCGCGTCGGCGCAGTGCGCGTTCACCATGTACTCGACGGAGTCGGCGATGATCTCGCGGCTGGGGAGCGAGTAGAGCATCCCGCTGTGGCCCATCGCGATGCCGTCGTCGACGGCGATCGTGTGGAACTCCTTGGAGACGCCGCCGGCCTCGGCGATGGCCTCGGCGACGATGTCGCCCATGTTCTTGAGGTGCACGTGTCCGGGGACGAACTGCGTGTAGGAGTTGGCGATGGCCACGATCGGCTTGCCGAAGTCGGAGTCGGTCATACCGGTGGCGCGCCACAGCGCGCGAGCGCCCGCCATCTGGCGGCCGTGCGTGGAAGTCCGTGATCGAAGCGCTGGCATGGATCAAGTCTGCCACGTCTCGAATGCCGGGATGAGCCGCCCGGACCTTAGGACATCCTTAGGAAGATGGTCAGTCAATCAGTACAAATCACGACTTATCCGAAATGTTCCCTTGAGGGACCCCTGGTGACAAGGATACCTTCACGGTATGACATCGCCCGATATGCGATCAGAACTCGCGAATCACGGGTCCGAAGATCGCCGCCGCCGGGCACGGCCCGTGGCGCCGCGAGTCCTCCCCCGCCGGGTTGTCGCCGAGCAGGAAGTAGTGCCCGTCCGGGACCGGGTCGCCCGAGCCGGGCATGGGCTCGCCCGGCCCGGCGGCGACGCGCTTGATCCACCACGGGCCCTTGGCGCGCCGCGCCTCGGCCCAGCCGAGCCGCGGATCCGGAGCCGAGGCCACCACGATGTCGCCGGTCGCGATCCGCCGCGAGCGCTTGGCGAGGACCTCGTGGCCGTCCTCGAGCGCCGGCTCCATCGAGGCGCCCTCGACTTTCACGAGCACCCAGCGGCGCCGCAGCTGCCGCACGCTCTCGACCGTCAGCGCCACCGCCGCCACCAGCAGCAGCGGGTAGAACCAGCTAGAAGAGTCCATCGATGCCGTCGTCCTCGGGCTCCTCGCGCTTCTTGCGGAAGCGCTCGAACATCGTGAACGAGGTCAGCCCGAGCGCCGCGGTCGCGAACAGGACCGCGTACGCCATGCCCAGGACCACGATGCCGACCAGGATCCACTGGCCGAACACCAGCACCGCACTCAGACCGGCGTCCATTACGGCAGGTCGTTGATGATGTCGGTGATCGAGCGGCGCTTGCCGGTGAAGAACGGGATCTCCTCGCGCACATGGCGGCGCGCGCCCGAGGCCCGCAGTTCGCGCATGAGGTCGACGATCCGGTGGAGCTCGTCGGCCTCGAACGCAAGGATCCACTCGTAGTCCCCGAGCGAGAACGCCGGGACGGTGTTGGCCCGCACGTCCGGGTAGTCCCGCGCCATCTGGCCGTGCTCGCGCAGCAGGTCGCGGCGCTCCTCCTCGGGGAGCAGGTACCACTCGTAGGACCGCACGAACGGGTAGACGCTGACGTAGCCGCGCGGCTCCTCGGTGAGGAAGGCCGGGAGGTGGCTGCGGTTGAACTCGGCCGGGCGGTGCAGCGCCATGTTCGACCAGACCGGCGCGAGGTGGCGCCCGAGCGCGGAGCGCCGGAAGTCGGCGTACGCCTTCTGCAACTGGTCGCTGGTCTCGGCGTGCCACCACACCATGAGGTCGGCGTCGGCGCGCATCCCGGTGAGGTCGTACGTGCCGCGGACGGTCACGCCCTGGTCGCCGCAGTGCTTCTTGAAGAACGCCTCCATGTCGCTGGCGAGGTCCTGCCGGATCGACGGCATCGGCTCCTGGACGCGGAACACCGACCACAGCGTGTACCTGATCGTCTCGTTCAGCTCTTTGATCCGCGCGGCGTTGGGATTGTTGGACTGGCGTTCGGTCACGTTGCGGCCCTTTCCTTCTGGTTCGGCTCAGTCTGCCGGGTCGTGTTTCGCGGGCGTCAGCGAGGCGGCGGTCTGCTCGGCGGCGGCCCGGCCGGACGCGATGCACGCGGCGATGCCGACGCCGTCGACGGCGGCACCGGCGATCGCGATCCCGCGGTGGCGGGCGAGCGCCTCGCGGGCGGCGGCCACCCGGGCGCCGTGCCCGGGGGTGTACTGCGGGAGCGCCCCGCCCCAGCGGTCGACGCGCTGGTCGACCGGCTCGGGCAGGCGCTGCCCGAGGTGCTCGCCGAGCTCGCGCAGCGCGGTCTTGGCGAGGGTCGCGTCGTCGTACTGGAGCAGCGCCTCCTCGCCGAGGCGGCCCATGGAGACGCGCACGATCTGGCGGCGGCGCCCCAGGTGCGGCCACTTCTTCGACGAGAAGGTGGCGGCCTTGACGGTCTTGCCCTCGGAGGCGGGCGTCAGGAACCCGGAGCGCTCCGGGAGGTCGACCCGGTCGAAGGCGAACGCGGCCAGGGCGACCGAGGCGTACGGCACGCCCGAGAGGGCGGCCGCGGCCTCCGGGGAGACGGCGCGGAGCAGTTGAGCGGCCGGCGAGGCGGGCACGGCGACGACCACGGCGTCGGCGGTGACCTTGATCGGGTCGGGCACCGGGCCGGTGATGACCTCCCAGCCGGTCGGGGTCTGGCGGAGTTCGCGCACGGTCATGCCGAGGCGGATCTCGGCGCGGGCCGCGGCCGACGTGGCGGTGACGAGCCGGTCGAGGCCGCCGTCGATCGTGGCGAAGACGGGCTTGCCGGTCGCGGGCCGCTTGACCTCGGCGACCGCTTCGGTCAGGCGCGCATGGCGTTCGAGCGCGGCGGCGAGCTGCGGCATGACGGCGCGGACCGAGAGCCGGTCGACGTCGCCGGCGTAGACGCCCCCGAGCATCGGGGCGACGAGCCGGTCCAGGACCTCGTCGCCGAGGCGCGAGCGGACCAGTTCGCCGACGGACATGTCCTGGCCCGGTTCAAGGATCGGCAGGCCGTTGTCGGGGCGCTCCTTGGCGTTCGCGATCGCGGCCACGTCAGCCGGGTCGCCGGGGATGCCCATCATGTGCCCGGCCGGGAAGTCGACCAGCTCGCCGCCCAGGCTCAGCGCGGGCTTGAGGCCCGACGGGTGGACGATCGCGTCGCCGAGGCCGACCGCGCGCGCCAGGGCGACCGCCTCGGGCCGGGCCGCGAGCAGCGACTCGGCGCCGGTCTCGACCGGGCGCCCGGCGAAGTCGGCGGTGCGGATCTTGCCGCCGAGGCGCATCGACTGCTCGGCCACGATGATCTCGGCGTCCGGCCCGAGCAGTTCGCGCAGGCGGTGCGCAGCGGCGATGCCGGTGATGCCGCCGCCCGCCACCAGGACCCGGGTGCGCCCGGGCGTGCCCGTGACGCGGGCGGGCGTCATGGGGCTCATCGGGCGGTGGTTTCGTGCACGCGGTCGACGACGAGCTTCAGCTTCCCGGGGTCGGACTCGGGGAGGACCCCGTGCCCGAGGTTGAAGATGTGGCCCTTCGCGTCGCGGCCCGCGGCCACGACCCGGTCGGTCGCGGCCAGCAGCGGCGCCTCGTCGGCGAGGATCAGCGCCGGGTCGAGGTTGCCCTGGAGGACCTTGCCCGGCAGGCGCTTCGCGGCCTGATCGAGCGGGACGCGGAAGTCGACGCCGGAGATCTCCGCGCCGGTCTCGGCCATCGCCTCGAGCAGGTGCCCGGTGCCGACGCCGAAGTGGATCCGCGGCACCGACTGCGCGACGCCCGCCAGCGCGGCGGTCGAGTGCGGGAGCGCGAAGGCGCGGTAGTCGTCCTCGGAGAGGGCCCCGGCCCAGGAGTCGAAGAGCTGCACGGCTTTGGCGCCGGCCTCGACCTGGACGCGGAGGAACTCGCCGCAGATCGCGGCGAGGCGGGAGGCGATGCCGTGCCAGACGTCGGGCGCGGAGTGCATGAGCGCCTTGGTCTTGGCGTGGTCGCGGGAGGGGCCGCCCTCGATGAGGTAGGAGGCGAGAGTGAAGGGGGCGCCGGCGAAGCCGATGAGCGGGGTGGTGCCGAGTTCCTTGCCGAGCAGGCCGATGGCCTCGGTGATGTAGGGGACGTCGCAGGGGTCGAGGTTGCGCAGGCGCTTCAGGTCGGCCTCGGTGCGGAACGGTTCGGCGACGACGGGGCCGGTGCCGGGGACGATGTCGATGTCGACGCCGATGGCGGCGAGGGGGACGACGATGTCGGAGAAGAAGACCGCCGCGTCGACGCCGTAGCGGCGGACCGGCTGCATGGTGATCTCGCAGACGAGTTCGGGGGTCCGGCAGGCTTCGAGCATGGAGGTGCCGGCGCGGGCCTCCTTGTACTCGGGGAGCGAGCGTCCGGCTTGGCGCATGAACCAGACCGGGGTGCGGCTGGGCTCCTCGCCGCGGGCGGCCGCGAGGAAGGGGGGCTCGCCGCTCAAGCGGCTTGCGGGCGGCGCCGAGTCCGTCGGCGAAGGAACATCGTTGACCACAACGCCATCCTTGCACGCGCGGGGGCGGTCCGCCCGGAGGTGCGAGTGCGATGTGGCCCGCATCGGGAGGGCCGCTGTGAGGGAGGTCGAACGGCGGGGCCGTCCACCATGGAGGAGAAAATGGGTGATTCAACCACTATCGGGTGGAAATCGGTCTCCTGCTCGGCGGGGCAGTAGCGCGCGCAGGTTACCTGCCCGTACGGTGAACGGGTGACCGATCCCCAACCCGAAGCCGCACTCCTCACGGAGCCGCGTGAAGGCATGCCCCCGTTGATCCAGACGTCCGCGGACCTCGCCGAGGCCGCCGAGCGCCTCGAGGCCGGTTCCGGTCCGATCGCGGTGGACACCGAGCGCGCCTCCGGCTTCCGCTATTCGGGCCGGGCCTATCTGATCCAGTTGCGCCGGGCCGGTTCGGGGACGATGCTGGTCGACCCGATCCCGATCGAGGACCTCGGCCCGCTGCGGCGGGCGCTCGCGGGCCCGGAGTGGATCCTGCACGCCGCGAGCCAGGACCTGCCGTGCCTGGAGGAGCTCGACCTGCATCCGACGCGGCTGTTCGACACCGAGCTGGCCGCGCGGCTGTGCAACTTCGAGAAGGTCGGGCTCGCCTCGATCACCGAGCAGCTCCTCGGGTACCGGCTGGAGAAGCAGCACTCGGCGGCCGACTGGTCCTCGCGCCCGCTCCCCCACGACTGGCTCGTGTACGCGGCGCTGGACGTGGAGCTGCTCATCGAGCTGCGCGGGAAGCTCGCGGCCGAGCTCGCGAAGCAGGGCAAGTCCGAGTGGGCCCAGGCCGAGTTCGAGCACGTGCGCACCGCGGGCCCGCCGAAGCCGCGCAAGGAGCCGTGGCGGCGCACCAGCGGGATCCACAAGGTGCGGGGGGCGAAGGCCCTCGGCCGCGTCCGAGCGGTGTGGGAGGCCCGGGACGACCTGGCGCGCAAGCTCGACCGCGCGCCCGGGAAGGTCCTGCCGGACGCCGCGATCGTCGAGGCCGCGACGGCGGACCCGACCGACTTCGCCGAGCTGATGAGCCTGCCGGGGTTCCGGCGCCGCGGCGGGCGCACGAACGCGCGGCTGTGGCTGGCGGCGCTGGCCGACGCCCGCAATGTTCCGGCCGACGAGCTGCCGTCGACGACGCCGCCCCAGGACGGTCCGCCCGCGACGCACCGCTGGGCCGACCGCGACCCGGTCGCGGCCGAGCGCCTGGCGGCCGCCCGCGAGGTGGTCACCGAGGTCGCCGAGAAGCACCACCTGCCGGCGGAGAACCTGATCTCGCCGGCGCTGGTGCGGGGCCTGGCGTGGGAGCCGCCGAAGCGGGTGACCGAGCGCCATGTCCGCACGGTGCTGGCCGAGGCCGGCGCGAGGGAGTGGCAGATCGAGCTGCTGGCGGAGGGGCTGACCGAGGCGCTGCAAGCCTGACGACACGCGAAAGGCAACGGCGAGAACACCGTTGCCTTGATCGGTCGAGGTACCGAGGGAACCGCTCAGTCCTCCCAAGGGTTGATGAGTGTAATCCCGACCTCGTCGAAGTCCTTGGTGTTGCGGGTCGCGAGCATGGCCCCGCGAGTGAGACAGATGGCCGCGATCATGGCGTCCTCCATGGTGATCCGGCGACCGATTCCCTCCCGTTTGGAGGTTATTCTCGGGATCATGTCCGCTGCGGCGAGGTCGAAGTCCTCGATGCGGTCTCGGAGTTCCTCCCCGACGAGCCGGTCAATCTTCGATTCGAGCTCGGCCCGCTTGCGCCCTTGCGCCATTGCCGCCGCGCCGATGCGCAGTTCAGCCACGGTGATCGCTGTAATAGCGATATCGACGCGCCCGACCGTGCGAAGCCAGTGCTTCACGCGTTTATGTGGTTGAGGCCGAAATCGCTCGGACACGACGTTCGTATCAAGGATGATCATCAGCCGAAGTCCACCGGCCTGAACCTGCCTTTGCGGCGTGGGATCACGAACTCGTCCTCGCCGAACCCTTCGGAGTCGCCCATGATCCTTTCGAACATCGCCTCCGCCGAGCTATCCCCGGCCTCGTCGGCATCCTTGATGCGGAGGATCATCGCGCGAAGCTCCGCTTGCATCGAACGCTCGTGCCGGGCCGCTCGAACCTTGAGCCACTTGTAGGTTTCCGGGTCGAGACCTCTGAGGTAGACCGCCCTGGTTTCTTCTGCCATCGTTGTCACCCCCTGACGATATCGATGCTACCGCGAATAACCCGGGAGCGACACACCTTCCGCGCGTCGGATCGCGCGCTTGCAGCCGATGTTGACGTGCGACAGCGCGAGTCCGTGAAAGCATCGGGAGGCTCGACCGGGGCGGGCCGTGACAACGAACTTACTTGCGGGTAACATTCGTCGTGACGATGCACACCATCCGACTGCACTCGACTGCACATCTTCGACGCTGCATACCCAAAGGAGGGGCTGGCGTGAACGACACCATCCGCGATGTCGTCTTCGTCGACGGGGTACGAACCCCGTTCGGCAAGGCGGGCAAACTCTTCGAAGAGACCCGCGCAGACGACCTGATCATCCGCTGCATCAGGACGCTGCTGCGCCGCAACCCGGGGCTGCCGCCTGAGCGGGTCGACGAGGTGGCTCTGGCGGCCACCACGCAGATCGGCGACCAGGGGCTCACGCTGGGCCGCACCGCCGCGCTCCTGGCGGGTCTGCCCCGGTCCGTCCCGGGCTACTCGATCGACCGCATGTGCGCGGGCGCGATGACCGCGGTGACCAGTGTGTCCTCCGCGATCGCCGCCCGCCAGTACGACATCGCCATCGCCGGGGGCGTCGAGTCGATGTCGAACCACCCGATGGGCGAGGGCGTCGACCCCAACCCGCGCATCATCGCCGAGCGCCTCGTCGACCCCGACGCGCTCCAGATGGGCTTCACCGCCGAGAACCTGCACGACCTGTACCCGACGATCACCAAGGAGCGGGCCGACGCGTACGCAGTCGGCACGCAGCAGCGGTACGCCGCCGCGATCGAGCAGCTCAGCGCCGACATGACCACGATGGCCGCGCGCTCGGCCGACGAGGGCTGGACCGTCGCCACCGCCGACGAGCTGCCGCGCCCGGGCACGACCATGGAGGGGCTCGCGAACCTGCGCACCCCGTTCCGGCCGCACGGCCGCGTCACCGCCGGCACGGCGGCGCCGCTCACGGACGGCGCCACCGCGTGCCTCCTCGCGGACGCCGACACCGCCGCCGAGCTGGGGCTGCCCGTCGCCATGAAGATGGTCGGCTTCGCGTTCGCCGGCGTCGACCCCGAGACCATGGGCGTCGGGCCGATCCCGGCCACCGAGAAGGCCCTCGCCCGCGCGGGCCTCTCGATCGACGACATCGGCCTGTTCGAGATCAACGAGGCGTTCGCCGTCCAGGTGCTGGCGTTCCTCGACCACTTCAAGATCGCCGACGACGACCCGCGGGTGAACCCGTGGGGCGGCGCGATCGCCATGGGCCACCCGCTGGCCTCCTCGGGCGTGCGACTCATGACCCAGCTCGCGCGCGAGTTCGCCGTGCACCCGGAGGTGCGCTACGGCATCACGACCATGTGCGTCGGCCTCGGCCAGGGCGGCACGGTCATCTGGGAGAACCCGAACTTCAAGGGGGCCAACTAATGTACGCGACGCCGCTCGATCTCCCCGACTTCGAGGAAGAGGTCGTCACCGAGGCCCTCGTGCGCTTCCTGGAGCCCCGCGGGCTCGGCGGGAAGGCCGCGCTCATCACGCTCGACAACGGCTTCGACCACACCAAGCCGACGTCGTTCGGGCCCGGCGGGCTCAAGAACCTGTGGCGCGCGCTCGACCAGGTCGAGGCCGAGGACGACGTCAAGCTCATCGCCGTCACCGGCAAGCCGTTCATCTTCCTGGCCGGCGCCGACATCAAGCTCATGCCGAGCCTGGAGAGCCGCGAGCAGGGCCTCGCCCTGGCGCAGGCCGGGCACTCGCTCTACAAGCGGCTCAAGGACTCCGCGGTGCCGACGTTCGCGTTCGTGAACGGCACCGCCCTCGGCGGCGGCTTCGAGCTGGCCCTGCACTGCCACTACCGGACGGTCTCGACCAGCGCCCGGGGCCTGGGCCTGCCCGAGGTCTCGATCGGGCTCATCCCCGGCTGGGGCGGCTCGCAGATCCTGCCGAACCTCATCGGGATCGAGAAGGCCGCGCAGGTCATCGTCGGGAACCCGCTGAACCAGAACAAGATGCTCTCGGGCACCGACCTGGTGCCGCTGGGCATCGCCGACGCCGAGTTCGAGCCGGCCGACTTCCTCGAGGAGTCCCTCGACTGGGCCGTCAAGGTCGCCACCGGCGCCGTCACCGTGGAGCGGCCCGAGGTCGACCGGGACGTGTGGCCGCAGGTCATCGCGGGTGCGCGGCGGCTCGTGGACGAGAAGGTCCACAACGCCTCCGCCGCGGCGGTGCGGGCCCTGGACCTGCTCGAACTGGCGCGCACCGCCACGTTCGAAGAGGGCTCGCTCGCCGAGGACGAGGCGCTCGCCGACCTCGAGGCCGGGCCGCAGTTCCAGTCGAGCATCTACGCGTTCCACCTGGTCCGCTCGCTCGGCAAGCGCCCCGAGGGCGCGCCGAGCCCGGGGCTGGCCAAGGAGATCGGCAAGGTCGGCGTCGTCGGCGCCGGGCTCATGGCCGGCCAGATCGCGCTCATGTTCGCGCGCCGCCTCGAAGTGCCCGTGGTCATGACCGACCTCGACGAGGACCGGGCCCAGAAGGGCCTGGCGTACGTGCGGGCCGAGATCGACAAGCTCGAAGCGAAGGGCCGGACCTCGAAGCTGAAGGCCGCCAAGCTGCGCGCGCTGGTCTCGGCGACCGCGGACAAGTCGGTGTACGCGGACTGCGACCTGGTCATCGAGGCGGTCTTCGAGGAGCTGGGCGTCAAGCAGGCCGTGTTCGCCGAGGTCGAGTCGATCGTCTCAGACGAGGCCCTGCTGGTCACCAACACCTCCGGGCTCTCGATCACCGCGATGGCGTCGGGGCTCAAGCACCCCGAGCGGCTCGTGGGCATGCACTTCTTCAACCCGGTGGCCGTCATGCCGCTCGTCGAGGTCATCCCGACCGAGTCGACCGACAAGGAGACCCTGGCGACCGCGTACGCGGTGGCGAAGAAGCTGAAGAAGACCGCCGTGGGCTCGGCCGACCGGCCGGCGTTCATCGTGAACCGGCTGCTCGGACGCATGCTCGCCGAGGTCACCGGCGCGGTCGACGCGGGCACGCCCGTCGAGGTCGCCGACGTGGCGCTCGACGAGCTGGGCCTGCCGATGCGCCCGTTCGCGCTGCTGGAGCTCGTGGGCCTGCGGGTCGCGTGGCACCTGTGCCAGCACCTGAACGAGGACCTCGGGCCGCGGTTCCCCGCCTCGGAGAACCTGCGGAAGATGGCCGAGGCCGAGTTCCCGGTGTTCGACCCCGAGGCCAAGGGCAAGGGCCGGCTCACCGACGAGGCGAAGGCGCAGATCGCCCTGGGCGACTCGCCCTCGACGGCCGCCGAGGTCAAGCAGCGCGTCCTGCGCGGCCTGGCCGAGGAGATCGGCCTCATGCTCGACGAGGGCGTCGTGCCCTCGGCGAAGCAGATCGACCTCGCGATGATCCTCGGCGCGGGCTTCCCGTTCTGGCTGGGCGGCCTCACGCCGTACCTGGACCGCGAGGGGATTTCTGTCGATGTGACCGGAAAGCCGTTCTCGGCGTAGTGCTGAGTGCGCACGGTCACATTAACTTTGCGACGAGCCCGGACTCGACCGAACGGTTGAGTCCGGGCTCGTCCCGTGACCCCAACCGGCCGGGGGCGAAGCGGTAACACGCACGGACGAGAGGGGTGATAGGACCGGTACCCGGCAAATGCCGTGGACCCTACTGCCGAGTAGGGAAACCCCTTGCCTCCTTGGAATCCTTTGAGAACACCGGCTTTGACCTGCGGATTTCCGTCCATACGGTTGCCGGGTGCATTTTCGCAAGCTGATCGAAGGCGTGACCGGCCCCGTCCGGAGCGCCGCCGCCGCTGTCACCGAGCGGCTGACCAACACCGTCGGCGGATTCAAGGAGCACCGGTTCCGCCGGGTCGCCACCGTCGGCCTCGCCGCCGCGATCCTGACCGGTTCGGGCGGCGCCGCCGCATGGGCCATCTCGAACACCGAGGCGCCCGCGGAGACCGAGCAGGCCGCCGCCGAGCAGACCCAGGAGACGACCGAAGAGGCGACCGCAGCGGCCCCCGCACCCGCTGAGACGCCCGCAGAGGCCCCGGCCACCGAGGAGGCGACCACCGAGGCCGCCCCCGAGCCGGTCGTCGAGGAGAAGCCCGCGGAGCCCGCAGCGCCCGCCGGCCCCGTCGACATCGACGTCGCCGACATCGACGACGAGCAGGAGGCCAACGCCGTCACGATCATCGAGACCGGCAAGGAGCTCGGCTTCGACGAGAACGGCTGGGCCGTCGCCCTCGCCACCGCCATGCAGGAGGCGAAGCTCTACAACGCCGCCTCCGAGGCCGTCCCCGAGAGCTTCGAGTACACCGACTCCGAGGTCACCTACTCCGACCACGACTCGGTCGGCCTGTTCCAGCAGCGCACCTCCATGGGCTGGGGCACGGTCGAGGAGCTGATGGACCCCGCGACCTCCGCGAGCAAGTTCTACAACACGCTCAAGGACGTCGACGGCTGGGAGGACATGTCCATCGCCTCCGCCGCCCAGGCCGTCCAGGTCTCGGCCTACCCCGACTACTACGCCCAGTGGGAAGGCCTCGCCTGGGACATCATCGACGCCTACCAGAGCGCGTCCTAAGCGCTTATCACTCCTCCCGACGGAACGGGCCCCGCGGTCGTCACCGCCGCGGGGCCCGTTCCATGCCCGCGGTCCGTTTGGAGGAAACCTCCCGAATCGGCGGCCCGATCGCGGCCCACACCGGCCGGCCGTTGTGGGACCTGCACAATTCCCGCCCGATTTGCCCGACCGCCGGTTTGACACGACCAGCACACTGTGCACATGACGACGTACAACTGCCCGCGCTGCGGGAGCCCCTCGACGGCAGGCGGGTGCCCCGCCTGCGGGCGCGGGCCCGAGCCGCTCCTGCAGCGGCTGGCCGAGCTCGACGCCGTCCTGGCGTCGATGCCCGCCACCCTCAAGAGCCGCACCGCCGTCGAATCCGAGCGCACCGAGGTCCTCGACGGCCTCCAAGCGGTGGCCGCCCGCTACCTCGCCGAAGCCGATCGGCACGCCCGGACCGCACCCGCCCCGCAGAGCGCCCCGAACACCGGCGGCATCCCGACGCAGGCCCCGGCGGCTCCGGCACCGGCCGCGCCCGGACCGAACCCCGCCGGGAACCCCTCGCCCGCCGCAGGACACCCGCTGACGCCCGCGGCAGGCCCCGGCGCCCCGTCACCGGCCACCGCGGGGCACGTGCCCCCGCCCGGCGCCGCTCCCGTCG
>NZ_WIAO01000003.1 GCF_009451885.1 Glycomyces albidus
AGGCGTTCCCACTGCTTATCGGTCAGATCCCCGCGCCCTGATAGGCTCGACACAGAAGCCTCCTATTGAAATCGTTGCAGCACAACAGATTCAACAGGAGGCTTCCTCAGTTCGTAAACACGGCCTAGGAGGGTTGGCGCTTCATCGTGTCCGTCTCGTCGGAAGCTCGCGCTGCATGGCTGCGAACCTCCGGGCAGTAGGGCCCGACACTCCGAGCGGGGCGGGTATCGGGTCGTTCCCGCCCCGCAAAGGCAGCCCATCGAGCACAGATGGAGCTCGCCACACTCATGCACCATCTTCGGCTCCGGTAGGGTCGGTTCCTATAGGGACCATACAAGGGAGAGGTAAGGAACTCAGTGTCGAGTGATCGAGAGCTGCTCGCACGGCTTAATGCGGGACCACGGTTCCTTCTTCTAGGCCAGGGCCTGGGGCGCCGCAGCCTCGCGGAAGCCCCGGAAGACTCCACATCGTTCTTTCCTGAAGAGCTAACGCAGGACGGGGCGACTGGCATGGTCAGTGCCTCCGGGGCGGATTTTGCGGCATACGAGCAGTCGATGCAGCGAATAGAACCTCCGTCTGGCTTCGAACGAGTGGCGTCGATTCCCTGGAACACGGTGCTCACCACACGGATCGACGGCACGCTGAGCAAATGGCTAGAAGCCGACTGGCGGCGCGTGATTCCGACCGCGTCAAGCGACACCCGGAGTTCGAGGTCAACGACTGAACTCCAAGTCCGCTACCTGTTCGGCGGACTCAGCCTTCCCGACGACGAGCGACCGCCCAGCAACGAAATCGAGTGGGTCGATTCGCAGCGATACGCGTCCGACACCCTCGCGTCGCTCGCCTCCAACCTGATCACGCCCAGGGGCGTTGTTCTTGTCGAAGACTGGTCACCACGCGACTGGCTGTCAGCGAGAGACCTCTACAACTTCGCAAGTCGCCTTGGAACAGGCCAGGTACACCTCTTCTCGGTCGACGCCGGCACAGCGGCAGATCCGATGATCGCCGCTGCAATCAGCAGGGGCGCGCTCGCTACACACGTAGAGGCTCTGGCCGAGTTCCTTGGGGCAGCGACTGAGTCGGGGTTCCTGCAAGACTCCGCGAGCGTTGATGCTGCTGGATCGCGGTTCATCCCCGTCGGGACCGGGTTCGTTTCGGTTGATGTCGCGACCTGGAACCGAATCGTCGGGACTGCCCGACCAGTCGACCTGGAGCTACTTGAGCCGTTCGGCCACGCTTCCGACGCCTTGACCTACCAAAGGTTCCGAACCTTCCTCGGGTCTCCGGAGGGCGCGCCTCCGTGGCGCGCCCTTGCAACTAACATGAAGCTGCCTCGTACATTCGAAGTCCAGCTTCTCAAAGTGGTCGAGGCGGCTCTTGATGAGCCTGACGAGGTGGCCCCAGTCATCCTCCAGGGGCAGACGGCGACCGGTAAGAGCCTTGCTCTCGCCTGGCTGGCCCAGATGCTTGCCAAGTCCGGCAAGGCCGCAGTACTTCACCAGGCAAGACGTCGTGATCGTCCGATTGCCTCTGAGATCGAGGCTTACAGCGTCTGGGCAGAAGGGGTGGCTGGCCTCAAGACTGTTCTAATCTGGGATGGGATGGTCGACGCTGACGACTATTTTGCGCTCCACCGGCAGCTCCGGGCACGTGGACAACGCGTACTCATCGTCGGAAGCACGTATCTCGGTGCGCCGCCTGGCACGGATCGCGTCATTACCGCCCCGATCCACCTGGACAAGAAGGAGTCCGAGGCATACGGGCCCTGGCTGAGGTCATACGGCATCGACCTCCCGACGCCCGGTGCCGAGGCGGACACCTCCATCCTCGCGATGCTTTACCGCGCCATTCCCGAAACGGAGTCGGGGCTGCGCCGGGGACTTGCCCTAGAAATGCGGGCAGCCGAATCCGGCATGGAGTCTCTTTCCCACGAACGCAAGCACCAGGAACCGGAAGCCCGCATGACCGCGGTAGCTGCCGCGCTCCTCTCCGCTGGTCTACGCCTCGAGACACTTGCTCCGTCTGACCATGCGGAGGAAGACCTCGCAGGACTCGCGTTCGCCGAACGTAGCACCACGGAGCAGTTGAGTGCGATGCTGCTCACCGCGGGCCGGCGCGGCCTAAACGTTCCCCTTGAACTCGCGCTGCGCGTAGTTGGACGTCAAGGCTCTGTAGCCATTGTCGACTTCATTCGCCACTTCGACATCTTCCGGTGGACCGAAGATGCCAATGGAAACCAGTTCCTCGGCGTCCGCACGCGCCTCGAAGCCGAGCTTCTGGCGCGGGAGAACCTGACGGATCTGACCGAGATCGATGTCGTTTCTTCATTCATTCACTACGTTCGTCCCCAGTTCGCTGGGCGAACCGGTGGCGACGAGATTCAGTTCATCGTCGACCTCATGGATCAAATTGGTCCGCAGAGCAACGAGCAGGGGCGCTATGGCCGCTGGTACGGCGACCTGGCGGATGCCTTTGCTAGCCAGCGTGAGCAAAGCGGGGTGTCGCATCCTCGGCTAGTGCTGCTGGAAGTGAACCTGATGCGTGAGTTCGTCAAGCGTTCGCAACGCAACAATGAGATCGCACGCGCGGAGCGACTTGCGCGGCTTCGTGACTCCGAGGACCTTCTTCAGCGAACCCTGGAAGAAACTGACATCTCGCCGCGCGCACGTCTCAATCTATACGTCGAGTTGGCTGCTTCGCTTGGGTCGCAGCTTTATGAACTGGTTGCGGAAGACGGTGCGTCATCAGCAGACTCCATCGCGCCAATCCTTGAGCGACTCGTGGACGCTGTCATGCGTGCGCGCGCTGCGGATCCGGAGAACATCTACCCCGTCGATGTACTCGCGTGGGCCGCCAAAGATGCTGTGTCGTCTGGCGGAATGACTCTACAAGCAAGAGTTGGCCTCCTTGCGGACGCCAAGGCATCGCTTGACTCAATAGATCCCGTGGATCTCTCGCCGGGCCACCGCGCAAAGTACAACCAACGACAGGCCGACATCGCTCGTCTGCTGGGCGACAAGGAACTTGAAACCAGCTACCTGCAAGAACTCATGGCTATGGACGACCCCGCGGCGTACTACCTCCTTGCGATGCGCGCGCTGGAGAACAGCAACGATCCTGAAAGGGTGAAGATCGCTCTGCGTGTACTCCTAGATGCTCCAGCATCAATCCGGGATGACTGGAGGTGCGCGCGCCTTATCCTCGACCTCTACTGGCAGGATCGAACCGGCGAGCGCCCCCTCCGCGGGGAGCGAAACACCGTAGCGTTCGCCGAGTCGGACTGGTGGAGCTGCCAGGAGCTGCTTGGCACACTCCACGGCGCTGCCGAGTTCGATCAATACCGCATCGCGTTCCTCCGGGGCCTTGCGCTGTTCCACGTCGGCTCCATCGCCGCGTCTCAGTTGGAGTTCCGAGAGTTGGGCTCTCTCGGCCTCGACGTCAGTAGGCGGGTCCACCTGGCATATCTTGCGAGCGATGAAGACGGCCGCCCTCGCACGTTCACTGGGCGTGTTGCTTGGGCATCAGCAGACGGCCGCAAGGGGCGTGTCTGGGTCGACCAACTCAAGTCTGAGGTGGACTTCGTACCCCTTCGCTTCTCGCCAGACGCCTACCGATCGAAGGGCGACCCGGTACCGACGTTCCACATCGGCTTCAACTACCTCGGCCCCATCGCTGACCCAATACGTCCACGTCCCCGCCCAGCAACAGGCAGAATCGCATGATGCTGGCTCGTATAGTCGCGGCATTTGAGGATCTGAGCCGCAGCAAGCGTATGGCCGTCGGGACCGGCTGCTCTGCTTTTCCGCAGAGCACACTCATTTCCCGGAGCATCTCCTTCAGCGATGCCGTCACTGCAATTTGGACGTGGTACCACGAAGAACTGAGGCACGACCTCGACTTCCTGACTCCCCGGGGCGACTACCAGCAGCGATTGACACTCAAGGAATTCAAAAGGCTCCTCGATGACCAGCGGCACTTGAACCAACATGCCAATTTCGACCGGGCGAGCGAGGCGCAGGCATGGCAGGCAGCAATCGTATCTAACGAAGTTGAACCGTCCGACGCGGCGCTGGTCGACGCCCTACTCAACGAACTGCACTCGGCGCTCAACACTGCCGCTGAGATCGCCCGCAAGGCATCCCGTAGCACTACCGAAGCGTCAGCTTGGCGGACGCACAACGCGCGTACACCCGAGAGCGAGATGCGGGCGGTTCTTGCCGACATCGGCCGAGTCAACCTCCAGCAGCGGCGCGTGGACACAATCGTCCGACGTTTCGAGGGGCACCCGAAGCTTCGGTCTGCGAAAACGGCCCAGGACCGGGCAAGAATCGCCGCCGTTGTCGCGATGGAGATGAATCTCGACCCTCTGACGTTGCCGTACGACGAGATTCTTGACGAGTTCGGCTTGATCGGCGACCCGCTCGGGTTCTCGCTTCTGCTGGTGGCGCACGGGGTGGAGGCTGCTGGCAACACTGGCAACCACCTCATCCCGGTGCTCCGCAACGCTTGGCAGCGAATCAGCCCC
Organism: Glycomyces albidus; assembly: GCF_009451885.1. Lineage (GTDB taxonomy): Bacteria > Actinomycetota > Actinomycetes > Mycobacteriales > Micromonosporaceae > Glycomyces > Glycomyces albidus. Next base: position 4,526 of record NZ_WIAO01000003.1, read on the forward strand.
GACTCAACATAGCCCAGCCACCTCTGCGGCAGCGGCTCGACGGCCTGCGAGGTGTACCGCTCAGCCCTAGCACGGTAGTCACTCGGCAGCGCGAGACCGATCTGCTCCTCAACGACCGTCAAGGACCGCTTCGGGAACGGTGATCGCGACTCACCGAGTACAACGAAAAGCTCTTCGATCGAAGTCACTGATGCATCGATCGTTCAAGCATTGAGAGGTGCACTTCAGCAGCGTGCCGAGCAAAGCGTAGCTGGGCCTCCGTGCTGCTCCGGCCGATGATCGCAGGTCGAGCACATCAAGCCGATCTGCTCGACATCTCCCGAACCCGTTTCGCGCCGAACCTGCATGAGCGCCTTCGGCACTGTCGCCAACGGAGGAGGCGAGGCCACACACCCCTCGGTAGTGTCGGCTCCCGTGGACCGTCTCATAATGAGCGCGACATGACCAAACACGGCAAGGGACCGCTGCTGTTTCTCGACGTGGACGGGACCCTGATCCCGTTCGGAGAGCCTCAACAGCAAGCACCCCTCGACACCACGTCAAGTTCCTATCTTTCGAGGCTCGATCCGCAGACCGGGGCTCGGCTTGCAGCACTGCCCTGTCAACTGGTCTGGGCCACTACCTGGGAAAGCGAAGCGAACACAGAGGTGGCGCCTCGGCTCGGTCTACCGCCGCTACCAGTGGTTCACTGGCCCGAATCCACGTCGGCAGGCGAACTCGAAGACCAGTGGTTCAACCTGCATTGGAAGACTCGCGCCCTGGTCGCATGGGCGGCAGGTCGCCCGTTCGCCTGGGTTGACGACGAGATCACCGAAGCCGACGAGGACTGGGTCGCGACACACCACCGCGGCCGCGCCCTCCTCCGCCGCGTCGAGGCCGCTCAAGGAATCACCAACGCCGACCTGAACACCATCGGCATATGGGTACAGGCAACGTAGCCGGCACCAGCCAGTCCTGGTGACGGGTCAGCCTGTGAGTCGCACCCAAACCCCAGTCTCGGTCTTTGACCAGAATTCCCTCAGCCAGGCAAATGTCCTTCAGCCAGTGGGAATCTACCGCCAGTCTTGGGCTTTCGGGGGAGGCGGTCAACTCGGGAAGTGGGTATGGTGAGGATTCTCCACCTGCACAGTCTGGGAGGTCCTCATAGTGATCGAGCCCTTCAGCGTCCAAATCTTCGGCGGCTTCACCGGCGACAAGTTCCAAAGCGAGAGCAGCAACCGAGTTGGAATTCTACTCGGAGCCCGTGTCGACCCTGGTCATCACCGCCCTGCATCGAATCAACGCACCACAACGGAAGAGCGACGAGCTTGGCTAAGAGCAGTGGTTTTCCGCGGGGCCTGCTGCCGGAGGGCGCATCACCGTGGCTGAACCTCTCGTCAATGCGCTCTTGACTTGGGCTGCACAGCAGCTCGTCGACAAAACCCAAGATCTTGCTGCCCGAAAGCGGCAACTTGGATACAAATCCCCCGCCGTCCGCAGGGCTCTCTTGGACGCGGTAAAGCTTGGCGCCGCCGATGCACTTACTGCAACCTTCCCCGATGACTTGCAGCGACAGGAGCAGATGTGGACGTTGCTATTTGAACGAGATACTGAAATTCTCCCTCTCGTTAGCGACATACACCCCGCCGAAATGCCTAGGGCAGTCATGGAATGGATATCCCAGACCGAGGCAAGCTCCGATGAGATGAACGATCCAGGGTATCTCGACTATTCCCCTGTGCTTGCAATTCAATTGTGCGCCATGATCCTGACTCGCATTTACCATGAGACCTTCTATGGACAAGGATTCCTCGCGGAGGTATGGCAAGAATTCGAGATATCCTCTGGATTCGGGCAAAAATCTTTCTCAATTGATGAAGCAGCATTGAGTGGCGATGCTCAGTTTCAGAATCAATTCAGAAGCCCGGTAAATACGATCATCCAGGGGCAACAATTCGGTGGAATTCACTTCCATCAAACCATTCTAGAATCGACTCGTGTTCCTTATTCCTTTGACGATGGGGCTCTCATGCTCGGACGGATTCCGAGCCTTGCCGCAGCATATCAGAACCGAAAAGGATATGACCTGCTGACATCCTCGCTTGATGACAATGATCCGCATGTCAGGTGCTGGGTAATCTCAGGTATGGGAGGAGTTGGAAAAACACAGCTCGCAGCAGCATTTGCTAAGCAAGAATGGAACCGGGGCTCAATCAAGTTGCTCATCTGGGCCGATGCCACAAACACTGAGACGATCACTGCGGCCTTCGCGGAGGCTGGAGTTAGAATCTGCGGAGCGGATCCGTCAGATAGCTTCAATGCATCACGTTCGTTCCTAACGTGGCTCTCAAGTTCACGAGTAGAACCATGGCTTCTAGTGTTGGACGGGCTAACGGACCCCACAGATATGAGTGGATTTTGGCCTCCAACTAGCAAGCAAGGTCTCACGCTTGTAACAACACGTCGCCGTGATGCTGCCCTGGATGGACACGAGCGCCGTCGCCTCAATGTCGGTCTCTATTCCGAAGAGGAGTCTATTCAATTCTTCACTGAACGTTTCGAAAGAAACAGTCAGCTTCTTGATGGTGCAGCGGAGCTTGCAGCCGACCTTGAATATCTCCCGCTCGCGCTAGGGCAAGCCGCTGCGTTCTTGCTTGACCAGCCAGGCTTCACATGCAATCAGTTCCGCAGGCGCCTGGCCGATGAACACCTTACGCTTGACCAACTTAGCCCAGAGGTTCTCTCTGCGGACTATCCGCAGTCCCTCGCAGCCACTCTTGCAATTTCGATCGACCATGCCTATAAAGGACAGAATCACGAACTGGTTCCGATCGTACTTGGATTGATAGGGATACTTAATCCGGCCGGAATTCCAGCAGAGATATTCACGGCAAGAGATGTTCTAGAAGTGGCGGCCTCGACCCTTGATTCCCCTGACGCGGGTGGACATCTTCAGGACGAAACTATCCGCGAGATACTCGTTATCATTTCCCGACTACATAGACTGAACATAATCGATCATGACGGCGCGACCATTCGAATGCACTCGCTCATACAGCGTGCGATCCGTGATCAATTGAATCGCACAGATAGAACGATCCTAGTTCGCATTGCTGCTGACGCGTTGGCCGATATTTGGCCCGATCTCGAAAGAAATCCCGCATATACCTCTATTCTACGAGAGAATGTTACAAACCTTCGAATGTATTCAGGTACGGAACTTCTTGCCCCTTCAACCCATCAGGTTCTGATTAATGTCGGCTCAAGTCTCGCTGAAGCCGGTCAAACTGCGGAGGCACAGGCGTACTTCAAGCGCCTTTATGAGGAATGCACTTCAGCGTTCCCCGTGAATCACGGCAGTATGTTCCATGTACGCAATCACCTTGCATGTGCGATTGGTGATATGGGTGATCATCTCGGAGCCCGACGTGCACTTGAGAGCCTCCTTGAGGACGAGCTTCGAGTACTCGGCGCTGATGATCCTTCGACTCTTATTGCTCGGCATAATCTGGCTTCATTCCAGGGCCTGGGAGGCGACCCAGTCGGAGCGAAAACGGCATTCGAGGCTCTTCTCGCCGACCATATCCGAGTGCTGGGAAAACGGCATTCACTTACTCGCAGCACTCGCCATAGCCTAGCAGTCTGGCAAGGGAAGACGGGCGATCCAAAGGGGGTCGCCGAAGCACTCAGTGCCGTCCTGTCGGAACAGCTTCATGCAGAAGGAGCTGATCATCGGGACACTTTCAGAATCCGTGAAGATCTTGCAATCTGGCGCAGAATGGCAGGGGACTTGAATGGCTCCGTCGCTGCGCTCGAGGAACTTCTCGCAGATCAAGTCCGCGTTCAAGGTCCAACCCATCGAAACTCCATCGATACTAGGCATAATCTCATTCATATTTTGCAAGAAGCAGGAAACCATCTGCGCGCTGTGGAATTGCTCGAAGAACAACTACTATATTTTATCCGTGAAATGGGACTTGAGGATCTTCTATCGGCTAACCCGCTGGCGTCGAGTATCCAGACTTGCGATGATCTTCGCGACGCGCTTGAAAGAATCATCGACATTGCAAATCACGGAAATACATGAAATCCATCCCTAGAGGTGAAGACTTCTGAGAAGAGCCTTCCCCGTAGGTAGACTCACCCTCCGCGTGAAATGCTCAAGCTCGGTGGGGAGATCAACGTCGCCTTCTCCTCGCCGGACCCGAACGATCACTCCTTGCCGCAATCAAGAACGCATTTCTCACCGCATGCCCAATCATCCAGGCCATCCGATCGAGACACCGCTGCAGCAACAAGTGCCGATGACAGGGCTTCCCGACGGTATGTGGCTCGCCCGAGTCCCCGGACCAGGTGTTCGCGGCGAGGCCGCCCTCGTGCGCGCCGCCATTGAGGGTGAGGACGATCTGAGGTTCGCCATCATGCTCGCCCGCAAGATACTGGTCGCATGGCCCATCGGAGGCAACCTCGGTGGCACTGACGCCAATGACAACGTCACCTTCGCGCTCCCGATGTACAGCTTGGCAACCGGTCCGGCTTGGCCCTGACCACGGCGCGCGCTGTCCCTCGTGGGTATCCAGCACGAGCGTGAACCGCCGTTCGGACAGATGTCGAGCCACATCAACTAAAAAGGCTTCGACTCGACTTGCCAAAGGGGATGAGTCCTCCTGGGGTCCAGGGAACCCGTTCGTAGCCGCGCAAGGCTAGCCTGGGTTGAGACACGCAACGGAAGGCTTCCTATGGACCCCATCTTCATCGCCATTGCCAGTGCTGTGGTGGGCAAGTCGACCGAGGCCGCCATCCGCGGCGGTGCGAGGGTCGCCGAGCTGGTCAAACAACGATTCGTCAAGGAGGACGCGACCGAGCTGGTGCTCCTGCGCGCTGAGACCGGACGAGCCTCCCAAGAAGACTTGGCTGAGGCTGTCGCCAGGGTTTGCGCCGAGGACCCCGAGTTCCGCGCCGAGCTAACCGCACTGATTGGACGGGACCTCCCGGTGCAGAAGGTCCACCACCAGACCCAGTTCAATAACACCTTCAAAGGCTCGGTAGGCAACGTTACGCAGGCCGACCGTATTGACCGCCTGGAACTGTGACCCCCCGGCTCGATCATCGGCTCGACGACATCTTGCCGCAGCCCAACCGAGTGCGCCACCTAAAGGACCCCCAGCTTGAGGAGCGTCGATGCGACTGGTTTTCGCCGACCATGAGCCACACCTGAAACCGAATCCGCGACGCGACCATATGAGCGGGGTTCCCGAACTCTCGTATTCGGTGTTGGACAGACATGGCGGCCGCGTGCTCGCTCCGGGACAGGTGATCCGGTCGGCGGGGAGGGCGGCCCCCCGCGGCACGGTGTATCGGTTTGACCAGTTGCTCGTCAGCGAGCAAATCCTGGCGGACGCCGAGTCCATTCGTGAGCTCACGGCGGCGGTGGCCCGGACCGGGATGCTGCTTGAGGTCGCGGCGGCCGCCCGGGCGTACGAGGGGCAGACATACTACCGGGTGCCTCTGCTTAGCAGCCACGGTGACTACGCGGCAGTCGACGCTTGGTCGCTCCTGCAGCGCCTTACGCACGTCGCCTCCGAAGGGCTGCCCGAGGGCCTGATCGAAGGAGTACGGCTCGAACACCTCCTCACCTGTGAGAAAGGGGCTTCGCCGCCCGGCCTGGGCACGGGCGAGCCGCCGATTGGAAGTCGCGACTTCTCATTCCGCCGCAAGCCGGTGGATATGCTGGTCGCGATGCCCGGGCGGACTCCGAAACGACACCGGTTCCGCATCGCGGTGCTTGATACCGGCGTCCCTGCGCAGCATCCCTGGTTCGATGTCTCGGATCAGTCGGAAAATATGGACACGTTCGTCATCGTGAATCACGAATTCCAGGCCAGGATCGGCGAGCATGCCAATTCGCCCGCACCGCCCCTGGATGAGCCTTGGGACGGCCCCGTGCACGAGCCGACCCTGATCGGAGAGATCGCCAGCCACTTTGGACATGGCGCCTTTACTGCAGGCATCCTCCGCCAGATATCCCCCGACGCGCAGGTCTACTCGCTTCGAGTGGCGCACAGCGACGGGATGGCTCACGAGTTCGAGGTCACCGCAGCCCTCACCCATATTGCTGAGCAGGTAGAGGCCTTTCGCTCCGGCGACAAGGACGCCGTCAACGTCGACCAAGTGCTCGTTCCGATGGGCTACGTGACCGAAGAGCCTGACGATGCCTTCGAGGGAGGGCTCCGCGACGCGGTCGAGCGCCTGGCCCTGCTTGGTATCCCCATCGTGGCCGCAGCCGGCAACCAGGCTTCCGACCGGCCCTTCTACCCCGCAGCACTCGCCGCGTACAGGCATGCCGAACCGGGAGCCCCGGTCATCAGCGTCGGCGCGCTGAATCTGAACAGAAGCATCGCCGTCTATTCGAACGAAGGGCCATGGATCGGCTGTTACGCGACGGGAACCGACCTCGTAAGCGCGTTCCCGATCGAGGCGCACGGTTCTCGAATGCCTGAGCGGCGGGCGAAGTCCTATCTCTGGGACCGTTACAGGGAGAACCCCGACGCCTTCGATTTCTCAAGCGGGTGCGCAATTTGGAGCGGCACCTCGTTCGCGGCGGCCGTCGCCAGCGGATTCCTCTGCGACGCAATGGAAGAGACTGAGGCGTACGGATCCGATGCTGCCGGTCTTGCGAAACGCGCACATGAGGCCTACAGGAGGCTTCGGCGCACCTAGCGTACCGAGACCCCGCTGACTCACTCACGAACTCCCGCCACCCCATGGAGCTCCTTTGGACGACGAAGCGCCAGACTCCTCCGAACCGGTCGAGGATCGGTTCGACACCGTCTTCAACGACTCCTCGATCAACCACTTGTTCCAGAGCCACCATCTGAACGTGCATCTTGGCGAAGGTCGAGCGAAATGGCAGGATTACTGGCATCCGGAAATCACCGGCGCGGCGTTCGTCGGGCGCGAACACGAGCTGGCCTGGCTCCGCGAGCACGCCCGAAGCGACGGCGAGAACGCAAAGGTCGTTGCGATCACCGGGCTCGGCGGCATGGGGAAGACCACGCTGGCCGTCGAGTTCAGCAATCGCTGCAGAGGCGACTTCGACGGCCGGGTTGCGTTCGACTTCCAATCCTACGGGCGGAATTCGAGCAGCGCTGAGATGGCGTTGCGCAGTCTCCTGCCAACCGTGTGCAGGATGTCCCCCGAACGAGTCGGACGACTCGATTCCGCGCAACTGCACTCAGTGTGGGCGGCGGCGACAGCCGGGCGAAAGCTCTTGATGCTTTGGGACAACGTTCGCGAGCCGGCGCAGATCCAGGAACTCCTGGTGCGGAACCCCGGCTGTGTGACCCTGGTTACGAGCAGGGACCGCTTCCAAGCCGAGATCGAGATCGGCGGCCTCTTGCTTGAACTCGGCGAGCTGCCGCTGCATGATGCGGTCAGTCTCTATCGGTCGATCACCGCCTCCGATGAGGCTGTCGAGAACATCGAGCGGCTGGCTGAGCTCGATCTTCGTATCCCGCTCCTCATCGCCTCCCATGCGGCTGCGATCGCCCGCGGCTTTACCTCGCTCGACGAGCTCCTCAGCGACCTCAGCATCGTGCGCAGCGGTGGCACGTCAAAGCGCCAGGAGCTGTTCATGGGCCGGCTGAAAGGCTCCTATCGCAGGCTGGACCACGCCGAGCGCGCTGCGTTCCGCGCGTTCGGCGTCCATCCCGGGAGCTCCGTGACCGCAGGGAGCATCGCGGCGGTCCTCAATTGCACGCTCAACCGTGCGACTGACCTCATGGATGCACTCATCCGGGCCGGCTTGGCCCAACGTGACCTCACGAGCGGGGGGAGTACCAGGCCGGACCTGCGCGCCTATCGGGCCCACGACCTCTTCCGCTCCTACGGACTGCAACTGGCTGAGCGCTGGCACGAGCCCGACCCGAATGGTCGCCCCGTCAGCGATGCCGAGCGCCACGCTGACACGTTGATCCGCTACTACAAGACCAACCTCAGCAGCTACACCCACCATGATAAGGACTGGTTCGCAGCCGAGTCCGAGGGCCTGCATAAGGCGGCCACCGCACGCCGGAGCCTCGACAACGCGAGCCTCGCCGCGATGGTTGGCTGGGTCGACATCAGTCTGAATGAGTATGAGCTCGCCCAGGAGGTCTTCAAACACGGCATTGCGGTTTGCACCGAAGTGAAGGACCGGTCCGGCGTCGACTACATGCGACGCGGCCTCGCACAGGTCGCCCTGCTGCGAGGCGACTTCGACCTGGCAGCCCAAATCTTCACCGAAGTCGCCGATTCTAGGGCCAAGGTCGAGGACCTGATCGGCGAGGCCCACTCCCTGATCGGGCTCGGCTACGCCGCCAAGTACCGCGGCCAACACGACAAGGCGATAAGCCACTTTCAGCTCGCCTCGGCACGGCACGGCTCAGCAGGACAGGTTCTGGGTGTCGCCGACGCCGATCTCGGTCTAGGTCAGGTGTTCCTCGTGCTTGGATTCGTCGAGAGCGCGGAGTTTCGCATCGAGCAGGCCGAACAGGTCTATCAGGAGAGCGATGACCTCAACCGCATCGCAAACGCCGCCCTGTGCCTTGCGGACGTGAAGATCGCGAAAGGTGACGCCAAGGCGAGCCCGCGGCTGCTGGAATTCTGCCTCAAAGCATTCACCGAGATCGGCGACCGTGTCGGTGTCGCAGAGACCCACATCAGCATGGCCGACCTCGCGACCCTGCAGGATGACTCGGCATCAACGGCAGCACACCTGCAGCGTGCAGGAGCGGCCTTTACTGAGATCGGCCTCGTTCAACGTGCCGAAGCGCTCCGGCATCGAACAACATGAAACGCCCTGAGTAGCCCTTGGTTAAACACGGGATTCCGAGCGCACTGCATTCCAACAGAGAGGTGCTGGCTGCGGAACAGCCTAATATCTGTCGTGCCGTACTTGCTAGCGCTTTGAGCGCAGTTGCTCGGGCTTTAGCGCGAGAAGTGCGATCTCCACGCCGTCCTCATCGTCGAACTCGACCTCGAATGCTTGCGGATCGTCGTAGACATCGACAATGGTGCCAATCATGCCTTCCCGGAGGCCCTTCTCCGGTAGATCTATGGCCAGTTCGACCACGTCGTACAGGTTCATCTCTCCCCCTTCGGCGGGAAGCTGATCGTCACCAGCCGAGTCTTTCCGGCAGCGTCAGCGATCCATCCCGTGCGGACCTTCATCGTCCCATCAGGGCCGGTCAGCTCTACATCCACTTTCCAGCGCGTTCCATGTTCGTCGGTATCGCCCATGATCGGCTCGGCGGCCGGGGCATTCTCCAGTATCTGCCGTTTGACCTCAGCGGCGTCGTTGAGCCCGAGTCCAGTCCGGGACTTGATGACGCGCGCCTTGTTGCCGCCGACCGGGTGCTGGGGGTTCAGGGCGTACTTGGTGAGTTTCCGATCATCGAATTCGGCTCGAGCGAGGTCTGGGCCCGGCTGAAGCGGCCGGGGCAGCGGCGGCCGGTTCTGGCCCGGAACGGCGTCTCTCGGCGAGTTCGGCAGCGTGCGTCATGGCCGGGAGCCAGGGAAACCGTTCGGCGAGCGGGCCGCCGTGGCGGGGTTCGTGCTCCGGGACCTCGAAGAACGACACGCCTTCCTCGATCAACGCCGTGGTTGCGCGCCTGAACGGTGCCCGCCCGGTGAGCGCCGAATTCGCGAAGGGCACGACCATAGTTGGGATGCCGAGGCCAACACATTCGGAGGCGACGTCGAGGGCGTAGGTGTCGGCGATTCCGGCGGCGAGTTTGCAGATCGTGTTCGCCGTGGCCGGGGCGATGACGACGGCGTCGGCTTTTGGGCGGTCGCGGCGGGGTGTTCCCGGTTTCCGGTGCTGGGTGGTCACTGGGTGTCCTGAGGCGGCTTCGAGTGCGTCGAGGTCGGCGAATGCAGCTCCGCTTGGGGTGGCGATGACGTGGCAGTCCCAGCCCGAGGAGCGGGCAACCTCAACGAAATCGACGGCGTGCATGGCGGGTCCAGCACCGCAGACGATGAGGTAGAAGACGTTCAAGCCTTGACTCCGATCCGTTCGCACAGGCCCCGCAGTTGCGAGTCGATTGCGTTCTCTTTGGTGCGGCGCATGACGATCCGCAGGACCTCGCGGGCGAGGGGGTTGAAGCGGATACGCTGCGGGGCAACGTTCTCGGCGGAAGCGATCATGCGGATGGCGGCCCGGTCGGAGCCGCGGGTGCCGATCCGGGCACAGGCTCGGGCGGCGTCGAGGTAGAACGATGCCTGGCGGGTGGGCGCGTCGATCGCTCGCGGGTTGGTGGTGTTCGCGATGGCGATGGCTCGGCGGGGGTCGCGGTCGACTTCCATGGCGACCATCCAAAACGCGAGGTTGGTGGGGCCGAACCAGCCGAGTTCCTGGCCGCAGTCGCCGGTGCGAGTGGCGAGGTCCTCGGCTTCGGCCAGGTGGATCTCGGCTTCGGACTCGCGCTTGAGCCCGTAGAGCGTCATCGCCGAGGTCAGGTGGAGTTGGCCTGCGACGGCCATGGTCCGCCGGTCGGCCAGGCCGCCGTCGAGCATGCGGAGGCCGGCGGCGGCGAACTTGTGGCCGCGTTCCATGCTGCCGCAGCTGAGCGCAGCGTGTGCGCGGGTGAATGCGGCGATGCCTTTGAGGCTGAGGTCGTCGAGTTCGGCGGCGGCGTCGCGGGCTCGTTCACCGGCGAGGTAGGTGTCGGCGCGTTGCCCGGTGGAGCGCATGACGTTCATGGTGCGGTGCGCGGCCTGGACGGTCAGTTCTCGTGTGCGGGTCATGGTAGCCGTGTCGGTGGCCGTGACGGCGGTGGCGTGCAGGCGACGCAGGAACGGCGCCAGCCGCGCGGCGGTCCCGGTGAAGTCGCCCCGGCGGTACAGCTCCTCGAGCAGATCGGCCTCGGCGTCGAGCTAGTCCAGGCCCGCCGGGTCGGCGGTGGCCTCGTCCTCCAGGGCGGTTTCGATGAGGGCCGCGAGGATGTCGTGGACGTCGTCGACGAGCCCGACGCCGTCGCTGGTGAGCGAGACATAGCCGTCGCCGATCAGGTCCATGACCGAGCAGCGCAGCACCATGCTCATCGAGGCGAGGATCTGGAGGTTGTCGGCGCCGCGGAGGCCGTTCTCGACCGGCTCCAGGTACTCGCGCTCAAGTCGGCGAGCTCGGCGGCCCGGCGGATGCTGAGTCCGCGCAGTTTCCGCCGAGTCATGATCCGCTCGCCAATGGGTTCGGTCGCCATGCGCTGCTCCATACGTACAGGGTCCGCTTCAGATTACAAGTGCCGTTGCCACATGGCAACGCTCTGCGCGCACCTCCCCATAGCCTGGGGTAGCGAATCGGAAACCGCCCGATCCGGGGGCGCCACCAGGTCATTCCTGGGCCCCAGACGCCAGTCAGGAGGGAGCCGCAAGTGACGAGACGAAGCGTCGGCATCGCAAGGGGCCCAGCATCAGACGATTCGGGGCACCACGTGGTGCCCGACCGGATGCGGTACGTGGAGCGGTGGGACCTGCCAGGCACTGAGCTGTATGTGGACGATGCGGTCGGCGACGGGCAGTTGACTTCCACTGGCCGAGGCTTTCCGGTGATGGCCCTCCTGGGCCATGCTGGCGGTGTCCTCCACAACGTCACCTGGCAGGTGCCCGCAGGTGCTTGGACCGCGACCGAGCGAGTGCAAATCAAAGCGAGACTGGCAGAGGTACTCGCGAATAGGGATCAGTTCGGGCTTGGGGGAATGCGGTTCCGACCTCACCTCGCCAACGATCCGCTCAGTGGTCAGCCGATGGTCTACGTGTACCGCACCGACGTGTACCCCGAAGCGCTCGTCGCCGTGTCCGGCCTGGCGGGGCTTGCCCTGACCCCTAAGCACCGGTATCTCGACGTCGCGACGTTGGACCAGGCCACCAAGGAGTGTCTTGCGGGAAGGGCCGCACCATGATCCTCGGGCAGTTCCAGTGGCGCGGCTGGGAGATCGAAGCCGACATGATCGCGAGTCCGATTGCAGGCGAGGTCATCTGGTTGAACCGGATCGGTCTCACGCGCACCGGCGTGGCAGTCATCCGATACGGCCGACTCGAACTGACCGTCTTCGCTCCCGCCGACGACCTCGCACCGCTTGAGCTGCGGCACGCATTCGACCAGTTCCGGGCTGAGGTGACGAGATGACCGGCCGCATACTCGCTCTCCTCCTCGGCGGCCAGACGTCGGCATGGGATGTTCCGCCGCCACCGGACTACCCGCAGCGAACGCTCGAGTGGTACCTCGATCGGACCCGCGACGCCCAAGCCGAACGCGAGCAACGCGCCATCGAGCGGCTCGAAGCGCACTGGCGCGTTGCGAGAGAGGCGCAACGGATCATCGACGAAGCACCATGTCACGACTGACATGCCTCCCGAGGGGTCGCCGCGCGCCATCAACAGAGCGGCGGTTCCCCTCCGAGCCGCCGCGCAGGGTGGAGCGCGGCGGCCCCTCATCTCGGCAGCGCGCCCATACACAAGACCCAGGACGGGACCGTTCGAGCGCCTCTTGAATTCAAGGCAGTCTCGAACCGGGGCGCACGGGGCCCACATCCCATGAGTGAGGTGGTTGACACGCTGCCGCATTACCGACCTCGCACTGCCTTGAGACCAGCGCCAGGACCCCGCCCGGCTTTCAGCTCGAGCCTCGCCCCAACCTCGTGAGGACCGACTATCCGGCTCCAGCCGCGGCCCCAGACTGCTCGAAACTCCCAGGTCAACACTTCGTGCGTTAAAACTCAATCTCGGTCGCCAGCAGGGTTTTCCGCAGGTGCGGTCTCACCTGGTTTGTCTAGGGCGTCGCCGAGCTGTTCGGACAGTTCAGGGCTGTACTTGGCGATCCAGCGGGACAGCTCCCGCAGCATTGATTGGAGTTCAGGGGAAGTCTTCTTGCTGACGAGCAGATTGAGCGCTTCCGCGGTTCTGATCCAGCTTTCGTCGGGCTGGTAGTCGTCGATCGATCTCCGCAGATCAGCGGCAGCCTCGGGGAACTGGTCAAGCTTAAATCCGTGCGGCGGGTCGAGGAGAAAGTGGGCGATGGTGGACGCATGGTCATCCAGCACGACGTGCCGAATGCTCATGGCCCTGGCGACCTGTTCGACCGCTTCGGGCCCAGCGACGCCAGCGATGCGTCGGAGCACTTCCAGATGCACCAGTTCGACCTGCGCGTCTCGGTTACCGCGCAGCCGCACGGTGACCTGCTCAATGCTCGGTCCACGCCGCGGGAGTTTGCTACGCCAGACCGCAGCCGTGGCGGCGATAGCCGCGGCTTCATCGTCGAGGACAGAGTACTGCCTGGCGGCGTCGGCGATCGCTCGCTCCGCGGCGGCCTGGGCGAGGGCGATCGCTTGCGGTTCGGGAATCCGTTCCGGGCGGGTTCCTTCCAGAATCAGCCTGACTTGGAAGGCGATGCCGGGTTCCGCGCAAGGAACACGAAACTCGACATCTGCCTTCCAGGATTCAAGCCGCGAACGAGGGCGGCGCTTGATCATCCGCGTTCAAACCTCTGGTCAGGGAAGGTCTGGCGCGTGATCTCAAACATGGCATCGCGGGAGGCGGCCAGCAACCGCTGGTCGAGTTCAGTCGCGCGCACCAATGGCAACGAGGTGACGGCTTTCCATCTGCCGGAGAGTCGAGCGAGGACGTGGTCGGCCTCGCCTGCCTCCTCCCACCGGTCGGCGATCGCGTTGCGGAAGACGCTGATGACTTCCCGCTCCATCTCCGTCGGAGCGCAGGCGTCCATCCATGCGTTGAAGGCCGGTTGGATTACCGATTCGTCATGTTTGAGGACGCGAAGCGTGCTGGCCCACAGAGCGACCAGCGCTTTTCGGCTGGACTCGGGCCCGTCTGCCTTGGGTATCAGTGCCGGTTCCGCATTCTCCTTGACTCGAGCCTGGGCGACGGAGAGGAACAATCGGACGGCTCGTTTTCGCTGCGCGAGTTGCTCCGCCCGCGCATCGGTGCTGAGTCGAGCGAGAACAGCGTTGCTCTGGTGGGCCTCGGTTACCAGCAGGCGGCTGGCTCGTTCCAGGGCCGCGTCCAGTGCGGAGTCCTCGTCGCCGGCTTGTCGCCGTTCCATGAGATGGACGAGCCTGGTGGTGACCAGTCGTGGGTACTCGAGCGCGAACGTCGGGCTCGCACACAGTTCGGCGACGACCCGACGCAGCGCTGAATCGCCCTTCTTTGCCCACTGGCGAGTCCGGTCACGCACCGCGCTAGCGATGCCTGAAGTGGTGGCGGCTTGCTCCAGCAGCTTCGCTGCATCGGGGAGCGTGGTATCGACTCCGGCCCACTTTGCGACGACGTCGTACAGGAAGCCGAACTCGCCGCGCTCTTGGGCGTGGTGGATGGCGAACTTACCGACTTGATTCTTGAGACGGTCCCGCTCTTCGGACGTGAAGGTGTCGCTTGTGGCGAGATTCATCAGCCAGTCGATCAGCGCGCTGCGATACTCGGGCCAGTCGTTCCAAAAGTAGCGAACGACCGCCTCGGCGAACCCCGGCCTAGTGAAGACGACCTTCCCATCCCGTAGTTCTGCCAGGGAGTCCCGTGCGAGCAACCGGGTCCCGGGACCGCTCCATACAGGTTCGCCAAGCGCGGGATCGCTGATGCCCTCCTCGTCGAGTCCGGCCTCGAGAAGCTTGAGTCTGGTGATGGTCTGAAGCAGCGCGGTCGCCTCCGTGCGGATCCGGATGGGATCTCCTGTGGGCACGACAGCAGCCGCCAGCTGGAAAGCGCGCAGCCGCGGCTTCCGTTGGTTGTCGTGGTTCCAAAGATCCAGTTCGGCGACCCAGGCCTGGAACCGGTCGAGCACGAGCTGCTCGGCGTAGGCGCGGTCACCACTGGACCACGGGATGTGGCGGCGCTCCTTGAACTCCTCCTTCAACGACGCCTGCCCAGCTGGCGTCAGGCTGTTCCAGTGGTCGAGCGCCTCGTTGATTGCCTTCCTCAGACGGAGCGCCTCCGCCGGCGGCTTCCGGTCCAGCAAGCCACGGTTTCGTGCGAACGTCACCCACTCAGCTGGTGCCCCCGCATACCCGGACTTTTTCTTCTCTGAGCTCGGAGCGGATTCGCTGGTCGCGGAGTTCTCTGCGGTGCCTACACCGTCCTCGTTTCCTTCCGTGGCGCTGGTGGAGCCGACTAGGTGGTTGCTCAGGATCTCGTACGGATCCGGTCGTGCGATGCCGATCACGCCGAACTGCTCGCACAGAGCCGTCTCCAGGTCTGTCTCGCCAAACACGACAACGAGGAACGACTCTTGCGTTCGAAGGTCCTCGTGCAGTCCCGAGAGGTTCTCCAGCAACCGCTCCGGTTCCTCGATCTCGATATCGCTCAGGTCGAGCAGGAAGGCGCTCTTGTCGTATTTTTTAAGCTGCCAGGGCTCGATCACCAATTCGGCCGGAGGATGGATTCGCCGCGGCTTCTGGTTCCCGGCGCTGACCAGGAAACGGGCGGTGGTGTTCCGGCCGCCCTCCTCGATTGCGAGCAGCGCGACCTGGCGCTCTCCCATGAACAGTTCTGATTCAATGGTCACGACGCTGTCGGGTTTGACGAATCGGTTCCGGTTGTTCCCCTCAAGGTCGTCCACCGTGATATCGGTGATGCGAAGGCGTTCACCGTGTTGGTGATACTCCTTGTGTTCATAGGTGCCGGCCTGGACCAGCTTGTCAACATCACCATGGATGTCGGTGTTGAACGTCGTTCCAGGCTGGTCCCCTCCCTCGAAGGAATCCTGCGGCTCCGGCTCGGCGTCATCGTCGGTTTCGGGAGTCGGGTACGACGCGGGACCGATGTCGAACGCCGAGGGCGCGCTGCTTTGCGGTGAATTCGAATAACTCGTCTCACCGGACTCATCAACCAGCAGTTCTCGCTCGCCGGGAAGCGAGGGCTCCGTAATCGCCTCTGAAGCGGCGTCTTCAGGTACTTGTGGCAATCCCTGAGGAGGAAAGGGAATCATCTGATGTTCCCGCTTGGCATTCGCGGGCAAGTCTTCGGGGCTGCGCTGCTCGAAGCGTTCGTCCATCGACGGTCTGGTCTCCTTTGCGATCGGGGTAATCCGAGCGTCAAGAGCAACCAGCGCAAGCCTGGATACAGGTGGCGGCTGTCGCCAATCTGACAAACCGCCGATTACCGAGGCTGAACCGGGATGTTCAACTTTCCTAGAGGGGAGCCCCACGTGGCACCCGTCCCTTCTCCGACCCTCACAACCGACCATGCCATCGAGGGCCGATGCAGGTTGGTTCGGACAGCTGGCACCCGCACAGGTCGTCACCGTGACCGCTTGTGACAGGACGCAGCTCTGCGTGACCGCCGACGAAGCTGGTGCGTTCCGGTTCGGTGCTGAGCTGCGGTTTTCGCTGTCACAACGAGCGTGGTGCGGGAGCCTGTGACAGTCACGAGCTGTCACACCCCTTGACGGTGACCCCTGGAACGAGCGTTCATGGAGGGGTCGGCCGACGGTGCCGAAGGGCCACGGGCGGTGCATGTCGATGGTCGGCAAGTTGTGTCGAGCAGGAATGCAACGGTTCGCTCCGCGCGTTCTCACCCGGCTCTGGCTCGCCGATTGGTCTCGGCATCGGTGGATTGGGGCGGCTCGTGAGTCAGCCGCGTTTGTGCTTGTCCATGCATAATCGCGAGCTTTTAAGATAACAATTCGATAAAGGGCGGCTTTCGAGGCGCGGAAAAGTGCCCTCAAGTTGCCATACATATACGGGGCCTGTTTTCTGGGCCGCGGGATCAATCGTCGATCGGCTCGCATGCCCGTCCCGGAAGTGGGTGCGGAGGCGACCGATGATAGGCCCGGTTACTGGCCTCCGCCGAGGGGATGGGTTATCGAGGGTTACCGGTTACCGGCTGGCTTGGTTATCGGGCTTGAGCTGGAGGGTTACCGGGACGCTTGACAGTAACCGCAGTAACGAGCTCAACTAGATATCCGTCAACTTCACAGGTGGCGTGAGTTTCTCACGGTCCGCGGCGCGCTCGGCGCGGCTACGCGGTGCCGTTCCTCCCAGCCCTTGCGCAGACGCATGCGACCGTCCTCGGTCGACGTCGTCTGGCTCCAGGTTTCCTAATTGCATACCGATGGCAGTCGCTGCACTATAGCGGCTGCCATGCCATGAGTCGCCGGTCCGCAATGGCCCGGTGGCTGTCATTCCGTGTGCTCATTCAGCAATTGGAGGTTTCAATGCGCACGTTTTCGAGTCCGAATATACCCACTCTCGTGGAGGGCGGGCCATGGGGTCTGCTCACACATGTATGGCATGCCCCGCAAGTCCGCCTGCTCGCGACAGCGCTTCTCGTAGCGCTGGGCGCGGCGCTGGCGGTGCAAGTGTTGCGGTGCGTCCTGCACGGGCGCGAGCGGCGGCGGTGGCTGGCCGGCTCGCGATACATCGCGATCGCCGCGCCCGGCGTCGTCACCGAGAACGGCGGAGCGGTGTTCTGGGACCACCTCAGCGTGATCGCGCGGCCGGCGTGGCGGCGGTTCTGGTTCGGCCAGCCGTGGGTGCTGTGGGAGCTCCACGCCGACCGCCGAAACTTCACGGTGCGGGTGTGGGTGCCCTCGTGCATCGACGCGGCCTTGGTCGAGGGAGCGATCGAGGCCGCCTGTCCTGGCGCCTCCACCACGGTGGTGGAGGCCGAGCCGCCGCTGCGGGTCCAGCCGTCGATGAAGGGCGAGCGGCTCGCCTGGCCCAAGGGCACGGACGTGCCGGTCGTGGTCTCGCCTGCCGGTGTCGATCCGATGCGGCCGCTCCTGCATGCCGTCGGAGTCGGGGTGTGTCCGGCGAGTCGGCGGGCGATGTCGCGGATGTCGAAGGCGGCCTGGTCGCATGGGCAGAGCGGGGGCTCGTCCATGTTGAAGGGCTTCGCCAACGATCTGCTCGACCTCGTGCAGCCCGGCCCGGCCGCGAAATCGACACCCTCGCGCACGCAGCCGGAAGCGGCGTGGGTCACGCGGAAACGAAAGATCCTGCAAGAGCGGGTCAGTACCGGTTCGCTCTGGTCGGCTTCGGTCCGATGGGCGGTCTCGATGCCCGAGGGCCGCTCGGTAAGGCTCAAGCGCGAAGCGGCGAGCACTGCTGCGGCGGTGTCAATGCTGACCGGCGGTGTCAGCGCCCTACGTCGCAGGCTCGCCAGGCCCGAGCGGCAGGTGAACTCATGGGCGCTGGGCCGGACGGTCATGGTCAACACGCCCGAGGTCGCCGCGCTCGCGCATCTGCCCTTCGACGAGATCGTGCCGGCCTTGGACCGGGCCAGGGCGCGCCGCGTGCGCCCGGTCGAGGCAGTCCCCTCCGGGGGCCGGGGCGTCAAGCCGCTCGGCCGCGCCGCCCAAGGAGGCCGCAAGGTCGGACTGCACACCGCTGACGCCCGCCAGCACCTGCACGTGCTCGGCTCTACAGGTACGGGGAAGTCGACGCTGCTGCAGCACATGATCCTGTCCGATATCAAGAACCGGAGAGGGACAATGGTCATCGACCCGAAGGGCGACTTGATCAACGACCTGCTCGACCGTCTCGACCCTGAGACGGTTCGGGGCCGGCTGACCTTGATCGATCCGGCCGAGCCGGGCGGGCACGGGTTCCTCCCGCTGTCGGGCCCGGACGGCGAGATCGCGGTCGACCATGTGGTCGGGATCTGCAACCAGTTGTGGGAGCGGCACTGGGGCCCCCGGGCCACCTACGTCCTCCGCAATGGACTGCGGACGGTCCTCGCGGCGGAGCTGGACCTGATAGACCTGCCGGGTCTGATGATGAAGCCCGACTACTGGCGGGAGGTCGTCAAGCGCCTCGGCCCGGGCGACGAGCAGCTGCTGGGGTTCTGGGTGTGGTGGGAGGACATGGACAAGACCAGCCGCTACCAGGCGATCGGTCCGATCCTCTCGCGCTTCGACGCGCTGTTCGGCAACGAGTTCATGCGCTCGACGTTCGGCAAACCCGCGAAGCCGGTCGATATCGGTCGGGCGCTCGATACCGGCGGGATCGTGTTCGCGCGCCTGCCGAAGGGCGAGATGACGGAGTCGGCGGTGCCGCTGATGGGCTCGGTGCTGGTCGCGAAGGCGGCGCAGGCGGCGATGCGCCGCTCGCACCTGCCCGACCACCAGCGACCCGAATCGGTGCTGTACCTCGACGAGGCGCACAACTTCCTCAACCTGCCACAGCGGATCGAGGAGCTGCTGACCGAGGCCCGTGCGATGCGAATGGGCCTGGTCCTGGCCCACTAGTACCTGGGGCAGCTGGGCCGCGACCTGGAGGGCACGATCTCGGCGAACGCCCGCAACAAGGTGTTCTTCACCGTCTCTCCTGAGGACGCGCGCCAGCTCGCCCGGCACACGCTCCCCGAGCTGGGCGAGGAGGACCTGGCCCGCCTCGGCGCCTACGAGGCCGCCTGCCGCCCGATCGTGGGCGGCGTCGCGACGCCAGCGTTCACGCTGCGGACCGACGCCCCGGCACCGATCCTCGGCATGGCCGAGCAGATCCGCGCCGAGGCGACCGGCCGGAAGCCGTCGCCCGCCCTGCCGTCGGCGAAGGTCCTGCGGCAGTGGCTCGCCGAAGAGCGTGCGCGGGCGGCGGAGACCGAGTGGGGTGAGGCCGCTTGAGTGCGCAGCGGATACCCGGTCAGGTCACGAAGGACTTCGCTGAAGTCCTGGAGCGCTTGACCGGGCGGGACATGAGGCTCATCGACGCCTTCGCCCGCCACCGGATCTTCACCGCCGCGCAAATCGCGGCCCTGTATTTCCCGTCGGCGTGGTCGGCCCGCATCCGGCTGGTGACCCTCATCGAGATGGAGGTCCTGGCCAGGTTCAGGGACGCCAATCGGGCGGCGTACCGGTACACGCTCGGGTACTGGGGCGCGGCCGTCCACGCCTGGCGAAGAGGCGACCCGCCGCCTACGAAGGCGGCCGTCGCGCTTGCCGCCCATCAGCTCGCGGTCTCGCGCAAGAGGTGCCATCTCGAAGGCGTCAACGCCTTCTTCACGGCCCTGCACGCCGAAGCTACCGCTTTGGGTTCGATCTCGGTGACGCAGTGGCTGTGCGAGGACGAAGCGGCATCGCTGTTCCTGGGAAAGGTCCGGCCCGACGGGGCCGCCGTCCTCGCCTTCGAGGATGGGAGGACGGTGCCGTTCTTTTTCGAGTACGACACCGGTACCGAGCCGCTGACCCTCCTGACGGCGAAGCTCGACCGCTACACCGCCGCGAAGCCGGTCGGCGGGGCCCGGCCGGTCCTGCTTCAGATCACCCGGCCCGGCCGCGAGCAGAACTTCCACCACGAACTTGCCGGGCGAGAGTATCCGTTCCCGGTCGCCACGACCGCCGGAAGCGGCGGGACGCTCGGTGTGCGGTGGCGGCGGCTCGGCAGCACGACTCTGGTCGCGTTGGCCGATCTCGGGTTGGGGGTGCGGCCATGATGGGCCCGGAATCGGGGCACACCGGCCCCCACAATGCCGCCCGCACTGGCCCCGCCAATGCCCCCCACACCGGCCCTACACAACCCGCAAGGCCACTAGAGGGTATAGGACCAGGTCAGTGGCATCATTTGGCTACTGGTGAGAGTCCGAGACATACCTCCAGGGGGGACGAAGATCCGGCAGCGGCCTCAACCGAGGGAGCGGGTCCGACCGGGACCCCGATTCAACCAGCGGACCAATGGTCCACACGAGACCTCAATGCAACACCCGACAGTGCTCCATCATTTGGTTCTCCACCAAGGCAACGCAAAGGCGTCACCGGCGTCAAAGCCGCGGAGGGGACAGCTGCGCCGACCATGCCCGGTGTGAGTTCGGACGCCGCGAGCGGAGCGGCGCTGGTCCCGGTGTGGCCGAAGATCATCCGGCTCACCGAGCGCTGGGTGATCACCGAGAAGATCGACGGCACCCACGCGATCCTCGTCATCCGCCACGCCGGCGCCGAGAGAACGGCGGAACCGGGCGGGATGGTCGCTGCGGGCCCGGGTGGGCGGCCGGTGACGGTACGAGCGGCGAGTCGCACTCGCTGGCTGGTGCCCGAACACCTTGCCCGCGAGGGCGACGGACGCGACAACTTCGGCTTCGCCGCCTGGGTCGCCGCCCACGCGGCCGACCTGGCCGCGCTCGGCCCCGGCGACCACCACGGCGAGTGGTACGGCCAAGGGATTGGTCGCGGGTACGAGCTGACCAGCCGCCGCTTCGCGCTGTTCGACACCACGAGGTGGCAGCGCGGGCTACCCGAAGGTGTTCCGGAAGAGTTGGATCTCGTGCCGGTACCGGCCGAATGCGAGGGTGTGAAGCTAAACGCCACGGTCACGCGGTGCCTGGCGCGGTTGGAAAAGCACGGGTCGCAGCTGGTGCCCGGCGCGGCGGCCGAGGGCATCATCGCGTCCTCGACAACCGACACCCGCCTCGCGCTCAAGGCTTACTCCTCCAACATGAATGGCCAGCAGTAATGTCGGCAGGTGCTCGTATCCTCACTACATGACCACACGTAACACCGCGAGCAGAATCAGGACTCTCCTGCAAGAAGCACCGGCGCTCGAAGACCTCGGCGCCCTGGTGCAGGGCGAAGACGAGCCTGCTGGACTGGCAGCCTCAGAACTGCTCGCCAAGGAGTACCGGGCCTGGTTCAGTTCAAGCCTCGGTGTGCTTCCGGAGGACCTGCGGGACCGGTTCCGGTTCGAGTACGAGGGCGGCGGGCTGAAGTTTCGCATCAAGCACTTCCTGCAGCAGCCACGGACCAGGAGCGCCTTCTACAACGAGGATCTCGACGACAACAGCAAGCAGATCTTCAGCCCATGGCAACATCCGTTCTCTGATCGATTCACTGGTCCGTTGCGCCAGCAGCAGCAATACCTCGAAGAGGCTCTGGCACGCCTGGGAACAGAAGCTGAGGCGGTCGATACACTCGACTTCCTGGAACATGTCAGCCGTCTCCTCCCGATGTCGTTTTCGATCCTCGCCCAAGGTCATCGAGATCGGAGCGGCCTGAAGATCGAGAACGAATACGACGTGCAGCATGTCCTGCACGCGATCTTGGTCCTGCACTTTGAAGAAGTCGAGCCCGAGGAGCCGACCCCGAAGATGGCAGGTGCGTCGTCACGGCTCGACTTCCTCCTCAAGCAGGAGCGAGTAGCGATCGAAACCAAGATGATGCGAACGAGCTTGAGCCTGAGGGCTCTCAGAGATGAACTGGCCGTTGACATCCAGTACTTCCGTCGACATCCCGACGTTGATTCACTCTTCATCCTCGTCTACGACCCAGCTCACAGAATTATCAACGCTCGAGGATTCGAGCGCGACCTGAGCACAGGCTCGGACGGCTTCACCGTCCGAGCCGTCATCACGAGTTGACGCGATCCAGATTCAGAATTGCTGTGGGACCCAGGTGGCGTAGACACGGCAGCCGCGGAAGACGAGCTTCACGTCCCGGTCGGGGTCGTACCAATCTGGGGCGTCGACCGCCCACCTGCAGGCCACGGCCTTGAACCCGGCGGCGGCGAAGAGGTCGCGGCGTTCGGCGATGTCGGCGGCCTCCCATGCCTGGGCGTAGGTTCGCCCGGTCGGGACCTGCTCCCACCGGGCAGCATCGGCCGGTTCGGCTTCGAGTTGGTCGCGTTTGGCGATCAGCGCTTTCATGCGGGCGCGGTATTCGTCGTCCTCGCCTTCCCACAGGCCGGCGTCACGGTCGTCTCTCAGATCCCTGATGGTCTGCGCGAGGCGTTCGAGTTTCGCGGCGGTGCCGGTGGCGGGGATGAACTTGCGTTCGTAGACCTCCTGGTCGCCGATGTCGTCGAGGAACCGATCGGTGATCGTTTTATCGAGTGGTTCCAATTTCACGGAGGCTGGAGACGGGCAGTGGTTGATCGTGCCCTTGCACCCGTATCGGACGTACATGATGCCGTTCTGCGCGCTCGCGAACCGATACATTTTGTTCCCGCACGCCCCGCACAGCAGGAAGTCCTTGAGCAGGTACAGCTGGGTCTTCGGGCGCTGCGTACGGCGTTCACCGGTGCCGTCGTTGCGGTGATTCGACCGCTCCCTGAGCGCTTCGAAGTCGGCGAAGGAGATCAGCGGCTCGGCGAACTGGATCGGCTCCCCGGCCTCGTCGGTGATCACGCGGCCGTCGAACACATGCTGACCGACCAGGTTCCGGGCGCCGAGGAGCTTGCCGACGCCGTGACCCATCCACGTCTTGTCCTTGTAGGTGCGCACGCCTTCCTCGTTTAGCCAGTCGGCGATCTTCTGGAACGACCAGCCCTCCAGACGCTTCGCGACCATCCTGCGGACCCATTAGGCCGCTTCGGGGTTGATGGCGAGTCCGGCAGCGCAGCCTTGCTCGTCGTAGGTGGCGGTGTAGCCGTATGGGACCGGGCCGCCGCCCCACCGGCCGGTCTGGCGCAACTTCGCACGCGTGCCACTCACGCGTTCGGAGATCGCGTCGAGTTCCATTTCCGCGAAGATCGCGGCCACGTAGGCGATGAGCTTGCCCGAGGGCTTGGCGGTATTGAGCTGCCTGTCGGCGGTGGCGGCGAGTTTCTTGTGCTCGTCACACCAGGCAAGGAGCTTCGAGAAGTGGACAATCGAGCGCGCCCACCGGTCGATCTTCGCCGCGCACAGCCCATCGAACTCCTCGGTCCGCTCGCGCAGCCACGGCCCGAGTTCGTCGCGTTCGAACGGGTCAGTGGAGCCGGAGACATCGAGGTCCTCGGCCCAGCCGACTATCGTGTGGCCCGCCTCGGCCGCCCAGTGTTCGATCGCTTCGCGCTGGCGTTCGGGTGAGGTGGTCACGTCGGTGACCCGCGACAGGCGCACTACCCCGACAATGCGGAGCGGGGGCTCGTCGACCTGGGCGTGCCCGAGCGCGACCTGCCCGACGACGACTGGGTGCCCAGGCGCCTCGACGGGGTCTACGACGCGGACGCGATCCCGCAGCCGCTCCGGCCGTTCTCGGTGATCCAGCTCAAGGCCGGGGCGACCACGATCGACATGAAGCTGGTGCTCCTCGGCGTCATTCCGCGCTCGCCCGAGCTGCTGTACGTCCTCGACCCCGACTCCTCCGAGGTTCTCCAGTTCGACCGCCGGAACCACGGCGTGCGCGGCGTCAACTCCTCCTACCGCTGGTTCGTCGAGTTCCTGTGGCAGTTGGAGGCCGCCAAGAAGCAGGCGGGCACCGGCAGGCTCGCCGACGTCCTCACCCCCGGGCTGCGGTCGACGCTCGGGTCCATCGACCCGTTCGCGTTCCAGGCCGGCCAATGGTGGCCCGGCGTATGGAAGGAACTGGCTCCTTCTGGGTAACCCGTACGGGAAACCGCACTAGGGTGGTCGCAAGAACGCCCGCGACTCGAAGGAGCACTCATGACCGTGGAAGTCACCGATGCACCCGAACGCGACCGGTGGGAGGCCCGCATCGACGGCGATCTGGTCGGATACGCGCAGTACAAGCGGCACGACGGCATGATCACCTTCTTCCACACCGTGGTCGAGCGCGAAGGCGAGGGCATCGGCTCCGAACTGGCCCGGACCTCGCTCGACGCCGCCCGCTCGCAGGGGCTGCGGGTGCATCCGGTGTGCCCGTTCTACGCCGGATGGATCGAACGCCACCCCGAGTACAAGGACCTCGTGCACGAACAGGCTCCCCACCTGGGCGAAGAAGACTAGAACCCTTGGCGCGCAGCGGCATCCGAGACGCGATGCCGGATCCGTGACGAGGGTCATGGGGTGACCGGGCCCGGGGCCGGGATTGCCGGGGCGCTCCCGGGCGTTGCCCGAAGGGCGCCCCGCAGTCTGCACCGAAAGGCGGCCGTCCATGCCAGTAGCCCTGTCGATCCTCGACCTCGCCCCGATCGCGCCGGGCCGGTCGGCCCGCGACAGCTTCGCCGCGAGCGTCGAACTCGCCCGCGCCGCGGAGCGCAGCGGCTACGAGCGGGTCTGGTACGCCGAGCACCACAACATGCCGACGATCGCCTCCAGCGCGACCAGCCTCCTCATCGGCCACGTCGCCGAGCACACCGACACCATCCGGCTCGGCGCGGGCGGCATCATGCTGCCCAACCACTCGCCGCTGGTGATCGCCGAGCAGTTCGGGACCCTCGAGACGCTCTTCCCGGGCCGCATCGACCTGGGCCTGGGCCGCGCGCCCGGCACCGACCGGCAGACCATGCGCGCCATCCGCCGCGACGCGACCTCCTCCGACACGTTCCCCGAGGACGTGCTCGAACTCCAGGGGTACCTGCGCGGCCACTCCCTCATCGAGGGCGTCCAGGCCGTGCCGACCGCGCCGACCGAGGTGCCGCTCTACCTGCTCGGCTCGTCGCTCTTCGGCGCCCAGCTCGCCGCCCGGCTCGGCCTGCCGTACGCGTTCGCCTCGCACTTCGCGCCCGACGCCCTCCACGAGGCCGTCGCCGTCTACCGCGAGCAGTTCCGGCCCTCCGAGCAGCTCGCCGAGCCGTACCTGATCGCCGGCGTCAACGTCTTCGCGGCCGAGGACCACGAGACGGCCGACGCCCAGCGCCGCATCGCCTACCGCAACCGCGCCCGGGCCTTCATCAAACGCGGCCCCGCCGGCGGCGGCGACTTCACCGACGAAGAGATCGACGCGTTCCTCGCCTCGCCGGCCGGCGAGCAGCTCTCCGCCATGACCCGGTACACCGCGGTCGGCGACCCCGGCGAGGTCCGCGCGTTCCTCGAGTCCTTCGCCGCGGCGATCGGTGCGGACGAGCTCATCACCGCCCACCACGCTGAGGACACCGCCGACCGGATCCGCTCGGTCGAGCTCACGGCGAAGGCGGTGCTGGCTCAAGGCTGAGTGCGGCTTGCCGCCCGCAGCGGTCCGACGGCGCGCTCGGCGTCTGAACGAACCGAGGGGGCCGGTTCGCCGGCCCCCTCGCGCCAGGCCCCGGCCGGCGGTTCCGGGCAGCCCAACCTTGCCCGGAACCGCCGGCCGGAACCTAGCCCTTGACGGCGCCGATGATGACGCCCTTCTTGAAGTGCTTCTGCACGAACGGGTAGATGATCAGCGCGGGGATGATCGCGATCATCACGATCGCCATCTTCACCGCCAGCGTCGGCGGCGCGTTGCTCAGCCCCGACGCCTGCGGCAGCGGCGCCGACTCGACCACGTACGTGCGCAGCACCAGCGCCAGCGGCCACTTCGAGGTGTCGTCGAGGTACAGGAACGCGTTGAACCAGTTGTTCCAGTACGCGACCGCGTAGAACAAGGTGACCACCGCGATCACCGCCTTCGACAGCGGCGCCACGATCTGCCACAGCACCCGGAACTCCCCGGCGCCGTCGATCCGGGCCGAGTCGAACAGCTCCTGCGGGATGCTCATGAAGAACGCCCGCAGGACCACCACGTTGAACGCGGACACCGCCATCGGCAGGATGATCGCCAGGTAGTTGTCCCGCAGCCCGATCGCGCTCACCCACAGGTAGACCGGGATCAGGCCGGGGAAGATCACGAACATCAGCAGGACCGAGAACAGCACCGTCTTGTGCCCGAACGACCCCGGCCGCGACAGCGAGTACGCGCCCAGGATCGACACGACGACGCTGAGCACGGTCCCGACCGCGGTGATCCCCAGCGACACCAGCAGCGCCCTGAGCACCACCGGGTTGCGGAACATCTGCTCGTACGCCTCGAAGGTGATCCCGTCGCCCGGCCAGACCACCAGCCCGCCGACGCGGTTGACGGTCTCGGCGCTCGACAGGCTCGTCAAGGCGATCGCATAGAGCGGGAACAGGATCAGCAGCGCGATCACGACGATGCTCGCGCCCTTCGACGCCTGCCCCAGGACCGTGGGCTTCTCCTCCCACGCGGCCCGTTTCGCTTCAGCCCTCATGACTTCGAGTACACCCCCCGTTCGCCCAGCATGTGAGCGGCCTTGTTGGCGGCGAGGATCAGCACCAGGCCGACCACGCCCTTGAACAGCCCCGCCGCGGCCCCGTAGTCGAAGTCGCCGGTGCGGATGCCGCTGTAGTACACGAACGTGTCGAAGACCTCGGACGCCTGCGAACCGACCGCGCTGCGCTGCAGGAAGAACTGCTCGAACCCGACGTTGAGCGCGTCGCCGAGCCGCAGGATCAGCAGCAGCACGATCACCGGCCGGATCCCCGGCAGCGTGATGTGCCACAGCCGCCGCCACCGCCCGGCCCCGTCGACCGCGGCCGCCTCGTACTGGTTCGGGTCGATCGCGGCCAGGGCCGCGAGGAAGATGATCGCCCCGAACCCGGCCTCCTTCCAGATCGCCTGCGAGGTCACCAGCAGGATGAACGTGTCCGGATCGGTCATCCAGTCCACGCCCTCGAACCCGTTGGCGCGCAGCACCTGGCTGAGCAGCCCCGCGCCGCCGAGCATCTGCTGGAAGATCGCGATCACGAGCACCCAGGAGAAGAAGTACGGCAGGTAGACCACGCTCTGGAGCATCGACCGCAGCCGCGCCGACGCCAGCGAGTGCATCAGCAGCGCCAGCATGATCGGCACCGGGAAGTAGAACACGAGCTGGAACGCGGTGATCGCCAGCGTGTTCACCAGCGCCCGCATGAACTCCGGGTCCGAGAACAGCATCTGGAAGTGCGTGAAGCCGACCAGCCGCGACCCGAAGATCCCGCCGGTGTACGGCTTGTAGTCCTGGAACGCGACCACGTTGCCCAGCACGGGGATCCACCAGAACCCCCATACCAGCAGCATCATCGGCGCGGCCATGAGCAGCAGCGGCCAGTCCCGGCGCAGCCGGGTCCGCCAGTGCGCCTTCGCCTTCACGGCACGTTTCGGAGCGTCCCCGGCCGCCTTGGGGGAGGCCGGGGACTGGATCGTCGGAGCGGTCACAGGCGGTCGTTGTCCTCGGCGACGCCGGTGTAGTACTCGCGGGCCGAGTCGCCGACCTTCGAGCGCCACGACTCGACCAGGGTGGCCCACTCGGCGACCTCGCGCTGGCCGCGGTAGATCTCGTGGTGGGCGTCCTTCATCGGCTCGTTCTCGGCGGCCAGGTCGGAGGGCATCTCGACCCGCAGGCCCTGGAACGGGTGGTCGTCGAGGAACGGCGCGGCGTTGGTCTCCCACGCGTGCTGGGCCTCGACCAGGCCCGGGTACTGGAACTTGAAGTTCGCGTTGGCCCGGCCGGACAGGAACAGGTAGGTGTTGGCGACCTCGCTCTGGCCCAGCTCGGTCCGCTGCGGCACACCGGCGGCGTCCACAGTGAAGTGGACGCCCTCGACGCCGTCCCACACCAGGTCCCATTCCCTGGTGCCGAAGGGGGCCGAGCACCAGTTGGCGACCCGCAGGCACTCCTTGATGCGCTCCTCGGAGAGGTCCTTCTTGATGAAGGTGAACATGCCGGCCGGGTCGTCGCGCCAGATCGTGGGCGTGCCGCCCGCTTCGCGGGCCAGCGGGTTGACCGCCTGCAGGTTGAAGCCGGGGACGTCGCGGTAGGTGCCGAGCATCTCGTGCCAGGCGCCGAGGCCGTCCTCGTAGAACACCGCCTGGCCGGAGCCGATGATCTCCTTGGCGTTCGTGTTGCGGTCGGCAACGTAGTCGGGGTGGACCAGGCCCTTGTCGAAGACCTGCCGGGTGAACTCGATCGCCGCGGCGAACGCCTCGGTCTCGAACTTGTGGACCAGTTTGCCGTCCTCGATCTTCCACAGTGTCGGGACGCCCATGGCCTCCTGGACCGTCTGGTCGAGGCTGGCGAACGCCCAGCGGTTCGCCGAGGGGTCGTTCACCTCTTCGGCGATCGCGAGCAGCTCGTCGAGGTTCGTCGGGTGCTCCAGGCCCAGCTGGTCGAGGATGTCCTGGCGCGCGAACAGCGTGTTCGTGTACGGCGCCCGCTCCCAGGGGATGCCGAGCAGCGTGCCCCCGAAGACGCCCATCGCCCAGGCGGCGGTCGGGTAGCTGGCCAGCAGCGGGTACTCGGCGGCCTTGTCGCCGGCGAGGTACGGGGAGAGGTCGGCGAACAGCTCGTTCGCGGCCTCGCCGAAGTCGGAGATGTTCACGATCTCCCAGCCGGGGATCTGGAACATGTCCGGCACGTCGCCGCTGGCGAGGGTGGTGGTGATCTTGTCGAGGTAGTTGTTGCCGTCGGCGATGTTGAACACGACGGTGCCGCCGAGCGCCTCGTTCACCGAGGTGAAGTAGGAGTTGTCCGGGAGGGCGGGCGGGGCCGGGTTCCACAGGGGAGTGATGGCGGTGATCTCCTCGCCGGTGGTCATCGGCGGCTCGGCGACGGCCTGGACGGGCTCCGCCGGGCGCGAGAGGTAGCCGGGGGAGACGGTGCCGTCGGGCTGGCCGGGCAGGTCGGGTTCGACGCCGCCTTCGTACGGCGTGTACGTCGGCAGCAGTTCCGCCAGCTCGTCGGACCCGGCGGCGGTGCCTTCCGGGCCTTCGTCGAGCGCGGCGCAGCCGGCGAGGGAGGCCGCCGCGGCGGCGCCGGCGCCGGCCTGGAAGAGGGTCCGGCGCTGGAGGCGGAACAGGGATCGGCGGTTGTCGCCCATGGGGATGCCTTTCATCTGAGCAGTTCAATCGCGGGTGCGGTGAGCTCTTCGCCGAAGGCCGGTGGTGCGAAGGGTCGGACGACCTATGTTTGTCGTACGTCCAAACAAATATAACTTCCTAGATGAGAGCTGTGCAACACCCTCCCCGGGTTGCGCTCGCATCCCAGCTCGCGACCCGTCTCGACCGTCTATAAGGGAGTCTTCTCCAATGCGGCGTCGAGGAGCGTCTCCGCGGCGTCCCGTGCCTGCGCGGCGGCCTCGGGGCCGCCGAGGATCGCCGCCGTCGTCTGCGCGCCCTCGGCGAGGATCGCGATCTGCGGCGCCAGCGACGCGGGCGCTCCGGCGGCGCGCACCAGCTCGGCCACGTACGCCCCGAACGCCTCCTTCTGCTCGCGCACGGTCCGCCGCACGTTCTCCGAGCCGCCGCTCAGCTCGCCGTAGGCGTTGATGAACGCGCAGCCGCGGAAGTCCGGCTCGCGGAACCACCCGTCGAGGAAGTCGAACACCGCCAGCAGCTTCTCGCGCGCCGTCGCCGCCCGCTCGGCGCTGGCGGCGATCCCGGCGTCCCACATCTGCCGGCGGTGCCGGAGCACGGCGACGATCAGGTCGTCCTTCGAGGGGAACAGTGAGTAGATGCGCTTGAGCGAGACGCCGGCCTCGGCGCGGACGGCGTCCATCCCGACCGCCTGCACGCCGCGGGTGTAGAAGAGCCGGTCGGCGGCCTCGACCACCTGCCTCCGGGCTGTTGTGTCGTCGATCATAGGGGAACTCCTTGCCATGAGAACGATCGTTCTCTAGAGTAGTCCACATCAGCGGAGAACGATCGTTCTCCCATCGAAGGGATTGAGTCACATGGGCACCATCACCGTCGGCACCGAGAACAGCACCCCCATCGAGCTCTACTACGAGGACCAGGGCTCCGGGCAGCCGGTCGTCCTCATCCACGGCTACCCGCTCAACGGCCACAGCTGGGAGCTCCAGGCCCGCGAGCTGCTCGCCGCCGGCTACCGCGTCATCACCTACGACCGCCGCGGCTTCGGCGGGTCGAGCAAGGTCGGCGAAGGCTACGACTACGACACCTTCGCCGCCGACCTGAACACGGTCCTCACCGAGCTGGACCTCCGCGACGTCATCCTCGTCGGCTTCTCCATGGGCACCGGCGAACTCGCCCGCTACGTCAAGAACCACGGCCACGAGCGCGTCGCGAAGCTCGCCTTCCTCGCCTCGCTCGAGCCGTTCCTCGTCAAGCGCGACGACAACCCCGAAGGCGTCCCGCAGGAGGTCTTCGACGGCATCATCGAGGCCGCCCGCGGCGACCGCTACGCCTGGTTCACCCAGTTCTACAAGGACTTCTACAACCTCGACGAGAACCTGGGCTCCCGCATCAGCCAGGAGGTCGTCACCGCCAACTGGAACACCGCCACCACCTCGGCGCCCGTCGCCGCCTACGCGGTGGTCGACTCCTGGATCGAGGACTTCCGCGCCGACGTGGACGCCGTCCGCGCCGCCGCCAAGCCCACCCTGATCCTGCACGGCACCAAGGACAACATCCTGCCGATCGACGCCACCGGACGCCGCTTCCACCAGGCCGTCCCCGACGCGCAGTACGTCGAGATCGAGGACGCGCCGCACGGCCTGCTCTGGACCCACGCCAAGGAGGTCAACGAGGCGCTCCTGGGCTTCGTCAAGTCCTAAGCGGCACTGAAGGCCCGGGGCGGTCGCCCCGGGCCTTCAGTATGTCCACATTGCTCGTTCGCCTACATGTCGCGGTAGCGCTTGGCGGCCTTCAGCGCCGGTTCCAGGATCTCCGGCGTGAGCCGCCGCGGCGCCGGAGCCGGCTCGCCCCAGGTGAACGGCGCGGAGAAGTACAGGCCGTACGCGGGCGTGTCGCGCTGGTAGCGCCAGCCCTCGGCGAGCGGCCCGACGTCGTACGCGTCGTAGCCGAGCTCGTCGAGCAGGTCCGTCGCCGTCCGCTTCGCCGCCGCGTCGTCCCCGGCGATCGCGAGGAGCGAGCGCTCGGGGTGGCCGGACGGGCGGGCCAGCTCGACCACGTGGTCCTGGAAGATGTTGTTGAACGCCTTGATCACGAACGACTCCGGCAGGTGCGCCTGGAGCAGCTCGCTCACGGTGGTCGACTCGTCGTCGAGCTCCGGGATCTGCCCGTCGCGCTGCGGGTAGTAGTTGTTCGTGTCGAAGACGACCTTCCCGCGCAGCTCCTCGACCGGGACGCTCCGGTACGCGTGCAGCGGGATGCTGACGACCGCGATGTCGGCCGCCGCGGCGGCCTCCGCCGGGGTCGCGGCGGCGGCGTTCGGCCCGAGCTCAGCCACCAGGTCCGCCAGGGTCTCGGGCCCGCGGCTGTTGCTCAGGACCACGCGGTGCCCCGCCTTGACCGCGAGGCGCGCGATGGCGCCGCCGATGTTGCCGCTGCCGATGAATCCGATTGTGCTCATACCCGTCAGTAACCAGCGTGCGGCGGCCGGAATTCCGGTCGCCGCGGTGTTCTGCGCCATGCCCGCGGCCGTCAGGCGCCCGGTGAGCAGGATCCACGCGCACACGGCCGCCAGCGGGGCCGACTCCAGCAGGTTCACCTGCCAGCCCGCGAATCCGCCCTGCTCGACCAGCAGCGGATGCCCGAACGTCCCGATGACCAGGTTGTTCCCGGCGTGCGCGAGGCACGCGACCCAGACGCTCCCCGAGCGCAGGAACAGCCACGCGAGCACGATCGCCTGGAGCATGATCTGCGCCGTCCACGTCACGATCGTCAGGGCTTCGTCGCCGCCGCCGGCGTAGTCCGTGAACACCAGCGGGTAATGCCATGCGGCCCAGATGAAACCGGTGATGAGCGCCGCCGAGAGCGGCCCCCGGCCGACCCGCTGCTGGAGGTAGCCCCGCCAGCCGAACTCCTCGCCCCAGAAGACCGGCATCGCCGCGATCGGGGCCGCGAGCGCGATCCCCAGCACCGCCGCCCATGGCAGATCGGCGCCGAACACGAGCTCCGGCACCGCCGCGAAGTCCGGACGGTACCCGGCCAGTGCGGCGGCGAGCCCGATCGCGGCCGCGAGCACCGCGACCGGCCCGATCCACGCGATCAGGTAGTACCTCTTCGCCGGCCGCAGGCGCAGGCGGCCCCCGGCGTCCCCGAACCCCTCCTTGGTCACCCACTTGCGGACCGCCAGTGCCGCGATCGCCGGGGCGAACGCCACCGGGATCTGCAGGAGCGGGTTCATGAGCGACCCGTCGAGCACGAAGAAGATGAACGCGATGCCGCCCCAGGCGACCCCGAAGGCGATGAGCAGATAGGCGATGACGCCGTTTCGACTGTGTCCCATGGCTACAGGCAACCACCGGCGCGGCCCCCGGTCACTACGCCTGGACATCGACTTCGGGTATGCCCAGCCATACCCCCGGACTACGGGCAGACCCATTGGCCGGGGCCGGCGCGGCGATTACGGTGGCCGCATGGACGAACCGCGGACCGCGCTGGAGGCGCTCGGGCGGCGCCGCCTCCCGGTCAGTGCGTGGCCGTGGCGGGCCGCGCTCCACCTGCTCACCGTCGCGCCGCTCGCGGCCGCCGCCTTCGCCGTGCTCGGCGTCCCCTGGGTCGTCCTGGCCGCACGCCTGGCCGGCGGCGGCGCCGGCATCGGCGAGGCCGCCGTCCTCATGCTCGTCGGCATCGCCCTGATCGCCGTGCTCGGCCCGCTCGTCTCGGCGCCGCTGGCCCGCGCCGCCCGGCGCGGGCTGCGCCGCGTGGACCACCGCCGGATCGACCCGCGCCCGCGGCCCCCGGGGCCGTGGCTGCGCACCCGGTACACCGATCCCGGCGCCCGGCTCGAGACCGCCTATGCGTGCCTGATCGCCTTCGCCTCGCCCGTGCTCGTCCTCGCCGTGCCGCTGACCGTCGTGCTCGCGGGCACGTTCGTCGCGAGCCCGGTCCTGGTGCTGGCGCAGCGCCCGGGAGACCTCCCGGTGGCCTTGGCGTTCGGGCAGGTCAGCACGGTCGGGCAGACCTTGCCTTACGTGAGCGCCGGCCTGGTCCTGCTCGCGGCGCTGCCGTACCTGGCGACGCTCCTGGCCGGCGTCCACGGCGCCGCGGCCCGCGCGCTCCTGACCGGCGCCCCGGACGAGGACCTGCGGGCCGAACTGGTGGAGGTGTCGCGCTCGCGCACCCGGCTCGCCGACGCGTTCGAGGCCGAGCGGCTGCGGATCGAACGCGACCTGCACGACGGCGCCCAGCAGCGGCTCGTCGGCCTCACCCTCAAGCTCGGGCTGGCCCGCCTCGACCTGCCGCCCGGATCGCCCGCCGCCGCCACCGTGGGGGAGGCCCACGACCAGGCGAAGCACCTCATGGCCGAGCTGCGCGAACTCATCCACGGCATCCGGCCGCAGATCCTCACCGACCTCGGGCTCGCGGCGGCCCTCGGCGAGCTCGCCGACGCCTCGCCCGTGCCGGTCACCGTGGACGCCCGCCTCGACGGGCGGCTGCCCGGGCAGGTCGAGCACACCGCGTACTTCGTCGCGGCCGAGGCGCTCACCAACGTCGCCCGGCACAGCGGCGCCGCCTCGGCCCGGGTCACCGCCCGCGTCCGCGACGGACTGCTCACTGTGGACGTCGCCGACGACGGTCGCGGCGGTGCCGACCCCGGCCTCGGCACCGGGCTCACCGGACTCGCCGACCGCGTGGCGGTCACCGGTGGGAGAATGCTGCTGTCAAGCCCGGCCGGAGGGCCGACCGTCCTTCGCGTGGAGTTGCCGTGCAACGAGAACCGATCCGCGTAGTCCTCGCCGAGGACGGGGTCCTCCTGCGCGAGGGCCTCGCCGGGCTCTTCGACCGCTTCGGATTCCAGGTGGCCGCCGCGGTCGGCGACGCCGACGCCCTGAAGCGCGCGGTGGCCGAGCACCGGCCCGGCCTGGTCGTCACCGACATCCGCATGCCCCCGGGCTTCACCGACGAGGGCCTGCGCGCCGCCGTCGAGCTGCGCGAGGCGGACCCGGACCTGCCGGTCGTGGTCCTCAGCCAGTACGTGCAGCACCGCTACGCCGCCGACCTGCTCGGCTCCGGCGGCGGGCGCGGCATCGGCTACCTGCTCAAGGACCGCGTAGTCGACGTCGAGGAGTTCATCGACGCGCTCGAACGGGTCGCGGCCGGCGGCACCGCCGTCGACCCCCAGGTGGTCAGCCAACTCCTGCGCCGCCGCCGCGACCCGCTCTCGGCGCTGACCGCCCGCGAGCGCGACGTGCTCGCGCTCATCGCGGAGGGCCGCTCGAACGCCGCCGTCGCCCGGCTCCTGCACGTCTCCGAGGCGGCGGTCGGCAAGCACGTCGGCGCCATCCTCGCGAAGCTCGACCTGCCGCAGACCGAGGACACGAACCGCCGGGTCCTGGCCGTCCTCGCGTACCTGCGGGGCTAGCGGCTGGCCGGTGCAAGCTGCCCGCCGCTCGCGGCCGGGTCCGGCCGCCGGGTACGGCGCCGCTGTCCGGGCCGCCCTCCGCAGCCTCGGCGGCGCTCGCCACCCGCGTGGCGTTCGGCCAGGAGGACCGGCCCGCCTCGGCCGGATTCTCGAGGACGGTCCCCGGCCGTCCCAGAACGCGAGGAAGGCGCTTGACCGGCTCGCGACTTTATGCTTAAAATCCCGGGCGGTGCCCAGGCCCGGGACGGATTGGAGGGCGGCTCATGAGCGGAACGCCCGATGCGGGCCGCAAGGCCAGCATGGCCGACGTCGCCGACCGCGCCGGCGTCTCGGTCATGACCGTCTCGAACGTCATCAACCGCCCCGAGGTCGTCACCGAGGCCACCCGCGCGAAAGTCGACGCCGCGATGCGCGAACTGCGCTACCGCAACAACCTCGTCGCCCGCAGCCTCCGGCTCGCCCAGCCCCGGCAGATCGGCTACGTGCTCCCCGCGCCCGACGCCGCCGGCAACCAGTACATGGACGTGTTCCTCCACGACCTCGCCGGCGCCTGCCAGGCCGCCGACCGCAACCTCACGCTCATCCCGCAGCGCGACACCGAGGCGCTCATGACCGTGTGCGAGGACCTGTACTTCGGCCAGTCCGTCGCCGGGTTCGTCATCTCGAACGTCGGCTCCGACGACCCGCGGCCGGTCGAACTCCACCGGCGCGGCATCCCCTTCGCCGCCTACGGCCGCTCCGGCGAGGCGTTCGCGAGCCCGTGGAGCTGGGCCGAAGGCGATGCGGCCCTGGGCATCGAGACCGCCGTCGAGCACGTCCACGAGCGCGGCCACCGCGAACTCGCGTTCGTCGGCGCCAACCGCGCCAGCGTGACCGGCGTCGAACGCGAGACGGGCTACCGCGACGCCTGCCGCCGCCTCGGACTCGACTCGTCGGCCACCGGCGACCGGATCGTCTCCTCCGGCAGCGACCTCGCCTCCGGCGTCCGCATCGCCGCCGACCTCCTCGACTCGCCCTCGCCGCCGACCGCGATCATCTGCACCTCCGACCAGCTCGCCGCCGGCGCCGTGATCACCATCCAGGCCCGCGGCCTCGCCCCCGGCCGAGACGTGGCCGTCACCGGCTACGACGACACCCCGCTGACCTCGTTCGGCCCCGTCGGCATCACCTCCGTCCGCCAGCAGTCCGCCGCGATCGCCGCCGAACTCGTGCGGCTCGTCATCACCCGCCCCGAAGCGCCCGAGCACGTCCTCCTGCCGCCGACGCTCACCGTCCGCTCCAGCACGGACCCCGACGCATGAACGAAACCCTTGCGGCCCAACGATTTGTAAGCTCACAATTCGCGGAACACCCATAAAGGAGCACCACCGCATGTCCACCGCACCGATCCGCACCGTCATCTGGGGCGAGAACCGCCACGAGCAGGTCGAGCCGTCCGTCGCCGAGCGCTACCCCGACGGCATGCACGGCGCCATCGCCAAAGGCGTCGGCGAATGGCTCGGCGACAAGGCCGTCATCACCACCCACACCCTCGACGAGCCCGAGCACGGCCTGACCTCCGACGTCCTCGACGAGACCGACGTCCTCGTCTGGTGGGGCCACGCCGCCCACGGCGAGGTCGCCGACGAGGTCGTCGACCGCGTCCACCGCCACGTCCTCGCCGGCATGGGCCTCGTCGTCCTCCACTCCGGACACTGGTCGAAGATCTTCACGAAGCTCATGGGCACCACCTGCACGCTGCGCTGGCGCAGCGAGCACGACCGCGAACTCGTGTGGACCGTGAACCCGCAGCACCCGATCGCGCGCGGCATCCCGAACCCGATCGTCATCCCCGAGCAGGAGATGTACGGCGAGTACTTCGACGTCCCCACCCCCGACGAGCTCATCTTCATCTCCGGCTTCACCGGCGGCGAGGTCTTCCGCTCCGGCATGACCTACCGCCGCGGCTTCGGCCGGATCTTCTACTTCAGCCCCGGCGACCAGGACTTCCCCGTCTACCACCACCCGGACGTCAACCACGTGATCGCCAACGGCATCGAATGGGCCCGCCCCGACCGCGAGCGCGAGACGCCGACCCTGCTGCGCTACGACACCGACGACTTCTTCAACGGCCAGGGGTACCGGGGAGCGTTCGAGCGATGAGCTTCCGCACCATCGACACCGAAGGGCCCCTTCGCCTCGTCGTGGCCGGCGCGGGCGGGATGGGCCGGGCCTGGAACCGGAACATCGCCGAGAGCCCGGACGCCGAACTCGTCGGCATCGCCGACCTCTTCCCGGAGGCAGCCGCGTCGGCCGCCGCCGAGACCGGCATCGAGGGCCTCGCCACCGGCACGGACGCGATCGAACTGGCGCGGCGAACCGGCGCCGACGCGATCGTGAACGCGACCATCCCCGAAGCGCACCACCCGGTCACGATCGCCGCCCTCAACGCAGGGCTGCCCGTGCTGGGGGAGAAGCCCGTAGCCGCCACCGTGGCCGAAGGACTCTCACTCGCGGCCGCCGCCCAGCACACCGGCCAGCTCTTCATGGTCAGCCAGAACCGCCGCTACCACCCGGCGCTCCACAAGGCCAAGCAGCGGCTCGCCGGGCTCGGTACGGTCGGCATCGTCTCGGTCGACTTCTTCCAGTCGCCGCACTTCGGCGGCTTCCGCGACGAGATGGACAGCCCGCTCCTGCTCGACATGGCCATCCACCAGTTCGACATGGCCCGCTACCTCCTCGACGCCGACCCCGTCTCGGTCTCCTGCGAGGAGTACAACCCGGCCTGGAGCTGGTACCGGGGCGACGCGGCCGCGAACGCGGTCTTCGCCATGGAAGGCGGCGCCCGGTTCACGTTCAACGGATCCTGGTGCAGCCCCGGCCACGAGACCTCCTGGAACGGCTCCTGGCGGATCTCGGCCGAGCGCGGCACGGTCCTGTGGGACGGCGAGCACGACCCGGTCGCCGCCCCCGACGAGCCCTTCGAACCCGGATCGGACCACGGCCGGGACATCGCGGGCTCCCTGCGGCAGTTCATCGCCGCGCTGCGCACCGGGCGGGAACCGATGGGGCGTGTGCACGCGAACATCATGAGCCTCGCTATGGTCGAGGCCGCGACGCAGAGCGCGTCGCAGGGGCGGCGGGTCGCGATCGACGACGTGCTCGACCGCTCCTACGGCGCCGCGCTCGCGGCCGAGCGCGACCCGGAGGTGCTCGCCGTCCTGAAATCGTGGTCTTCCGTGCGGGAGGCCCTGAGCTCTACAGAGGAGCGACAGTGACTGAATCCCTCAACGTCGGCATGGTCGGCTACGCCTTCATGGGCGCGGCCCACTCGCACGCGTGGCGCACCGCGCCGCGCTTCTTCGACCTGCCGCTCGCGCCGCGGATGACCGCGCTGGCCGGGCGCGACGCCGAGCGGGTCGCCGCGGCCGCGACGAAGCTCGGCTGGGACTCCGTCGAGACCGACTGGCGCCGGCTCGTCGAACGCGACGACATCGACCTCATCGACATCTGCGTCCCCGGGAACCTGCACGCCGAGATCGCGATCGCCGCGCTCGAGGCGGGCAAGCACGTGCTGTGCGAGAAGCCCCTGGCGAACTCCGTCGACGAGGCCGAGCAGATGACCGCCGCCGCCGAGGCCGCCAAAGCCAAAGGCGCCCTTGCCATGTGCGGCTTCAGCTACCGGCGCACCCCGGCGCTGTCGCTCGCGAAGCGCCTGGTCGAATCCGGCGCGCTCGGGTCGATCCGCCACGTGCGCGCCCAGTACCTCCAGGACTGGCTCACCGACGAGAACGCGCCCCTGACCTGGCGCCTCGACAAGTCCAAGTCCGGTTCGGGGTCGCTGGGCGACATCGGCGCGCACATCATCGACGCGGCGCAGTGGATCGCGGGCGCGAACGTCACCGGCGTGTCGGCGATCCTCGAGACCTTCGTCAAGGAGCGCCCGGTCGGCGGCGACTTCGTCGGCCTCGGCGGCCACGGCGGCACGGACGGCCCGCGCGGACCGGTCACCGTCGACGACGCGGCGGCCTTCACCGCCCGCTTCTCCGACGGCGCGATCGGCGTCTTCGAGGCCACCCGCTTCGCCCTCGGCCGCAAGAACGCGATGCGCCTGGAACTCAACGGCTCCAAGGCGTCCATCGCGTTCGACTTCGAGGACATGAACTCGCTGTGGTTCTACGACTCGGCCGACGGACCGAACTCCGGTTTCCGCAAGATCCAGGCCACCGAGCCCGAGCACCCGTACACCGGCAACTGGTGGCCCGTCGGCCACGGCCTCGGCTACGAGCACGCCTTCACGCACCAGGTCGTCGACCTCACCAACGCGATCGCGGCCGGCGAGCAGCCGACCCCGTCGTTCGCCGACGCCCTCCAGGTCCAGCGCGTCCTGGCCGCGGTCGAGGCCAGCGCCGGCGACGAGAGCCGCTGGACCGCGGTGTAGCGCACGCTCGGTCGGCCGCCCCCGCGGCGGCACCGCATGACCGGCCGGACTGGCGTGGCCGTCCGCGGGCGACCGTCCGGACCGGCCGCCTGCGGCGACCGTCCGACGCAGCGGGCCCGTTCACCCGAAACCGGGTGGACGGGCCCTCTACGCTCCAAGGCATGGACCCTGCGAACACCCTGCTCAACGTCGTCGACGTCGAGGCGACCTGCTGGGAGGGACAGCCTCCGGCGGGCGCCCTCAGCGAGATCATCGAGATCGGACTGACCGTGGTCGACCTCGCCGCCCGGGAACGGATCTCCAAGCACCGGATCCTGGTCCGGCCCCGCCGCTCCCGCGTCAGCGAGTTCTGCACCGAACTGACCGGCCTCACCCAGGCCGAAGTGGACACGGGCGTCGAGTACGCCGAAGCCTGCCGGATCCTCACCGCCGAGCACCGCGCCGACTCCCGCCCGTGGGCGAGCTGGGGCGATTACGACCGCAAGCAGTTCGAACGCCAGTGCAAGGCCACCGGTACCCGCTACCCGTTCGGCAGCCGCCACGCCAACGTCAAGCTCCGCTTCACCGAGGCCCGCGGCCTCAAGCGCCGCCCCGGCATGGCCGAAGCCCTCGCCATCGCCGGCCTCCCCCTCGAAGGCCGCCACCACAGCGGCGCCGACGACGCCTGGAACATCGCCGCCCTCGTCCTCGGACTGGTCGAGACGGGCCACTGGCCCGAGGCCTGAACCGCCCGGCCGCGACCTCCGTGCCGTGCCCGCCGATCCCCGCCGCTCCACCGGACCGCCCCTTCGAGCCGCTCCAGCGGACCGCGCCTTCGGACCGCGCCACGGACAACGGTTGTGATTCGCACGGCGACACCCTGCACGTCCCGCCGCCGCACCGCTATCCTCGTCGGCATGGACGAATCACCCAGTCATAAACCCTGGCTCACCTCGAAGCAGCCGCTGCCGGACCCGGCACCGCCGCAGCGAGGTGAG
Source organism: Glycomyces albidus (assembly GCF_009451885.1). GTDB lineage: Bacteria > Actinomycetota > Actinomycetes > Mycobacteriales > Micromonosporaceae > Glycomyces > Glycomyces albidus. The sequence goes on from NZ_WIAO01000003.1 coordinate 44,782, forward strand.
CGATGAGCACAGAAGCCTGGGGCATCCTCGCCGGCGTCGTCCTCACCGTCGGCACCGGACTCTTCGTCGCCTCCGAGTTCGCACTCGTCAACCTGGACCGGCGCGAACTCGAACGCCGCCAAGCCCGCGGCGAGAAGGGCCTCGGCCCGACCATCAAGGCGCTGAAGGTGACCTCCACCCACCTCTCCGGCGCCCAACTCGGCATCACCCTCACCACCCTCCTGGCCGGTTACACGTTCGAACCGGCCATCAGCTCGCTACTGCGCGAACCGCTCCTCTCCCTCGGCGTCGCCGAGACCGCGGTCAGCCCGATCGGCGCCGTCATCGGCATCACCCTGGCGACCCTGTTCTCGATGATCCTCGGCGAACTCGCGCCCAAGAACTTCGCGCTCGCGGTCCCGCTCGCCACCGCGAAGCTCGTCGTCCCGTTCCAGATCGCGTTCACCTACCTCTTCAAGCCGGTCATCGTGCTGTTCAACGGCACCGCGAACCGCACCATCCGCGCGATGGGCATCGAGCCCAAAGAGGAGCTCTCCGGGGCGCGCAGCGCCGAGGAGCTGAGCTTCCTCATCCGCCGCTCGGCCACCGAGGGCGCACTCGACCGCGACGAGGCGGCGATGCTCCACCGCACGCTGACGTTCTCCACCCACACCGCCGGCGAGGTCATGACCCCGCGCGTGAACGCGGTGACCCTGGACGGCACGGCGACCGCCGCCGACGTGATCGCCGAAGCGGCCCGGACCGGGCACTCCCGGTTCCCCGTCCTCGGCGAGGGCGTCGACGACGTCATCGGCATCGCCCACGTCAAGACCGCCTACGGCATCGCGTTCGACCGGCGCGACGGCATCCCCGTCACCGACCTCATGTCCGAGCCGCTGAAGGTCCCCGAGACCGCCGGCGTCGGCTCGCTCCTGGGCACGCTGCGCGGCCGCGGGTACCAGATCGCCGTCGTCGTCGACGAGTACGGCGGCACCGCCGGCATCGTCACGCTCGAAGACCTCGTCGAAGAACTCCTCGGCGAAGTCAACGACGAGCACGACCCGCGCCAGAACCTCATCGTCAAGAGCGCCGACTCGATCGTGCTCGCCGGATCCCTGCGGCCCGACGAGCTCTGGGAGCGCGCGGGCGTGCGCATCCCCGCGGGCGAGGACTACGAGACCGTCGCCGGCTACGTGCTCGACCGGCTCGAGCGCATCCCCGCGATCGGCGAGGAGATCCGCCTCGACCGCGGCGCGCTCCGCGTGGAGCGCCTGACCGGCGCCCGCATCGACCGCCTCCGCTACCTCCCCGACGACCCGGCCACCGACCCGGCCTTCCGCGGGACGCGCGAGCGCATCATGGAGACCTTCGAGCAGGAGTCCGACCGATGAGCGAATACGTCCCCGGCCTGATCTGGCTGGTCGTCCTCCTGGCCGCCAACGCCTTCTTCGTGGGCGCGGAGTTCGCCGTCATCTCGGCCCGCCGCTCCCAGATCGAACCGCGCGCCGCCGCCGGCAGCCGCGCCGCCAAGACCACCCTGTGGGCCATGGAGCACGCGACCCTGATGCTGGCCACCAGCCAGCTCGGCATCACCGTCTGCTCCCTGGTGATCCTCAACGTCTCAGAGCCGGCCATCCACCACCTGCTCGAATACCCGCTCGGATGGACCGGGCTCACCCCCGCGATGGTCACGGGCATCGCGTTCACGGTGGCGCTCCTGCTGGTGACGTTCCTCCACGTCGTCTTCGGCGAGATGATCCCGAAGAACATCGCCTTCTCCGTCCCCGACCGCGCCGCCCTGATCCTGGCGCCGCCGCTGGTCTTCGTCTCCCGCTTGGTCAGGCCCGTCATCTGGAGCCTGAACCAGACCGCGAACGGCATCCTGCGCCTCTTCCGCATCGAACCGAAGGACGAGGCCCAGAGCTCGTACACGATCGACGAGGTCGCCACCATCGTGGAGGAGTCCCGGCGCGAGGGCACCCTTGTGGACGACTCGGGGACCATCACGGCCGCGTTCGAGTTCACCGAGAAGACCGTGGCTGACGTGGAAGTGCCGCTGCGGAACCTCGTCCAGCTCCCCGCCGAGCCGACGCCGCGCCAGGTGCAGCAGGCCGTGTCCGAGAGCGGCTACTCCCGCTACGTCATCCGCAACGGCGACGCCCCGCACACCTATCTTCACCTCAAGGACGTCCTCGACCTCACCGACCTCGACGCCCCGATCCCGGCCGACCGCATCCGCAACCTGCCGCGGGTGAGCGCCACCGACGAACTCGAGGACGCCCTCGCCCACATCCGCGCCCAGAACGCCCACGTCGCCCTGGTCGCAGGCGCCTCCGGGGTGACCACCGGCGTCCTGTTCCTCGAAGACATCATCGAGGAGCTCATCGGCGAAGTCCAGGACGCCGCGAGCGACTGACCGCGCCGCGCCCGGTCAGGCGAACCGCGGGGGCTCGGCCGGGAGCGCATGGGCGCCTTCGGGGCGCAGGCCGTCGAAGATGATCGCGAGATAGCGGCGCCACAGGTCCGGTGACGCATCGGGCACGGAGCCGGCGACGTAGTTCGGCGCGCACATGAGCAGGAGGACGTCCGTGCCGGTGATGTCGGCGCGGACGGCGCCGTGCTCACGGGCCCGTTCGACGAGCCGGTCGAGGGCCGCCGTCATCCGGGATCGGGCCTGCGCCACCTCCCGCATGGACCCGCTCGCCTCGGCCAGGAACGACAGGTCGCGCTCCTGCCGCTGCTGCGCGGCGGCGGTCAGGAACTCGCACAGCGCCTCCCCGGGGTCGCCGGCGTCGAGGAGGCGTTCGCCGACGGCGCTGAGTTCGTTGATGCGGTCGATGAGGATCGCGGCGATCAGCTCGTCCTTGGTGGCGAAGTGGCGGAAGACCGTGCCTTTGCCGACGCCGGCGCGTCGGGCGATGTCGGCGACCGAGGCGTCCAGGCCGTGCTCGGCGAACTCGTCGGCGGCTGCGGCCAGCAGCAGCCGCCGGTTGCGGACGGCGTCGGCGCGCGGGGGACGGGTGTCGGTCATGCCGCGAGCATAGCAAGTTGACCGCACGGTCCGGTTAGTGCTAGCGTTCCGCCTTGAAAGTGACCGCAGGGTCCGTTTAATGGAGGACGCACCATGAAGGCAGTCATCGCGGGGGACTACGGCCCTCCCGAGACCTACACCGTCGCCGACATCCCGGCGCCCCGCCCCGGCCCCGGCCAGTTCCAGGTGCGGATCGCCGCCGCCTCGATCAACCCCGCCGACGTGCAGCTCCCCAGCGGCGCGTTCCGCGAGGCGTTCCCGCTCGCGTTCCCGCACGTGCCGGGCAACGACTTCGCCGGCACCGTCACCGAGATCGGGTCCGGTGTAGACGGATTCCGTGTCGGTGACGAGGTCTTCGGCCACGCCGTCCCGCGCGCCCTGCGAACCATGGCCGGCAGCGCCCGGCCCTCGCTCGGCACCGGGTCCCTCGCGGAGTACGCGGTCTTCGAAGCCGACACCCCGTTCATCGCCCACCGGCCGCCGGAGCTGAGCATCGACGACGCCGCCGCCCTTCCCACGGTCGGCCTGACCGCCCGCGCGCTGATGGCCACCGCCGCGGTCCGGCCCGGCGAGACCGCGCTCGTCGTCGGCGCCACCGGCGGCGTCGGCACCGCGCTGCTGCCCCTGCTGGCCGCCACCGCGAACGTGACCGCCACCGCCACACCGGCCGATGCGGACCTCGTGCGCGGCCTCGGCGCGGCAGAGACCATCGGGTACGACCCGGCCGGCTACCCCTCCGGCGTCGACGTCGCCTTCAACCTCGCACTGCCCGGCGACCGCCTCACCGAACTGGCGGCGGCCGTTCGCCCCGGCGGGCGCCTGGTCACGATCACATACCCGATCACCGAGCCCGAATGGCTGGGCCGCAACGACATCGACCTGCACTTCGTCCTCGACATGGACGGCCGCCTCGGCGGCATGAGCGAGGTGGCCGACGCCGCCGCCCGCGGCGAACTCACCGCCACGATCGGCCGCCGCTACCGGCTCGACGAAGGGCCGCAGGCGATCGTCGACTTCGCACGGCGTCACACCAGCGGAAAACTGGTGGTGCACATCTGAAGGGGGCGCGAGCTGCAGAGTTGCGGGAGCGATCGCCGGGTTCTGTGGCGCCCGGCGATCGCTCCGACTCGTCCCTAGTGCCCTCCGAGGCCGGCTCGGCGGCGGACCCGTATCGCGTCCGAATCCCTAGCGGCGGCAAGCGTCCGCATGCCGCCGCCGAAGACCTACTCGGCGGCGCCGGGCCCGTATCCGGCGAGGAAGAGGTCCACGGCGTTCGCGACCGGGGAGGCGGGCGTCTCGGTCTTCTCGGTGTCGGTGAGGAGCAGCCGGTTGAGCGGTGAACCGATGACGAGCCAGGTCAACTGGTCGGCCGCGACGAGCGGATCGTCCAGCCGCAGCCGGCCCCGGTGGCCGAGCGCCCGCAGTGCGTCCGCCAGGGCGCGGATGTTGCGCTCCCAGCTCTCCTCGAGGTACTCCGCGGCCACGTGGGGGAGGCGCTTGGCCTCACTGGTGATCAGGCGCCGCATGTTCAGCACGTCGCGGCTGAGGATGCCCCTGCGCATGACCTCCGCCAGGTGGATGAGATCCGCCCGGGTGTCGTCGCCGTCCACGAGTCGCTGCAGATGCGGGCGCATGGCGTCGCGGCCGGCGTCGGTCCAGGCGCGGACGACCGCCGCGAAGAGCGCGTCCTTGGACGGGTGCTCGCGATAGAGCGAGGCCTTCGAGATCTGCGCGCGCGCGGCGACCGCGTCCATAGTCGTTCCGGCGTAACCGGATTCGAGGAACACCTCGCGCGCGGCGGCGATGAGGTCGGCTCCGGTCTTTCCCGAGGGGCGGCCGCGTCGGCGGGTTCCGTTCGTCATGCCGCAATTTTAGTACTTGACGGGACTGAATAGAAGGGCTAGCGTATTTCAGTACCAGACAGTACTGAAGGAGTTCGTCATGATCCTCGCCATCGCGGCCGCCACGGTCGTCTCGTTCATCTGGAGCGCGGCCCTGTACGGCGCGCCGCCGATCGCCGCCTACGTGCAGCGCCACAGCAACCCGCGGCCCGGCCTTCCCGTCGCCGCCCAGATGGGCGCGGTCGTCGCCCGCAGCCTCGTCGCGGCGTGCCTGATCGCGGGCCTCATGCAGGCGGCCGACTGGAACGGCACCGGCCCCGGAGCCCTGCTCGGCCTCGCGCTGGGAGTCCTGCCGACCGTGATCCTCACCGGTGCGGTCGTCCACGAAGGGATCCCCGTGCCCCTCGCCGCGATCCACTCCCTCGACTGGATCGTCAAACTGACCGTGATCGGCGCCCTCATCGGCCTGCTCGCCTGAACCGCGCCGACCGTAATCCACTGCGCCCCAACGCGGCTCGGCCAGAGGGAGCCACGCGGGGCGCTCGACGTCCTAGCGGTAGGGGTAGCCCGGGTACATGTAGCCCGCGCCCCAGTACGGCATGAAGCCGTAGTACACGTAGAGGTTCTCGAGGTACGGGCGATCCGGATCGGACATCAGCTCCGGGTCGTACACGGGTCCCGATGCGACGTGCTCGCGGTCCCTGTCGATGTACACGTGCTCGTCGTCCACGCGCGTGACCGCGTCCACCGGTACGAGCACCTGATGCTTGCCGATGCCCAGGAAGCCGCCGGAACCGACCTCCAGGAACCGGACCTTGCGCTCCGCCTCATCGATGAGCAGGCCGTCGACCGTGCCGGTCTCCTCGCCGCTCCGGTCGATGACCTTGTGCCCGCGGACGTCCTCGGCTTCGTTCGCAACGGTCAGGTCGCTGTCGCCGAGCCGGACGAGCGTCGACATTTCGTCGGTCACGACACTCCCCTCCATCCTCTATCGTGTGCTTCAGTCCTGCATGGATACCCGGGGCACGGCAGGCAAAACTCGTCCCAGCCCGACCTGGCCAGCGGCTGCGGGGCCGGTCGCGCCGGTGCGCGGAACTGCTCGTCCTCGGCGAGTTCCCCTGGGGGACTGAGGAACTCGTCATCTCCGGTCGCCGCGACGCCGTTCTCGTAGGGGCCGCGTAGATCCCTGCCGATGACGGCCCGACCGCGGACGAGGATTGAAGGCCCGTTGCGGGACGGGCGGATCCGTCGTCAGGATCGGGATGCGGCGGGAAAAAGCCGCTCGACGGCTTTGACGACGGCGGTGCGGCGCTCGTGCAAGAACCGCTCGCGCTCAGCGGGGTCGCCGGGGACGAGGTCGGGCCGGCCGGCCCAGGCGGCGGCGATCTGGTTGAGCAGCACCAGGATGTCGATCGGTTCCCAGTCGGGGTCGAGCAGCCCGGACTCCTGCGCCTTCCGCAGCTGCTCCATCTTCCCGGCCATCTTCGCCCGGACCGGGTCGTCGGGGGCGCCGCCGCCGGGCTCGAGTTCGAGGCGGCCCCACTGCATGAGCCGGTACCGCTCCGGGTGGGCCGTGAAGTAGTCGTGGAGGCGGCCCGCGTACGCGGGGAGGTCGGTCGGGTCCATGCGCGTCGCCTCGGCGACCGCGGTCAGCTCCTCGAGCGAGACCAGCCGGTAGAGCGCCTCCTTGCTGGTGAAGTACGCGTAGACGCGCTCCTTGCTGGTCTTGGCCGCCTTCGCGATCCGGTCGATGCGGGCCCCGGCGATCCCATGGCGCGCGAATTCGGCCCGCGCGGCGGCGACGATCCGGTCGCGGGTCGCTTCGGGGCTCGGACGTGGCGGCATCCGGCCAGCTTACCCGGCCGAACCGAACGGTTTGACGATCGTGGAGCGCTGGAGTACGGTAAAACCGAACCGTTTGGTTTGACACTGCGAACGCAACCGGAGGGAAGCTCCATGCAGCACCGCACGCTCGGCACCCAAGGACTCCAGGTCTCCGCCATCGGCTACGGCACCATGGGACTCACCATGGCCTACGGCCCCGGCGACGAGACCGAGGGCATCGCCGCCATCCGCCGCGCCTACGAACTGGGCGTCGACTTCTTCGACACCGCCGAGCTCTACGGCCGGGGCACCGGCTCCAACGAGATCCTCCTCGGCAAGGCGGTCAAGGACTTCCGCGACGACGTCGTCATCGCCACCAAGTTCGGCTTCGACGCCGCCGACCTCGGCCGCGGCCTCCCCGCCACCCGCGCCGGCTTCGGCCTCGACAGCCGCCCCGAGAACATCCGCAGGGTCGCCGACAACAGCCTGCGCTATCTCGGCGTCGACCATCTCGACGTGCTCTACCAGCACCGGGTCGACCCCGCCGTCCCCATCGAGGACGTCGCCGGCACCGTCAAGGAGCTCATCGACGCCGGGAAGGTCAAGTACTTCGGGCTCTCCGAAGCCGGACCCGAGACCATCCGCAAGGCGCACACCGTGCAGCCCGTCTCGGTCCTCCAGACCGAGTACTCCCTGTTCGAACGCGACGTCGAACGGCTCTTCCCCGTGCTCGAGGAATTCGGCATCGGCTTCGTCGCCTACTCGCCGCTGGGCCGCGGCTTCATCACCGGCACCGCCAAGCCCGCCGCCGAGTACGACGAGACCGACATGCGCCGCGTCGACCCGCGCTGGCAGGCAGGCAACTTCGAGAAGAACGTCGAGGCCGTCGACCGCCTCGCCGAACTCGCCGCGTCCAAGGGCGTCACGGTCCCGAAGCTGGCCCTGGCCTGGATCCTGCACCAGCGGGACTACATCGTCCCGATCCCCGGCTCCCGCAGCCGGACTCGCGTCGAGGAGAACACGGCCGCGGCCGATGTGGTCCTCACCGACGACGATCTCGCCGCCGTCAAGGAGATCCTGCCGAGCGGCGGCTTCGGCGCCCGCTACGCCCGACTCCCCGAATGGGTCTGACGACGCCCAGACGATGAACTCGGGCGAGCGGCATCGATCGCCGCCGCGCATCGGTGCCGGCCGCCCGATCGTTCCTGAAGGACGATGAACCGGCGGCAGGTCCGGCGTCGCTCCGGATCCATCCCGAGTCCATGCGGGACTCGTGGCGGCCGGTCGGCACCACTGCGCCGCGCTCTCGTCCCGGAGGAGGCCGCGCTCGCCGTCAGGTCCCGGCCGGGTGGACGACCACGCAGCAGCGCCCCGGGGCCGGCGCGAGTTCGACGCGGTCGGGCTCGGCGTCGCGGGCGGCGAGGACGCCGCGCAGGAACGCGCGGTTGACGCCGCAGACCAGCGCGGTCTCCCGCTGGACGATCCGGTGGAACGGGCAGTTGCGCAACTCGATGTCGCCGCGCTCGGTGACCTGCGGCTCGTACCCGCAGCCGCCGAGCGTCGCCAGGAGGTCGCCGCCGTCTTCGGCGACGGCACGTCCGTGCCGCTCCGCGGCGGCGGCCAGTGCGGACCGCAGCGCCTCGGAGTCCGCGTCCGCGACGGCGTCGACGAGGATCTCGGCGAACAGGCGGTAGTCGCGCGGCGGGATCGTCACCGACACCTCGTCCTGCGCCGGCGCGTACTGCTTGGCGGGCCGCCCCGCCCCGGGGCCGCCCCGGCCTTCGGGACGGGCGTAACCGGTGGTGAGCAGGCCCGCCTCGGCGAGCCGGTCGAGGTGGTACGCGGCGAGCGTGCGGCTGATGTCGACCGCTTCGGCCACTTGATCGCGCCGCACCGGGGCGCTCTGGCCTGCGACGTAGTCGTATACGCGGCGCCGGACCGGATTCGACAGCGCGTCGAGGTCGCCCGTCGCGTCGGGGACCGCAGCCTCGTCCATGCGGCGAATCTACCACCAATGAATCTTGACAAATATCCGTCGACTGCCCACACTAAAAACAATCTGTATTGTCTTTAGAAAGGAGCGTGGTCATGTCGACGACCTCAGCGCTTCGAACCTCCGGCGATCCGGCCTCCTGCGTCCACCGGCCCGTCCGCCTCGCCGCCGTCCGCGACCGCCGCGCGGCCACCGGCGCCGACACCGTCCCGGCCCCGTGACGGCGATGCGCGTCGAGGACGCCGCCGAGCCCGACATGATCGCGGCGGAGGCCGCGGCGGGGGCGTTCCTGAAGGCGCTGGGCGTCGAGACGGACTCCGACCACCTGCGCGACACTCCCGGGCGGATGGCCCGGGCCTGGGCGGAGATGCTCACGCCCCGCCCGTTCGACCTCACGACGTTCCCCAACGACGAGCGCTACGACGAACTCGTCCTGGCGAGGGACATCCCGTTCCGGTCGATCTGCGAGCACCATCTGCTGCCGTTCACCGGCCACGCCTGCGTCGGCTACCTGCCCGGTGAACGCGTGCTCGGCCTCTCCAAACTCGCCCGCGTCGTCGAGCACTTCGCCTGCCGGCCGCAGACACAGGAGCGGCTGACCAAGCAGACCGCCGACTGGCTTCAGGACCGGCTCGGCGCGCGGGCCGTCGGCGTGGTGATCAGGGCCGAGCACTCGTGCATGACCCTGCGCGGCGCGCAGGCGACCGGATCCAGCACGGTCACCTCGACCCTGCTGGGGCACTTGCGCACCGACCCGCGATCCCGGCAGGAATTCCTCTCCCTGGCCGGCTTCTGACCGGCCGTGCGAGCGGCGAACCGTCTCGGGTCTCCGGTCGTTCGCCGCTCTAGACGGCGGCCAGGAGGGCCTTCAGCGCGTGGTCGAGGCGGTCGCTCTCGCCGGGGTCGCTGAACCCGTCCTCGGTGAGGACGCGATCGGCGGCCGGGAGGGCGAACTGGGTCTCGTGGACGCGCATGTCATTGCTCTCCAACGTGATGCGGAGCGCGGCGAGCCCGCGGGCTCCGCCTCGGGCGCCGGGGGAGGCCGACATGAGCATGGCGCGGACGCCGGAGGTCGGCCACGGCTTGATGCGGGAGACCCAGTCGAGCAGGTTCTTCAGCGCGCCGGGCATGGAGTGGTTGTACTCGGGGGAGACGAGGACGAGGCCGTCGTGGCGGGCCAGGTCGTCCGCGAACCGCCGCGCGCCTTCGGCGACGCCGCCGTCCAGCTCGATCCCTCCTCTGTAGAGCGGGACCGGGTAGTCGTCGAGATCGACGAGCCGCGCCTCGGCGCCGGCGGCCCGCAGCCGGTCGGCCGCCGTCTCGGCGAGGCGGCGGTTGAGCGAGCCGGGGCGCGTGGAAGCGGCGAACACGAGGAGCTGGGGTGCGGTGGTCATGGCGGGTCCTCCATTTATCGGTTACATGTAACCGAAAATCTAGCCCGAGGATCGGTTACATGTCAACTATCGGCTATCGTGAGGTGCATGACCGAACCCCGCTGGCTCAGCGACACCGAGATGCGCGCCTGGCTCGGCTACCGCCGCATGCGCCGCCTGCTCGACCTCCGGATCAACCGCGATCTCGCCGCCGACGCCGGACTCTCCGAGCAGGACTACGACGTGCTCTCGATCCTCTCCGAACTGCCCGACCCGGCGATCCGCGTCGGCGAGCTCAGCGAGCGGCTGCTGTGGACCCGCAGCGGCCTCTCCCGCCACCTCGGCAGGATGGAGCAGCGCGGCCTCGTCACCCGCGAAGACGACCCCGACGACGCCCGCGGCACCGTGGTGGCCCTGACCGAGACCGGTCGCGGCGCCATCCGCGGCGCCGCCCCCGGCCACGTCGACTCGGTCCGCCGCCACCTGATCGACCGGCTCACCCCCGCGGAGCTGCAGGTCCTCGGCGACATCGCCGAGAAGGTCCTCGACAACTGAGCCGCGGAGGGACCGAGCCGCGAAACCCCGTGATTCCCGTTCCCGCCTCCTGAACGGTGGAAGACTCAGAAGTCCGGCCGACGGATCTCAGGGCGCCGACCGGCCGTGGAGGAGCAGGTCATGGACACGCAGTACGAGAACGGCGGCTTCGCCATGCTCGCCGGGCTCCTGGACCGCAGCCACCTCGTCGCGTTCAGGGACATCCCCGTGGAGGTGAACCGGCACGGCGCCATGGCCGGCCTGCAGGACGCGGCGATCTTCCTGGTCGACATCCGGCAGGAGGTGCTCCGCGAGATGACCGGGCTCGGCGCCGACGCCAAGCAGGGCGTCCCCGCCGAGTACGCCGTCGAAGGCACCCTGGCGGGCCGCGCCTTCCAGTACGGGCGGCTCGTCCAGGGACACCCGGACGATCAGGGCAGGTCCGTCTGGTGGACACCGCTGATCAAGGGCACCGAGCGACTCGGCGTCCTGCGGGTGAGCAGCGCCGACGACAGACCTGAAGCGCGCAAGAGCAGCGAACTCCTCGCGTCCATGACCGCGCTGGTGCTCATCGCACGCCGCGGTTCGAGCGACGCGTATCCCCGGCTGCTGCGCACCCAGAAGATGAAGATCGTCGCCGAACTCGAATGGGAGCTGATGCCGCCGCGAACGTACGCGGACTCCGACGTGGTCGTCAGCGGGCTCATGGAACCCGCGTACGAAGTCGGTGGCGACGCCTTCGACTACGCGGTCGCCGACGACGAGGTCCATCTGGCGGTGTTCGACTCCATGGGGCACGACACCGCCGCCGGAGTCGCCGCGAACATCGCCGTAGCGACCTACCGCAACCAGCGGCGGAAGGACGTCGGCCTGGTCGAGACCGGCGCGGTCATCGAGCGGGTCCTCCTCGACCAGTTCGACGGCGAGCAGTACGTGACCGGCGTCCTCGCCACCCTCAATACCCGCACCGGCGTGCTGACCTGGATCAACCGGGGGCACCCGGCCCCGATCATCATCCGGGGCAAGCGCTGGTCGACCGGCCTGGAATGCCCTCCCGCCCATCCCATGGGCACCGATCTGGGACTCGAAGCCGCGGTGTGCCGCGAGCAGCTCGAGCCGGGCGACCGCATCGTGCTCTACACCGACGGGATCGCCGAGACGCGCAACCACGAAGGGCGGGAGTTCGGTCTGGAGCGGTTCACCGACTTCCTCATCCGCCACCACACCGACCAGCTTCCGGCGCCGGAGACGCTGCGCCGGCTCATTCGCAGCATCCTCGACCACCACGGGGGCAAACTCACCGACGACGCGACCGTCCTGCTCGCCGAGTGGATCGGCGCCGAATCTGGACGCCGGCCGGAACTGCTCGCCGGCCTGCCGCAGGCCGGAACCGCCCGCCGCACCGACGCGGACGCGAGCCGGCCGCCGCGCGGATAGCCCTCGGCCGCCTCGGGTCGAGTATCGCCGGGCGCCGGGACGGTGCCGCGAAACGGTCCTCCGCGCAGATGGCCCTCGGCCACCTCGGGCCGCGTACTCGCCGGACGCCGACACGGGGCCGTCCGCGAACCGGCCGCCTCGGGCCGGGTGCCGGCACGGCACTCCGACCCGCGGCGGTTACCGGCGCCCGTTCCGGTTATCCGGTGGCATGAGCGTGACGGACCGAATGTTCGCGGCAGGGTTCGTGGTGGCGTGGAGCGGCGGGTTCATCGGGATCGAGATCGGCACGCGCGACGCGCCGGCGCCGACCCTGCTGGCATGGCGGTTCCTGGTCCTGGCGGTTCCGGCGGCACTGTGGCTGTGGTGGCGGCTGCGGCGCCGGTCGCTTCCGAGCCGGCGTCACCTCGGGGTGCACGTGGCCGTGGCGCTGCTCGCGCAGGTCGGGTACCTGGCGGGGATCGGATACGCGGCGCAGCTCGGCGTCGCGCCGGGCCTGGTGTCGCTCATCGCCGCGCTCCAGCCGATCGTCATGGCAGTGGCCGCCTCGCGCTTTCTCGGACAGCCCGCCACGAAGGTGCAGATCGTCGGCCTGGCCGTGGGACTGGCCGGTGTCGGCCTGGTCGTGTGGGCCGACGCCGGCGGAGGAACGGCGCCGCTCTGGGCCTTCGCGCTCCCGTACGCAGCGGTCGTGAGCATCGTGACCGGGACCGTGATCGAGCGGCGCGAGGACCCGGACGACCTCGGCCAGACCGAGGCGCTCGCCCTGCACTTCCTGGTCGCCGCGGTCGTGTTCGGATGCCTGTCGGCGGCGACCGGGACGCTCGAGCCGCCGATGACGGCCGACTTCTGGACCGGCGTGGCCTGGACCGTGGTGTTCGCCGGGATCGGCGGCTACGGCCTGTACTGGGCCGTCGTGCACCGCTCGGGCGCGACGACGGCATCGGGCCTGCTCTACCTGACCCCGCCGACCACGATGCTCTGGGCGTGGCTCATGTTCGGCGACGAGCTGCACTCCCTCTCGTGGGCGGGCCTGGCCGTCGTAGCGATCGGCGTGGCGCTCGCGCTGCGCGGGAGGCCGCACGCCGACCGGGACGACCGCGAACCGCAGCCGGCAGAGGCCGCCGACCCGGCCTGACCACCCCGGCGAGCGGGTTTGGCCCGCAGCCCGGGCGGTATCCGGCGGTGGTGAACGACGAAGCGCCCCGACCGCGGGCAGGTGCGGCGCGCCCCGCGCCATCGGGGCCGGTGCTGCGGCCGGGCCGGTCGATGGTCGCATGCGCGGTGATCGGCGCGGCGGTCATGGCCGCGGTCGACGAGATCGTCTTCCACCAGATCCTGCACTGGCACCACTTCTTCGACCGGTCGACCTCGACGGTCGGCCTGGTCTCGGACGGGATCCTGCACACTGCCGAGCTACTGGGTCTGGTCGCGGGGTTCACCTGGTACGCCGACCTGCGCCGCCGCGGTGCCCTGTCCCGGGCCCACGCCCGGGCCGGGCTGTTCCTCGGCCTGGGCGGCTTCCAGCTCTTCGACGGCATCGTCGACCACAAGCTGCTGCGACTGCATCAGATCCGCTATGGCGTCGACCCGCTGCCGTACGACCTGGCCTGGAACGGCGCCGCGCTGGCGCTGCTGGCCGTGGGCGCGGTTTTGGCCGTCCGCGTGCACCGCCGCCCACCCGCGCGGCGGTCGCAATGAGCGGGCCGCATCCGCAACACGCGATGGTCGGCGCGTTCGACCTGCTCGTGGCGGCCGCCGCGATCGGGGCGATCCTGGCCTACTCGCGGGGCGCCGACCGGCTCCGCCGACGCGGCGACGCCTGGCCGTGGGTTCGCGAGGCCGGGTTCACCGCCGGAGCCTGGGCGGTGGCCTATGCGTTCATTGGCCCGCTCCCGGGCGGGCCGTTCACCGCCCACATGGGACGGCATCTGGTCATCGGCATGGCGGCGCCGCTCCTCCTGGTCCTCGCCCGCCCGCTCACCCTCGCGTTCCGCGCCCTGCGCCCGGGCCGGCCCCGCCGCGCACTCCTGGCGCTCGCAAGGTCCCGGCCAGCAGCGTGGCTCGCGTTCCCGCCCGCGGCGGCGCTGCTGGACGTCGGCGGGCTGTGGCTGCTGTACCGAACTCCGGTGTTCGCCGCGGTCCAGCACCTGCCGGCGGCGCATACGCTCGTCCAACTGCACGTCATCGCCGCGGGGGTCCTGTTCACGTTCGCGGTCTGTCAGGTCGACCCGGTCCGCCGCCGCTGGAGCCCGGTCTGGCGCGGCGGGAGCCTCCTCGCCGCCGGTGCCGCGCACGCCGTCCTCGCCAAGTCCCTCTACACGACACCGCCGCCGGGCACCGCCGTCGCCACCGCCGACCTCCACAGCGCCGCACAGCTCATGTACTACGGGGGCGACCTGGTCGAACTCGCTCTCGCCGCCGTCATCGCCCTCCAGTGGTACCGAACGGCCGGCCGCGCCCGAGCCCGCGGACACCGCCGCACCGCGCTGCTTCCGACGCCGGCGCCGCAGGAGTGAACCGGCCGGGCCCGGCACGGCGGCCGCCGCGGCAGCTTGGGAGGCTCCGGTCGCGTGTACGGGGCCGCCGCGAAGTCGCGGAGCCGTCCTGGCGCATGTTCGCCCACGGCCGGGGTACCTCTGGGGCCGCGACCGAAAGGGGGGTTCCATGACCGACGGGAACACGGGTTACGACGCCGCCGAGCACGAGACCTTCGGGTTCATCGACGACGAGCAGCCGAACGAGGAAGGGCTCGAGGACGCGATCCTCGACGCGGAGGACTTCCAGGAGGCGGACAAGTACGGCATGACGCCGCGGGAGGAGCGCCAGGGCACGCCCCTTGAGGAGCAGCTCGCCGCCGAGATCCCCGAGGACGAGGGCGCGCCGGGCGGGTCCGACCCCGGCGATCCCGTGCCCGCCGAGACGGACCCGCTGGAGCCGATCCCGGACGGGCCGGCCGATCCGAACGACCCCGACCCGGTGCCGCCGGAGCCCGTCGATCCGCACGAGCCCGACCCGGACCGGCCCGAGCCCGGAGCGCCCACCGTGGACGATCCGCTCAGGCCGTTCCCGGACGAGCCGGTCCAGCCCCCGCCCTGATCACGGCGGGTCGACCGCCGATGCGGGCCCGGCCTTGGATAGCGCACGGCGAGGGCGCCCGGCACCGACCTCCGGGCCCCGCGGGGCCCGGACGGGTTGCGTGCCAATGGGAACGGTTCGTCACCGAGGCGGCGGACCGCCGGCGGTCAGATGCTCGACCCGCCGCCGGAGGTGTTGCTCCACCAGGCGCTGTAGGCGTTCAGCGAGTACCGCTTCTGGACACCGCTGGTCGAGGTGATCTCGAGGCCGAACTGCATCGTGTCGAAGGTGGTGTTGCGCAGCAGGCCCTGCGACGCGGCCCACCACCAGACGCCGAGCGCGTCGATGGTGCCGCTCGTGCTCTGCTGCGCCGGGATGAACTGCAGGACGTTCCAGCCGGGGTCGGCCTGCCAGACCGACGCGTAGAGAACGCCGCCGATGGTCACGTTGGACGCGATCTGCTGCCCCCAGCTGCCTGCGGGTCCCCCGGCCCAGCTGGTGAAGACCATGATCTCGTCCTGGTTGCCGGACGACCAGATGTCGCTGGTCCAGTTCCAGTGGTCCGCGCCGGCGACGGGCGCCGAGGACGTGTTGTACCAGAAGCCCGCGGAATTCATCTGCGACAAGGGAGTCCGGGGCGAGACCGACGTGTTCGGGTAGCTCTTGATCCCGCCGCCCGAGTGGTTCGCGTCGACGTACCAGGACTTGATGCTGTTGACGGTCAGACACTGCGTGCCGTGGTTCTCGCCCCAGATGTTGTTGTAGACCGTCCAGGAGCCCTGCGTGTGGCTGCCCCACCGGTCGCACGTGGAGTACACCTGCGCCTGCGCCGGGGACGCGAGGCCCAGGAGCCCCGCGACCACGAGGACGACGAGGGCCGCCCGGCCTGCGGCCGTCCTGCTCTTGATGGCATTCATATGACCTTGTCCTTCCCGTGCGCGGAGCGGTCGGATCGCCCTCGGGCACAGTCTGTGTCGGATCGCGCCTCGGATGCGGCTTTAGCGCGATATATGGACATACTGCTATGCGGAACGGGCGAGTGTCAATGTTTGATCGGCTCATCAAACAAAAAGAGCATTCAACGAGAGGTCTGACGAATCGTCCCGAGTTCGCTTGCGGCGAACGCACATCAGCCCGGCAGCGACTCCGGCAGGCCGAACCGGGGGAGCAGGGCGCCGTCGAACTTCACGAGGGCGCTGATCCTGTCCCCGGCGATGGTGAGCACGGTGATGCCGGTTCCCGGGCGCGGCCCGCCGGACGCCGACCCGTCGTAGCCCGCGAACGCCGGCTGGCCGTTCGCGCGCACCGGAACGAGCGTGAGCGACCAGTCGTCGCCCATGACCGCGGCGAAGAAGCCCGCCGCCGCCTCGCGGCCCTCGTACTCGTGCGGCACCGGCGGCATGGAGATGCGCACGTCCTCGGCGAACAGCGCGACGAGCGCGTCGACATCCCCTGAGGCGTACGCGCGGACGAAACCGTCGACGAGGGCCCGCTCGGCGGCCGTGTCCGGCCCGGGGGCCGGCTCCCGCCCGTCCGGCAGCCGCCGCTCGAGGCCCGCGCGGGCGCGCTTGAGAGCACTGTGGACGGACTCGGTGGTCGAGTCGAGCATGTCCGCCACCTCGTCGGCGCGGTAGCCGAGCACGTCGCGCAGGATCAGCACCGCGCGCTGGCGGGCCGGCAGGAGCTGCACCGCGGTGGTGAAGGCGAGCGAGATCGCCTCGGTCTGCTCGTACCGCGCCTCCGGGCCCGGCACCGCGGCCAGCGCGCCTTCGAGCAGCGCGTCGGGGTACGGCTCGAGCCAGGCGACCTCGCCCCACCGGGTCGGCTCGGGCGGATCGACGTCGGGGTTGCTCCACGCCCGCGCCGGGCGGCGTCGCGCCGTGCGCAGCGCGTTGAGGCACCGGTTCGTGGCGACCCGGTAGAGCCAGGTCCGAATCGACGAGCGGCCCTCGAAACCGTCGAGTCCGCGCCAGGCGTCGAGCAGCGTGTCCTGCAGCGCGTCCTCGGCGTCCTGGACCGAGCCGAGCATCCGGTAGCAGTGGACCTGGAGCTCGCGCCGGTACGGCTCGGTCAGACGCCGGAACGCCTCGCCGTCGCCCGCTCGCGCCTCGGTGAGCAGTTCGGTCGCCATCACGTGTCATCACTCCGCTCGGATCGGAAAACCCCTCTTCAGTTGTGACACCGGCCGGGCCGCGAACTGGTCGCTTCGGGCCCGACCAATTCTGCCCGCCGGCGGTGCCTACCCCTTCGAGAGACCGATCCTGAAGGAGCAACCATGACGTTCACGGACAAGACCGTCCTGATCACCGGAGCCAACCGCGGCCTGGGGCGGGCGCTGGTGGCCGAGGCCCTGGAACGGGGCGCGGCCCGCGTGTACGCGGGCACGCGCGTGCCGATGACCCACCCGGACGCGCGGGTCGTCCCGGTCCAGATCGACGTGACCGACTCCGCCGAGGTCCAGGCCGCGGCGGCGACGGTCGGCGCGCTCGACGTCCTCGTCAACAACGCCGGGATCGCCCTCCCGGAGACCTTCGGCGACGACGCCGCGCTCGAACGCCACTTCGCCGTCAACTGCTTCGGGGCGTACGCGGTGACGCAGGCGTTCCTGCCGGCGCTGACGCGCTCGCGGGGCCGGATCGTCAACGTCCTGTCCCTGTCGGGCGTGGCCGCCATGCCGCTCCAGCCGTCCTACTCGATGTCGAAGGCGGCGGCGTTCTCGATGACCCAGTCGCTGCGGATGCTCCTGGCCGGCGAGGGCGTCGGGGTCCACGCGGTGCTGTTGGGCCCCACCGACACCGACATGACCCGCGGCTTCGACATCCCCAAGGCCGCACCGGCAGCGGTGGCGAGCCGCGTGTTCGACGGCGTCGAGAAGGGCGAGGAGGACATCTTCCCCGACCCGCTCTCGTCGTCCACGACCCTGGGCTGGGACGGCGGGCCCACCAAGGCGCTCGAACGGCACATGGCGACCTACCTCCAGGCGGCCGGCAATGGCTGACCTCGATGGGACGACCGCCCTCGTCGTTGGAGCCGGCCGCGGGCTGGGGCGCGGCATCGCGCTCGCGCTCGCCGAGGCCGGGGCCTCGGTGGTCGCGGTGGCGCGCCGGCGCCCCGCGTTCGACGAGCCGGCCGGCGCCGGCATCCGGACCGAGGCCGCCGACGCGGCCGAGCCCGAGACCGCTTGGCGGATGCTGGACCGGTACGCGCCGAACGTGCTGGTCCTGGCCGCCGGCGCCAATCCGGTGATGCGGCCGCTGCACCACCACACCTGGGACACGTTCTCCGTGAACTGGGACGCCGACGTCAAGATCGCGTTCACGTGGCTGCGTGAGGCGCTGCTGCAACCGCTGCCGCCCGGCAGCCGGATCGTGGTGGTCAGCAGCGGTGCGGCCATCGGCGGTTCGCCGGTGAGCGGCGGCTATGCGGGGGCGAAGGCGGCGCAGCGGTTCATCGCCGGTTACGCCCAGGACGAGTCGGACCGCGCCGGGCTCGGCCTCGCCGTGACCGCGGTGCTGCCTCGGATCACGCCGCACGGCGAGGTCGGTGCCCGCGGCATCCGCGCCTATGCGGCCCGCAACGGCGAGACCGAGGAGACGTTCCTGGAGCGGCTCGGCGACCCGCTGACCCCCGAGCTGGCCGGGACGGCGGTGCTCGACCTGGTCGGCACCGACACGGCGGTGCTCGCCGCCGGGTACATGCTCACCGCGGCCGGACTGAAGGCGCTGCCCTGACCAGCGCATCGGAGGTCGCGCGCCGCCGGCTTGCTGTCTCGCGGAGGGCTTCGGCGGGCGGGAGAAGACGAGGTCGGTCCTACGGTGCTCGGCGTCAGCGCGTGTCGGTCTCGTCCGACTTCTGGAGCACCGCCGCCCGGCCGGCCTCGAGCCTCGCGACCGGCACCCTGAACGGGGAGCACGAGACGTAGTCGAGGCCGACCCGGTCGAAGAAGCGGACCGAGGACGGGTCGCCGCCGTGCTCGCCGCACACCCCGATCACCAGGTCCCTGCGCGCGGCGCGTCCCTCCTCGACCGCGATCGACACGAGCCGCCCGACGCCCTCCTCGTCGAGGGATTCGAACGGCGACACCGTGAAGATCCCCTGCTCGAGGTACGCGGGGAAGAACGAGCCTTCGACGTCGTCGCGAGAGAACCCCCAGGTCGTCTGCGTCAGGTCGTTGGTCCCGAACGAGAAGAACTCGGCGTGCCCGGCGATGCGCCCGGCGGTGAGCGCGGCCCGCGGCAGTTCGATCATGGTGCCGATCGCGGCGCGGATCGAGAGCCCGGACGTGTTCGCGACGTCGTCGAGGACGCGCCGGATCTCCTCGCGCATGAGCTCGAACTCCTCGGCCCCGCCGATGAGCGGCACCATGATCTCCGGTCGCGGGTCGCCTCCGGCCCTGATCCGGGCCGCGGCCGCCTCGGCGATGGCGCGGACCTGCATGGCCACCAGGCCCGGCACGACCAGGCCGAGCCGCACGCCGCGCAGACCCAGCATCGGGTTCTGCTCGTGCAGGCGGCGGACCGCCTTGAGCAGCCGGGCGTCGCCCTCGTCGACCTCGCCGCGCGCTTCGGCCAGCGCGACCTTGACCGACAGCTCGGTGAGGTCGGGGAGGAACTCGTGGAGCGGCGGGTCGATGAGCCGGATCGTCACCGGCAGGCCGTCCATCGCGGCGAGGACGCCGACGAAGTCGCCGAGCTGCATCGGCAGCAGTTCGGCGAGCACCTTGTCCTGCTCCGCCTCCGACTCGGCGAGGATGAGCTCTTCGACGCGGCGGCGGCGTTCGCCGAGGAACATGTGCTCGGTGCGGCACAGGCCGATGCCGTCGGCCCCGAACCGGCGGGCCCGCTTCGCGTCGGCGGGCGTGTCGGCGTTGGCGTGGACGCCGAGGCGCCGGTGCTCGTCGGCGGCGATCATCAGGCGGGAGACCGCCTGGACCACCGGGTCGCGCTGCCGTTCGTCGTCGCTGAGGCGGCCTTCGAAGAACTCGACGACCGGGGAGGGGACCACGTCGATCATCCCCGAGTAGACACGGCCGGTCGTCCCGTCGATGGAGATGGTGTCGCCTTCGCGCACGATGACGCCGTCGGCGGTGGTGAAGTGCCGGTGCTCGAGGTCGATCTCGAGTGCGTCGGCGCCGACCACGCAGGTCTTGCCCATGCCGCGCGCGACGACCGCGGCGTGGGAGGTCTTGCCGCCGCGGCTGGTGAGGACGCCTTCGGCGGCGATGATGCCGGGGAGGTCGTCGGGGCTGGTCTCGCGGCGCACCAGGATCGACTTGAGGTCGCTGCGGGCGGCGGACTCGGAGTCGAAGACGGCGACGCCGACGGCCGCGCCCGGCGACGCCGGCACGCCGGTGGCGATCGGCTTGGCCTCGAACGCCGGGTCGAACTGCGGGAACATGAGCTGCGCGAGCTGTTCGCCGGTGACCCGGCCGAGGGCTTCCTTGACGTCGATGAGCCCGTCGTCGAGGAACTGGACCGCCATCCGGAACGCCGCCGCCGCGGTGCGCTTGCCGACGCGGGTCTGGAGCATCCACAGCTTCCCGCGCTCGATGGTGAACTCCACGTCGCACAGGTCCCGGTAGTGGCCTTCGAGCAGGGCCATGATGCGCATGAGTTCGGTGAAGGCGGCCGGTTGCAGCCGCTCCAGCTCCTGGAGGGGGACGGGGGTCCGGATCCCGGCGACCACGTCCTCGCCTTGGGCCTCGGACAGGTAGTCGCCGTAGACCCCGGGCGCGCCGGTCGCGGGGTCGCGGGTGAACGCGACGCCGGTGCCGGAGTGGGGCCCGAGGTTGCCGTAGACCATCGCCATCACGGTCACGGCGGTGCCGAGGTCGTGCGGGATGCGCTCCTGGCGGCGGTAGATGCGGGCGCGTTCGGTGTTCCAGGAGGCGAACACGGCCCGGACCGCCATGTCGAGCTGCTCGCGCGGGTCCTGCGGGAAGTCGCGGCCGGTCGCGTCGCGGACGATCGCCTTGTAGTCCGCGACCACGCCGCGCAGGGCGTCCGCGTCGAGGTCGAGGTCGCCGGTCGCGCCGTGCTCCCGCTCGGCCGCCTCGAGCGCGTCGTTGAACCGGGCGGCGTCGATGCCGAGCACGGTGGAGCCGAACATCTGGATGAGCCGCCGGTAGGAGTCCCAGGCGAAGCGCTCGCTTCCGGAGGCCGCCGCGAGCCCGTCCACGGACTCGTCGCCCAGTCCGATGTCCAGGATGGTCTCCATCATTCCCGGCATGGAGAACTTCGCGCCCGACCGCACCGAGACCAGCAGCGGGTCCACGGCCGCGCCGAGGCGCTTGCCGCGCTCGGCCTCGAGCCGCGCCAGGTGCCCGCTGATCTGCGCGTGCAGTTCCGGCGGTTCCTGGCCGTCGGCGAGGAAGCGGCGGCACGCGTCGGTGGAGATCGTGAACCCCGGCGGGACGGGCAGGCCGAGATTCGTCATCTCGGCGAGGTTCGCCCCCTTGCCTCCGAGCAGGTCCCTGTGGTCCTTGTCGCCCTCGTGGAACGCGAACACGTATCGCTGCGTCGCCCCGTCCATCGCACCGACCCCCCGTTTCATGCGGCTTGCTTCGTGCGGCTTCTCTCCATTGGATGCCAAACGGCGGCCGTTTCGCATGAATCTGCGGACACTGGTCGGCCGGCGTCGAGGCGGGGAGGCCGGGGAGGCCGGGTCGAGCGTCGCGTGCGCCTGCGTCCGGATCGAACACCGCTGTCATTCGGTGATGCGCTCGCCGACCGTGTGGACGACGGTCACCGGCGGGTCGGTGGGCAGGGCGCCGTTCACCGCGTCCTGCAGTTCGGCGAGGTCGGGGAGTCCCTGCGGGCTGCGGACCTCGACGACGAGGCCGTGGCCGTGCCAGGTGACGTCGCCGACCTCGGCTTGGGCGGTGCCGCCGAGCCAGGTCTCGGCGAGCGACCCCACCTGCCCGGCCCAGAACGAGGTGAGGGTGTTGAGCGTCATCGGGATGCCGACGGCGAGGAACGCGACGGCGAGCGCCGTGTACGCGCGGCCCCGCCATGCCGCGGCGGGCGGCTCGGCCGACTCGCGTGCGTAACCGGCGGCCATGAGGACGACCACGGCGGCGATGATGAGCACCACCGTGTTGGAGGCGAACAGGATCAGCGCGCCGAGTGCGAGTCCGGGCTCGCCCGAGCCGAGGCACACGCCGACCACTCCGAGCGGCGGTACCAGGGAGATGGCGATGGCGACGCCGGGCAGGACGTCGCCGACGTCCCGGCGGGCGATCGCGATCGCGCCGGCGAACCCGGTGGCCACCGCCGCCGCGAGGTCGGTCAGGGTGGGGGAGACGCGGCCGGTCACCTGCGAGTTCGCGAGCACGTTCGTCGGGTTCGGAAGGACGAGGGCGACGAGGTAGCCGATCGCGACGACGGCCGCCACGCTCGCCGCGACGTACAGGAGTGAGCGCCCGACGAGCGAGAGGCGTCCGCTCACGATGCCCAGGCCCACGGCCAGGATCGGGGTCGACAGTGGAGCGACGATCATCGCGCCGATCACGGTCGCCGTCGAGTCCGCGATGACGCCGGCGGTCGCGATCACGCCGGAGAGGACCAGCATCGTCCAGTAGGCGGACCGCTTGGCCGACCGGTCGCCGTGGCCCAGGTCGATCCGGTCGTACAGCTCCGACGACGACCGCCGCCGGCTCGAGGGAATCAGAACGCTCATGGCCGCCTCCGCGGTCCATTATGGCGTGACCGCCCGGCGGGCACCGCTGTTTCGCAGGGCGCTGTTTGGCAGGCTGCGGTTTCGCGGGCCGCGGTTCCGCGGACCGCTGCGCCCCTCGTCTTCAGGCCCGGCGGTCCGCTCGGGGCGCCCGGTGGCCGGCGAGGCGGTCGAGCAGTTCGCCGAGGATCGCGTGTTCGCCGGGGGTGAGCATGCCGCCGGCCTGGTCGAGGGCCGCTTTCAGTCCGACCGCGCGCTGGGCGAGGTCATCGGTCGCGGCGACCGGCCGCCCGGTGACGGCGCCGATGGTCGACTCGCGCAGCCGGCGGGAGCGATCGAGGTCGCGTTCGGCGGGCGCGGACGCGAGGAGGCCGAGGGTCGTCCCGACGCAGGCGGCGTGGACCATGGCGATCGCGGTGTCGACGCCGACCGTGAGCCGCCCGGCCGCGGCGATGCGCTCGACGAGCATCCGCAGCCGCGCGAGGCCCTCGTTCACCGCGGGAACGGCGTGGCCTTGGCCGGTCTGGCCGTACATGAGCAGGTAGTGGGCCGGGTAGTCGAGTCCGAACTGGACGTGGAGGTCCCAGCCGGCGTGGAGGTCGGCCACCGGGTCGTCGGTCAGCCGCTGCTCGCGCTTGCGCGCCAGGTACTCGTTGAACCCGCTCTCGGCCACCGCCTCCAGGAGCCCCCGCATGTCGGTGAACAGCCGGTAGATCGTCGGCGGCTGCACTCCCGCGGCCGCGCTCACCGCGCGGGTGGTCACCGCTTCGCGGCCCTCGGATTCCAGCAGACGCGTTGCGGCGCCGACGATCCGACGCCGCACTGCCTCTCGCTCGCTCATGAACCGATGATAACAGAATCCCGCTACCACTTGTATATCACAGAAAACAATGTAGCGTTATCGTTGATAACACGATCGTCGATCGCAAGGAGGGGTCATGCGACTCAACCAGCCGTCCGCCGCCATCGCGGCCTTCACCATGGCGCTCGCTCTGAGCGCCTGCACCGCCGAACGCGAACCCGAGCCCCGGTACAGCCCCAGCACCGGCGCCGACGCGAGCGCCGACGGAGGCCAGGCGACCCTCGGCGAACCGGTCGAGCTCACCAACGGACTCGACTCGCCCTGGGGCCTGGCGTTCCTCCCCGACGGCTCGGCGCTGGTCTCCTCGCGCCTGACCGCCGAGATCCGGCGCATCCCGGCGGACGGCGGCGAAGCCGCACTCGTCGGCGTCGTGCCGGGAGTCCAGACCAGCGCCGAAGGCGGCCTGCTCGGCCTGGCCGCCTCACCGGACTTCGCGACCGACCGGACCGTGTTCGCCTACGTGTCCGCGTCCCCGACCAACCGGATCGTCGCCCTGCGGATCGGAGACGACTTCCAGTCGGTCACCGAAACACGCGTCCTGCTCGAAGGCATCGAGACCGCCGACCGCCACCACGGCGGCCGCCTGCGCATCGGCCCCGACGGGCACTTGTGGATCGGCACCGGCGACGCCTTCGAACCCGAGAACGCCGCCACCGACGACTCCCTCAACGGCAAGATCCTGCGCATCGGCCTCGACGGCTCCATCCCCGACGACAACCCCTCCGGCACCGCGATCTACTCCAGCGGGCACCGCAACGTCCAGGGCCTCGCCTTCGGCCCCGACGGCACCGCCTACGCCTCCGAACTGGGCCACCGCACCTGGGACGAGGTCAACGTCCTCGAAGCCGGCCTCGACTACGGCTGGCCGGAGACCGAGGGCGTCGAAGGCGACACGGGCGAGCCGCCGATCTTCACCATCCACCCCGACGACGCCTCCCCGTCCGGCATCGCCTACGCCGAAGGCTCACTGTGGATGGGCGCCCTCGGCGGGCAGCGCCTCTGGCAGCTCCCCGTCGACGGGCCCGACGCCGCCGGCGACCCGATCGAGCACTTCGTCGGCGAGTACGGCCGCATCCGTACCGTCGAAGTCGCCCCCGACGGCGCACTGTGGATCGTCACCTCCAACACCGACCAGGCGACCTGGGGCGGCACCGACCCCCGACCGGGAGACGACCGCATTCTCCGCATCGAAGTCCTCCCGGCCGGGTAGGCGCGCAAACCGGTGCGTCCCCACGGGATCCGCGGCCCAACTGCAACCCAGCCGCGGCAACCCGCGCTCGGCGAACCGCGTACCAGGAGCGTCGGACCGTCCACCGACACGAGAGGAACGCGCACCGATGCAACCGAGGATCCGCGCCGCCGGCGCCCTGATCGCCGCGCTCGCCCTGGCGACCGCCGCCTGCACCGATGACGGCGGCGGTCCCGCCGGAGGCCCGGCCGATCCCGACGCGGGCGAGGTGTTCGAAGAAGACCGCCTGGTCACCATGGTCAACGAGAGCGCCCGCCTCCTGTACGAACTGGAGAACGCCGAGAACCGGATCGTGCAGAACTGCCTGGAACGGGAAGGCTTCACCGTCCACGACCAGCTCTGGTTCAGCACCGTCGAACCCGAGGCGCAGGACGCCCTCTACAGCGCCGGCGACTGGGGCGACTGGCTGCCCGAATCCGCCGAGGCCGCCGAGTACGGCCTCGGCGTCTGGGCGACCACCGCCGAAGGCCAGGCCGACGAGGACCTCGACGCCTACCGCGAGCACCAGGGCTTCACCGCCGACGCTGGCTCGCCAGAGACCGCCGCCGGCGGCGGCGGCGCGAACCTGCCCGACAACGGCGAGTTCGAGGCGCTCTCACCGCAGGACCGGTACGACTGGTACGTCGCCTTCTACGGCGAGGCCACCGCGGCCGGAGAGAACGGCCACCTGCTCGGAGACGACGCCCCCGAGGCCGCCGACGGCGGCTCCGGCGGCGAGATCGACCTCGGCGGCGACTTCGACTACGTGCAGCCCGAACCGGGCGGCTGCCAGAGGGAGATGATCGATGCCCTCTACGACGACCTCCGCCTGGTCGAGGACCCCGAAGGCGGCGAGTACCGCTCCGCGAACTGGGCCTGGCGCCCCGACAATCCGATGGACGACTTCGCCTCGATCGAAGAGGCCGACATCGCCTACCGCGAGGCGCTCGCACCGGTCCAAGGCGAACTGATCGACTGCCTCGAAGGCAAGGGCCGCTCCGGCTGGGAGTTCGACGAGGAGGGCACGCTGCCCTTGAGCGACTACTTCTACGAGCTGTACGAGGGCGCCGCCGACGTCCACGACCACCCGGACCTCCCCGACGACGCCCCCGCCGACTACGAAGGCAAGAAGGCGTTCGAGATCGCGTTCGCCGTCGACCTCGCCGCCTGCGGTGACGAGACCGGGTACCGCGACACCGCCGAGCAGGCGTGGGCCGACTCCCGCAACGACCACTACCTCGCGATCGAGACCGACGTGTACGCCTGGCAGGACGAGATCCGCTCGAACCTCGAGACCGCCCAGCAGGTCCTCGAAAGCTGAACCCGCGCAAACGAAGGCGGCCGGAGCCCTGCCCCGGCCGCCGCTTCCTGCCCCATCGGGGCCGCCTCCAACCGCCGAGCCGGCCGCAGTCCCGCCCGGCGGGGGAGCGGCCCGGCTGAATCCCACGGCCGCGAGGCGCGGCCCCGATCGACCCGCGTGCCCTTCACCCCGCCGGGGGAGGCCGGTCCCCTCGTCGAGGGAAGCGGTGGTGTTGCCGCTGTTGGAGCCTGGTGGCATGGATTCGAGGTTCTGGGCGGCGGTCCCGCTCGCGGTGTACGCGGCCGTCCACGTGTGGTGGGCGACTGCCGGCGGGCCCGAGTTCGACTCGTTCGGCGAGTCGTTCGTGCCGGGGGAGTGGACGCCGGTCGTCATCGCCGGCGTGGCGCTGGCGGTGGTGCTGGCGGGCCGCGATCGGTGGCCGGCGGTGATGCTCGGCTGGGCGGCCGGAGGCGCGCTGGCGGTCTACTCGTTCATGTTCGCGCTCGACCTGGCCTCGGTGCTGTTCGGCGAGGCCCTCGACTGGCCGGGGTTTCTCGCGCGCGGCCTGGGCGTGCTGTGCGCGGTGCTGACGATGCGGTGGTCGGTGACCGTGCAGCGGCGGGTGCGGGGCGCCTGCGAGCGGTGCGGGCGGCTCGCGCACCCGGGGCCGGGGCGGACCGGCCGGGTCCCGCGGTGGGCCTGGGCCGGAGCCTATGCGGCCGTGGCCGGTGCGACCGTTCGCCTTGCGGCCGAACTGGTCGCAGGGCTCCCGTGGTCGCCGGCCGAGCCCGCGGGGATCGCGTTCCTAGCCGCGTACGCCGCCGCCGGCTCGCTGCTGCCGCTCGCGCTGGCACACCGCTGGGGCCGGATCTGGCCGCGCTGGACGGGCCCGCTCGCCGGGCGTCCGGTGCCGCGATGGGTCGTGCTCGTGCCGGCGTTCATGGTCGGCGGGGGGCTCGCCGGGTACTTCGGTCTGGTCGGCGGCACCTACATCATCCGCGGCGACCTCGCAGCAGACTATCCATTGTGGTGGACACTGACGGTGATCCCCGGATACACGGTGTGGGGACTGGGCCTGCTCACTGCCGCAATCGCCTATTTGGCGATCACCAAGCCACCGTGCCCGGAATACCGAGCCGTGCGGCGCCTCGGGTCCGCTTTGTAAATACTCGTCGCCCAGGTTCGCGCCAATTCGTCGCGACCTACGTCTACAAGGGACTATTCGGGACCGGGGGTCTTGTGGCACAATCGATCACGTTCCGGCCGCCGCCTCGATGCCGATCCCGCCGTTTTGTGACACGGGCGTTCTCGGGGACCCCGATCCGGGCCGTCCTCGCCTAGAATCGCGATGGAACTGAACACCTGGACTGGACCCCAGTTGTGTCCGGGTTCCCTTCGACTGGACGGAATCCAGCATGCGATTCACCCCACGATTCCTCATAGCCTCAGCAGTATCGGCGCTGCTCGCGGCCACACTCCTCGCAGTCGGCCCGCAGGCGGCCTCCGCCGGGCACGGCCGCGGCATCGACTGGGCCCCATGCCCGGACGTCGACCCCGCCGAAGGCGTCGAATGCGCGACCATCGAAGTGCCGCTCGACTACCGCCGCCCCTGGCACGGGAAGATCGAGATCGGCCTGGCCCGCCGCCAGGCGACGAACCCCGACGAGCGCATCGGCTCGATCGTGGTGAACCCCGGCGGCCCGGGTGTCTCGGGTGTCGATTTCGTCAAGTCCGTCAACGTGCTCGACGGCGAAGCCGAGGAACGCTACGACCTCATCGGATTCGACCCGCGCGGCGTCAACACCTCCACGCAGGTGCTGTGCAGCGAGGAGGCGCTGATCGACGCCTGGTCGGCGCCGTACCCCGAGAGCGAGGCCGAGTACGAGGCCCTGACCGAGGCGAACGCCGCCTTGACGGCCGACTGCCGCGAGCACACCGGGCGGCTGTTCGACCGCGTCTCGAACCTCGAGACCGTCGAGGACATCGAGCGCATCCGCCGCGCGCTCGGCGAAGGCGACCTGAACTTCCTCGGCTTCTCCTACGGCACGCTCATGGGCCAGCAGTACGCCGAGAAGTACCCGCGCAACATCCGCACGATGGTCCTGGACGGCAACATGGACCACAGCCTCGACTCCGCCTCGGAGTTCATGCTCTCCCAGACCGCGGTGGTGGAGGAGACGTTCGGCGAGTTCGCGGACTGGTGTGAGTCCACTCCGGAGTGCGCGCTCTACGGTGAGGACGTCGAGACCCTGTACGCGGACCTGAAGGCGCGCGCCCGGGCCGGAGACCTCATCGATCCCTACTTCGGCGACCAGCTCGACTTCTACACCCTGTCGGGCTTCTACACCTTCTACTCGACCTCGAAGTTCTGGTGGTCCACGCTGGCGACCGAGTACGCGGCGATGCGCGACGGCGAGATGCTCCACGGGGCGCTCGCCGCCCGGCAGGACCCGGTCCTGGTCGAGAACCTGTACACCCCGGCCTGGTGCCAGGACTTCGGGTACGAGATCGACGGCTACGAGGAGTTCGCGCAGATCGCGGCCGACATGGCCGCCGACTCGCCGAACGTGGAGTGGTCGCCGTACGCCGGCTCCGTCACCGCATGCCTCGGCTCGGACATCGAGCACCGCAACGGTTTCGACGAACTCGACGTCCACCGGTCGGCGCCGCCGATCGTGTTCATCGGCAACCACTACGACGCCGCCACGCTCTACGAGTGGTCGGTCACCGCGTCCGAGCAGGCCGGCGGGCACCTGATCACCTACGAGGGCTACGAGCACACCGCCTACGGGTTCCGCTCGTGCGTCACCGAGGCGGTGAACGCGTACTTCGTCGACGGCACCCTCCCCGAAGCGGGCCTGAGCTGCCCCGATGAGGACGTCCCCGGCACGATGGCCGCCACCGCGGTTCAGCAGCGTCCGGCGCCGCCGATCCGCTAGCGCGACTCCACCTCCACTCCACTTCGACTACAAGTGAGCGGCCGGTCCATCGGACCGGCCGCTTCCGTGTACCGCAGGTCGGCATCCGTGCCGGAATCGCGGCAGCCGTCTGCCCCTTGTGGAGTCCTGGTCTTGGGATGCGGCCCTTGGAGTGCGAGAACGAGATCTGGTTTTGGCTTCGGAGTTCTCCCGCGATGGACCGAGTTCAGCCCAGCGGTCGCCCCGGCGAATCGTCGAGGAGGACGGCGAAGCCGTCGAGGTGGCGGGCCAGTGCGTACTCGAACTGCCCGTCGAGGTCGGTGAAGACGTCGGACTGGGCCGCCGCCAGGAGCGGGAACCGTCCGCCGTCGAGAAGCGCTGCGGTCCGCTCCCGTTGCGCCTGCCGCCATCGGTCGATGCTCACGCCGGTCTCCTCCTCGGCCTCGACCTCGTCGGCGACCGACAGGGCCGCTGCGTGCACGAGTGCATGCAGGGCCATCGCTTCCTGGGCGCAGGTCCGCGCCGGCAGCCCGAGGCCGTCGAGGGCTCGCAATGTCCACTCGGTATACGCGGCGAGCCCCGGCACCAGCAGCGGCCGGGTGAAGGAGATCGCCCGCGCCGCCCACAGGTGCCGTCGGTACAGCTCCCATTGGCGCCGGGCGACGAGTTCGAGCTTGGCCCGCCACCCATCGGGGCCCGGAATCGGGAGGTCGTCGGGGCCGACGATCTCTTCGACCATCTGGAGGACCAGTTCCTCCTTGGTCGCGACGTGCCGGTACAGCGACATCGGGCCCACGCCGAGTTCGGCGGCGATGCGGCGCATGGTGACCGACTCCAGGCCCTCCCGGTCGGCGATGGCCACGGCGGTGCTCCGGATCCGCGCGGCCGTCAGCGGCGGCGGAAGCAGACCGCGCCGACGCGCCGGTCGCGCCGCCCGCGTCGCGACCTCGGCGGCACGCGGTGCCGTTCGCCGGTCCGCGCGTCCACTGACGACGGTGCCGGCCCCGACTCGCGTCTCCACCAGCCCTTCGTCTCGCAGGGTCGCCATGACCCGGTTCGCGGTGGCGACGGCGACGCCCCACCGCTGGGCGATCTGCCGAACCGACGGCACCCGGTCGCCCGGGCGCAGGTCTCCGGCGGCGATGCCCGCGCGCAGTTCGGCGGCGATCTGCCGGTACGGGGGATCTGCGGGTGTTCGCGCGGGCACAGCGACCTCCGGTGTCGGGGACTGGTCCGAGACTACCAGCAGACCGCACTAGGTCACTTCAATCCGGACTAGTTCACTTCGTCTGAGTTTCCCTTGTGCTCAAGGGATCTCACGTGGAACCGTTGTACGCATGAACGGTGATACAACGCACGCATCCAGTGCGGTCCGGTCGTCGGTGATCGTCGAAATCCTCGTCTCCGCGTTCGGCGCCGACCCGCTCGCGGCGTGGCTCTTCCCCGATCCGGCCCGCCGGACCGGGTACCAGGAGGGGTTCTACCGGTCGCTGCTCGACCACCCCGGCGCCGAGACCCAGTTGACCGGCACCGAGGGCGCCGCGATCTGGCTGCGCCTCAAGGCGAACGAGACCCTGCCCGGCGACGGTCCCACCGCCGGGCCGCTCGCCCGCCTCGCCGCCGTCGGGGCGGCGCTCGCCGACCGGCATCCCGTCGAGGAACCGCACCGCTACCTGGCGGTCATGGGCGTGGCCGCCGGAAGCCAAGGCCGCGGGATCGGCGCCGCGATGCTCCGGCAGGGGCTGGAGGTCGCCGACCGCGACGGCGACGCCGTCTACCTCGAGGCGAGTTCGGCGCGCAGCCGCGACCTGTACCTGCGGCACAGGTTCGCCGACCTCGGCGAGCCCGTTCGCGTCGACGACGCCCCGCCGCTCTTCCCGATGCGGCGCCCCGCAACCGGCTCCGTCCACAAATGATCAGCAAAGGAGAACCATCCATGTCCGCCGTTCCCACCGTCGTGCTCGTGCACGGCACGCACGTCTCCTCGTTCAGCTGGGTCGGGCTCACCGCCGAGCTGGCCCTGCGCGGGTACCGCACCGTCGCCGTCGACCTTCCCGGCCACGGCATCGACGGGTTCTACCCGCAGTCCTACCAGGCGCCGCAGGACCTGGCGGCCCTCGCCGAGGAGCCTTCGCCGCTCGCCGCGTACACCTTGGACGACTACGCCGCACGGGTCGAGGACGTGGTGCGCCGCGCCCGCCGGCACGGGCCGGTGATCCTCGTCGGCGCCAGCCAGGGCGGCGTCACCCTCAGCCGAGTCGGGAACGCCGTCCCCGAACTGATCGACCACATCGTCTACATGGCGGCGTACTGCTGCGTCGACCTGCCGAGCATGGCGGCCTACCTCGCCGAACCCGAGAACGCCGGCAGCCTGGTCCACAAGGTCACCGCCGCGCTCGCGGGCGACCCGGCCGAGCTCGGCGTGGCCCGCGTCAACTGGCGCACCGCCGATCCCGAACTGCTGGACGGCATCCGGGAATGCCTGGCCGGGGGATTCACCGACGAGGAGCTGACGCGGACGCTCAACCTGTTCCAACCCGACGAGCCGTCAGCGATCCCCATGGCCGAGACCCGCGTCGACGCGGAGCGGTGGGGCCGCATCCCCCGGACCTACGTGCGCTTCACCGAGGACCGGCTGATCCCACCGGCGCTGCAAGACCGGTTCATCGCCGAGGCCGACCGCCTCACCCCGGACAACCCGACCGAAGTCCACTCCGTCGCGGCGCCCCACGTCGGACCGTTCTACCGGCCCGAATGCGTCGCCGTCCTCAGCGACCTCGCGCAGCGCGCCGCGACCGGACATCACTGACCGATGCGGGCGCGCCGCTCGGGAACGCCCGCCTGAACCGCTCGCCCCGGCAGCCGCATGCGCGTCATGCGGCTGCCGATGCCTCAGCGGCAGTTGAGAATGTCGCGGGCCTTGACCGTCCATGCCCGACTTGTGGTCGGGCCGGGGCGCTACTCGGCGGGGGTGGTGATCCTGGCGAGGACGACCCCGCAGCAGATCAGGGCGATGGCCGCGACGCGGCCGACCGTCAAGGGGTCCTTGTTGACGACGGCGCTCACGGTGACCGCGCCGACGGCGCCGATGCCGGTGAACACCGCGTACGCGGTGCCGGTCGGTAGGTCCCGGATCGCGACCGACAGCAGGAACGCGGCGAGCGCCATGAGCGCGACGCACAGGACGGTGGGCCAGGGGCGGGTGAAGCCGTCGGTGGGCTTGATGCTCAGCGCCCACGCGATCTCCACGACGCCCGCGGCGACGAGGACCCACCAGCTCACAGCGGGGCCCCGATCCGGTCGGCGGCCTCCAGCGCCGCCGCGCGGGAGCGTTCGTGCTCGCCGCGCCGTGCGGCCAGGGCCGGATCGAGCAGCGCGTTGACCATCTCGGTGCCCACGAACACGGCGTCGTCGACCGCGAAGTGGCCGGAGAAGAAGTCGCGCAGGTACCGCTCGTGGTGGTCGAACGGCTCCCGCGGCATCCCGGGGCCGTAGGCGCCGCCGCGGGCGTAGGCGACCACGATGCGGGTGCCGGCCAGCGACATGCGCGGGAAGGTCACCTGGTCGATCCACGCCTTGAGGACGGCGGGCACGGAGAAGTTGTACATCGGCGTCGCGA
The DNA here is from genome assembly GCF_009451885.1 of Glycomyces albidus. GTDB lineage: Bacteria > Actinomycetota > Actinomycetes > Mycobacteriales > Micromonosporaceae > Glycomyces > Glycomyces albidus. Next base: position 77,470 of record NZ_WIAO01000003.1, read on the forward strand.
TGAGCAGGGTGTCGGCGGCGACGAGTTCGGTCAGAAGCGGCTCGACGACCGCCCACGCCTCGGCCTGCGCGGCGGTGCGGACGGCCTCCTTGTACCGGGCGGGGTCGGTGATCTGGTGCTCCAGCACGTAGTCGCACAGTTCCGTCCACGCCTCGCCGATCGGCGGCGGCGGCTCGAGGGCGAGGTCCCGGCGGACGTACGCGTCGTCGGGATGCGCCCGCTTCCAGGCGTCGGCCACGGCGTCGCCGATCTCGCGGCTGAAGGAGCGGCGGCGGGCGCTGGCGTCGAGGTGCAGTAGCACGGTTCCTCCTCGGCAATCAAAGCGGACACGATGTCCACTTACTTGGCGAGTGTAACCGGTCAGTCTGTCCGCTTACCTGTTATGCTCGCCACCATGAGGCCAGAGCGCGCCGACGCCGCCCGCAACCGCGCCAAGGTCCTGGAGGCCGCGGCCGCGATATTCGCCGCCAAGGACCCGCGGGCGGTGACCATGGACGACATCGCCAAAGCCGCCGGTGTCGGCCGCGGCACCCTGTACCGCCGCTACCCCGACGTCGCCTCCATCGCCGTCGCCCTGCTCGACGAGCACGAACAGCGCCTCCAACACGACCTCCTGCAAGGCCCGCCGCCCCTCGGCCCCGGCGCCCCGCCCGCCGAACGCCTCGCGGCGTTCTACGCGGCCATGGTCGATCTCCTTGAGGCCCATGGCGATCTCGCGCTGGCCACCGAGGTCGGCGGACGCCGCTTCGAGATCGGCGCCTACGGGTTCTGGCGGGCGCACGTCATGTCGCTGCTCCGGGAGGCCGAGATCGCCACACCCGAGGCCCTCGCTGACGCGCTCCTCGCGCCCCTCGCCCCCGACGTCTTCGCTCACCAACGCGCGCAAGGGCTCTCACCGTCGGCGATCAAATCCGCCCTCGCGCGACTCGCCGCGGTCCTGTCCCGACCCTGACGCCCGCCCGAGTCCTGTAGAGACGGTCAACCCTGCGGGTCGGGCCAAGGGATCCGCTTCGCGTAGTGCGCGTAGGCGACCAGCGCCACCAGCACGGCGGTGGCGCCTGCGGCGACCATGACCGCCGCGGGCGACGAGCGGTCGACGACGAGACCCCGGCGAGCGCCCCGAAGGCGATGGTCGCCTGGAACGACGAGGTGAACAGCACCGACGCCGCCTCGATCGACCGCGGCGCCGACTTGGCGAACCAGGTCTGCGAGCAGACCGGTACGCCGCCGTAGGCGATCCCCCAGATCGTCAGGAGCGCGATCGCTCCGAAAAGCCCGTCGCCGAGCACGGGCAGCAGCAGTGTGCCCGCCGCGATCGCGATCGCCACCGCACCGAGCGTCGCCCGCGGAAATCGGGACACTGTGGAGCCGCACAGGAAGTTGCCCGCCATTCCGGCCGCGCCGTAGACGAGCAGGACGACCGTGATCGCGGCCGAGTCCGCCCGCGTGACCGCTTCGAGGAACGGCGTGACGTACGTGTAGGCGCTGAAGTGCGCCGCCACGACCAGGAACGTCACCGTCAGCGCGAATCGCGTGCCGGTCCCTCGAAGCAGTCCGCCCAGCTCGGACATGCGGGTCGGCCGCTCGGACGGGAGCGCCGGGACCGTGATGACGAGCGCGGCCAGGACGGCGGTGCTCAGGATCCCCATCGCGACGAACGCCGCGCGCCAGCCCGCGATCTCGCCGATGAAGGTGCCGGCCGGGACGCCGAGCACCGATCCCAGTGGGACCGAGGAGAAGATCACCGCCGTCGCCCGGCCGACCGATCGCGGGGGCACGAGCCGGCTCGCCAGGCCGGCGCCGATCGACCAGAAACCGCCGATGGTGACGCCGACGAGCACGCGGGAGACGAGCAGCAGCCAGTAGTCCGCGGCCGCCGCGGCGAGCACGTTGGCGATCGCGAGCAGCAGTATGAAGGCGCACAGCATGATCCGCCGGTCGAAGCGCGCCGTCGTGACGGTCACCAGCGGAGCGGCGACGGCGGCCAGCAGGCCCGGCATGGTCATCATCAGCCCGGCCATGCCGTCGGAGACGCCGAAGTCGGCGCCGATGGAGGTCAGCAGGCCGATCGGCAGGATCTCGGTGGTGACGATCGCGAAGATCGCCATCATCACCGAGACCACCGCCGGCCGGCCGGTGCCGGTGAAGCGACTCGCCGGCGCGGTCGTGGTCGTGCGGGGCGGGGCGGCTGTGTGCATGAACGTGTCCAGTCCTCTAGGCCCTGACGGGTTGCGTGCGTTCAACCTCAGCAGGCGCCGCCAGGAGATGCTGGCACGTTCGCGACCTCAACCGCCCCGGCCCGGCCGGGACTCCTTCACGACCGGCGCATACGAGCGCGGTCTCTTAGGGCCGGGCCTGTGAAGGATCGGCTTCGGATACCGCCTCGTCCTGATGCACCGGACGGAGCACCTAGTCGCCGGCGGACCGGTGCTCGACCAGTTCGAGGTCGATGAACGCGGCGATCATCGCCCGCCACACCGCCTCGACCACGTCAGGAGACAGCCCCGCGCCGGCGGCCCGTTCGCGGGCCGACCGCACGACCTGCTCCACTCGGTCGGGCGCGCGGACCGCCTGCTCGTCGGTCTTGAACGCCGCCGCCCGCCGGACCAGGGCCTCCCGGTCGGCGAGGATGCGGACCAGTTCACCGTCGAGTGCGTCGATCCGCGCGCGGACCTCGGCGAGGGACGTGGGGTCGGCCATGGGGTTCCTCCTGTTGCGTTGGGGGCGAGGGGTGTCGGCGCGCGCGAGCTTAGCAGCAGCTCGTGCCCGCCGCTTCAGTCCCGGGACATCGCGGCGGTTCGGCCGGCGGCGAACACTCGACGGAAGGGAACCGCCGTCAGCAGCGCCGCGGCCATCAGGACCGCGCCCGCCCACACCGGGCCGGTCCCGCCCGAGCCGGTGCCCAGCGCGGCCGCGGCGGCGAGCGGGCCCGCGGCCGCGCCGACGTTGAGCGCGGCGGTGGCGTAGGCCCCGGCCAGGGTCGGCGCCCCGGCGCCTTCGTAGAGCACCCGCGCGATCAGCGTGCTCCCCACGGCGAACGCGAGGACGCCCTGCACGAAGACGAGCGCGAGCAGCGCGACCGGGTTCGCCGCCGATGCGCCCATGGCCGCCCAGCCGGCCAGCAGCAGCGGCCCGGCGACGGCGATCACCGGGCCGGGACGGTGATCGGACAGGCGTCCAGCGGCGGTGACGCCGGCGTACGAACCGATCCCGAACAGCACCAGTGCGACCGGCACCCACAGTTCCTCCAGCCCTGCGACGTCGGTGACGATCGGATGGAGGTAGGTGAGCACACCGAAGGTCGCCGCGTTCACCAACGCGCCCAAGAACATGACGAGGAGCAGCCGTGGGCGGCGCAATTGCGCGAGTTCGGCGGCGAGCGCCGGCGCGGCGGGCGTTTCGGACGCCTCGACGCGCGCCGGGACGCCCCGCAGGATGCCGAGTGCGGCGGGCAGGCACAGCAGCGCGACCGCCCAGAAGGTGGCGCGCCAGTCCAGCAGCGCGCTGAGCAGGGCGCCGCCGGGCACCCCGACGACGGTGGCGACGGTCGTGCCCGACAGCAGGACCGCCAGTGCCCGGCCCTTCCGGTCGGGTGCGACCAGCCCCGCGGCGGCGGTCAGGGCGAGGGCGAGGAAGCCCGCGTTCGCCACCGCCGCGATCACGCGGGTCGCCAGCAGCGCGGCGAAGTCGTCGGTGACCGCGCCGAGCACGTGCGCTGCCGCGAACACGGCGATGAAAGCCAGCAGGCTCGAGCGCTGCGGCCAGGTGCGGGCGAGCGCGGCCGTCAGCGGGGCGCCGACGACCATGCCGACCGCGAAGGCCGAGGTCAGCAGGCCGGCGGCTCCGAGATCGACGTGGATATCGGCGGCCAGGTCGGGCAGCAGGCCGGCGAGCATGAATTCTGAAGTGCCCATGGCGAACACGGCCACGGCGAGGAAATAGACGGCAAGAGGCATGGAAGGACTCCAAGGTGATGAGCGATCGGACGGGACGTCTCGTCACCACGGTCAGCCTCGACCGCCGCGGAGCGGCGGGGCAGGACTACGCCTGCGCTGGTGCAAGGGGGCTGACGGGATGACCGAAAGCCCCCACCTCGTCTGCCTTTGGATTCACCACGCCTGCACCGTACGCAAGGCGACCGGCATCGCGCAAACCGGTTTCTCCGCCGCCGCCTGCCGTGCCTCGGCGAGGTCGGGGAATCGAGTCCCACCCCAGGCGGAACCTGGCGGCGAGGTCCTCTGCTGGGATCGTGCCGCCACAAGATCATTTCCTTGCGCCATCGTCGGGTCACTCGTAGTGTGGGGGCGTCGACGGTCCATCCCGGACGTACGCCGAGCCGATCGCGCTCTCTTGCAAGGAGAAACAACCGTGGCCGCACCCACCCCCCGCTACCGGAACATCTTCATGGACAACGCCCGTTGGGACGGCGTCGAACTCCGCGAAGGCGACATCGTCATCTCCACCCCGGCGAAATGCGGCACCACCTGGACGCAGATCATCTGCGGCCTCCTGGTGTTCGGCCGGCCGGAGCTGCCGCGCCCGCTCGACGAACTCTCCATCTGGGTGGACGCCTACTTCCGCCCCCACGAGGAGATGCTCGCGCTCCTGGAGGCGCAGGACCACCGCCGCTTCATCAAGTCGCACACGCCCTTCGACGGCCTTCCCCGCGACGAGCGCGTCACCTATGTGAGCATCGGCCGCGACCCCCGCGATGTGGGCGTCTCGATCGACAACCACATCGCCAACATGGACATGGAGAAGGCCATGCGGTTGCGCGCCATGGCCATCGGGCCCGAAGCGGGCGACTTCGCCGCGGCGATGGAACCGCCGGCGCCGACCCTGTACGAGCGGTTCTGGAACTGGGTGTACGCCGACGACGAGCTCATCGGCCTCGCCGCGATGCTCCGCCACGTGGAGGGCTTCTGGGAGCACCGCGACGACCCGAACGTCGTGTTGCTGCACTTCGACGACCTCAAGACCGACCTCGAAGGCCAGATGCGCGCCCTCGCCGCGACCCTCGGCATCGCGATCGACGAGCGGGTCTGGCCGGAACTGGTCCGCGCCGCCACCTTCGACGAGGTCCGGGGCAGGGCCGAGACGCTCGCCCCCGAGAACACGCTGTGGAAGGACCGCACCGTGTTCTTCAACAAGGGGACGAGCGGCCAGTGGAAGGACCTGCTCGACGACGCCGACCTGGAGCGGTACCGGGCCCGGATCGACGAGCTCACCACTCCCGAGATCGCCGCGTGGCTCCACCGGGACGGGATCTGAGAAGCGACTCGGCTCCGGGGTCAGGGCCTGGGCGCGTGGTGCTCCAGCACCGCCCGAGGCGATCCGCACCGCACCTCCAGAGGTCCCTGACTGGCACCTCGGCTTTGGCGGGTCCCGGCTCCGCGCGTGAACCGACCGACAGTTTTCTTGAACAAGTTCAAGACCGGTGTAGGCTTCGAACGGAAATGAACCTGTTCAAAAACTGACCTGCTCGGCAGGCCCGCTCGGACGGAGCCACGATGGAATCCCACTCCCGCCGCGAGACCGTCGCGAACGGCGTCGCCCTCCGGGCATCGAAGCCCGCCCTCCGACCGATCGCCCGGGCCCGGACCGTGCTCGCCGCAGGAGCCGTCTTCGCCACGGCCGCCTGCGGTCTCGCCGCTCCCATCCAAGACCCGCCCGCAGACCCGGTCCGCTATGACGAGGTGGTCGGGCTCTGGGAGAACGGGCATGGCGAGACCATCGAGTTCCGCGAGGACGGCACCTTCACGGCCGAGCCCTCCAGCTTCAGCGTGCGCTTGGGGTACGAGGTGCCGGCAGGCGAATTCGACGGGCGCTGGCGGCTCTGCGCGAGCATCTACATCACGACCGAGGACGGCGGCAGGCAGCGCAGCCCCGAGTGCGTCGAGTCCGACTCGGGCGAGTACATCGATACCGAGAGCGACCTCGACGGAGTGGGAGGCAGCCTGCTCTTCACCGAGGACGAGCAGCTCGAGCTCTACCCCTACGCGCTCGAAGACCACACCCACAGCAGCGACTACTACACCAAGGCCGACTGAGCGGCGCAGTGCCGGTGCGGGGCTCGTCGCGGCCGCGCGAGCGCAGGGTATTCAGTTGCGTATGCGGGAGCGCCAGAGGAGACTCGCCGGATGGCCGATGAGATACCGCTTGCTGGTGGGTTCATCAACGAGGTCGTGTTGAAGGACGGCAGCGTGCGCCGGCCGGTCGGCCCGCATTCGCCGTTCACGCACCGCCTGCTCGAGCACTTCGAGCGCTGCGGATGGCAGGGAGCGCCTCGCCTGCTCGGTTTCGATGAGCAGGGCCGGGAGATGCTGACCTTCGTCGACGGCCACGTCCCCTTCGATCTGGACCGCTCGCCGTACGCCGAATCCGATGCCGGCCTGGCCCGGTTGGCCGCGATGGTTCGCCGGTTCCACGACCTCACCGCCGGGACGGACCTCTGCGGTGATGCCGAGACGGTCTGCCACAACGATCTGGCTCCGCGCAACACCGTCTACGCCGACGCATCCCCGGGCGCGCTGCCGGTCGCGTTCATCGACTGGGACGCGGCCGCTCCGGGCGAGCGGATTCACGATGTCGCCCATCTCTGCTGGCAGTACCTGCGGCTCGGCACGCTCGTCACCGATCTTCCCGAGACCGCCCGGCGCATGCGCCTCGTCGCCGACGCGTACGGCCTGGACCGCGACGGGCGCGCCCGCCTCGTGGACACCGTGCTGTGGTGGCAGGACCGCTGCCTGCGGGGGATCGAGGCCGAGGCCGCGGCGGGTGATGCGGCCAAGGTGAAGCTCGTCGAGATGGGCGTGCCCGGCTGGATCCGCACGTCCTCGCTCTGGGTCCGCGACCATCGCTCCGATCTCGACGCGGCCCTCGTCGAATAGCGTTCCGCGCGAAGCGGACTCCGGAACGCCGAGGCGGGAGGCCGGTTCGTCCGCTCGTCGGTGAAGGTGCCGCCGCTCGGTCCGGTCGGTGGCCGGTACGGACCGTCGGTCGCGATGCCCGGCTCGCGAAGACAGCGGCGATGGGATTGATATTTGTCGATCTTCTGGGATGATGGGAGCGTGTTCATCCGGGAGTCGCTGCTCACCGCCGCCAAGGCCGTGGCGTTCGCCGCCGTGTCCGTCCCCCTCACGGCCGGAGCCCACCTGCTCGCCGGCGGCGCGCTCGCTCCGGAATCGATCACCTTGGCGGGTATGCCGACCGCCGCCATCGCGTACATGTTCGCGCGGTGCGGGCCGCGCCGGGCCGGCTGGCTCTTCAGTGTCTTCACCGTCTCGCAAGCCCTGCTCCACAGCGCCTTCGCGCAGACTGGCGGCGGCCACGGCGCCCACGGCGTCGGACCCGCCATGTTTACACTTCACCTCGCCGCGACCCTGGTCGCGGTGCTCTGGGTCGTCCGCGTCGAACCGGCGCTCACCGACCTGGGCGAGCACCTCGCCACGGCCGCAAGCCGATTGATCGCCCTTCTGCAAGCACTCGGACGCGTGCCGCCGAAGCCCTCCGGAGCGATGCAGTATCACCGAACGAGATCCGGGCACCGGCAGGCGGTCGGTGCGGTCGGACTGCGAGGACCGCCCGGCACCGGCCGCGCCCCGTCCCCCGTCGTCCGCCGCGGCCCCGACAGTGCCGCGAACCTCCCGAGAAAGCCGCTTCCACCATGCCTCGAACCGTCATCGGGCGTGCCCTCGCGCGCGCCGCCGCCGGCGCCGCTGCCGCCGTCCTCGCAGTCCTGGCCGCCGCCGGGCCGTCCGCCGCACACGTCAGCATCTCGGCCCCCGCCGCCGTCGCCGGCTCCTACACCGTGCTCACCGTCTCCGTGCCCCATGGCTGCGACGGCGAGGCCACCACCGCCGTCGCCATCCAGATCCCCGAGCCCGTCAACGCCGTCACACCCACGGTCAACCCGAACTGGGAAGTCGAGAAGGTCATGGCCGACCTGCCCGAACCCGTCACCGACAGCCACGGCAACGAGATCACCGAACGGGTCGACCAGGTCGTCTACACCGCGATCACACCGCTCCCGGACGGCCTGCGCGACACCTTCGAGCTCTCCCTGCGCCTGCCCGAGGAGACCGCCGACCAGACCCTGTACTTCCCGACCGTCCAGACTTGCACCATCGGGGACCACCCCTGGATCGAGATCCCCGCAGACGGCCAGAACCCCGACGAGCTCGAGTCGCCCGCCCCGTCGATCACCGTGGCGGCCGCAGCGAACGTCGACGAATCCGAGGAGGCCGCCGACGCCGCCGCCGAAGGCGACGACACCGACACCGACGACACTGACGCCGCCGACGACGACGGAACCGACCCGGTCACCTATGTCGCCCTCGCCATCGGCATGATCGGCGCCGGACTCGGCGCCTTCGCCCTGATTCGAGGACGACACGCCACGTGATGCGACGCCGCACCTCAGCGCCGGGGCGGGCGATCCTGCTCGCCCTGGCGGCCCTCCTCATCGCCCTCGCGCCCGCCGCCCCGGCGAGCGCCCACGCCGTGCTCCTGGCCACCGACCCCGAAGACGGCGCCGTCCTCGACACCGCGCCCGAGACGGTCACCCTGACCTTCAACGAAGCGGTCCAACCGGTGGGCGACGCGACCCGACTCGTCGACGCCGCCGGCACCGACCAGACCGTCCCGGCCACCGCGAGCGGCACCGCCGTCCTCATCGATCTCCCGGACCTGGACGACGGCGCCTATTACCTGAACTGGCGCGTCATCTCCGCCGACGCGCACCCCATATCCGGAGTCCTCTCCTTCACCGTCGGCGCCGGCACCGCTCCGGCCGCGCCGCCCGACACCGCCGACACCGAACCCGACCGTCCCTGGCCGGTGCAGACCGTCAACGCCCTCTTCTACCTCGGACTGCTCGTGTGCTGCGGCTCCATCTGCTTCCGCGTCGCCATCGCGCGCGAACTCGCCCCGACCCGGCCCCGGCACCGACTCGTGCGGGCCACCGGGACGCTCGCGATCCTCACCGCCGCACTCGCCGTCCCCGTCGGCGCCCTCGACCTCGCCGGCCTGCCGCCCGGCCGGATCCTCGACCCGGGCGCCTGGACCCCGACCGTCCAACCAGGAGCGCTCTTGACTCTGACGGCCACCGCCGCCGGACTCGGCCTCGCCTACGCCGCCCTCACCCGACGCCGCGGCCGCTCCAGCGATGTCCTCGCGCTCACCGGAGCCGCCGCAGCGGCCGCCGCCCCGATCCTGATCGGACACTCGATGGCCTTCGGGCCGCGCTGGCTGATGGTCGCCGCCGACGCGGTCCACCTCGCGGCAGCCGCCGTCTGGGCCGGCGGCCTCGCCGGACTGCTCGTCCTCTTCCGGAATCTCGCCCGCGAGCGCGTCGGCACCGATGACGCCGCGGTCGTCGTCGCGCGCTTCTCGACCTGGGCCGGGATCACCGTGGCGGCCCTCGGCGCCGGCGGTGTCGCGATGGCCTGGGCGATCCACCGCGACTGGGACGGCGTCGCCGCCTCGGACCACGGCCGCGCCCTGCTCGTCAAAGTCGCCCTCGTCGCCCTCGCGATGAGCCTCGCCGCCTGGAACCGGTTCCGGCTCGTCCCGCTGATCCGCGGCACGGGCGCCGCCGCGGCCCTGCCGCGACTGCGACGCCTCGTCCGCGCCGAAGCCGCGGTCGTCGCCGGCGTCATCGCACTCACCGGCGTCCTCGTCAACCTGCCACCGGGCGGCGACGAACCCGCCCCCACGCCTGAAACGCCCGCCGCGGCACCGGCGGCCATCGCGCTCCGAGCCGACCTCGGCGGGGGAGAAGCACTGCTTGAAGGGACGGTGGACGGCACCGGAGCGCAATCGCTCATGCTCACCCTCACCGGCGCCGACGGCCTCCCGCTCGAACCGCTCGAGGTCCCCTCGATCAGCGCGACCCTGCCCGAACGCGACTTCGGGCCCCTCGACGCCCAGGTCCATCACTTCGGCCCGGGCGAGTACCACTGTGTCATCGACCTTCCGCTCGCCGGGACTTGGGAGCTCGCCGTCCAGGTCCGCGCGTCCGCATTCGAATCCCACACCGCCGTCCTCGACCTCACGGTCCAATGAGGATCCCGATTCCACCGATCCCCGCAATCCAGAGGAGCATCCCGTTGTATACCGACCAGCACCACGACGCCAAGGGCCGTCCCGCATCGCGTGGCCGCCGCACCGCACCCGCCCGTCTCGCGATCGCCGTACTCGGGGCCGTCGCCATGGCCTTGGCACTGCCGTCCCCGGCGTCCGCGCAACCCGTACTGTGGGCGACCTCGCCCGAAGACGGCGCCGCACTGGACGCCGCTCCCGGCGAGATCGCGCTGACCTTCTCCGAACCGCTCGACCCCGCCTCCAGCGAGGTCACCGTGACCGGTCCCGACCTGGCGCCGATCGAGACGGAGCCGCCCGCCGTCCACGACACCGTCCTCATCCAGCGGATGCGATACAGCGAACCGGGCGAGTACACCGTCACCGTCGTCGCCGTCTTCGAAAGCGGCGAAAGCCTCGAGAGCACCCTGACCTTCAGCGTCGAGTCCATTCCCGACATGCTCTCGACCGATACCGCCGCCGCCCAGGACGCCGGTGCCGACCCTGAGACGAGTGCCGAATCGACCGGATCGAACACCGCCGCCATCGTCGGGGTCGCCCTTCTCGTCGCCTTGGCCGTCGCCGCTTGGATGCTCATGGCCAGGCAGCGCGCGAAGCCCCGCGACGAAGAACGGGAGCGCCCGACACCGGTGCGGTAGTCCGCGGCGCCGTGGCGTGGGACGGGGCGGGTACTGTGCGGTCGGGCGGCGCGCGCCGGCCTCGACACGATGTGCGGCGCGGGTTGCGCCGTTCGGGAGGGATTCGCATGGGCCGCAACGCAGTCGATCCGACGGCGTGCGCCGACCGGCCGGGCGGTGTCCGGTGACGGGCGGGCTGCTGTGGGGCCTGACGGGACTGGCGCTGCTCGACTCGGTCAACGCCACCACGATCTGGATCGTCATCGTGATCCTGCTCGGCGCGAGGCGCCCGGCGCCGACCGGGTGGGCGTTCATGCTCGGGGCGGTCGCGTCGTTCCTGGCCTTCGCGCTGATGTGCTACTTCGGATTGTCGTTCGCGGACTCGGTGCTGGACGGGGTCACGCTGTGGCTGCGCCGCCTGCTGTTCACCGGTTTGGCGATCGCCCTGGTGGTCATGGGCGTGCGCAGGCTCCGGCCCCGCGAGCGCAAGGGCTATGCGCTGCCGCCGTGGGTGAACGCCTGGAGCGCGCTGCCGTTCGGGATGCTCGCCACGGTCGGCGACCTCCCGAACGCGTTCCCGGTCGTCCTGGCCGTCGATCGCCTCATCGACGCCGACGTCGCGGCCCCGGCCGCGGTGGCCGTCCTCGCGGGCTACACCGCGGTATACGCGCTGCCGTCGGCGCTGATCCTCGCGGCCGGGCTGGCGTTCAACGAGGAGCTGCGCGAGCAGCTCGAGTCGATGCTCAGCGGCCGCAGCTCAGGGATCGCCGAGCCGAGCCCGCTCGCGGCCGCGGCATGCTTCGCGGGAGCCGCCGCGAGCCTCGGCGTCCTGTTCCTGTGGGTCGGCTGATCCGCGGCGGCCGACGGGCCGTCATCGAGTCGAGGCCTCGGAAGTCGGCCGCGCCGATCACTCGTGAGACAATTGTGAACCGAGTGAGGAGGAGGGCCGCGTCATGGGGAACCCCGAGTCCTCCGTACTCCTGTTCGGCTGCGGGAAGGTCGGCATTCGACTCGGTGAAGCGCTGACCGAATCGGGGCATCGGGTGTTCGCGGCACGGCGCGGCATCGAGGCGCTTCCCCGGACGTTCACGGGAATCGCGCTCGACTACCGCCGGCCGCTCGCCGTGGCGCTCCCATCGGTCGACTCGATGGTCATCACCCTGACACCGGACGCGACCGAGCCCGAATCACCCGACCTCGTGAACCCGCTGCGCCGCCTCGCGGCGGCCCTGCCCGCACGTCCGCGGCGCGTGATCCTGGTGTCCTCGACCCGCGTGTTCGACGGCGATCCGGGCGCTCGGGAGCTCACGGAGGACGACGCGCCGGCCCCTGCAAGTCAACGCGCGCAAGCACTTCTGGACAGCGAGATCGAGGCCCGCCGGTTGTTCGACGCCGTGGTGATCCGCCCGGCGGGCATCTACGGTCCGGGCCGCGAGCATCTGATCCGCCAAGTGGCCCGCGGCCTCCCGATCGACCGCAACCGGCGCACCAACCGGATCCACGAGAGCGACCTGGTCCGGGCGCTGCATGAACTGCTGCGCATGTCGACGCCGCCCTCGACGCTGCACGCCGTCGATGGTCATCCGGCCACGCGCGGCGAGGTCGCCGATCACATCGCCCGGCGGCTTCGGATCCCGCCGCCGCCGGCGCTGCCGACCGGGCCCAGCGGGCACATCATCTCCGGCAGGCGACTGAAGGCGCTGCTCGGAACGTTGCGATACCCCGACTACCGCTCGGGCTACGACGACATCATCGCCGCGGGGGACTTCAGGCGCTGACGGGACCGGCGTGTCCCATGCGAGACGCCCTTGAACCGTCGAATCCGCGCTCGGCCCTTCGTCACTGTCGGAAACCCGACAGACGAGTCAGGCCTCCCGCGTTCGGGCGCGGCGGCATTGCGGCCCGCACGCGAGGGTGACTGCGCGAAACTGATACATGACCATGAGTAGTCTTCGCGCACTGAAAGGTACGAGCATGACCAAGACGCACGACAGACGGGCCCGACTCGCGGCGGCGGCCACAGGCGCATGCCTGGCCCTGGCGGTCGGGAGTGGCGCCGCCGGCGCCCCGGTCGCCGAGCCCCGCACATGGCCGACGGAAGCGATAGTCGAGTGGGCCGCCCTGGAGCAGTCGGGCGACGCCGACGAACCGGTGGAGCTGGAAGGCGAGCTCACCGCCGGGCTCGCCCGGGAGGCCGCCGAGGTGAGCACCCCGATCATCGGCCTGTCCCTGGAGGGCGAATCCGAGACCTACGGCGACATCCAGTTCGAACTGGTCGGCAACGCGGAGGTCGTCCTCGACGCCACCGCCGCCTTGCCCCCGGCCTACACCGGCCGCATGGAGCTCACGCTCAAGCTCACCGTCGAAGACCCGGCCGGCAGCCTGCGAGCCGAGCAACAGCTGAAGGGCACGCTCACCGCCGAGGGCATCACCAGTCCCGCGGCGTTCCTCGAACAGCCCTGGAGCGGCGAGTTCACGCTCGTCACCGGCGATCCCGGCGCGCCGGCCGGAACCACCGAGAACACCGCCCCGTTCGCGGGCTTCAAGCGGTTCCAGGTCGAGCAATAGGACCGGCCGGGCGCTCCCGGCTTCGAACGGTCCGTCACGAGCCTCGGACCGGCACCGATGTGCCGGAGCGGGGGGCGATGCCGGTGGTCCACGCGGCCGGGAACGCCCGGAGATCAGGTTGAGCCGTACGCCACTGTGCACTCACCGAGCCCGCCGGCGAGGCCGCGTCGCCCGGTTAGGATCGGCGCATGCCGCTGACCGCGCGCGAGGTGGAGCTGTTCGAGGCCGCCAGACATCGGCTGGGAGCCATCGCCTACCGCCTCCTCGGCTCGGCGTCCGAGGCCGAGGACGCGGTGCAGGACGCATTCCTGCGCTGGGAGGCCGCCGACCGCGCCGGGATCCGATCGCCCGAGGCCTGGCTGACGAAGGCGTTGACGAACCTGTGCCTCGACCGGCTCTCATCCGGGCGCGTGCGGCGCGAGCGCTCGTTCGGGCAGTGGCTGCCCGAGCCCGTCCTCGACGGCGATCCGCTGCTCGGCGGCCCCGCCGCGACCGCCGAGCTGCACGAGTCGGTGTCGCTGGCCGTGCTCGTCCTCCTCGAACGGCTGAAACCGGTCGAACGGGCCGTCTACGTGCTGCGCGAGGCGTTCTCGCACAGCCATCGCGAGATCGCCCGGATCCTGGACATCACCGAGGCCGCCAGCCAGCAGCACCTGCACCGGGCACGCGAACGCATCGGCGAGGTCCGGCGCGAGGACCGGGTGGACGCGGCCGCGGCCCGAGCGGTCGCCGAGGCGTTCCTCGACGCCGCGGCCTCGGGCCGCACCGAGCGCCTGGTCGCGCTGCTGCGCGACGACGCCACGGCGACCGGCGACGGCGGCGGCACCGTCCCGACCATCCCGTACGAGTACGTCGGCGCCGAGCGCATCGCCTCCTACCTGCGGGCCGCGTACAAGCCCACGCCCGGCAAGCGGCGGCTGCTCGGAGGCGCGCCGGCCGTGCACGCGGCGGTCGTCAACGGCTCGCCCGCGCTGGTCGCGGTCGTCGACGACCATGTCGCCGGCGTCATGGCGCTGTCTCTCGTGGAGGGGAGGATCGCGGCCGTCCGCACCTTCGCCGACCCCGCCAAACTCGCCTACCTCGACCGCCAGTGGCGCAGTCGCGCCGCTGAGGCTCCACTCGTCGAATCGTGGTGATCTGCACCGCATCCGGCTTCGGCCTGTCAGGAACCGCCGCGCTGGTTCTTCAAGCGGCGTCACGACAGCCGAGGAGGAAGCAATGCAACACCGTGTACTCGTGCTCGGGGCCGGATACGCCGGCCTCACCGCCGCCCGCAGGCTCAGCACCCTGCTGCGCGGCACCGGCACCGAGATCGTCCTGGTCAACGACACGCCCAACTTCATCGAACGCATCAGGCTCCACCAGCTCGCCGCCGGGCAGGACCTGCCCCGCCACCGCCTCGCCGATCTGCTCGCAGGGACCGGGGTGCGGGTGCGCGTCGCCCGGGTCGCCGCCGTCGACGTGGACCGGCGCACCGTCCTCACCGATGCGGGCGAGCTCGGGTACGGCACGCTCGTCTACGCACTCGGCAGCGCCGCCGCCGCGATGCCCGGCGCCGAGGCGCACGCGTGGAACGCGGGCTCGCCCGGTGCGGCGGTTCGCCTGCGCGACAGGCTCGCACGGGCGGGCGAGGGCGACCGGGTCCTCGTCGTCGGCGGGGGCCTGACCGGCCTGGAGATCGCCGCGGAGATCGCCGAGTCCCGACCCGGACTCGCGGTCGCATTGGCGACCGCCGGCGGGTTGGGCGACTGGCTCGTCCCCGGAGCCCGAGAGCATCTGCGCCGGGGGTTCGACCGCCTCGGCATCGACGTGCTCGAGGGCGTCCGGGTCGACCGGTTCACCGCCGCCGGCGCGGTCGCACGCGAGGGAGTCCTCGTGCCGGCGCAGGTGTCGATCGCCGCGACCGGATTCGCGGCGAACCCGATCGCGGCCGCGGCCGGGCTGGACACGGACGACTGCGGCCGGGTGCCGGTCGACCGTGCGATGCGGTCGCTCTCGCACCCGGACGTCGACGTCATCGGCGATGCCGCCTGGGCCGAGGGCCCGGGAGGGCGGGCGCTGCGGATGTCGTGCTCCTCCGGGATGCCGACCGCCTGGATCGCCGCCGGCCACATCGCGGCCCGGTTGACGAGCCGTCGCCCGCCGCGCCTGCGCATCCGGTACTTCCACCAGACGATCAGCATCGGCCGCGCGGACGCCGTCGTGCAGTTCGTCACCGCGGACGACCGTCCGAAGCGGACGTACCTGACCGGAAAGGCGGCCTCGCGGTACAAGGAAGCGCTGTGCCGCATCGCGGTCTGGTCCTTCGCACACGACCTGCCCGCACGCCGGGCCGCCGCCGTTCCCGGCGACGCCCTGCGACCGGCCTAGCGGAGGGCCGAGTCGAAAGCGGAGCATCGGGGCGGTTCGGGTCGTCCAGAGGACCCTGGGCCGCGGTCGGGGAGCCTCTGGACGGCGTGTTCAGCGGGAACCGAAGCCGCTGAACCCGCCGTCCGCACCGGCGGACTCGACGACGACGCCGTCCACTTCGACACCAGCATGGAAAGACCGCGCGGAGACCATGGACACTCCGGTCACCGCAGCGAACGCTCGGGAGTCCATATCGGAGTCGGCCGGGTTGTCGTCGGCGATGCGAAGGCGGGGGACGGGATCGCGGTGAGGCCAGACCGGTGTCCGGGTGATGCGACGCCGACGCGGGGCCTCCGCCCGCGGGTCGGCGTCACCCGGCGGTTCTTCATCGGATCGTAAGGATTCCAGCGCTCCCGACGGCGAACCGAACCGGCAGGATGGAGCGGTGGCACAATTGACGAAAGGGAGGCCGCGATGATTCGCTCCGCCATCCGCGCGGCGGCCGTCGCCGCATCGGCTGTTCTCGTTCTCGCCGCTTGCGGTTCAGGAGAACCCGAGGCCGACACCACGGACCCGGCTGCGTCCACACAGGACGCCGTCGAGTCGTCCGCCGAATCGACCTCCGAGGCGGCTGCGGCCGTTCCCGAGCTCCTCGACTTCACCGCAACCACAGTGGACGGCGATGACTTCGAGGGCGCGTCGCTCGCCGGTTCCCCTGCGGTGCTGTGGTTCTGGCAGGAGGACTGCCCGATCTGCCAGAGCCAGGGACCGGACGTCGCGGCGCTGATCGATGCGCACGGGGACCGGGTCGCCGTCGTCGGCATCGCCGGAACCGGCCTGTACCACGACAGCACCGATCGCGACCGCCAGGAATTCGTCGAGGACACCGGCACGGAGGATGCGACGCATCTGCAGAGCCCCGACGGCGAGCTGTGGACCCGGTTCGGCGTGACCTCGCAGAGCACGTACGTGCTGCTGGACTCCGCGGGAGCGATCGTCGACAGCGGTTCCTTCTCCGGCGACGAGCTCGAAGCGAAGGTCGCGGACCTCTCCTGACCCCGGCGCGCGACCGCCGCGTTCAGCCGCCGAGCACCGACCGCACCGTCTCCTCGAGGAACCGCTGCACCGTCCGTGCCCCTTCGACGACCGGGTCGGACGGGTCGCCGCCGGCGAGGACCCGCATGTCCCACCAGCCGTAGTACGCCACGTACAGGCCGGCGGCGAGGAGCAGGACGCCGACCGCCCGCGTCACCTTCGAGTACTGCCGCCTCATCCAGGCGACCAGTCCCTGGCGCGCCAGCGCGATCGCGACCGAGACGGCGCCGACGACCAGCGCCATGCCGAGTGCGTACGTCAGGAACACCAGGACCCCGCCGAGGACGGACGCCGACTGGAAGGTCTGCGCCGTGACCGCCAGGAACGGGGCGACGGTGCACGACAGCGAGGCGAGCGCGTACAGCAGGCCGAACACCGTCATCGAGCCGAGCGAGCGGTGGACCGTGCGGCCGCCGATGCGCGGCAGGAACGAGGGCAGCTCCCGCCCGAGCAGCAGCCACACGCCGACGATCGCGACCGCCGCCCCGACGCCGACGGTGATCCACGGCAGGATCCCCGCCAGGTTCACCGCGACCAAGGAGATGACGAGGCCGAAGGCGCCGAAGACCGCGACGAATCCGGTCGTCACGGCCAGCGAGAACAGGCCCGCCCTGGCGAGGGCCCGCCCCCGCGTCACCTGCTCTCCCGGTTCGCCGCCGATGAGGAAGCCGGCGTAGACCGGTAGCAGGGCGAACCCGCAGGGGTTCACCGCGGCGACCGCGCCGGCGATGAGCGCGAACGCGAAGGGGAGTTCGTCCATGAAGGAATTGTCCCGCTGCGGCGCCGCCGAACACGCGAATCATCCTTACAATCCGCTGAACTCGCGCCCCCGGCCCGCATCGGCTCCGCCGCCCGGACGTCAGCCGTCGTGCACGTCCTGCGCCGCACACTCCACAAAGGCGCGAACACGGCTGGTCTCGTTGGACTCCAACCAGACCGGTGCCCATTGGAGTTCGGGTGCGTCGGTGATCGGCAGGTAGGCCACACCCGGGCGGGGATGGAAGCGCGCGGCGTGCGCCCCGACCGGGCAGATGCCCTGTCCCGTCGCCACCAGTGCCAGGATCTCGGAGAAGGTCTCCGCCGTCGGCCCGGGCCGGACCGGGCGGCCGGAGGGGGTCACGGCCGGGATGCGGTAGCGGATCGCCTCATCGGGGAGGCCCTTCGGCTGGATGACCGGACGGGCCGCGAACGCCTCACGAGTCGTCTCCCTCCCGCGCGCGAGCCGGTCGCCTTCGGGGACGGCCAGCACGAGCGGCTCGGTGAACAGCACCGGCCCGACCCGCACCCCTTCCACCGGCAGGGCGGTGATCAACACGTCGAGCTGCCCGGACATGACGCGCTCGCAGGCGTCGTGAAGCTGCGCTTCGTGAATGCGGACCTGGCAGTCCCGATGCCGATCGCCGAACCGGGCGACGGCCTTGAGGAGGGCCTGGCTGGCGGCCGCGCCGACGAAGCCGACGCGCAGCTCACCGTCGATGCCGCGTCCGGAATCGATCGCGCGCCGCTCGGCTTCGTCGATCTGCGCGACGAGCGGCCGCAGGTCGACGACGAGCCGCTCGCCGATCGGAGTGAGGGCCACAGTGCGGCTGGTGCGGGTGAACAAGGGCGCCCCGATGCGGCGCTCGAGGCGTTTGACGATACGGCTGACCTGCCCGGTCGACAGCCGCAGCCGATCGGCGGTGCGACCGAAGTGCAGCTCGTCGGCGAGGGTCAAGAGCACTTCGATGTCGGTGCGTTCGAGCACGTCGGCCTCCATCGTTGCGTCGGACGCAACGACTGTAGCCCGGAACGGTCTTGATGGCGGCGCAGGCCGGACGCAGAGTGGTCTTCGCACGAGGTGCCGGACGGCGGTGCCGGGAACCGGAAGGGATCCGGCACGACCGACCGCGGGACCGCTGCCCGGCCGCGCGTCTCGAGGCCGCCGCACTTCACTGGTGACGGTCGTCGCCACCGATGAATCCGCGGCCGCCGCCTCGTCCATCTGAACACAACCGCAATTACCCGTCCCAAGGAGCGCACACATGACCACCGCGACCGCCACCCTGTCCCCGGCCGCCCCGGCGGCGACCGACACCGCCCTCGTCCGCGGCCTGCTCGGGTGCGGCGTCGCCGCCGGACCGCTGTTCGTCGGCCTCACCGTCGCCCAAGCCGCGACCCGCGAAGGATTCGACCCCGTCGTGCACCCGCTGAGCCTGCTCAGCCTCGGCGACCTCGGCTGGCTCCAGATCGCCAACTTCATCGTCTCCGGCCTGCTGGCCCTGGCGGGAGCCGTGGGGCTGCGCCGCGCGCTCGCCGGGGGCCCCGCCTCCAAGTGGGGACCGCGCCTGTTCGGCCTGTACGGGATCGCTCTGGTCTGGGGCGGCGTCTTCGTCGCCGACCCGGCCTTCGGTTATCCGATCGGGACTCCCGACGGCGCTCCCGCCGAGCAGAGCTGGCACAGCATCCTGCACGCGTTCGCCGCGCCCGGGGCCGGGCTGACGCTGCTCGCCGCCTGCTTCGTCTTCGCACGCCGATTCCGCGCCGAGCGCCGGACCGGATGGCGCGCGGCCTGCTACGCCGTTCCGGCCCTGTACCTGGTTCTCATCGTGACCTCCTTCGCCGCGGCCGACTTCCGGGCGATGCTCGCCGGCGGCGCGCTCATCTGGCTGTGGGCGTCGGCCGTCACGCTCCAGCAGCTCCGGACGCACCGGTAGCGCCGCCCCGTTTCCCCACCGACGACACCCGCATTCCAAAGGAGTACGACAATGAACGCACAGTCCAAGGGGCCGACCTCCTACTTCCCCGCGATCGAGCAGAAGTACGGGCGGCCGATCGCCGACTGGCTCAGCGACATGAAGGCCAGCGGTCTCACCGGCCACAAAGCGCTCGTCGACTGGCTCAAGTCCGAACACGGCCTCGGCCACGGACACGCCACCGCCCTGACCTCCTACCACCTCAACCCGGGGAAATGGCCCGCGCCGGATCGGGCGTGATGCCCGCCTGACCGGAGCGGTCATCCATCCTGGACTGGCCTCGGCTCAGTCGTCGAACGGGCCTTCGCCACCGGAGCCGGCGGCGGGCTGAGCGACTGTTCCCTTCCTGACACGGGCGCCCGCACCGACCAGCGGGCCGCCGGCCGAACCCCGGACGACCGCATCCGGGGCGGCCGGCGCCGCATCGTCTTCCGTGACGGTGGACGTCGGCCCCGCCCGCGCGAGCGGTTCGGGACGCAGCCCGAGGGTTCCGCTCCGGGCCCGTCCGGGCCCGGCCCGCGCACGATGCGGTCGTGTGTTCGAATGGGCGCATGGGGAGACAACGGAAGCGCGCGGCGCCGCCGAGATTCATCGTGGTGGCGCGGACCGGGTCGGGCGGCGGTTATCCGCATCCGATCGAGGTCGGGGTGGAACCGAACGGTGCGGACTCGGTGCTGGCGTTCTCGATCGGTCCGCACGTGGTGAACGTCGGGGGGCTCGTGCCGCTCGGGAACGTGCTCGACGAGGACCGGACCGGGCTGAACCCGCAGTTCGACATGGAGTTCCAAGCGGCCGAACTCGACTGGCTCGTACCGCTGCTCGTGCGGCTCCACGCGGGGGAGGACGTCGCGGAGGAGATCAAGGCGGCCTATCAAGAGCGCCACGGCAAGCGGCCGGAAATGATGTACTGACCGAAGTCCGCTCGAATGCGACGCCGGACACGGAGGCACTGCCGTGCAAGCGTTCAGGCCCGGTCTTCCAGGCGTCGACTGCACGCTCCCGGCACGCCCCGAGCGCGTGGACAAGCTGCGGTTCAGCCCGGTTCGCGCGGCGAGAGCCGCCCCTTGTATCCAAACATGTCACTTCATTGACCGGGGACCTCTATCGTGTTAGCGTGAACATCACCTGGTGGCCACCAAGTACCCTGCCGCGCATCCGCGCGGTCCCTCACCTCCTCACCAGGAGAAGTCATGCCGACGATCCATCCGCGTGCCGTGTTCCGAAAGACCGCCGTGCTCATCACGGCTTCGATCCTCGCCCTGTCCGTCCTCGTCTTCGCCGGCGCCGATCGCGCTGAAGCGGCGCCGGGCACGTCGTTCACCAACCCGGTGGTGGACGTGCCCAACAGCGCCGACCCGACGCTCGTCCAGCACAACGGCTTCTACTACTACGTGGCGACGACCTGGTCGTCCCAGGTGGTCATGCGCAAGTCGGCGACCATCGCCGGCCTGAAGACCGCGCCCGAGCAGGTCGTGGTCGACACCGGCGGCGACACGATGTGGGCGCCGCACCTGGAGATGCTCGACGGGCGCTGGTACCTGTACTACTCGGTCGAGCAGTGCTGCGCCGCCCGCCGCACCCACGTCGCCCAGAGCGCCGGCGCCGACCCGATGGGCCCCTACACCAAGCTCGGCATCCTCGACCTGATGCCGAACAACGGGTGGGCGATCGACGCGGCCCCGCTGCGCCTGAACGGCAACCTGTACATGACCTTCTCCGCGTTCGCCGGCGACGGCCTCCAGTCGCTGTACATCGCACCCATGTCGAACCCGTGGACCGCGAGCGCGCACGGCACCCGCATCTCGGCGCCGACCCTGTCGTGGGAGACGCAGAACGGCGCGGTCAACGAGGGCTCCTTCGCCCTGCAGCGGGGCGGGCGCACGTTCCTGACCTACTCGGCCAGCCACTGCAACGGGCCGAACTACAAGATCGGGATGCTCGAGTACACCGGGTCGAACCCGCTCCAGATGAGCTCGTGGACCAAGCGCTCGACGCCGCTGTTCCAGCGCAACGACGCGGCCGGCGTCTACGGGCCCGGGCACCACTCGTTCTTCACCTCGCCGGACGGGACGGAGACGTGGATCGCGTACCACGCCAACGACTCGGCGTCGGACGGGTGCGGCACGACGCGTACGACTCGGGTCCAGAAGATCTCGTGGAACGCCGACGGCACCCCGAACCTGGGCGTCCCGGTCGCCACCACGACCGTCCTGCAGGGGCCCTCGGGCGAACCGAACGTCCCGCCCGCGGCGATCCGCAACCGGCACAGCAACCTCTGCCTCGACGACTACAACTGGGGCACCCAGCCCGGCGCGGAGGTCCGGCAGTGGACGTGCAACGACTACGCCGTCCAGGACTGGCACCTCAACGACCTCGGCAACGGGTACCACGCGATCCTCAACCTCTACAGCGGCCTGTGCCTCGACGACTACAACTTCGGAACCCAGCCCGGAGCCGAAGTGCGGCAATGGACGTGCAACAACCAGACCGTGCAGCAATGGCGCGTCGTGGACGCCGGCGGCGGCTACGTGAACCTCGTCAACCGCTACAGCGGACTGTGCCTCGACAACTACAACTTCGGAACCCAGCCCGGAGCCGAAGTGCGGCAATGGACCTGCCTCAACAACGCCGCCCAGCAATGGAGAATCGCCTGACATCACGACCACCCGCCCGATGACGGCGGCGCGCGCACGGCTCCGGCTCCCAACCGGACCCGACCGCGCCGCCGCACCAGGCGAAGCAACCGGACATACCCATCCACCAAGCGACATCGAGCTGATAAACTTATGTATTGACCTGCTTATCTTGCGCTGCGTCCCGCCAGTGTCGTGAAACCCGCCCGGCCCGGCCCCGGCCGGCCCAAGGACACCCAGAACCGTCGCCGAGCCGCCCGTCATGACCCGGGCAAGCAGACGAAACGCCCCGGAACCAATGGGCTGGGCCGCGGCAACCGCGCGTGGTCGAAACAGTCGCCAAAGGCCAATGCCCCAAGCTGACCTGTTGAGCTAACCGGTGGTAGAAAGAGGGTGCCAGGCGATCAGGAGTCTCAAAGCGGCGGAGGCCTTGTCCTGGGGAACTTCGCGAAGTCCTCGAAAGCGAGTGAGCTCGATATCGAAGGTCGTTGCGCGACCGAGCTTTGGCCCCTGACGAGGAAGAAACCAGAGATGGCAACGCAAGGACTCGACCTCCATGTCACCAGCCGCATTTCTCATGGCAGGGAGCAGAAACGTCGGGGAGGACGGATCCACCTCCGCTCTCAGAGCATCAGTTGAACTCCAAGCGGCTCCCCAACGCCGCTCCTTCGAAAGCTCGTGAGCCGCAACAAGTTCATCCATCGACAACATCTTGACCGCATAGTCGACGTCGTCTATATCGATTTCAGAGAATCGTATGAGCTCTTCGTCCTCCACATGACCCTCCTGAATCGGTCCTCGATCTCGTCAGCTCGCGATGGTCGCTCCACCGGGCGGAAGACTACAACTCGGAGCCAGGCGTCATGAGCTCCAGGCCGATCGCGGGGCCTCCTGGCTCGTCGCCACCGTGGTCATCTCACACCGGTACGGCCCAGAGGTACCTGCAAGTCGTCACCAGCAGATGAGAACAGCGGCGAACTTGGTGAAGCCCTGATGCATGACCGGGTATCGGCGCGTTTTCTGGAGAGGATCGCCTCCGTGCGTGGCACCGGGAGCATTCTGCCGGCCTCCGAGCTTCGTGCCGGCTATGTCGCCTTCAGCCATTTCTCGATGGTCTTCAGATCGGCATCGATGATTCCTTGAGCGGCTTCGACGCGGTGGAGGAGGGCGCCTCCGGGGTGGTGTGCGGCGACCCAGGTCTCGTCGGCTTCGTTGATCTCATCGTCGACCCAGACGAACGGGCGCCCGGCCGCCCAGGTGACCAAGGGCCGGGTCTTCCAATGCAGGTTGAACCACTGGTCTTCGAGTTCACCTGCCGATGTGGGCTGCGGCCAGTGCACCACCGGCAGCGGCGGTAGCCCGATCCGAGGTGCGACCTCTGTATTCGCTTCGTTCTCCCAGGTGGTAGCCCAGACCAGTTGGCAGGGCAGTGCCGCGAGTCGAGTCCCGGTCTGTGGATCGAGCCTCGAAAGATAGGAGTCTGACGTGGTGTCGAGGGGTGCATGCCGTTGGTGCCGTCCGAACGGGATCAGGGTCCCGTCCACATCGAGGAACAGCAGCGGTTTCTTGTCGTGATCGGTCATGTCCCGCTCATTATGAGGCAGTCCGTGAACCAGAGTCGCACGCCCTGATGTCGTGACTCCGGGCTGTCGGCGGTGGTGGTGTCTGGTTCGGATCGGACGTAGTCGGGGCGGGGCCGCACGGCCCCGCCCCTCTTAATCGGTCGTTTCGGTGCTCGACGCCTCCGAGCCGGGTCAGAAGCCGTTGGAGCTCAGCCACGAGAAGAGGTCGTCCTCGCGCTGCTTCGCGGTCTCCGCGGTCCACGCGCCTTGTTCGCGGGTGTCGACGAGGAGGCCGTCGCGGAGGAAGACGACGCGTTCGGCCCTTGCGGCGCAGGCGGGGTCGTGGGTGACCATGACGATGGTGGCGCCGTCGCCGTGGACGTCGGTGAGGGCGTTCATGACCTCGGCGGACATGCTGCTGTTGAGCGCGCCGGTGGGCTCGTCGGCGAACAGCACCGCCGGCCGGCCGGCGAGGGCGCGGCAGATCGAGGCCCGCTGGAGCTGCCCTCCGGAGACCTGGGTGACGCCGTGGCGCTTCACGTGGCCGATGCCGAACCGCTCCATGAGGGCGTCGACGCGCTCGACCACTGCGTCCCTGTCCCCGGGCGCGGCCTTGAGCGCCGGCAGCAGGATGTTGTCCTGGATGTTCAGGTTGCTCAAGAAGTACGCCTGCTGGAATATGAAGCCCATGCGGGTGAGCCGGACCCGGCTCATCTCGGCGTCGTCGAGGGAGGTGAGCTCCCTGCCTTCCAACAGGACGCTTCCGGTCGTGGGCCGGTCCATGCCGCTGATGCTGTACAGCAGCGTGGACTTGCCCGATCCGGAGGCGCCCATCACGACGAGGAACTCGCCGGTCCGCACGGCGAGGTCGATCCCGTGGAGGACCTTCGCCGGCGGTTCGGTCGAGAAGTACGTCTTGGTGAGTTCCTTGCACTCCAAGGTGATGCGGTCATCGTTCGACATGAGTGGTCCTTCTTTCATCCTCTGAGCCATGAGCTCTTGTCGGCGCCGCGGAGGCGGGAGGTCAGGAATACGGCGCCCAAGTAGCCGGCGCTGATGAGCAGGAGCGGGTAGGCGAGGTAGACGAGCCACGGGTTCGGGAGGAACTCGAGGTCGACGATGCCGAGCCCCGCCAGGGCGAGGAGGGAGCCGGCCACGCTCTCGCCGCCGGTGGCCGCGAACACCGATCCGAGGACGGTGCCGACGACGACGGCCGCGAGCGTCTTGCCCCGCACCTGCGCGATGAGCTCGTTCGTGGAGAAGCCGACGGCCGAGAGCATGCCCATCTTCTGCCGGTCCCTCGTGAGCCGCAGCTTCAAGAACAGGCTCGTGATGACCAGTGCCACGCCGAGCCCGAATGCGAACGTCAGCAACGCGGCGTTGCGGACGGCGTCGGTGACGTACGAGAGCGTCTGCTCCATGAACTCGCGCATCGGGGTCACCTTGGCCGAGGGGAACGCGTCGGCGTACTCGGCGACGAGTTCGGCGGTGTCGGCGCCCGCTGCGGTGTCGGCGAAGACCGTGTAGCTCGCCGCGCCGGCGTCGACCTCGCCCTGCATCTTGGCGGAGAGACCGCCGCCGGTGATGTCCTGGTAGACGCCGCTGACGGTGAGATTCGACGGCTCGCCGTCGAGGCGCACGAGGATCTCGTCCCCGGTCGCCAGGCCGTACTTCTCGGCGTTCATCACCGAGAGGGCGATCTCGCCGGTCCCGGGCGGGCCCCCTTCGATGAAGGGCATTGCGGCGCTGGAGAAGTCGCCCACGTCGACGCGCAGGACCTCCCAGCCTTCCTCTCCCTCGGTCTCGTACAGGACGTTGGCGAAGGCCCGGACGTTCTCCAGCCCTTCGTCGGCCGACATCGCGGCGAGAAGGTCCCCGTGGACGGCGTCGACGTCCTCGGAGAACTCGAGGTCGGCGCGCAGGTCGCTCTCCGGTGAGCCCATGAAGGTGACGAACGCGGGGTCGGAGAGGGTGCTGAGGAGATTCATCGGGAGCGTCATGAGCACTGCGGCGAGGAACATGACGATCGGGATGAGCACCCACTGGCGCGCCTCGGCCCGCAGGTCGAGCAGGGCCAGGCGCCGGTTGAGGTTCCCGCCGCCGAACGCGGCGAGGCTGGTGCGCCGCACCCGTTTCACTTCGCGCGCGGCGCGGCGCGCGGTCTGCCGGTCGTCCAGCGTGCTGCCGTGGACGAGGGCGTTGACGACCTCGATCCTGCGGATCTTCCCGAAGACCCTGCGGCAGATGGCGATGACGAACACGTACACGAACGCCAGCGCGAGGACCGGGACGAGCACGCTGACCAGGTCGACCTCGGCTGCGCCGTAATCGACCTGGACGGTGCGGGTGAGCATCTGCGCCGCCGCGATCGCCAAGAGCCCGCCGACGACGCACGCGAGGAACGTCATCGCCCGGTACTTCGCCAGGTACAGTCCGCTGATCGTGCGGTTCGGCAGGCCGATGGCCTTCATCGCGCCGATCTGTCGGACCTCGTCTTCGAGGGTCCCGCGGATGACGAAGCGGGCGTTGAGGAGCGCGATGGCGACGAGCAGGAGGCTCGCGAACATGAGCGCCGCGGCGACGAGTCCGTCGCTGAGGGCGTTGACGATGCGGAGCAACTGGTAAGGGACGGATTCTCCGTTCTTGGGCAGGGCGTCGTCGGATTCGTACGCGGTCTGGAAGTCCTGCACCAGAGAGGTGTCGGTCAGCCGGTACTCGACGATGATCTCGGGGATGGCGCCTCCGGCGGCGGACATGGCGGCGAAGTCGTCCTCCGAGATGAGGAAGCGGGTCGACTGCGACAGCGAGGAGGCCATCTGCGAGTCGCGGACGAAGCCCTCGACGCGCAGCTCCTGGACGCCTTCGGCGGTCTGCACGCGCAGCAGGTCGCCGACCTCGATCCCGAACTGCTCCCGGTAGGCCACCGGCACGTAGACCTCGCCGGCGTCGGGCCGGGGGATCGAGCCGTTCTCGTCCAGGAGGAAGTCGAATTCCGCGTTCTGCGTGACGAACAGGTTGTCGATGAGGCTGTCGGCGAGGTCGCCGCCTTCACCCGTGGAGGAGCGCTCCCAGGCGATCGCGGCGCTGTCGTAGCCGAGCATCTCCTCGATCAGCCACGCGTCGATCTCGGGGTGCTCGGACGCGAAGCGTTCGAGCTCGGCGCGGTCGTACGCGCCTTTGTGCATCTGGAGGAAGTGCGGGGGCCGGGCCTCGTCGAAGAACTGGTCCATCGAGCTGAGGACGCGTTCGATGACCATGGACCCGGTGGCCATCAGGAAGGCGCTGAACACCAGGATCACGATCAGCGCCAGGTTGACGCCTTTGTTCCGGGTGAGGTCGTTGTAGGAGTATCGGAGAGCTATGGAGTCCCTTATGGTCACTGTGAAGCTCCAGGATTCGGGGGCGTGCAAGGACATCCACGTTGAGGGCCAAGGGGTGGATGATGCCGCCGACGCTACGGCTCCCCGACCTCGCATCCATCGGCTCGCGGAGTGAATCCGGAGGCGTCGAGGGGTACCGGGGTACTACTACCGGGGCCCGCACGCGAACGAGGGCCGTACTGCGCGGCGGCGGTTCACGCTGCTTCGCGCCCAGTTCGGACCGGTCGCCCGCGCTGCCTGACTCCTGCCTTCTCTGGGTTCCCCGCCCCTCGCCGTCCGCACGGCACCGGGGGACGGAACGATGTCAGCGGCCATCGGATCGATGGCCGCTGACGGGTGCGAAGTTTTGACATCGTCTGGACGCCTTCGGTGTTCGCACCCGAAGGCGTCGCAGGGCGGGTTACCGGTCCAGTGCGATGTGATGGTGCTCGGGTTCGGTGCGGGTCCGGTAGAGCTCGACGTACTTGCGGGCGATGACGTCGGGTTCGGCGTCGGGGTGTCCGGCGCCGATCCAGGCGCTGATCGCGACGTGGGCGACGTAGACCCCGTGCTCCTTGAGTTCGTTGTGCAGGTTCAGGGTCCAGTTGCGGAGCCCGGCGGCGGCGAAGTTGATGTTCGCGAAGAACGGGACCGGGTTGATCGAGCCGCCACCGGTGGTGACGAGGATCGTGCCCTCGCCCGCGGCGATCATGTCCGGGGCGACCTGCTTGACCGCTGTGACCGCACCGACGTGGAAGTCGAACATCGGCTGCAGGTTCTCCGGGGCCACGTCCAGGACGCCGGCGGCGTCGAGGGCCCGGTCGGCGGGGGAGAACTCCAGGACGTCGATGCGCCCGAAGCGTTCCTTGATCCGGGTGAACGCGGCGGCGACGGTGTCGGGCCGGGTGACGTCGGCGGTGAATCCGGCGGCCGCGATCCCCTCGCCTCCGAGTTCGGCGGCGAGGGCGTCGAGTTTCTCGGCGTTGCGTGCGACGAGGGCGACGGTGAAGCCCTCGCCGCCGAAGGCGCGGGCGATCTCGTATCCGAGGCCGGGGCCGGCCCCGACGATGGCGATGACGGGCATGATGTGCTCCTTCGGTTCGGTGGTCAGCGTTCGGTGGTGGCGGGGGCCGCCTGCGCGTCCGGATCGGTCTCGTCGGCGCCGGTGCTCGCGGGGAGGACGCAGATGCCGGTGTCGGGGTCGCAGTAGCCCTCGGCTTCGGCTGCGATGAGGTGCGGCGGCGGGTCGGTCGCGGCCGTGCGGTCAGCCATTGACCTGCTCCCATGCCTGCTCGATCGCGGCGGCGTACTCGGCGGTGCCGACGGCGCCGGGAATCCCGAGGCGCCCGCCCAGGACGGTGAAGGGGACACCGCGCGCGCCGAGTTCGAGTGCGCGGGCGCGGTCGGCTCGGACGGCCGCGGCGTACCGGTCGCTTTCGAGGACGTCGCGGATCCGGTCGGCGGGGATGCCGAGCTCTCCGCCGAGGCGGATGAGCGTGGCGGGCTCGAAGGACCGGTGGTCGCCGCTGAAGACCGCGGCCTGCATCGCGCGCAGGTAGGCCCAGCCGCGGCCGTGCTCGGCGCCGAGGTGGACCAGGCGCAGCATGTCGTTCGAGTTGGCGACCGGGCGGTCGATCGCGTAGGGCAGGCCCTCGGCCGCGGCCAGATCGGCCATGTGCCGCTCCATCGCACGCGCCCGCCCGGCCGAGACGCCCTTCTCGGCCGCCAGGTACTCCAGGGCGGGGACCACCTCGGCACCCGCGTGCGGGGCGAGTTCGAAGGTGTGGACGCTCACGTCGATGCGGTCGGCGAGGCCCGACCGCTCGATCGCGGCTTGCAGGCGGTGCTCGCCCAGGTAGCACCAGGGGCAGAGCACGTCTGCCCAGACGTCGACGGTCAGCCGGGTCGAGGATTCGGTCGCGGTTCGCGCTGTCATGGGAGGACCGCCTTCCTGTATCTTGAGTGGTGCCTCAAGATCGACGGTACCACTTAAGTTGAGGGTGTCCTCAACATGTGAGGGGAGCGATATGCCCGACACGAAACCGCTGCGCCGCGACGCGCGCGACAACGCGGCCCGGCTCCGCGCCGCCGCGCTGGAGATCTTCCTGGCCAAAGGGCTCGGGGCGCCGCTGGAGGAAGTCGCGCGGGCCGCCGGGGTGAGCATCGGGACGCTCTACAACCGCTTCGGCACCAGGGAGGCGCTGATCGACGCGGTCATCCCCGACGTGGCCGGCGCACGGCTCAAGGCCCTCGGGGCCGACGTGCTCGCCAGGCCGACCGTGCGGGAGCGGCTCGAAGCCTTCGTCCACGGCATGATCGAGCTCCAGAGCCGAGATCCGGCCCTGAACGACGCCATCCTGCGCCGCTACCCGGACGCCGTCGCCCTCCTGGGCATCTGCGAGCACTCGACCGCCCTGGGCAACGACCTGGTCCGCGAAGCCCACCGCGAAGGCGTCCTCTCGCCCGATTTCACCGAGGACGACCTCCAGGCCCTGGTCTGGCTCGCCGGCATCGCCAGCCGTGAACCCCACGCCCCCAAGGGGTGGCAGCAGACCATTGAGCGGGCGCTCGCCGCAGCCTGGACCTGATTCGGAGGGGCCCGGGCGATTGCCCGGGACAGGGGTCATCGGCCCTATTGCCCGAGTACTGCCGGCGTCCCGGGGAGCGAGTGCGCTGCTTTCGGGGCGCTTTCAAGCCCTTGCGGCGCAGCACGAGTGAAAGCGCAGGTTCAGATCGGCGCCGGATCGGCGCCGGCGAGCGCGCGCCGTTCGACGATCCTGAGCACGCCCGCCAAGGCGAGCGCGAACCCGGTGAGCACCGAGGCGAGCTGCATCAGATTCGCGGCCGGCGACACGTCCTGGGCCAGCGACGCTCCGGAGAGGACGACCACTACTTCATAGAGCCCCCAGCCGCACAGGCTGCCCGAGCCGACCCACGCGAACACCGCGGCGCGCCCGAACGGCACCCGCGCCGTGGGTCTGAGCATCCGGACGGCGCCGATCGCGGCGAGGAGGGCCGTCGCGGCCGCGATCACCGAATGCATCCGCTGCGACACCTCCCACCCCGGCTCGTACTCGCCGAACGGGCCCGCGTTCCCGAACACCCAGAGCGCGTACCCGATCGCGATGACCACCGCGGCCCCGGCGCCCCCGCGCACGAGCACCGCCTGCACCGCGTACGTGGCGCCCTGAGCCGGTCCGGCCGGCTGGAACACGTCGCTCCAGCGCGCTTTCGCGTACCACCGGAACGCGGCCGCGAGGAAGACCCCCTGCAGCGCGAACGACGCCCCGACGACCGCGTACACCCACGGCTCGACCAGTCCGCCCTCCAACCGCATCGCCCGCCCGCCGGTGACCGTCCAGGCGAGCCCGCCCGCGAGGGCTTGGAGCGCGGCGGGCACGAGCAGGCCGGTCCCGATCCACAAGGGCGCCAAGAGCAGCCAGGCCGGCACCCGCATCCCCCAGCGCTGTGTGAGCGCCAACGCGAGCACCACCACGAACGCGTCCATGCCGAGCGTGATCGCATTCGCGTACACGAACTCCCGTCCGGCGGCGGGGGAATCGGCCGGGACCCCGACCAGGTTTCCCGAGAGCCAGAGCACCTTGAGCACCACATAGGGCACAGTAGCGGCGATGGCCCCGACCCCGGCGACGCTGCGTCGAGTCGGTTGCGGGTCAGGCGAATCGAGCATCATGTCCTCATCGTGCCGCCGTCGGGCCCGCCGCTGCCTCCCCCTGCCGGGGGGCCGCGTTCCCCCGCCGGAGGGGCGGGGCGGTGCGGGGGAGCGGCGGGGTGGTCGCGAAGACCGGGAGTCGGGTGGCGCGCAGGGGTCGTCCTCGGACCGGCGCTCGTGTTCGCTCGTCACGAGCGGAGAACGGCGTCGGCGAGCCTCGCGGCGGCCCCCGGTGCGGTATCGAGGTACAGGCACGGTTCGACGGCTTCGAGCTCCAGCAGGATCGGCTCGCCGTCCGGCCCGGGCACCAGGTCGACGCGTGCGAAGGTCGGGACGCCGAACCGGTCGGCGACCTGGCCGACGACCCGTTCCGCGACGGCGATCTGGGCAGATTCGGCCTTGCCGGCGGTGACGAGGTCCGGGTCGAACATCGCCGCGGCGGCGACGACCGAGCCCACGGCCTCCGCGAGGGGAGCGATCTCGTTCGGCCGGAGCACCGGCTTCTTGTGCAGCACGTGGGACAGTTCGCCGTCGATGAAGACGAGCGCGGTCTCCCCTTTCGTGCCGATGCCGTCCAGGTACGGCTGGATCATCGCCGTGCGCCCCGAGTCGGTGATGCGCTGCACCAGATCGCGCGCCCGGTCGTGATGGGAGGGGCTGAACCGTCCAGTGTCGACGGCACCCGCCGAGACCGTCGGCTTGACGACGACCTCGCCCTGGAGCCCGGGAACGGGATCGCCGGGACCGACGAACGTCGTCGGGACGGTCGGCGCGTCGATCTCGCGCAGATAGCTCTTGTCGGAGTTCCACTCGACCAGGGCGGGAGCGTTGAGCAGCCGCCCTGCTCCGACCGAGTGCGCCCACCGCACGAATTCGGTTCGGTTCGACGTGTAGTCCCACGTGCTGCGAATGAGGACGCGGTCGAAGCCCTGCCAGTCGACGCCGTCGTCGTTCCACGCGGCGTACCGGCCGCCGAGGAGCGCCACCGCTTCGCGGTCGTCCTCGAAGCCGTCGGGCAGGGCGGCGCAGGTCGCGATCGCGATCCGCTTCGCCGCCGGACCGCCGGCCGCGCCGGTGGCGGCCGGTGCGGCAGCCGTCCCGCCCTGTGTCCGTTCGGTGTCCGCTGCCTCGGGGTGTCGGTTCGGCATTCGTCAGTCGTCCTTCCGTGATCTGCGATCAAATCCGTTGCAGGCCGAGCGGCCTCGCCCCGGTCATGGGACTCTCGCCTCCGCCTCCACCGCGGTGGGCGGCGGTGCCGCTGTCCGGCGCGAGGCGCCGACCAGCATGAGGACGCCGGCGACGAGGAGCAGCAGGAGCGGCGATGGCCCGGAGGCGGTCTCGCCCACGACCGTCCACAGCATCATGACCCAGGGAACCACCCGGGGCGGTGCCATGCCCCGCAGTCCGAGCGCGAGGACCGTGGCGCCGAGCAGCAGGAGCGGGAGCCCGAAGCTGTTGAAGCTGTACCAGAACGCGCCGGTGACCGGCGTGAACCCGGTGACGTTCCGGTTGACCTGCTCCCACAGGGCGCCGTCGAGCCACGCCTCGCCGTGGCGCGGCATGACCTGGATGAGGGCGATGACCGAATGGCCGATGCCGCACAAGGTGATGATCGCGCCGCCGGCGACGACGGCGCGGTTTCTCCGCTGGGTCATGGTTCGTTTCCCTTCGTTCGCGGTGCGCCGCGTTCCGCCGCGGCCTCGAGGTCGCTGATGAGCAGGCCGCACATGCGCACCTGGTCCGGCACCGGAATCGGCGGGACGAGGTGCCCGGATCCGATGCCGACGAGGTAGATCATCGTTCCGACGTCGTCGGCCCGATCCGAGTCGACGATGGCGCGGCACTGGCGCCGCAGGTATTCGATCCGCTTCGCGTCGACTCGCTCCATAGTGGCTTCGGCCACGGGATCGCGGCTCGCCCAGATCCGCACCTGCGGCTCGATGGCCACGCTCGCCTCGTCGGCCACGGCCGCGTCGATGAGCGCCCGCAGCTTCGCCGCGCCGTCCTCGACCGGGAGCGCCTCGACGAGGTCGATGAACGCCTGTGTCTCGCGCTTCTCGAAGTGGGCCAGCAGTGCGGCGTGATACCCGGGCATGCCCTTGAAGTGGTGGTAGAAGGAGCCCTTGCTCAACCCGAGACGGTCGCTGAGGGCTTCGATCGTCACCGCGTTCACACCCGATTCCGCGAGGAGCGCCAGGCCCTCGTCGAGCCATCGCTCATTCGATGCTGTCGGCATCGCGTCACCTCCGCCATGACCATACCATACTGTATGGTATGGTGGATCGGACGGGGCGTCGCCCCGCCCCGGCCGACCCCCGGCCCTTCACTCGAGGAAGCGAGCAGGCACATGTACGAACGAGCCGGCAGATTCCTGTACTGGACGCTCGCGATCGCCGTGGCGGTCTCGATAGTCCATTACGCCGACAACTACGCGAACTACGACGCCTACCCCGTTCCCCACGCCCACAGCCGAATCCCGGCCCCCTCGGCCACGGCGATCGGCGTCTCGTGGTTCGTGTTCACCGCATTCGGCGCCCTCGCGATCCTGCTCTGGCGCCGGCGCGCGATCGTGTGGTCCGCGGTCGCACTCGGGGTCTACTCGCTCTCGGGCCTGGTCGGCCTCGCGCACTACACCGTGCCGGGCGCCACCGACATGGCGTGGTGGCGGCAGACCCACGTGATCGCGGACGTCATCTGCGGACTGGCCCTGGCGGCCTTCGCCGTCTGGGCGGCCCTCCGCCACCGCGAACTCGGCCGCACCGCCGCGAACGAACGGTGACCACCACCGGCCGGCTGCTCATCCGAACCCCCGTCCCCACCGGCACGGGACGGACCGGCTTCGACCGCAGCGGACGGCTCAGTCGAGAAGACCGGCCTGATGGGCGAGCACGGCGGCTTGGACGCGGTTGGCGATGTCGAGCTTCGCGAGAATGCGACTGACGTGGGTCTTGGCGGTGGCTTCGCTCATGTGCAGGCGCTGGGCGATCTCGGAATTCGAGGCGCCGGAGCCGATCGCGGCCAGCACCTCCCGCTCCTTGCCGGTGAGGACCGCGAGCCGCCGCTCGGCCTCGCTGCGCCGGCCCGGATCGGGCGCGGTGAAGGCGCTCAGGAGCCGCCGGGTGACCCGCGGAGAGAGCACGGCGTCGCCGCGGGCGGCGTGGCGCACCGCCGCGGCCATGTCCGCTGCCGGTGCG
Organism: Glycomyces albidus; assembly: GCF_009451885.1. GTDB lineage: Bacteria > Actinomycetota > Actinomycetes > Mycobacteriales > Micromonosporaceae > Glycomyces > Glycomyces albidus. The sequence goes on from NZ_WIAO01000003.1 coordinate 111,353, forward strand.
TCCTTGAGGAGGAACCCGACGGCGCCGTTGCGGAGCGCGGCGTGGACGTACTCGTCGAGGTCGAACGTGGTCAGCACCACCACGCGAGGGCGGTGCTCGAGCCGGCCCAACCGCTCGGTGGCCGCGATGCCGTCGCAGCGGGGCATGCGGATGTCCATGAGGACGACGTCCGGGCGCAGCGCCCGCGCCTGCTCGACGGCCGCGAGACCGTCGCCGGCCTCCCCGACGACGGTGATGTCACCGGCGGCTTCAAGGATGGTGCGGAGCATCGAGCGCACCATCCACTCGTCGTCCACCACCAGCGTCCGCACCGCGCTCACCGCCCCGCTCCCCAAGGGACCTCGGCGACGAGCGCGAACCCGCCGTCGGCGGTCGGCCCCGCCGTCAGGCACCCGCCGACGAGGCGGACGCGCTCGGCGATGCCGAGCATCCCGTGCCCGCCCTCGGGCAGTCCCCGGGCCGGATGCCTCCCGGGGCCGTTGACCACCGACAGACGCACCGCCCCGGACCTGAACCGCACCTCGACGGCCGTCGCGGCGGCGTCGGCGTGCTTGTGCACGTTCGTGAGCGCCTCCTGGGCGACACGGTACAGCGCGTGTTCGACGAGCATCGGCGCCCGCGGCTCCGGCGGATCGTCCATCGCGAGCGTCACCTCCGCGCCGAGCCGCCGGGACTCCTCGACGAGGGCGCCGATGTCGGCGAGGCCCGGCTGGGGGACGAGCGGCGCGTCGTCCCCGCCGCGGAGGACCGCCACCAGAGAGCGCAGCTCCGCGAGCGCCTCGCGGCCGGTCGCCCCGATCCGCTCGGCGATGCGCGCCGCGTCCTCGCCGCGCGTGGCCTCCAGCGCGGTCGCGTGGAGCACTATGACCGCGACCCGGTGGGTGATGACGTCGTGCATGTCGCGCGCGATCTGCGCGCGCTCCTCGCCGCGGGCCCGTGCGATCCGCTGCTCCTGCTCCCGCTCGACCCGCTCGGCGCGCTCGCGGATGCGCTCGACCAGCTCCCGGCGGGTGCCGACGTACAGGCCGAATAGCGCCGGGGCGACGCAGAACGCCACGCTCACCGGCAGCGCGCCGTCGGCCCCCGCGAACCGCCAGATCGGGATCCCGACCACCACCAGCGCGGCCACGACGACGGGCACGACCCTCGGCCAGGCGCTATGGCGGACCGCATACGTGTAGAGCGCGACCATGATCGCCAGATGCGCCGACACGACCGCGTTCACCGCCAGCGCCCCGGCGACGAACACCGCCGGACGGGCGCGCCGCCGCCAGGCGAGGACGGCGAGGAGCGCCGCGGCCGGGAGCCCGAAGGCCGGAGGCGGCACGTCCGCGTCGAGGCCCGCGAGACTCGGGCCGAAGAAGTCGCTCGACCCGAACGAGCCGGTCGCGGTGAACACGGCGACCAGGAGCGCCGCCGCGGCGTCGATCACCGGGCGGCCGAACCGGAGCCTCCGTCGAACCGTCATGGATCCCCAGGTTAACGGGCACGCGGCAGCGCGGCATCGGCCGAAGGATGTACGCACCGGCGCCGCGGCGCGCGACTTTCGGCGCGCCGGAACCGAAGTTCCGCCGATGCCGCGCGCCCCTGGCCCGGGCGAGTCTGACGGCATGGACTTCAGGAGATTTCTCGAGCCGCGGCCGCTCACCGCGGTCTTCGCCGTGTTCGCCGGCGTCGCCGGGGCGCTGGTCGGCCTGCACCCGGACGCCCCGCACCCGTTCTTCCAAAGCGCCGGCACGGTCGGCTACGCGCTGGCGGCGGTCGTGTCGCTCGCCTGCTGGGCCGCGTTCGCGAGGCCGGCGTTCGCGAGCCGGGCGCGCAAGACGCTCATCGTGTTCCACCTCGTGTTCATCCCGAGCCAGTTCCTGTTCCTGCTCGCGCACGACGTGGCGTGGCCGGGCATGGCGCTCTCGACACTGCTGACCGTGGCGCTCCGCCCGCGCTTCCCGCGGCTGGGACGGTTCGGGCGGCGCGTGTGGGTCACGCTTCACGTCGGCATCAGCGTCGGATGGCTCGGCCTCTCGCTGGCGATGCTCACGCTCGCGATCATCGGAGCGACCACCGGCGACCACGCGATCCGGCACGGCGCGTATGAGATCATGCACGCCTTCAACATCGCGATCGTGATCCCGAGCGTGTTCCTCGCGATCATCACCGGCGCGGTCGTGTCGCTCGGCACCCCCTGGGGTCTGGTGAAGCACTGGTGGGTGCTGCTCAAGCTCGTGATCGCGCTGAGCCTGCCGGTGCTGGCGACGTTCGAGAGCACCTGGATCGAGCGGCTCGCGGCCGGAACCGCCGACCCGGCGTTCGAACCGGGCGGCACCGGCGTGCTCCTCGCGATCTTCATGGGGCTGTTCCTGGCGCTGCTGTGGACGGCGACCGTGCTCTCGGTGTTCAAGCCCGGCGGCCGCACCCCGTGGGAGCGTCGGAAGTCCAAGGGCCCCAAGGGCATCCCTGTGACGGTGACGGCGGTGCGGGCCGAGGCCGACCGTGTGGCGGCCTTGGAACTCGCCGGTGCCGGGCCGCTTCCGGCGTGGGAGCCGGGCGCGCACATCGACCTCGTGCTGCCGTCGGGGCGGGTCCGCCAGTACTCGCTGTGCGGCGACCCGTCCGCGCCCGCCTACCGGATCGCGGTGCTGCACGAGCCCGACGGCCGGGGCGGGTCGGCCGAGGTCCACTCGCTGAAGGAGGGCGCGGCGGTCGCGATCCGGGGCCCGCGCAACCACTTCCGCCTGGTGGACGCGCCGTCGTACCTGTTCGTGGCGGGCGGCATCGGGATCGCGCCGTTCGTGCCGATGGTCGCGGCGCTCGAGCGGCGCGGCGCCGACTGGCGGCTGGTGTACCGCGGGCAGTCCCCGGCGGCGATGGCGTTCGCGCGGTCCTTGACCGCCGCGTACCCGGATCGGGTGGTGCTGTCGCCCGCCGACGCGAGCCCGCGCCCCGATCTCGAGGCGCTGCTGCGCGCCGCCCCGCCGCGCACGGCGGTCTACTGCTGCGGGCCCGCGTCGATGCTCGCGGCCGTGGAGGCGCTGATGCCGACCGCGTGCCCGCACGGGCGGCTCCACGTCGAGCGCTTCGCCGCCCGCGAGCGCGAGACCGGGCCCGACACGCCGTTCGAGGCCGAGCTGCGGGCCTCGCGCACGGTGGTGCGCGTCCCCGCGGACCGGACCCTCCTCGCCGCACTCCAGGACGTCGACCCGACGCTGGACTTCTCGTGCGAGGACGGCGTGTGCGGCAGCTGCGAGACCCGGGTCCTCGACGGCGTGCCCGACCACCGCGACGACATCCTCAGCGGGGAGGACCGCGCGCGGCGGGACGTGATCTACCCGTGCGTCTCCCGCGCTCGCGGTTCGCGAATCGTCCTCGACCTCTGAGGACGGTCCGGTGGCGGCGCCGGCGAACACCGTGGACCTTCGGAAGTCCGTCACCGGCGGGGCATCGCCGTGATCGCGGTGCGACGCCGCGATCACGGCGGACCGCGACGGGCGCCGATCACGTTCGACGTCCGGTTCGCGTTCGCCGGGCGGGCCCGGGCCGGGCCGTGTTGGCCGTCCGCGACTGCGTGCGCGTCCGGCGGGTCCAGGACTCGGGTCCGCGGGTCAGCGGCCTTCGCCCAGGGCCCGGGCCGCTTCATCGAGAATGGACTGCGCGTCGGCGACCGGGCCGAGATGCCGGAGCTTGTCGGGGTTCGACACGGTGCGGATCGTGAGCACCCGCCCGTCGAGGACGTCGAGGGTCCAGGTGTTGATGACGCGGCCGTCCCGATCGCGGAAGATCGCGCCGGGCTGGCCGTTCAGGCTGCGGGACTCGACGGTGCCGCGCGCCGCGGCGAACAGCGAAGCGAGGTCGGCGAGCACTCTGGCGACCTCCGCGGTCCCGGTGAACGACGGGCTCCATTGCGGCGCTTTGCCGCCCGAGTCGGCGACCATCCGCACGTCGGTCGCCAGCAGCGCCGCCAGGCCCTGGACGTCGCCGTCCCGGAACGCCTCGATGAACCGGTCGGCCAGCTCCCCGCGCGCGGCGTCGTCGGCCTCGAACCGGGCTCTTCCCTCGGCCATGTGCCGCCGGGCCCGGACCGCGAGCTGCCGGCACGCCGCCTCGGAGCGCCCGACGGCGGCGGCGACGTCGCGGAACTCGAACCCGAACACCTCGCGGAGGACGAAGACCGCGCGTTCGAGCGGGCTGAGGCGCTCCAGCAGCAGGAGCGCCGCCGTCGACAGGGAGTCGGCGAGTTCCGCGGACCGCTCGGGATCCTCGTACGGGTCGTCCATGAGCGGTTCGGGAAGCCACGGCCCCACGTACGCCTCCCGCCGGACCCGGGCCGAACGCAGCACGTCGATTGCGATCCGGGTGACCACGGCCGACAGGAACGCCTTGGTGGAGCCCGGCTCGGTCCGGGATTGCTCGAACCGCAGCCAGGTCTCCTGGACCGCGTCCTCGGCCTCGCCGACACTGCCCAGGATCCGGTAGGCGATCGAGAACAGCAGCGGCCGCAGTTCTTCGAACGTCTCGTCGCGCGCCATGGCTTCCTCCCGCATCCCGGTTCCGGCCTCCTCTCTGTGACGAAACGGCGGGGCCGTGCGTGACATGCCGCGTCCGCGAACGGTGCCATCCGATCCGCCCTGTCACACCGATCTGCACTGACACACCGGGCCGGCCCTGTCACACCGGGCGGCCCTGTCTCGTCTTCGGGGGACAGGACACCGCCACGGAAGGACGGACGATCACCATGCACATCGCAGTATTCGGGGCGAACGGCCCCACCGGCCGCCTGCTCACCGGCCAGGCGCTCGCGGCGGGGCACCACGTCACCGCGGTGACCAGGCACCCGGATGCGTTTCCGCTGCATCACGACTGCCTGCAAGTGGTCGGCGCCGACGTGCTCGATCCGGCCGCCGTCGACGCCGTCGTGGCCGACAAGGACGCGGTGCTGTCGACGCTCGGAGTGCCCGCCGGAAAGGAGCCGATCTTCACCTATTCGCGCGGTACCGCGAACATCGCGGCCGCGATGAGCCGGCACGGGGTGCGAAGGATCGTGGCGGTCAGCTCCAGCGGGGTCGAGCCGCACCCGTACTCCGACGGAGGGTTCCTGTTCAACCGGCTGCTGCTGCCCTACGTGACGCGGGTGGTGGGCAAGACGATGTACGACGACATGCGGCGCATGGAGTCGCTGCTGCGCGCCGGCGATCTGGACTGGACCGTCGTGCGCCCCAGCGGGCTCTTCGAGCTGCCCGCGGTCACCGAGTACACCCTCGTCGAGGGGTTCGCCGACGGCCGGTTCACCGCTCGCGCGGACCTCGCCGCCGGCATGCTGGAGCTGCTCGACTCGGGCGGCCACGTCCGCAATACCGTCAGCCTCATCACGACGGCCGACAATCCGACACTGCTCCAGTGGATGCGCGACTCGCAGCGCTGAGGCGGGCCTGCCGAAGCGACGCGAAGGCGTTCAAGTCGACGGGCGCAGGCTCCGGCTTCCACCGGGCCGCGCTCAGGCCGGAATCCGCACCGGTGGCGCCGGCCGCCCCTGAGCCGCCGCAAGGCGGCCGGTCCGGCAGTGTGCGTGGCCGCGGCGGCCCGGTCGCTATTCCCTGTCGGCCCGCCGCCGCGACGCCGGCCAGACCACCGCCTGAGCGACGATGACGCGGTCACCGTTGAAGGTGACGGCGGGTCCTTCGTGCAGCTCGTACCCGAGGTCGAGCGCCTCGCTCACGCGTCGGCAGAACGCCTCGTCGTCGGGGCCGGTCAGGACCCGGTAGGCGGGCAATCCGTTCGGTGGTGCGCTCATGTCAGCCGTCCTCGTTCCCCGAGCCGCCGGAGCCGGCCGCGTCGCCCGGCGTGTACTTGAGGTAGGCGGCGGTCTCGGTGAACCCCAAGCGGTTGTCGAAGCCCGCTGCCCGGCGGGTCGGCACGGTCACCTCGACATCGCCGGCCTGCCGGGCCCGGGCGGTCGCCGTGCGGACCAGGAGCGAGCCGATCCCGTCGCCCCTGTGTCCCTCGTCGACGGCGAGTTCGAGGATCTCCAGGACGGTCCCGCCTGCGAACAGGGTCGGCACCCGGGCGGCCAGCAGGTAGCCGACGACCGCGCCGGTCCGCTCCGCGACCAGGAACTCGGCCGTGCCGTCCGCGGCGGCCTCCAGGACGCCCGGGAACGTGCGGTTCTCGAACACCGCGCGTTCGGGCCGGTAGCTGGTGGCGAAGTCGCGCAGCAGGCGGTAGACGTCGGCAGCGTCCGCCGGTGCCGCGGCCCGAACCGTCACCGCGGCCCCGCGCGCGGTGAAGAAGTCGGCGAGCGCCTCGGCGACGCTTCGGGGCGCGTTCTCCATGGGGATGTGCCCCGCGTCCGGGATGCGGATGAGCGTGGTGTTCGGCACCTCGGCGGCGAATCGCTCGGCGTAGGCCACGCCCTGGTAGACGTCGTCCTCGCCCCAGACCAGGAGCTTGGGCGTCGTCGACCGCAGCAGCGCGGGAAGCAGCTCCATGGTGTAGCGGTGATCGGCCGCGCCCGCCAGGTTCATCCACGAGCGGCGCACGCCCGCGTCGGTCCACGGCTCCACGTACTCGCTGATCAGCGCGTCGGTGGCGGCACCGGCCAGCGCCTTCGTCACCGCCTGCCGGCGGGCGGCGAGCAGCTCGTCGGCGGTGACCCGGGCGACGGCTTCGGGGTCCCTGAAGTGGGCGACGCTCGAGACGGGCCAGGAGTCGTAGGTGACCGAGTCGACCAGGGCCAGCCGCTCCACATCGAGTCGCTTGTGGACGAGGAGGTGCTGGGCGACGGCGCCGCCGATGTCATGGCCCGCGATGAAAACCGGTCCGGAGATGCCGAGCGCGGCGGCGAATCGCGCCACCCAGTCCGCGAGGGCCGGGACCGCGGCGGTCTCCAGGTCCAGTTCGCCCCGCGAACGCCCGAGTCCCGGCAGGTCGACGGCGACGGGCCGCAGCCCCGCCTCGGCCAGGTCGCCGAGCACCGGGAGCCAGACCCGGCTCCAGTAGGTGCCGTGCAGCAGCAGCACCACCGGGCCGTCCTGGTCGACGGTCAGGTAGCTGGCCTCGTGGCCGTCGACTTCGACGGCGTTTCGCAGCACCTTCGGCTGATCGCTCTCATGCATGCGGACCACTATCGCCGGGACCGGCACTCGCGCACAGGATCTGGAAAGCCATCTACAGGTCCTTTCCTGCCACGCCTTGGCATCGCGCCGGTCCGCCCGCACTCGTCTTCGGCGCCGCTCGAATCGCGATCCCGCCGTCCGCTCGGCGGCAGAGCGGCCGCTTCCCTGACACCGCAAACGCGTCAAGGGAAGCGGCCGAACGCCGGATCCCGTCAAGCGGTGGAGCTGCACTTCGGGGTGATGCCGAACGTGTACCCCTTGGCGGCGAGCTGCGGCAGCGCGATCTCCAGCGCCTCCACGGTCTGCGAGCGGTCGCCGCCGCCGTCGTGCATGAGCACCACGTCGCCGGGGGTGGCGCCGAGCAGGACGTCGACGATCGCGTCGACGCCCGGCTTGGACCAGTCGCGGGTGTCCTCGTTCCAGAGTTGCCTTTGGAGCCCGGCGGCGGTGATCGCCTGGTTGACGGTGGTGTTGTGGGCCCCGTACGGCGGGCGGAAGCAGTTGACCTCGGCGCCGAAGCTCTCCAGGAGGGTTTGGGAGCGGCTGATCTGCGCGTCCATCTGCGCGCGAGTCAGGGTGGTCATGTCGGGGTGGTCCCAGGTGTGGTTGCCGAGCGTGTGGCCGGCCTCCAGGACCGCTCGGACGCGTGCGGGGTCGCGCTGGGCGTTCTGCCCGATCATGAAGAACGTCGCCTTGGCGTCGTTCGCCGCGAGCACGTCGAGGATCTCGTCGGTGTAGGAGCCCCCGGGGCCGTCGTCGAAGGTCAGGAAGATCTGGCCGTTCCAGGGGTCGTCCGCAGCGGCGGCTTCCGGAGCGGCCGCCGGGGCGTCCTGAGCGTTCGCCGGGGCGGCGAGGAAGAGAGAGGAGGCGATCGCGGCGGCTGCGACCACCATGAGGCGAAGAAGGTTCATCCGCACATCGTGGCGTGTCTCCCTTTGTGGCGCAATGAGGGAGTTCTCACCTAAGTCGCTTGTGTACCGGGGCAACCGATGGCGGGATCGATGCGTAACAGGCGCCGGGAGTTCGCCGCCCCGCTCGCCTCCCCAGTGCCGGCGCGAACGCATCGATTCCGGGTGCCGTCTTCGGTGCGGATCGCCTCCGGCCTCGTCCGTCGCGAACAGCGCTCGCATCTTCCGTCGAAGGCGGCCTGACGCAGCTCAAGTAAGGTGTGCGGTGCGGGCGTTCGCCCCGGCCGGGTCTCCGAGGAGGATGGATTGAGGGCGTTCGGCTCCGATGTTCGCAAACCCACCCTCGTCGCGGTGGTCGACCTGATCCGCGAGCGGGGCACCGTCAGCCGCGTCGAGCTGGCCGAGGCGACCGGGCTCACGCAGACCTCGATGACGAACGCGATCCGCAAGCTGAGCGAGTTCGGTTTCGTGCGAGAAGCGGGAAAAGAGCGGATCAGCCGCGGCACGCCGCGGCGGCTGCTCCGACTCCAGCCCGACGCGTGCTACATGGTCGGCGTGCAGTTCGACCGTTTCGCGTCGGTGGGCGTGCTGGTGGACCTGGGCGGGCGCATCGTGATCCGGCGCGAGCTGCCGGTGGTCGGCGCGCGCGACCCGGACGAGGCGCTGCCCGAGCTCACCGAGGCCGTGTCGGACATGATCGACGCGTCGGGGGTCCCGCGGACCAAGGTCCGCGGTATCGGCCTGGCGACCTACGGGCCGCAGGACCGCGACGCGGGCGTGCTGCTGACACCGCAGCCCACCCCGGCCTGGCGGGGGTACCCGCTCGCGGCGACGCTCTCGGACGCGACGGGTCTGCCCGTGGTGATCGAGAACGACGCGACCGCCGCGGGGATCGGGGTGCAGGCGCTGGGCGGGGCGTCGTCGAGCTTCGCGGTCGTCTTCATGGCCGGCGGCATCGGCGGCGGCGTCATCGTCGACGGCAATCCCTACCGCGGTGCGACCTCCAACGGCGTCGAGCTGGGCCACATCACCGTGGACCCGAACGGGCCGGCCTGCGCCTGCGGCAACTACGGCTGCCTCGACAACCTCTCGGGCCCGCGGGCGATCTCGGCGCGGGCGCTCGCGCACCCGTCGCTGGGTTCGCGGCTCGCCCTCGGTGAGGACGAACTCGCGAACTTCCTCGCGGTCGGTCGCGCGGGCGTCGCCGGCGACGCCGACGCCGCCGCCCTGCTGGAGACCTCGATCCGGCATATGGCCACCGCCGCGGTGACGCTGGTGAACATGTTCGACGTCGGCGAGGTGGTCCTCGCGGGGGGCGCCTTCACCGGCTTCGGCGGCCGCTACCGGGACGCCATCCAGGACCGGCTCGACCGGTCGGTGTTCGTGCGCCACGTGCACGACGTGAAGGTGCGTCTCGCCGAGCGCCCGGAAGACGCGGCGGCCTTCGGCGCGGCCATGGTGCTGCTTCGCAGCCTCCTGGAGGCGCCGGGCTCGGCGGGTTGAGGATGCCGGCGGGCAGCCGCCCCGAAGGCGGCCGCCCTGTCGTTCTCCTTGGCGCGCACTGAATGTCAGGGCCGGTTGGCGAGGGCCTCCTTGATCCCCTCGCCGTAGCCGGTGGGGGTGCCGTCCCAGTCGGCGATCAGTCCGGGCATGTCGCAGTCGGGGTACCAGCTCCAGGCGGTCCAGCCGATGCCGCGGGCGTCGGCCCACGCGATCATGCCGTCGCTCCAGTCGTGGTCGCAGCCGCCGTCGCCGAACTCGCTGAAGACCGTGGGCAGCTCGGCGGCGATCGGCGCGATGTCGCGGTCCCAGCAGGCCTGCGTGTTGCAGCCGGTGCCTTCGTAGACGTGAACGCCGGCGACGATCTTGCCCTCGGGGTCGGTCGGCATGAAGTCGAGGTAGCCGCCGCAGCCGTTGCCCCAGCCGTTGCAGGTGACGATGACCGGTTGGGCGGCGCCGGTGGAGCGGACGGCGTCGAGGAGGTCCTGCATGCCCGCGGCCTCCCAGCCCTCGGAGGTGGTGCAGCCGTCCCTCCAGCACGCGTCGGAGATGTCGTGCGGCTCGTTGAACAGGTCGTACAGCACCGCCGGGTTGTCCTTGAAGCGCTCGGCGACCGAGGTCCAGAAATCGGGGGAGTGGTCGGCGTTGGCCATGAGCTGCTGGCCCCTCACCAGCTCGTCGCCGTACCCGCTCCAGTGCAGGTCGAGGATCACGTAGATGCCCGCGTCGGTCAGGCGGTCCACCCAGTCCTCGATGAAGGCGCGGTAGTTCTCGCCGGTCCACTCGGGATCGACGCCGTTGATGCCGAGCCAGCACAGTTCGTTCATGGGGACCCGGACGGCGTTGGGCCGCCAGGAGGCGATGGCTTCGATCGCGGCGTCGTCCGAGGGGCCGTCGATGAAGCCCCACCCGTCGACGCACGGCCATTCGGTGCCGGTGCGGTTGAAGCCGTTGAGGACCACGGTCTCGCCTTCGGCGTCGACCAGCCGGTTCCCCTCGACGTGGAGGGCGCTCGGCTTGCCTTCGGGCGGCTTGGGCGTCTCGGTCTCGCTGGGGGTGTCCGTCGGTTCCCCGCCCTGGTCGCCGCAGACGACGCCGTTGAGGGTGAACCGCTCGGGGGCTTCGGTGCTGCCCGAGCCGATGAATCCGAACACCTGCCGGGTCTCCCCGGCGGGGATGGAGCCGTTCCATCCGACGTCGGTGCCGGAGAAATCGGCGCCGGACTGGCTCCACTCGACGTTCCAGGCCTGGGAGACGGTGGTGTCGCCCGGGAACTCCCATCCCAGTTCCCAGCCGTCGATCGCCTCGGCGGCGGTGATGCTCACCGCGGCCTGGAATCCCGAGCCCCAGGAACCGACCACCTTGTAGTCGACGTCGCAGCCCTCGCTCGCGGAGGCCTGCTGGGCGACGGCGACCCCGAGTCCCGTCGTCATGATGGCCGCAGCGGCGACTGCGGTGAATGCCAAGCCTCTTCGCTTGGCCCGGTTGAATCGCATGGCGTCTTCCCTTGTTCGATGCGGGACGCTCCACAAGAGCGTAATAACGATGCTCATCTATGTCTTATATTTTGTCAAGCAGCTTGAGGAAAGCTCGGGGCCAAGGCGATGCGCGGCCCGGGTCCCGCTCTCGAGCGGGCCCGGGCCGCGTTCAGGGGGTCGACGTCCGGTGGGATGTCCCTCTGCGATGCCTTCAGGACGCCTCAGGGATCCAGTTGCCGTGCAGGCCCAGCGGCACCCGCACCGGCAGGTGGATTCGGGCGAGCGGCGCACCGGTGAAATCCTGCGCGGCGAGGATCACCAGGTCCGCGGCGCCTCGCTCGGGGTCGTGGACGAAGAGCAGGTTGTATCCGTCGTCCTCCGCCTTCGATTGCGCCGCAGGCACGAAGACGGTCTCGCCCGCGGCGGCGTCGCGTCCGAACTCGTGCGCCTCGGTGGTGCCAGCGACCAGGTCGTGCTTGAGGACCGCGTTGGAGAAGCCCGCATCGGGCCGGTCGGGCTCGGCCACGCTCGGCGGCGCGTACAGCTCGGTCGAGGCAGAGTAGCCGTACCGGTAGGGGCGGCCCGCGTAGCGGCCGTTGAGGCGCGGGAAGTCCTGCGGCCGGTCGTGCAGCAGCTCGGTGCGGACCTTCCCGGCAGCGAGGTCGACGGTCCATCGCTCCAGCACCGGGCGGCCCGCGCCGATGTCGACGATCTCGAACCGTCCCGGATGGACGATCACGTCGGCGACGACGGCCCCGTTCTCCTCGTACGCGTTGAGGGTGTGGCCGACCATGCCCGGCGGCAGGTCCATCCAGCGCACCTCCCCGCCCTCGCGGGGCATGACGCCCAGCCGGGTGGGCAGGTCGTCGTTCCATCCGAAGGGCACGCCGGTGGCGAGCAGCTCCGGGTCGAACACCAGCGGCGAGGTGTAGATGAGGACGTGATCGTCGGTGAGCCCGAAGTCGTGCAGGTACGGGAACGTCGGAGCGGGGATGTTCGTCGTGCGCCGCACGGTCCCGCCGGGCTCGAAGACGATGTGCTGGATGAAGTCGGCGCCGTAGCGGAAGGACAGCGAGTGCATCTCGCCGGTGCGGTGGTCGAACTTGGTGTGCGCGTTCGCGTTGAAGCCCTCGGGGGTCGCGCCGAGGTCGCAGGGGCCGACGGTGTCGAGGTCGCCGGTGAGCTCATAGGGCGCCAGGCCGCCTTCGATGAGGGCGTAGAACCGGCCGCCGTGCCCGGCGACCTGCACGTTGGGCGCGAAGTCGAACCGTTCGTCGACAGGGTGGCCGCGGCGCGGTTCGCCGAGGCGGTCGGCCACGGAGGCCGAGCGGACCCAGCGGTTGCGGTACCACTCGGCGCGGCCCTCGCGCAGGCGCACGCCGTGGACCATCCCCTCGCCGAGGGTCCAGATGTGCGCGGCGGGGTCTTCGATGCCGAGGGGGTTGGGGCCGATGCGGAGGTAGCGGCCGTTGAGATCGTGCGGGACGGCGCCGGTGACCGGGAGGTCGAACGCGGTGGTCTCCTCGGTGACGGGGGCGAAGTTGCCGCGGGTGTAGCGGGTGAGGTTCATCGGGGTCCCTTCTCAGGCGGCGTCGCACGCCGATTTATACAAACGTACCATACATATGTATAAACTCGTGGGTCCGGTTAGGATCACCGCATGGGACACCGAGAAGACCTCCTCGAAGGCGCGAAGCGCTGCCTGGTCGAGCGCGGCTACAGCCGGACCACCGCCCGCGACATCGTCCAGGCGTCCGGCACCAACCTCGGGTCGATCGGGTACCACTACGGCACGAAGGACAAGCTCCTGCTCACGGCCATGGTCGAGATGTCCGGCGAGCTCGCCGAGGAGATGATGACCGTCGGCGCCGGCGCCGACGGGGCCGAGAACCGGCTCCGCGCCTTCTGGGAGGGCATGATCGACTCCTTCCGGCGCAACCCCGCGCTCTGGAAGGCGAACATCGAGATCCTCGCCCAGACCCTGCACGACGACGAGCTGCGCGCGCAACTCGCGGACACCGAGGAGCGGGCCCGGATCGGGCTCGGCCGGACGTTCGCCCCCGACGCGCCGAGCGCCTCCCGTGCAGCGGGGGCGGTGCAGTTCGCGCTCATCATGGGCGTCATGGCACAGCACCTCATCGACCCCGACCGCGCCCCTGACGCCGAAGCGATCGTCGACGGCCTCAAAGCGCTCGCGACGGCACAGTAGCGCCGCGACTTCGACGTTCGCCGCACGACCGACTCGCACGCCGCCCGAGCCGACGCGCCACGGAGGCAGGTCGTCGCCGACCCCGGCCCCCGGCCACGGCACGATATCGCGCTTCGTCCCGCGGCTCGACGCCCGGGATTCGTTTGAGAACCGTCGCCGTCGGTAACCCATGGCGGCATGTCCTCCACAATGTCCTCCGCCCCCGACAACGTCCGCCGCACCGCCTCACGCGCGGCGAACAGCAGACCGCTGGAACTCCTCGCGCGCGGCGGCTTCATCGCATACGGCGTCATCCACCTGCTGTTCGCGTGGCTCGCGCTGCAGGTCGCCTTCGGCGACCCGTCCGGCGAGACCGACCAGTCCGGCGCCCTGAAGACCCTCGCGCAGCAGCCGGCCGGCGAGTTCCTGGTCACCGGAATCGTCATCGGCATGGTCGCGCTGGCCATCTGGCAGGCGTTCGAGGCCGCGCTCGGGAGCGGCGGCCCGCAGGACCGGACCGCGATCGCCGAACGCGTCGTCTCCGGGTGCCGCGCGGTCCTCTACGTCTACTTCGCCTACCTCGGCTACAAAGTGGTCAGCGGCGCGAATCCGTCGCAGTCGCAGAGCCAGCAGTCCTCGGCGTCATCCATGATGGACTCCGGCGGCGGCCGGTTCATGGTCGGCCTGGCCGGCGTCGTCGTCGCCGGTGTCGGCCTCGGGCTCGTGGTGTACGGGCTGAAGAAGCTGTTCGAGAAGCACCTGAACACCGGGCGGATGGGACCGGCGGTGCGCCCCACGGTCCAGCGGCTCGGCATGGCGGGATACACGAGCAAGGGCATCGCGTACGCCATCGCCGGAGCGCTGATCGTCTCAGCGGCGGTCAACTACGACCCGGAGAAGGCCGGCGGTCTCGACGCCGCGCTCAAGACGCTGGCCGGGACGGCTTGGGGCCCATGGCTCCTCGGCCTGATCGCCCTCGGCATCGCATGCTTCGGCGTCTACTGCTTCTTCCAAGCCAAATACCGGAAGGTCTGACCCGCAGATCGTGCGGAGATGCGCTCAGGAACGACGCGCCGGTGTTCGCCATCGCGCCGGCGCTCACCGTGCCGCTCGATTTCCGTTGGGGCGGTCCGGAATCGGTCCGCGGGCCGGATCGGCCGGATGAACCCTGTCGTCCGTCCCGGCGGGCCCGTGCGGCCGCCGTCAGACCATCGCAGACACGACGGCGGCGACGGCAGCGGCCACCGCGGCAAGGAACGTGATGCCCAGCATGCCCATCCCGTATCGAATGAGCAGGTGTTTCGCGGAGACGAAGTTGACCTCGTTCACCAGGTCACGGAGTTCGAACTCGAGGTTGAAGCGCGGGTCGCGAATCCGCCGGACGGCGGCGTAGAGCATCGAGCTCCGCTCGATGAGCTCCCTGTTCTGCCGGTGCGGTTTCAGCGCGAAGCCGAACATGACGCCGGAGAGCACCGCCGCGATGACCGCGATCGCCGCCAGCACCAAGGCGACCCCGTCCATGCGGGGGACCACGGCCGCCGCCGCGGCCAGGACCAGACCGACCACGGTCAGGCACTGGCCGGCCTTGGTGTCGGACTGGCGATGCAGGTCCCGGTAGACCGTGGTCATGGCGACGACCTCGGCGGTGACCGCGGCGACCTCCTCGTCGGCCGGCTCCAGAGCCGCATCCAACGCGGTGTCGAGAGCGGCGGCATCGAGGTCGTGGTCCTGGTTCATGGCACGGGCTCCAAGGGCGTGAGACGGGGACGGCGCCGAACTCAGCTTAGACGCCCGGGTTCACGCACTCGCGCGGACGAGCGGGGGCACGGTTCCCGTGTGCCCCGAATCCGGCCGCTCCTACAGGCGCGGATCCGCGTCCGCGGCGCCGTCAGCGGCACCGAAGTGTCGGAAACCCGATGCTCCGCACCACCTGATCGTCGGTGAGCCGCCGAAATCGCGCCTACGCTCAGCGCATCCGAGATCACCGGCCGGAGAGGACCCGACGCGCATGCGCTTCACACCGTACGTCCGAATCGGAACCGTACTGCTCACGGCAGCGGCCGCGGCACTGTTCGCCCTTGCGGCACCGGCCCACGCGACAGCGGACCAGTGCGAGACGTACCTCAGGAACTGGGGTTACGCCGTCGGCCCCCGCCTGCAATACGCCTGCGCACTCGGCGCCGGGTGGGAAGGCCATTCGGCCTGCTACCGCGAGATGGTCGCCATCGGTATCCCGGAGCGCCGCGCCGACACCGCCTGCTACTTCGCAGAGCAGCCGAAATAGCCCATGCCGCTGCCGCGTTACGGCGCAGCGAGGGCGCAAGGATGCCGGCGCAGCCGAAGCGCGCACGCCGCGGCGGCCGCTACATGCCGCCGCGGCCCCGGACTCGGTGGCCGCCATGCACGCGGGTCCGGTCATGTCGGCGGCGAGAGGCGGCCACGGGCGGGACACAGGCGGAACAGCGGCAGGAAAGCCGAAGGGCGGCATCGCCGTCGCGTAGAGGCGCTAGGTTGGCCGTGATCACTCCAGCCCCGAGGAAGTGCCCACGTGAGCAACCACCCCTACCGCCCCCCGCTCTCCGAAGCGGGCCACCCGGTTCCGCCGCCCGGCAGAGCGAGCCCCGAGCACCGGTTCGAAGACCGGATCAGGCTCGGCCGCGACATCGTCGCCGGTGCGGTCCTCGTCCTCGCCGGCACCGCCGCCACCGGCGCGGCCGCCTGGTACTCCATGTTCGTCGCCGACTCGTTCTGGACGCCGATCCCCGTCCTCCTGCTCGGCGTCGCGATCCTGCTCTTCCTCGTCCAGATCTGGTTCTTCGTCCTCCGGGAAGGCCGGACGGTGATGGTCGCGGCGGCCATCGGGATCCACCTGGTGCTCTTCGCGATGCCGCTCCTGATCTTCCTCGGCGTCAACGAGCAGGTGCTCATCGAACGCGGCGTCACCGAGACGTGCACCGTCACCTCGCAGGAGAAGGTGTACATCCGCAGCGGCGACGACCGCGAGCCCCGATACGAGCACACCCTGGACTGCCCCACCGCCGGAGAACTCTCCCAGCGGACGACGCCCTCCCGTCGATTCGACATCGGCGAGCCGGTGGTCGTCACCTACGATCCCGAAGGCCGAGCCGCCCACCGGACCGGCGAACCCGGCGGCGCATCGCTCGCGGTGTTCACCGAGATCGCGGCGGCGGCGTTCGCGGTCGGAACCGTCGCGAGAGTGATCTACCTGAGCGCCCGGTACAAGCGCGGTCTCAAGCGCCGAGCCGCATCCGACCCTCGAACGGCGTGACCGCGACCTGCGGTGGAACCCTGCTGGGCCGCTGTATGCCTGACGCTTGAGCAGCGATTTCCTGTGGTCTCCCGTTGGTACGATCCCGGCATGGCAGGACGACCACCCCGAACCGAACGGCCGGGCACCGCTCGCGCGTGGCTGGCGATCCACTACAGCGTCCCGGCCCGGATCATCGCGGTACTGGGCGCGCTCGCCAGCGCCTGGGGCCTGGTGATCGCCGTCGGCGACCCGGACGGCGAGAACCCGGCGAGCTGGCTCATGTTCATCGGCCCGGCCGTGGCCGGCGCCTTCCCGACGCTCGAGCTCGCGTGGGCGCGCGACCGCGACATGTCGATGGGCTCGGTGCAGGCGCGCTGGTTCGTCTTCCCGATCTTCGGCGCACTCGGCGCCGTGATCGCGATGTTCACCACCGAGATCGCGCTGCACCTCTCGGGCGCCATCGCGGCCGCGCAGGCGGCGGACGAGTGGCACTACTGGTTCGCCGCCGACGGCCCCCCGATGCCGTCGATCCTGTTCGGCCTCCTCGGCTACGTCGCGGGACTGCTGCTCGCCTTGGCGCTCTTCGTGGTCGTGCTGTGGCCGCTGCAGGTGCTGACGCGCCCGCACCAGGCGATCGCGGAGAGCCGGATGGACACCTCGGAGTCCAACTTCCGCCGCAACCGGGCGGCCCTGCTGCTGATGCCGTTCATCGTCATCGACGCCGTGGTGATCGCCATCGCCCTCACGTCCGGCATCGGCTGGCTCGCGGTGCTGTCGATCGCCGTCGAAGTCGCATTGGTGATCACCGCGATGGCGCTCCAGCGCGTCGACAGGAAGCAGCGCACGGAGGACGGCGTCCCGCCAGGCGTCGAGCTCGGGAACCCGCGTCGGCGCGAGTACTGAACCGTCGTCCGGGCCGGGCTCCGCCGGCCGACCGCGCAGAGCCATGCGCGGTCACCGTTCCCGCTCAAGGCATGTGACGACCCCTGACCCGAAGTGCCCACGAGTGCCGCACGGTTCTTGCACGGCTGACCGATGCAGGCGGGCGAATGGGTGGTTTCGTCCTGGATCGACGTGCGGTCGCGGTCGGATTCGCGGCGTAGGATCCGATGCGGCGCAGTGGGACACGTGTGCCAGAAGTTCGCCGCTCATGCAGGGAGCAAGCCATGAAGGTACTCGTCGCAGGCGCCACCGGCGCCATCGGCCGCCCGCTCACCCGGGCGCTCATCGCGGCCGGACACGAGGTCCTCGGTCTGGCGCGCAGCGCCCAGGCCGCGGACGCCGTCCAGGCGCTCGGGGCGGATCCGGTCCGGGCCGACGCCATGGACCGCAGCGCCCTGCTGCGGGCGGTCGAGGGCCTGAGCGCGGACGCGGTCGTCTGCCAGTTGACCGCGCTGTCCAAACCGAAGCGGACGCTGGACGAGCGCGACATGAGCACCGCCCTCCGCAAGACGGGGACCGCGAACCTGCTGGCCGCCGCGGACGCCCTCGGCGCCACCCGGCTGCTCGCCCAGTCCCTGGTGCTCGGGTACGGCTACCGCGACCACGGCGACCGGATCCTGACCGAGGACGACCCGTTCGGCGAGCCCGCCGGGAACCTCACCGACCACGTCCTCGACGGACTGAACTCCACAGAGGACCAGACTCGCCGCGCCGGCGGGATCGCGCTGCGGTACGGCTGCTTCTACGGCCCCGGCACCTGGTTCGACCCGGCAGCGAGCGCGCGGTCGATCCCCGTACCCCGCAGCGGCGGTGGCGTCATGTCCTGGATCCACGTCGACGACGCCGCGGCCGGGACCGTCGCCGCCCTCGAGCGCGGTGCGCCGGGGGCCGCCTACAACCTCGTCGACGACACGCCGTCCACGTGGGGCGCGATGGGCGACGCGATCGCCGCCGCGGGCGGGCGCCCGCCGATGCGACTGCCGGACCGGCTCCTGCGCCTCGCCGTCCCGTACCTGGGCGCCCTCATGATCGACACCGACATGCGCGTCAGCCACGACAAGGCGACCCGCGAACTCGGCTGGCGCCCCGAACACCGGGGCGCCGCCCCGCCCGCCACCGGATCCTGATTCCGCACGCGGCGGCCTTCCGAACCCCTTCGGGCTGCTGACCGCTTCGGGAGATGCCGACGGCTTCCATCGGGTGCGGAAGCCGTGTCGAATCCAATCCGCTCTGCTCGAGACTTCGAGCATCGTCGGTTCCCGCTGCCGGTGCGGCAGCGGGAACCGACGGTCCAAGGTCAGCGCGGCGGGACGGTCACCGTGCGCCGGAACATCGCCGGTGACGCCGAGGCGATCTCGGCCGCCCGGGCCGCGTAGGCGACGGCCTCGGGGTGCTCGCGGGTCCGCGCGGCGTCGACGACGCTCTCCCATCGGGCGATGTTCACGACCCGGCTCCCGTCCAGGCTCTGGTAGAGCTCGATGGAGCCGAACCCGGGCTGGCGGCTGACCACTTGCTCCGCGCCCTCGGTGAGGAGGTCGACCAGCTCCTGCTGCCGCTCCGGCGCGACGTCGAACACGCTGATGAAGGTCACTGATGCGTCTGACATGTCTGGTGCTCCTTGTCGGTTCAGGGGCGAACGAGGCGCCCGTGACCACATGACGAATCGCGCCCCCGCGGTGTCAGGCCGCGACGGCACCGGATGAGGCGCATCACAGGCGCCGCGGTGCCGACCGGCTACGGTGGGCGTCGGATCCGAGGCGAGGCGAAAGGCGGGCGACCCATGCAGGACCGAAGGCTGCTGCTGGGCGTCGCGTACCGGATGCTCGGATCGGTCGCCGACGCCGAGGACGCCGTGCAGGAGGGCTACGCCCGCTGGTACGCCCTCTCGGCGTCGGACCGGGAGGCGATCGACTCGCCGATCGCTTGGCTGGTCACGGTCGTGAGCCGCATCTGCCTGGACGTGCTCGGGTCGGCGCGCCGCCGCCGCGAACGGTACGTCGGCGAGTGGCTGCCCGAACCCGTCCCGGCGTCGTTCGCGGCCGGCGGCGACCCGGCGGAGCTGGCCGCGCACGATGAGGAGGTCGGCTACGCGCTCCTGCTGGTGCTGGAGACCATGACCCCGGCGGAGCGGGTCGTGTTCGTGCTCCACGACGCCTTCGGCTACCCGTTCGCGGACATCGCCGCGATCGTCGGTCGGTCCGCCGGCGCCTGCCGCCAGATGGCCTCGTCGGCGCGGCGGCGGGTCCGCGAGGGCCGGCGCCGGGAGGTCGACCCGGCCGACCACGCCCGTGTGGTCGCCGCGTTCCAGGACGCCTGGCGGAAGGGCGACCCGGACTCGCTGCTGCCGCTCCTCGATCCCGCCGTCGCGGCCGTGGCCGACGGCGGGGGCCGGGTCACCGCCCCGACCGCGCCGGTCCTCGGTGCCGCGGACGTCGCGGCCCTGCTGGTCGGCGTGTACACCAGGGTGCCCGATCTGACCGTCGAGGTCGCCGACGTCAACGGCCGGGCGGGACTGGTCGCGAAGGACGGGGCCGGCGCCGTCACCGCCGTCATCGCCGTCGCCACCGCGGGCGACCGGGTCCGGCACCTGTGGGTCATGCGGAACCCGGACAAACTCACCGCCTGGCAGTAGGACCCGCGCAGCCCTGCTCCGAATGGCACCGGTTTCCCGGTGCCCGGCGGGCCGGCGGTCAGCGCGTGCTGGGCGGGGCGACCGATTCGCGCCAGATGACCTTCTGCAGGCCGGTCTCCGGCTCGGGAGTCTCCTGGCCGCGGATCGCGGCGACGAGCCGGCGCATCGAGTAGGCGCCGAGGCGCACGCGATCCTGGAACACGGTCGTCAGCGACGGGATGAAGTGGGCGCTCAGCGGCGCGTCGTCCCAGCCTGTCACGCTGACGTCCCCCGGGACGGACCATCCCCGCTCGACCGAGCCGCGGATCGCGCCCGCCGCGAGGACGTCGTTCGCGGCGACGATCGCGAGCGGGGTGACGTCGTCCGGCAGTGCGAGCACGCATTCCTTCGCGGTGATGCCGCTCCAGTTGTTCGCCACGACCCCGACCGACTCGAGCCCGAGCCGGTCGACGGTCGCGAGGTAGGCGTCGCGGCGCGCGACGGCTGCGGGGAAGTTGGAGGGGCCCGCGACGTGCAGGAACCGCCGGTGTCCGAGCTCGACCAGGCGCTCCATCATCTCCACCACGGGCTGCGCGTCGCTGAACGCCCCCGTGGCGTGCATCTCCTCGTCGAACTCGGAGAGCGCGAGGAACGCGGTGGTCGAACCCTCGGCCGATTCCCGAGCCGCCGGCATCGGGGAGAACGAGAGGACCCCTTCGTACTCGGACGAGTCGAGGAGCGCCTCGATCTCGTCGTTCGACAGGCTGACGACCTCGACGGCGTACCCCGCCTCGCGCGCGGTGGTCACGGCGCCCTCGAGGACGGGCGCGAGGTTCAGGCCGGCGAACGGGATGACGACCGCCAGCCGCCCCGTCCGGCGCGTGCGCATGGAGCGGGCGGCGAGGTTGGGCCGGTAGTTGAGCTCCGCGGCCGCCTGGAGGACCCGCTCCCGGGTCGCGGCCGAGATGCCGCTGCGCCCGGTGAACACCAGGGAGACGGTCGACTGCGAGACCCCCGCGAGCCGAGCGACGTCGTGGCTGGTCGGCCGTTTCGCCATGCATCCTCCATCTTGAGAAATCCTCGCGAAGACCTTGACCCCGCGGCTTGAGCGTGCTCATACTACCTACTACGTTTTAGTAATACGTAGTAGATAGCTTGAGGACCATGCTCAGAGTAGGAATCATCGGCACCGGCGGAATCGCGGGGGCGCACGTCGAGGGGTACCGCGCGTTCCCGGAGGAGTGCGAGATCGTCGCGCTCGCCGATGCGGTGGCGGGCAAGGCGGCCGAGAAGGCCGCATCGTTCGGGCTGGAGGACGCGACCGCGTACGACGACCCGCTTCGGATGCTCGCCGAGGCCCGCCTCGACCTCGTGAGCATCGCCACGCCGCCGTCCACCCACGCGGCCCTGACCGTGGCGGCACTGGACGCGGGCGTGAACGTCCTGGTGGAGAAGCCGATGGCGCCGTCGCTGGAGGAATGCGACGCGATGCTCGCCGCGCAGGAGCGCTCGGGGAAGCTGCTCTCGGTGGTGGCGCAGAACCGCTTCCGCGACGACCTCGCCACGCTCAAAGACGTCCTCGACTCGGGCCTGCTCGGCTCCGTCTCCCACGTCCGAGTGGACTCGGCCTGGTGGCGGGGCCTGCCGTACTACGACCTGTGGTGGCGCGGCACGTGGGAGAAGGAAGGCGGCGGCTGCACGCTCAACCACGCCATCCACCACATCGACCTCCTGCTGTGGATGCTGGGGCGCCCGACCGAGATCACCGCGATGCTCGCGAACGCGCAGCACGGCAACAGCGAAGTCGAGGACCTCTCCGTCGCGGTGTTCCGGTTCGAGCAGGGCCTCGCCCAGTTGACGAGCTCGGTCGTGCACCACGGCGAGGAGCAGGAGATCGTCGTCCAAGGCGAGAAGGCCCGGGTGTCCCAGCCGTGGAAGGTCGTCGCCGAGCGGTCCAACGAGGCCGGCTTCCCCGAGCAGGGCGGCGACCCCGACCTGGTGGCCGCCATCGAGGCGGTGGTCGCACAGCGCGAGCCGCTGCGCCACCGCGGGCACGCGGGGCAGATCGGCGACCTCCTGTCCGCGATCCGCGAGGGGCGGGCCCCGATCGCCGACGGCCGGGACGGCAGGTCGGCGATCGAGGTCGTCACCGCGATCTACAAGTCGGGCATCGAGCGGACGTTCGTCCAGCTCCCGCTCCAGGCGGACGACGCCTACTACCGGGCCGGCCGGCTCGTGGAGCACGCACCGCACTTCCACGAGAAGCAGCGCTCGCTCGCCGAGGCCGCGTCATGACGTCGTCCACATTCCCCGGCGGAACGTCCCTGTCGCATCTCGACGTCTACGGGAGCGCCGCGCCCGACGGCGTCTGCGGCGGCAGCCCCCACATGCACCTGGTCTCCACGGAGGCGTACCTCGTCGTCGAGGGCCGGGGAACGCTCCAGGCGATCGACGGCGAGGGCTTCCACGAGACCGAGCTCGAAGCCGGCTCGGTCGTGTGGTTCACGCCCGGCACGATCCACCGCGCCGTGAACCAAGGAGGGCTGAAGATCATTGTGCTGATGAGCAACGCGGGCCTCCCCGAGGCCGGCGACGCGGTCATGACGTTCCCCGCCGAGATCCTCGCCGACCCCGCGGCGTACGAGGAAGTGGCCACGATCGGCGACTCGTACGGCCGCAGCGAGCGCGTGGAAGCGCGCCGCGACCTGGCCGTGACCGGCTTCGGCCGCCTGCGCGACGCGGTCCGCTCCGGGGACCTCGGACCGCTCAAGGACTTCCACGCCGCGGCCGGCGCACTCGTCCAGGCCCGCGCCGAGGCCTGGGGCCGGCTCGTGCGCGAGCGACCCCTCGCGCAGGCCGAGCGGTCACTCGCGCTGACCCGGGCGGTCGCCCGAGGCGACATCGCGCACCTGAGCGAAGCCCGTGTGCACCAGGCGATCCCCTCCGAAGGCGAGCGCGCCTTCGGCATGTGCGGGCGCCTGCGCACCTACGACGTCACCGATTAAGGAGCACCCCGCAATGGACCACCCGTACACCTTCGACCCCCTTCCCCAGCCCGTCGTCGAGCCCGGAGCGTTCGCGTTCGCGGCCGTCGGCCTCGACCACGCCCACATCTACGGCATGACGGACGGCCTCATCGGCGCCGGCGCGACCGTCACTTCGGTCTTCGACCCCGACCCCGACCGGGCCGCCGCGTTCGCGAAGCGCTACCCGACCGCGCGCGTCGCCGCGTCGGAACAGGAGGTGCTCGACGACCCCGAGGTGCGCCTCGTCGCGACGGCGGCCATCCCCTCAGAGCGGGCCCCGATCGGCCTGCGCGCCATCGAAGCGGGCAAGGACGCGTTCGCCGACAAGGCGCCGCTGACCACCTTCGAGCAGCTCAAGGCCGTTCGCGAGGCGACCGCGCGCACCGGCCGCAAGTACGCGGTCTACTACGGCGAGCGGATCCACTCCGAAGCCGCGATCCTCGCCGGCCAGCTCGTCGAGCGGGGCGCGATCGGCAAGGTCGTGCAGGTGGTGTGCTTCGGCCCGCACCGCATCGGAGGCGGGCGACCGGACTGGTTCTACGACCCCGCGCAGTACGGCGGCATCCTCTGCGACATCGGCAGCCACAACTTCGAGCAGATGCTCTTCTACTCCGGCGCGGCCGACGGCCGCGTGTCGACCTCGACGGTCGCGAACTACGCCCACCCCGACACCCCCGGCCTCCAGGACTTCGGCGACGCCCACGTCGTCCTCGACAACGGCGCCACCGGATACGTCCGCGTGGACTGGTTCACCCCCGAGGGCCTGGGCGTCTTCGGCGACGGACGCACGCTCCTGCTGGGCACCGACGGCTACATCGAACTGCGCAAGTACATCGACATCGGCACCGACAACGGCGGAGGACAGGTCCTCCTCGTCAACCACGAGGGCCAGTACCGGTTCAACGCGAACGGCATGACCGGCTTCCCCTACTTCGGGCGGCTCATCCGCGACTGCATCGACCGCACCGAGACCGCGATGACGCAGGAGCACGCGCTGAAGGCCGCCGAACTCAGCCTGCAGGCGCAGGTCGACGCCGTCGTCCTCGCCCCGTAGCGGGCGACGAGGACGAAAGACCACAACGATGTGGAGCTCCGAATGACTCATTCCGTTGAAGCGCAGTCCGCGCCCGAGGCGCGGGCGGCCGCGCCCGCACGGGAACACCCGCGCCGCCTCCGCCGGAAGCCGCCCCGGCGCGCGACCGTGACATGGCGCCGCGCGCTCGCCCGCGACTGGCGGCTGTACACGTTCCTGGTCGTGCCGGTCGTGTTCCTCCTGGTGTTCAAGTACATCCCGATGCTCGGGAACGTCATCGCGTTCCGGAGGTTCCGTCCCGGGGGATCGATCTTCGGCGACGAGTGGGTGGGCTTCTACTACTTCGAAGCCTTCATCACCAACCAGCAGTTCTGGAACGTCTTCTGGAACACGGTGATCCTTGGCGCCCTGACGCTCCTGGTCACCTTTCCGCTGCCGATCGTCCTGGCACTCATGCTCAACGAAGTGCGGTCGCGCCGCTTCAAGCGGATCGTGCAGACGATCTCGTACCTGCCGCACTTCATGTCGATCGTGATCGTCGCGGGCCTCGTGCTCCAACTGACCGCCCTCAACGGCACGGTGAACCAGGTCGCCACCGCGTTCGGCGCCGACCCGGTGCCGTTCATGCAGCGGCCGGAGTGGTTCCGCCCGATCTACGTGTCCTCGGAGGTCTGGCAGACCGTCGGGTGGGGGACCATCCTCTACCTCGCGGCGCTCACCACGATCGACGACCAGCTCTACGAAGCGGCGCGCGTCGACGGCGCCAGCCGCTGGAAGCAGACGTGGCACATCACGCTGCCCGGCATCCGCCCGATGATGATGGTGCTCCTCATCCTGAACATCGGCTCGTTCATGGCCGTGGGCTTCGAGAAAGTGCTGCTGCTGCAGAACCCGCTCGTCTACTCCACGGGCGACGTCATCGCGACCTACCTGTACCGCGTCGGCATCCAGTCCGCCCAGTTCTCCTACGGCACGGCGATCGGGCTCTTCGAGGCCGCCATCGGCCTCGTGCTCGTGCTGCTCGCGAACACCCTGTCCCGTCGAATGGTTGGAACCTCGCTGTGGTGACCGAAGACCTGTCCAGGAAGCCGGACCTCGCCCACGTCCGCCGCGAGACCGGCGTCATCCGGGAATCACTCGGATACCGCGTGTTCCGCGTCGTCAACGTGACCGCGCTGCTGCTCGTCTGCGCCGTGACCCTGTACCCGTTCGTGAACCTCGTCGCGAAGGCGTTCTCCTCGGAGGGGTACATCGCGGCCGGCGAAGTGAACCTCATCCCGCGCGGGTTCAACCTCGACACCTTCCAGGTCGTGTTCGCCGACGACCTGTTCTGGACCAACTACGCGAACACGGTCCTCTACACCGTCGTCGGCACCGCCATCGCCATGGCGATCACCTCCACGTACGCCTATGCGCTCAGCAAACCGCACCTGAAAGGACGGACGTTCTTCGTGGGCATCGCCGTGTTCACGATGTTCTTCAGCGGCGGCCTCATCCCGAACTACATCCTCATCGCCAGCTACCTCGGCTGGCGCAACAGCATCCTGGCGATCGTCGTCCCGGGCGCGCTGAGCGTCTTCAACCTGCTGGTGATGAAGTCGTTCTTCGAGAACTTCCCGACCGAGCTCGAAGAGGCGGCGGCGATCGACGGACTCACGACCTACGGGATCTTCTTCCGCATCGTCCTGCCCCTGTCCAAGGCGGTGCTCGCCACCATGACGCTGTTCTACGCGGTCGGGCACTGGAACTCGTGGTTCAGCGCCTTCCTCTACATGGACGACAAGTCGCTCTTCCCGGTGACCGTCTACCTGCGCAACCTCATCGCCGCGGCGACCGGGACGCAGGAGATCACCGACGGCGGCGAGGCCGCCCAGGTCGCCTCCAACATCCAGGCCGTGACGATGCTCCTCACCGTCCTGCCGATCATCTGCCTCTACCCGTTCATCCAGCGCTACTTCGTCTCGGGCGTCATGCTCGGGTCGGTCAAGGGCTGAACGCCCGCACCTCTCGAATCCCAACCCCGTCGAACGACGGCAATCCCTCGACAGGAGAGAACCATGCCCATCACCCGCAGAGCCCTCGGAGCGCTCGCCGGCATCGCCGCATGCGACGTCGCACTGTCCGGCTGCTCCGACGGCCCGAACGACGAGACCGCCGGCGACATCACCATCGACGACGCGCACTCCGTCGGCGCCATGGACGACTTCGGCGTCGGCGTCACCTTCAAGGCGACCGAGCCGGTCGAGTTCTCGCTGATGTACCGCGACCACCCCAACTACCCGGTGCAGGACGACTGGTCGGTCTTCCACCACCTCGAAGAGGACCACAACGTCACCTTCGCGCGCACCGACATCCCCATGGCCGACTTCGACCAGAAGAAGTCCCTCCTCATCGGCAGCGGCGAGGCGTCCGACATCATCTCCGTCACCTACGGAGGCAGCGAGACCCAGTTCATCTCCGGAGGGGCGATCCTCGCGGTCTCGAGCTACTTCGACTACATGCCGAACTTCCAGCAGAAGATCAAGGACTGGGGCCTCGAAGCCGACCTCGAGAACAAGCGCCAGGCCGACGGCCGGATCTACCACCTCCCCGGCGTCCGCGAAGCACCCGACGTGCAGTACTCCGTCGTGATCCGCGAGGACCTCTGGGAGCGGGCCGGCGTCACCGAGGACCCCGCCACGTGGGAGGAGTTCCGCGAGCAGCTCCAGAAGGTCAAGGACGCGAACCCCGAGCTCGACTACCCGATGTCGGACCGCTGGACCGACGCCACGACCCTCGGCTCGCTCCTCAGCGTGATGGCCACGAACTACGACACGGTCGCCGGATGGGGTTACGCCAACACGTTCTACGACGAGGACGCCGGGGAGTACGTGTTCACCGGCACCACCGAGGAGTACAAGGAGGTCGTCTCCTACGCCGCGGGGCTCGTGGAGGCCGGCCTGCTCGACCCCGAGGTGACCCAGAGCGACGACCAGGCCGTCCAGAAGTTCATCTCGGGCCGCTCCGCGACGATCTCCGGGAACACCCAGACGCTCGCGGAGTACCGGACCAAGTTCGCCGACTCCGGCGCCGGAGACGTCCCCATCCGGCTCATCTCGATCCCCGGCGGGCCCGCCGGCTCGAAGCTCCCCAGTGGACGTTTCACCTCCGGCATCCTGATCAGCAGCAAGGCGGCCGAGCAGCCCTACTTCAAGGCGCTCCTCCAGTTCGTCGACTGGCTGTACTACTCCGACGAGGGCCTGGAGTTCGCTCAGTGGGGCGTCGAGGGCGAGACGTTCACCCGCGACGCCGACGGCACCCGCGTCCTCAACGAGGACATCGGGTGGAGCTCGATCAACGCGGGCGCGCCGAAGCTGCTGAACGCCGACTACGGCTACAGCAACGGCGTCTTCCTGCTCGCCAACGGCTCATCGAAGGACCTCGTCTTCTCCATGATGACCGACGAGATCGCGGACTGGACTGAGCGGCAGCTCGAAGGGAAGGAGCAGGTCCCGACCGCACCCGCTCCCCTGCTGGACGAGATCGAGCTCGAGCAGACGTCGCTGCTCCAGACCCAGCTCACCGACGCCGTCCAAGCGGCGACGGCCGCATTCATCACCGGCCAGCGATCCATCGAGGACGACTGGGACGCCTACGTCACCGAGATCGAGGGCCTCGGCGCGAGCCAACTCGTCGAGACCGTCAACACGGCGCTCGAACGCGCCCGAAGCGAGTCCGAATAAAAGACTGGCGGGGCGGCCGCCCCCCCGCCCGCCCCCCCCCCACAACACCACCCCCCCCCCCCCGTCCATAAAATCGGGGGGGGGGGCGGCCGGGGGGGGGCCCCCCCCGCCCAGTACTCGACGACACCCCCGACGCGGCTCACGATCCGCGAACGACCCTGCCGCGACCCCCGCGCAGGGACCCCACAGAAAGCGAGAACCCCATGGCAACGCCGCCATCCGAAACCCCTGTCAACCGCCGCGCCGTCCTCGCGGGCGGCGCCGCCTCGGTGCCGCTGGCGCTCGGGCTGACCGGAGCGCCCGCCCATGCCGATCCGACCCGGCCGCGACCCGCCGTCGTCGAGCCCGGACGCCGCCGCCAGGTCATCCGCGGGTTCGGCGGCATGACGCATGCGCGCTGGATCGGCGAGCTGACCCCGTCCCAATGCGACACCGCCTTCGACAACGGTCCCGACGACCTCGGCTTCACGATCCTGCGCATCCCCGTGCCCGAGGACACCGCCGACTGGTCCGCCGACCTCGCCACCGCGCAGGCGGCGGCCGCCAAGGGAGCGCTCGTCTTCGCCTCTCCGTGGAACCCGCCGGCCGACCTCGTCGAGCCGTTCGTGCGCGACGAAGTGCCCCAAGGCAGCCAGTACGAGGCCGAGAACGCCACGCTCGTGAACGCGCACATCGCGACCGACAACCCCGGCTACCAGGGGGAAGGGTATGTGCGCTTCGACGGCGCCGGAGCGAGCGTCCAGTTCGACGGCGTCGTCATCGGCTCGGCCGGCACCAAGAACCTCGCGTTCAGGTACTCGGCGCCCTCGGGAGACGTGCACGCCGACGTCCACGTGGCGGGCGTCGCGGTCGCCGAAGGCGTGCTCTTCCCTCGCACCGACGCGGGCACCTGGGCCTGGAAGTCGGTCCAGGCCCAGATGACGCCCGGCCAGTGGCCGGTGACGGTCGTCGCGACCGGCGAGGGCGGGCCGGACCTCGACTACCTCATGGCCGCGGCGTACACCCCGCCCGGCGAGGCCCGCCGTCTGCGCCACGACGCGTACGGCGCATACGCGGACCACTTGAACGGCTTCGTGCACCACATGCGCGACAACGGCGTCGAGCTGTACGGGATCTCGGTCCAGAACGAGCCCGACTACGCGCACGAGTGGACCTGGTGGACCACCGACGAGATGAACCGCTTCCTCGCCGAGTTCGCCGGGAGGATCGACTGCCGCATCATCGCACCGGAGTCCTTCCAGTACGTGAAGCGCGTCTCGGATCCGATCCTCGAAGACCCCGAGGCGCTCGCGAACCTCGACATCCTCGGCGCGCACCTCTACGGCACCTCGGTCGAGGACTTCCCGTACCCGCTCTTCGAGGAGAACGGCGCGGACAAGGAGCTGTGGATGACGGAGGTCTACTACCCGAACAGCTCGAGCTCGGCGAACCTCTGGCCCGAGGCCCTCCGGGTCGCCGAGCACGTGCACCACGCGATGGTCGACGCCGAGTTCCAGGCGTACGTCTGGTGGTACATCCGCCGCTTCTACGGGCCCCTCCTCGAAGACGGCGCGATCAGCAAGCGGGGCTGCATGCTGGCGCACTTCTCGAAGTTCGTGCGCCCCGGCCACCACCGCGTCGAAGCCCCGAAGGAGCCGCAGACCGGCATCCTCACCTCGGCGTACGCCGGCGACGACGGCACGCTCGTCATCGTCGCCGTCAACACGACCACCGAATCGGCGAGCCAGTCGTTCGCGGTGAAGGGCCGCGCGGTCCGCAAGGCGCGGCAGTGGCTCACCGACGCGACGCGGAACCTCGCCGAGCAGCCCGCCGTCTGGGGGAGAGGCAACGCCTTCACCGCATCGCTCCCTCCCGAGAGCGTGACGACCTTCGTCGTGCCGGCATGACGACATCGTCGTGCTCGGCTTACAGCGGTTAGCGACGGCCCCGCCGCACCGCGCGGCGGGGCGGCTGCTGGCGCGGGCGAGAACAGCTCGGCGAATCGCCCAAGGCGGAGGGGACGCACCCCATTGAGCGGCTTCGGCGCCCGAGTGCCGGACGAACTCCTAGGCCGCCGGTGGAACTGCGGCGAGGTGCCGGCCTACCGGGCTTGCGGCAGGTCGGCGAGGCGTGCTTCCAGGAATGCGCGCTCGGTGTCGTTCCCGGTCAGGTCCAACGCCTGCCGGTAGGCGACCGCGGCCTCCTGGGAGCGGCCGAGTCGGCGCAGCAGGTCCGCTTTGACCGCCGGCAGGTACTGGTACCTGGCGAGACGGCCGTCCTGCTCCAGCTCCGTAACGGCTTGCAGTGCCTGCGTCGGCCCGGAGACCATCGAGTCCGCCACCGCGCGGTTGAGCGCCACCACCGGGGAGGGCCATGCCCTCAGTAGGGCGTCGTAGAGGGCCACGATCTGCGGCCAGTCCGTCTGCTCGTACGAGGGCGCTTCAGCGTAGAGCGAGGCGATCGCCGCCTGGAGCAGGTAGCGCCCCGGCCGACCGCCGCGCAGCGCGCCCGCGATCAGGTCGTGCCCCTCGGCCAGTGCCGCGCGGTCCCACAGCGACCGGTCCTGGTCTTCGAGCAGCAGCAGGCGGCCGTCGGCGTCGACGCGGGTCTCCCTCCGGGCGTCGGTGACCAGCAGCAGGGCGAGGAGTCCGCGGACCTCTCGCTCGTCGGGCATGAGCTCCCGCAGCATCCGGGCAAGCCGCATCGCCTGTGCCACCAGGTCCGGGCGCGTCAGCGGCGCACCCGACGGGGCGGTGTGCCCGGCGGTGAACAGCAGATGGATCACGCCGAGGACCGCGTGCAGCCGGTCCGGGAGTTCCGCCGCGGCCGGAAGCCTGAAGGGAATCCGCGCGGTCGCGATCTTTCTCTTGGCCCGTGTGATCCGTGCGGCGAGCGTCGGCTCCGACACCAGCAGCGCCCGCGCGATGTCGGCGGTGGGCAGTCCGCACACCAGCCGCAGCGTCAGCGCCGACTGCGCCTCCTGCGCCAGCGCGGGGTGGCAGCACAGGAAGACCAGCCGCAGCCGCTCGTCCGCCACCGCGTGCTCCGGGTCGAGGGAGTCCGGCTCGTCGTCCGCGGGTGCGCCGCCGGTCTCCAGGGGTTCGACCAGGAGGGGGAGCTTGGAGCGCAGCGTATGCGTGCGCCGCACCGCATCCAGGGCGCGGCGCTTGGCCGTGGTGGTGAGCCAGGCGAGGGGGTTGTCCGGGATCCCGTCGCGGCCCCAGCCTGCCAGGGCCGCGGCGTAGGCCTCCTGCACGCACTCCTCGGCCAGGTCGAAGTCGCGGGTGACGCGCACCGTCGCGGCGAGCACCTGCGCCCAGCCGCGACGGTGCGCGTCCGCTACCGCCGCTTCGACGGCGGCTTCCGCGTGCGTCATGCCGCGGCGGGCCGATCCGCGATGTAGCCGCCTTCGACCGGCCGGACCTCGACGCCGCCGCCTTGCTGGGCGGCGGGGTTCGCCTGGGCGATCGCCAAAGCGGCGTCCAGGTCCGGTGCCTCGATGACGGCGACGCCGGCGACGACCTCCTTGGCGTCGATGAACGGGCCGTCGGTCACCGTGTCGCCGCGGACGGCGGTGGCGGTGTCGGCGGGGTGCAGCGCGAAGGCCGCGACCAGGGCACCCGACTGGACCATGTCCTCGAAGTGCCGGTCGTGGGCCTCCCGTGCCCCGGGCACGACCTCGCCCTCTTCGACGTCGGCCTTCGCGTAGATGAGGATCGCGTACTGCGCCATTGCTGTCCCTCCATGGGTCGTGCTCGCTTGACACCTTTACGTCGAACGGCCGGCCGCAGATCGACAGCGTTCCCAAAAGTTTTTCCGGCACCGCCGAGACATCGCCAC
This sequence comes from Glycomyces albidus, assembly GCF_009451885.1. Classification (GTDB taxonomy): domain Bacteria; phylum Actinomycetota; class Actinomycetes; order Mycobacteriales; family Micromonosporaceae; genus Glycomyces; species Glycomyces albidus. The sequence goes on from NZ_WIAO01000003.1 coordinate 142,957, forward strand.
CCTAACGCCGGTCACCGTCGGCAGCCAGTTGATCGCCATTAGCGGCCGCGCCTGCGGGCGCAGGCCCGCGCCGGCGGTGCCGCCGGTGGCGGCGGGTCAGCCGGTCGGTGCGGTCCGCCGTCGCAGTGCAGGGTCCGTGAGCCAGGGGAGGGGCATCGGCGACTGGGGATCGTAGACGTCGGTACCCGGCGGGACGATGGCATCCAGGCGGTCGAGGACGGCATCGTCGAGCACCAGGTCGACGTGCTCCAAGGTCGCGCGGAGCTGCTCGAGCGTGCGCACGCCGGTGATCACCGAGGTCACCGCGCGATGGGCGAGCGGGAACGCGGTCGCGAGCGCGGGCAGCGGGCGGCCGAGGTCGTCGGCGACTTGAGCCAGTTCCTCGGCGACGGCGAGTTTGCGGGCGACCTGCGGGTTCTCGGGATCGAACCAGGCCGGGCGCAATCTGGCGCGGGCCGAGGCCGCCGCTCCGGTGCGGTGGTGGCCGGTGAGGAACCCGAACCCCAAGGGACTCCAAGTGAGCACGCCCATGCCCCACCGTTCCGCCACCGGCAGGACGTCGCGCTCGATCCCGCGCGCGAGAAGGTTGTACGGCGGCTGCTCGGTGCGGAACCGCATCAGCCCGCGGGTCTCGGCGACCCGGTGGCTCTCGACGAGCTCATGGGCGGGGAACGTCGAGCAGCCGAAGGCCCGGATCTTCCCCTCGCGCACCAGATCGGTGAGCACGCCGAGCGTCTCCTCCAGGTCGGTGCTCCAATCGGGGCGGTGGACCTGATACAGGTCGATCCAGTCCGTCCCGAGTCGCCGCAGACTCGCGTTCACGGCGTTCAGCAGGTGGCGTCGGGAGTTGCCGCTCCGGTTCAGTCCCTCCTCGAGACCGAAGTGGCCCTTGGTCGCCAGGATCACCGCCTCCCGCCGGCCGCGCAGCGCCTTTCCCACGATGCGCTCGGATTCGCCGGTGCTGTACATGTCGGCGGTGTCGACGAAGTTGATCCCCGCTTCCAGGGCGGTGTGGACGATCTTGACGCACTCGTCGTGGTCGGTGTTGCCGACGCTGCCGAACATCATGGTGCCCAACGCGTATCGCGACACGGTCATGCCCGTGCGCCCGAGCGGCGCGTATTGCATCGGTGGCCTCCGTCAGGGGGTGGTCTCGGAAGGCACCAGCATATGTCCGCAAGCAGATTTGCGCAAATATGCTTGCTAAGATGGCTTGCATGAGAGACGGTGAGCCCGGTGACGTGCGGCAGATCGACGACGTGCAGGCGCTGGCCTGCCTCGCCCACCCTGACCGGTCCCGCCTCCTCGACGCGCTGACCGTCCACGGGCCTTCGACCACCACGGAACTGGCGCAGGCACTCGCGCTGGCCACCGGCAGCGTCTCCCACCATCTCAAGGTCATGGTCGACGCGGGCCTGGTCGAGCCGGCCGCGGCCGAAGGCGACCGCCGGAAGCGCCGCTGGCGACTGGTGACCCGCGGGCTGCGGTGGCGACCCGGCACTGACACGGGGCGCCCGGCCGCCGAGACCGCCGCGACCGCGGCCGATCTGGTGCTGCTGCAACGCGACACCGAGCGGGCCCGGCAGTTCCTCGCCTCCGCCGACCAGCCGTGGAGCGACGCCGCGTTCGCCGCGCACGTCTGGCTGCGGCTCGATCCGGCCGAACTCGAGGAGTTCGGCCGCGAACTCGAGGCGCTGCTGCTGCGCTGGCGCCGCCGCGAGATCCCCGACGACGGGACGGAGCGAGCCGCGGTGCTCGCCTTCGCGCGCGCGTTCCCGGCCGAACCCTGAGCGGCCCCCGGCGCCGCAGACCGTTCGCCCCGCAGTCGCCAAGTCCCTTCACAGGAACGGTCAGGTAGAGGCCGACCGACATCCGACGCCGGGCGAATCCCCCCGGATTCGGGCCGCCGCGCCCAACGACGGCCACTGGTACCCCGGCCCGGAACACGTCGGCCGGCCCGTCGCGATCGTACTACTATTAAAGATAGTAGTACGCGGGCTCCCTGGCGGTCGAACACCGCCGCGTCCAACCGATCGCCCTCGCCATCTCCGTCTTCGCGCTCGTCTTCGCTCTGAAGTGGTCCGTGCTGCGCGTCCTCGGCATCTGCGCCGCCCTCAGCGTCATCGCCGGGCTGGTCGGCTCGCCCGTTGCTGACCCGGGCCGACCGCGAGGGGTCCGCGCCGTCACGTGAACCCCTCGCTGGCAAGGGCAGTCCGCTGCGAGAAGGCGCGGCTGCTCGATCCCGTCTAGGTCCGCAGCGGGGCGAGCACGGCCTCGATCTGCTGGCGCATCCACGCGGGGAGGGAGCCCTCGCGGTGCAGTGCCCAGCCGATCATCGAGCCGTGGTAGGCGGTCTCGACGAGCTTGGCGAGCGCGGCGATCTCGATGCCCTCGCGCAGCTCGCCGGCGTCTGCGGCCGCCTGCAGATGGCGCTCGAGGGCTGCGCGCAGCCGCCGCGCTCCGCTCAGCGTCGCCGCGTGGAAGTCGGGTTCGACGAGATCGAGCTGCAGCATGGCCACCGAGTTGGCCATCGCTTCCGGCGTCATGTCCGGGTCGACGGCGCCGACCAGGCCCTCGACGACCCGGTCCAGTGGCGAGGGGTGCTCGGCCTCCTCGACCGGGGTGACCCACCGCTCCACGCCGCGGCGGTCGGCGGCGAGCAGCAGCTCGTGCTTGGTGCCGTAGCGCTGGATCAGCGTGGCGGGGGAGAGGCCGACCTCGCGGGCCGCGGCGGCGAGCGTGAGTTTGGCCGGGCCGACTCGGTGGGCGAGGGCGAGGACGCCGTCCAGGACGTCGTCGTCGGAGACGGTGCGCGGACGTGGCATTTATTCGGCGCCGGGTTGTGCGGCTTCGGCGTCGGCCAGGCGCGCCTCCGCGTCGACCACGCCCCAGTCCGGGCGCTCGCCGTCCGCGTCGGAGAAGCCGTAGGTGTGCATGAGATCCCACGAGCCGAGGCACTGTCCGGCGAAACGGGCCCGCTCGGGGTCGGCGGCGAGCGCCGCGACCCCGCGGCCGAGCAGGTGCGGGGTCTCGGAGTAGCGGAAGTAGCCGCCGTGGGCGTCGGAGGCGTCGCGCCAGGTCGCCTCCGTGACGCCGAAGTGCTCGAGCATCGCCTCGGATCGCAGGAAGCCGGGGGTCACCGACAGTGCGGTCGCGCCGTGCGGGCGCAGCTCGGCCGCCAGCGAGTAGCCGAGCCGCACGACCGCTTCCTTGACGTGGTCGTAGGCGACGACGCCGCGGAACGGGACGCCGGCCTTGCCGTCGCCGACCTCCACGACCAGTCCGTCTCCGGTCTCGATCAGCAGTGGGAGCGCATAGTGCGCGGTGATGAGATGCGTCTCGATCCCGTTGCGCACGATCCGCAGCGTGTCCTCGAGCGGGTGCTCCCACACGCCCTTGACCCAGCGGGTGAACGGGTCGCCGCCCCAGACGTTGTTGACGAGCACGTCGAGGCGGCCGTGCTCGGTGCGGATGCGGTCCGTCAGCGCCTTGACGTCCGCTGGATCGGCGTGGTCGCAGCGGACGGGGATCCCGGTCCCGCCTGCCGCGTCGACCTGCTCGGCGGTGCCTTCGATCGTCTCCGGCCGGTCCATCTCGGAGCGCTCGTCGCGCGTGGTGCGGCCGCTGCAGTAGACGGTGGCTCCGAGCGCTCCGAGCTCGACGGCGATCGCGCGGCCACAGCCGCGGGTGGCGCCGGCGACGAGGGCGACCCGGCCGGTGAGAGGGCGTTCTGTGCTCATGCGATCGATTATAACTGACTGTTCGTTTATATATGTGGGCGCCCTCGCGCTCAGCTTGACACTCGCGGAGGAGGCGCCGGTGTTGCGCCATCGATCCGATCGCGCACGGTGAGACCGGGTCCGACCGCGCGGCTCAGGAGCAGCAGGCCCCACAGGTGCCCTGCGGCGCAGAGCGCAGCGCCGAAGGCCATGCCCGGATTCGCGGTCGCGGCGGCGATCACGATGTCGCCGAGCTGGGCTGCGGCGCCGACCGCGAGTAGCGGGGCGAGGCCCTGCCGACGCCGCAGTCCGATGAGGGCGGCGATCGCCAGGCCGAACGGGATCGCCCGTGCCGCATGGGCGATCGCGTACAACCTGGACGTGTCGCCGCCGCTGACCATCAGCTCGGGGCGCACCAGCATCAGGGTTGCGGCGGCGGCGGTTCCGAGGCCGAGGACCAGGTTCGCCCACAGGACACTCGAGTGGAGGCGACTGCCGACAGAAACGACACGACCTGAATCATTCACACTCTGAATCATTTAGAGAAAGTAGCATGACGGTCATGACGAAGCAAGGCACTCCTCTGACGGCGACGCTCACGTTCGGACTCGGAACCCTCGGAGCTGTGGTCACGGACCGCTTCGCCGCCGCGATCGCGCCGCACGACCTGAAGCCCAAGCAGGTCGGGGTGCTCGCGATCCTGGCGGCAGGCGCTGCCGACTCCCAGGTGCAGATCGCCAAGCTGATGGGGGTTGCGCCGAGCTTGATCGTCGCACTGGTCGACCGGTTGGAAGCCCTCGGCGCGGTCACTCGACGGCGCGACCCGGACGACCGCCGCCGCCAGGTTCTCGCCCTCACCGACGCCGGGACATCGCTCCTCGAAACCTGCGGCCAACTGGCCGCGGCGATCGACGCCGAGCTGACCGCCGACCTGGATGCCACCGAAGAGGCAGTACTGCGGCGAGTCGTCGCACGCCTCTCCCCGCTGCCTCGTCACTGACCTCCGCGAGGACGCCAACGGCACCAGCGAATATCACCTGAGCATGCTCGGCGGAGCACTTCCTCTGCGGGACTCGTCGACGGCGAGTTTCAAGATATGCAGCAGCGTTCCGCCGGCGAACATGGTCGGCACCCGAGCGGTCAGAAGGTAGCCGATCACTGCTCCGTCCTCCTGGCGACCAGGAACTCGGCCATGCCGTCGGCGGCGCCGAAGGCAGGCACCACGCCTCCTCCGTCCCGACCGATTCGCCGCCGACCTCCGCGAACTCGCCAACCGGTGAGTCCAAACCGGTTTGTCGGATTTCTCCGGCGGACCGTATTGCCGCCCTTACCGATCGGTCGACGTTCCACCGCGTCGGCAGGGGCGGCCGCCGACGATAGGGGCCGTAACCGAAGAGTCGTGTCGCCGCGTGTCTCTAATGGCAACTCTATTGAATCTTCCATTAGTCGCGTGCTAGCGTTTGGCTAACGCATAAACCACTGAAGAAGGCATGTGAATCATGAGCGGCATTCCCCAGATCCACCACCGCCACCGCGACATCGACGGCGTCCGGGTCTTCTACCGCGAGACCGACCCCGGCTCCGACGCCCCCGCTCTCGTGCTCCTGCACGGCTTCCCCTCCGCCTCGCACCAGTTCGCCCGCCTCATCGACGCCGTCGGCGACCGCTACCGCGTCATCGCCCCCGACTACCCGGGCTTCGGGCACACCGAAGCGCCGGCCGACTTCGTCTACACCTTCGACAACCTCGCCCGCATCGTCGAACGGCTCCTGCTCGACCTCGGCCTCGAACGCTTCGCGCTCTACATGTTCGACTTCGGCGGCCCCGTCGGCCTCCGCATCGCGCAGCGTCACCCCGAGCGCGTGACCGCACTGGTCATCCAGAACGCCAACGCCTACGCCGAAGGCCTCTCACCCCTCGCCCGCGACTTCATCGCGCTCCGCCCCGACCAGCCCGGTGCCGAGGCGACCGTCCGCGGTCTGTTCTCCCTCGAATCCACCCGCGGCCAATACGAAGGCGGCACCGACGACCCCACGCTGATCGCCCCCGACGGCTGGACCCTCGACCAGCACTTCCTCGACCTCCCCGGACGCGGCGACGCCCAAGCCGCGCTCGCCTTCGACTACCGGTCGAACGTCGAGCGCTACCCCGAATGGCAGGCCTGGCTCGCCCGCCACCAGCCGCCGACGCTCATCCTCTGGGGCCGCCGCGACATGTTCTTCCCCGAGAGCGGCGCCCTCGCCTACCGCGGCGACCTGCCCGACGCCGAGGTGCACCTGCTCGACACCGGGCACTTCGCGCTCGAAGACCAGTTGCACCGCATCGTGCCGCTCATGACCGCATTCCTCGACCGGACCATCAAGGGGCACAACGTGAAACCGCAGAAGATCGCCCTGTTCGGCGCCTCCGGCAACCTCGGAAGCGCCATCGCCGCCGAAGCCGCAGCGCGCGGACACCTCGTCACCGCCCTCGGCAGCCGCGATGCCGACATCACCGACCCCGCCGCCGTCGCCGCAGCCGCCAACGGCCACGACGCCGTCATCGCCGCCGTGAAGGGCCCCGACCGCACCGTCTCCAAGGGAGCCGCCGCGCTCCTCGAGGCCCTGCCCAAGGCCGGCGTCGACCGGCTGGTGTTCGTCGGCGGCGGCGCCAGCCTCGAAGCCGCCCCCGGCCGGCGATACCTGGACACACCCCAGTTTCCCGAGCAGTACCGCGACACCGCGACCGACCAGGCCCGCGCGCTCGACGCCCTCCGCGCAGCCGACACCCCCGTCCAGTGGACCTACGTCAGCCCGCCTCCGATGTACCTGGTCCCCGGTGAAAAGACCGGCGCATACCGAACCGAGGCCCGCGACACCCCCATTACCGACAGCAACGGCGACAGCCGCATCACCATCGCCGACTTCGCATCAGCTGTCATCGACCAAATCGAGAACAACTCCTTTCCGCAGGCCCGCATTACCGTTGCCCACTGATCCGGCGAGACGGGGCGGCACCGAAACCGGTGCCGCATCCTCTCCGTCGGTATGGAGCGGCGCGACTCTCGATCGACCCGAACTCGCGATCGGCGTCGGGGCTAGGCAGCGTTTGAGAAGTCGGGTTTCCGGTCCGGGGTGATCGCGATGTGGATGGTCGCTTCGTAGCGGACGGCGAGTTTGTCGTAGCGGGTCGAGATGGCCCGGTAGCGCTTGAGGCGGCCGATGGCGCGCTCGACGGTGTTGCGCTGCTTGTAGGCTTCCCGGTCAAGGGCTGGGGGCCGTCCGCCGAGGCGTCCTTTGGCCTTGCGGTTCCTTCGCTGGTCGTGCCGGTCGGGGATCACCGCCTCGATGTGGCGGCGGCGCAGGTAGGCGCGGTTGGCCCGTGACGGGTAGCCCTTGTTGGCCAGGACCCGATCGGGTCTGGTGCGGGGTCGGCCCGGACCGGGGCGGGGCACGCTGATTCGATCGAGCACGGGTGCGAGTTGAGGCGAGTCGGCTCCTTGCCCGGCGGTGAGTTTGAAGCTCAGCACGGTCTGGCTGGTGTCGGCGGCGAGGTGAATCTTCGTGGTCCAGCCTCCCCTGGAGCGGCCCAGTGCATGGTCTTCGGGCTCGCCGGGGACCGGTCGGGGCCCGGCGCCGGCCGCGGCGTGGTGGGCGCGCACGGTGGTGGAATCGACGCTGACCGTCCGGGTCAGGCGCTCGGCGGCGTCGAGGAAGGTCCAGATCGCCTTGACGATGATGGGCCAGATGCCCTCGGTCTGTCAGGTGCGGAACAGCCGGTACGCCGTCTGCCAGGGGCCGAAGCCGGCCGGGAGGAATCGCCAGGGAGCACCGGTCCGCACCCGCCAGGCGATCGCGTCGACCAGGGTCCGGCGCGATCTGGTGATCGGTCGGCCGGTCGGGGCGGGAGCCGGCGGCTGAGGTGACGCCACTGATTGTCGGTGAGCATGGCAGGGGCCGGTACGCTAGACACCCGGAGCCTCCCGTATTGAGTTTCGTTGCGACACAACAAAACTAACTGGAGGCTCCCTCAGTTCTCAAACGCTGCCTAGACGCCTCGCGGAGCCCGCCGAGTCGTGTATCTCGAATTCAGGCCTCACGTGTAAGCCGCGTCTTGACCGCGGTCCCGTCCTCAACGACGCGTCGTCCGCGCCGCCGCGCCCGCTCGATCGGCGACTCACGGCTGCGCAGCGCAAAGCCATCGTCATCGCGTACGGCGGTGGTACACCGCAGAAGGTCCTCGCGGTCCAGAATGGCATCAGCGACCGCAGCGTCAAGCGTCTTGTCGCGAGGGCTCGAGCCGCCGGAGCCGTTCTCCGGAATCGGGCAAGTTGAGGTGCAGCACTAACGGTTGAAGGCCTGCCACAGTAGGTCGGCTGCACCGGTTGCATTATGTGTGCTTCCGCAGCTGCCCAAGATCTTTCCTGCAGTCTAGACGAATTCGACGAGCGGGCCGAGGCGCTCGCCTGTCTCAGTGACCGGGTCGGGCCACGGCCGAGGTCGGATTGTTTTGAGCTTTCGGGAGCTGGCGGGATCGCGAGGCCAGGAGGGCGGCGGGGATCGCGCCAATCAGCGCGATCGAACCGGCTATGGCCATAGTGCTGTTCAGGGCGCTCACGATACCTTCGGAGGAGGCCGAGCTGCGAGTGAAGACGGTGCCCATGACTGCGATGCCGAGCACAAGACCGAATTGACTGGATGCGTTGAGGGCCCGTGCCGCGGAAACGCTTTGCTCTTTTGGGACGGCCGCGGAGGCGGCCGCGTTGAGCGCGGGAACGCATAGGCCCACACCGATCCCGGATACGAGGAGGCCTGGGACGCTGGTTCGCCAATCGTTGGCCGGCAGATCGGTCTGCAAGAAGCCGCCGACGCCAATGAGGACCAGCCCCAGACCGATCCCGACCCATGGCGCGAACTTGCGGGCCACCCTCGCGAGGACTGCCGAAGCGACAAGGGCAGCCACAGCCATCGGCATCAGCGCCAGGGCTCCCCACAGAGGGAGATCCGCGCTAGGACCCAAGCCGACATCGTCCGATTGGATCCATATCGAGGTGTACAAGAGGGCACCGAAGGCGGCGGTCGATATCAGGAGCGTGGCGAGCATGGCCCGCTGAAACCGGGATAGCGCAGCACCCGCAGATCGATTCGGCTTTGTCCGGCGTACCGTGTTTCCGTCAGCATGATGGCACTCAGACTGATCGCGAAGACTCCAGTCAGGGCTTCGAGGAAGAAGATGCTTCTCCAGCCCAGAAACCAGGTCAACAATCCTCCCAGGATCGGCCCAGTCGCGGCGGCGGCAATCGCAACCGCACCCCAAACTCCGAAGGCCGAGGGTCGGTCCCTGTCGCGTCGAGCACGGTTTAGCAGAACCATCGAAGGTGCGATTACCAGCGCAGCGGCCGCCACGATGAGGACGACCGTCCGCAAACTCGGAGCGGTCAGCGTTCTGGCCAGAACCAGTCCGATCACGGCTGCGACCGCGGCGATCGCACCCCAGACTCCGAAGGTAGAGGCGCGACCTTCGCCGTGGCGGGCGCGGTTTAGCAGAGCTATCGACGGCGCGAGGACCACCGCCGCGGCTGCTCCTTGGAGAACGCGCCCCGCCAGCAGTTCGTCAATGCCGGGAGCCATCCAGCAGACGAGAGAGGTGGCGCAATACCCGGTCAGACCGACCAGGTAGATCCGCTTCGAGCCCCACCTATCGGCCAAAACCCCGGCCGCCAACAGCAGCATTGCTGACACCAGCGAGTAGCTGCCGACCGTCAATCCCAAGGCGGTGACGGAGGCGCCGAGATCTCGACCGATCGTGGGCGCGGCGACGACCATGGTCGTGAAGTCGGCCAGGACCAGGAACGCGCCGAGCCCGGCGGCGAACGTCGACGTCCTCGAGGGCCGCCGAGGAGCCGGAGGCGGCAGCACCGACACCGGCGGCAGGGACGCGCCGGGCGCCGGATCGGAGGGCGCGTACGGTTCCGGCTCGGGTCGACTCACCGGTTCCGGTTCCGGTTCCGGTTCCGGCTCAGGCGCGGCTGACTGTTCGGCCGCGTCGAGTGCGCCCTGGGCGACCGCCAGCTCGGGCTGCTCGAGCACGGTGGGGGGAACCTGGAGCCGCTGGTGGAGCATCCGTCCGACCAGTGGCATGCGGCTCGCGCCGCCGACGAGGAACAGCCCGGCCAGGTCGGACGGCGCGCATCCCGCCTCGCCGATGACACGCCCGGTCAGCGCCACGGCCGCCTCGACCAGCGGGGCAGCGAGGTGCTCGACCTCATCCCTGGTCAAGTGCAGCGCAGTGTCAAGGCCGGGGAGCGCGATGGGGGCCATCGGCGACTGCGACAGCATCTCTTTGGCCTCGCGGACGTCGTCGCGGAACTGGCGGTGGGCGCGGCGGTCGGCGGCCGTTTCGGGCCGGCTGATGCGCTGCCACAGTTCGGGATGGCGCTGCTCGATCAGGCCGCCGAGGTGGGCCACGATCGCCTGGTCGAGGTCCACGCCGCCGAGGTTCGCCTGGCCGCCCTGCGCGGCGACGGCGAACCGCCCGGTCCGGTCACGTCGCAGCACCGCTATGTCGAAGGTGCCACCGCCGAGGTCGAAGACTCCAATGGGACCAGCGGTGGTCGCTACGGTCTCGACCTGAGCGAACCGGTATGCGGCGGCCACAGGCTCGGCGACGAGGCGGACAACGTCCAGGCCAGCCGCGGCCGCGGCCCGCTCCAGGACCTCGATGCGGTGCGGGCCCCATTGGGCCGGGTGGGTCAGGACCGCCGGAAGTGATTCGCCGACGACCTCTACGGCCGCCTGCCGCACTCGGGCGAGGACGACCGCCACCAGGTCGACCGCCGGAAGCTCCTGGTGCCCGAGCAGGATGAGGTTGTCGCCGACGTGCTGCTTGGGATGGGGTTCGAAGGAGGCAGGGTCGAGCTGGGCCATCCGTACGGCCTCCCGCCCGGTGTGGAACCGCCCGTCGTCGAAATACACCGCCGAGGGCATGACCGGCGATCCGCCGAACAACAGCGGACGGTCGGCGGACCCGGCCTGGCGCAGGACGGCCACGGTGTTGGAGGTCCCGAAATCAATGGCGATCAAGGCGTTCGCGGGCATTCGGTCGTCTCCCCGTTCGGCTTTGGGATCGCCGCTCAGCATACGGAGACGAGACAACCCCCAACAGGGTAGTCGGCCCGCCATCCAAGCCCGGTCGATCAAATCGGGCTTACTCCTCGGTGTTGATGCCGCTGCCGCAAGGCTTAGGTGGTGAGAACCCTCGAACGGTTGAGGCGCAGTCTGGATGCGAGGCGGGCGAACTACCCACCTGTGACCGTTCAGAGCCAGTCACGAGCGATAACAAGCATTCACAAAACCAGTGGTGGACCTTACTGGGTCCTACTACAACTCATCACCGCAGGTCAAAGCCTCGCTGATTCGCCTGAGAGGCCTAATCGATGCCGTATCAGTCGACGACCGACCCGAACCCGTAACTCAATTGTCCCAACTCGCACTGGCTCCGCGCAACGGCACCCACGCGCCGTTCGCGACCGCCTTGACATCGACGAGCTGGAACGGCTCTTGACCGCTGCTCGGGCCGGAGTGCCGAGGATGCAGCTCGTCGCCGAGTTCGGCGTCAGCCGCAAAACGATCTACCGATTGCTGCAAGCAAGTGGCTCTGCCCCAAGTTAGAGCTGTTCTTGAGGCGCCTCGGTGAGGCGTGCGGGTCGAACCATGAGCAGGGATTTCTTCGGGAGATTGAGCGGATCTACGCTCCAGCAGGTCTATGACAACGATGGTATCGAGGTGTCGGCGCAAATCTCAGCGGATGGCTGATGAAGCGAATGCTGTGCCGTCTGAAGGCTCAGGCCGCAGGCCTTGCAGCGGGGAGGACGATCGGTCCTCCCCGCCAGTGGCATGGTCGAGCGGAGAGTAACCACGAGTAACCCCCAGTAGTAAGCATGGCCAATGGGCGCGTTGTCAGCGGCTGTTCCGAACGCGGGCGACTCCTCGGCCGCCGACGCTGGAGGCGGATTCGGTGTCGAAAGTCTATAGTGGTGACTGATCTGACGAACGAGTCCAAGGCGGTTAAACCCTTGGTAGTCAAGTGTGCGCCCCGCCCGCGCGGGGATGAGCCGGCGGCCGGCCACTTCGGTCATGACTGCTTTGAGGTGCGCCCCGCCCGCGCGGGGATGAGCCGCCGACCGACGACGACGAAGGGACCGCGAACCGGTCTGCCCCGCACCCGCGGGGATGAGCCCGCCAAGGGTATCTGGGGTTCTCCAGTGCGAGGGTCTGCCCCGCAGGCGCGGAGTCCTGCCCACGATCCACAGTAGCGACAGACCCTGGAGCGTCGGTCCACCTCCGTTGGCGCGGAGGTGGACCGGAGGACGAGCCGGCAGCTTGGCGGCTGCACGACCCCTCTCCACCGAGATTAGTGGCGGCCTCCTCCATGCTCGGCTTCCGGGGCCACTTCCTGACCAAGTCCCGCGCCTGGTCGACCACCCTCGGGAAGCTGCGCAACATCCGGGCCCGGTTCCGCCTCGCCGAAACCCTCGACGCGCTCGGCGTCGGCGAGGCCGACGTGCTCGTCGTCAACGACTGGGAAGCGGTCGCCTTCGGCCACGACACCGACGCCGAACGCGAATACGCCCAAGCCATCGCCGAGACCCTGCTTGAACGAAAGCTCTACCGCGACAACAGAAAGGACCGCAACCGATGAGCCCCCGAGTGATCGGCGTCGAGGACGCCGCCGCCTACATGTCCGTCCCGGTGCGGTTCATCCGCCGCCTGGTTGCCGAAAAGCGCATCCGGTACCGCAAGGTCGGCAAGTACGTCCGGTTTGACATCAAGGACCTGGACGCGTTTCTCGATGAGGGGCTGTGCGAGGCGGTGCGCTGTGGCTGACGCCAAGAAACCGCGCGAACAGGCCCGCCGGGGTGACGGCTCGATCTACTGGGACGAGTCCAAGGGCTGCTACGTCGGCTCGATCTCCTTGGGCACCAACCCTGATGGAAGCCGCAATCGTCCGAGCGTTACTACCGGCGCGCCCAGATCGAATCCCGCGAGCGAAACGGCCATGAGCACGAGGGCATCGTCTATGTCTTCGGCACGCGGGGGGACACGGTCAAGCTCCGGCCGGTCATCACCAAGGGCGTTGAACTGCTCGAAGGCGTGTTCGGCGAGACTCTGGAAGAGCCGAAGTAAGAGGCCGATTGGCTCTGGATTTGGCTCTGACGCGAAAGCCCCGGCTCATGTGGCCGGGGCTTTTTGCTGGTGGTCGATACTGGGATCGAACCAGTGACCCCTCGCGTGTGAAGCGAGTGCTCTCCCGCTGAGCTAATCGACCGGGACGAGGGGTAACTGTACCGGATTGCGTTGGGTGGGTGTGTGGTGGGGTGGGGCTGGTGGGCGGGGTCACGGAGTGGGTTCGGGAGCGGGGGATCTTGACAGGGCGGGGTGATGTTGATAGTTTTCGATGCGTTAAATCGTTTCAATTGAGGTTCGCGAGCGCGCCCCCTCGGTTTGCGCCCGGCCTCATAGGAGGAGCCCCTTCGATGAATCCCCCGAGTAGATTTCGCAGGGCTGTGGCGGTGTCGCTGGTCGGAGTGCTGGCCGGTGCCGGGTTCACGGCCGCTGCGCATGGTGATCGCGGTCATGACGATGAGATACAGCTCGAGCACCTGGACCGTGGGCTCGTCGCGGCGGTGACGCCTGAGGGCGTTTTCCTGAGCTGGCGGCTGCTCGCCGATGAGGTGACCGGTTATAACGATTCAGGTCTTGAGGGCGCGACTTTCAAGGTCTACCGCGACGGCAAGAAGATCGCCACGGTCACCGATTCCACCAACTTCCTGGACACGAGCGGAGACGGCGGGGCCGAGTACAAGGTCGTCGCGGTCAAGCGCGGGCCGGACGAGGCGTCCGAGACGGTCTCGCCCTGGTCCGAGGGGTACCTGGACATCCCGCTGCAGCGCCCCGCGGACGGCGTCACCCCCAAGGGGGATGCGTACACGTACCGCGCCAACGACATCAGCCCCGGCGACCTCGACGGGGACGGGGACTACGAGTACGTGGTCAAGTGGGACCCCTCGAACTCGAAGGACGTCTCGCAGGTCGGCTACACCGGCCCGGTCTACCTCGACGCCTATACCCAGGAAGGCGACCTGCTCTGGCGGATCGACCTGGGCGTGAACATCCGGGCCGGGGCCCACTACACCCAGTTCGACGTCTACGACTTCGACGGGGACGGCATCTCCGAGGTCATGCTCAAGACCGCCCCGGGTACCAAGGTCACCTCGTACGTGAAGGGCAAGGAGGAGTACATCACCCTGCCCCGCGACGACCGCCGCGCCGGCGTCACGCACGAGGACGACTACCGGCTCTCGGCGGCCGGCTACTACGACCACCTGGTCGAGATGTTCCGGGGATGGGACCAGCACCCCGAGGTCGTGAACGGTGACTGGCCCGCGACGATCGAGGCCGCACTCGGCGCCGACGCGCAGTTCGACTTCGCCTACCCGCTGTCGCAGGAGGACGCCGAGACGCTCGCCGACTACTTCATCGACGTGTACGCGCCGAGCCGTTCGGCGAGGAACCAGCTGCGGAACTTCGAGGGCTTCATCCTGGACGGCCCGGAGTACCTCACGGTCTTCAACGGCCGCACCGGGCTCGAGATGGACACCATCGACTTCCCGGTCGAGCGCGGCGACGACGGGCTCCTGTGGGGCGACTACGCGATGGCCCGCATCGAGCCGGGCAACCGGGTCGACCGGTTCCTGTCGGGCGTGGCCTACCTCGACGGGGAGCACCCGTCGGCGATCTTCGCCCGCGGCTACTACACCCGCACCACGATCACGGCGATCGACTGGGACGGCCGGAACCTGGAGCAGCGCTGGCAGGCTGACTCGGGGCACGCCCCGATGTCGAACCCGTTCAACGCCTCGCCCCACGGCGTCGAGGGCCCCGACCCCGAGTGGGGGACGCTGACGACGCAGGGCGACCACTCGCTCAGCGTCAACGACGTGGACGGCGACGGCAGGCAGGAGATCGTCTACGGGGCGGCGACGCTCGACGACGACGGTTCGCTGCTGTACTCCTCGTACGCGACGATGCCGGCGGGCTCGAACAACCCGGGGGCGCTGGCGAAGCTGGGCCACGGGGACGCACTGCACGTCGGCGACTTCGACCCCGATCGCGAAGGGCTGGAGATCTTCTCGGTCTTCGAAGGCGGCGCGTGGGCGCCGTACGGCTACGCCATGCGCGACGCCGAGTCGGGTGAGGTCCTGTGGGGCGGCTACACCGGCCGCGACACCGGGCGCGGCATGGTCGGGGACGTCGATCCGTCGATCCCGGGCGTGGAGGCGTGGGCCGGCCTGCCGCCGGACCAGGCCGGCAATCCCGAAGGCCTGTTCACCGCCACCGGTGAGCCGATCGAGGGGGCGGCGCCCGGCACCAACATGAGCATCCGCTGGGACGCCGACCTGACGACGCAGCTCGTGCACGGCGCGGACGCCGCCACGGTCGAGGAGACGACGATCCGCGACTACCAGGACGGGGTCGTCCTCGACGCCGCCGGGACGCTCACGAACAACTACACGAAGGGCAACCCGGGCCTGGTGGCCGACGTGCTCGGCGACTGGCGCGAGGAGCTGCTGGTGCGGACCGCCGACTCCAGCGCGATCCGCGTCTTCGTCTCGACCGAGGTCACCGACCACAAGCTGTTCACGCTGATGCACGACCCGCAGTACCGGGTCGGCGTCGCGAACCAGCAGACCACGTACAACCAGCCGCAGTACACGAGTTTCTACATGGCCTCGGACATGGACTTCGGCGACGTGACGGTGCCCGACTACTACACGCCGCGCTACGGCCGGCACTGACCGCACTGAGGAGGAGGCGGGGCCCGCGGCCCCGCCTCCTTTGTGTTCGGAGCCGTGGCGAAATTGAGACATGGGATGATACGAGGAATTCATCTGGAGGTCTTGCGCCCGCCCGCGTGTTGCGGTTGAGTGAAGAGCGCCCCATCATCCCGCCTCCGGCCACACGCCGAGGCGACGGCAGAGCATTGGAGCTTCCCCGTGCAGTCCCTCAGCAGGCGTGCGCGCCTCGCGGCCGCGGCCGCAGGCGCGGTCATCATCGGCGCCTCCGGGTTCCTCTTCGCCTCCCAGGCCCAGGCCCAGGCCGACATCGTCCACATCGGCGCGGTCCAGGGCTCGATCGAGGACGGCGACACGAACTTCGCCTCGCCCCTCGCGGGCCAGACGGTGTTCGTCCAGGGCGTGGTCACCCAGGAGACCCTCGACCCGTCGGGCAACAAGGGCTTCTTCATCCAGGAGCGCTCCGACGCGACCGACGGCGACCCGAACTCCTCGGACGGCATCTTCGTCTTCAACAACAAGTTCTCGACGCTGCGCACGCTGACCGGTTCGCCCGCCCGCGAGGAGCTGGGCGCCAACTGGACCGTGAACGTGGGCGACGAGATCGTCCTGCGCGGCGTGGTCGGCACCTACTTCGGGAACATCCAGTTCTCCGGCGGCTCCGCGTACGTCTACGACGTGGTCGAGACGGGCCTCGACCCGCTCGCCGAGGTCGAGGCGGTCGAGATCGACCCGCCGGACGACGCGCGGGCGTCGACCGAGTACATGCGCCGCCACCTCGGCATGCAGATGACCGTCCCGGCCGAGTCCGTGGTGACCGCCGGGCGCGACGTCTACTCCTCGGGCGGCGAGGTGTGGGCGATGCGCGGCGACAGCGAGGCCGCGCAGCAGGACGGGTACGCGGCCCGCGCCTACCGCGACGCGCACCCGCTCGACACGGTCGAAGGCAGCTTCGACGACGGCAACGGCTACCTGTTCGTCATCGGCGACCTCGGCATCCGCGCCACCGCCGGCACCACCGAGTCGATCATCGCCCCCGCGAAGACCTACGACGTGATCACCGAGGCCGCGACCGGCGGCGTCTATCTCTCGTTCGCGAAGTACGCGGTCGAGGTCTCCGAGGACCTGGTGCTCGAGGGCGGCCTGGAGCCGGCCGGGAACGAGCCGGTCGAGCCCGCCGGCAAGCACGAGGCGTCCGTGGCCTCGTACAACATCGAGAACCTGTACGACACGCGCGACAACCCGAACTCCGGCTGCGACTTCGCCGGCAACACCGGCTGCACCGACCCCGAGGACCCCGAAGGGAACGTCAGCCCGCCGTTCGACTACGTCCCGGGCTCCTACGGCGAGTACGAGGCGCAGCTCCGGCGCCAGGCCGCGCAGATCGTGGAGGACCTCCACAGTCCGGCGATCCTCATGACCCAGGAGGGCGAGGCCCAGGACGTCTGCTCGGTCAACCCCGAGTGGACGAAGGACGCCGACCTCGGCGAGGACCGCCTCGTGTGCGACCTCGAGGGCACCGGCGAGGCGAACACCGGCGGCGACGGCGCCCCCGACTCGATCCAGGAGCTCGCGCTCGTGATCGCCGAGTACGGCGGCCCGACCTACAAGGCCGTGGGCGACCTCGACTCGGCCGACACGCGCGGCATCATGACCGGTTTCCTGTACCAGCCGAAGCTGGCCGGCCTGTCGAGCGTGAAGTCCTCGGACCCGGTCTTCGGCGACTCGCCCGAGATCGACTACCCGACCGAGGCCGACGCGATCAACGCCGACGTGCAGAACCCGAAGGCCCTGAACGCGGCCCTGCCGCAGTCGGTCGTCGACCAGTGCAAGAGCTCGGGCGTGTACGCCTGCAACGGGTACGACGTGTTCAGCCGCGCCGCGCAGGCCGCGAAGTTCTACTTCAAGGACAAGCACGGCCGTCCGGTCGAGGAGATCTTCCTGATCAACAACCACTTCTCGTCGGGCCCGAACACGCGCGTGCTGCACCGGACCGAGCAGGCGAACTACGTGGCGGCGATCAGCGCGACCATCCTCGACCACCAGCGCAAGGCGAACGTCCTGGCGGGCGGCGACTTCAACGTCTTCCCGCGCCCGGACGACCCGTTCGCCGAGGGCCAGGTCATCGCCGGCGACTGGACCGGCCCGTCCGACCAGCTCGCGGGCATGTACGAGGACTCGGGCCTGTGCGCGCTCTACGACCTGATGGTGGAGGACCACCCGCAGGCGGCCTACTCGTACACGTACATGGGCCAGACGCAGACGCTCGACCAGATGTGGGCCTCTCCGCACCTGCTGCGCGAGATCGAGTCCGCGGTGTCCGCGCACATCAACGCGGACTACCCGGCCGACGCGTACGACTTCGGCGAGGAGCCCGCATACGGGCGCTACGGGGTCTCCGACCACGACCCCTCGGTCGTGACGTTCGACATCAAGTAGCAGGCGGCGCAAGGCGAAGGGGCGGGATCCACGCGGATCCCGCCCCTGCTCACTCTGCATTCGGTTGTGGTGGTCGAAGACCCGGTCTGCCTCAGACCAGCTTCTTCGCGTTCGTGATCGCCTCGGCGAGCGCCTCGATGGAGACGGCGGCGAGTCCGTACGAGTACATCGGCTCGGCCTCCCACGCCACGATCTGGCCCTCCTGGACCGCCGGGAGGGCCGCCCAGGTCGGGAAGTCGGTGAGCGCGTCGGGCTGGAGGGCCTGGACGCGCGAGTCGAGGAAGAGGAGGTCGGCGGGGTACTTGTCGGCGTTCTCCCACGAGAGGCTCTCGAAGTAGCCGCCCTCGTCGAGGTTGTCGGGCTGGACGAAGGTGACGCCGAGCTCGGTGAAGAAGCGCATGTCGTTGCCCATGGCCGGGTTCGAGGCGTAGAAGGTCTCGGCGGCGGCGGAGCAGGCGAGGACCGTGACGGGGTTCGCGGCGGCGGCCTCGGTGAGGGCGGCGACGGCCGCGTCGTAGCGTTCCTTGTTGGCGGCGTTCGCTTCCGACTCGAGGTCGGCGCCGAGGCTCTGGGCCAGTTCGGCGTGGCGGCCGATGACCGCGTCGAGGGTGTTGGCGCCGTCGTCGGCGCTGAGGGCGACCACGTCCGCGAGCGCGGTGATGTCCGCTTTGGACTCCTCGGGGACGTACCAGAGGGACGCCGGGTCGTAGTAGAAGTGGGTCAGCAGGACCTCGGGACCCCATTCGGCGTAGGCCTCGACGTCGAACTCGCCGTAGGTGTTGCCGAAGACCGTCAGGTCGCCGACGGGGAGGTTCCCGGCCTGGCTGGTGGCGGAGCCGTCCTCGTTGGTGGTGGGGCCGAAGACGGCCGGGACCTCGATGCCGAAGTCGTACAGGGCGGCGGCCATGCCGGTGTACGCCACGAGCTTGGTGGGGACGTGGTCGAGTTCGACGGTGGCGGGCTGGTCGTCGGTGAACTCCCACGGGCCGGTCGACTCGGCGGCGGTGTCGGTGTCGTCCCCGCCTCCGGAGCACGCGGCGAGCGCGCCCGTCAGACCGAGGGCGCCGCCGCCCGCGAGCAGGCCGCGGCGGCCGAGCTTGACCTTGTCGGCATCGAATGCCATGTGTGCTTCTCCTTCGTGAAGGGCGGGCGGGGGCCGGAACCGGCGGTCGGAGCGCGCCCGACTCGGCCGGGCGCTGGCGAACCGAGGTTAGGCTAACCTAATCGGATTCCGACCCCGTGACCTGGGGCCCTCACGTGGCGTCAGCCACTGAGCGTCTACAGCGCCCGCGCCGACGTCAATCCCTCCGCGATCCGTTCCAGCTCAACGGCACCGCCGATGTGCGAGTACACCGGTTCGGCGTTCCAGCCGTACACCTGTCCGGCCGCCACGGCGGGGAGCGCCGCCCACGTCGGGTACTCGGCGGCGAGCTGCTCGGCGGTGAGGTTCCCGGTCCGCGTGTCCAGGAAGATCGCGTCCGCCGCGTACTTGTCGACGTTCTCCCAGGACAGGAGTTCCCAGTAGCTGTTCTGGTCGGGGTTCTCGGGGACCACGACGTCCACCCCGAGCTCGACGCTCTTGGCGAGCAGGTTGAACGTGGGCGGGTTCGCGATGTAGAGCCCGTCGGGCCATGCGCCGACGGCCAGGACCTTCAGCGGGTTCTCGGCGGCCGCCGCGGCGACGGCGCCGGCGGCCGCGCCGAAGCGCTCCACTCCCGCGGCGTTCTCCTCCGAGCCCAGATCCGCGCCGAGCGCTTCGGCAAGGGCCGCATGCCGGTCGATGATCTGGTCCAGGGTCGGCTGCGAGACCTCGATGCCGATGCCCGGCGCGAGCGACTCGACCTCTTCGAGGCGGTCCTCGGGCACGAACCACAGGTCGAAGCCCTCGTAGTAGTGCGACACGATGAGCTCGGGCCCGAGCTCGGCGTACTTCTCGACGTCGAACTCGCCCCAGGCGTTCCCGAGGACCGTCAAGTCCTCTACGGGCATCCGCCCGGCCTGGAGGTCGGGGGCGCCGTCGGCGAGGGTGGTCGGGCCGAAGACCGCCGCCACCTCGACGCCGTAGTCGTACAGGGCCGCGGCGAGGCCGGTGAACGCCACCACCTTCGTCGGGACCGCCTCGAGTTCGACGTTCTCCTGGTCGCGCTCGTCAAGGAACGAGAAGGGACCGGACTCGGCGTCGGTCTCCTCGGCGGGATCGTCGCCGCCGGTGCAGGCGGCCAGGACTGAAGCGGCGCCGAGGCCCCCGGCGGCCGAGAGCAGGCGGCGGCGGGAGAGGGCGGGGTACGCGCGGAGTGGCACGTCGGACTCCTTCGAAGGGGTGTGCGGTCATGGCGGGGTGAGCGAGGGTTAGGTTAGCCTAAACAAAACCGAACTATCCCTCCGGAGACCGCACTTGTCAACCGCGCACCGCGCCCCCGACCTGGCCCAGCCGCTCGCGGCGGGCCACGCGTCCGCCGGGGGCGCAAGCGAACCGGCGCCCCGCTCGCGCACCGGGCGCCGCGTCGCCGGACTGGCCGTCCTCATCGGCGCCGTCGCCGTCCTCACCGTCGCCAGCGTCGCGCTCGGCGCCCGCGCCATGGACCTCGGGCAGGTCTGGGCCGGCCTCACCGACCCCGCCTCCGACGCCTACCCGGTCGTCACCGAGCTGCGCCTGCCCCGCACCGCCCTCGGCCTCGCCGCCGGATCGGCGCTCGGCCTCGCCGGCGCGCTCATGCAGGCCATGACCCGCAACCCGCTCGCCGACCCCGGTCTCCTCGGCGTCAACACCGGCGCGGCCGCCGCGGTCGTCACCGCCGCCTACTTCCTCGGTTTCTCCAGCTTCACCCAGACCATCGGGTTCGCCTTCGCGGGCGCCGCGATCGCCTCCGTCGCCTGCTACCTCATCGCCGGCGCCGCCACCGCGACCCCGGCCCGGCTCGCGCTGGCCGGCGCGGCCGTCACCGCCGCCGGGTACGCGTACGTCTCAGCGATCCAGCTCATGGACGCCGCCTCGCTGGAGACCATGCGGTTCTGGTCGGTCGGGTCGCTCGTCAACGCCCACACCGCCCCGATCCTCCCGGTGGTCGTCCTCATCGGAGCCGCGAGCGCCGTCGGGATCCTCCTGGCCCGGCCGCTGAACGCGCTCGCGCTCGGCGACGCCACCGCGACCGGCCTCGGGGTCGACCCGCGCGTCCTGCGGGTCGCCGGGATCGCCGCGATCACGGTCCTCGCCGGGACCGCCACGGCCGTGTGCGGCCCGATCGTCTTCGTCGGCCTCGTCGTCCCGCACGTCGTGCGGGCCTTCACCGGGCCCGACCAGAACTGGGTCCTGCCCTATTCGATGCTCACCGGCGCGGCGTTCCTGCTCCTCACCGACGTCATCGGCCGCATCGCCGCGCGCCCGGCGGAGGTCCAGGTCGGCATCGTCTGCGCCGTCGTCGGCGGCCCCTTCTTCATCTACCTCGTCAGCCGCAGGAAGGTCGCCAGGCTATGACCACCGCGCCCACCCCGGTCCGGAGGGCCTCGAGCGACGCGCGCGCGACGGTCCTGCGCGTCGGCGGCTACTCGATCCGCCTGCGCCACCGCGTGCTCGCCGCGGTCCTCGGCTCGCTCGCCGCGCTCATCGCCCTCGCCATGTGGTCGGCCGCGACCGGCTCGACCTCGCTCGGCCTCGAACGCGTCTGGTACGCCCTCATAGGCCAGGGCCCGAAGGGCGACGAGTTCATCCTCTGGGAGCTGCGCCTGCCGCGCCTGGCCACCGGCCTCGCCGTCGGCGCGTGCATGGGCCTGTCCGGGGCTCTGTTCCAGACGCTCACCCGCAACCCGCTCGGCAGCCCCGACCTGCTCGGCCTCACCCAGGGCGCCACCACGGGCGCGCTCGTGTCGATCATCGTCACCGGTTCGTCCCTGCAGGTCACGACCGCGCTCGCCGCGGTCGGGTCGCTCGCCACGGGCCTGCTCATCTGGTCTTTGACGCGCGGCGGGGACCCCTCGGGCTACCGGCTCGTCCTCGTCGGGATCGGCATCTCGGCGATCCTGGCGGGCGTCAACGGCTACCTGCTGACGCGGACCACGATCATCGACGCGTTCCGGGCCGTCTACTGGCTCACCGGCGACCTGTCCGGCCGCGACTTCGGCCAGGCCCGCACCGTCGCCATCGTCCTCGCCGCCGGCATCGTCGTCATCGCACTGCTCTCGCGCGGCCTCGACTCCCTGCGCCTGGGCGAGGCCGCCGCCACCGGTCTCGGCGTCCGCGTCGGCGCGACCCGCGTGGCCGCCCTCGTCACCGCCTCGGTCCTCACCGCCGCGGCCGTGGCCGTCGCGGGGCCGCTCGCGTTCGTCGCGCTCGCCGCACCGCACATCGCGGCGCGCCTGACCGGTTCGTCCCGCAGCTTCCTGTGCTCCGCCCTCGTCGGCGCGCTCATCGTCACGGCCGCCGACATGATCGCCGTCGCCGGCGTCGGCGGCCACCAACTGCCCACCGGTGTCGTCACCGGCGTGGTCGGCGGCGCCTATCTCATCTGGCTGCTCATCGCCCACCGCAAGAAGGGGGTCCTCTCGTGACCGCAAGCCCGCTCGCCGCCCGCCAAGCCACGCTCGGCTACGGCCGCACGGTCATCAGCGAGGACCTCACGGTCGAGATCCCCGAAGGGGAGTTCACCGTCATCATGGGCCCCAACGCCTGCGGCAAGTCCACCCTCTTGAAGGCCCTGGCGCGCATGCTGAAGCCCTCGATCGGGTCGGTCCTGCTCGACGGCAAGGACATCCACTCCCAGCCGACGCGGGCCGTCGCCCGCCGCCTCGGGCTGCTGCCGCAGTCGCCGATCGCGCCGGACGGCATCACCGTCGCCGACCTGGTCGCCCGCGGCCGCTACCCGCACCAGGGGATCCTGCGGCAGTGGTCGGCCGACGACGAGCGCGTCGTCGCCGAGGCCATGCGGGCCACCGACATCGCCGACCTCTCCGGCCGCGGCGTCGACGAGCTCTCGGGCGGCCAGCGCCAGCGCGTGTGGATCGCGATGGTCCTGGCCCAGCAGACGCCGCTGCTCCTGCTCGACGAGCCGACCACGTTCCTCGACATCACGCACCAGATCGAGGTCCTCGACCTGTGCGCGAAGCTCCACCGCGAGGGCCGCACCCTCGTGGCGGTCCTCCACGACCTCAACCAGGCCGCCCGCTACGCGACGCACCTGATCGCGATGCGCGACGGCGCGGTGGTCGCCGAGGGCGCCCCGGCCGACATCGTGACCGCCGAGACCGTCGAGCAGGTCTTCGACCTGCCGTGCCGGATCATCGACGACCCCGAGTCCGGGACGCCGTTGGTGATCCCGAGCGCTCGCGCGAGGGACCGGGTGTAGGGTCCGAGCGCTCGCGCGAGGGACCGGGTGTAGGGTCCGGGCGCTCGAGCAAGAACCAGGTGCAGCGTCCGAGCGCTCGCGCGGGGGACCAGTGCGGCGAGGTCTCCCGGTCACGTCTTCGCGGTCATCGGGCGGGGCCGGCGATCTCGCGGTCCCGCCCGGTGCGTGCCGCTGGTGTTCTAAGTCGCGGGCGTTCGTGCCGCTGCGGTGCGGCTCTCGAGTGCGAGCGCGACGATGAGGGCGATGACGATGGCCGCGAGTTGCAGCGCGGTGTTGAACAGGCCGATCGGTGCGAGCGCGAGGACGACCGCGGCGAGGATGACCCGGTCCCAGGGCCGCGGCAGCGGCATCGTGAGGCGCAGTCCGGCCGTTCCGAGGAGGAACGCGGCGACGCCGCCGGACAGCAGCCAGGTCGACGCGGTGTCCAAGGGCTCCATGGCGTGTCCGATGGCGTGCTCGATGCCGGCGGCGGTGACGAGGATGCCCATGAGCACCGGGATGAACGCGTACGAGAGGCCCGCGAGGACCTTGCGGACCCGCTGGACCGGGTCCTTGGTCGCGGCGAGGACGTGCTCGGTGGCGGGCAGGTCGCGCACGAACAGCGACCACCACAGGCACGCGCACAGGACGAGGCCGAGGATGGCGGCGACGAGCAGGTCGGCGTCGATGGGGAGCGCGCGGGCGCCGAGGCCGATCGCGACGACCGATTCGCCGAGGACGACGATGACGACGAGGCCGTGCCGCTCGGTGATGTGCGCGGGGTGCAGGCGCAGGCCCTGCTGGCCGTGCCAGATCGGGACCGACCACACGATCGCGCAGGCCAGTCCCCAGCAGACGTACTGCCAGATGCCGTCGTCCACGAGCTGGGCGGCGAAGACCGCGGCGGTCGCGGCCAGGTTGGCGGCGAACACGGGCCCGAAGGACCGGGCGGCCTGGAGGTACATGAGGCCGTGGACGAGGACGACGACGAGGATGCCGACGGCGAGCCAGATGCTGCCGCCGTGGAACGCGGCGGGCACGGTGAGCCCGATGAGCAGCCATCCGGCCATGGCGCAGAGGATGAGGACGCGCCGGGCCGGGCGCAGGGGCGGGATCACGTTGGTGAGCCAGGAGTATCCGGCGAACATCCACCACAGGAACCCGAATACGAGCGCGGACTGGACCAGTCCCAGGAGCGGGTCGTGGGCGATGATCGCGGTGAACTGGGCGATGATGAAGACGAAGACGAGGTCGAAGAAGAGCTCCAGTGTGGAGACTCGCAGGTCGTCCTCGTCGCGGACGGGATCGATCCGCTCGACGAACCAGGCGGGGAGGAGTCGTGTCACGATGATCGAGCGTAGCAGCCGGTCCCGGCGGCGCTTCCGGGTTTTCGCGCCGAGCGGAATCCGCTACTCGAGGCGGGCGACCGGCAGGCGCACTTCGACCGAAGTGCCTTTGCCCTCTTCGCTGTCGAGCCGGATGCGGCCCCCGTGCGCGGCGACGATCGAGGACACGATGGACAGTCCGAGGCCGGACCCGCCGGTGGCGCGCGAGCGGGAGGGGTCGGCGCGGTAGAACCGGTCGAAGACCTTCTGGCGGTGCTCGGGCGGGATGCCGGGACCGTGGTCGGCGACGCGCAGGACGGCCCAGCCGTCGTCGGCCGCCGCGACGGAGACGTCGATCGCGGTGCCGGCCGGGGTGTGGACGCGCGCGTTGGTCAGCAGGTTCACCAGCACCTGCCGCAACTGGCCCTCGTTGGCCACCACGGTGATCGGTCCGCCAGCGGTGAGGCCGACGGGGTGGGTGGGGTCGGCGACCTCCGCGTCGTCGACGGCGTCCTGCGCGAGCTGGGTCAGTTCGACCAGTTCGCGGTCGCCGCCGACCTCCTCGTCGAGCCGCGAGAGGACCATGAGGTCGTCGACGAGCTTCGCGAGGCGCGCGTTCTCCGAGCCGATCCGGTCCATGGCGCGGTCGAGCTTCTCGCCCTGCGCGGCCGCGCCGTTCTGGTAGAGCTGCACGTATCCGCCGATGGCGGTGAGCGGCGTCCGCAGCTCGTGCCCGGCGTCGGCCACGAACTGCCGCAGCCGCTCGTGCTGGCGGTCGCGCTGGGTGATCGCGTCGGTCAGCCGCGACACCATCCGGTTGAGCGCCAAGGAGAGCCGGCCCATCTCGGTGCGCGGGTCGGCCACCGCGATGCGGTGCTGGAGGTGCCCGGAGGCCACGGTCTCGGCGTCGGTGACCATGCGGTCGACCACGCGGAGGCCGCGCCTGGTGATGATCCAGGCGGCGAGGATGCCGAGCCCGGCGACGACGAGGCCGGTGATCACCACGGTGCGCGTCAGTGTCGAGATGGTCGCCTCGACGTCGTCGATCGACGTGGCGATGACGATGGTGTAGATGTCGGTGACCCCGTTGACCTGGGCCTCGACGTCGACGAGTGTGGCGACCCGGTAGGTCATCTGGCCGTCGACGCTGCGGACCGTGAAGTACCCGCTCTCGGTCGGCGGCGAGGAGACGTCGGGCAGCGGGTAGGGGGCGTCCTTGTAGCCGGCGGGCTGGCCGCCGAGGAGCTCGCCGGACTCGTCGAAGATGATGATCGCGAACTCGTTGTAGGGGATGGATCCGGCGGCGCCGTATCCGGGGTCGGAGCGGATGCCGCCCTGGTCGATCAGGCCCTTCAGCTTCTGGTCGACCTGGTTGATGAGGTGGTTCGAGACCGTCTGCACGGTCACGAACCCGATCACGGCCACGGCGACGATGAGCAGGACGGCCATGGCCGCGGCGATCTTCGTCCTGATGGCCACGGCTACGCCTGGGGCGGGCGCAGCATGTAGCCGACGCCGCGGACGGTGTGGATGAGCCGGGGACCGAGCTTGTCGAGCTTGCGGCGCAGGTAGAACACGTACGTCTCGGCCAGGCTCGAGTCGGTCTCGAAGTCGTAGCCCCACACCTGCTTGAGCAGCTCCGATTTGGACACGACGCGGCCGGCGTTGGCCGCGAGGTAGCGCAGCAGCCGGAACTCGGTGGGGGACAGGTCGATCGTCTTGCCGTCCCGCGTGACCTGGTGCGCGGCCAGGTCGAGGATGAGGTCGGCGACCTTGACGGTGTCGGCCGGCTGGTGCGATGCGGCCTCGCGCCCGAGGGTGCGGCGCAGCACCGCCGAGACCCGCAGGGACAGCTCCTCCAGGCGGAACGGCTTCATCAGGTAGTCGTCGCCGCCCGAGCCGTAGCCGTCGCGCAGGTCGCCGGGGGCGGTGCGGGCGGTCAGGAAGATGATCGGGGTCGCGTCGCCGGAGGCGCGCATCCGGTCGGCGACGGCGAACCCGTCGAGCCCGGGCATGTTCACGTCGAGGATCACCAGGTCGGGACGGACGGACTCCACCGCGGTGAGCGCCTCGGTGCCCGAGCGCGCCGCGGTGACGGTGTAGCCCTGGAACGAGAGGGCTTCGACCAGCAGGTCGGCCAGGCTCTCCTCGTCGTCGACGACGAGGAGCCGCGCCGGGGACCCGTCGCCCCGGAGCGGCACCGCAGGCGGTACGGCACCGGCAGGCCCGCTGGTCGAAGTCATCCACCGCTCCTCAGTACTCGTAGGGGACCCCTATCGGTTGCCCAGCCTATTTCACCGTCCACGGCGGTGACAGGTCTCGGGGCCGTTTCCAGGCGACTTCCGCACGCGCTCCCAGCAGACGTTCAGGAATCGCCGCGAGAAAGGCCGGCGTGTCGGGGCCTCCCTCCTTCCGCCTGAAGTTACTTTCCAGTAATATCAGGGTCCACCGAACTTTGGAGGCAGAGCAATGGAGCCAGCCGTCAGGGCCGACCTGGTCAAGGACCACCCCCTCAAGGGACGCGCGGCGTTCGTCACCGGCGCGAGCCGCGGCATCGGCGCGGCCATCGCCGTAGCGCTCGGCGCCGCCGGAGCGAAGGTCGCGCTGTTCGCCAAGACCGGCGAACCGCACCCGAAGCTCCCCGGCACCCTCTACGAGACCGCGAAACTGGTCGAGGAAGCGGGCGGCCAGGCCCTCCCGATCGTCGGCGACCTGCGCGACGCCGAAGCCGTGGGCGAAGCCGTCGACACCGCCGCCGCCGCGTTCGGCGGTCTCGACGTCTGCGTCAACAACGCCTCCGCGCTCGACCTCACCGGCATCGGCGAGCTCTCCCTCAAGAAGTTCGACCTCATCGCCGGCGTCAACCTCCGCGGCACCTTCGCGTCGATCAGCGCCGCCCTCCCGTACCTGCGCGGCTCCGACCACGCCCACCTGCTCACCGTCAGCCCCCCGCTGAACACCGACAAGCGCTGGTTCTCCGGCGGCCCCTACACGGCCACCAAGTACGGCATGACGATCATGACCCTCGGCGCGTCCGAGACCGAGCCCGGCATCGGCGCGAACTGCCTGTGGCCCAAGACGACCATCGCGACCGCCGCCGTCGAGTTCGCGCTCGGCGGGCAGCCGATGCTCGACCGCTCCCGCAAGCCCGAGATCGTCGCCGACGCCGCGCTGGCGGTCCTCGCGCGGGACCCGAACACCTACACCGGCAACGCGGTCCTGGTCGAGGACCTCCTCGCGGAGGAGGGGATCACCGACCTCGACGGCTACGCGGTCGTGCCCGGCCAGACCGACTTCCAGCCGGACATCTACGTCGACTTACAGCCGCGGGAAGTCCTCGCCGGTCAGGCGGTCCATCGCGTCCTGCTGCTGCTTCCTGCGGTCTCTGACCTGCTGGGGGATGTGGTAGACCACGTATCCGGCGGCCGCGGCGAGGACGACCGCGATGATCAGCGGCACGACGCTCCAATCGGTCGGATACGACTCCCACCCTCCGACCTCGGAACACGCGCGCACGACCGTGTCGCCGCTCGCGTCGACCGCCTCGCAGACGCCGCCGGGGTCGACGCGCTCGCCGCGGTAGAGGAGCACCCGGTTCTCGCCGGGCATCGCCGTGATGAACAGGACCACCGCGAGCGCGATCGTCACCGCGGCGGTGAACCCGGTGACGATCGGCGAATCCGGCAGCGACAGGCGCCCGCGCTCGCGCGGCTGCCGGCCGTGGTCCGGGGGTTTGAAGTCGTCCGCTGATGAGGGAGTGAACATCGAGGGCCCCTTTCCGGCGGTGCGGCGGCCCGGACCGGGCCGACACACCGATGCTAACTCGCAGGTCGGACAGGGTGTTGCCGCAGAGCTCACGCGATGAGGTGCACGTCGCCGAACTCGTGCCACAGGTACCGGGCCTCGATCGCGGCGGTGTAGGAGTCGCGCAGGAGCCCGGTCTCGCAGATCGCCTCGAGCATCGACAGGTGGGTCGACCGCGGCTCGTGGAAGCCTGTGAGCAGGCCGTCGACGACGGAGACCGGGTCGGCGGGGGAGACGATCCGCTCGGTGTGCCCGGAGGCGGCCTCGACCCGGCCGTCCGCGGCGGCGGTCTCCAGGGCCCGCACCACGGTGGTGCCGACGGCGATGACGCGCCCGCCCGCGGCCTTGGCCGAGTTCACCGCCCGCGCGGTGTACTCGCCGACCTCGAACCACTCCGGGTACGGGTCCTCGTCGCTCTCCAGCGACGCGACCCCCGTGTGCAGCGTGATCGGGGCGATCCCGACCCCGGCCGAGATCAGGCGGGTGACGATCACGGGCGTGAACGGCCGTGCCGCGCTCGGCATCTCGGCCGAGCCGGGGACGGTCGCGAACGCCGTCTGGTACGCGCTGAGCGGCCACTGCTGATCTACATAGGAGTACCGGATCGGCTTGCCGTAGCGGCCGAGGTAGTCCGGGACCGACGCGAACGGCGGCCGGGTCACCCACAGCCGCTTGCCGAAGCGCCGCTCCAGGTACAGGTGGAACCCGCCGGGCAGGTCGAGGGTCCGGCCGATGACGTCGCCGAGGTAGGGCTTGTCGCGGTCGCGCAGCTCGACCAGCCACGACCCGTCGGGCCGCACGGACGAGAAGTGGACCCGCAGGCCCTGCCTGGTCACGACCGCTGCCGGGAGGGTCGCGGAGTTGTTGACGACCAGGAGGTCCCCGGGGCGCACGAGCGCCGGGAGGTCCTCGAAGTGCCGGTGGCCGATCGTGCCGGCGGCCTTGTCGGTCACCAGCATCCGCACGTCGGAGCGCCCGGTGCCGCGGACCTCCGCGGGCCGGTGCGCCTCCAGGGCGGCGTCGAGTGCGAATGCGAACGGCTCGGTCAAGGTGCTCACTCTCCGGCTCCTCTCTGGATGGTCTCGGCCGCTTTGAACGCCTTGGCTTCGTAGCGGCCGCTCTCGGGCCGCGCCTCGATCAGGCGGACGATCGCCTCGGCCGCGTCGGCGGGGTCGCCGGCCTCGGCCGCGTCGGCCTCGCCCACCGCGTCGGCGAGCATCTGCGTGTGCATCTCCCCGGGGTCGACGGCCCAGACGCGGATGGCGGGCTCTTCAGCGGCGAGTACGTTCGAGAGCTGGTCGAGCGCGGCCTTGGAGGCCCCGTAGGGACCCCAGGTCGGGTACGGTCCGGTGGCCGCGTCGGACGAGATGTTCACGACCGCGCCGCCGCGCTCGCGCAGCGACGGGAGCGCGAGCTGCACCAGGTGGATCGGGGCGCGCATGTTCAGCTCGAACACCTCGGGCCAGACCGACAGGTCCGCCTCGGCGAGCGTCGGCAGCGGCACTTCGCCGAGCGTGGACGCGTTGTTGACGAGCAGGTCGATGCGGCCGCCGGCGAGTGCGATGAGGCGCTCGCGGTGCTCGGCGTCCCAGGCCAGGTCGCCGGCGAGGTGCGCGGCGCCGATCCGGGCGGCGGTCTTCGCGAGGCGCTCTGCGCCGCGGGCGGTGATGACGAGGTTCCAGCCGTCGGCGGCGAGCCGCTCGGCGAGGGCCTCTCCGAGGCCGGCGGACGCTCCGGTGACGACGGCGGTGCGGGTTGCTTCGGTGGTCATGACGCCGACGCTATGGCGGTATGCGTGCGCGCACATCGGGCCGAGGTCGCGGTCGGTCCCGGTCCGCAGGTCCTAAGACCTGCGACCGAGGCGCTCGGGACGGCTCGTGGGCTAGATTCGTGCCGTGACCGCCTCCCATGCCGCCGGCGCCTCGCCGGAGCCGCCCGCACCGGAACCGCCGTTCTCGCAGCCCGCGAAGCTCCTGCACGAGGTGTCGGCGGCCGTCGGCGCGATCACCCGCCACCTGTCGGTGCACCAGGTCCTCGAAGTGATCGTCTCCTCGTCGCGGCGGCTGGTCGGCGCCGACTACGCCGCGATCGGCATCCCGGACGACGAGGGCGGCTTCGCCGAGTTCATCACCGACGGGATCGGCGAGGAGCAGCGCCTGAAGATCGGGCCGCTGCCGCGCCAGCACGGGATGCTCGCGGCGATCCTCACCGAGACCGAGCCGATCCGCCTCGACGACCTGCGCCGCGATCCGCGCTTCCGCTGGTGGCCCAGGGCCCACCCGGCGATGTCGGCGCTGCTCGGCGTCCCGATCCGCGACGGCGACGTGACCCTCGGGATCGTGGTCCTCACCAACGACCTCGGCCGGCCCGGTTTCACCGAGGCCGACACCGAGCTCATCGAACTGCTCGCCTCCCACGCGGCCATCGCCATCACGAACGCGCGCCTGTACGAGCGCAGCCGCGAGCTCACCGTCGTCGAGGAGCGCAACCGCCTCGCCCGCGAGCTCCACGACGCGGTCATGCAGCGGCTCTTCTCGCTGCGGCTGTCCGCCCGCGCGGCCGGCAAGCTCCTGCCCGACGACCCGGCCGCCGCCCGCGGACGCCTCGACGAGGTCGAGCAGCTCGCCGCGGAGGCGATCGCCGAGCTGCGCGGCGTCATCGTCGAGCTCCGGCCCGCCGACCTCGACGTACACGGCCTGGTCGAGACGCTCCGCCGCCACGTGACGCTCCTCGACCGCCTCCACGACACGAACGTCCACTTCGAACTCCGCTCTCCGGTCGACCTCTCCCGCGACGGCGAGGTCGAAGTGCTTCGCCTCGTCCAGGAGGCCCTGGGCAATGCCTTCCGCCATGCCAAGGCTCGCAACGTCTTCCTCACGATCGAGTCCGAGCGGATCACGATCGCCGACGACGGCCTCGGCTTCGACGCCGACGAGGCCGCGACCCGCGGGCTCGGTCTGCTGTCGATGCGCGAACGCGCCCGGGCCCTCGGCGGCGGCCTCGACCTCACGACCGCCCCGGGCGAGGGCACCGTCGTGACCCTGCGCCTGGAAGGCGATCCGGACGCCGACAGCTCTGACGACGCTTCCGATGGCGGCGCCTCCAATGGCAGTGTCACCGACGAGAGTGCCGCCACCAGCGACCGCTCCACGAACGACAGTGCCACCAACGGCAGCGCCGTCAACGAAAGCGCCACCCACCGCAGCGGATCTGGCCACAGCGGCTCCGGCAGCGGCGCCTCCGAAACCGACGAAGGGCCCGGCCGTGACTGACCCGATCCGCCTCCTCCTCGTCGACGACCACCCGGTGGTCCGCCGCGGCCTGCGCGGCTACCTCGAACTCGAACCCGACTTCGTCGTCGTCGGCGAGGCCGGCGACGGCGAGGAGGCCCTCGCCGCCATCGCCGACCTCGACCCCGACGTGGTGCTCCTCGACCTCAAGATGCCCGGCCTCGACGGCCAGGGCGTCCTCGACCGCCTCGGCGACGCCCGCGCCCGCGTCCTCGTCCTCACCTCGGCCACCGACGCCGAACGCGTCCCCCCCGCGATCACCTCCGGCGCGGCCGGCTTCGTGTACAAGGACATCGACCCCGACGCTCTCGCCAGCGCCATCCGGACCGTCCATTCAGGTCAACTCCTGCTCTCGCCGGTCGCCATGCGCGGCCTGATGAACGGCTCGACCGGTCCGGCGGCGCCGACGCTCACCCCGCGCGAGAGCCAGGTCCTCGGCCTCATCGCCAAGGGCCAGACCAACCGCCAGATCGCCCGTGCCCTGGGCGTCTCCGAGAAGACCGTGAAGACGCACGTAACGAACCTGCTCCGCCGCATCGACGCCGCCGACCGCACCCAGGCCGCCCTCTGGGCGGTCCGCCACGGCATCGGGTGAACCGCAGGCACGCCACCGTCTATTGAGTCGTCACCGACGGTGCTCGCTTAGGGTCTCCTAGTGCTCCCGAGGCACCGCTCCCTCGGAGAAGCCCCTGTCCCGCCCGAATGGTCGCCCGCCACCGACCGGCGCCCTGGCGCACGACCCGCCTACGGAGCCCGTACATGCCCCTCCTCCTCAAACGCCTCGCCATCGGTGTTGCCTTGCCGACCGCGGTCGCCCTCGGCGTCTCGGCGAGCGCCGCTCCGCCGACACCGGTCACCGATCTCTACACGCTGGTGTCCGGAAACGACTGGGAGCCCTGGTGCGGGGAGGACGACCGGTCGAACGTGAAAGCCGCCGACGCCGATCTCCGCGGCCCCCACTTCACACTCACCCTGGAGTGCCTGTTCCAGGCATCCGCGGTTCCGCCGACCAGGCCTCGCTGAGCGCGGAACTCGGGGCCCTGGCTCCGGCCGCTCCCGGTTCCGAGTTCTTGTTCGTCCAGTTCGCTACGCAGGCGGACTATCTCGCGGACTTCAGTCACGACGGGCTCGCGGCCACAGCTTGGATCGAGGTCGGCACCGAGCGAATCGAGCTGAGTGAACCTCCGGACAACGCAGACTTCCTCGTCGCGAGCGTGCCGGTCGGCGAACCCGCCGTCCTGTGGGTGGACGACATGGGCCGCGCCCAGGGACTCGATCTGCGTACCGGCGAGCGGATCGATCCCGTTGCCGCTTACTACGGCGAGTTGGGCTTTTGGACCGACGAACTCGAAGGTTTCGAGTACCTGGACGTCCGCTTCGTGGGAGACGGCGGATGGTGGTGGACCGCGGGCTGTCACGACCGGATCGTCGAGTTGACCCGATCGGCCTGGACCGCTGACCGCGGCTGGGCCCCAGAGGGCTCGGTGTACCTCTCCTTCCAGTTCCGTTGGTGCGACGCGAGCTATCAAGACGTGATCTGGACGCTCGACACCGACCGGGCGCTCCTGCTCGAAACCGCCGGCGAATACCGCGTCCCCGACGGCTGGGCCACCGAACCGTATGTCGGCACGCCCGGCAGCACGACGTACACCGCGGTCTTCGAGGTCCCTGCCGACGTCGCAGACTTCCATCTGGTCTTCGTCCCGGCAGGCGAACTCGTCGAGAAGGACAGCGGCGAGGTCTTCCTGCAGGAGACCATGCCGGCGATCACTGAGTGGGCGGTCTCGTTCTGACCCCGGACATGCTGCCTGGTCTCTTCGCCGAGGCCAGGGATCTGATCCGATGTCAGGGGCGTCCAGGGGAAACCGTCAAGACCCACGTGACGAACCTGCTCCGCCGCATCGACGCCGCCGACCGCACCCGGGCCGCCCTCTGGGCGGGTCCGCCACGGCATCGATCGCGGGCCGTGACCGTCTATTGAGTCTGACCGTTCGCGACCGCATATGATCGCCCGGTGCCCCGATCTCACAACCGAACACGGTTCCGCCCCGCCCCGCTCGCAGTCCTCGTCCTCGCCGCCGGCTGCTCCTCGATGCCCTTCGCCGAGCGTACCGAGGCGTACGAACTCCTGACCGGCGCCGGAGGCGACAGCCCCTGGTGCGCCATGGGCGACGACGCCTGGTTCCTCGACCAGGGCGCGGATCTCAAAGGCCCGCACTTCGCCCTGTCGATCCAGTGCCGTTACCAGGGCACCGAGATCCCGGAGTCGCTGCAGCAGAACGGCTCCGACGCGCTCGCGGACCTCCCGGCCGCGGCAGGCGGCGTCGAACTCCTCGTCGCCCAGGTCGCCGCCTCGCCCATCTATGAACCCGAGTTCGGCGAGGGCGAGGTCGCATCGTGGATCCAGGTCGGCGACGAGCGGCTCGACCTCGAGACGCTGCCGGCGGACGGCGAGTTCGTCGCGGTCGCCGCACCCGAGGACGAGGACGCGGTGCTGTGGGTGGAGGACGAGGGCCGCGCGCAGGGCCTCGACCTGCGGTCGGGCGAACGCGTCGACCCCGTGGCCGGCTACTACAACGGCCTCGCGGTGGAGGCGGCCCGCCTGGAAGGCTTCTACTACGAGGACTTCGAGGTGTCCGACGGCCGCGACTCGTGGTTCCTGACGTGTCCGGCCCCTTGGGCGAACGCGACCCGCAACGCCTGGCTCGAGGACCGCGGCTGGGCCGGCGAGGGCCAGGTCTTCCTCACGGTGAGCTTCAACTGGTGCCACCGGTACGACACGCTCGTCTGGGTCCTCGACCCTGAGACGGCCGTGACCGTCGACGGTGCCAGCCCCGCCTACTGGAACGGGGAGGAGACCGTCAGCGGTTCGATGGACGTCGACGCGGTCTTCACCGTGCCCGAGGACGCCGACGACATCGCGATCACCTTCACCCCCTTCGGTCATGTCGAGTCGGCCGAGGACGGCGAGGCATGGGCTTTCATGGAAAGCCCGACGCCCACCGAATGGATCGCCCGCTTCTGAGCACGCGGTGCGACGGCCACCGCGCCGCGCCGGCCGCCCCGGTCCTCACCGCAGTCGGTGAAGCTGGATGCGGGCCCTCTGGGACGGTTCGCCATCATATCGGATGATTGCAGAACGTGACTGTCTCTTGTGCTGTCACTTTGGGTGATTCCCTAAGGTTCTCCCGTGCCCCTGAAACACAAGATCATATTCGCCCCTCTGACAACACTCCTGCTGGCAAGCAGCGCCTGTGGCTATGAGTCCGTTCCCTGGCTCGAACACACCGAGGCATTCGAGTTCTACTTCGGCTCCGACTCGGACCCCTGGTGCGAGGACGGCGGTGACGACTGGACCGGCGACGAAGGCATTCACATCCTCGGTCCGCATTTCTCGACCACGGTCGAATGCCGGTTCGTCAGCGACACGCTGCCGAGCGAGGTCGCCGCGCGTTCCTCGGCGCTCGCCGACATGCCCAGCGCCGAGGACGGCAGCGAGTTCGTCGTCAACCAGGTATCGCTGGACCCGATGGAGGCCGAGTACGGGTATGCGCCGACACGGGCCTGGGTGACCATCGGCGACCGGGAGTTCTCGATGGACGAGGCGCCCGCCCCGGGCGACTGGGTCGTCCTGACCGCCCCGGCCGACGAGCCGGTGGTCCTGTGGGTCGAGGACACGGGCCGGGCGCAGGGCGTCGACATGCGCACCGGCGAGCGCGTCGAGCCGGTGTTCGCCTTCTACAACGGGATCGCCTCCACCTCCGACGGGTTTCCCGGCTACCGGTACGACGAGGTCTACTTCGATCACGGATCCGAGTACACGTGGCTGGCCTGCGAGTACGACGGCGGGGGCGCTTGGCGCAACGTGTGGGACGAGGAGCTGGGCTGGGCGCC
Source organism: Glycomyces albidus (assembly GCF_009451885.1). GTDB lineage: Bacteria > Actinomycetota > Actinomycetes > Mycobacteriales > Micromonosporaceae > Glycomyces > Glycomyces albidus. The sequence goes on from NZ_WIAO01000003.1 coordinate 178,579, forward strand.
CGACGGCAGCGTGTTCCTGACGGTCGCGACGTTCTGGTGCCGGGACTACGACGAGTTCACCTGGAACCTGGACCCGCAGCGATCCATCGTCCTCACCAGCGGCGAGGCCGACGAGCCGGTCGCCTGGACCGTGAGCGAGGTCGAGGGCTACGGCGTCGAGGTCCACGCGGTCTTCCAGATCCCCGACTACGACGCCGAGATCACGATCGAGTTCACCCCCGTCGGCGAGGTCGTCGACGAGGACGGCCGCCAGTGGGAGTTCCGCGAAGCGCCCGCGGCCACCGAGTGGACCGCGGCGTTCTGAGGCCGGTCAGACCAGTTCGCGCAGGAGCGCGCTCAGGATCCGGGCGACCTTCTCCGGCTGGGTGACGATCGCCAGGTGGTCGGTGTTGAGGTCCGTGACCGGCCAGCCCTTGTCCTCGGCCTCCTGCGCCTGCGTGAGGTACGCCTCGCTGAGGCGCACGTAGGCGCAGGGGCCGGGCGGCCACGCCGGCGCGGCCGGGGCGGTCTCCTCGAAGTACGCCAGCGGGATCCGCGGCAGATGCGCCGTGAACTGCTCGCGCACCTCGGCGTCGGGCAGGAGGTCCTCGATCGCGTCGGGCGGGAACCAGTCGCTCCACTTCGGCAGCAGGTCGCCGCCGGCGACCTGGCGGAGGTGGTCGCCCAGTTCGGCCGGCGCGGTGTCGAACCAGCTCTGGCCCGGGTGGGGGAGCAGCGCGTCGACGAAGACGGCGGCCGCGGTGCGCGGCACCGCTTCGGCGACGGCCGGCAGCAGGGACCCGGCGCCGCTGTGGGCGATCAGGACGGCCGATTCGTGCATCGCGTAGTCGCGGAGCCCTTCGGCGACCTGCGCCGCGGCGGCCGGATAGAAGGGGCCTTCGGACTCGAACGCCGGCTGCAGGTCGGGCACGGCCACGACGTGCCCGAGCGACCGCAGCGCCTCGGCCGTCGGCGCCCACGCCTGCGCGCCGGTGAGGGGGCTGTGCACCAGTACCAGAAGCGGATCGTCCACAGCTCGATTCTGGTGCGCCCGAGCGGGGAACGCAAGGGCCCCGGTCACCCGGGGCCCTCTCGGTCCGCTAATTGCCGACGACTGCGGGGTCGCCGCCCTGGCGCTCGCCCGTGTCGAGGGCGTCGATGGCGGCGAGCTCCTCGTCGGTGAGCGTGAAGTCGAGGGTCTCCCAGTTCTCGCGGATGCGGCTGGGGGTCTCCGACTTGGGGATGACGACGTTGCCGCGCTGGAGGTTCCAGCGGAGGGCCACCTGCGCGGGCGTGCGCTCGTGGGCTGCGGCGGCGGCCTTGACGGCCGGCTCGTCGAAGAGGCCGCCGCCGCGCAGCGCCAGCGGGCCCCAGGACTCGGTCGCGATGAGGTGCTCGGCGTGGTAGGCCCGCAGCTCGGGCTGGCTGAAGTACGGGTGCAGCTCGACCTGGTTGATCTCGGCCGCCGCACCGGTCTCGGTCTCGATGCGGTCGAGGTGCTCGATCGTGAAGTTGGAGACCCCGGCGGCACGGATGAGGCCCTCTTCGCGGGCGTCGAGGAGCGCCTGCCAGGACTCGACGTACTTGCCCAGGCCCGGGCGCGGCCAGTGCAGCAGGTACAGGTCGAGGTACTCGGTGCCGAGGCGTTCGAGGGACTCCTCGAGGTTGCGGCGGACGTCGTCGTAGCCGTGGTCCCAGGTCTTGCTGGTCAGGAACACCTCGTCGCGCTTGAGGCCGGAGGCGGCGACGGCGCGGCCGACGCCGGTCTCGTTGCCGTAGCCGACCGCGGTGTCGACCAGGCGGTAGCCCGTCTCGAGGGCGGTCTCGACCGCGGCCTGGACGTCCCCGTCGTCGATCTTGAAGGTGCCGTAGCCGAAGCGCGGGATCGCGGCTCCACCGGAAAGCTTGATTGACGTGATCGGTTCGCTCATGCGCGCAAACCTACTCATCTGGGGCGCGATTGCCAACGCCCCGACTCGCCGTCTCGGGGCGGCGGCTCAACGCCCGCGACGACGTCGGCGACGTGACCGCGCCGAATCGCCGCTGGAGGACGCGCACCGGCGCTGGCCGAGGCGCGGCGGCCGGGCCGCCCGGCCGCCGCGTCCCGTCAGGTCAGCGCTCGCCGGAGGCGGGGTCGATGCCCTGGCGCTCGCCCGTCTCCAGAGCGTCGATCGCGGCCATCTCGTCCTCGCCGAGCGCGAAGTCGAACACGTCGAAGTTCTCGGCGATCCGCTTCGGCTTGGAGGACTTGGGGATCACGATGCAGCCGTTCTGCAGGTGCCAGCGGATGACGACCTGGCCCGGGCTCTTGCCGTGGGCCTCGGCCGCTGCGGTGACGGCGTCCTCGGCGAGGACCGAGCCGGTGCGCTGGCCCAGCGGCCCCCACGACTCGGTGGCGATGCCGCGCTCGGCGTGCCAGGCGCGCAGCTCCGGCTGGTTGAAGTACGGGTGCAGCTCGACCTGGTTCACGCTCGGCCACACCCCGGTGCCCTCGTGGACCTGCTCGAGGTGCTCGGGCAGGAAGTTCGAGACCCCGACCGAGCGGATCAGGCCCTCGTCCTTGGCTTCGAGCAGCGCCGCGAACGTCTCGACGTACAGGCCCTGCTTGGGGGAGGGCCAGTGGATCAGGTACAGGTCGAGGTAGTCGGTGCCGAGCCGCTCGAGCGACGCCTCGAGCGCCGCGCGGGCCTTGGCGGCGCCGTGGTGGTCGTTCCAGACCTTCGTGGTCAGGTGCACGTCCTCGCGCGGGACGCCCGAGCCGTTCACGGCGCGGCCGACGCCGACCTCGTTGCCGTACATCTCGGCGGTGTCGATGAGCCGGTACCCGGTGGCGAGGGCCGCCTCGACGGCCTCCTGGGCCTCGTCGTCGCCGACCTTGTAGGTCCCGTAGCCGATGCGGGGCATGGTCCGGCCGTCGTTGAGCTCCACCGGTTCCCTGAGATCAGTCATGCCCGCGATGGTAACCGCGCCCGCGGTCCGGGCGCCGCCGATCGCGATGTTCGACTCGTTACGCGCCCTGGGGACCCCCGATTGCAACGCTACCGGCGGGGTCCGACGCCGGCGGCCGGCGCCGAACGCCGTAACGAGTCGCCATGCAGCGCCTTACGGTCGGCGTCGACCATGATGCGGGCGAGTTCGTCCCAGTGGACGCGCGCCTTCCAGCCGATCTCGCGCTCGATCTTCGTCGGGTCGCCGACCAGTTCGGGCACTTCGGCGGGGCGCTCGTAGCGGTCGTCGTGCTCGATGTGCTCGCGCCAGTCGAGGCCGGCGTGCGCGAACGCGGCCTCGGCGAAGTCGCGGACCGTCGCGGCCCGGCCGGTGGCGATCACGTAGTCGACCGGTTCGCGGTGCTGGAGCATGAGCCACATCGCCTCCACGTACTCGGGCGCGTAGCCCCAGTCGCGGACCGCGTCGAGGTTCCCCAGGTAGACCTTCTTCTCCAGGCCCGCCTCGATCCGCGCCACGGCCCGCGTGATCTTGCGGGTCACGAAGGTCTCGCCCCGGCGCGGGCTCTCGTGGTTGAACGCGATCCCGTTGACCGCGAACATCCCGTACGACTCCCGGTAGTTCACGGTCGCCCAGTGCGCGTACAGCTTCGCGACCCCGTACGGGCTGCGCGGGTGGAACTGGGCGGTCTCGTTCTGCGGCGGCGCCGTGGTCCCGAACATCTCCGAAGTGGACGCCTGGTAGACCTTCGCGTCGATCCGGCTGGCCCGCACCGCCTCCAGGAGCCGGATCGCGCCCAGCGCAGTCACGTTCGCGGTGTAGTCGGGCAGGTCGAAGCTCACGCGCACATGCGACTGCGCGGCCAGGTTGTAGATCTCGTCCGGTTCGATGTCCCGGATGAGGTTGACCAGCAGGCCGGCGTCGGTGACGTCGCCCTTGTGGAGGAACAGCCGCCGGCCCGACTCGTGCGGGTCCTGGTAGACCCCGTCGAGCCGGGAGGTGTTCGCGATCAGCGACGACGCGTGCCGCACCACCCCGTGCACCACGTAGCCCTTCGCGAGCAGCAGTTCGGCCAGGTACGAGCCGTCCTGGCCGGTGATGCCGGTGATCAGCGCTGTCTTCACCGGCCCGAGTCTAGTTCGTGCTCCGCGGGCCCCTCCGCGTTCAGCCGATCGTCGGCGGACGGCCACGGAACCGCTACATGAAGTTAGCTCGCAAAAGCCGCGAATTCCCTACGCTGGCCTGCGGCAGCAACTCCCGCTGCGCCCCATCCCGTTTCAAAGGACTCTGTGATGAAACGACGGAACGTCATGCGCGCCGCGGTCGCCGGCGCCGGATCGGTCGCCCTCGGCTTCACCATGACCCGCCCCTCCTTCGCCTACCCCGCCGTCCCCGGCCCGAGCCCCTACGGCGCCCTCCAACCCGCCGACGCCCGCGGCATCCAGCTCCCTACCGGATTCACCTCCCGGATCGTCGCCCGCTCCTCCCAGACCGTCCCGGGCACCTCCTACACCTGGCACGGCGCCCCCGACGGCGGCGCCTGCTTCGCCGACGGGAACGGCTGGATCTACGTCTCCAACGCCGAACTCTCCACCGGCGGCGGCGCCGGCGCGCTCCGCTTCGACGCCTCCGGGAACATCGTCGACGCCTACCGCATCCTCGACGGCACCCGCACCAACTGCGCCGGCGGCGCCACCCCCTGGAACACCTGGCTCTCCTGCGAAGAGGTCGACCGCGGCTTCGTCTACGAGACCGACCCCTACGGCGCCGGCGCCGCCGTCCAGCGGCCCGCCATGGGCCGCTTCAAGCACGAGGCCGCCGCCGCCGACGCCGACCACGGCGTCATCTACCTCACCGAAGACGTCTCCGACGGCGCCTTCTACCGCTTCCGCCCCACCACCTGGGGCGACCTCGCCTCCGGCACCCTCCAGGTCCTCACCCAGACCGGCTCGACCCTCGCCTGGGCCACCGTCCCCGACCCCGACGGCTCTCCGACCGCCACCCGCAACCAGGTCGCCGGCACCAGGCGCTTCAACGGCGGCGAAGGCTGCTACTACACCGACGGCATCTGCTTCTTCACCACCAAGGGCGACAACCGGGTCTGGGCCTACGACGCCGACGCCAACACCCTCGCCACCGTCTACGACGACAACGTCTCCGGCGCCCCGCTCACCGGCGTCGACAACATCACCGGCGCCTCCGGCAGCGGCGACCTCTTCGTCGCCGAAGACGGCGGCAACATGGAGATCTGCGTGATCACCCCCGACGACGTCGTCGCCCCGTTCCTGCGCATCACCGGCCAGAGCGCCTCCGAGATCTGCGGCCCCGCCTTCAACCCGGCCGGGAACCGCCTCTACTTCTCCTCCCAGCGCGGCACCAGCGGCTCCAGCAGCGGCGGCATCACCTACGAGGTCACCGGTCCCTTCCGCGGGATCTGACCCGCAGGGGCCGCGCGGACCGGGCGCGAACGACTCGCTTCGCGCGGCCCCACCGCACCCCGTCCGCCGCTAGGATCGGGGACGACCGTGCCCGGCACGCGCTGCCGCCACCGTGCAGTCAGGACCGGGCAGCCTCGACGACGAAGTCGGTGAACGCCCTTGCCCGTCATCACAGTGGACCTAGCGATCGTCGGCGCGGGCCCGACCGGCCTCTTCGCCGCCTACTACGCGGGCTTCCGCGGCCTGCGCACCGCCGTCATCGACGCCCTGCCCGAGGCCGGCGGCCAGATCACCGCCATGTACCCCGAGAAGCAGATCTTCGACGTCGCCGGCTTCCCCGAGATCCGCGGCCGCGACCTCGTCGAGAACCTCCTGCGCCAGGCCGCCCCGTTCGAACCGCTCTACCTCCTCGGCCACCAGGCCCGGAAACTCGAGCGCACCGACGGCATGCCCGTCCTCGGCCTCAGCGGCGACGTCCGCGTCGAAGCCAAGGCCCTGCTCATCACCGGCGGCCTCGGCAGCTTCGCACCCCGGCCGCTCCCGGCCGCCGCCGACTTCCCCGGCGCCGGGATCGTCTACTTCGTCCCCGAACTCGCCGCCCACGCCGGGCAGGACGTCGTCATCGTCGGCGGCGGCGACTCCGCGTTCGACTGGGCGCTGGCCCTCCACGGGGTCGCCCGCAGCACCGTGATCGTGCACCGCCGCGAGAAGTTCCGGGCCCACCAGGGCACCATCGAGCGAGTGCGCGGCCTCGGCGTCCCCATCATCGTGAACGCCCAGGTCACCGCCGTCCACGGCACCGCCCGCGTCGAAGGGGTGACCGTCGACGTCAAGGACGAGGGCCCGCGCGAGCTCGCCGCGGACGCGATCGTCGCGGCGCTCGGCTTCACCGCCGACCTCGGGCCGCTGGGGGAGTGGGGGCTCGACCTCGACCACCGCCAGATCACTGTGGACTCGACGATGGCGGCCAGCCTGCCGCGCGTCTACGCCGCGGGCGACATCGCCGCCTACCCGGGGAAGGTCAAGCTCATCGCCACCGGCTTCGGGGAGGCCGCCACGGCCGTCAACAACGCCGCCGTCGCGATCGACCCGGCCGCGCACCTCTTCCCCGGGCACTCCAGCGAGAACCCGTAAACCCTTGCGGCACAACGGGATACCCTCGGCACTGGGGTCCTGATATGACTTACTGACGGGTATGTCGCTTTGGGTTCCGAGGGCAGTCATACTATGCGGGAATGCTTGCCATGACCGTGTCGGGCGGGAGCCTCACCGCCGCCCAGGTGCCCGAACCCGCGCCCGGCCCCGATGAAGTCCTCATCGCGGTCGCCGCCGCCGGCGTCAACCGCGCCGACCTCCTCCAGGTCGCCGGCCACTACCCGCCGCCGCAGGGCGCGCCCGCCTGGCCCGGCCTCGAGGTCTCGGGGACCATCGTCGACGTCGGCAGCGCCGACAACGCCACCCTCCTCGGCGCCGAGGTCTGCGCCCTGCTCCCCGGCGGCGGCTACGCCCAGTTCGCCGCCGTGGACGCCGGACTGGTCCTGCCCGTCCCCGAGAACGTCGACGTCGTCGACGCCGCCGGCCTGCCCGAGGCCGCCGCGACCGTCTACTCCAACCTCGGCTACCTGCTCGGCGAGGAAGCGCCCGGCAAGCGCCGCGTCCTCGTCCACGGCGGCGCCGGCGGGATCGGCACCTTCGCCGTCCAGTTCGCCAAGCAGCTCGCCGGCGCCGAGACCTGGACCACCGCCCGCGGCGAGCACGCCAAGCAGCTCGAAGCCCTCGGCGCCGACCGCGTCGTCGACTACCGCAGCGAGGACTTCGCCGCCCTCTCCCAGGAGGCCGGCGGGGCCGACGCGATCCTCGACGTCATCGGCGCGGCCTACTTCGAACCGAACCTCAAAGCCCTCGCCCAGGACGGCCGCCTCGCCATCATCGGCCTCCAGAAGGGCAACGCCGCCCAGATCCACCTCGGCGGCCTCCTCGCCAAGCGCGCCACGATCACCGGCACCACCCTCCGCGCCCGCCCCCTCGAACAGCGCCGCCAGATCCTCGCCGAAGTCTTCGAGCACGTCTGGCCCGCCCTCGACACCGGCGACATCAAACCGGTCGTCACCACTCGCCTCCCGCTCACCGACGCCGCCGAAGCCCACCGCCTCATGGCCGCCGGAGGCCACTTCGGCAAGATCGTCCTCACCGCGAAGTCCTGATCTCCCAGGAAGCCTGCGAGGTCGACGCTCAAGGCTCCTCTCCGTTGCGAGGAACCCTGGGAGCAGCCCCGAGCGTGTCGGACCCGCCGGGCACTCTTGGATCCGGGGGCGCCTGCGAATGCCCGATTCGCGGAGAAACGCCGAGACGCGCCGCCGCCGGGCCCCGAATCGGGGCCCGGCGGCGGCGCGTCTTCAGGTACTCCGTTCCCGGCTACGTCTCGCAGCAGCCGTGGCAGCAGTCCGCGCCCGCACACTGGCACGCGTCGTCGTTGCAGCAGTTGCAGCACTCGTCGCTCACTCGCACTCACCTCCATCCCGAACCCCGGGCGGACACCAGTTCTCCGGCAGCGGCCCGCCGCCGCAGCCGCCCGACTCGACCGCGCCCAGCATCGCCGTGAGCTGCGACCGCAGTCCCTCCAGCCGCGCGATCTCCGCCGACACCTCCGCGATCCGCCGCTCCAGGTGCGACCCGGCCGGCTCGCACGGGCACGCGCCCGTGTCGCGCACCGACAGCAGGTCGGCGATGTCCGACAGGCGCAGGCCCGCGCGCTGGCAGGCCCGGATGAACCGGGCGCGGTCGAGCTCGGCCGTCCCGTACCGGCGGTACCCGGCGGCGCTGCGCTCGGGCGCGGGGAACAGGCCCTCGCGCTCCCAGTGGCGGATGGCATCGGTGGTCACGCCCGCCGCCTCGGCGAGCCGGCCCACGGTCAACGGTGCTGTCGCGGTCGTCATGCACCGACCGTAAACCCTGGTGCCGGGACCAAGGTCAAGTCCGGGCGGGGAGTTTCCCCGGACACGCCTCACGCCCCGGTAATGGGCTCGAACCGGCGGCCGGGCGGCGACTACCATGGACCCGAACGTCAAGCGCCGGCCCTTCGACCGGCCCATTCACTGAGGAGAACCGTGGCTTCCGCAGCACCGAAACAGAGTCCAGGCGTCGTCGAACCCCTCTGGGTGACGGCTGGCACTACCGGTGCCGACGCGGTGGCCGAAGCCGGCCTCCCCGTCCACGGGCCGAACGCCGTCGTCGTCCTCCGCGACGCCGAAGGGCGGCTCCGCGACCTCTCGTGGGCCCCCGAGACCGACACCAAGGTCGAACCCGTCCCGCTCGACAGCCCCGACGGGCTCAACGTGCTGCGCCACTCGGCCGCGCACGTCATGGCCCAGGCCGTCCAGGAGCTCCACGAGGCCAAGCTCGGCATCGGCCCGCCCATCACCGACGGGTTCTACTACGACTTCGACGTCGCCGAGCCGTTCAACCCGGACGACCTCAAGGCCATCGAGAAGCGCATGCTCCAGATCATCAAGCAGGGGCAGACCTTCCACCGCCGCAAGTACGCCTCCCTCGACGAGGCCCGCGCCGAGCTCGCGAACGAGCCGTACAAGCTCGAACTCATCGAGACCAAGGGCGAGGGCACCGACGCCGACGAGATCATGGAGGTCGGCGGCGGCGAACTCACCGCCTACGACAACCGCGACCGCACCGGCGCGACCGTCTGGTCCGATCTCTGCCGGGGCCCGCACCTGCCCTCGACCAAGCTCATCGGCGCCGTCAAGCTCATGCGCTCGGCGGCCGCGTACTGGATGGGCTCGGAGAAGAACCCGCAGCTCCAGCGCATCTACGGCACCGCCTGGCCCACCGTCCAGGACCAGAAGGACTACCTCGCGCGCCTCGCCGAGGCCGAGAAGCGCGACCACCGCAAGCTCGGGCAGCAGCTCGACCTGTTCTCCTTCCCCGACGAGCTCGGCTCCGGGCTCCCGGTGTTCCACCCCAAGGGCGGCATCATCCGGTACGAGATGGAGTCCTACCTGCGCCAGAAGCAGCAGGAAGCGGGGTACGAGCTGGTCAACACCCCGCACATCACCAAGGAGCACCTGTTCCACACCTCGGGGCACCTGCCGTACTACGCGGACACCATGTTCCCGCCGATGGAGCTCGAGGGCGCGAACTACTACCTCAAGGCCATGAACTGCCCGATGCACAACCTGATCTTCCGCTCGCGCGGGCGCTCCTACCGGGAGCTGCCGCTGCGCCTGTCGGAGTTCGGGTCGGTGTACCGGTACGAGAAGTCCGGCGTGGTCCACGGCCTCACCCGCGTCCGCGGCCTCACCATGGACGACGCGCACATCTACTGCACCGAGGAGCAGGCCCCCGGCGAGATCAAAAGCCTGCTCCAGTTCGTGCTCTCGCTGCTGCGCGACTACGGCCTCAACGACTTCTACCTCGAACTGTCCACCAAGGACGACTCGCCGAAGTTCATCGGCGACGACGCCCTCTGGGAGTCGGCGATCGCGACCCTGCGCCAGGTCGCCGAGGAGTCCGGGCTCGACCTCGTCCCCGACCCGGGCGGGGCGGCCTTCTACGGGCCGAAGATCTCCGTCCAGGCCAAGGACGCGATCGGCCGCACCTGGCAGATGTCGACCATCCAGCTCGACTTCAACCAGCCGGCCCGCTTCAACCTGGAGTACTCCGCGGCCGACGGCACCCGCAAGCAGCCGGTCATGATCCACCGCGCCCTCTTCGGCTCGATCGAGCGCTTCTTCGGCGTCCTCACCGAGCACTACGCGGGCGCGTTCCCGGCCTGGCTCGCGCCGGTCCAGGCCGTCGGCATCCCCGTCCGCGACGAGAACGCCGACTACCTGGAAGGCTTCTTCGCGCGCCTCCGCGCCGAGGGCGTCCGCGCCGAGGTCGACCACTCGGACGACCGCATGCAGAAGAAGGTCCGCAACGCCCAGCTCCAGAAGATCCCGTTCATGATCATCGCCGGCGACGACGACCAGAACGCTGCCACCGTCTCCTTCCGCTACCGCGACGGCTCCCAGCGCAACGGCGTCCCCGCCGACGAGGCGGTCGCCCACGTCACCGAGGTGATCCGCTCCCGCGTGAACGAAGGCCCGTCCGCAGCCGAGCAGTAGGAGAACGCCGGGTGTCGCCAATGCGACACCAAGGCCGCACGGCCCACGGCAAGGAGCGCGACCGACCGGTTCGGTTGCGCTCCTTGCCTTTTCGTCGCAGATGTCGCCTCTGCGCGCCTCCCCGCCGCCGACTACGCGGACCGCCGAACTCTGGCACTCTGAGTCATGACGGCCCGCGCCAGGCGGCCGCAGTGTCCGATCCCCAAGGGCGCGAAGGGAGTGCGGCTTCCGTGAACATCGATTTCGGACAGCTCATGGCGAGATGGGCCAAGCGCGCCCTGTACGTCGGGCTGATCATCGGCACCCCGATCGTCGCGATCGCGGCCCTGCTCAACCAGCTCTTCTTCAGCCTCGCGCTGGCCGTCCCGCTGCTGCTCGTCGCCAACGCCTACACGCTGGCGGCCCTGGAGCAGGTGCGCCGCCGCTTCGACGACGTCGACCGCCTCCGCGAGGAGGTCCGCCACTTCGGCTCCAACAACTCGCGGATCTACCGCAACGACACCGACTTCTACGCCGACGTGCGCATGTCCGTCGCGAAGGCCCGCGAATCGGTGTGGGTCAGCTACATCCGCCAGTTCCGCGAGAACGCGCCCCGCATCGAGCTCGAGCGCCACCTCGAAGCCTGCTTCGAGTGGGCCAGGCGCGACTCGCGGCACGTCTTCCGGCGCATCATGTCGAGCGGCACCGCCGCCGAGGTGATGACCACCGGCCGCCGCTTCGACGAGCAGCAGCTCGAGTACGTCAAGGCCGCCGAGGACCAGGGCTTCAACTACCTCGCGAAGGTGCTGACCTGGGCGCCGATGCACCACACCGACTCCTACAGCATGATCCTCATCGACGACGAGGAGTTCTACTTCGTCCTCTCCGGGGCCGAGGACGAGTTCTGGGCGCTCCACGTCAACTCCCGCAACCTCGCGGCCGGCCCCCTCCGCGACCGCTTCAACGACCTCTGGCGCGAGGCGCACAGCCTCCGCGACCACTGCGAGGGCCGCTGCGACTGCGTCCCGGAGCGCTGACGGTGCTAACCCGGGAAGTCGTAGACGCTCCGCTGGTCGAGGTCGATCGCGACCTCGGCGATGGTGGCGAAATCGTTGTCGTCATGAAGCATGACGAGTCCGTGGTGCGCTGCGGTGGCAGCGATGATGAGATCGATCGCAGACGGGGCGGTATGACAGCCTTTGGACATCAGGCGATGCTGTGTCGCCTCGACCCATCGCGATGCGGACTTCGGCACCGGCACGTTCGGAGTGATTCTTATATAAGATCACATGGTTCAGTCCTTGCCCGTCTCGCCGAGCCACCGGGCGAGCCGTCCCGCCCGTGCGAGGGCCGTCAGCCGCTGCTCGGTCGCCTCGCGGAGCTTCGGGGTCGTCACGACGATGAGCTGGTCGCCCGAGCGGAGCCGGTCGGCCTTCGCGGGGACGAAGAGGCGGTCGACGCGGACGATGCCGGCGATCGCCGAGCCTTCCGGCAGACGCAGCTCGAAGATCCGGATGCCCGCGAGACCGGACTTCTTGGGCACGGTGATCGTGAGGACCTCGCCGTCGACCGCGTCGAGCGGCGCCGTCTCGATGTCGACCTCCTGGACCATGCTCGCCTGCGTCAGGCCCAGGCGCTTCGCCACCCACGGCAGCGTCGGGCCCTGGAACAGCGTGAACACCACCACGAGGATGAACACCAGGTCCCACAGCGACTGCGCGCCCGGCATCTGCTCCGAGCGCGGGATCGTCGCGAAGACGATCGGAACCGCGCCGCGCAGTCCCGCCCACGACAGGAGCGTCTTCTCCTTGGCGGAGAACCGGAACGGGACGAGCGACAGCCACACCGACACCGGCCGGGCCACCAGTGTCAGGACCGCGCCGAGGATCAGGGCCGGGACGAGCATGTGGATCAGGTTGTCCGGGGACGCCAGCAGCCCCAGCATCACGAACATGCCGAGCTGCGCCACCCAGCCGAGCCCGCTCGCGAACGACTGCGTCGCGGCCCGGTGCGGCAGGCGCGAGTTCCCCAGCACCAGCGCCGCCAGGTACGCGGCGATGAACCCCGAGGCGTGCAGCGTCCCGGCCGCCGCGAACGCGGCCATGCCGAGGCTGAACACCGCCATCGGGTACAGCCCCGACACCGGCAGCGCGAGCCGCCGCAGCAGCCACGCCCCGCCCGCGCCCACCGCCAGCCCGATCACCGAGCCCGCGGCCAGCTCCCACACCAGCAGCCCCAGCAGCTCCCACGTGCTCGGCAGCCCTTCGGCCGCCGAGAACGCCAGCACCAGGATCACCGCCGGCGCGTCGTTGAAGCCCGACTCCGCCTCCAGGGTTCCGCTGAGCCGCTTGGAGAGGCCGACGCCGCGCAGCTCCGAGAACACCGCGGCCGCGTCCGTCGACGCCAGGACCGCGCCCATGACCAGCGAGGTCTGCCAGTCGAAGCCGAGCAGGTAGTGCGCGCCCATGGCGGTGACCGTGACCGAGAAGCCGACGCCGGCCGTCGCGAGCATCGACGCCGGCGCGAGCTGCCCCGAGATCGCGCGCCAGCGCGTCGACAGGCCGCCCTCGATGAGGATCAGGGCGAGCGCGAACGTGCCGATGACCTGCGCCAGCTCGAAGTCCTCGAACGGGATGCCGACGCCGTCCTCGCCGAGGATCATGCCGGCCGCCAGGAACACCAGGAGCGCGGGGAGCCCGAGCCGGTGGGTCGCGCGGATCGCGGCGATGGAGACGAGCACGGTGACGCAGCCGATGAGCACTGCGAGGTACAGCCCGGTCAACGTCACGTCCGGAGCTTATCCGAGGTGGAGTGTCCTGGGGATTTCGTCGCGTTACCGGTTCCGTGCCCGGTGGCCTAGGATCGTTGCGTGGAAGAGCGCGAAGGCGTCGGCGTCTCCGACGGGTACGAGCGGCTGTGGACGCCGCACCGCATGGCCTACATCCAAGGTGAGGGCAAGCCGACCGGCGACGACGCCGACATCGAGGGCTGCCCGTTCTGCGAGATCCCCAAGCTCGGCGACCGCGACGGGAACATCGTCGCCCGCGGCCAGACCATGTTCGTCGTGCTCAACAAGTACCCCTACAACTCCGGCCACCTCATGGTCGTCCCCTTCCGCCACGTCCCCGACTACACCGACCTGGACGCCGACGAGGTCGCGGAGATGGGCTCGCTGACGCAGCGGGTCATGACCGTCCTGCGGTCGGCGATGGGCGCGCACGGGTTCAACATCGGCATGAACCAGGGCCAGGTCGCCGGCGCCGGGATCGCCGGCCACCTGCACCAGCACATCGTCCCGCGCTGGGGCGGGGACGCGAACTTCATGCCGATCATCGGCCGCACCAAGACCCTCCCGCAGTACCTGACGGACACCCGTGACCAACTTGCGGCCGCATGGGAGCGGGTGTGACCGGGCGGGCACTATTAGAGTCAAGGCATAGCCCCGCTCCGGTCGGCCGGCGCGGGCGCCGCACCCACTTGCCCGAACACCCACTTGGGCGCTGCCGAGAAACCAGGAGACCATGGCGAAGTTCCTTCGTACCTCCGGCCGAGCCGGCGTTCGCCGCTACGTCGACGCCGCCGCGAGGCTCCTCATCCGCGTAGGCGTGTCCGCCAACGCCGTCACCCTCACCGGGACGGCGATCATCGTCGCCGCCTCCGTCGTCCTGCTCGCGCAGGGCCACCTGCTCGCGGGGCTCATCGTGGTGACGCTGTCCGCGTTCACCGACATGTTCGACGGTGCCATCGCCCGCGTCAACGGCACCACCAGCCGGTTCGGGGCGCTCCTCGACTCGACCTGCGACCGGCTCGCCGACGGCGCGATCTTCGCGAGCCTGGCCTACTTCCTCCTCGCCGACGACCGGCCGCTCGGCTCCGCGCTCGCGCTGACGGCGCTGGTCGCCGGCCAGCTCGTCTCCTACGTGAAGGCCCGCTCCGAGAGCCTCGGCGCGGAGTGCAACGTCGGGATCGCCGAGCGCCCCGAGCGCCTGATCCTCGCGGCGGTCACGGTCCTCCTGGAGGTCCTCACCGTCCCGTTCGCGCTGGAGGCCGGCATGGGTCTGCTGGCGGTGATCTCGACGATCACGGTGGTCCAGCGCCTGCTCCACTCCCGCGCGGTGATGGCGGCGAGCGAGGAGCACGCCGATGCCTGAGCGCCTGACCGAGCTGGCGTATCTGGCCGCCTGGCGCGGGGTGCGGCTCCTGCCCGAGTCCGCGGCGTACGGCCTGAGTCGGCGCTTCGCGGACCGGGCCGCGCGCAAGAACGGTCGGGGCGTGCGGCAGCTTCGCCGCAACCTGGCCCGGGTCGTCGGCGTCGAGCCGGACGAGGAGCTGGTGCGGCGGGCGATGCGCTCGTACGCCCGGTACTGGATCGAGGCGTTCCGGCTGCCGTCGATGGACGACGACCTGCTGCTGCGCCGGTTCGAGATGAACGGGTACGAGCCGGTCCACGAGCGCGCGCGGCAGGGCCTGGGCTCGATCGTGGCGCTGCCGCACTGCGGGAACTGGGACCTGGCCGGGGCCTGGGTGCCGCGGATCGCGAAGGACCCGTTGACGACCGTGGCCGAGCGCCTCAAGCCCGAAGGGGTGTACCGGCGGTTCCTGGAGTACCGGGAGTCGCTGGGGATGAACATCATCCCGACCTCCGGGGGCGACCGCAATCCCCAGGCGGCCCTTGGCGAAGCACTGGACGCCGGGCACGTGGTGGCGCTGGTGGCCGACCGCGACCTGGGCCGCTCGGGCACCGAGGTGAAGTTCTTCGGCGAGCCGACGACGTTCCCGTCGGGTCCGGCGCTGCTGGCGATCCGCAACCGGGTCGAGCTGTTCACGGCGATGATCCACTACGAGGAGGACCGGGCGGTCTGCCACATCACCGGGCCGGTCGACACCGGCACCGGGTCGCTGCGGGAGCGTGTGGCGTCGACGACCCAGCGCATGGCGGACGCGTTCGAGGAGGGCATCCGCGCTCACCCGGCGGACTGGCACATGCTCCAGCGGTTCTGGACCGCCGACTTCGCGCCGGCGCCGGCGCCGTGACGGGGGCACCGCCATGATGAGCGTCGCGTGCAGGGCTCCGTCGTGGACCGGGCCGTCGTGATGGAGGTGCACTCCTGATGGGCGACCTGCGGATCGGCATCGTGAGCCCCTATTCCTTCGACGTCCCCGGCGGCGTCCAGTTCCACATCCGCGACCTGGCCGAGACCCTCATCGACGCCGGTCACGACGTCTCGGTCCTGGCCCCGGCCGCCGACACCGCGAACCTGCCCGACTTCGTCGTGCCCGGCGGCAAGGCCGTCGCCGTGCCGTACAACGGGTCGATCGCGCGGCTCGCGTTCGGGCCGCGTTCGGCCGCGCGGGTCCGCAAGTGGTGCAACGAGGGCGGCTTCGACGTGATCCACGTCCACGAGCCGCTCACGCCGAGCCTGGCGTGCCTGGCGGTGCTCAACGCCCGCTGCCCGGTGGTGGCGACGTTCCACACCGCGATGACCCGCTCGCGGATCCTGGCGGCCGGGAAGCACATGGCGCAGCTCGTCCTCGAGAACCTCTCGGCGCGGATCGCGGTGAGCCCCTACGCCCGGAAGGTCCAGGTCGAGCACCTCGGCGGCGGCGCGGTCGAGATCCCCAACGGGGTGCCGGTCGCGTTCTACCGCAAGGCCGCCCCGCTCGCTGACAAGCCCGACGGCCCCACGATCGGGTTCATGGGCCGGTTCACCGAGTCCCGGAAGGGCTTCCCGATCCTGCGGGACGCCTTCGCGCGCTTGGCCGCCGACCGCCCCGACCTGCACCTCCTCGTCGTGGGCCGCGGCGACCCGGAAGCGGCCGTGGCCGGGCTCGACCCCGCGATCGCCTCCCGGATCCGCTTTCTCGGCGCCGTCTCGGACGAGGAGAAGGCGTCGATGCTCGCCGGCGTCGACCTGTACGTCGCCCCCAACACCGGCGGTGAGTCCTTCGGGATGATCCTCACCGAGGCCATGGCCGCGGGCACCTGCGTGCTGGCCAGCGACATCGAGGCGTTCCGGTCGGTCCTCGACGACGGCCGCGCGGGGGAGCTGTTCGCGATGGGCGACGCGGCCGACCTCGCCGAGAAGGCCGGGCGGCTCCTCGACCACCCCGAACTCCGTACAGCGTACGTGGACCGGGCGAACGAGTGGGTCAAGCGCTTCGACTGGCCCGAGGTCGCCGCGCGCCTCCTCGAGGTCTACCGCGCCGCCATCGAAGCGGGCGCCGAGCGCCGCTGAACTCGGTCCGTGACAGGATCTTTACTGAGCGTGCCCATCGGGTTCATAATGAGGGCGAACGGCCCGCGTAGTCCCGTGCAGCCGCACGCGCGCGGGCCGGACGGAGGGCAGTCGGATGGCCGATGTCTCGCACAGGGGTGACCTCACCACGCACCCTGACGTACACGAAATGCGGGCACGCTACGACAAGATGCTCGGCCGCAGGGATGTGGCGCTCATCGACGCGCCCGTCTTCCTCGTCGGCCTCTACTGCGTGATCTCGCCCTGGGTCGTCGGGTTCGCCGCCGCCCAAGCGGATCTCGCGACGCACAACCTCATCATCGGAATCGCGATCGGGCTCGTCGCCCTCGGATTCACGATCGCGCCGGAGCGCATGTACGGCATGAGCTGGGCGATGTGCGCGATCGGCCTCTGGATGTGCTTCTCGCCCTGGGTGCTCGCCACCGACCCGGGCCCGGGCATCATCTGGAACAACATCATCGTCGGCGTGCTGACCTTCCTGCTCGGCCTCATGGCCGCCTGGCAGGTCCGCAGCTCTCGCGGCGAGCCGGGAACCGCGGGAAGGGAGGTGTAGCGACCGCCCCGAGCACCGCATGGGCACCCGCGGCCGGAACTCCGGCCGCGGCCGTATGCCCGTACGATGATCCCGATGTGGTGGTTGGCCGTGCTCGTGACGATCGTGGCCGTCGTCGGCGCGTACGCGACGTGGACGGTCGCGCGTGTGGAGCGCCTGCACCGCCGGGCCCGCGCCGCCGAGGCTGCCCTCCTCGCCAAACTCGACGACCGCGCCGAGACGGTCCTCAAATTCGTGGGCAACCCCGGGTTCGAGGAGGTCGTCGCCCTCGCCCTGTCCGTGGTCGCCGTCCCCGCCGACACCCAGCGCCAGCGCGAGCTGCGCGAGTACGCCGAGAACGACCTCACCCACGCGCTGCGCGAACTCGCCCAGAACCCGGTCTGGACCGAGGACCTCGAGTCGGCGAACCGCCGGGTGGCCCTGGCCCGCCAGATCCACACCGACTTCGTGCGCGACGCCGTCGCCTCCCGGTCCCTCCCGATGGCCGTCCTCCTGCGCCTCCACCACCGGCTCCAGCGCCCCCAGTACTGGGACATCGACGACCCGGTCCAGTGACCCGGCCGCCCGCGACCGGTTTGTATCACCGGGGCTGTGAGGCGGGTCGCGGCGTAGAATCGGCCAGGTCAGCACCCCCACCTCGGCGGAGCCTCCAGGCCCGTGCCGAGCAGCCCGTGGACGTACAGATGGAGCCGGTGACCGTGTCAGAGACCCAGAAGACCGAGGCCGAGGTCGGGACCGCCCGCGTCAAGCGCGGCATGGCCGACATGCTGAAGGGCGGCGTCATCATGGACGTCGTCACCCCTGAGCAGGCCAGGATCGCCGAGGACGCCGGGGCCGTCGCGGTCATGGCGCTCGAGCGCGTCCCCGCGGACATCCGCGCGGAGGGCGGTGTCTCCCGCATGTCCGACCCCGACATGATCGACGGCATCATCGAGGCCGTCTCGATCCCGGTCATGGCGAAGGCCCGCATCGGCCACTTCGTCGAGGCCCAGGTCCTGGAGTCCCTCGGCGTGGACTACGTCGACGAGTCCGAGGTCCTCACCCCGGCCGACGAGGCCAACCACATCGACAAGTGGAAGTTCAACGTGCCGTTCGTGTGTGGTGCGACCAACCTCGGCGAGGCCCTGCGCCGCATCGGCGAGGGCGCGGCCATGATCCGCTCCAAGGGCGAGGCCGGTACCGGCAACGTCGTCGAGGCCACCCGCCACATGCGGCAGATCCGCCAGGACATCGGCCGGCTCGCCACCCTCGACTCGACCGAGCTGTACGCCGCCGCCAAGGAGCTGCGCGCCCCGTACGAGCTGGTCGCCGAAGTGGCCCGGCTCGGGAAGCTCCCGGTCGTGCTCTTCACCGCCGGCGGCATCGCCACGCCCGCCGACGCGGCCATGATGATGCAGCTCGGCGCCGAGGGCGTCTTCGTCGGCTCGGGCATCTTCAAGTCCGGCGACCCGGCCAAGCGCGCCGCCGCCATCGTCAAGGCCACGGCCTTCCACGACGACCCGAAGATCATCGCCGAGGTCTCCCGCGGCCTGGGCGAGGCGATGGTCGGCATCAACGTCGACACCCTCTCCGAGGAGCAGAAGCTCGCCAAGCGCGGCTGGTAGCGCGCACGCGAACGGGCCCGGACGCAGCGTCCGGGCCCGTTCGGTGTCTCGTCTCAGGACCCGGCGATGTCGAAGAGCGCTCCGCCGGTCGCGAGCATCCCTTCGCAGTGGTTGCCGAAGTCGCCCTCGTAGTAGACCACCTCGCCCTCCCAGATGCCGAAGCCCTTGAGGGTCACCGGCGCGTGCTCCTTGGTGCACATGCCGTCCGCGGCTTCGAGGAGCCCGATCTCGCCGCCCACGCCGGTGAGCTGGATGCACGACTCCTCGCCGCGGTCGTGCCCGTGCCCGTGCGGGCAGGACAGGGCCGAGCGTTCGGTCGGGCCGGTCTCGCGGTCGACCTCCAGGTACAGGAACCCGGCGCCGACGCCGTTCCCCGCTCCGGGGTCGACCGGGACGGGTTCGGCATGGGCCGGTGCGGGACTGAGAGCGACGAGCGCTGCGGCGCTCAGAGCGGCGAGTGTGCGCATGGGCCGATCCTAAGGACCCGCGGGCCCCTGAACCGGCTTCGACACACCGCGCCCCCGGCATAGGCTTGGGGCCATGGACGCAACCGATCTCGACCGCTATCCGACGCCCGAACTCCAGCGGCGCGCCTTCGCGCTCGCGCGCGAGCGCCGCGACTGGCGGTTCTTCATCGAACTGTTCCGCCACACCCCGACCGCGCTCGAAGCCGAGGACCTCGACCCGGACGTGTCGGAGATCGGCGTGGCCATCGACGACCTCGTCAGCATCTGGCGCGAGGCCACCAAGGGCGACTGGGGCGGCGCGGAGCCGCTGGCCCGCGCCGCGTTCATCGACTACATCAGCAGGCACGGCGCAGGCGGCGGCGACCGGGATCGGCCTTAGCCCTCGTCCTTCGCGTCGCCGTCAGCCTCCGGCTCGGGGACCGGGCCGCCGTCCATCCAGTAGCGGATGTCGGAGGAGAACAGCCACCACAGCGCCAGCACCGCCCCGAACACCCAGGGCGCGACGAGCAGGCTGAACTGGGTCGACATGAACATGGCGACGAGGAACGAGACCGCGGTCGCGCCGACGGCCCACCAGCGGACGGCCTTGGCGCGGGTCTTGAAGCGCAGCGTGCACATCGCCATGATGATCGCGGCGAGGATCGTGATCCCGGCGATGGTGAAGCCCGCGACCAGGAACGCCGTGCTCTGGAAGGTGTCGTGGGCGGCCCGCGCGAGTGCTTCGGGCGTGCCCTCGGCCGGCGGGTTCTCGGTGTAGAACTCGAGGATCTCCTCGTACGAGGTCGAGCGGCTCGACATGACGTTCAGGGCGTAGAAGTTGCCGGCGAACACCGCGGAGACCACCTGGACCCACAGGGCGATCTGGAGGCGCAGGACCTTCTTGGGCCTGGCGTTCGGGTCGTCCCCCTCGGGCTCGGGCGCGCCCTTGCCTGGATCGCGGTCGCGGCCGAAGTTCGGTTGGGGGAGCATCTGCGTGCCTCTCAGACGGGGATCGGTCGCCGCCCGCTAGTGGTTGAACCAGCGGCGGGCGAAGCGCTCGGTAAGCGTTCCCAGAATCGTAATCGGCACGATGGCGAGGCCGATGCACAGCGCCCAGTAGAGTCCGCCGGTGAACAGCAGCCAGCCGAGGCCGACCAGCGCGGCCACCTGGACGAGCAGGATCAGGATCCACAGGATCCGCCACTGGAAGTGCATGAGCAGGGTCGAGAGCAGCAAGAACACCGCGAGGGCGCCGAGGCCCGCCGCGCCGCGGTAGACGTCGTGCTCGGCCGCGGGCGGCACGAACTCGCGCGCGGTGTGGTGGAGCAGGACGATCAGGCCGCCGATGACGAGGGCGAGGAGCGCCTCCAGCCACATGGTGTTCCGGGCGGCCCGCACCGCGCGGGGCATCGGGTTGCGCTTCGAGTTCTTGGGCATCGCTCTCTCCAGGGCGTCAAGGGGTGCGGCAGGTTCGATCCGAGACTTTAACGGATCGTCACCTCCCGGCCGAGTTCAGGCCGGATTCGGTCACAGCGGCGATCGACCAGGTAGGCGCCCGCGCGGTCCGCGATTACCCTTGAGTGGCCCGCAGCCGCCTAGTTTTGGAGTTCTCTGATGACCGTGCCCCGGATCGGCGTGCTCGCCCTGCAGGGCGACGTGGTGGACCACATGCGC
This sequence comes from Glycomyces albidus, assembly GCF_009451885.1. Lineage (GTDB taxonomy): Bacteria > Actinomycetota > Actinomycetes > Mycobacteriales > Micromonosporaceae > Glycomyces > Glycomyces albidus. Next base: position 199,575 of record NZ_WIAO01000003.1, read on the forward strand.
GCCCTCGAGGCCGCCGGGGCCGAGGCCGCGCCGGTGCGGCGCGCCGCCGAACTCGACGCGGTCGAGGGTCTGGTGATCCCCGGCGGGGAGTCCACCACCATGAGCAAGCTCCTGGAGATCTTCGACCTGTTCGACCCGGTCAAGAAGCGGCTCGACGAGGGGATGCCCGCGTTCGGGTCCTGCGCGGGCATGATCATGCTCGCCGAGGAGGTCCTCGACGGCCGGCCCGACCAGCGCTCGTTCGGCGTCATACCGATGACGGTGCGCCGCAACGCCTTCGGCCGCCAGGTCGATTCGTTCGAGACGGAGATCGAGGTCGCGGGCCTCGACGGCGGCCCGTTCAAGGCGGTGTTCATCCGCGCGCCGTGGGTCGAGCGGGTCGGCGGCGGCGTCGAGGTGCTGGCGACGGTCGCGAGCGCGGCCGACAGCGGTCACGGAGGCCCTGATGGCGCGGGCGGTAGGATCGTCGCGGTACGTGCGGGCGCCTGCCTGGCCACCTCCTTCCACCCGGAGGTGACCGCCGACGCGCGGGTGCACGAGTACTTCGTGGACATGGTCCGAAGCGCGAACGCCGGACCGGACGAGCAAGAGGAACGAGGAACGCCGGGATGAGTGGTCACTCCAAGTGGGCGACGACCAAGCACAAGAAGGCCGCGATCGACGCCAAGCGGGGCAAGATCTTCGCGAAGCTGATCAAGAACATCGAGGTCGCGGCGCGTACCGGCGGTGCCGACCCCGCGGGCAACCCGACGCTCTTCGACGCGATCCAGAAGGCCAAGAAGAGCTCGGTCCCCAATGACAACATCGACCGCGCCGTCAAGCGCGGCGGCGGGCTCGACGGCGGGGGCGTCGACTACGAGACGCTCATGTACGAGGGCTACGCCCCGGGCGGCGTCGCGGTCCTGATCGAGTGCCTGACCGACAACCGCAACCGCGCCGCGGCCGAGGTCCGGGTGGCGCTGACGCGCAACGGCGGCTCCCTCGGGGAGGCCGGCTCGGTCGCGTACATGTTCTCCCGCAAGGGCGTCATCATGGTCCCGGCCGCCGACGGCCTGACCGAGGACGACCTGCTCATGGCGGTCCTCGACGCGGGCGCCGAAGAGGTCAACGCCCTGGGCGAGGACGGCTTCGAGGTCCTGTGCGAGCCGACCGACCTGGTCGCGGTCCGCACCGCCCTCCAGGACGCCGGGATCGACTACGACTCCGCCGAGGCCGGCTTCCAGCCGTCCGTGCAGATCGAGGTCGACGTCGAAGGCGCCCGCAAGGTGCTCAGGGTCGTCGACGCCCTCGAGGACTCCGACGAGGTCCAGAACGTGTGGACGAACGCCGACATCAGCGACGACGTCCTCGCCAAGCTCGACGAGGAGTAGCGGCGCCGAACGCGAAGGGCCCGGAGCGAATCGCTCCGGGCCCTCCGCGTTCGTTCGATCGCCCCTATTCGATGCCTTCGACCGGCTCGCGGCGGTAGACCGCGATCGTCCACGCGACCGCGACCGCCGTCGCCACCGCGTACACGCCGATGCCGAGCGTCATGCTCGCGAGGGTCACGCCGCCGACGGTCGCCAGCGCCGGCAGGGCGCCGCCGGCCGCCATCTGGAGCGAGCCCATGAACGCGGACGCGGTGCCGGCGATCTGCGGCGGCTGGGACGACATCGCGGCCGCACCGGCGTTCGGGAAGACCACGCCGCAGCCGAACATCATGAGCACGATCCCGGCCGGGACCGTCCACAGGTTCTCGACCCCGGCGACCTGGACGCCCACGAGCCATGCGACGCCGGCCAGCGAGATGGCCATGCCGGTGATCATGCGGCTGCTCGACCGGGTGCGGTCGATGGCCATCATGTTCGCCTGGTTGCCCGCCAGCAGCGCGAGGGTGCCGACGGCGAAGAGCAGCGAGAAGAACCCCGGGGAGGCCCCGAGCTCCTCCTGCGAGATGAAGCTGAACGTCGACACGTACGTGAACAGCATCGAGAAGTTCATGAGGACCGCGATGGTCGGGGCGATGAAGTGGGCGTCGCGCACCAGCGTCACCAGGGCCGAACCGAACTCGCGGGCGGTCATCGACCGGCGCTCCTCCGCGGGGAGGCTCTCGGGCAGGAACTTCCACACCAGGAACGTCGACAGCGCCGACAGGACCGCCATGAACACGAAGACGGTCTGCCACGGTCCGAAGCGGATGAGCTGGGCGCCGACGATCGGGCCGAGCATCGGCGCGAGCATCGTGACGAACATCATCTTGGCCGTGAACCGGGTCATGTCGTCCCCGGCGAAGTGGTCCCGGATGACCGCGCGGGCCACGACCACGCCGGCCGCGCCGCTGAGGCCCTGCAGGAACCGGAGCACGATGAGCAGGTCGGCGCTGGTGGCGACCGCGCACAGCAGCGACGCGAGCGTGAACACCGACATGCCGATGAGCAGCGGCTTGCGGCGGCCGAAGCGGTCGGAGAGCGGCCCGACGACGGCCTGCCCCAGGCCCATGCCGATCATCATCGACGTCAGCGTGAGCTGGATGCGGCTCTCGGGCGTGCCGAACGCCTCGGCCATGGCGGGGAAGGCGGGCAGGTACAGGTCGATCGCGATCGGCGCGGTCGCGGAGAGGGCGCCGAGGACGAACACCATGGTGGCTATGAAGCGTCGTGAGTGGCCGTCGGCGACGGCGGGCGGCATGAAGGCAGCAGCAGACACAGTTGTTCCAAACCAGTGGTTCGCGGAGCGGAGCAGGGGCGGCCGAGCCCCGCGGGTCGCCTCGTTGCGCCGATGGGGGGCGAGTGCGGTGCAGTCGGCCGACTACAACGAAATCACGTCACTTGCCGGTCGGCAAGTGGTTTATGGGCAAGGCCACCAGTCCGATTTCCGACCCGCACCCGTCGGCTTCGAACACCCGCCGCGCGGCGCTTGCGGACCGAACGTCGGACCGGCCGGATAAGCTGACGCGAACCGAGCGACAGGAGGAGTGCGTGCGCGTGATGGGGATCGACCCGGGCCTGACCCGCTGCGGCATCGGGGTCGTCGAAGGACGCCCCGGCGCGCCCGGCACCATGGTCGCCGTCACCGTCGTCCGCACCGATCCCGAAGCGCCCCTTGCCGAACGGCTCCTCGCGCTCGACGACGGCCTGCGCGCTCTGCTCGAGCTCCACCAGCCCGAGGCCGTCGCCGTCGAACGGGTCTTCAGCCAGCACAACGTCTCCAGCGTCATCGGCACCGCCCAGGCCTCCGGGATCGCGCTCCTCGCCGCCGCCCGCCGCGGCCTGCCCACGGCCACCTACACGCCCTCCGAAGTCAAGAACGCCGTGTGCGGCAACGGCACCGCCGACAAGCGCCAGATCACCAGCATGGTCACCCGCATCCTCCGCCTCAAGGAGGCGCCCAAGCCCGCCGACGCCGCCGACGCGCTCGCGATCGCCGTCTGCCACTTGTGGAGGGGCGGCGTCAAGGCCCGCATCGAATCCGCCCGCATCGAATCCGCGCACCGGGCCGCCTCGCAGTCCGCGGCGGCCGCCGCCGCAGCGAGGGGACGCCGATGATCGCCCAGCTCACCGGAACCGTCGCCGCCGTCGGCGAGGCCTATGCCGTCGTCGACGTCAACGGCGTCGGCTACGCCGTCCACGCCGGCGCCCACACCCTCGCCAACCTCAAGGTCGGCTCCCAAGCGGTCCTCGCCATCTCCACGATCGTCCGCGAAGACTCGATCACCTTGCACGGCTTCAACACCGCCGAAGAACGCGACCTGTTCGAACTGCTCCAGAGCGCGCAGCGGATCGGCCCGCGCATCGCCCGCGACGCCATCGAGGTGCTCCGGCCCGACGCCCTCCGGTACGCCATCGCCACCGGCGACACCGCCACGCTCTCGCGCATCCCCGGCGTCGGCAAGAAGGGCGCCGAGCGCATCGTCCTCGACCTCGCCGACAAGATCGGCCCCGTCGACCCCCACGGCGTCCCCAAGCAGGGCGGCGGCCGCCCCGGCGGCTGGCGCACCCAGGTGAGCCAAGGACTCCAGGCCCTCGGCTGGACCGCGAAGGAGGCGGAGACCGCCATCGAGAAGCTCGACGCCGAAGGCGCCGACGGCCAGGACGTGCCCACCCTCCTCAAGCAGGCCATCCGACTCCTCGGGAAGCGGTAGCGCATGGACGACGACCTCGACCGCTCCGGCGACTTCGAAGTCAGCCGGGAGGAATGGGACCGGGCCCTCACCGCCGCCGAGGCCACCGAACTCGAACGCAAGGCCGAGGCCGGCATCCGCCCCGGCAAGCTCGACGAGATCATCGGCCAGGGCCGCGTCCGCGAGCAGATCGGCCTCATCCTCGAAGGCGCCCGCCACCGCGGCACCCCGCCCGACCACATCCTCCTGTCCGGCCCGCCCGGCCTCGGCAAGACCACCCTCTCCATGATCATCGCCGCCGAACTCGGCGTCAGCCTCCGCCAGACCTCCGGCCCCGCCCTCGAGCGCTCCGGCGACCTCGCCGCCATCCTCACCAGCCTCGAACCCCGCGAAGTCCTCTTCATCGACGAGATCCACCGCATGGCCCGGCCCGCCGAGGAACTCCTCTACACCGCGATGGAGGACTACCGCGTCGACGTCGTCGTCGGCAAGGGCCCCGGCGCCACCGCCATCCCCCTCGAACTCGAACCGTTCACGCTCGTCGGCGCCACCACCCGCGCCGGCCTCCTCACCGGGCCCCTGCGCGACCGCTTCGGCTTCCTCGGCCAGCTCGAGTTCTACTCCGAGGCCGAACTCGAGGCCATCGTCCACCGCTCCGCCGCCATCCTCGACGTCGGCATCACCCCCGAAGGCGCCGCCCAGATCGCCGGCCGCTCCCGCGGCACCCCCCGCATCGCCAACCGCCTCCTGCGCCGCGTCCGCGACTTCGCGCAGGTCCGCGCCGAAGGCACCATCACCGAGGCCGTCGCCGTCGAGGCCCTCGCCCTCTACGACGTCGACCCGCTCGGCCTCGACCGCCTCGACCGCGCCGTCCTGACCGCCCTCGTCAAGACCTTCAACGGCGGGCCCGTCGGCCCCAAGACCCTCGCCGTCGCCGTAGGGGAGCAGCCCGACACCGTCGAAGAGGTCTGCGAGCCCTTCCTCGTCCGCGCCGGCCTCCTCGCCCGCACCCCGCGCGGCCGCGTCGCCACCGACGCCGCCTGGCACCACCTGGGGCTGCGGCCGCCGAGCGCCGAAGGACTGTTCCGGAGCGGCGACGCGTAGGGTGGGCCGTGGGGGAGGGGTCCCACCACGCACCCGATAAACTTCGCGCACGTCACCCTCCCAGACCGTGACCACCACGACGAAAGGCACTACCGTGCTCGCATCCGCAGACGTCCTCGCGCAGTCAGCCGGCGGCTCCAACCTGACGTTCATCATCATGATCGTCGGCTTCATCGCGCTCATGTACTTCGTGATGATCCGCCCCCAGCGCAAGCGCCAGCGCGAGCAGCAGGACATGCAGAACAACGTCCAGCCCGGTGCCCGCGTCATGACCATCGGCGGCCTCTACGGCACCGTCGTCGACTCCGACGACGAGACCATCACCATCGAGGCCAGCGACGACACCTTCCTCGTCTTCGCCCGCCAGGCCATCGCCAAGGTCGTCACCCCCGCCGAGGCCGCCGAGACCGAGACCGCCGACGAGGCCGCCGAGGAGACCGACGCGACCCTCTCCGACGCCGACCTCGAAGCGCTCGCGAACGGCGACGAGAAGACCGAGGGCGACAAGCACTCCGGGAACCCCGACCGCAAGGAGTACTAGGCCCTGCACGGCCTTTGCGGCACCCGTCCTAGAATGAGCCCCGCCGAAGGTACGTGTGGCAGCCGACACGGCTCGCAAGCAGCGCCGAGGGCCCACTCCCTCCGGTCCGCCCCCCGCGGCGGACCGGCGCCCGCTACCGTCTGCGCGGTCGCACTGCGCCCGCCCCTGTCCGAGTTCTGAGGAAGAGACCGACCATTGGCTTCAGTAACGGGCGCCGACCGCCCACGGAAGAAGATCCAGCGCAAGCGCCTGCCCGTCGCCCCGTACTTCGTGGCGCTGCTCGCCGTGCTCACCGTGCTTTGGGTGTCCGCGCTGGCGGGTTCCGGGTGGAGGTTCCCCACACCGAAGCTCGGGCTCGACCTGCAGGGCGGCCTGTCCATGATGCTCACCGCCTACCAGCAGGGCAGCGATGAGCCGCCCTCGCCGGAGACGATGGAGCAGGCCCGCCAGATCATCGAGAACCGCGTCAACTCGACCGGCGTCTCCGAGCCCGAGGTCTACGTCGAGGGCAGCGAGAACATCGTCGTGAACGTGGCCGGCGACGACCTCGACGAGGAGGCCCTCCGCGACGTCGGCGCCCCCGCCGAGCTCCGGTTCCGCATCGTCACCAACTCCACCATGGACACCTCCGCGATCGAGGACGCCCTCGCGGAGGAGACTCCGACCGAGGAACCCACCGACGCGGCGTCCGAGACGCCCGCCGCCGACACGAGCGAGACCCCCGCCGACGGCGGCTCGGCCACCCCGACCGAGGAGACCACCAGCGAAGCGGCGTCCGGCTCCGGCCAGGCCCCGACCAGCGACGAGGACGTCACCCTCGACGACGTGTGGGCGAAGGTCGGCGCCGACGCCGCCGCCACCGCCCAGGCCCTCACCGCGGCCCCCGCCGACGAGGCCACCATGGCGCTCCTGGAGCCGTTCGGCGAGCTCACCCCCGAAGAGGTCTCGCTCCTCCCCGCGAACGTCCAGTTCTTCGTCCCGCAGATCACCTGCGAGCAGCTCGACAACCGCCCGCCCGGCGCCGTCCAGCAGGCCGACATCGAGGTCGTGGCGTGCTCGGCCCCCGAGCCGTACTCGCCCGACGACCCGTCCCTGACGGTCTCGTACAAGTACCTGCTCCAGCCGGCGACCGTGCTCGGCTCGGACGTCACCTCCGCCGACGTCGGCAACGACCAGGCGAACCCGAACCTGTTCGTCGTCAACGTCCAGTTCTCCGCCTCCGGCGCCGAGAAGTGGGGCACGCTCACCACCGAGAACGTCGGCTCGCAGGTCGCGATCGTCCTCGACAACGAGGTCGTCAGCGCCCCCACCATCCAGGAGGCGTCGAGCAACTCCACCCAGATCTCCGGCGACTTCACCGCCGACGACGCGAACCAGCTCGCCGACCAGCTCAACTTCGGCTCGCTGCCGACCACGTTCGTGGTCGAGACCGTCAACGAGGTCACCGCCACCCTGGGTGTGGACCAGCTCGAGGCCGGCGTCTTCGCGATGGCGATCGGGCTGCTCCTGGTGGTCCTCTACTGCTTCATCTACTACCGCGTCATCGGCTTCGTCGTGCTCGGCAGCCTGGTGGTCGCCGCCGCGGTCCTGTACCCGACCGTGTCCCTCCTGGGCTCCCAGATCGGGTTCACCATGACCCTCGCGGGCATCGCGGGCTTCGTGGTCGCGGTCGGCATCACCGCGGACTCGTTCGTCGTCTACTTCGAACGAATAAAGGAGGAGATGGCCGGGGGCCGGTCGGTCCGCTCGGCCGTGCCGCGGGCCTGGGTCCGCGCGAGGCGCACCGTCCTGTCCGCCAGCGCCGTCTCGATGATCTCCGCGGTGGTCCTGTACATCCTGGCCATCGGCCCGGTTCGGGGCTTCGCCTTCACGCTCGGCCTGTCCACGCTCGTCGACCTCCTGGTGGTGTTCGTGTTCACCCACCCGGTGGCCGAGTGGATGGCCCGAGGCAGGGTCCTCAACAACCACCACCTGTCGGGGCTCCACTCCAAAGCGACCCCGGCCACCGCCGACGCAGCCGCGAAGGGCTAAGGAGATCCGATGAGCACCAAGCAGACCGGACGCGGCGAGAAGCGCCCCAACGTCCTGAGCCAGTTGTACCGGGGCGAGACGGACTTCCAGTTCGTCGCGCACCGCAGGAAGTTCTACATCGCCTCCGCCGTCATCATCGCCGGCCTCGCGGTCGTCATGTTCACGAAGGGCTTCGTCCTCGGCATCGACTTCGCCGGCGGCGTCCAGTACAACGTGCCCGCCGGCGAGACCTCCGCGACGCTCGAGGACGTCGAGAGCGCGGCCGCCGCGGAAGGCGCCGACGTCGCCTCCGGCCAGATCGTGGGTTCGGGCGAGGACCGGTCCTACATCATCCGCATCGGCGAGCTCGACACCGACGAGGCCGCCGCCATCCGCGAGGCGATCGCGGCGGAGGCGAACGTCGGGTTCGACTCGATCTCGGTCTCCGAGGTCTCGGCGACCTGGGGCGAGTCGGTCTCCCGGCAGGCCCTGATCGCCCTCGCGGTCTTCATGGTCCTGGTGGCCGCCTTTATCTGGATCCGGTTCGAGCGGCGCATGGCGATCGCGGCCATCGCGGCGCTCCTCCACGACCTCGTGCTCACGGCCGGCATCTACGCCCTGGTCGGCTTCGAGATCACGCCGTCGACCATCGTCGGCATGCTGACGATCCTCGGGTACTCCCTGTACGACACCGTGGTGGTCTTCGACAAGGTCCAGGAGAACACGGCCCAACTGCTCCAGACCCGGAGCAAGACCTTCGCCGAAGGCGTCAACGACGCGATCAACCAGACGCTCATGCGCTCGATCAACACCTCGCTGATCGGTGTGCTGCCGGTCGGCGCGCTGCTGTTCGTCGGCGTGGGCCTCCTCGGCGTCGGCACGCTGAAGGACCTCGCGCTGGTGCTGTTCGTCGGCATGATCGTCGGCGCGTACTCCTCGATCTTCCTGGCCGCCCCGTGGGTGGTCGACATGGCCGAGCGCAGTGCCGCCTACCAGCGCCACAACAAGAAGGTCGCCGCCGCCCGCAGCGGCGAGCCGAAGGCCGAGAAGAAGACCGAGAAGCCGGCCCGCAAGCCCGCGGACGACGACGAGGACGACGACGACCGCGTGGCGCGAGCCAAGTCCGACGAGATCCCGCTCGAGCTGCTGGAGGAGCCCGTCAAGTCCGGGTCCCGCAGTGGCCCGGCCCCGAGGTCGGGCCAGTCGCGCCCGAGCGGCGCGAAGAAGCGCAGGAGGCGCTAGCGAACGACGGAAGCGGCGGGCGGACCGATTGGTCCGCCCGCCGCGTCGTTGCTGGCAGGCTCCACGGGAGCCCGGCCGACTCGGCGCCGCCCTTGAGCTTGGAGATCAGGCCCTGCGCCTTCTCCTTGACCTGGTCGGAGACCTCGTCCAGCTTGTCGCCCGCGGGCGACTCCTTGGCCTTGTTGTACAGGTCCTCGGCCTTGGCCTTGGCGTCCTCGGCCATCCCCCCGGCCTTGTCCTTCATCTCGTTGAACTTCTCCACGTGAACCCCTCCCTACGTGAGTCGGTATCACTATATGGGCGGATTCGGAATCCGGGAGCGGTTTCCCGTACAACCCCGGTCGAATCCCGAACGCTACCGCAGGCCGATGCGCCGCGCGCCGCTTGCGCCATACCGTCGCCCGCATGACGAACCCACAGCTCCACCAGGCCAGGACCGCGCTGGTCATCGGCGGCGGCGTCGCCGGCCCGGTCGCCGCCCTGGCGCTCCGCAAGGCTGGCATCGAAGCGCAGGTGTACGAGGCCCACCATCCGGGCACCGGATCCAAGGGCGGGCCGCTCACGCTCGCCGCCAACGGCCTGAACGCCCTTCGCGTCGTGGGCGCCGACGCCGGGGTCGCCGCGGCCGGGACGCCCACCCCGCGCATGGTCATCCACTCCGGCACCGGCAAGGTCCTCGGGGAGGTCGGCTCCGACCCCGCGCTGCCCGCGGTCACCACCGTCCCGCGCGGACGCCTGGCCGAGCTCCTCCAGGCCCGCGCCGAAGCCGAAGGGATCACGGTCGTCCACGGCAAGCGCTTCGAAGGGGCCGTCGACACCGGCCGCAGCGTCATCGCCCAGTTCGACGACCACACCACCGCCGAAGCCGACGTCCTGATCGGCTGCGACGGCATCCGCTCGGCCGTCCGGGGCCTCATCGACCCCGCGATCGGACCCCGCTACACCGGCCTGATCGGCTTCGGCGGCTATGTAGGCGGGCCCGGTACCGGCGGGCCCGCCGTCCCCGACACCGGCGGCGCGTTCCACATGATCTTCGGCCGCCGCGCCTTCTTCGGGTACCTCTCCGACGGCGAGCGCACCGGCTGGTTCGCGAACCTGCCCGAGAAGCGGCTCGACCGCGACGCCCTCCGGGCCACCTCCTTCGACGAGTGGACGGCCCGCCTGCGGGCCGCCTTCGCCGACGACGCCGGACCCGCACTCCGCATCCTCGACCAGGTCACGCCCGAGAACTTCATCCCGGCCTCGCCGCTCGAGGACCTCCCGCACGTCCCCGTCTGGTCCCGCGGCCGCATCGCCATCGCCGGCGACGCCGCCCACGCCACCTCGCCCTCGTCCGGCCAGGGCGCCAGCCTCGCCGCCGAGTCCGCGGTCGAACTCGCCCGCTGCCTGCGCGACCTCCCGATCGCGCGGGCCTTCACCGCCTACGAGCACCGCCGCCGCGGCCGGGTCGAACGCGTCATCGCCGCGGCCGCCCGCACCAACCAGTCCAAGGCCGCCGGCCCGATCGCCGCCCGCTTCCGCGACGCCCTCATGCCGTTCTTCATGGCCCGCTTCGCGACCCCTGAACGCACCGCCTGGCAGCACGGCTACACGATCGACTGGTGACACGCCGAAGGCCCGCACCGCGGTGCGGGCCTTCGGATCCGGTCAGGCCTGGAGCGCGTGCTCGAGGTCCTCGATGAACCGGCGCTCCCCGTCGTTGATCGCGACCTTCTTGCTGAAGAGGCCGCCGCTGCGGGACTTGACCGCGGCGGCCACCTCGGTGGCGAGGTGCACGAGCCACGCCGTGTAGGCGGCGGCGTCCTCAGGGTCGGCCTGCTCGCGCAGCAGCACGGCGACCTCGCGGGCGAGCTTCAGGGCCTCCGGCATGGCCTCCTCGGTCACCGGCAGCTCCGAGTCCTCGTCGGCCGGGCGCTCCTTCAAGGCCAGTGCCACCGACTTCACGAACGCGTTCTCGTGCCGGTGGGCCTGCTTGAAGGCCCTCGCGCCCGCCGTGACCTCCTTGAGGAACACGAGCGGACTGGTCGAACCGTCGGAGACGATGGCCCCCTTCAGCACCACTCCCGGCGTGTTCAGGATGAGGGCGCGCTCGTCGTCGTCGAATTGGGACAGCTCCGTCATGGGCTTGCTTTCTGGTGCGCTGGTTACCGACCGGCACACTGTATCCCGATGACGCGAGGAGGCCTCTACGTGCGTTCGGCGCCGGTGAGGCGGTAGGCGTCGTAGACGCCGTCGACCTTGCGGATCACCTTGATGATGTGGTCGAGGTGCTCGGGGTTCGCCATCTCGAACGTGAAGCGCGACAACGCGACCCGGTCGCGCGTGGTGGTGACCGTCGCGGACAGGATCGAGACGCGCTCGCCGGAGAGGACCTGCGTGACGTCGGCGAGGAGCCGGTGCCGGTCGAGGGCCTCGACCTGCACGGACGCGACGAACGTGGCCTGGTCGTCCTCATGCGACCAGTGCACTTCCAGGACCCGGTCGGGCTGGAGCTCGATGCGCTCCTCGGCGTTCTCGCAGTCCCTGCGGTGCACCGAGATCACGTGGTAGCGGGTGGCGAAGCCGATGATCGAGTCGCCCGGGATCGGGTTGCAGCAGTGCGCGAGCCGCACCGGCATCTCGCCCTCTTCCATCCCGGCGACCGTGACGGCCGCGTGGATGTCGCCGTGCGCCTCGGGGACGATCCGGGCCGGCTGGGTCGGGGCGGTGGCCTCGGCCATGTCCTCGGCGGCGCCCTCGGCCCCGCCCTGGACCTCCAGGAGCCGCTGGACCACCGACGAGGCGGTGATGTGGTGCTCGCCCAGGGCCGCGTACAGCGCCTCGACGTCCTTGAGGTTGAGGTCTTTCGCGAGCGAGGTGAGGTTGTCGTGGGTGAGCATCCGCTGCAGGGGCAGGCGGCGCTTGCGCATCGCGCGCGTCAGCTCGTCCTTGCCCAGCTCGATGGCCTCTTCGCGCCGCTCGCGCTTGAAGTGCTGCTTGATCTTGGTGCGGGCGCGCGGGCTCTTGACGAACGCGAGCCAGTCCTCGCTCGGCGTCGCGTTCTCGGAGTTCGAGGTGAACACCTCGACCACGTCGCCGTTCGACAGCGTCGACTCCAGCGGCACGATCTTGCCGTTGACCTGCGCGCCGATGCAGCGGTTCCCGACCTCGGTGTGCACGGCGTACGCGAAGTCCACCGGGGTCGATCCCGCGGGCAGGGCGATGACGTCGCCCTTGGGCGTGAACACGTACGCCTCGGAGGAGGCCAGGTCGAAGCGGAGCGCGTCGAGGAACTCCGACGGGTCGGCGGCCTCGCGCTGCCAGTCGAGGAGCTGGCGCAGCCACGCCATGTCGTCGATGTGCGCGGGCGGGCCGGCCACCGTCGAGTTCTTGGTCTCCTTGTACTTCCAGTGCGCGGCGATGCCGTACTCGGCGGTGCGGTGCATCGCCCACGTGCGGATCTGCATTTCGACGGGCTTGCCGTTCGGGCCGATCACCGTCGTGTGCAGCGACTGGTACATGTTGAACTTCGGCATCGCGATGTAGTCCTTGAAGCGCCCCGGCACCGGCTGCCAGTTCGCGTGGATCACACCGAGGGCCGCGTAGCAGTCCCGCTCGTCCTCGACGAGGATGCGCAGGCCCACGAGGTCGTAGATGTCGTTGAAGTCGCGGCCGCGCACGATCATCTTCTGGTAGATCGAGTACAGGTGCTTCGGCCGCCCGGAGACCTCGGCCTTGATGCGCGAGCCCTTGAGGTGGTCCTTGACCTGGGCGACGACCTGCTGCAGGAGCATCTCCCGCTGCGGGGAGTGCTCGGAGACCAGGCGCGCGATCTCGGCGTACCGCTTCTTGTAGAGGGTCGCGAAGGACAGGTCCTCCAGCTCCCACTTGATCGTGTTCATGCCGAGCCGGTGGGCCAGCGGCGCGAGGATCTCGAGCGTCTCGCGGGCCTTCTGCTCCTGCTTCTCGGGCGGCAGGAACGTCAGCGTGCGCATGTTGTGGAGCCGGTCGGCGAGCTTGATGACCAGGACCCGCGGGTCCTTCGCCATCGCGACGACCATCTTGCGGATCGTCTCGGCCTTCGCGGCGTCGCCGAGCTTGACCTTGTCGAGCTTGGTGACGCCGTCGACGAGGAGCGCGACCTCGCCGCCGAACTCCTCCCCGAGCTCCTCGAGCCGGTAGTCGGTGTCCTCGACCGTGTCGTGCAGGAGCGCGGCCACGAGCGTGTTCGTGTCCATGCCGAGCTCGGCCAGGATCGAGGCGACCGCGAGCGGGTGGGTGATGTACGGGTCGCCGGACTTGCGGAACTGCCCGTTGTGGAGCTGCTCGGCGCGCGTGTACGCCTGCTGGAGGAGCCGGACGTCCGCACGCGGGTGCGCGGCCCGGTGGGCCGCCACGAGCGGCTCCAGGACCTCAGGGAGGGTCGAGGACTGCCAGGGCGCGTTGAAGCGCGCCAACCGGGCCCGCATGCGGCGCCCGGTCGGGGGCCCGATGGGGCCTCCCGAGGTGGGCGCGGCGTCAGCGGGTCTCCCGGACGCGGCTCGCTCGGTCACCACGCACGCCTCCTCGGTCTCCCACGGCACTTGAGTCGTCCAGGGCCGCGGTGCGGCCCCGACACGCTTAATCCTAGCCGCGGGCGGCCGCCCGGGCCGCTTCAGCTGCCCGGACTGCGCCCGCGACTGGGTCACATGCGCCTCCGGCGGTGCCGGAACGCGCTCGCGTCGCCGGCAGCGGCGTCCCCGCCGCTGCCGGACGGCACCGCTACATGACGCCGGCGGCCGCCACCTGCTCGACGATGTCCAGGCCGGAGGTGATCCGGCCGAGGATCGTGTAGTCCGCGGGGAGCGTGGTGTCCTCGTAGACGATGAAGAACTGGCTGCCGGTGGTGCCGGCGCCCGCGTTGGCCATCGCGATGGTCCCGGCCGGGTAGTTCGCCTCGGCCTCGACCGGGGTGTTCTCCTCGCCGTACTGGTAGCCCGGGGAGCCCGCGCCGGCCATCTCCGGGGTGCCGGCCTCGATCGCGGCGCGCGCGTCGGGGTCGCCGCACTGGAGGACCCAGATGCCGTCGGTGGTCAGGCGGTGGCACTGCTGGCCGTCGAAGTAGCCGTCCTGCGCGAGGAACGTGTAGGAGCCGGCGGTGCACGGGGCCTCGGCGGTCTCGATGTCGGCGGTGATCACGCCGAGGTTGGTCACGATCGTCATGACCTGCGTGCCGGCCGCGGGCTGGGTCGAGAGCGGCACCGGGCTGGCGCCGTCCATCGACGTGTACATGCACGCCTCGGTCTCGGACGCGTCCGGGGTGCTCATCTGGAGGCACTCGAGGTAGACGTCCTGGGCCGGCCGGCCGTCGGTGAGCCCTTCGGTCGGCGTGCCGGTCGCGCCCTCGCCGGAGGGCTCGACGCCCTCGCAGCGGGTCGAGGCCGCTTCGGCGTCGTTCACGAGCTGCGAGACGTCCGGGTCGGCAGAGGAGCCGCCCTCGTCGGGGCCGAGCCAGGTGAACGCCCCCCACGCCAGGAGGCCGAGCGCGACGAGGGCGGCCACGCCCCCGATGCTCCACGCGACGGTGCGCTTCTTGCGCTCTTCCTCGGCCTTGACGGCCATGCGCTGCTGCAACTGCTGGCGGGCCGCCAGTCGCTGTGCCTGTTTCGAGGCCACCGTCGGATCTCCTTCGCGGGGGTGCTTACTCGGTCTCGGTTTCGGTGGGAGTCGCGCTCGACTCCGCAGTTGTGGTCTCGGCAGTGGGGGTCGCCGCGCCGTCGGTCGGCGCGGCCGTCTCGGTCGCCAGCGGGTCCACGGACTCGGAGACCTCAGACGTGGGGGTCTCCTCGGCCGGGGGCTCGTCCTCGAAGAACCCGTCCTGCCACAGGTAGGCCAGCGTCATCACGGCCGCGACGGCGAGGAGCCCGCCCAGCGCCTGGAGCCGGCGGCGACGGCGCAGCTTGCCCGCGAGGCGCGCGTTCTTCTTCGCGTTCGCGATGCGCTGCTTGCGCTGCTCCATGTGCTTGGACTTCGCGGGCACCTGGACTCCTCATGACGTTCGCTTGTGTTGGGGGTTACGAGTTCCGCAGTCTAACCGGGTCAAGTCAGGCGCGTCACCGCAGGATGCCGTATGTAAAATCGGCGCTGCCGGGGTCGGCTCAGAGGGCCGTGCTCCCCGCTCCCGCGGGGATGAGCCCGTGTGGTCAAGTTGACCATGGGTCAGAACGACGTGGTCCCCGCCTCCGCGGGGTTATAAGGGAGAAGCCAAGTGCTCATCGAAACAGTCGTAGCCGATGCGTTCGGTACGAACTGTTACGTGCTCTCCTCGGCTCGCGGCTCGGAATGCGTTGTGGTCGACCCCGGTATCGGTGTCGCGGCCAGGCTCGACGACGTGTTCGAACAGCACAAACTGAAACCGGTTGCGGTGCTGATCTCTCACGGGCACCTCGACCACACCTTCTCGGTGACCCCCGTATGCGGCGCGAACGACGTCCCCGCCTACATCCACGCCGACGACGCCCACCTGCTCGCCGACCCCGCCCAGGGCTTCAGCGCGAACATGATGTCGCTCGTCGGCACCGGCCTCGACTGGACCGAACCCGACGACGTGCAGGTCCTCGCCGACGGCGGCGTGGTCGAACTCGCCGGGATGCGCTTCACCGTCGACCACGCGCCCGGGCACACCGCCGGGTCGGCCATGTTCCACACCGCCGGCGACGAGGCCGCGTACACGCTCACCGGCGACGTGCTCTTCCGCGGCGCCATCGGCCGCACCGACCTGCCCGGCGGCTCCGACGCGGCCATGCAGGAGACCCTCCGCACGAAGGTCCTCCCGCTCGACGACGCCGTCGTCGTCCTCCCCGGGCACGGCCCGGCCACCACGATCGCGGCCGAGCGCGCCCGGAACCCGTACCTGAAGCGGGCCGCGAACGCGCATTAGGCGCGTCCGCTCCGCTCAGTCCATCGAATTCCTTTAGGAGACACCCATGTCACGACCTCAGCCGCTCTCGGGCTTCCCCGAACTGCTGCCCCGGCAGCGGATCGTCGAGCAGCAGGTCGTCGACCATCTCCGCCGCGCCTTCGAGCTCCACGGCTTCGCGAACCTCCAGACCCGCGCGGTCGAGCCGATGGACCAGCTCCTCCGCAAGGGCGAGACGTCCAAGGAGGTCTACGTCCTGCGCCGCCTCCAGGCCGACGCGGACGGCGGCGACGCCGGACTGGGCCTGCACTTCGACCTGACCGTGCCGTTCGCGCGGTACGTCCTCGAGCACGCCGGGAAGCTCAACTTCCCGTTCCGCCGCTACCAGATCCAGCCGTGCTGGCGCGGTGAGCGCCCCCAGGACGGCCGCTACCGTGAGTTCATGCAGGCCGACATCGACATCGTGGACCTCGGGGAGCTCCCGGCCCACTACGAGGTCGAGGTGGCGCTGGTGATCGCCGACGCGCTCCGCGGGCTCCCGCTGCCGCGGGTGACCATGCACGTGAACAACCGCAAGCTCTCCCAGGGCTTCTACCAGGGCCTGGGCATCCGCGACACCGACGAGGCGCTGCGGATCATCGACAAGCTCGACAAGATCGGCCCGGACGCGGTCGCGAAGCTCCTCATCGACGAGGTCGACGCGACCCCCGAGCAGGCCGACGCCTGCCTGAAGCTCGCCTCGATCAGCGCCGCCGACACCTCCTTCGTCGACGAGGTCCGCGCGCTCGGCGTGTCCGACCCGCTCCTGGAGGAGGGCCTGACCGAGTTGGCCGCCGTGGTCGACGCCGCCGCGAAGGAGGCCCCGGGCTTCGTCGTGGCCGACATGCGGATCGCCCGCGGCCTCGACTACTACACCGGGACGGTCTACGAGACGTTCATGGAGGGCTACGAGCGCCTCGGCTCGGTCTGCTCGGGCGGCCGCTACGACAAGCTCGCCTCGGACGGCAAGCACACGTACCCGGGGGTGGGCCTGTCGATCGGCGTCTCGCGGATCCTGGTCCCGCTCCTGCAGTCCGGGCGGCTCGACGCGACCCGCGAGGTCCCGACCTGCGTGCTGGTGGCGCTGGCGAACGAGGACGAGCGGCCCGAGGCGAACACGCTGGCGCAGCGCCTGCGCCGCCGCGGGATCCCGACCCAGGTCTCGCCCTCGGCCGCGAAGTTCGGCAAGCAGATCAAGTTCGCCGACAAGCGCGGCATCCCGTTCGTGCTCTTCGCGAACGAGGAGGGCACGCAGATCAAGGACATCCGCTCGGGCGACCAGGTCACGGTCGACGTGGACGCGTGGGAGCCGCCGGCCGAGGACCTCCACCCGCGGATCACCGCCGACGGCACTGACGAGTAGCACTGGCGCGGAGTACCGCTGAGGAGCACTACCGAGCGGCACCACCGAGAGGCACCTCCGAATGGCACCGCCGATAAGCGGGTGCCGGAAACAGACGAAGAAAGGGCGGGCGCCCCGAGGGCGCCCGCCCGGTTTCCTGGGGTGTCGGTCGCTAGGCCAGGGCCTTGGTCGCCGTCGAGCCCTGGCGCCGGGCGGCGGCGAGGCGCCGGCGGCGGGCCGGGAGGCCGAAGGTCGGGTGGGCGGGGAACCAGGCCGCGCCCTTGCAGATGAACTCCTTGTACCGCGCCGCGAAGCGGCCGCGGAGCAGCGTCGGCTTGGCCTGGTCGTCGGGGGTGACGAACTGGATCAGGCCCTCGTTGCGGCCCAGGCTGACGCACTGCTGCGAGTAGGACAGCGGCGGCCGCTTGGCGGTCGCCCCGGTGAGCCGGGCGACGATCGAGTCGGCGGCGATCCACGCCATGGGCGTGCCCGAGGCGCAGGACATGCGCAGCGCCTTCCCGGTGTCGCCGATCGCGTAGCCGGCGTCGCCGACGGCGAACACGTCCGGGTGCGAGACGGAGGCCATGTCCCGGTCGACGACGATCTGGCCGTTCGCGGTGGTCTCCATGGTGGTGGCGGCCGCGATCGGGTGGACCGCGAATCCGGCGGTCCACACGGTGACCGCGGACGGGATCGCCTCGCCGTCGCCGGTGACGACCGCGTCGGCGCGGACCTCGGCGACCTCGGTGTGCTCGTGGACCGTGATCCCCAGCCTGCGGAAGACCTCCTGCAGATGCGCCCGGCCCTTCGGGGAGACCCAGTCGCCGAGGCCGCCGCGGGCGACCAGCGCGACATCAAGGTCGGGCCGGGACTCGGCGAGTTCGGTGACCGCCTCGATCCCGGTGAGGCCGCCGCCGATGACGGTCACCGTCTGCCCGGCGTCCAGGCGGGCCAGGCGCTCGCGGAGGCGCAGGGCGCCGGGGCGGCTCGCGATCTCGTAGGCGTGCTCGGCGGTCCCGGGGACGCCCTGGTCGTTCCAGCCGCTGCCGAGGGCGTACACGAGCGTGTCGTACTCGAGCTGTTCGACGCCGTTCGCGTCGACGACGGTGACGGTCTTGGCGTCCGCGTCGACGGCGGTGACCTTCGCGAGTTTCACCTCGACGTCGGTGCCGGCGAAGATCTCGCTGAACGGCCGGCGCTTGAGGTCCTGTCCGGCGGCCACCTGGTGCATCCGGACGCGCTCGACGAAGTCGGGTTCGGCGTTGACGACGGTGACGGCGACGTCCTCGGGGTGCAGCCGCTTCGCGAGGCGGCCGGCGGCGAGGGTGCCGGTGTAGCCGGCGCCGAGGACGATGATGCGGTGCTGCATGGTCGTGCTCCTGTCTGCGTGGGTTCGCACCTTGAACCGGGCAGGCCCGCGATCCCTGACAGGATCCGGCTATGAAGCACGCCACACGGCGTCACGGGGCGTGGAATCGGAGCGTCAGAAGGCGTCGAGCAGGATGGGCTCGCCGTGCTCGGCGGTCGCCCACACGGCGGTCGCCCGCTCGAGCTTGTCGGGGTTGACCTGGCTGCGGAACGCGGCGATGCCGTCCTCGCCGACCTCCAGGCACATGACGCCGATGACGCGTCCGTCGAGGACCGCGACGGCCGCGGGGCCGCCGTTGGCGGTCCACGCGTACACCTCCGGCGAACCGCCGATGATCTTGCGCTTGGCCTCGGCCGGCCGGAACAGGCCCCACAGGAACTTCGCGACCGCGGTCGCGCCCACGTAGGGCTTCGTGCGGGCCGGGATCTTGCCGCCGCCGTCGCCGATCGCGGTCGCGTCGCCGGTGAGCAGCTCCACCAGCGGTGCGACAGACCCGCTCGTGGCGGCCGCGAGGAACTCCTCGACGATCTTCCGGGCTGCGGCGCCGTCGATCTCGGTGCGGGCCTTGCCTTCCGCGATGTGGCGCTTGGCGCGGTGGAAGATCTGCTGGCTCGCGGCCTCGCTGATGTCGAGGATCTCGGCGATCTCGCGGTGCGGGTAGTCGAACGCCTCGCGCAGCACGTACACGGCGCGTTCGTTGGGGGACAGGCGCTCCATGAGCGTCAGCACCGCGTAGGAGACCGACTCGCGCTGCTCGGCGGTGTCGGCCGGGCCGAGCATCGGGTCGCCGCCGAGGAGCGGCTCGGGCAGCCACTCGCCGACGTAGGTCTCGCGGCGCGCCCGCGCCGAGGTGAGCTGGTTCAGGCACAGGTTCGTGAGGACCTTCGTCAGCCACGCCTCGGGGACCTCGATCGCGGCGGTGTCGGCGGCCTGCCAGCGCAGGAACGCCTCCTGCACGGCGTCCTCCGCTTCCGCGGCGGAGCCGAGGAGGCGGTAGGCGATGGCCTCCAGGCGCGGCCGGGCGGCCTCGAACCGGTCGACGTCGTTCGCGGTCAGGGTCATGGGGCGATCCTAACGCGCACGGCGGGCGAGAGCGGCCTCGTTGGGGCCGTAGGCCATTCGGCTCCCATTCGCGGCTGCGGCTCTCGCCCGCAATGATGATCGCGCTATTCGAATGCGTTTCCGGGCGCCTCTCGGCGGTGTGCTCCGAGCCGTCTATTCGACCGGTCGGACGCAGTAGATCGCGGTGATCGAATCGATCTCGGGGTCCCAGTCGCGGCCGGCCGCGATCGCGGTGTCGGTGTAGTAGTACTGGGTCCACTCGAATCCGTCGCACGCGTCAGCGGCGGCCACCGCGTGGTACGGATCGGTCGGGTCGGGGTCCGCGGGGCTCTGCTCGATGTGGACGACGTACCAGTACGCGTCCGCGGATTCGCAGTCCACCACGTAGAACCCGGTCTCGACGTTCTCGATGCACTCGCCCTCTTCGGGGACGCGGTATGTCGACTCGCCCTCGGCGGTGGTGGCCTCCTCTGAAGGCTCGGCCGCCGAGGTCTCCTCCTCGGCCTCCGTCGTCTCCTCGGCCGCCTCGGTCGTCTCCTGTGCGACCGGGTCGTCCTCGTTCCCGCCGAGGCTCAGCGCGAGGACCGTGCCGCCGATCGCGACCACGAGGATCACGGCGACGAGGCCGACGATCAGCGTCGTGTTGCCGCCGCTGCGCGGCGGCGGAGGCGCGGCCTGGCCGGGCTGGAAGGCGCCTCCCGGCGGGCCGGGCGGCGGTGGCGGCTGGAAGCCGCCGGTGGGCTGGCCGGGCACGTAGCCGGGCGCGCCGGGGGAGTACGGCTGCCCGGGCGGGGCGCTGCCGGGGTGCACGTTCAGCGGCGGGTTGCCGTAGCCGGTGCCGGGCCCGTACGTGTCCGGGCGCGAGTACGGGTCGGCGTCCGTCGTGTAGTGCTGGGGCGCCGAGGGCTGGCCGTAGCCCGGCTGCTGCTGCGAGGGGTCGAAGGGGTTCGGGGGCGGGTAGGTCATGGCGGCTCTCCGTCGGGTGGCCGTGCTCGGGGCGGTTCGGGTCCATCATATTGCGCCTGCGCGACAGGGCCCTCCGATGACGGCCTCCGGCCGCGGGGCTCTCCGGTGGCGATCTCCGCCCGCGGGACCCTCATGCGGCGACGGCCGACTGCGGGCGACCGGCTCTTCGATCCCGGGCCCGGAAACGGCGAGGGCCGCCCCCGCGGTGCGGGAGCGGCCCTCATGTACCGCGTCGTTAGACGTTGTCGCTGGAGCAGTAGGCGCCCCAGACGAGCCCGTCGCCGCCGATGAGCGGCGTCGCGTAGTACCCGGAGTTCGGGCACCCGCCGACGGCGGTGGTGTAGTCCCAGCTCGCCTCCTCGACCGGCGGGTCGTAGGCCTCGGTCTCCTCGACGATGTAGACGGCGCCGGCCGCGGAGCAGTCGATCTTGTAGCCCTCGCCGTCGGTGCAGTCGCCGGTGGTCGGGGTGACCGGGAGCGCGCCGTTGGCGTTCTCCTTCTCGATGGCGGTCAGGCACAGCAGGTAGTCGACCTTGCCGCCGTCCCAGTCGTACACGTAGAAGTACGACTCCCACACCTGGCCGAACGCGCCGCGCAGGGCGACGGCGCCGCACTCGGTCTCGATGCCCGCGTAGTCCTCGAGCTCGCCGAGCGAGTCGGCGCGCAGGTCGGGGTCGTCGACGACCTTGTTGACCGTCCAGAACGCCTCGGTGGCCTCGCACTCGGCGGTGAGGCCGGCCGTCGGGTCGGTGTCGGTGGTGTCCGTGGTGGTGGTGAGGTCCTCGATCAGACAGTCGCCTTCGGCCACCGAAGCCGAGGTGTCGGAGTCGGTGAGGTCGTCGAGAGCGTTCCCGGCGTCGCCGTCGTTCTGGACGAGGCGGAAGACGAACACCGCGCCGATGATGAGGACCGCGAGGACGGGCACGGCGATCTTCCACACCAGGCCGCCGCCGCCACCGCCGCCGGCGGGCGGGATCGGGGGCGGGGCGCCGTACGGACCGCCGGGCGTTCCGGGGGGCGGCGGGTAGCCGGGCTGCTGGCCGTAACCGGGCTGCGAGGGCTGCTGCGGCTGGGGGGCGTACCCGCCCGGCTGCTGCGGCGGGTAGCCCGGCTGCTGCGGCTGCTGTCCGTAGCCAGGGGGCGGGGGATAGGTCATTGGTGAATGGCTCCTTGCGAACGTACTCTGAGAGAGGGGTGCTTGCACGGGATGGGCACCGTGCGATATGGGATCACTCTAACCACCCGTATCCACCGGCCCGCACGGCCCGCCCCCGACCGATCCGCTGTTACAACACCATTACGCGTCCGTTGCGCTCGACCTGAGCGCGCGTTCAGAAAAACGGCGCGACCTGCTCGGATCGTAGGACGATGGTGTCCGCCAGATGAGCGATGCATTACACTCGGCTGACACTTTGCATTCTCTCGGGCCGACGTCGTCCCGTATGAAACACCGCTGTGCTCCGGCGACCCCACACTGCTGCGAGCGCTCGACGACGAAGGAGGCCACGGTTGGTTTCTGCCCTGCACACCGAACCCGGTCTTTACCGCCCCGCCTGGGAACACGATGCCTGCGGCGTCGCCTTCGTCGCGGACATGCAAGGCCGGGCCGCCCACGACGTCATCGAGCGCGGACTCTCCGCGCTCGTGCGCATGGAGCACCGCGGCGCCACCGCACCCGACCCCGACTCGGGCGACGGCGCGGGGATCATGCTGCAGATCCCGGACGCCTTCTACCGCGACGCGGTCGACTTCCCGCTGCCCGCCGCCGGGCACTACGCCGCCGGCCTCGTCTTCACGCCCGAAGGCGACGACGAGACCCTCCGCGCCCGCGCGATCCTCGAGAAGTACGCCGTCGCCGAGGGCTGCCGCGTCCTCGGATGGCGCGACGTGCCCACCGACCCGTCCGGTCTCGGCGCCGCAGCGCTGGCCTCCAAGCCCCGCGTCTCCCAGGTCTTCCTCGCCGCCGAGGACGCCGCCGCCTCCGGGATCGACCTCGACCGGCTCGCGTTCTGCGTCCGCAAGCAGGCCGAGCGCGAACTGCGCGAGCGCCACCTCGACGGCGCCGCGATCGTCAGCCTCTCCGCCCGCACCGTCGTGTACAAGGGCATGCTCACGCCCGCGCAGGTCCCGCAGTTCTACCCCGAGCTCGCCGACGAGCGCCTGGCCTCCGCGATCGCCCTGGTCCACTCCCGGTTCTCCACCAACACGTTCCCGTCGTGGCCGCTGGCCCACCCGTTCCGGATGGTCGCCCACAACGGCGAGATCAACACGATCCGCGGCAACCGCAACTGGATGACCGCCCGCCAGGCCGAGCTCGCGACCGCGGCCCTGCCCGGCCGCCTGCGCCGCCTGTTCCCGATCAACACGCCCGGCGGCTCGGACTCGCTCAACTTCGACGAGGTCGTCGAGCTCCTGCACCTGGGCGGGCGGAGCCTGCCGCACGCGATGCTCATGATGGTGCCGGAGGCGTGGGAGCACAACGCGACCATGGACCCCAAGCGCCGCGACTTCTACCGCTACCACGCCTCGATCATGGAGCCCTGGGACGGACCGGCCGCGGTCTGCTTCACCGACGGCGTCCAGATCGGCGCGGTCCTCGACCGCAACGGCCTGCGCCCCGCCCGCTGGTGGCGTACCACCGACGACCTGGTCGTCCTCGCCTCCGAGGCCGGCGTCGTCGACATCGACCCCGCCAAGGTCGCCCAGAAGGGCCGCCTCGAGCCGGGCCGCATGTTCCTGGTCGACACCGAGGCCGGCCGCATCGTCGACGACGAAGAGGTCAAGGACGCGCTCGCGAAGGAGCACCCCTACGGGGACTGGCTCCACGCCGGGCTCATCCGCCTCGAGGAGCTGCCCGAGCGCCGCCACGTCCCGTACGACCCCGAGACCGTGCGCCGCCGCCAGCTCACCTTCGGCTACACCGACGAGGAGCTGCGCATGTTCCTCGCCCCCATGGCCGCCAAGGGCGAGGAGCCCCTGGTCTCCATGGGCTCCGACACGCCCATCGCCGGGCTCTCGAAGCGCCCGAAGCTCCTGTTCGACTACTTCACGCAGCTGTTCGCGCAGGTCACCAACCCGCCGCTGGACGCCATCCGCGAGAAGCTCGTCACCGCGCTGGGCACCACCGTCGGCCCCGAGGGGAACCTCCTCGAGCCCGGCCCGCACTCGTGCCGCCAGATCGAACTGGCCCGCCCGATCCTGTCGAACGAGGAGCTCGCGAAGATCCTTCACATCGACGAGGACGGCGACATGCCCGGCTTCAAGGCCGTGCGCGTCTCCGGGGTCTACAAGGCCCGCCACGGCTCCCGCGGCATGAAGGACCGCCTGGTCGAGATCTGCCGCCACGTGTCCGAGGCCATCGAGGACGGCGTGCGCATCCTCGTCCTCTCCGACCGCGACTCCACCGCCGACCTGGCGCCGATCCCGTCGCTCCTGCTCACCGCCGCGGTGCACCAGCATCTCGTGCGCGAGCAGACCCGCACGAAGGTCGCGCTTCTGGTCGAGACCGGCGACTGCCGCGAGGTCCACCACGCCGCGGTCCTCCTCGGCTACGGCGCCGCCGCGATCAACCCGTACCTGGCGTTCGACTCCGTCGAGGAGCTGTGCGCGCAGGGCGTGGTCGACGTGAAGCCGGAGCAGGCCGTCGAGAACTACATCAACGCGCTCTGCAAGGGCGTGCTCAAGGTCATGTCGAAGATCGGCATCTCCACGATCGCGTCCTACACCGGCGCGCAGATCTTCGAGGCCGTCGGGCTCGACGCCGACTTCGTCGACCGCTACTTCACCGGCACCGACTCGCTCGTCGGCGGCATCGGCCTCCAGACCCTCGCCAAGGAGGTCGCCGAGCGCCACCGCGCCGCCTACGAGCGCCCGGTCGAGGCCAGCGAGCCGCTGCCCCCGGGCGGCGACTACCAGTGGCGCCGCGAAGGCGAGGTCCACCTGTTCAACCCCGAGACGGTGTTCCTGCTCCAGCACGCCACCCGCTCGGGCCAGTACGAGGTGTTCAAGCGCTACACCGACAAGGTGAACGCGATCGCCGCCGACTCCGGGCTCCTGCGCGGCATGCTCGGCTTCGACGACTCCCGCGAGCCGGTCCCGCTCGAGGAGGTCGAACCGGTCGAGGCCATCGTCAAGCGCTTCCACACCGGCGCGATGTCCTACGGCGCGCTCTCCAGCGAGTCCCACGAGACCCTCGCCATCGCCATGAACCGCCTCGGCGGCCGCTCCAACTCCGGCGAGGGCGGCGAGGACGTCGACCGCCTCTACGACCCCGAGCGCCGCTCGGCGATCAAGCAGGTCGCCTCCGGCCGCTTCGGCGTCACCTCCGAGTACCTGGCCACCGCCGACGCCATCCAGATCAAGATGGCGCAGGGCGCCAAGCCCGGCGAAGGCGGCCAGCTCCCGGGGAACAAGGTCCACCCGTGGATCGCCAAGACCCGCAACGCGACTCCGGGCGTCGGGCTCATCAGCCCGCCCCCGCACCACGACATCTACTCGATCGAGGACCTCGCCCAGCTCATCCACGACCTCAAGCACGCCGGCGGCGGCGACGCCGAGGTCCACGTGAAGCTGGTCTCCGAGGTCGGCGTCGGCACCGTCGCCGCGGGCGTCTCCAAGGCCAAGGCCGACACGATCCTCATCTCCGGCTACGACGGCGGCACCGGCGCCTCCCCGGCCAACTCGATCAAGCACGCGGGCACCCCGTGGGAGATCGGCCTGGCCGAGGCCCAGCAGACGCTCGTCCGCAACGGGCTGCGGGACCGCGTCAAGCTCGAGGTCGACGGCGCCATGAAGACCGGCCGCGACGTCGTCGTCGCCGCGCTCCTGGGCGCGGAGGGCTTCGGCTTCGCCACCGCTCCGCTCGTGGTCGCCGGCTGCGTGATGATGCGCGTCTGCCACCTCGACACGTGTCCGGTCGGCGTCGCCACCCAGGACCCGGTCCTGCGCCAGCGCTACACCGGCTCGCCGGAGTTCGTCGAGAACTTCTTCCGCTACATCGCCGAAGAGGTCCGCGAGATCCTCGCCGAGCTCGGCTACCGCTCGCTCGACGAGGCGATCGGCAACGTCGAGCGGCTCCGCCAGGTCCCCGCCCCCGGCCGCAAGGCCGCCCGGGTGGACCTCGCGAACGTGATCGCCGCGCCGGTCGCGGGCCCGCGCGTCCAGGCCACGGTCCAGGACCACGGCGTCGCCGACACCCTCGGCGCGAAGCTCGTCGAACTCGCCCGGCCGGCGATCGACGACGCCGAGCGGGTCGAGGCCGACCTCCAGATCCGCAACACCGACCGGTCCGTCGGCGCGCTCCTGGGCGCGGCCGTCTCCCGCGCGCACCGCGAGGGCCTGGCCGACGACTCGATCAAGATCACCTTCCGCGGCACCGCCGGCCAGTCGTTCGGCGCGTTCCTCACCCGGGGCGCGACGTTCAAGCTCGTCGGCGACGCCAACGACTACGTCGGCAAGGGCCTCTCGGGCGGGCGCCTGGTGCTCACGCCCGACGCCGGGGCCCCGTTCGCGGCCGAGGACAACGTGATCGCCGGGAACACGCTCCTGTACGGGGCGACCTCCGGCGAGGCGTACATCCGCGGGAAGGTCGGCGAGCGCTTCGCCGTCCGCAACTCCGGCGCCGTCGCGGTCGTCGAAGGCGTGGGCGACCACGGCTGCGAGTACATGACCGGCGGCACCGTCCTCGTCCTCGGGCCGACCGGCCGCAACTTCGCGGCCGGCATGTCCGGCGGCGTCGCCTACGTGTGGCGCCTGGACGAGTCCCGCACCAACACCGCGCTCGCGGACCTGGACCCGCTGTCGGCCTCCGACATCGACCTGGTCCACTCGCTGCTGCTGCGCCACGGCCGGGCGACCGGCTCGGCGGTCGCGGCCGAGCTGCTCGGCAACTGGCCCAAGGCCGCCAGCGGCTTCACGAAGGTCATCCCCCGCGAGTACAAGGCCGTTCTCGCCCTCCAGCAAGCCCAGACGGAGGCCGCCAATGCCTGACCCCAGCGGATTCCTCGAGCACCAGCGCGAGGTGCCGAAGAAGCGCCCGATCCCGGTGCGCATCCTCGACAACCGCGAGGTGTACACCCGCACGACGAACGAGCTGGTGAAGGCTCAGGCGTCGCGCTGCATGGACTGCGGCATCCCGTTCTGCCACAACGGGTGCCCCCTCGGGAACCGGATTCCCGAGTGGAACGACCTGGCCCGCACCGACCGGTGGGGCGCGGCGATCGAGCAGCTGCACGCGACGAACAACTTCCCGGAGTTCACCGGGCGGCTGTGCCCGGCGCCGTGCGAGGCCGCGTGCGTGCTCGGCATCGGGGACGACCCGGTGACGATCAAGAACATCGAGGTCGAGATCATCGACCGGGCCTTCGACGACGGCAACGTCGAGCCGCGCCCGGCCGCGTTCGCGACCGGCAAGTCGGTGGCGGTCGTCGGCTCCGGCCCGGCCGGCCTGGCCGCGGCCCAGCAGCTCGCCCGCGCGGGCCATTCGGTGACGGTGTACGAGCGCGACGACGCCCCCGGCGGGCTCCTGCGCTACGGCATCCCGGACTTCAAGCTGGAGAAGCACCACATCGACCGCCGCGTGGCCCAGATGGAGGCCGAGGGCGTCGAGTTCCTGTGCGACGTGAACGTCGGCGTCGACTTGAGCGCCGCCGATCTGCGCGAGCGCCACGACGCGGTGGTGCTGGCCGTGGGCGCGCTCGAGGGCCGCGAGACCGACCAGCCCGGCCGCGAGCTCGCGGGGATCCACCAGGCGATGGAGCACCTGGTGGGCGCCAACCAGGTGGTGGCGGGCAAGGCCCCGTTCGCGCCGATCGACGCCAAGGGCAAGCACGTGGTCATCATCGGCGGCGGCGACACCGGCGCGGACTGCCTGGGCGTGGCCCACCGGCAGGGCGCGGCCTCGGTCCGCCAGCTCGACCTGTACCCGATGCCGCCGGCCGACCGGGATGCCGAGAAGGACCCGTGGCCGACCTGGCCGGTCATCGTCCGCAACTACCCGGCCCACGAAGAGGGCGGGGAGCGCGACTACGGTTCGGCCGCGGCCGAGTTCATCGGCGACCAGCACGGGCACGTCCGCCAGATGCGCCTGTCCGAGGTCCGGGTCGACAAGTCCCAGGGCCGCCGCGACGTGATCCCGGTGCCGGGCACCGAGCGGGTCGTCCCCGCGGACCTGGTCCTGCTGGCGATCGGCTTCGCCGGGACCGAGGACCAGCCGCTGCTGCGGCAGCTCGGCATCGAACGGACGCGGCGCAACGTGATCGACTGCGGCGAGGACTGGCAGACGGACGCGCCCGGCGTGTTCGTCGCGGGGGACGCCCACCGGGGCGCCTCGCTCATCGTGTGGGCGATCGCCGAGGGCCGCGCCGCGGCCGCCGCGGCGCACCGCTACCTCGGCGGCCAGACGGCGCTTCCGGCGCCCGTCACCGCGTCCGCACAGCCGCTCGCGGCATAAATGCAATAGGCGGAATTGAGCGCAGTAAATGCGTTGGGGCGCGCGTGCCCCGGACGCACTGCGCTCAATTCCGCCTACGCTCTTTTTGCATTTCCGGTGCGGTGAATTCCAGCTCTCAACTGCGGTGACCCCGTGAGTGCGAGTGAGCGTCCGATATAACATCGCAGGGTGACTCGTAGAGCTAAAATCGTCTGCACCATCGGGCCTGCGACCGCCACGCCCGAGCGCATGGCCGGCCTGATCGACGCTGGTATGAACGTCGCCCGCATGAACTTCTCCCACGGCGCCCAAGCCGACCACGAGGCCGTGTACCAGATGGTGCGCGAGGCCGCCGCGGCCGCCGGGAAGCCCGTCGCGATCCTCGCCGACATGCAGGGCCCCAAGATCCGCCTCGGCACCTTCGCCAACGGCTCGGAGCAGTGGAACGCCGGCGACCGGATCAAGATCACCTCCGACGACGTCGAGGGCACCCACGACCGCGTCTCCTGCACGTACAAGAAGCTGCCGGGCGAGGTCTCCAAGGGCGACCGCCTCCTGGTCGACGACGGCAAGCTGGCGCTCGAAGTGCTCGGCGCCGACGACACCGACGTGGAGTGCCTGGTCGTCGAGGGCGGCCCGGTCTCGAACAACAAGGGCCTGTCCCTGCCGAACGTGGCGATCTCCGTCCCGGCGCTGTCCGAGAAGGACATCTCGGACATGAAGTTCGCCCTGAACCTCGGCGTGGACCTCATCGCGATGTCGTTCGTGCGCACCCCCGACGACGTGCGCCTGGGCCACAAGGTCATGGACGAGGTCGGCGTGCGCCGCCCGATCATCGCGAAGGTCGAGAAGCCCGAGGCCGTCGCGCGCCTCGAGGAGATCGTCCTGGCCTTCGACGGCGTCATGGTCGCCCGCGGCGACCTGGGCGTCGAGATGCCCCTCGACGAGGTCCCGATCGTGCAGAAGGAGATCGTGCGCCTCTGCCGCGAGAACGCGAAGCCGGTCATCGTCGCCACCCAGATGCTCGACTCGATGATCGAGAACGCGCGCCCGACCCGCGCCGAGGTCTCCGACGTCGCCAACGCGGTCCTCGACGGCACCGACGCCGTGATGCTCTCCGGCGAGACCTCGGTCGGCAAGTACCCGATCGGCACCGTCCGGACCATGGCGAAGATCGTGGAGACCACCGAGTGCGGCCCCATCGGCCTGCGCGAGCTGCTCCACGACCCGAAGACGAAGTCCGGCGCGGTCACCCACGCGGCGGCGGAGATCGCCGACGCGATCGGCGCGAAGGCCCTCGTCGCGTTCACCCAGACCGGTGACACCGTCAAGCGCCTGGCCCGCCTCAAGCCGGACCGCCCGATCTACGGCCTGACCCCGATCGAGTCGGTCCGCAACCAGATGGCCCTCTCGTGGGGCACCGACTCGTACCTGGTCGAGCACGTCGACCACACCGACCAGATGTTCCAGCTCGTCGACAAGACCCTGCAGGAGCACCACCTGGCCGCTCCCGGCGACCTCGTCGTCATCGTGGCGGGCACCCCGGCGGGCACGCCGGGTTCGACCAACACGGTCCGGGTCCACCAGATCGGCTCGTAGATGGTCGAGGTCCTCGTGGGACAGGACGCCGTGGACTCGCTCCTCGGCGTCCTGGACCTGGAGCGCATCGACACCGGCCTGTTCCGCGGGCCGCGCGCCGAGGTCGGCCTCCAGCGGGTCTTCGGCGGCCAGGTCGCCGGCCAGGCCCTGGTCGCGGCCGGGCGCACCGTCCCGGCCGACCGCCGGGTCCACTCGCTGCACGGCTACTTCGTGCGCCCGGGCGACTCCACCAAGCCGATCATCTACCAGGTCGAGAACATCCGCGACGGCCGCTCCTTCTCGGTGCGCCGCACGGTCGCCCTCCAGGGCGGGCAGATGATCTTCTTCATGTCGGCGTCGTTCCACACCGGCGAGCCGGGCCTGGAGCACACCGACCCGGCCCCGGACGACCTGCCGGACCCCGAGTCGATCCCGCCCCTGAGCGAGCAGCTCAAGTCGCACCCGGACCGGCTCGGCATGTGGGCGCGCGTGCCCCGGCCGATCGACGTGCGGTACATCGGCGGCTCGGGCTTCTCCGCCTCCGGCGAGCGCCCGGCCCTGGAGCGGCAGCGGGTGTGGATGAAGGCCGACGGGGTCCTCCCGGACGACCCGCTCATCCACATCTGCGTCCTGACGTACGCCTCCGACCTGACGCTGCTGGACTCGGTCCTGTCCCGCCACGGCGCGGTGTGGGGCCCCGGCGGCTACCTCGGGACGAGCCTGGACCACGCGCTGTGGTTCCACCGGCCGTTCCGGTTCGACGACTGGATCCTCTACGACTCGGTCTCCCCGACCGCGGCCGACGGCCGCGGCCTGGCCCAGGGCCGGTTCTTCGACGCCTCGGGCGTGCACATCGCCTCCGCGACCCAGGAGGGCCTGCTGCGGCAGACCCCCGAATCCCCCGGCGTTCCGTAGCGGCGGGGTCCCGTAGCGGCCCGGTCTTGAAGCGACCCCGTCCCGTGGCGGCCCGGTCGCGGCGTCCCGCAGATCAGGACGCCCTTCACCGACAGTGACCGACCCCCTTGAGACCGATTTCACCGGTTTCAAGGGGGTCGGTCCTGGTAATAGGTGAATGTTATGGTCGGCGTTCGTCCCCGGTACCGACCCCCATCGTCCGCGCCGGTCTTGCCCGACCGGCGAGTCCCTGCCCGGAGCACATTGCGGAGACCGAATAGATGCGTCTGACCAACGCGGAGCCAACGGCGACGCCCTCGGGCGGAGCCCCCATACAGGAAGCGGCCGACCCACCGGCCGCGCGAGCGAAGACCCCCAGTGCGCGCCCCAGCCACTGGAGACCGGACATCGAGGGCCTCAGGGCCCTGGCCGTCGGCGCCGTCATCGCGGCGCACATCGGCTTCCCTTACGCAGCGGGCGGTTTCACCGGCGTCGACGTCTTCTTCGTCATCTCCGGCTTCCTCATCACCTCCCTGCTGCTGCGCGAGATGGACCGGACCGGCCGGATCTCGATCGCCGGCTTCTACGCCCGCCGCGCCGTGCGCCTGCTGCCCGCCGCCGCCATCGTCCTCGCCGCGACGCTCGCGGCGGCCTGGATGTGGCTGCCGCGCACCCGCCTGCCCGACATCGCCACCGACGCCGCGGCCGCCGCGCTCAACGTCGTCAACATCCGCCTCGCCCGCGAAGGCACCGACTACCTCAACGCCGACGCCGCCCCCTCACCGCTCCAGCACTTCTGGTCCCTCGCGGTCGAGGAGCAGTTCTACATCGTCTGGCCGCTGCTGCTGCTCGCGGTCGCCCTCCTCGCCCGCCGCATCTGGGGCGGGCGCTTCGCGAACGCCGGCCACCTGCGCCGGCGCCGCACCGCCCTCGTCGCGATCGTCCTGATCGCCGTCGGCGCCGGCTCGCTCTACCTCAGCGCCACGCGGTCCGACCCCGACCCCGTCTGGTCCTACTTCGGCATCCACACGCGCGCATGGGAACTCGCCGCCGGCGCGGGCGTCGCCGTGGCCGCGGACCGCCTGCGCCGGCTCCCGGCCTGGGCCGCCGCGCCGCTCTCGTGGGCCGGCCTCGGCCTCGTCGTCGCCTCCGTGCTCCTCATCGACGAGCGCACCACCTTCCCCGGCACCGCCGCGGCCCTCCCCGTCGCCGGCACCGCGCTCGTCATCGCCGCCGGCTGCGCCCCGCACCGCTTCGGCGCCACCGCCCTCCTCGGCATCGCACCGGCCCAGTACGTCGGGAAGATCTCCTACGGCCTGTACCTGTGGCACTGGCCGCTGATCATGATCGGCCCCGCGATCCTCGGCCTCGGCGAGCCGCGCCTGCGCCACTACCTGCTGCTCATGGCCGCCGCGTTCATCCTCGCCGTCGTCACGTTCCATTTGGTGGAGAACCCGATCCGCACCCGCCGCTCGCTCGTCCAGGTGCCCTCGCGGGCGCTCGCCATGGGCGGCGGGCTCATCACCGCCGCGCTGGCCCTGTCGATCCTGGCCTCGCTCCAGCCGATGCCGGTCGCCTCCAACGAGGAGGCCGCCGAGATCACCGGCAACGACTCGACCGTGTGGGAGCTCCTCGACGACTCCTCCGACGTCGACACCGTCCCGGTGAACCTCACCCCGTCCATCGAGGACGCCACCTTGGACACGCCGGCGCTGTACGAGGACGGCTGCCAGGTCGACCGCGACGACCCGAACGTGAACGAGGACTGCTGGTACGGCGACCCCGACGGCGAGAAGACCGTCGTCCTGTTCGGCGACTCCCATGCCGCCCAGTGGTTCCCGGCGCTCAACCAGGTCGCCGAGGCGTCGGGCTGGCGGCTGCTGGTCATGACCAAGTCGAACTGCTCGGTCCCCGAGGTCGACACGTACGACCCGGTCCTCGAGCGCGAGTACACCGAGTGCCCCGAGTGGAAGGACGGCGTCTTCGACCTGCTCGAGGAGGTCGAGCCCGACGTGGTCGTCGCGACCGCGCTCGACGAGAAGGAGATCATCGCCGACGACCCCGCCCAGGCGTGGACGGACGGCTGGGTCGCGTCGGTCGAACGCCTCCAGGACACCGGCGCCGAGGTCTACTACCTCGCCGACTCTCCCGACGTCGGCAACAACGTCCCCGACTGCCTCGGCAGCAACCCCCAGAACGCCAGCGTCTGCGTCGGCGACCTCGACGAGTCCGTCATCGATCCCGAACGGCGCGAGGCGACCATCGAGGCGGTCGCCGACGCCGGCGCCGAAGTGGTCGACCCGATCCCGTGGCTCTGCGACGTCGAGCAGGGCACCTGCCCGGTCGTCGTCGGCAACCTCCTGGTCTACCGCGACTCCAACCACTTGACCGCCCGCTTCGTCGCCGAACTCATCCCGCAGCTCGCGACCGCGATCCCGCTCGAACCCGCCCAGTCGCAGTAACAAACTGCACAGACAGGTCCCCGAGGTGAGCCTGCAGCCGGAACCGGCTGTAGGCTCACCTCATTTCCTCAGCGGCACAGTGCAAGTGGCACATAAGGAGTCACCATGGAGCGCGTCGCGCCCTGGCTCAGGGCCGTCAACACGGTCTTCACCCCCGCCATCGCCGGCCGGCGCAAGAAGGTCGACCGCCTCATCGAGCGGGCCGTCCGCGAAGCCGAGGGCCGCACCGGATCCACCGCCCACGGCGAAGAACACTTCGTCGAAGACCTGCGCTTCCTCCTGCGCTCCTACGCCGACACCCCCGGGCTCACCCCGCTCGGCTGGATCGGCGCCGTCCAGGAGATCACCGACCGCCTCGAGAACCGCCTGCGCATCCGCAAACTCCACGCCCTCAACCCCGAGATCGCCGACGAGCGGATCGACCGGCCGATCATCGTCACCGGCGTCCCCCGCACCGGCACCGCCGTCCTCCAGCGCCTCCTCGCCGCCCCCGCCGGCCACCGCGCGCCCCTGCTCCACGAGCTGATGCACCCCGGCCTCCCGGGCACCCCCGACGAGGACCGCCGCCGCCGCGCCGAACGCGCCGTCGAGGCCGTGCAGCGGGCCATCCCCAGCTTCAGCGGCATCTACGACATGCACCCCGACCGGCCCGACTCGTGCGTGTGGGTCCTCCCGCACGGCATCGGGCACCTCGTCCGCGTCCACCCGCCCGGCTACGTCCAGTGGATGCTCGACCGCGACTACACCCCCGACTACCGCTACCTCAAGGAGACGCTCCAGGTCCTCCAGCACGGCGCCGCCCGCCGCCGCTGGGTCCTGCGCGCCCCCGCGCACCTGTGGAACCTCGGCGCCCTCATGAAGACCTTCCCGGACGCCCAGGTCGTGTGGACCCACCGCGACCCGGCCGTCGCACTCGCCTCCCTGTGCTCGATGACCGAGACCGCCATGGCCCTCAACACCACCGAGGCCGACCCGAAGGACATCGGCCGCATGTGGCTGGGGCTGCTGGCCACCGGCGTCGACCGCGCCCGCACCGAACGCTCCCGGCTCCCCGCCTACACCGTCGTCGACGTGCCCTACCGGCACCTCACCGGCGAAGCGCGCCACCAGGTCCCGGCGCTCTTCGAGCGCCTCGGCCTCCGATGGGGACCGGACGAGCGCGCCGCCCTCGAGTCCGCGCTCGCCTCACGCCCCCGCGACCACCGCTACGACCTCGCCCGCTACGGGCTCGGCAGCGCCGAAGTCGACCACGCGCTGGCCGACTACAAGCGCATCTACGGCGCCTTCCTGTAGCGGTCGGTCCGCTACAGCGCCAAGGCGAACGCCTGCAGCCGCACGCCGGGCAGCGGCTCCCAGTCCAGCGCCGGCTCGCGCTCGAACCCGAGCCGCCGGTAGATCCGGTGCGCGGTCGTCATGGTCTCCTGCGAGCACAGCACGATCCGCTTGGTCCCCGGCTCCGCGCGGGCCCGCTCGACGCACGCGGCGGCGAGCGCCGAACCGGCGCCGCGCCCGTGCGCGGCCGGGTCGACCGCGAGCATCCGGATCTCGGCGTCGCCCTCGCCGCCGAGCTCCATCAGCGGGCTGCCCGGGAACGCGACGGTGACGCCGCCGAGGAGCCGGTCGCCGTCGACGGCGACGAGCACCGTCGCGTTCGCGGCGCGTTCGGCCACGTCCCGCAGGTGCGGCACGTAGTCGTCCTCGAGGCCGCCGATGAGGAACCCGCCGGTGTCGTACGAGCGGACGGTCAGCTCGCCGAGCGCGTCGTATTCGCTCGGAAGCACTTCACGGATCTGGAGCACGCTGTCTGAGGTCACCCCGCGATTGTGCCGCGCGGGACCGCCACCGCACCATCGGTCGACCGACCGGGTGGTGAACCGGAACCCAACCCCCCGAACCGATACCGTGAACAACCGGTCACCGGTCCCGCCGCGAGTGAACTAGGATGCACCTCACAGGACGCAGCGTCGCGTCGCCTGTGCGATCCCCGCGCCGAGTCCGCCACCCCGACAGGACACCCCTATGCCCACCGACGACACCACCGCCGCGATCCGGGAGCTGCGCGACCAGCTCACCGCCCGCAAACCCGGCGAACCACCGCCGAAGGTCCTCGCCTTCCCCGAGCGCACCGACCTCCTGCGCGACTTCCACGACAAGCTCAGGCGCCGCGCACCCGTCGCGCTCATCAACTGCCAGGAGTTCACCGAAGACCCCGTCCCCGACCTCCTCACCGAGATCAAGCGCCAGCTCATGCAGCGCTGCGAGCCCTACCCCCGGCTCCAGTTCCGCCGCCTCGAGTTCGCGCTCGCCGTCATCGAGCAGTCGATCAACTTCAGGAACCACCGGGCCGCCCAGCGCCAGATCAAGCAGGCCGCCAAATCCACGTTCGCCCCGAACCCGGTCTCGAACACCGCCGTCGCCGAGGGCGGCGCCGTCCTCGGCCAGGTCGCGCCCGGCGCCGGCGGCATCCCCGCACTCCTCGCCGGGCTCTACCAGGCGCGCTTCCCCACCCTCTACAGCTTCTACAAATGGTTCGGCCACCGCGACATCGGCGCCCTCGACGAACCCCTCGACTACCTCGCCAACCTCAACCTCTGGGCCCACCCCCGCGTCACCGGCCCCGCCCGCGACGTCGAACTGCGCCGACGCGACCGCGCCCTCATCGCCGCGTTCCTCGGCGACCTCCGCTTCGCCTACGGCCGCGGCCGCCTCGCGAAGCAGCAGTGGTACTCCTGCGTCGCCCTGCTGCGCAACGCCGACGCCCACGCCGGCAGGTCCTTCGTCGCCCGGCTCACCGAGGTCACCGACCGGCTCGACCGCGCCGAAGTCGACCCCGCCCCGTTCCTGGCCGTCACCGACGGCGAACCGCTCGAACCCGCACCCGACGACCACCCGCGAGAGGAGCGGCCGCGATGATCGACATCGAGGCGTCGGAGGACGACGACCACATCGACGCCAGCCCCGGCGCCAAGTGGTGGCGCCGGCACCTGCGCCGCCGGCGCCGCATCGCCCTCTGGACCACGATCGCCCTCGCCGCGACCGCCCTCGGCATCGGCGCCCAATGGGCCTACCCGCGGCTCCAATGCGGCCTCGGCGATCTCCAGATCCGCATGATCGACCGCGAGTGCATCGGCGTCACCGACGGCAGCTTCGTCTTCCAGCCCCAGTTCACCGAGGTCCAGGAGAACATCAAAGCCGAGAACGACTGGGCCGCAGCCCAAGCGGAAGCCGAAGACCTCCCACTGGTGCGCATCGCCCTGCTCACCACCCTCACCACCACCGACGACAGCGCCATGAGCGCCGACAAGATCCAGAGCGCCCTCGAAGGCGCCTACGTCGCCCTCCACCGCGCCAACCACACCCGCGAACTCGGCGACCCCCAGCCGTACATCCAGCTCTACCTCGCCAACGAAGGCGCCCGCCAGACCCACTGGGAGGTCGCCGTCGACCAGATCGAAGACCTCCTCGACGACGAGGTCCCGCTCGTCGCCGTCATCGGCCAGGGCGTCAGCAGCGACGCCACCGTCGCCGCCGCCGAACGCCTGTCCGACCTCGGCGTCCCCATGGTCACCGGCGTCACCACCGCCGACGGCATCGACCACGCCCACATCGACGGCCTCGTCCGCACCGCCCCCAGCAACACCGACTTCGCCGTCGCCCTCCGCCGCCACCTCGACGCCCGCGGCGACCTCGACTCGGCGATCCTGGTCTACGACAGCACCACACAGGACCGCTACACCACCACCCTCCGCACCGCCTACGAGACCGAACTCGGCACCTACCTCGACGGCGCCGACCAGCCGTTCCCCGGCCGCTCTATCGAGACCGGCGGACCCGAGGTCTTCGACCCCATCGTCCGCAACATCTGCGCCGCCGAGGCCGACACGGTCCTCTTCGCCGGACGCGAACCCGACCTGCGCGTCTTCCTCGAAGCCCTCAGCATCCGCGCCTGCCGCGAGGAGCAGCCCCTCGCGATCCTCTTCGGCGTCACCGGCACCGACCTTCAGCACGACACCGAGACCCTCGACCACATCCGGGACGGCAACCTCGAGGTCCGCTACGCGGCCGGCTCCGACCCCGGCTGGGCCTCCGGCGCGGTCCCCGCACCGGAGGGCTTCGCGGCCTTCCACGAGCACTTCCGCACCCTCGTCAGCCGCGACGCCGCCGCCCTCTCCGACGGCTACGCGGTGACCTACCACGACGCGCTGGCGACGGCGATCGGCGCGGTCCGGATCACGAACCAGGGCGAGGCCGAGGCGCCGCCGCGCGAGGACGTGCGCGAGCACCTGCTGCTGCTCAACAGCGAGCAGGTGGTGCGCGGCGCGACGGGCACGCTGAGCTTCTCCAGCGACCGGTCGGGCAACCCGGGCGGCAAATGGGTCCCGGTCGTGCCCTTGCCCTACCCCGACGATCCGACTGAACTCGCAGGTCAGAGCACCTATGTCACGCCCACGGCGTGAGGGCCGTGCATGAACCGCCGCTGAAGGGGTAACCCCCGGTCGACGCGCACCAAAGGAGGTTCGGAAACCATGGGTGCTTTCGACAAGGCCAAGGACAAGGGCGAGCAGATGAAGGGTCGCGCCAAGGAGCAGTGGGGCGACGCCACCGACAACGAGACGCTCGAGAACGAGGGTCGCGGTGATGAGCTCAAGGGCAAGGCGAAGGAGAAGTGGCACGACCTCAAGGAAGAGGGCAGTGACAAGCTCCACGACGCCAAAGAGCGCATGACCGGCCGCGGCGGGGAAGAACGCCGCTGACGGAGACGGCAAGGGGCCGGGACGTGATCGTCCCGGCCCCTCGTGTGCCCGTTCCCGCGGGCCCTGTATCGCGGCCCCTCGTACGTTCCGCCCGTGCCGTCAGCGGCGCCGCGGCGGGGCCACCGTCTCGCGGACCACGATGTGCGTCCCGAGGACGACCCGGTCGTCCAGCTCCGGGCCCCGGTGCAGGGCCAGCCGGACGGCCTCGCGGCCGAGCTGCTCGTGCGGCACGTGGACCGTGGTCAGTGCGGGCGTCAGGTCCGAGGCGAGCGGGATGTCGTCGAACCCGACGACCGACATGTCCTCGGGGACGCTCACGCCCGCTTCGCGCAGCGCCTTCAGCACGCCCGCCGCGACCATGTCGGTCGCGGCGAAGACCGCGGTGACGTCGTCGCGTTCGGCGAGCAGCCTGCGGGTGAGCTCGTGGCCGCTGGCCTTGCTGAAGCTGCCCGGCAGGATGAGCGACTCGTCGACCTCGACGCCGTGGTCGGCGTGCGCCCGCTTGAACCCGCGGATGCGCTCGTCCGTGGTCGTCAAGCCCTCGCCGAACCC
Source organism: Glycomyces albidus (assembly GCF_009451885.1). Classification (GTDB taxonomy): domain Bacteria; phylum Actinomycetota; class Actinomycetes; order Mycobacteriales; family Micromonosporaceae; genus Glycomyces; species Glycomyces albidus. The sequence continues at coordinate 237,895 of NZ_WIAO01000003.1, forward strand.
CATGTAGCAGATCCGGCGGTGCCCGGCCGACAGCAGGTGCGAGGTCATCGCGTATGCCCCGCCCTCGTTGTCGTAGTGGACGACCGTGGCCGGCACGTCGTCGCCGGGGGAGGGCCGCCCGCACAGCACCAGCCGCGAACCGGACCGGTCCAGCGCGGTCGCGAAGTACCGCATCCGCTCCTGGTAGTGCTCGTTGTCCCATCCGCCGCCGACGACGATGACGGCCTCGGCGTGCTGCTCCCGCATGAGTTCCACGACGGCGAGTTCCCGCTCGGGGTCGCCGTGCGTGGTGCACAGCAGGCACAGCCGCCCTTCGGAGGCCGCCTGCTGCTCGACGCCGCGCGCGATGTACGCGTAGAAGGGCCCCGTCACGTCGTCCACGACGAACGCGACGGTCTTCGTCGTCGCGCCCGCCAGCGCCCGGGCGTGAGCGTTCACCACGTAGTCGAGTTCGCGCATGGCGCGCAGCACCTTCGAGCGGGTCGCGGGCGCCACCGGGTAGTTCCCGGCGAGGACCCGCGAGACCGTCGGCACCGAGACGCCGGCGCGGGCGGCCACGTCCCGGATCGTCGGGCGCTTGCCGACCTCGGCATTCGACTTCTTGGGCACAGGGGTCCTTCTCTCACCGGTTGGGATGCGACGGGTCCGCACTCAGGGTAGTTCACACCGTGGACACCCGATGCGCGCGAACCCGTCGCCCCGGCGGCCCCGACCTCACTCGCTCGTTTCGAATCCCAGCGTGAACGCGGTCGCGCGCGGCAGCAGGCGGTGCTCGGGGAGCACGCCGGGTCCGCATGCGGCCGAGCCCATGCCCTGGAGTCCCGCGTCGAGGTTGATGTACAGGCGGTCGCGTTCGACCAGGTCGCTGCGGTGCCTGGCGGCCTCCAGGTCCTCGCTCGTCCACGGCCGCACCGTGAACGCGAAGTGCGGGGCCCCCAGGAACCGCAGTGTCCGGCCGCCGCCCGAGAGGCTCGCCCAGCGCACGTCGATGCGCGAGCCGTTCTCCTGCGGGAACACGTACGGGGTCTGGAGGTCGAGCACAGTGGACGTGAACCGGCCGATGCGGGCGGCCTCGCGCGTGTCGGCGTACGCCTCGCCGGGGCCGCCGCCGAACCACGACACGGCGTCGAGGTCCTTCGGGACCGCGGCGCGCACGCCCAGGCGGGGCAGCGGGAAGTCCCACTCGCCTTCGGGGTTCACCTCGACGGTGAGCCAGAGCCGGCCGTCGGCGAACCGCCACCGGTAGACCGCGCCCATGCCGATCTCGGCGCCGGCCGCGGCGACGCGGGTGGCGACGGTGAGGCCGTCGCCCGCGGCGTCGATCCCGAGGACCTTGTGCTCGAGGCGGTGCAGGGCCGCGGACATGTCCTTCCACTTGTCGGCCAGGGGCGCGTTCCACGACCGCAGGTCGTTGTCCGTCGGGGCCCGCCACAGGTCCAGGCGCGGCCCGTCGAGTTCGAGGCCGCCGATGGCGGTCAGGCGGCCGAGCGCGTCGAATGTGGCGTTCCCGAGCCGGTAGCCCGAGTCCGCGGCCTCGGCGGCCGCAGCGCCGGCCGGGGCGGGAGCGGCGACGGCTGCGGCCAGCCGTCCTTGGCCCCAGGCGATCTCGTGCCCGGCCTCGGCCCACGGCTCGTCCTTGGCGAGGACGGCGCGGACGGTGAGCCAGCGCTCGCCCTTCGGTTCGCCGAGTTCGGCGACGGCGGGCGGGAACGGCACGATCGCGGCGTTGCCGGGGTCGATCGCGGGGAGGTCGAGGCGCCCTTCGTGCTCGGTGTCGCCGTCGTCCTCGACGGCCCACGCGAACTCGAGGTCGCCGGTGTCGGCGAAGTCGCGGAGGTTCTCGACGGTGATGCGGCGGGAGCCGGCGTCGACGCCGATGCGGACCGGTTCGACGACCTTCTTGAACTCGAGGAGGCCGGGGGAGGGTTCGCGGTCGGGGAAGACGAGGCCGTCGACGACGAAGTTGCCGTCGTGGACGGGTTCGCCGAAGTCGCCGCCGTAGGCGAACCATTCGCGGCCGTCGGTGTGCCGGCGGACGCCGTGGTCGATCCACTCCCAGACGAACCCGCCCTGGCAGCGCTCGTGCTGCTCGAACAGGCGCTGGTACTCGCTCATGCCGCCGGGGCCGTTGCCCATGGCGTGCGCGTACTCGCAGAGGATGAACGGGAGGTTCCGCCGGTGGGTGTCGAGCGCGGGGTCCTTGGTGGACTCCTCGGTGCGGTGGCCGATGCGGTCGGTCTCGGCGTGGTCGGCGTACATGCGCGAGTACACGTCGACGTAGCCGGAGTCCCAGTCGCCTTCGTAGTGGACTGGCCGGCCGGGGTCGCGATCTTTGGCCCACGCGGACATGGCCGCGAGGTTCTGGCCGGTGTGGCTCTCGTTGCCGAGGGACCACATGATGATGCTCGGATGGTTCTTGTCGCGCTCCACGGTGCGGCGCATCCGGTCGAGGTACGCCTCGCGCCACATGGGGACGTCGCTGGGGTTGTCGCGCCACTCGTAGAAGACGAATCCGTGGGTTTCGAGGTCGCATTCGTCGATGACCCACAGGCCGAGCTCGTCGCACAGGTCCAGGAAGCGCCGGTCGGGCGGGTAGTGGCTGGTGCGGACGGCGTTGACGTTGTGCCGCTTCATGAGTTCGACGTCGAGGCGCATCGCCTCGACCGACAGCGTCCGGCCGGTGTCGGGGTCCCATTCGTGGCGGTTGACGCCTCGTAGGAGGGTCCGCTTGCCGTTGACCTTGAGGACGCCGCCTTCGACCGTGACGGTCCGGAATCCGATCCGCAAGTTCACGCGCTCGCTCGCGGTGGCGACGACGGCGTCGTACAGGCGCGGGGTCTCGGCGGTCCACGGCTCGACCGGGGCGCTCGCGGTCTCGCCTGCGGCGATGTCGATGCCGAGCTCGGGCACGGTGACGCGGGCGCCTTCGGGGGCGTCGACCGTGAGGGTGCCGCGGCCGGTCCGGTGGTCGTAGTCGGCGTGGGCGAACACGTCCTCGATGCCGCCTTCAGGACGGTGCAGGAGCGTGACGGGCCGGAAGATGCCCGAGAGCCACCACATGTCCTGGTCTTCGAGGTAGGACGCGGAGGACCACTGGTGGACGCGGACGGCGAGCAGGTTCTCGCCGGGCTCGAGGTGCTCGGTGGCGTCGAACTCGGTGGGCAGGCGCGAGCCCTTCCCGTCGCCCAGGCGCACCCCGTTGACCCACACCGCGAAGCAGGAGTCGACCCCTTCGAAGCGGAGGACGGTGCGGCCGCCGGCGGGCCAGTCGGCCGGGAGGGTGAACGTCCGCCGGTACTCGCCGGTGGGGTTCGCATCCGGCACCCGGGGCGGGTCGACCGGGAAGGGGTACACGACGTTCGTGTACTGCGGCTTCCCGTACGGGGCGTCGCCGTCGAGGTCGTGCATCTGCCACATCGACGGGACGTTGACCCAGTCCCAGGCGTCGTCGTCGAAGGCGGGGTCCTCGAAGCCGTCGGTGGTGTCGTGGAGTCCGGCGCCCAGCCGGAATCGCCAGTCGCGGTCGAGGTGGAGTGCGGCGGCGTCGGAGGCCAGCGCCGCTCGCGGATCGCGTCGCCCGCTGCCGGGGCTAACGCTTTCCACATAGGAGAAATCGGTTCGGCTCATGAGCCAGGGTTCCCTTTCCGTTCAGCGATCCGCCCGGCGGCGGCGCCGCTCGGCCGGGTCCGCCCGCCGCCGCGCCGCGGCGGCGGATCGGCCCGCCCTGGGGCGCCGGTCCACCGGACTGCCAGCCCTCCCGTCGAGCTGCCGCGCAAGAGCGCGACCGCCTCGTCTCGGTTCGACGGGAGGGGCCCGACCATTGTCCGCCATCGTTCCGGCGGGCCGATCGGGCCCGGTCCGGCGTCGCACATGCCGGACCACTCGCATAGATACCGCTTTCTATCCTAGGGGTGCCGCCCGCGCCCCGAAACCAGGGCCCCAACCCGACCCGGGGCCGCCGATCGCCGACATCGAGCCGACGCCGACCCCCGCCGACTACCCGATCGGAACCAGGGCCGAGGTGATCAGCACCGCGCCCTCAGGGAACCGCTCCGCCGCATACGCCTCCAACTCCGGCGTCGCCAGCAGCGCGTGTATCAGCACCACGCTGTGCGCCTCGTCGACCCGAGCCCAGTACAAGAGCCCCGGGAACGCCGCCGTGACCTCGTTCGCCAACGCCTCCAGCTCCTCCACCGGCAGCACCTCCGCCGGCTCGGGGAACTCCGGCTCCTCGGGCAGCAGATGCGGATAGTCCGCCATGTCGACCTCCGCCTTCGACACCGGGTCTTCGGTGAGCACCAGCGACTCCCCGTCGAACACACCCGTCACGATGTAATCGCCCCACCGGACCCCGTGCAGCGTCTCGTGCTCCACCGACTCCCAGTCCCAGCCCGACACCGGAATGCCCCCGCATATAGGCGGGATCGACGCCGTCGCCATCCCGCACAGCTCCGGCACGTCCGCGTCCGCCTTCTGCAGCACCGTCAGCCCACCCTGGTAGACCACCGCGTCCTCGGCCACCGCCGTCACCGCGCCGTCCGAGGCCCCGCTCGCGCCGCCGGCTTCGTCCGCGCCGCCGTCACCGCAGGCCGCGAGGGCGAGCACCGCCGCCACCGCCACCCACCCCCGTCGCATCACATGTCCGCTCATGCCGGTTCGACGCCGCACCGCGGCCCCCGGTTCCCAGTCGATTCACAGATGCCCGGAGTCGCACCCCAGTGCTAGGTTTTCCCGGGTGCGACCCGCGCCCGAGCCCGGAGCCCGCCACCCAGCGGCGCCCCACCCGCCCACCCACAGGAGCCATCGCCCATGAGCGAGCGATTCAACACCCGCGCGGCGATCGCCGTCGGCATCACCGTCCTCTGCTGGGCCTCGGCGTTCGTCTCCATTCGGGACGCCGGCCGCCACCTCGACCCCGGCCCGCTCACCCTCGGCCGCGCCGCCGTCGCCGCCGTGGTCCTCCTCGCCGTCTGGGCCGTCCGCCGCGAAGGACTCCCCGGCCGGCGCGCCTGGCCCGGCATCGCCACCGCCGGCGTCCTCTGGTTCGGCGTCTACATGGTCGCCCTCAACTGGGGCGAGCAGCTCGTCGACGCCGGCACCGCCGCGCTCATCGTCAACATCGGACCCATCCTCATCGCCCTCCTCGGCGGCTGGATCCTCAAGGAGGGCTTCCCGCCCCGGCTGTTCCTCGGCATCGCCGTCGCCTTCGCCGGCGTCGCCCTGGTGAGCCTCTCCATGTCCCGCGACAGCGCCGCCTCCGTCCTCGGCGTCCTCCTGTGCCTGGTCTCGGCCATCACCTACGCCGTCAGCGTCGTCGTCCAGAAACCCACGCTCCAGCACTGCTCCTCGCTCCAGTTCACCGCCTTCGGCAACGCCATCGCCGCGGTCCTGTGCCTGCCGTTCGCGCCCCAGCTCTTCTCGCAGCTCGGCGACGCCCCCGCCTCCGCGACGCTGCACGTCCTCTACCTCGGCCTGTTCCCGACCGCGCTGGCGTTCCTCACCTGGGGTTACGCGCTGCGGTACACGACGGCCGGGAAGATGGGCGCCACCACGTACGTCGTCCCCGCGATCGTGGTCGTCATGTCCTGGCTGCTCCTCGGCGAGGTCCCCACCTGGCTCACCCTCGCCGGCGGCGCCGTCGCCCTGGTGGGCGTCGCGATCTCCCGCTCGAGCGGCCGCGCGGGCAGGAAGGCGGCCCCGCCCGCCGCGCCGGCGGAGGAAGTCGCGCCGACCGCCACGTCGTAGCGACAGAGCCGGGCCGACCCCGGCCCGGCCATGCCGACGCTAGGCCAAGCGCTCGGCGAGGCGCTCGAGCCGGTCCTTCCATGCGGCCTTGGCCGCCGCCGCGGCCTCGGCCGAGTCGAGCTTCGCGATCTCGACCTGCACCGCGGTCCGATCCTCGCCCTTCGGGGAGAGGTTCGCGTACACCTGGCTGCCGTCCGAGGCGTCGAACCGCACCGACTTCGGCGGCGACGCGCTGCGCTGCGACAGCTCGAGGCCGCCCAGCCACGCCGCCTGGTGCTCGGGATCGGCGAGCTGCTCGAAGGCCGCTCCGACCGCGACGGGCACGGTCTTCGACGCGGTGGCGCTGAAGGTCCCGTCCGGGCGCTGGCCCGGCTCGCGCATGCCCCGCTCCTGCTCGTACCCGACGGTGATCGACTGCGCCCACCACCCGTCGATCTCGAACTCGTCCACCAGCATCCGCGCGATCGCCGTGTGGTCGAGCGCCGCCGCGCCCCGCTCGTCGAGCAGGGCCAGCCACGTCTTCCAGTCCGCGCCCGTGCCCTCGATGAGGGCCTGGTCGGACATGCTCTCCCGCCGCCGCGCCGTCGATTCGCCCATGGACCCAGCCTAGGCCCGCAGCGCCGTCCGGGCGTCCGCTTCGCGACGCCGTGATGCGCGACTTCCTCGCGTTTTCAGGTGCTCGGGCGGTGTCATACCCCCACGGTACACTTGTCGCCAGGGGTCCCTTAAGAGCGGAAATATCGCGATATAAGGTGATTCTTCCGTAAAACCCGGAATTTACGGTGATTCGTACAGACAGGGCAATACAGTTCCATCTCGTACCGACTTGGAACGGAGCCCGAAATGAACCCTGTGCGTCAGGCGGCGACGGCGTTGGCCGCGTCCGCCGCTCTCGTCCTGATCCCCGCCGCCGCCGAAGCGAAGCCGCCGACCGCGTATGCGGCCCTCGGCGACTCGTACTCCTCCGGCACCGGCGCCGGCCGGTACTTCGACGACGAGTGCCTCCGCTCCGATCTCGCCTACCCCCGACTGCTCGCCGACCGGCTCGGCGCCGACCTGGCCTTCGCGGCGTGCTCGGGCGCGACCACCGCCGACCTCCTCGCCGAGCAGCTCGGAGCGCTGGACAGCGCCACCGATCTCGTCACCGTCACCGTCGGCGGCAACGACATCGGCTGGGCGGAGGCCCTTACGGCCTGCATCACCCCGCTCGCCGACTGCACCGACGAGATCGAGGCCTCCGAGGGGCTCATCCGGAACGAGCTGCCCGGCCTCCTCGACGACACCTACAGTGCGATCGCCGACCGGGCCCCCAACGCGGAGGTCCTCGTCATCGGCTACCCGCGCCTGTTCAACGAGCAGCGCACCTGCGGCGCCCTCGACCAGCCCACCGTCGAGGAGCAGATTCGCATGAACCAGGGCGCCGACCTCCTCGCCGGCGTCCTCTCCGACGCCGCCGCCCGGCACGACTTCACCTATGTGGACGTCCGCGGGTACTTCGCCGGCCACGCCGTGTGCGACTTCGAGCCCTACCTGCACGCTCTGCGCCTCCCGACCGTGGAGTCCTACCACCCGAACGCCCTCGGACACGCCAACGGCTACCTCCCGGCCGTCGCCGACGCGGTGTGAGTTCCCGCGTGCCGGGGCGGAGCACCGCCCCGGCACGCCTGCGCCTCAAGCACACCCGCCCCGGCCGCCGCCACCCTCAGAACGAGATGTGTAAATTTCCCGATTTATCAGCATGAAAGGGTTCCGTGCAAGTTACCGGCGAGTTCACAATATGGGGCAAGTCTTCCCCCGACTCGCGAAGGAACCCCCATGGACCGACTCCGACGATCAGCGACGACCGCGATCGCCGCCCTCGCCGCGCTCCTCGTCATTCCCGCTGCGGCCCAAGCCCAGCAGACCGAGTACGTCGCCCTCGGCGACTCCTACTCCTCCGGCTCGGGCGCCGGCCCCTACACCGATGCGGCCTGCCAGCGCTCGAACAAGGCCCACCCCGCTCTCCTCGCCGCGGAGCTCGGCGCCGAGTTCACCTTCGTCGCCTGCGGCGGAGCGACCACCGCAGACGTCCTCGCCGAACAGGTCCAGGCCCTCGACGCGGGCACCGACCTCGTCACGATCGGCGTGGGCGGCAACGACATCGGCTGGTCCGACGCCGTGATCGCCTGCATCACCCCGTTCCAGAACTGCACGCCCGCCATCGAGGAGGCCGAGCGGCGGGCGACCGAGGAGCTGCCGGCCCGGCTCGACGCCGTCTACACCGAGATCGAGACGCGCGCCCCCGACGCCGAGGTCTACGTGACCGGCTACCCGCGGCTCTTCGCCGCCCGCAACGCCTGCGACGCCCTGGGGTCGATCAGCATCGCCGAGCAGATCCGCATGAACCAGGGCGCCGACCTGCTCTCCGGGGTCATCCAGGCCGCCGCGGAGAGCCACGGGTTCACCTATGTGGACGTGCGGGACGAGTTCGCGGGCCACGAGATCTGCTCCAGGACCCCCTGGCTGCACGGCTTCACGATCTTCGACGTCCCCTACCACCCGAACGCCGCCGGCCACAGCTCCGGCTACTACCCCGCCCTGCTCGGCGCGCTCTGACCGCGCACGAGCGGCGGCCCGGCGGCTCAGCCCGCCGGGCCGCCGACGGGCTTCGAGACCGCCGTCACGCCTGGAGCGCGAGCGTCAGCGGATGGACCGCCGTGGCACCCGCCTCGCGCAGCCGCATGGCGGCCACGGTCGCCGTCCAGCCGCTGTCGCGCACGTCGTCGACGAGCAGCACGCTCACCGCCGGCACCGGGAAGTCCACAGTGAACGCGTCCAGGACCTGGTGCAGCCGCTGGGCGCTGTTGGCCCGGTGCGCGCCGGAGACCGCGCCCGGGGTCCGCCCGAGCGCGCCGAGGTACTCCATGCGGCCGAGCCGCGCGATCCGCTCGGCGAGGCCGTCCACCAGGCGCGGGCGCGAGAGCGAACCGGTCGAGACCACCGCCGAGGGCCGCTCGGACCAGTCCCACGCGGCCAGGACCTTGACGACGGCGCCGAAGACGTCGTCGGGCACGTCCCGGTCGACCCCGTCGCCCAGGAGCGCGCGCAGCGGCCCGCCCCAGCCGATGTCCGACAGCCGCGCGAGCGCCCGCCCCGGCTCTGCGCCCAGCTCGGGCGCGATCTTGCCCTTCAAGTCCACGCCGAGCGCCTGCATCCCCGTGGGCCACATGCGCTTCGGCTCGACCGTGACGCCCGGTTTCGACAGTGCCGCGGCCGCGTCCTCGGCCGCCTCCGCGGCGACCTTCACCTCGATGCGGGTGCCGGTGCAGTTGTCGCAGCGCCCGCACGGCGCGGCCTCGGCGTCGTCGAGCTCGGCGCGCAGGAACTCCAGCCGGCACCGGTCGGTCGCCTCGTACGCGAGCATCCGCTGCTGCTCGTGCCGGCGGGCGGCGGCGACCTTCGCGTACCGCTCGGCGTCGTAGGTCCACGGCATGCCCGTGGCCTCCCACCCGCCCTTGACCCGGCGCACCGCGCCGTCCACGTCCAGGACCTTCAGCATCATCTCGAGCCTGGTGCGCCGCAGGTCGACCCGGGTCTCCAGGGCCGCGGTGGACAGGGCCCGGCCCTCGGCGGCCAGCACGTCGAGCGTGCGGCGCACCGCCTCTTCGGACGGGAACGACAGCGACCCGAAGTAGTCCCAGATCGCGCGGTCCTCGGCCCCCGGCAGCAGCACCACCTCGGCGCGGTCGCGGGCGCGCCCGGCGCGGCCGATCTGCTGGTAGTACGCCACCGGCGACGACGGCGCTCCCAAGTGGACGACGAAGCCGAGGTCGGGCTTGTCGAAGCCCATACCGAGCGCGCTGGTGGCCACGAGCGCCTTGATGCGGTCGTTCAGCAGGTCGTCCTCGCGCGCGAGGCGCTCGGCGTTGTCGGTGCGGCCGGTGTAGGAGGCGACGGCGTGGCCACGGCCCGACAGGTAGTCGCTGACCTCCTCGGCGGCGGCCACGGTGAGCGTGTAGACGATCCCGGAGCCGTCGAAGCGCGTGAGGGCCTCGTCGAGCCAGGCGAGGCGGTGGGCGTTGTCCGGGAGATCGGCCACGGACAGGTGCAGCGACTCGCGGTCGAGGGTGCCGCGCAGGACCAGTGTGGGGGTGCCGGGCCGGTCGAGCTGCTCGGCGACGTCGTCGGAGACGCGGGCGTTCGCGGTGGCGGTGGTGGCCAGGACCGGGACGCGTTCGGGCAGGTCGTCGATGAACGTCGCGATGCGGCGGTAGTCGGGCCGGAAGTCGTGGCCCCAGTCGGAGATGCAGTGGGCCTCGTCGACGACGAGCATCCCGCATCCGGCGGCGAGCTTGGGGAGCTGGTAGTCGCGAAAGGACGGGTTGTTGAGCCGCTCGGGGCTGATGAGGAGCACGTCGACCGCGTCCTCGGCGATCGCCTCGGCGATGGCGTCCCAGTCCTCGGGGTTGGCGGAGTTGATGGTGCGGGCCCGGATGCCGGCGCGCTCGGCGGCCTCGATCTGGTTGCGCATGAGCGCGAGCAGCGGCGAGACGATGACCGTGGGGCCGGCGCCGCGGCGCCGCAGCAGCGCCGTGGAGGTGAAGTAGACGGCGGACTTGCCGAACCCGGTGCGCTGCACCAGCAGGACGCGGCGCCCCGGCTCCTCCGGCCCGCCCGTGCAGAGCGCTTCGATCGCCCGCCACTGGTCGTCGCGCAGGCGCGCGTGCTCGCCCGCGAGGGCGCGCAGCAGCGCCTCGGCCTCGTCCCTGAGCGTCTCCGTGGTGCTTCCCGCCATGGGCACTGTTCTACAGCACTGGTGTGACAGCGGCGCCGCCGCTAGGCTCGGACCGATGCACACCGACGCACCGATCGAAGTCCCATGGAAGTCCGGCGCCTGGACGGCGCTGCCGGTCGCGGCCGAAGAGGCCGGCGGGCGGCTGCGCGTCACCGCGGCCGAGGGCAGCGACGCCTGGCGGCACACCGCCTACGGGTTCGTCCACGACAGCGAGCACGCCCTCTTGGAGGCGTGGAATCCGGAGCAGGCGGTGGAGGTGAGCTTCATCGCGGCCTTCGACGCGCAGTTCGACCAGGCCGGTCTCTTCATCCGCCTCGACGCCGAGCGCTGGGTGAAGACCGGTCTCGAATTCGCCGACGGCGCGCTCCAGCTCGGCGCCGTCGTCACCAACGGCCGCTCGGACTGGTCGACCGCGCCGGTGCCCGAATGGGCCGGCAGGGAGGTGACGATCCGCGCCTCCCGCTTCAACGACGCGGTCGTCATCCGCGCCCGCGCGGGGGAGGACGACCCGTGGCGCCTCGTGCGCCTCGCCCCGCTCGACCCGGACGCGCCCGCCGAGGCCGGGCCGTTCTGCTGCGCGCCTTCCCGGGCGGGCCTCACTGTCGAGTTCACGTCGTGGCGCCTGACCGAACCAGACGCGGACCTGCACTGACGGTCGCCGCAGCGGACGCGGCGCCGATCACGGCACCGATCACGGGGCCGCTGTTCGGGATCCGGTGCAGGGCGGCGAGTCAACGGGCGCGCCTTAGCCGACTCGTCTTCGGGCGGACGGTGGCGTTCCCGGCTCGGGTGAGTCCCGCTCGCGTTCGCTGCGGTGCAGTGATGTCGGACCCCAGGTGTACTTTTGCGCCAGGGGTCCCTTAAGCCGGAAATATCATGATTTAGGCCGTTAATCCCGGTCATCTGTTTCGGCGGGTGCCGCTCCGTCCAGCTCGGCGGCAAGGAGTTTCAGGTCGTAGACCGACATCCGCTGGGCCTGGTCGGCGCGGCCTTTCGTGTTCACCCTCACGCCGTCCTCGCGGAGCAGGTCGGGCACGTCCCTGCCGGAGCGGCCGTCGGACCACCGGAACCCCTCCGAGACCGTGCCGCCCGCGGTCAGCACCCGGTAGGCGCGGGTCACGTCGCCGTCGCGCATGTACGCGCCGACCTGGCGCGGGCCGGTGCCGATGAGCTCGGCGAGATCGCCGTACGAGGTCCACGTGCCGTCCGGCAGCGCCTCCACGACCCGCTTCACCAGGTCCCAATCCTGCTCAGTCGTCATGCCCGCGAGCCTAACCGGCACCCCGGACGCCCCCGCCCGGCGGCGGCCCGACCAGTCCCCGCGGCGGGCCGGGCCACTGGCCCGGCCGCGCCCGGCTACGAACGCGGCACCAGGTGTTAACGTCGAAGCCGACAGGGGAGCCGATTGGCTGAGAGTGCGGAACCGACCGCAGACCCTCACACCTGATCCGGGTAATACCGGCGTAGGAAGTCGTCGTGTGCCGCTGTCGCGCCGTGTCCCTCGATGCACTTGAAAGGCAAGCCCATGCCTACCGACAGCACCGCTCCGGCCGCCCCCGGCCGCTGGCGCACCGTCGACATCCTCACCTGCGCCGTCCTCGCCGTCGCCTTCGGCGTCGTCTTCTGGGCCTGGAACTTCGTCTGGGCCGGCCTGGACCCCGTCCTCGCGTTCCTGCCCCCGCTCAAGGGCATCCTCTACGGCGTCTGGCTCATCCCCGCCGTCCTCGCCCCGCTCATCGTCCGCCGCGTCGGCGCCGGCCTCCTCACCGAAGCCCTCGCCGCCACCGTCTCCGCCCTCCTCGGCTCCGTGTGGGGCGTCCTCGTCATCTACCAGGGTCTCCTCCAGGGCCTCGGCGGCGAGATCGCATTCGCCGCCGGACGCTACCGCCGCTTCGGCACCGCCACCGCCGTCGCCGCCGGCGCGCTCGCCTGCGTCGCCGCCACCCTCTTCGACGTCGTCGTCTGGTACCCCGACACCGCTCTCTGGGCGTTCAAGATCCCCTACATCGCCTTCGCCGCCCTCTCCGGCGCGATCGTCGCCGGCCTCGGCTCCAAGGCGCTCGTCGCCGCCATGCTGCCCACCGGCGTCCTCGACCGGTTCCCCGCCGGGCGCGAGCGGGCCCGGATCTGACCCCGTGATCCCGGTCGAGTTCCGCGGCTACGCCTGGCGCCACGCCGGACGGCGAGCCCAGGCCGTCACGGGCGTCGACCTGCGCGTCGAGCCCGGCGAGCGGGTGCTCCTGCTCGGCCCCTCCGGGTCGGGCAAGTCCACCCTGCTCGCCGCGCTCGCCGGGCTCCTCACCGAGGACGCCGGCGACCAGGACGGCGAGGTCCTCCTCGACGGCAAGTCCGCCGCCGACCAGCGCGGCCGCGTCGGCATCCTCTTCCAGGACCCGGAGACGCAGCTCGTCATGGCCCGCGCCGGCGACGACGTCGCCTTCGGACTCGAGAACCAGGCCGTCCCCCGCGGCGAGATCTGGCCCCGCGTCCACGACGCCCTCCGCGCCGTCGGCTTCCCCTACGGACCCGACCGGGACACGCACGCCCTCTCCGGCGGCGAGCAGCAGCGCCTCGCCCTCGCCGGCGTCCTCGCCCGTCGCCCCGAGCTGATCCTCCTCGACGAACCCACCGCGAACCTCGACCCCGAAGGCGCCCAAGGCGTCCGCGACGCTCTCCGGGCCGCGCTGGCCGAGACGGACGCGACTCTCATCGTCGTCGAGCACCGCGTCGCCGACATCCTCGACCTCGTCGACCGCGTCATCGCCCTCGGCCCCGGCGGCACGCCCATCGCCGACGGCCCCGCCGCACGCGTCCTCGCCGACCACGGCGACGCGCTCGCCGCCCAAGGCGTCTGGGTGCCCGGCGCGCCGCTGCCGCACCGTCCCGGCGGCACCCCCGGCGACACCGCCCTGCGCGGAGACGGCCTCGCGCTCACCTACCCGGGGGCGGCCCGGCCCGCCCTCGACGGCGTCACCTTCGAACTGCGACAAGGCGAACTGCTCGCCGTCACCGGCCCCAACGGCTCCGGAAAGTCCACACTGGCGCTCCTCGCCGGAGGACTCGCCAAGCCCGACGCCGGGACCGCGACCGTCCCGGGGGAGCGCCGTCCCCTGCACCGGCTCCCCGCGCGGCGGCTCGCCACTCGCGTCGGGTCGGTCTTCCAGGACCCCGAGCACCAGTTCGTCACCGCCACCGTCCGCGACGAACTCGCCTTCGGCTCCAAGCAGGCCGGATGGCCGAAGGACCGCATCGACGCCCGCGTCGCCGAACTCCTCGACCGCCTCCGCCTCGCCCCGCTCGCCGAAGCCAACCCGCACACCCTCTCCGGCGGCGAGGCCCGCCGCCTCTCGGTCGCCGGCGCCCTCGCCGCCGCTCCGGGCGTGCTCCTCCTGGACGAACCCACCTTCGGCCAGGACCGCCGCACCTGGGGCGAACTCGTCGACCTCACCGCCGACATCCGCGACGAGGGCACCGCGCTCCTCGCCGTCACCCACGACCGCGACTTCGCGGCGGCACTCGGCGCACGAGAACTCGCCCTGGAGAACGGGCGCACCGCAGGGGAGGTCCCGTGTTGAGCCCAGTGTTGGTCCTCGGCCTTGCCTGGGCTGCTGCGGGAGCCGAGTGCCCGGGCGATGCCCCGTCGAGTCTGGACGCCGCACGCGGGCCCGCCTCGATCCTGCGAACCGCGGGGGAGGCCGTGTTGAGCCCGGTTCCGGTCGTCGGCCTCCCCTGGTCGACCGCAAGGGCCGACTGCCGGGGCGATGCCCTGTCGATCCTGGACGCCGTACGCGGACCCGCCTCGATCCTGTGCACGGCCGGGGAGGTCCGGTGCTGACCTTCGCCCCCGTCTGCGGACCCGATGCGCCGATCGCCCGCGCCAACCCCGTCGCCAAGCTCGCCGCCGTCGCGCTGGTGACCGTCGTCGCGCTCGTCGCCGGCGACTGGCTCACCCCGCTGCTCCTGCTCGCCGCCATGCTGATCGTCCTGCCGTTCACCGGCATCCGGGCCCGGCCCCTCGCCAGGCGCCTGCGCTGGCTGTGGCTGGCCGCCGGCACGGTGGTCATCGTCAACGCCCTGTTCGCCGCCGAGCAGACCGGCCGCATCCTGCTCACCCTCGGCCCCGTCGCGATCGGCTCCGGCGCGCTCCTCGACGGCGTCGCGATCGGCCTGCGCGTCTGCGTCGCCGCCACCGCCGGCGTCCTGGTCTTCGCCACCACCGATCCGACCGACCTCGCCGACGCGCTCACCCAGCAGTTGAAGGCCCCGCCGCGCTTCACCATCGGGTCGCTCGCCGCGCTCCGGCTCCTCCCGCTGCTCGGCGCCGAATGGAACCAGATCACCACCGCGCGCCGCGCCCGCGGCCTCGAAGGCGGCTGGAACCCCGTGCGGCGCACCAGACTCTTCGCCTCCACCATGTTCGCGCTCCTCGTCGGCGCCATCCGCCGCGCCGGACGCCTCGCCGCCGCCATGGACGCCCGCGGTTTCGACACCGAGATCCCGCGGACCCACGCCCGCGAGCAGCGGATGCGCCCGGGCGACTGGGCGGTCATCGCTCTGGCGGCCGGGGCGGCCGCAGCGGCCGTCGCCGTCAGCGTCGCCGCCGGGACCTTCACCGTCTGAGCCGCCACCGGTGTCACAGCGGCGAACGAACGGCATCCGCGCACCCGCACGGCCCCTTCACTCCTCCGCCCGCCGTCGGCGACGCCCGCTCCGCGATTTCGTTCGGTGCGCTCCCCGCCTCGGCGGCAATGCGGCACATTGTCCGAACGAGCCCCGGTGGGGCCGTCCGTCGTCCTACGGTGGGACCATGCGACTCACCAAGTTCGGTCATTCCTGCGTCAGGCTCGACACCGGCGAAGGGGCCGTCGTCATCGACCCCGGCGTCTTCTCCGACCCGGCCGCGCTCGACGGCGCCGACGCCGTCTTCATCACGCACCAGCACCCCGACCACTGCAACGACCCCGCCCTCCGGCTGCTCGCCGAAGACCGGCCCGACGTCCGGATATTCGGACCGAGCGGGGTCTCGGCGACCCTCGCCGACGTCCCGTTCACGGTCGTCAGCGCCGACGACGTGATCCCCGTTGCCGGCACCGAAGTGAAGGTCTTCGGCGAACACCACGCGCTCGCGCACGCCGACATCCCCGTGGTCCAGAACGTCGGCTACCTCATCGACGGGATCTACCACCCCGGCGACTCGTTCACCGTCCCCGACGCCCCGGTCAGGGCCCTTCTCGTGCCGGTCGCCGCGCCCTGGCTCAAACTCGCCGAGGCCATCGACTTCATCCGCGCCGTCGACGCCCCGGCCGTCTACCCCATCCACGACGCGATCCTCAACGACGACGGCCTCGCCATCGTCGACCGCATGCTCGCGAACCTCATCGGCGAGCCCTTCCAGCGCATCCCCAACGGCGTCGAATCGACCGTCTGACCCCGCCATCGGTGCGGGCCGACGAACGCACACCGGCGCCCCGGGCCGATCGGCCCGGGCGCCGGTTCCTACGGGCCCTGGTTTCCATTGCAGCGCACCGAGTCTCGAATCCCGGGCGGCATTCGCCCGCCCGAGGCTCCGCTTGAGCGAGCGTCTCCCCGCCCGAGATCAGGTCCGGGCCGCGGCTTCCTCCTCCTCGACCGCGGGCTGCGCGAACTGCGCCTCGTAGAGCCGCGCGTACGCGCCGCCCGAAGTCAGCAGCTTCTCGTGCGGGCCCTGCTCGACTACCGTGCCGTGCTCCATCACCACGATCACGTCGGCGTCGCGGATCGTCGAGAGCCGGTGCGCGATCACGAAACTCGTGCGCCCCTGCCGCAGCGCGACCATCCCCTGCTGGACGAGCATCTCGGTGCGGGTGTCCACCGAGCTGGTCGCCTCGTCGAGGATGAGGATCGACGGATCGATCAGGAACGCCCGGGCGATCGTCACCAACTGCCGCTCGCCCGCGCTCAACCCGCCCTCGTCGGCGCCCACGATCGTGTCGTAGCCGTCCGGCAGCGTCCGGATGAAGTGGTCGGCGTGCGCCGCCTGCGCGGCCGCGGCGACCTCCTCGCGGGTCGCTCCCGGCCTGCCGTACGCGATGTTCTCCGCGATGGTGCCCTCGAACAGCCACGTGTCCTGCAAGACCATGCCGATCCGGCGCCGCAGCCGCTCCCGCTCCACCGTGGACACGTCGACGCCGTCGACGGTGATCCGGCCCGCGTCCAGGTCGTAGAACCGCATGAGCAGGTTGACCAGCGTGGTCTTCCCCGCCCCGGTCGGCCCCACGATCGCGACCGTCTGACCCGGCTGCGCCTCGAGCCACAAGTGCTCGATGAGCGGCTCGTCGGGCAGGTACCGGAACGACACGTCCTCGAACGCCACCCGCCCCTCGACCGCCGTCAGCTCGTCTCCCGCAGCGGCGGGCTCGGGCGACTGCTCCTCGGCGTCGAGGAACTCGAACACGCGCTCGCCCGAGGCGACCGCCGACTGCACCTGCCCGAACAGCGCCGCCAGCATGTTCAGCGGGTTCGAGAACTGGCCCGTGTACTGGATGAACGCCTGGATCTGCCCGAAGGTCAGCGCCCCGGCCGCCACCTGGAGCCCGCCGGCCACCGCCACGAGCACATAGGTCACCAGCCCCAGGAACGCCATCGCAGGACCGAGAAGCGCCGACACCCACTGCGCCCGGACCGTGTTCTCGTACAGGTCCCGGTTGTGCCGCTCGAACACCGCCGCGCCCTCGGCCCGGCGGCCGAACAGGGTCACCAGCTGGTGCCCGGTGATCATCTCCTCGACGTGCCCGTTCAGCTTCCCGGTCGTCGCCCACTGCTGCGCGAACCGCGGCTGGCTGCGCCTGCCGATGATCCGCGCCGCCAGCACCGTCAGCGGCAGCGTCAGGACCACGATCAGCGTCAGCAGCGGCGAGATCGTGAGCATCATGATCGGCACGCCCACGAGGAACAGCAGGCCCTGCACGATCCGCTGGGTCACCAGCCCGACGGTCTGCGTCAGGTTGTCGATGTCGTTGGTGACCCGCGACAGCACCTCGCCCCGGGGCCGGGAGTCGAAGTAGGACAGCGGAAGCGACGCGATCTTCCGGTCGGCCTCCTCGCGCAGCCGGTACGCCATGTGCTGCGCCATCTTCGCGATCGTGCGCCCGTTGCTCACGGTGATCCCGAAGGTGGCCAGCGAGATCGCGATGGCCAGCCCGAGCACCTGCGCGAGCGCCCCGAAGTCCACGTCGCCCGCCGAGGCGCCGTCGATGACGAGGTCGGTCGCGCGGCCCAGGACCGCGGGCACGGCCAGCATCCCGAGGACCATCAGGACCCCGAAGCCCACGACGGAGGCGAGCCGGAGCCGGTCGCGGCGCAGGCGCTCGATGATGCGGCGCAGCGTGCCGCGGAAGTCGTCGGCCTTCTTCAGGGTCGGCGCCGCCAGACCCGGTCCGCGCATGGTCACCGCGCCTCCTGAAGGGTGAGCTGGGAGTTGACGATCTCGGCGTACACCGGATTGGACTCGAGGAGCTCCTCGTGGGTGCCGGTGCCGACGACCCGTCCGGCGTCGAGGACGACGATGCGGTCGGCGTCGCGGATCGTCGAGACCCGCTGGGCCACGATCACCTGCGCGGCGTCGGCGATGTCGGCCGCGAGCGCGGCCCGCAGCGCCGCGTCGGTGGCCGTGTCCAGTGCGGAGAACGAGTCGTCGAAGAGGTAGATCTTGGGCCGTGCCACCAGTGTCCGAGCGATGGCGAGGCGCTGGCGCTGTCCGCCGGAGACGGTGGTGCCGCCCTGGCCGATGACGGTGTCGAGGCCGTCGGGCATGGCGCGGACGAAGTCGGCGGCCTGGGCGGTCTCGAGCGCGCGCCACAGGGCCGCGTCGTCAGCGTCGGGGTCGCCGTAGCGCAGGTTCGAGGCGATGGTGCCCGAGAACAGGTAGGCGCGCTGGGGGACGAGGCCGACGGTGCGGGCGATGAGGGCCCGGTCCATGTCCCTGACGTCGACGCCGTCGATGCGGACGGCGCCTTCGTCCACGTCGAAGAGGCGGGGGACGAGGTTGAGCAGGGTGGTCTTGCCGGCGCCGGTGGAGCCGATGACCGCGGTGGTCTGCCCGGGCCGGGCGATGAGGTCGACGCCGCGGAGGACGGCCTCTTCCGCGCCGGCGTACCGGAAGGTGACGCCGTCGATGTCGAGTTCGCCGCGCCCGGGGAGTTCGCCGACGGCGTCGACGGGGTCGATGATCGACGGCGCCGTGTCGAGGACTTCGCGGATGCGCCCGGCGGCGACCTTCGCGCGCGGGGCCATCATGAACACGCCCATGGACATCATGACCGAGCCGAGGATGAGCCCGGCGTAGGTGAGGAACGCGATCAGGTCGCCGATCTGCATGCGGCCGTCGGCGATGCGGGCGGCGCCGATCCAGACGATCGCGATCGAGGTGAGGTTGCTGACGGCCATGGCGGTGGCGCCGAAGAACGCCTGGACGCGGCCGACGCGGAGGGATGCGGCGGTGAGTTCGGCGTTGGCGTCGCTGAAGCGGCGCTGCTCGTGGTCGTCGCGGACGAACGCGCGGATGACGCGGATGCCGGTGATGTGCTCGCGCATGACCCGGTTGATGCCGTCGATGCCCCGCTGCATGACGCGGCCGGCCGGGATCATCGCTGTGACGATGAACGAGATGGCGACGGCGACGACGGGGATCGCGGCCAGGAGCACGCCGGTCATCGGCACGTCGAGCGTGAGCGCGAGCGACAGGCCGCCGATCGCGGTGATCGGCGCGGTCAGGAACAGGGTGAGGCCCATGACCAGCATGGTGACGACCTGGGTGACGTCGTTCGTGGTGCGGGTGATGAGCGAGGGGGCGCCGAATCGGTCCATCTCGGCGGCGGAGAAGCGCTGCACCTGGGCGAAGAGGTCGGCGCGGAGATCGCGGCCGAGGCCCATGGAGGCGCGGGCGCCGTAGTAGACGCCGAGGGCGGCCGCGGTGAGCTGGACGACGGTGACGGCGAGCATGAGGGCGCCGTGGCGGATCACGTAGCCGGTGTCGCCGGCCGCGACGCCGTTGTTGATCAGGTCGGCGTTGAGGGTGGGCACGTACAGGGACGCGAGGGTCTGCACGATCTGGAAGACGACCGTGAGGAGGAGCGGCCTGCGGTGGGGGCGGAGGTAGTCGGCGAGGAGGCGGAGGATCGACGCCTCCGGTTCGTCCTCCCCGCCGGCGGGGGGTGCCGTCCGGCGGACGGTGTCGGGCGGTGGGTTTCCTGTCATGCCGCCGAGCGTAGCACCGAACTTTGACCGGGTACAAAGTTTTTCCAGGACTAATTTTGGTCTCGGTCCATCCAAGTCTGATACAGTTGCGGCATGGAACAACGGAGCGGCCTGCGCGAACGCAAGAAGAACGCCATGTGGGGGCGCCTGAAGGCGACCGCGCTCCAGATGTTCGTGGAACGCGGATACGAGAACGTCTCCGTCGCCGAGATCGCCGCCGCCGCGGAGGTCTCCAAGGCCACGGTGTTCAACTACTTCCCGACGAAGGAAGACCTCGTCATCGGCGGCATGAAGCACCACGTCGAGGACCCCGCGCGCGTCGTGCGCGAGCGGCCGCGCGGCCAGACCCCGCACGCGGCCCTGCGCGACCGCTACCTGGAGCTGCTCGAGCACCGCGCCCCCCAGACGGGCCTGAGCGACAATCCGCGGTTCCTGGAGGTCCAGCGCCTCCTCCAGACCACCCCCGCGCTGATGGTGAGCGCCATGGACTACCGCCGCCGGTCGGCGGTGCTCCTGGCCGAGGTCCTCATCGAGGAGGGCCACCCGCGCCTCACCTCCCGACTGGTCGCCTCCCAGCTCCTGCACACCCAGCACATCCTCGTCGAGGTCAACGTCCACCACATCCTCGAGGGCGAGCCGATCGACGAGCTCCACCAGCGGGCCGTCACCGCCGCCCACCACGCGTTCGGGCTGCTCGAGCACGGCATCGGCGACCTCATGCGCCGCGACAGCGAGCCGCCCGCGCCCGACGCCGCCTTCACGCCCGACGGCTGCCGCATCGGCTACGAGCCCGGCCGCGCCGAGGCCGAGGAGGTCCTCGAGCGGTTCATGGCCGGGCCCGCCGACGACGTCCTCAAGGCGCTGACGGACCCCGGCCGCCGCTGAGTTCGGTGCGGTTTCAGGACGGCGGTTACGGCTGTGGCGCATCGTGACTAAACTCCGGCCCATGTCCTCACTCGACCACCTCGTTCTCGCCACGCCCGACCTGGCCGCCACGGTCAAGGAGGTCGGCCGCCTGACCGGGACGCAACCCGTCCCGGGCGGCGTCCACCAGGGCCTGGGCACCAGGAACTTCCTGCTCGGCCTCGGCGATGGCGCCTACCTCGAGATCATCGGCCCGGACCGGGAGCAGCCCGACCCCGGGCGGCCCCGCCCGTTCGGCATCGACAACCTCGTCGACGCCCGGCTCGTCACCTGGGCCGTCCGGGTCGAGGACATCGACGACGCGGTCGCCGCCTCCCGCGAGTCCGGATACGACCCCGGCGAACCGTGGGACATGACCCGCACGACCGCCGACGGCCGCACCCTCAACTGGCGCCTGACCCTCGACCGCGAGGGCCGCCACCGCGGCCCCGTGCCCTTCCTCATCGACTGGGGCCTGACCCCGCACCCCGCCGACGAACTGCCGGTCGTCCCGCTCGTGGGCCTGGAGGCGGTCCACCCGCACCCTGAGCGCGTCGGACCCCACATCGACGCCATCGGCGCGAAGCTCCCGATGAAGGCCGGCAACCGCGGCGCCCTCGCCGCGACGCTCTTCGGCGAGTCCGGCCTCGTGGTCCTGATCTGAACCCGCTCGACGCGACGCCGCGCGGAACCGAACGCAAGCAGGCCCGCCACCGCAGCGCGGTCGCGGGCCTTTCCCTGCGCTCAGCCTTCCGAGCCCGGCGGGGTCCCGCCGGGGCCGCCGTCCCCTCCGCCGCCTGACATCCCGCCGGCGGCCGCCTCGGTCGCCGTGTCGACGCCGACCGCGAGCGCGATCGCGTACCCGCCGGCGACGTCGCCGGTGACGGTCGCGAGTTGCGAGGCGCCGCCGTCGTCGCTGAAGATCCCGTCGGACTCCAGTGAGACCTGCGAGAGGTTCTCGACCGACTGCTCGTACCCCTCCTCGGCGTACACGGTCTCGCAGACGTCCTGCGGCAGCGCGATCTGCGAGGTCGCGATCGCGTTGGCGCTGTCGCTGATCGAGTCGGCGTCCGGGTAGACCTCGAAGTGGAGGTGCGGCCAGCGGCCCGAGTAGCAGGCCGGGAAGACGCTCTGGAACGCGACGACCCCGTCGGCGTCGGCGACCTGCACCCCGCGCAGGTAGTTCTCGCCCTCGACGCCTTCGGAGTACATCGAGTACCGGCCTTCGCGGTCGCAGTGCCACAGGTAGACGGCCGCACCCTCGAAGCGGGCGTTGTCGTTCGCCATGTCGTAGACCGTCAGCTCGATGCCCATCGGCACGCCTTCGGCGGTGGTCGTGCTGCTCCCGAAGCTGGAGCGGATGTCGCTGCGGACGACGCCGCTCTCGGCGAGCACGTCGGGGCCGTTCGAGCCGTCGCCCGGGTACGGCCCGGCGGTCTCCTGCGGGATCTCAGTCAGCTCCCCTGACGAGGCCGTCCCGGAATTGGAGCCGTCGTCGCCCGAGCCCGTGCACGCCGCCAGTCCCAGGGCCGCGGCCCCGGCGCCTGCGACGAGCACGCCGCGGCGGCTGAGCAGCGTCCCGATGTCGAACTGGAGGCCCTGGTCGACCAGCTCCTCGTCGGGCCTGGCGTACGGCCGGCCCTCATAGGTCGGCTTCACGTCCTGCTTGGCGGTCACTGTCCCACCCCTCTCACCTCGTGTTCCGCCATTCTTCGGGGGCTCGTCCCGGTGCGGCTGGAAGGCGGATCAGAGAAGCATGGGAACCGGGCGTCACACCCGGCTCGCCTTGAGCGAGTACATGAGCGGGGCGCGCGGCACGCCGCCGGGCTGGTGGAAGTGCCTGCCGGTCTGCTCGAGGGAGGCGAACTTCTGGAACAGGGTCCAGTCGCGCTCGTGCAGGAACTCGATGCGCAGCCCGGTCGCCGCGATCGCGGACACGACCGAGCCGAGCGAGTGGTTCCACTCGTAGTTGAGGTTGTTCCGGGTGTTCGCCTCGCCGTCGGTGTAGGTGCCCGGCTCGTCGAAGACCATGGCCTCCTCGTCCAAGTAGTCGCGTTCGAAGCGGGTGCCGGTGTCCCAGTCGAGGACGTCGGCCACCGGGTGGAACTCGGCGAGGTACAGGAACCCGCCGGGCGCGACCAGGGAGGCGGCGACCTCGGCCCAGCGTTCGACGTCGGGCAGCCAGACGAGCGCGCCGATGCCGGTGTAGACGATGTCGAAGGTCCGCCCGCCGAGGGCCTCGCGGGCGTCGTACACGTCCGCGGCGACGAACGAAGCCCGCTCGGGCCCGAAGCCGAGGCCGGCGGCGAGGCCGCGCGCGACCTCGAGCGCCGGCTCGGAGAAGTCGAGCCCCACGACCTCGGCGGCGCCGTGACGGGCCCACGAGAGCGTGTCCTGCCCCATGTGGCATTGCAGGTGGACGAGGCGCTTGCCGGTCACGTCGCCGACCTCCTCGACTTCGAACGCGTTGACGTCGCCGCCGCCGGCCAGGAAGCCCGCCTGGTCGTAGTGGCGGCTCGCGGCGTGGATCGGGACGCGCTCGTCCCACATGGCCCGGTTGGCGTCGCGCCACTGGGCGCCGGAGGTCGCGGTCATAGGCACACTGTGACAGCGGTGGCGTTGACCGGCAAGCGATTTGCCTCAATCGCGCTTGCTGCGAGCCCCGGGGAAGTCGGAGACGAAGGACCAGCCCAGGTGCTCGTAGAGGGCGCGGCCGTCGTCGCTGGCGACGAGCAGGCCCCAGGCCATGCCGAGCGCGTGCGCCTGGACGGCGAGGGCGCGCATCATCAGGGTCCCGAGGCCGCGGCGCCGGTGGGCCGGGGCGGTGACGACCTTGTCGAACACGCCGAAGTCGTCGGTGCGGCCGAGGCGCGCGGAAGCGGCCAGGTCGCCGTTGGCGTGGAAGACCCGCGCCACGGTGAGCGGCCCTTCGGTCTCGACGGTGAGCCGGTACCCGTCGGGGACGGCGTAGGCGGCGGGTGCGAACGCGACGGTCATGAGGTGGCCGCCCTCGTCCATCGTCCAGGAGGCGGGGACGATCGAGCGGAGCAGCTCGGACGGCCCGGCGATCATGACCTGGCGGCCGGGGACGTCGAGCCGTGCGGCGGTCTCGGCGAGGGATTCGGGGGTGTAGGTGTGGAAGACGCGGCGGATCTCGGTGCTCGGCGGGCCGACCGCGACCTCGAAGCCGCCGTCGATCGGCTCGGGCTGCGCGGTGATGCGCGAGTGGGCGCGGCCGCGGCCCCAGGCCATGACGAGGTCGGGGAGGGTGTGGCCGGTGGGCGTGCTGGTCATGGGGGGCTCCTTCGGTACGGTGCGAACACCTGGACTCTATTGCAACTATCTTGCAATAAGCCACCGACATTCCCGAGCGCGAGGTCGCGGATCGGCGAGGACGTGTCGGACCCGGCGCGTAGGCTCGCGTCGGTCAGGAGGGAAGCGATGAGTGACGCGGTGATGTCGGCCGAGGACGGCCTGGCGCGGTGCCCATGGGGTGCGGCCCCGGAGATCTACCGGGACTACCACGACGGCGAGTGGGGCCGACCGGTGCGCGGCGACGACGAGCTGTTCGAGCGGGTGAGCCTGGAGGCGTTCCAGTCGGGCCTGTCGTGGCTGGTGATCCTGCGCAAGCGCGAGGCGTTCCGCAAGGCGTTCGACGGCTTCTCGATCGCCAAGGTCGCCGCCTACACCGACGACGACGCCGAGCGGCTTCTGGCCGACGCGGGCATCGTCCGCAACCGCTTGAAGATCGCGGCGACCATCGCGAACGCGAAGGCCGCCGCCGAACTCGCCGGCACCGCGGTGGGCGGCCTCAGCGAGCTCGTGTGGTCCTACGCGCCCGACCGGCGCGAGCGGCCCAAGCGACTGGCGGACGTCCCGGCCGTCACCCCCGAGTCGACGGCCCTGTCGAAGGCCCTCAAGAAGCACGGCTTCCGTTTCGTCGGCCCGACCACCGCCTACGCGATGATGCAGGCGGTGGGGATGGTCGACGACCACCTGGCCGACTGCCACGTGCCCGAACTGCCCTAGCGCCCCGGGGCCGTTGCCCTGGGCGGCGGCGCCGCGGCCACCGGGAGCACGGGCTCGCGGAGGTGAGGCCGCTGCATTGACTCCAGCGTGTCGGCGTCCTGGCGGCGCCGACCCCGAGTGCGCGCTCGGCGGGACCGCTCGTCCGGGCCCCGCCGAGCCGCGCGTTATCCGATGGTGATCGTGTCGGCGGCGGCGACGCCGTTGACGGTGGCGGTCAGTTCCACGGTCCCGGAACGCCAGGCCCGCAGTTCGCGGGTCTCGGGGTCGAACCAGGCGTCGAAGCGCCACCAGTGGAGCGGCCCGGGCGGGTGCTCGCCGATGTAGACGTTCGTCCCGGACCAGGCGACGCCCATCGGGTAGACGACGGGCATCGTCGCATCGCCTTGGGTCAGTTCGGCTCCCACCACGACGGTCTCGCCGGGTGCGAGGTCGGCCGCGTCCACGCGGAGTCCGTCGACCCGGGGCCGGACCTGCGCCGTGAGCCATTCCTGGCCCGAGGCGCCGATGCCGAACTCGGTCCAGCCGACGAAGCCGCCGTCCTCGGGGGTCGTGGAGGGCGACTTCCCGGAGTTGCCGTTGACCCAGTAGGACACGCCGTCGACGCGGGAGGCGTCGAAGTAGCCCGCATGCGCTCCGATGTAGACGGCCTCCTTGCCGCTGCCGGTCTCGAATCCGGTGAGCCATTCCTCGACCACTTCGG
The DNA here is from genome assembly GCF_009451885.1 of Glycomyces albidus. Classification (GTDB taxonomy): domain Bacteria; phylum Actinomycetota; class Actinomycetes; order Mycobacteriales; family Micromonosporaceae; genus Glycomyces; species Glycomyces albidus. The sequence continues at coordinate 263,280 of NZ_WIAO01000003.1, forward strand.
CTTCGAGCCGGTCGCCGAGCTGGCTCGCGGCCTGCGGGGACTTGTCGCGGGTCGGGACGTGCGCGACGACGGCGACCGAGTCCACCTCCGGGTCGGCCGCGGCCTCGTCAAGGGCGGTGCGCAGCATGAGGATCTGCTCCCAGCCGCCTTCGCCGATCGTCAGGCCGGAGGTGTCGAGCGTGATGAACCGGGTGCCGCCGCGGTCGAAGGTCCGGTACGCGGGCCCGAAGACCGCCGACCAGTCGGCGATGCTGCACCCCATGGCCTCGTGGTTGCCGGGGACGTACACCCACTCGAGGTCGTCGCCGAGCTCCTCGTCCAGGATCCGCTCGGCCAGGGCGAGGTCGTCGCTCTCGCACTCGTCCACGAGGTCCCCGTTGACGATGAGGAACTCGGCGCCGGACTCCTTGACCTCCCGGAGCGTGCGGCGGACCGAGGCGACGATGGCGCTGTCGGGGTTCTCGGCGGTGAACTGGCCGTCGGACATGACCGCGAACGTCCAGTCCGCGCCGTCGAGGTCGCCGGCGACCAGCGGGTCCGCGTGCGGCGCCGCGGCGGGGATCTCCACGTCCGGCGCGGTGTACGCGACGAGGCCGCTGATGGTGATCGACCCGTGGTACGAGGCCGCGGGCCGGGTCTCGGCGACGTAGAAGCGGTACACCGACACCGGGTAGTTCGTGCCGTCCGGGACCTCGAACTCGACCCACTGCCACCCGGGCTCCGTCAGGTACGCGCCGCGGAGCACCACATCGGTTCCATTGGCGTCCTTGAGGTGCAGTGACGGCCACTCGCCGTCGCCTTCGGCCTCGATCCACATGCCGAACCGCTGCGGCTGGCCCGCGACCGGGATCGCGGCCGGCGGCCGGGCGTAGGCGGCGCGGGTCGCCGTGGACTGCGTGAAGTCGTAGGTCAGGGCGAGACCGGCCTCGCCGTCGTGGCCCGGCGCGGGCGCCATGGACCCGGTGGCCCGTGCTGTGGAGAAGATCCACTGCGCGGCGTCGCTCAGGTCGGTCACGGGCGCCGCTTCGAGGCCGACGGTGACCGCGAGCGCGGTGGCGATGCCGCCCACGGTGATCGCGACGGTGCCGGAGCCGCTGCCGGCCGTCGCGGCGACGGTGTACCCGCCGCGCCCGTCCGGTTCGATCGTGAACAGGTCCTCGTCGTAGTCGAGGTCGATGTCGCGCGGGTCGATCGGGGCGGTGAAGCCCTGCGCGTCGGATCCGATCACCTGGAACGCGGCGGTCGAGTCGCCGCCGGGAAGCGACAGGAGCCGCTGGGAGGGTTCGAGGGCGGTGAGCGCGCCGAGCACGGTGAGCTCGGTGGAGCCGCTCGCCGAACCGTCCTTCGCGGTCACCACTGCGGTGCCGGAGCGGCCCCGGGCGTGGAAGACCGCGTCGTCGTCGACCCAGCCGAGGCGGGACGGCGAGGTCCGCCACCGCGGGTCGGCGTCGGCGGGCCCGTACGCGTCGTCGTAGGCGGCGACCGACAGCGGCCGGGTCAGCCCGGGGAAGACGCGGTCGTAGTCGGCGCCTTCGATGGCGCCGGGCGTGAACGGCGCTTGGGGTGCGACGGCGAATCCGGCCGGCTCGCCGTCGCCCGCGGGGACGGTGAACGCGAGGGCGTTGCCCACCGAGCGCTCGGTGCCGTCCGAGGGGCTGTTGACGGTGACGAGGTCGCCGGTGCCGGGGGCGCGGGCGATGAGCGTCGAGGAGCCGCCGCCGTCGAGGTTGAGCGCGCTGTGGGCGCCCATGGCGAGGAGCTGCTCGGCGGTCTCCTCGAGGGTGTACCCGCCGCTGGCGGCCTGCCGGCCGTCCACGGTGAGGACGTAGAGCTCGGTCCCGTCCTCGGAGACGCCGACGGCGGTGCGCGGGTGGCGGGCCTGGTCGGCGTGGTCGACGATCGCGCCGTCCTGGATGAGGATCTGGCGGCCCGAGACCGCGGTCTCGGGGAGGTCCCCGTCGGCGCCGTCGCCGTGCTCGACTGCGCGGTATTCGACCGCGACCTCGTCGCCGACGGCGAGCGCGGCGAGGGCCTGCGCTCCGGTGCCCTTGCCGACGAGGCTGACGGCGTCCTCGGCGATCGCGCCCTCCTGGGGCGCGTCGGTGACGGCCGTGACGATGCCGTCGACAAGGGTCACTTCGGTGACGGGGGCGCCGTCGGCGACGCGGGCGCGGCTCGCGGTGCCCCAGGCGGCGTCGTACACGCCGATACCGCCGGCCGGCAGCGCGGTCGTGTTGAGGCCGTGGAGGTCCAGGACGCCGGTGTCGGTGGTCGCGGTGCCTTCGAAGGCGATCGACTGGATCGAGGCGGTGCCGTCCGCGTCGAATCCGATCACATTGGACGATCCGGTGGCGGCGGACTTGACGAGTTCGCCGTCGGCGATCGCGACGCCTTCGGCGCCGCCGGTGTCGTTGATGTCGAAGAAGTCGGCGTTGAACGCGAGGACGGCGTCCGCGACGCATTCGAGCTGGCCGCGGACGGGCTCGGACGCGGCGACCGACCCGGGGGAGAGGTACTGAGGGCTCGCGCCGGCGGTGAGGTCGACGGTGGCCGCGTCGCCGCGGATCCAGCCCTGGTCCTCCCAGCGGTCGAAGGACTCGAGGGTGATGCCGGGGGCGATCACCGCGGAGCCGGCGCCGACGGGGACGGCCGTGTCGGTGCCTTCCTGGGCGAGGGCGGGCGGGGCGGTGGCGAGTGCCGCGGTGAGGGCGGCAGCGGCGATCCACGGGGTCGTTCGCACGATGGGGGCCTGGCCTTCGGGGGAGTTCGGGTGCAGGGTCACACCCAAGATCCCATGAAAATCGGCTACATCGGAAGTCCTGTACGCGAAAATAATCGCCAAATTCTCGGCGAACCGGCGCTTGCGGCGGCGGCTCCTTGATGAGCCGCGGGCGAACGGCGGCTCCGGGGCACGCCATTACGTCAGACCGGCACGGTCGCAGCGTGGTCGAACGCCGCCGCTGCGGCCCCGGGCCGCCCGGCGCGGTCGGCCGCCGCGCTCTGATGGACAGGACTTGCCCTAGTCGATGGGGCCGCAGATCTTCCACTCGCCGTCTTCGACGGCGAGGTCCAGGGTCCTCGTCTCGGTGGTGACGGTGCCGTCGGGCAGGGTCGGCCCGAAGACCTCGGCCTCGACGGTGGCGGTCTCGCCGTCCTGCGTCGTCTCGACGATCGCGACCTCGTAGACGATGTCCGCTTCGGTGAGATCGGTGAGGTTGCTCGCCAGCGCGGAGACCTCGCCGTCGGCGCGTTCGGCGAACTCGTTGAAGGTGCCCACGTACTCCTCGCAGAAATGCGCCGCTGCGGCGTCGCTGATGGCGTCGGCTTCGCCGCCGAGCAGGAGCGTGCCGGCGATCGCCGGGTGCCCGTCGGCGTAGTAGTCGCGGACCGCGTCCTCCGGGGTGCCTTCGATGTCGGTGCAGGAGGTCAAGGCGAGTGCCGTCGTCAGCGCCGCGGCGGCGGCGAGTCCGGTGGGGGCGAGTCTGCCGAAGGGGTGCATAGGCGTCGGCCGTTCGTTCGAGGGGCGGAGGGTGACACCATTATGGACCGGTCCGGCCACTCGGCCGTACGGGGCCGCGGATCTACGCTTCGGGGGCCGTGGAGCCGCGGACGACGACTCGGCACTGGACGGTGCGCACGCCCCGGCCGTGCTCGGCGTCGATCGCCTCGAAGAGGGCCCGGGCGGCGGTGCGGCCCAGCTCCTCCAGGTTCATGTCCACACTGGTCAACTGCGGGCGGGCGCCGGTCGTCATGACCTGCCAGTCGTCGAAGCCCATGACCGCGACGTCCTCGGGGACGCGGCGGCCGCGCTCGCGCAGCGTGTCGAGCACGCCGCGGGCGACCTGGTCGGAGCCGCACAGGATCGCGTCCACCTCCGGCTCGCGGTCGAGGAGCATCGAGGCAGCGGCGCGGCCCCAGCCCTCTTCCCAAGTGCCGTAGGCGACGTCGCCGACGAGAGCGAGCCCGGCGTCCTCGAGGGCGGCGAGCGCGCCGGTGACGCGGTCGCGGGCGGCGCTGTACCCGCGGTCGCCGCTGATGTGCGCGATCCTGGTGCGCCCGCAGGCGATCAGGTGCTCGACGGCCATCCGCCCGGCGCCCACGTTGTCGGGGACGATCGAGAGGTCCTCGGGATGCTCCGAGGGCGCGTACGCGTAGACGACCGGGACGTCCACGGCCGCGGCGAGCGGCGGTCGCGGGTCGGTCGAGGAGCCGACCACGATGAGGCCGTCGACGCGCCGGCTCAGTAGCGCCTGCACGTGGTGCCGCTCGCGGATCGCGTCCCCGCGGGCGTCGCACAGGAACACCGACATCTCGCCCGCCCCGAAGGCGTCCTCCGCGCCCATGAGGATCGGGAGGCTGAAGCGGCCCACCAGGTCGGAGGTGAGCAGCCCGACGGTGCCGGTGCGCCCGGCGAGCAGGCCGCGCGCGAGCGAGTTGGGGGAGAACGACAACTGGGCGGCCGCCTCCATGACCCGCTCGCGGGTCACGGCGCTGACGTGGTTGCGGCCGTTGAGGGCCTTGGAGGCGGTGGCGACCGAGACGCCCGCCAGCCTGGCCACGTCGGTCAGCGTGGCGGCGCGGGTGCCGCGCGGTGCCGGGGGTCGGGCCACCTCGTCCTCCTTGTGCCGGGTCCCGCTGCCGGGCGGGACGGCTCGACTGTATCCGACGCGCGGAAATCCCGCTAATCCTGCTTTCGGCCACACTTCCGCTGGTCCCCGCGCCGGCCGGAATTCATCGGGATCTATGCATTGACAGCGCGTTGCCGGGACCCCTACGATCGTCTCCACGGCGTTCCGAAAAGGTTTTCGGAGGCTTTCGGTTTTCCGGCCCCCCACTCGATCCGGCACACCTCAAGCGCACGGAGGCACGCAATGGTGCACCGCCCCCCGTCCACCCGACTCCTCGCCACCGCCGCCGCGACCGCACTCGCCGCAGGACTCCTCGCCGTCGGCGCCGTCCCCGCCGCGGCCCAGCAGACCATCGGCTACCCCGAGTTCACCGGCGGCGACGCCGTCCCCGACGAACCCGTCCCCTTCGAGCTCGGCGGCATGATGCCTGCGATGTACGAGGAGGAGCTCGACGGCGGCGACGGCACCGACTTCTGGATGGACCGCCTCCTCGCCCGGGAAGGCGCCGACCCCGCCGGCGACCAGTGGCTCATGACCCGCGGCCGGGCCCTCCTCATGCGCGTCCACGAGCCGAGCGTCATCGGCTTCGGCGGCCAGCTCGCCTACTACGACCCCTACTTCGACCGCGCCTCGAACACCGACGGCTTCACCATCGACATCGGCGACGGCGGCTTCACCGAGAACGTGGACCAGCGCCGCCAGACCCCCAGCCACTGGACCTCCGTGCACGACAACGGCACCCTCACCGCCGAAGTCCAGAAGTTCATCACCCGCCACAACACCGCGGTCGCGAACGTCACCGTCACCAACCACGGCCCCGACGCCGCCGTCCCCCTCCGCGTCGACTCCGACTTCGCCTGGACCGCCGACGGCGACGAGCTCACCGGCGTCCTCGACGTCCAGAACTCCCGCCTCGAACGACTCACCACCGTCTTCCCGCGCCTGTCCGGCACCGGACTCACCCCCGACGGCGGCGCCCTCACCGGCGAACTCCAACTCGCCCAAGGCGAATCCGCCACCTTCAAGGTCCAGCTCGGCATGATCGCCGAAGAGATCCCCGAATCCGCGACCGAGTACGAGACCTACCGCGACGCCGCCCCCGACGACGCCTTCGCCGCCCACGTCCAGACCTACAACAAGTGGTGGGCCGACAACCTCCCCTACTTCGACGTCCCCGACGAGGCCCACAAGAAGTTCATCTACTACCGCTGGTGGCTGATGCGCTACAACTACCTCGACGCGGACATCCCCGGCAACGACTTCCAGTTCCCCACCTCCATCGAAGGCGTCACCGGCTACAACAACGCCATCGCGCTCACCGTCCCGATGTTCATCGACGACCTCAAGTACCTGCGCGACCCCGCCTACTCCTACGGCCCCTGGGTCTCCACCGGCGAGTCCTCGATGGGCGGCCGCTTCATGGACAACCCCGGCGACCCCGAGAACTGGTCGAACTCCTACACCCAGTACATCGCCGAGGCCGCCTGGCGCTCCTACCAGATCCACGGCGGCCCGACCGCGGTCGCCGAGAACCTCGCCCGCTACGCCGAAGGCGACGTCAAAGGCCAGCTCGAGACCTTCGACTCCAACGGCAACTGGCTCATCGAGTACGACTGGGGCGCGATGACCGGCAACGACGCCGACGCCGTCTCCTTCCACTGGAGGGACGGCGACCTCGACCGCGCCGAATCCGCCTACCAGTACTCCGGCGCGCTCGCCGCCGCCGAAGCCTACGAACTCGCCGGGAACACCGCCAAGGCCGACGAGATGCGCGCCATCGCCGAGAACATCCGCAGCGCCATCACCGACGTCCTCTGGAACCCCGAGACCCAGCTCTTCGAGCACGTCCACGTCGCCTCCGGCGACCACGTGCCGTGGAAGGAGATCAACAACTACTACCCGTTCGCCGTCGGCGCCGTCCCGAACGAGGAGCCCTACACCGACGCCCTCCGCCTCTTCGCCGACCCGAACGAGTACCCGGTCTTCCCCTTCTACACCGCCAACCAGGCCGACAAGGCCGAGGCCGCCGAACAGGGCAACCCCGGCTCCAACAACTTCTCCCAGATCAACTCCACCGTCCAGTTCAGACTCTTCTCGTCTGCGCTGCGCGACTACGACCAGGACGCCATCACCACCGACGACTACAAGAAGCTCTTGTACTGGAACGCCTGGTCCACCTACATCGACGGCGACACCGCCTGGCCCGACGCCAACGAGTTCTGGGCCGACTGGGACGGCCAGGAGATCGGCTACCGCTCCTGGATCCACCACACCACCCTCGGCTCCAGCATCTGGACCTACGTGGAGGACGTCGCCGGCCTGCGCCCGCGCACCGACGACAAGGTCGAGCTCTCCCCGATCGACATCGGCTGGGACCACTTCACCGTCGACGACCTCCGCTACCGCGACGCCGACCTCACGATCGTCTGGGACCGGCCCGGCGACGGCGCCGACCACTACCCCGGCGCCCCCGAGGGATACTCCGTCTACATCGACGGCACCCGCGCCTTCACCCTCGACAGCCTCGTCCCCGCCGTCTGGGACCCCGACACCGGCCGCGTCGAACTCGCCGACGGCGGCGCCGTCATCAAGAGCCGCAAGATGAAGCACCTCTCCGCCCCCGAGGACGTCGCACTCGAAGGCCGCGTCGTCGACGTCTTCGCCAAAGCCGGCGCCGACCTCACCGGCGAGGCCGACAACCTCGCCGAAGGCCGGCCGGCCACCGCCTCCTTCACCGCGGCCGGCACCAGCACGGACGGCGCCGTCGACGGCACCACCGTCAACGCCCCCATCTGGTCCAGCGAAGGCTCCGGCAACGCCGTCGACTGGTACGAAGTGGACCTCGGCGAGCAGACGAGCATCGACGAGCTCCGCCTCTACTTCTACCGCGACCGCACCCCCGGCGGCCTCGCCGAACCCGCCGTCTACCAGGTCCAGTACCACGACGGCACCGACTGGGCCACCGTCGAGGACCAGACCAAGACCCCCGCGATCCCGCGCGCCAACTACAACCAGGTCCAGTTCCCGCAGATCACCACCGACCGCGTCCGCATCCTCCTCGACCACCAGGACGGACGCGCCACCGGACTCAAGGAAGTCCAAGTCCTGCAAACGGACCACGACGCCGACCCGCCGGAGAACACCGCCCCCTACGCGCTGGCCAGACAGGACCTCTCCTTCCGCCAGCCCATGCAGGGGCTGCTCACCGGCACGGTCAAAGACGACGGCCTCCCCCTCGACGGCGCGCTGACCGCGTCGTGGGCGGCCGTCGACGGGCCCGGCGCGGTCGTATTCGAGGACCCGACCGCGCCGAGCACCGTCGCTACCTTCACCGAACCGGGCGACTACACCCTCCGGCTCACCGCCGCCGACGGCACCGCCACCACCGCCTCCACTGTGGAAGTGCATGTGGCCGAACCGGACGACCGCACCAACGCCGCCCTCTTCGCCGCCCCCACCGCCTCCTACACCTCCCCGTGGGAGAACACCACCGCCGTCAACGACGGCATCGACCCGCCCCGCTCCAACGACACCGTCAACCCCCGCTGGGGCACCTGGCCCGAGACCGGCGAGCAGTGGGTCCGACTGGACTGGGCGACCCCCGTCCGCATCGACGCCTCCGACATGTACTTCTTCGACGACGGCGGCGGCGTCCGCGCCCCCGCCGACTGGAAGATCCAATACCTCGACGGCGACCAGTGGGCCGACGTCACCGCCGACGGCCCCTACGGCACCGCGACCGACCGGTACAACGCCGTCGCCTTCGACCCCGTGACCACCACCGCCGTCCGCGCCGTCCTCACCAGCGGCGGCGCCTCGGTCGGCGTCCTCGAATGGAAGGTCTTCGCCGAAGCGCCCCAACAGGTCCGCGCCGTCCACCAGCCGACCCTCGCCGGCGCCGTCCCGACCCTCCCCGCCACCGTCACCTGCGTCTACGGCGACGGCACCCGCCTCGACCTCCCCGTCGTCTGGGGCCCGATCACCGAAGCCGACGTCGCCCAGCCCGCCACCGCGTTCCACGTCGGCGGGCTCGTCACCGGCCTCGCCCTCCCCGCCGACGCCACCGTCCACGTCAGACTCACCGACCAGGTCGAGATCACCGCGCTCGAGGCCGAGGAGATCACCACCCCGGCCGGCACCGCGCCGCAGCTCCCGCCCACCGTGACCGCCGTCTACAACGACGGCTCCAAGGACAACGTGAGCACCGCGGTCACCTGGGACGCCGTCGACCCCGCCGACTACGCCGCACCCGGCACCTTCACCGTCCAGGGCGCCATCGCGGGCACCTCCCTGCGCGCCCAGGCCCACGTCACCGTCACCTGATCTCCAACCGGCACAGGAGAACACCATGCACCGCACCGCGAACCGAAACCTCGCCCTCCGAAGAACACTCGCCGCCGCGCTGGCCGCGGCACTGGCCTGGACCCTGTTCCAGATCACCGCGACCCCGGCCCAGGCACAGGCCGTGAACGTCGCCCGCTCGGCGACCCCCTCGGCCTCCTACACCTCCTCGTGGGAGACCACGGCCGCCGTCAACGACGGCATCGAACCGCCCGGCTCCAACGACACCGTCAACCCGCGCTGGGGCACCTGGCCCCAGACCGGAACGCAATGGGTGCAGCTGACCTGGGCCGGCCCGGTCACCGTGTCCGCATCGGACCTGTACTTCTTCGACGACTCGTTCAACAGCGGCCCCGGCGGCGTCCGCCTGCCCTCCAGCTGGCGCATCGAATATCTCAACAACGGCTCGTGGACCCCCGTCACCGGCGCCAGCGGCTACGGCGTCAACGCGAACGCCTACAACCACACCGACTTCACCGCCGTCACCACCACCGCGCTCCGAGCCGTCCTCCAGAGCGGCACCGCCTCGGTCGGCGTCCTCGAATGGAAGGTGTGGGGCCAGGGCTCCGCCGCCCAGTCCGGCAACCCGATCATCCGCGACATCTACACCGCCGACCCGGCCACCCTCGTCGTCGGCGACACCGCCTACCTCTTCACCGGCCGCGACGAGGCCGCCGCCGGCCAGCAGGCCTTCGTCATGGACGAGTGGCACGCCTACTCCTCCACCGCACCGGCCAACAGCCGGTCCGCCTGGACCGCCCACGGCGCCCGCCTCTCCCTCGACGTCTTCGACTGGGCCGGCGCCAACGCCTGGGCCTCCGAAGTCGAGCAGGGACCCGACGGGCGGTACTACTGGTTCGTCTCGGTCGACGGCAGCACCGACAACGGGTGGATGAACATCGGCGTCGCCGTCGCGGACCACCCGCTCGGCCCGTACGAGGACGCCATCGGCGGCCCGCTCATCTCCGACTCGACCCCGAACTCGTCGGCCCTCAACATCGACCCCACCGTCTTCCGCGCCGCCGACGGCCGGATCTACCTCTACTGGGGCTCCTACTGGCAGCCGCGCATGGTGCGACTGAACCAGGACATGACCTCGCTCGCGAGCGCCGTGACCACCCCGCAGGGCCTCACGGACTTCTGGGAGGCGCCCTGGATGTTCGAACGGAACGGCACCTACTACATGGCCTACGCCTCGAACGCCGGCGCCGACTGCGTCACCGGCTCCGCCTACGCGTGCATCCGGTACGCGACCGCCACCGACCCGGCCGGGCCCTGGACGCACCGCGGCGTCGTCCTCGGCCAGGTCACCTCGACCACCAACCACCCGGCGATCATGCAGTTCGACGGCCAGTGGTGGATGGTCTACCACACCGCCGACGCGCCCGGCGGCGGGAACTTCCGCCGCTCGGTCGCCATGGACCGGCTGTACTTCAACGCCGACGGCACCATCCAGAAGGTAGTCCAGACCAGGGGAGCCGCCTGATGAACCTCAACCGCCGCAACGCACTTCGCCTGGGCGCCTTGGCGTCCCTGGCCCCCGCCGGGCTCCTGCACCAGGGTCCGGCGGGGGCCGCCCCCGCGGCGTCCGAGCTGCAGGGCCCCGCATCCTGGGCGGTGCGCCCCTTCGGCCTCGACGAGGTCGCGCTCGGCGACGGGATCTTCGCCGACAAGCGCGACCGGATGCTCCACTACGCGAGCGGCTACGAGGCCGCCCGCGGCGAACTCGCCGGACCCGACCGGATGCTCTACAACTTCCGCGCCAACGCCGGCATCCCCAACCCCGACGGCATCGCGCCGCCAGGGAGCTGGGACGACGCCAACGGCTACCTGCGCGGCCACTACTCCGGGCACTTCCTGTCCATGCTCGCCCAGGCGTACGCGAGCACCGGCGACGGCCGGTACCGCCGCAAACTCGACCACCTCGTCTCCGGGCTCGGCGAATGCCGGGACGCGCTCGCCGCGGCCGCCGCGGAAGCGACCCCCCGCGTCCCGGGCCGCAGCGGCACCGCCCTGCGCCTGACCGGCTCCCCGCTGGGCCACGCCGAACACGTGCGGCTCCCCAGTGGACTCGTCGACGCCCTCACCGAGCTCACCGTCGCGACCTGGATCAAGCCCGCCGCGATCGACCGGACCCGCCTGCCCGACCCGAGCCAGGACCCCGCGCCGCTGCTCAACGGCGCCAAGGTCTTCGACTTCGGGGCGGACGCCGACCGGCACCTGTACCTGACCGTGCGCGCCGACAACGCGAACCCGTACCCGCGCTTCGCCATCACGACCGGCGGCACCGCGGGGGAGCAGCGCGTCACCGCCGCCGCGCCCCTGCCGGCCGGCGCATGGACGCACCTCGCGGTCGTCCTCGGCGGCGGCACCGCCACCCTCTACGTCGACGGCGCCGCCGCGGCCTCCGGCCCGGTCGCGCTCACCCCCGCCGACCTCGGCGCCACCGCCGCGAACTGGATCGGCCGCGGGCAGTTCCCGCAGGGGAGCGTCCAGTACCTCGGCGCCGACGTGGACGAGTTCCACCTCTTCAGCCACGCACTGGGAGCAGGAGAGGTCGCCGCCCTGGCCGAAGGATCCGGGCCGGGCGGCGACCTCGCCTCCTACCGGTTCGACGAGGACCCGGGCCCGGTGTGCGCCGACTCCTCCGGAAACGGCCGGCACGCGGAGGTCGTCGCCCCCTACGACGGCCGCCGCCACCCCGGCTTCCTCGCCGCCTACCCCGAGACCCAGTTCCTGCGGCTCGAGGAGTTCGCGACCTACGGCGGCAACGCCGGGATCTGGGCCCCGTACTACACCACCCACAAGATCCTCGCCGGACTCCTCGACGCCCACCGCGTCGGCGGGAACACCGACGCGCTGCACATCGCCTCGGGAATCGGCGAGTGGGTCCACTCGCGACTGTCTGTTCTCGACCGCGCCCGGCTCGACCGGATGTGGTCGATCTACATCGCCGGCGAGTACGGCGGCATCAACGAGTCCCTCGCCGACCTCGCCGCCGCCGTCCCCGACCGGCCCGAGTTCCTTGAGACCGCGGCGTACTTCGACAACACGGCCCTCCTCGCCGCCACCGCCGCGGGCGAGGACCTCCTCGACGGCAAGCATGCCAACCAGCACATCCCGCAGTTCACCGGCTACCTCCGGATGTACGAGCAGGGCGCGGGCGAGGACTACTTCACCGCCGCGAAGCGGTTCTGGGACATGGTGGTGCCGCACCGCGCCTACGCCCACGGCGGCACCGGCGTGGGCGAGATCTTCCGCGCCCGCGGCGTGATCGCCGGCTCCCTGTGGCAGTACCCGAACGACCCCAACCACGCCGAGACCTGCTGCGCCTACAACCTGATCAAACTCGCGCGGAACCTGTTCCTCCACACCGTGGACCCCAAGTACATGGAGTACTGCGAACGGGCCCTGTTCAACCAGATCCTCGCCTCCCGCCGCGACGCCGACAGCACCGCGAGCCCGAACGTCACGTACTTCGTGCCCGTGCGCCCCGGGCAGCGCCGCGGCTACGGCAACACCGGCACCTGCTGCGGCGGCACCGGCATGGAGAACCACACCAAGCACCAGGAGTCGGTCTACTTCGCCGGCGACGACGGCCTCTACGTCAACCTCTACATGGCGTCCACGCTCGACTGGTCCGACCGGCGCACCGAGGTCGTGCAGACCACCGGCTACCCGTTCGAGGGCGCGAGCCGCCTTGAGTTCAGCGGCCGCGGCGGCCGCTTCGACCTCAAACTGCGCGTCCCCTCCTGGGCGACGACCTTCACCGTCGAGGTCAACGGCCGCCGCCAGTGGATCGACGCCGAACCGGGCACCTACGCCACCGTACGGCGCCGCTGGCGCGACGGCGACACCGTCGACATCGCGATGCCCCTGCGCCTCTACACCGAAGCGGCCCTGGACGACCCGCAGATCCAATCCGTCTACTACGGACCGACGGTCTTGGCGATCAAGCACGGCCCCGTCGGCACCGACCCCGCCACCGGCCTGATCGACATCGCCGTCGGCGACGACCTCGACGCGGCGTTCGAACCGACCGGCGAACCGCTCCACTTCACCGCCGACGGCTACACCTTCGCACCCCTGCACCTCGGCGACGAGGACCCGTACCACCTGTACTGGCGGCGGCAGTAGCCGTCCGCCCGACCCCTTGAACCCCTGTTCAGTGAGGAGTAGGCAATGAGATTCCCGAAACGGCGCGCGGCAGCGGTCCTCGCCGCGGCGACCGCCCTGGTCGCCTCCGCGTGCAGCGGCGGCGGAAGCGGCGGCGACCAGGAGGTCGTCCTCGAAGGCGTCGACGACGGCACCACCCTGACCATGTGGACCCGCGCCGCCACCGAGGCCCAGTCGCAGGCGCTCGTGGACGCCTACAACGCGAGCCACGAGAACCAGATCGAACTCACCGTCATCCCCACCGACGACTACCAGACCCGCGTCGGCACCGCCGCGGGCAACCAGGAGCTGCCCGACCTCTTCGCGCTCGACGTGGTCTTCGCCCCCAACTTCACCACCGCCGGCGCCTACCTGGACATCACCGACCGGATCGAGGCCCTCGACTTCGCCGACGCCCTCGCCCCCTCGCACCTCGAGGTCGGCACCGTCGACGGCGCCCGGTACCTCGTGCCCCACACCCTCGACCTCTCGGTCCTGTTCTACAACAAGGACCTCTACGCGCAGGCCGGCCTCGACCCCGAGCAGCCGCCCACCACCTTCGCCGAGTTCGCCGAGCACGCCCGCGCGGTCGACGCCCTCGGCGGCGACGTCGAGGGCACCTTCTTCGGCGGCAACTGCGGCGGCTGCTTCGTCTTCACCTGGTGGCCCACCATCTGGGCCTCCGGCGCCGAGGTCATGAACGAGGACGGCACCGAGTCCCTCCTCGACTCCCCTGAGGCCCAGGAGGTCTACGCCACCTACCGCGGCCTCGTCGAGGACGGCGTCGTCGCCCCCGGCCACAACGAGGAGACCGGCGCGACCTGGGTGTCCTACTTCCCCGAAGGGAACATCGGGGTCATGCCCATGCCCTCGACCATGCTCGGCCTCATGCCCGAGGACATGAACATCGGCGTCGCCCCCATCCCCGGGCTCGACGGCGGCGAGTCCACCTTCGTCGGCGGCGACTCCATCGGCATCAGCGCCAACTCCGAGAACGCGAACCAGGCGTGGGACTTCCTGCGCTGGAGCCTGGAAGCGGAGCAGCAGGTCGAACTCCTCGCCGCCAACGGCGACGTCATGGCCCGCACCGACCTCGCCGACAACGAGTACTACGCCGAGAACCCGAACGCCGCCGTCATCAACGACCTCGTCCAGGTCGGCCGCACCCCCTACTCGCTCAACTTCGGCCAGACCTTCAACGACCCGCAGGGCCCGTGGCTGCCGCTGGTCCGCGAAGCGGTCTACGGCGATCCGGACGCCGACCTGACCGCGCTCAACGACGACGTGACGGCCTCCCTCGGAAGTTAGGAACCACAACTCAATGCGACATTCGCGCAAGCTGGCCGGCGCCCTCTACGCCGCCCCCGTGGCGGTGTTCGTGCTGGTCTTCTTCGTCGCGCCGCTGCTGCTGGTCGGACGCATGTCCGCGTCCGACTGGCCGCTGCTGGCCGGCGACCGGGGGATCAACCTCCCCGCGAACTACGAGGGGATCGCCGACAACCCGCTGTTCTGGCCCGCGGTCGGCTTCACCCTCAAGTACACCGGGATCGTCGTCGTCCTCCTCATCGGACTCTCGCTTCTGCTGGCGCTCATCGTCGCCGACCGCCGCAAGGGCACCGGGTTCTTCCGCAGCGCCTACTTCCTGCCGACCACGCTCGGGCTCGCCTCCGCCTCGCTGCTGTTCTTCGGCTTCTACAGCCCCGCGATCGGTCCGCTCGACCCGATGCTCGAGGCGCTCGGCCTGGAACCGGTGTCGTGGCTCGGCACCCCGACGGCCGCACTGTGGTCCACAGTGGTCCTCATCGTGTGGAAGTTCGCCGGGTTCTTCATGATCATCCTGCTCGTGGGCCTCCAGTCCATCCCGCCGGACGTCTACGAGGCCGCCCGGCTGGACGGCGCCGGCCGCATGCAGTCCTTCTGGCACGTCACGGTCCCGCTCCTGCGGCCGGCGCTCGGACTCGTCCTCATCCTCTCGGTCACCGGCTCGCTCCTGGCCTTCGATCAGTTCTTCATCCTCACCAAGGGCGGCCCGGACAACTCCACCGTCACCGTCGTCCAGCTCATCTACCGGGAGGCGTTCCAGCGCTTCGATCTCGGCGCCGCGGCCGCAATCTCCGTCGTCGTCCTCGCCGCGCTCCTGGTCCTCAACATCGTCCAGTTCCGGGCCCTCAGAAAGGACGCGTGATGAGCACCAGGCTCTGGAGCACCTCCTACTACGTGCTCGCCGGCGGCCTCGCCGTGCTGTTCCTGTTCCCGCTGGTGTGGACCGGCTACGCCTCGGTCGCCCCGCACGGCGCCACCAACCAGCAGGACGGCTTCGGCTTCGGCAACTACGCGAGCCTCCTCGACTACGACGCCGGGCTCCTGCGGTACCTCTGGAACTCCACGTACGTCTCCGTGCTCACCGTCGCCCTGACCCTCGCCCTCTCGATCGCCGGCGGCTACGCCTTCGCCCGGTTCACCTTCCGCGGCAAGGACACCCTGTTCCTGCTCACCCTCGCGATCCTCATGGTCCCGTACTCGACCCTGCTGATCCCGCTCTACTCGATGCTCGGCGACCTGGGCCTTCGCAACACGCTCGCCGGGCTCGCGCTCGTGCTGACCCTCTACCAGCTGCCGTTCGCGGTCTTCATGATGCGCATCAGCTTCGAGGCCGTCCCCAAGGAGATCGAGGAGTCGGCGATGTGCGACGGCGCCGGCACGTTCGGCGTCCTCACCCGCATCATGCTGTTCGCGGTCTGGCCCGGCCTGATCACCGTCGGCCTGTTCTCGTTCCTCGCCGCCTGGAACGACTTCATCGCCCCGCTCATCCTCATCAGCTCGGCCGACAAGGCCGTGCTGCCGGTGGCGATCGCCAACCTCCGCCAGCAGTCGATGGGCGCGGTCGACTTCGGGGCGACCCAGGCGGGCGTGGTCGTCATGGCCCTGCCGTGCCTGGTGCTGTTCGCGCTGCTCCAGCGCCACTACGTCCGAGGATTCATGTCCGGAGCGATCAAAGGATGATCATGAGAACACCCGTAATGCCCTCCACCGGTGCCCTGCGACCCCTGGGGACGGAGGAAGTCCGCCTCACCGGCGGCCATTGGAGCGAACGGCAGGCGGTGAACGCCTCGGCCACCATCAGGCACTGCCTGCACTGGCTCGAGGAACTCGACTGGATCGCCAACTTCGACCGCGTCGCGGCGGGCGAAGCGGCGGGCCGGCCGTTCCAGCGCGCCGGGCGCGAGTTCTCCGACTCGGAGGTCTACAAGCTCGCCGAGGCCATGGCCTGGGAGATCGGCCGCACCGGCGACGCGGACCTGGAGGCGACGTTCGTCGAGCTCACCGCCCGCATCGGGGCCGCCCAGCACGAGGACGGCTACCTGAACACCGCGTTCGGCAACCCCGGGCAGGAGCCCCGCTACTCGAACCTCGAATGGGGCCACGAACTCTACTGCGCCGGCCACCTGATCCAGGCCGCGGTCGCCCGGCTGCGCAACCACGGCGAGGACGAGTTCGTCCGCATCGCCCGCCGCGTCGCCGACCACGTCTGCGACACCTTCGGCCCCGGCGGCATCGAGCGGATCTGCGGCCACGCCGAGATCGAGGTCGCCCTCGCCGAGTTCGCCCGCGCCACCGGCGAGGCCCGCTACCTCGAGCAGGCCCGGCTCTTCATCGAACGGCACGGTCGGAAGACCCTGCGGGAGAACGGGTTCTACTACCAGGACGACGTCCCCGTCCGCGACGCCGAGGTCCTTCGCGGCCACGCGGTTCGCGCGCTCTACCTCTCCTCGGGGGCGATCGACGTCGCCGTCGAGACCGGCGACCGGGAACTCCTGGACGCGGTCCGCCGCCAATGGGACCGCACCGTCGCCCGCCGCACCCACCTCACCGGCGGCATGGGCTCCCAGTACGCCGACGAGGCGTTCGGCAGGGACTTCGCGCTGGGCCCCGACCGGGCCTACGCCGAGTCCTGCGCCGGCATCGGCGCGGTCATGACCGCCTGGCGCCTGACGCTCGCCACCGGCGAGTCCCACTACGGCGACATGATCGAGCGGATCGCGTGGAACGTCCTCGCGGGCGCGGTCGCCCCCGACGGCAAGGCGTTCTTCTACGCCAACCCGCTCCACCAGCGCACCGCCGACCCGGACCCGTCCGACGGCGACGCCCTCTCGCACGTCCACGCCGGCGGCCGCCGCGCCAAGTGGTTCGACGTCTCCTGCTGCCCGACCAACCTCGCCCGCACCTTCGCCCAGTTCGCCGTCTACGTGGCCACCGCCGACGACCAGGGCGTCCAGATCCACCAGCACGCCCCGGCGGCGATCGACACCCGCGTCGCCGGCACGCGCTTCGCACTCCGGATCAGCACCGCCTACCCCGACGACGGCGCGATCACCGTCAGCGTCGAGGCCAACGACGGCGGCGAGCGCACTGTCTCCCTGCGCGTCCCGGCCTGGGCCGCCGGCGCCTCGGTCACCGGCCCGGACGGCGAGACCCGGCCTGCCGAGCCCGGCACGTTCGCCCGCGTCACCGCCGACTTCCAGGCCGGCGACGAGATCCGCCTCGACCTGCCCGTGGAGCCGCGCTGGACCCTGCCCGACCCGCGGGTGGACGCCGTCCGCGGCTGCGCCGCCGTCGAACAGGGCCCGGTCGTCCTCTGCGCCGAATCGCTCGACGTCCCCGGCGGCGACCTCGACGAACTCACCGTCGACACGTCCGCGGCCCCGGTCGTGCGCGACGGCCGCGTCTACGTCGCCGCCCACGTCCACGACCGCGCCGACGGCTGGCCGTACGGCCCGGCCCCGGCCGACGACGACGGCAAGACCGCTGAAGTCCCGCTCCTGCCGTTCCGGCTCCGCGCGACCCGCGAACCCGCCGCGATGCGCGTCTGGCTGCCCGTGGACTGAGCATTTTGCGCCGGTGCGCCCTGCTTTGCGGGCGCACCGGCTCCCGTTTCGTACTGTCTGCCGGAAAAAATCGCACTGGGAGTCCAAGAGCCGCTTGGTCTTGCACGTCTAGGATGTGGTGCGTCGGGTGGGTCGGAAGAGACGAGGAACCGAATAATGAGCGAGTTGCTGGATTTCCTGGGCACGGCCGAGCAGGCGGTGGCAAACGCTGCCGAGGTCATCCGCACCGGACTCGGGCGCGAACGCTCCATCAGCGGCAAAGGCGACCGCGACTACGCCACCGACCTCGACTTCGCCGTCGAGGACGCCGTCCGCGAGTTCCTCGCCGCCGAGACACCCGGCATCCCGGTGCTGGGGGAGGAGCGCGGCCGCACCGGCGACACCGACTCGCATTACGAGTGGGTGCTCGACCCGATCGACGGCACCGTCAACTTCGCGCACGGCTCGCCCATGTACGCCGTCTCCCTCGCCCTGACCCACAACGGCATCTCGGTCGTCGGCGTCGTCGAGGCCCCCGCGAGCGAAGAGCGCTTCACCGCCGCCCTCGGCCACGGCGCCGCCGTGAACAAGCACCCGCTCGCCGTCCGCGGACCGGCCGCGCTCTCGGACGCCGTGGTCGCCTTCGGCGACTTCGGCGTCACCCCCGAATCCGAGCGCCGCAACGCCCACCGCCTCGAACTCTTCCGCCGCCTCGTCCCCAAGATCCAGCGCATCCGCATGCTCGGCACCGCCGCCCTCGACATGTGCTGGACCGCCGCGGGCCGCGTCGACGCCACCTACCATTCCTTCATCAACCCGTGGGACGTCGCCGCCGGCGTGGTCATCGCCCGCGAAGCCGGCGCCCTCGTCACCGACATCGACGGCGTCGACTACGACACCAGCGCCACCTCGATCCTCGCCTGCAACCCCGAACTGCACCGCGCGCTCCTCGCCGAGATCGCATAGAAGCGGTCCGGTGGAGCTCATCGCCTCGGGAAGGGCCTCTTCGGTGTTCGCGCTGGACGACCGCCGGGTCCTGCGCCGCTGCCAGTGGAACGTCGCGCAGGAGGCCCGCCTGATGCGGCACCTTGCCCGCAACGCCTACCCGGTGCCCGAGGTCTACGAGGTCGCGGGCGGCGACATGGTCATGGAGCGCCTCTACGGACCCACCCTCGCGGAATCGATCATGACCGGCCGCACCGCACCCGAGTCGGCGGCCGAGATCCTCGACGGGCTCCTCGACCGGCTGCGCGGTGTACCGGTCCCCGACTGGCTCCCCACCGAGGCCCGCGGCGTGGACTTCCGCGCCGACGCCTCCCCTTCCGTCCTCCACCTCGACCTCCACCCCGAGAACGTGGTCATCACCGGCGACGGCCCGGTGGTCATCGACTGGACCAACGCCGCCGCGGGCGACCACGCCGTGGACCGCGCCGTGAGCTGGGTGATCCTGGCCGAGATCGACCCCGAACCGCTTGGGCCGCAGGCGGATGCACTTGAGCCACTGCTCGATGCGCTGCGAGAGGGGCTGAGCGAGATCGCGCTGGCGACGGCGTTGCGGTTCCGCGAGGCCGATCCGCACCTGAGCGCGGCCGAGCGCGAGCGGGCCTCCGCCCGGGCCGCTCGGCTCACATGGCCATGACCAGCGCGATGACGATGAGAGCCGCGGCGGTCGCGATGAGGACCGTGTCGCCTGCGATCACGTGCCGCCGCAGCCCCGGCTCGGGCTCGGCGGTCCCGAGGTCGAGCGGGCCGGGATCGAAGGCGTGCCGTTCGATGAACGATGAGAAGGTCGGCCCGTAGGGGTCGAACTTGATCGCCTGGCCTCGCTCGATCGACTCGACGGCCCGCTTGGTGACCCGGCGCAATGTGAAACCCGCTGTGAAGACCACGACCGAGAGCAGCACGAACGGCTCGCTTTCGAAGAGGTTCGCGCGGGCGAGGAGCACGAGCAGGAGGGTCAGGCCGGCGCAGGCGAGGGCGGTCCCGCCCCAGAAGAGCAGCAGCCAGGTTCTTCTGCGCGAGGAGATTCGGTTCGGGGGAGTCGAGGGCACGGCTTCCGGTCCTTTCCCGTATCGGCGGCCGAAAGCGAAGGGCCACCGCTCTGCGGTGGCCCCTCAGTGTATGAATCTGTCGCTATTCGCCCGGTTCACTGGCCGGGCGGCCAAGTCGAAGGCGGGCCTCAGCCCGCGGCCTTCACCAGCGCGCTGAAGTCGGCGGCGGTCAGGTCGAACACCGGGGAGTCGGTGTCGAGCTTCGAGTCCCGAACGTGGAAGCCCGCATCATCGACACAGAAGGCGACCTCGAGGCAGTTAGTGTTGTTTCCTCCACCGCTGCGAGTGCTCTTGCGCCAGGCCCGGCGAACTTCGACGCAGTCGGTGTTGTTGCCGCTGCCGCTGCGGGTGCTCTTACGCCAGACGGTAACGCCAGTCGTCATCGTTGTAGACCTCGATCCGGATCGCCTTTTTCCAAAGCATCTTGCGAAGCTCATCGTAACCTGCGATACGCGTGGGATCGTCGATGAGCCAGCTGGAGTCGGCGATCTCTGTGTATGCGATTGGTGGACCTGCGAGGTGGCTTTCCGCAGGCAGGTAGAGGCTGAAGCCGCTCTGATGTGCGGGCACCGGTCCGCGGCTGACGCGGATGAATACCCCAGGCTTGCGGGCCCAACGCTTGAGATGCTGCATCTGGTCTTGGTAGAGCTCATCGGAAATCATCCGAAGCTGGAGCAGAGCGGTTTCGCCTATTAGGAACTGGAGCGTTGGGCGATCCGTGCGTGCCTCGACAGCTTGTTGCCGCTCGTCTTTGAACTCCCAGCCTCGATCGACCCACTCGTCTGTGCCCGGTTCAGCGAGCCGAGCGACCGTGTAGTGATACTCCTGGAGCTGAAGGAGTCCTGGAACGAGCAGGGCATCGAACTTGAAGAAGAACCCGTAGAACCGCTCTGCAAGTGAGATGTAGAGGGCGTTGAACCGCATCTCGGCTTCGAGTGCCTGGCCCCCTTCCCGGCCGAGAGCGGCCTTCACCATGTATTCGGCCTTCTCCTCGCTGTGCCCGCATGCCTTGGCGAGCGCCTTGATGTTCTTGGCGGGCGGGCTGGTGCGGCCCGCCTCGTAGTCGCGGTAGGTGTCCTTTGAGAGGAGTGCTTCCTCCGCGACCTGCCGCTGCGTCTTCCCCGTTGCGAGGCGGCCCGTCTTGAGCATCATCCGGTTGAACCAGATGCCCGACTCCGTCTTCCCCATACCTGCTCCCGAGTCTGTCGGTCCTCGTTGCGAACTATCACTATCGCACAGTCCACAGCAAATCCGAAGGTGTGAGAAACGCTGTGGGAGAAACGGACCGCGTAAGATCAGCGCCGAAATCTCCATGCCACGATTCCCACGCTCTGCTTGGGACACAACGTTTCTCATCTTGTGACCTGCGATTTCATCGTCTAGATTCGTGATGTCGACAGCCGATGTGATCGGTGGGCGACGCGCAAGAGTGGGCCGATGGCCCTCGCCATGGTCGCCGAGTCGCGAAACGCCGGCGAGGAAATGTCGGAAACTTGACAGTCCGAAATGGAGTTACGATGACCGATGGAAAGCTTACGAGTGGCGAGGCCGATCCGGGATCGCTCAATCGGGGCACCTTTCAGGACCAATACCGGACCTATACCGTCCGCGCCTCCGGTCCTGACGCCCCCGATTCCTTTCAAGTCCTGACCGGGCCTCGGAACGACGATGTCGTCCTCGTCGTCTCCGGCCTGAACTCGGGCGACCTGCGGGCGACCTGGGGCCGGTTCTGGTCCCGACTGAAGCCCCAGGCGAAGATCTGGGTGGAGGAGCAGGCGTTCCGGGTCTTCTACCGTCGGGGCCTCCCGACCGCACGCACCGCGACGAGGTTCTGACGTTTCTATGTCTGTCAAGTCATGTCATGGCGGTCGGTGTTGCTGGTTGCAGCAGTCGGTAGATCTCTCGGGCGATGTACCGCTTCAGCATTCGGATGATCTCCTTTTTAGACTTTCCTTGCTGGATTCGTTTGGCCACGAACTGTCTCGTGCGCTTGTCATGGTGCATGCGGCAGATCGCGATCGTGTAGATCGCCCGGTTGAGCTGGCGGTTGCCGC
>NZ_WIAO01000030.1 GCF_009451885.1 Glycomyces albidus
GTGACCGGCCTCGAACAGCGACACCGCAGCAGCACGCTCCTGCTCGGTCAACGAACTATACGGATGCAAACAACAACTCCCCGGAAGCGGAACCGAATTCTCAGTCCAACTTCCGGGGAGCAGTTCACGTCGGCGGTGCCCCTTCGCGCGCGGCGCCCTCAGGCGGCCCTCGCCGGGACGAGGGCGCCGCGCGGCGAGACCGTGCCGCAGCCGAGGCATTCGTGCCCGCTGTCGAAGCCGGAGTCCACCATCCATCCTTCGGCTTCGGCGGCCGCGCACAGGACCGGCCAGCTGTAGTAGGAGTCGTCGTGGCATTGGAAGACGCGGCCGCAGCCGTCGCAGCGCAGTTCGTACTCGATCGCGCCGTTGTTGCAGTCGTAGGTTCGTCCGCTCATCGGTCGCTCCGTTCCAGGGCGGCCGGGGTTCGCCCGGCCGCCGGAGAAGGATCAGGGCGCTGAAGATGCCCCGAATCACAGCGGCCAAACCTTCTGCCGCGGCATCGATCCGCGGCCGGAATCGGCTATTCGAGGCGGAACGTCGCGGCGGTGCGCTCGGCGGCCGTGGCGGCCGGAAGCAGGTTGACCAGGCCGTTCTCGTGCCGGAGGTAGCGGCCGGCGAAGTTGACCGACTCGAACGAGACGGCGGCCGAGTCGGCGAGGCCGGCGCGGCGGTGGAAGCTGGCGTCCTGGCGGAACTGGGTCGAGCCGTCGCCGGCCTCCACCCAGAACTCGTAGTTCCGGTGCCGCAGGTAGCGGCCCGGGAAGTTCGCCGACTCCAGCGAGACCGTGCCCGAGCCCGACAGGCCCGTGACGATCCGGAACTGCGAGTCCGCCAGCATCGCCGGCGTCGCGTTCGCACGGAGCCGGAAGTCGTAGTGGTTCAAGAAGACACCGGTCGAGCCGTGCGCGGCGAAGCGGTACGGGGTCGCCCCGTCGGCGACCGGGATCCCGAAGTCCGGCGTGCCGTCGGACCTCCAGTAGAACTTCTGGACCCTGGTGTGGCGGTTCGGGTCGTAGAGCGGGTCGCCGCTGATGTCGCGGTAGGGCCGGGCGTGGTAGACGATGAGGTCGCTCTGGCCGTCCTCGGAGACGGTGAACGAGCTGTGGCCGGGGCCGAACTGGCCGGTGGCGTCGCTGCTGCGCAGGACCGGTTGCGCGCTCTTCGCCCACGACGCGGGGTTGAGCAGGTTCGCGCCCTCCGAGGCGGTGAGGAGGCCGACCGCGTAGTTCGCGTCGGTGGCGCTGGCGGAGAAGGTCATGAAGATCCGGCCGTTGCGCTTGATGACGGCGGCGCCCTCGTTCACCTTGTGGCCGATGGTCTCCCACGAGTGCGTGGGCTTGCTGATGCGGACCGGCGTGCCGGTGATCGCCAGCGGGCTCGACATCGCGGCCAGGTACAGGCTGGTGCCGCTGCCGAGCTCGGGGTCGCTCTGGGCCCAGCACAGGTAGCGGGTGGAGCCGTTGGTGAACGTGGTGGCGTCCAGGGAGAACGAGTCGCGCGGGGTGGTGATCCGGCCGCGCTCGGTCCAGGTGCCGGTGAGCGGGTTGGCGCTGGCGTTCTCCAAGGCGTACATGCGGATCGCCCAGACGTCCTCGGCGCGCCCGGCGGCGAAGTACACGTACCACCGGCCGCCGATGTAGTGGAGCTCCGGCGCCCAGATGTGGGCGCTCATCGGGCCGCTGGCGTGCTTCTGCCACACCGTGACCTCTGCCGCGGTGGCGAGGCCCTGGACGGTGGTGGCGCGTCGCATGACGATGCGGTCGTAGGCCGGGACGCTCGCGGTGAAGTAGTAGTAGCCGTCGGTGTGGCGCACGATGAACGGGTCGGCGCGCTGCCGGATGAGCGGGTTGGAGTAGAGCACGCCCGGGCTCGCCGAAGCCGGGGCGGCGGCCCAGAACGGGGAGGCGGCTGCGGCGACGGCCGCCGCTCCGGCCGTCTGGAGGAGTCGGCGGCGGTTGAGGGGTGAGCTGCGCATGGGAACTCCACAGGATGGGTCGAATCGGGAAGGTACATGGCGGCCACCAGGTGATGTTCACGGTAACCAAGCGATCGGACCAAGTCAATACATCAATCCGCATGAATATCGCAGCGGCCCTCGCAGGGCCCGGTGCCGACCTCCGCCGGAGGCGCCCTCCCCCAAAGGTCGCAAGCCGGTTTCCGACTCGCGCCAGTCGTCGGGGAGGCCGCCGCGCGGACAGGATTGGCGGTGTTCGAACGCAAGGGATCCCGCACCGACCATCGCATCCGCGGTCCGCACCGGACCGACGCACCCACTGGAGAAGCCATGACCGCCCGCCACCCCATCGCCAGGGCCGCAGCCGCGCTCGCCGCGCTCGGCGTCCTCGCGACCACCGCCGCCTGCGGCCGGGACGACCCCGCGCTGCCCGAACCCGAGCCGCCGGCCGCCGCCGAGGAGTTCACGGCCGCGAACGTCGACGCCTGGCTCGACGCGACCCTCCCCGGCATGCTCGAAGGGTCCGGCGTCGCCGGAGCCGCGGTCGCCGTCGTCGGCGACGGGCAGGTCCTCACCACCCGCGGCTTCGGGTTCGCCGACACCGCGTCCCGGATCGAGGTCGACCCCGCGGCGACGCTGTTCCGCCCCGGGTCGGTGTCCAAGGTCTTCACCGCGACCGCCGTCATGCAACTCGTCGAGCAGGGCGAACTCGACCTCGACACCGACGTCGCCGCCTACCTCGACTTCGATCTCGAACGCGGCTACGACGACGACCTGACCCTGCGCCACCTGCTCAGCCACACCGCCGGGTTCGAGGAGCGCATCGCCGGCCTCATCGCCTTCGAAGGCGATGAGGTGAACCTCCGCGAAGCACTCGCGACCGACCCGCCCGAGCAGGTGTTCCGGCCCGGCACGACCCCGTCCTACTCCAACTACGGGAACGCCCTCGCCGGGTACATCGTGGAGCGGGTGAGCGGCATGCCGTTCGAGGACTACATCGACCGGCACCTGCTCGCCCCGCTGGGCATGGACTCCTCCTCGTTCCGCCAGCCCCTGTCCGAGGACCTCGCCGGCCGGCTCTCCAGCGGCTACGGCGCCGCAGACGGACCGGCCCAGCCGTTCGAGTACGTCGCCACCCCGCCCGCCGGCGCGCTGTCGGCCACCGCCGACGACATGGCGCTCTTCATGCTCGCGCAGCTCGGCGCCCACCCCGGCGGCGTCGAACTGCTCGACGCGGCGACCCGTGAGCAGATGTACTCCCCCGCGCTCGACGAGGAGAGCCTCGGCGCGTTCGCGGGAGCGCAGCGGATGACGCTCGGCTGGTTCCAGGAGGACCAGAACGGCCACCGCGTCGTCGGGCACGGCGGCGACACCAACTGGTTCCACTCGCACCTGAACCTCTACCCCGACGACGGGGCCGGGATCTTCGTGTCCTTCAACAGCTCCGGCACCGAAGGCCACGAGACCGTCGGCCTGCGGGCCGACCTCATGCGCGAGTTCGCCGACCGCTACTTCCCCGGCGAGACCGAGACGTCGACCGTCGCCGGATCGGACGCCGAACGCATCGAGGGCACCTACTACTCCTCGCGCGGCTCGCAGTCCACCTTCCTGTCGGCGCTCGACGTCGTCAGCACCACCGAGGCCACCGCGCTCGACGACGGGCGCCTGTACTTCGAGTCCGACCCGGGCACGCTCGAACCGGGCGTGTTCGAGCATGTCGGCGGCGACGTGTGGACGGAGGTCGGCGGCGACCGCACGATCGCGGTCCGGACCGAGGACGGCGAGGTGACCGGGATCGTCCACGACGCGGCGTTCACCCTGCTGCCCTTGGACACCGAGCGCCGGATCGGCCTGCCGGTCCTGATCGCCGCGGTCGCGGCGCTCCTGCTCGGCCTCCTCGCGTGGCCGGCCGCGGCGGTCTACCGCCGGGTGCGGCGCCGTCCCGGTCCGGCCCGCGAGGGACGGCGGTGGCGGGCGCTCGTCCGCGTCGGCGCCGCCTGCTCGGTGCTGGCGATCGCCGGGTGGGTCGCGGTGGTCCTCATGGCGATGGCGCTCCAGGAGCCGTCGGCCGCACTGATCCGGACCGTGCAGGCGCTCCAGCTCGTCGGCGCCCTCGGCCTGATCCCTGCGGCGGTGAGACTCGTCGGCGAGATCCGCCGCAAGGCGGGTTGGCGGGCGGTGACCGGTACGGTGATCACGTTCCTGGCCCTTTCGGCGGTCGCTGACTTCGCGATCGAGTTCCAGCTGCTCTCGCCGAACATCACCTACTGACCGCCGCGGCGGCCGACGACAGGATGGTCCACATGACTGCGCCAGCCGAGCAAGGCGCGGCCGCCCGCCGGAAGCGGACGCCGGGAGAGCGCCTCGACCGGGCGCTCTCCCGCCTGAGAACCGTGCCGCCGCTCGTTCGGGACGCCGTGTTCGCGGCGGCCGTCGCGGCGGTCACCTCGGGCATGTACGCGGTCTTGGCCGAGCTCGCCCCGGCCGAACCGTCGCTGCAGGTCACGTCCGCCGAGGTGTGGACGATGGGGGCGCTCGCGACGGCCCAGGCCCTGCTGCTGTGCTTCAGGCGGGTGCGACCGGGCCTGTGCATGGCCGCGATCGTCGTCCTCCAGGCGGGGATCATCGCGATCGCGCCGCAGATCATGGCCCAGGGCATCGGCCCGGCCGTCGCGGCCTACACGATCGGCAGCCTCACGACCGCGCGGTTCACGGCCGGGGCCGCCGCGGCGGCCGTCGTCCTCGAGACAGGGGCCTCCGCGGGGGCGACCTGGGGCGAGCCCGGTGCGGCGGTCACAGTGCTCAACCAGTTCGGGTCGAGCGCGCTGCTGTACGCCGCGGCGGCCTTCGTCGGGGTGTACATCGCCGCCCGGCGCCGCAACCGGGACCTCGCGCGCGAACGCTCGGAGCAGGTGCTGCGGGCCGCGCGCGAACGGGCCGAGTCCGCGATCCTCGCCGAGCGGTCCCGCATCGCCCGCGAACTCCACGACGTCGCCGCGCACCACCTGTCCGGCATGGTCATCCAGGCCGCCGCGGTCGAGCGCCTCATCGACCGCGACCCGGCCGCGGCCCGCGAAGGCGCGGCGTGGATCCGCTCGCAGGGCAAGGAGACCCTGGCCAACCTGCGCCAGGTGGTCGGCCTCCTGCGGGACCGGGGCGGGAGCGGGGACGGCAACGCGCCGGTGCCGGGACTGTCCGCTCTGGACGCACTGGTCGAGGAGTCCCGGCGGCTCGGCGACGACGTGACCTTCGTGCGCGAGGGCGAGCCGCTGGCCCTGCCGCCGATCGCCGACATCTCGCTGTACCGGATCGCCCAGCAGGCACTGACGAACGCACGCCAGCACGCCCCCGGGGCGGCGGTGCGGCTGCGGCTGACCTACGAGCCGCACCACGTGGACCTGGAGGCCGCCAACGGCAGGCCGCAGCGGGAGCCCGCAGTGGTCGAGCACGGCGGCACCGGGCTGGTCGGGATGCGCGAGCGCGCCGACCTCGTGGGAGCCGAATTCGACGCCGGCCCCACCGGCGACGGCGGCTGGAACGTGCACCTGCGACTGCCGGTCCGAGAGGCCGACCGCGAACGCGCGGCCTTCGCCGGCCATGCGCGACCGGACGGCGGCGATGCGGCCGAGACGGCGCGGTCGGGCGATCCCGTTGCGGCCGAACCGGGAGCGCGGCGTCGTTCGGGTGGAGGCGAGCTGCCGGCCGCTTCGGCCGCCGTCGGGGAACGATCGGGAGCGTCCGCCGCCGACGGCAGGCGGACGGATCGCGCGGCCCCCGGGTCCGAGCCGTCCGGCGACGGGTCCACGAGTGAGACGGGAGAACGATGATCAAGGTGCTGCTGGTGGACGACCAGGCCGTGGTCCGGGCGGGGTTCCGGGTGCTGCTGGAGGACGCCGGGGACATCGAAGTCGTGGCCGAGGCGTCGAACGGCCCGTCCGCGGTGACCGCCGCGAAGCAGTTCGCGCCCGACGTGATCTGCATGGACGTGCGGATGCCCGGCGGCGACGGCCTGGCCGCCACGCGGCGGATCGTGGCCGACCGCGAGGGCGACGCGCCCGCGATCCTCGTCGTGACCACGTTCGACCTCGACGAGTACGTGTTCGGCGCGCTCGAGGCGGGCGCGAGCGGGTTCATCCTCAAGGACTGCGAACCGGAGGACCTGGTCGACGCCGTTCGGAGGCTCGCCGCCGGGCAGGGGCTGGTCGACCAGGCGGTGACGCGCCGCGTCATCTCCGAGTTCGCCCGCCGGAGGCGTCGGATCAACGCCGGTGGCGGCGCGGCAGATGTGCTCACCACCCGCGAGACCGAGATCGTGCTGCTGCTGGCCCGCGGCATGTCCAACGCCGAGATCGCCGAGGAGCTGTTCGTGGAGACCAGCACGGTCAAGTCACACCTGGGGCGGGCCATGGCGAAGATCGGCGCGCGGGACCGTGTGCAGACGGTCGTGTGGGCCTACGAGAACGGCCTCGTCTAGACACGAATCGTCGCTAATGCCGGTCCGGTGATGCGCGAGGCGGACTCCGAGTCGTTCGCTCGCCGGGCGCCGGGCGACCCGGCGACCGGTGTGCGGTGACCGGGTCGTTCGCCAGCGCGGCGAGCGGGCGAACGGGCGGAACACGGCCGGTGCCGGCTCACGATGGGGGCATGGCCGTGGATCGGGCCGGCCGCGCTGGCTCGAGCGCGTCTGGCCCGGACCGCCTCCTAGACCCGCTGAACCGACTGGGCGGCGAGCGTCGCCGCGCCGATCTCGGCGGGTCCTGCCACCGTGGTCGCCGCGGCCGGCCAGGTCGCAGTGAGCCGGTCGCGGACGCCGTCGCGGACCTGGGCGCAGCTGCGGAGGACGCTGCCGGACAAGACGATCGGTGTCACCTCGCCGGGATCCCGGACCGCGGCGACCGCCGTCGCGAGATGGTCCGCGGCCTCGTCGAGGATCGCCGCGGCGAGCGCATCCCCGGCCAGCGCGGCCTCGGTGACGAGCGGCGCGAGCCGGTCGAGACTGCGGGGCGGTCGGGCGTGAACGGCGATGACGAACGCGTCTGACGCGGAACCGTCCTCCGCGACGGCCTCCGCATCTCGATCGAGCCTGTGCGAGCGGAGTGTGAACGCCGGCGCGAAGACGGCTGCGCCGGACACGGTTTCAGTGTGGGAGCCCGGTTCGGCCTCGGCGCGGGGGCTGCTTCGGGCGCCGGTCGCCGCGGCGGTGTCATCACCGATGCGGTGGATCGGCGCCGCGGCGATGCCTTCGGAACTCACCCCGGCTTCGACGGCGGGTGGCGCGGTCGGTTCGTGGCCGGGCGGGCGGTGGGAGGTGTCCGGGCCGGGCACTGCCGCGGGGTTCGCGGTGGCGTTCGCAGCGTTGACGTCTGCGCGCGGGCCGGCGGCGCCCGCGTCGGGTGCGTCGTGCGGTCTGGGGTCGGCGGTGCGGTCGTCGAGGACCGCCGCGAGCACCGAGTCGGTGAGCATTGTGGACGGTAGTCCGGCCTGGAGTCGCCGGGCCGTCTCGACCGCGGCGCGGTGGCCGATCCAGTAGCCGGAGCCCAGGTCGCCGAGGAGCCAGCCGAGACCGTCGCCGACGCGGGTGATGCGGCCCGCTTCGATGCGGGCGGCGGCCGCGCCGGTGCCCGCGATGAGGACCGTGCCCTCCGGTGCGTCGGTGCCCGAGGCGAAGGCGATCTGGGCGTCGCCGACCGCGCGGACAGGGCAGGTGAGGCCGGCGGCGTTCCAGACGCGTTGGAACGCCGCCGCGGTCTCGGGCCGGCCGAAGCCGCTGACTCCGGCGAGGCCCAGGACCGCGGCGGCGATGCGGGCGGGGTCGGTACCGGCCAGGGCCGCGCGCAGGGCGCGGGCGACCTCCGCGGCGGCGAGGTCGGGCGGGACGGCCAGCGGATTGCCGCCGCCGGCGTCGCCCCGGCCGACCACGGTGCCGTCGAGGGTGGTCACGATCGCGCGGGAGGAGGTCCCGCCGACGTCCAGGCCGAGTACCAGCTTGCTCATGGGATCAGCATGGCCCCAGGTCGGTCCATTGCGGCGTCCAGCCCGGTTCGGAGCCCAGGGTCCACCAGTTGGCGCGCCACAGGTGCTCGCTGTCGCCGGACTTGGGGCCGCTCGGGTCGCCGTTGGCGCTGCGTTCGTGGACGACCGTGTTCCCTGCGGTGTAGACGGAGCCGAAGGCCCAGTCGGGTGCGTCGGCGCAGTCGGCGCCGGTGGGCGGGTCCGTGGGGTCGTCGGTGGTCGGCGGATCGGTGGGGCATTCGCCGCCGCCGGTGCCGACGGTGTCGGTGTGGTCGACGCCGTCAGCGCGGTAGCCGGCGACGCGGGCGTTCACCTGGGCGGGGCTGAGGACCTCGCCGGCGGTGTGCATGACGTAGTCGACCTGCTGGTGGTAGACGCTGGTGCCACCGGCGTGGGCGGCGGTGTCGATGAACCAGAGGTTGAAGTTGATCGACATGGGCGTCTCCGGGTAGTACTTCCCGGAGTGGTCGGCGACGAGCGCGCCGTCCACGTAGTACTTGACGTGGCCGCCGGAGACGGTGAAGACGAGGTCGTGCCAGCCGGCGAAGCTCTGGCGCTGGGCGGTGTGGGTGTTGTCGGCGATCCAGGGTTCGGCCTGGTAGGTCTCCCAGGTGGTCTGGTAGAAGATGGGGCCGGTCTCGCCCCAGCCGCCGTTCGGCAGGTACTCGAAGTCGATCTCGCCGTAGTCGGGGTCGAGCGGCGCGTCGAGCGGGGTGATGGTGAAGAAGGTCTCGACGAGGTGGTCGCCGTCAGTGCCGCTGACCGGGGTGTCGGCGAACTTGACGCGGGCGGCGTAGGTGCCTTCGTAGAACTTCTGCTGGTGGAAGAGTTCGGCGTGGCTGGTTCCGGCGCCCGTGCCGTCGGTGGCGGCGCGGAGCTGGAGCGACTTGGCGCCGTCCGTGGTGGGGAACGAGAGGTTGCTCGCGGGCCAGGCGGCGCCGGGGACGCCGGGGCCGCCGGCGTTGGTGCGGACGGTCCAGCCGCGGGCGGCGAGGTCGGGGTCGGCGGCGTTGTCGTACGCGAAGTCGTCGAAGAGGGCGCCGTCGCAGGCGGCGGGTTCGGCGGCGTCGGCGGTGCGGTCGGCGATGGTCGCGGTGACCGCTGCGGCCGCGGCGACGGCGAGGGCCGCCGCCGCGACGCCGGCGATGCGGCGCCGCGGGGTGCGGGTGGTTGACATGGTGAGCTCCCTTTCCGGTTGGGCTCGTTATCGGACCGCGCCGGCGGTGAGGCCGGCGCGGATCTGCCGTTGGAACAGGACGTAGGCCAGCAGGACCGGGAGGATCGCGATGATCAGTCCGGCGAAGAGGCCGGAGAAGTCGCTCCGGTAGCCCTGGCTGACGGCGAGTGCGGCGAGGCCCTGGGCGAGGACGTAGCGGTCGGGGTCGGGGTTGAGGACGAGGGGCAGCAGGTACTGGTTCCACAGTCCGAGGAAGTTGAAGATGCCGACGCTGACCATGCCGGGGCGGGCCATGGGCAGCATGACGCGGAAGAAGACGCCGGCGTGGGAGCAGCCGTCGATGAACGCGGCCTCTGCGGTGGCCGCGGGGAGCGAGCGGAAGAAGGCGTGGAGGAAGAACACGGTGAACGGCAGCGCGTAGGCGGCGTACACGAGGATGAGCCCGTGGTAGGTGCCGAGCATGCCGAGCTGGTCGACGACGAAGAACAGCGGGACGAGGGCGAGGAAGACCGGGAAGAGCATTCCGGCGACGAGCAGGTGGTAGACGAGGCGGTTGCCGGGGAAGTCGTAGCGGGCGAGGCAGTAGGCGCAGACGGCGCCGAGGAGCATGACGAGGGCGAGCGCGCCGCCGACGACGATGAGGGTGTTGAGCAGGTAGCGGCCGATGCCGGCTTCCCGCCAGGCGCGGATCCAGTTGTCCCATTGAGGTTCGGCGGGGAGGCTCCAGGGGCTGGCGAAGATCTCGGCGTCGGTCTTGAGCGACGAGACGACGGCCCAGGCGAGCGGGAGCGTGACGAGTGCGGCCCAGGCGGCGAGGACGAGGTGGAGGGCGCCGTCGGCGATGCGGGTCCTCATGCGAGTTCCACCCGCTCTCGCTTGGTGGCGCGCAGGGCCAGCGCGGTGAGCGTGAGGGTGATGAAGAAGAGGGTGACGCCCATGGCGGAGGCGTAGCCGAACTCGCCGTAGGTGAATGCGGCGCGGTACAGGGTGAGGCCGATGACCTCGGTGGCGTTGTCGGGGCCGCCGGGGCCGACGGTCATGATCTGGACGAGGGCGAATCCGTCGAGGGCGAGGATGCCGAGGTAGACGTAGGCGACCTGGACGCTGTCCCATACGAGCGGGAGGGTGATGCGGCGGAAGACGGTGAGGTTCCCGGCGCCGTCGAGGACGGCGGCCTCGACGATGTCGGCGGGCACGGATTCCATTGCGGCGGTGAAGAGGACGACGTAGAAGCCGACGGCGGACCAGACCATCACGGCCGTGACCGCGGGGAGGGCGGTGGCGGGGTCGGCGAGCCAGGACCGCTGGAGGGCGTCGAGTCCGACCGCGTCGAGGAGGCCGTTGAGGAGTCCGTTGCCCGGGGTGTAGACGAACTGGAAGAGGACGCCGAGGATCGCCACGGACAGGAGCTGCGGGAAGAAGTAGACGATCCGGTAGAGGCCTGAGCCGCGCACGCCGCGCCGGCGCCGTCCGCCGAGGGTGAGGCAGGCGGCGAAGAAGAGGGCTAGAGCGATCGTGGCGGTGGGGACGGCCAGGAGCAGGAATGCGTTGTTGCGCAGGGCGGCGAGGAAGAGCGGGTCGCCCCAGAGGTCGGTGAAGTTGGCGAGGCCGACGAGGCGGGCTTCGGCGGAGAGGCCGTCCCAGTCGGTGAGGGCGAGGTAGAACGCCTGGGCGTAGGGCGATACGACGAACACGCCGTAGAGCAGCAGGGGCGGTGCGAGCGCCCCGATCAGGAACCGGTACTTGCCGTGTCGCATGGCTCGCCTCCCCCGTGGTGCTCAGCGCTCGTGCTTGGCGATGGAGTCGTCGGCGGCGACGGCGTCGGCGGCCGCCTGGATGCGGTCGGCCCACTGCTCGGGGTCGGCGCGCCCGGCCAGGAGTTCGCCGGTGGCGGTGTCGACTTCGACGGCGAGTTCGGGGTACCAGGTGCGGTACTTGTATCCGAAGACGTCGTCGCCGGCGGTCTCGAGCGCGGCGGCGACGGAGGCGAGGCCGGGGGCGAGGTCGAGGCCGTCGGTGGCGCCGCGGACGACGGGCATGGCCTTGGCGGATTCGGCGAAGCCGCGGGCGACCTCGCCCGAGAACAGGCATCGGAGGTATTCGAGGCCGCCGCGCGGGTTCCGGGCCTGGGCGGGGACGAGGAAGGACTCGCTGCTGGCGCCTTGCACGGCGCCGTTCGGGAGGGCGTCGGCGGCGGTGAGGGCGGGGACGGCGGCCATGGCCATGTCGAAGCCCTCGGGGGTGACGTCCTGCTGCTCGCCTTCGATCCAGGACCCGCAGGGGATGAACGCGGCTCGGCCGCTGCACCAGGCGTTCTGGGCCTCGGTGTGCGAGAGTCCTTCGGAGCCTTCGAGGAAGTGCCCGCCGGCGGCGAGGCGGTGGATCGCATCCGCGGCGGCGAGGACGGCCTCGTGCCGCCAGGCGTCGGGTTCGAGGTTGTCGATGGCGTGGACGAGTTCGATGCCGCCCGCTTTGGCGGCGAGGGACTGGAGCGGGTCCATCATGTACTCGGGGTACTTGCCCTGCCAGGTCCAGGGGGCGATGCCGGCGCCTTTGATGTCCTCGCAGAGGGCGAGCATGTCGTCCCAGGTGGCGGGCACGCTCCAGCCGTGCCGGTCGAAGAGGGAGCGGGAGTACCACAGGCCCCAGACCACGTAGGAGTAGTTGAGGTAGCGGACGGTCCCGTCGAGGGTGCCGTCCTCGACGACGCCGGGGAGCAGGAGGTCCCGGACCGGGACGGCGGGGTCGTCGAGGCTGGGCGCGTCGAGGAGGTCGGCGAGGTCGGTGAGCTGCCCGGCGGCGGCGAGCGCGGCGATGTCGAGGCGCCCGGCGCCGGAGTTGTCGACGACGTCCGGGGGTTCGCCGGACACGAAGCGGGGCTGGAGGACCTCGCCGACCTTCTGGAGCCCTTCGTGGGTGACCGTGGCGTCGGGGTGGCGCTCTTCGTAGAGGGTGACGGCGTGCCGGGTGTACTCCTCGCCGTAGCCGCCGTTGAAGATGACGACCTCGAGGTCGGCGCCGTCGGGGACGCCGAGCGGGTTGTCGTCGGTGACGGCGCCGGTCGCCTGCGGGGCGGGGTCGTCGCCGCCGGCGGTGACGCAGCCGGACAGGACGGCCGCCGCACCGGCCATTGTGGAGGCTCGCAGGAGCGAGCGGCGGGAGGGATGCGCGTACATGAGGGGGCCTTTCGGGAGGTTTGTTCAGGCAGTGCGCCGGATGCGCCCGGCGTACCGGGCCTCCAGGCTGAGGTTGTGCTCGTCGCCGCCGGGGATGTTGGCGGACAGGTAGACCGGAGGGGTGTGCCCGGCGTCGATGAGGCGCTGCACGGCCTCGCCGACGACCATCTGCGCGAGCACGGCCGCGGTCACGGACGAGACCGCCCCGACCGCGCCGCCGCCGGGCAGCGGCATCGCGGCGTCGCCGTAGGGGGCGCCGTTGTCGAGGACGACGTCGGCGATCTCGCTCAGGCGCCGGCCCGACGGGTGTCGGGAGGCGGTCTTGGCGCTGTGCTCGGCCGAGGTGAAGGCGATCAGCGGGTGGCCGCGCTCCTTGACCTGGAGCGCGAGTTCGACGACGACGCCGTTGATGCCGGAGTTCGAGGCGATCGCGAACACGTCGGCCGGCTCGGTCGCCACGGTCGCCAGGAGCCGGTGCGCGACTTCGGGCTTGCGCTCCAGGAACGGGTCTTCGAGCGTCTCCGTCGGAAGGCCGCCGACGAGCACGAGGTCGCGCAGGGCGATCTTGTTGGAGGGCACGAGGCCGCCGGCGCGCCCTGCCAGCTCCATCGCGAGCGCCTCGGAGTGCCCGGACCCGAACGCCTGAAGGACGCCGCCGGCCGCGATCGAGTCGGCGATGAGCCGCGCGGCCTCGCCGACGGCCTCGGCCTGCTCCTCCCCGACGCGCCGGATCGCCGCGCTGACGAGGTCGAGATAGGCCCGGCCGGTGACGCGGGCGGTCTGGTCGGTCACTGGTCCTCCTGGGATCGGTTTCGGCGGTTGCGGTTCGGTTCGTCGGCGAAGCGGTGAGCGCGGACGGCCCGCGCGGTGACCTCGAACGCCTCGGTGGTGCGCTCGTAGGTGCGCTGCGCGACCGCCACGTAGATGAGGTCGAGCACCAGGAGCTGCGAGTGCAGCGCCGAGAGCGCGGCGAGGCGGAACGTCGTCTCGTGAACGGCGGTCGTGAGTACCACGTCGGCGGCCTGCGCCATCGGCGAGCGCTCGAACGAGGTCACGGCCACGGTCAGCGCGCCCTGCTCGCGCGCTTCGGCGAGGACCTCGACGACCTCGCGGGTCCGGCCGCTGTGCGAGAGCCCGATCGCGACGTCGCCGGGCCGCAGCAGCGCCGCGTTCGTGAGCGCGGTGTGCGCGTCGGGCCGGAACCAGCAGGGCACGCGGATGCGCTCGAGGCGGAACGCGAGCTCGCGTGCAGCCGTGCCGCTGCTGCCCAAGCCGACGAGTTCGACGCGTCCGGCCTCGGCCACCGCCTGGGCGACCCGGTCGATCCGTTCGAGGTCGAGCCGCGCCGCGGTCTCCTGGATCGCCCGCGAGTCGGCGCCGGCCACGATGTCGAGCACCCGGTCCAGCGGGTCTTCGGGCTCGATCTCGCGGTCGATGTCGGTCTCCCACCGCGCCTGCTCGGCCCGCCCGCCTTCGGCGGCGAGCGCGACGCGCAGCGCCGCGTACCCGGAGAACCCGAGCACCCGGCAGAACCGCGTCACCGTCGCCGTCGAGGTGCCCGCGCGCTCGGCGAGATCGGCGATGGACGCCCGCGTCGCCGCGTCCGGGTCCTCCAGGATCTGCATTGCAACCCGTTGCAGCGCATCGGGAAGCGTCGCCAACTCCGTCCGGAGCCGACCGACCACCCCCAGGTTCCGCACCGTCATCGCCACCGAGAATTCCTTTCATCAAACGTTCCTTATGAAGAAAATTACGATGAACTGAGCCGCAAGTCAACGCCTAGGGAGAATAAATTTCATCGACGGTCCTCGAAGTCCCGTACTGTGGGTC
The DNA here is from genome assembly GCF_009451885.1 of Glycomyces albidus. GTDB lineage: Bacteria > Actinomycetota > Actinomycetes > Mycobacteriales > Micromonosporaceae > Glycomyces > Glycomyces albidus. The sequence continues at coordinate 14,150 of NZ_WIAO01000030.1, forward strand.
GCCGCGCGGACCGGCCGCTGCGCCCGGTCCGTCTATGCTGGACACACCCCTTGTCGGCGCGAGACAGGAGCCCGTCATGCGAGCCGTCATCCAAGAGCGCTACGGAACACCCGACCTCGTCGAACTGGGCGAGCTGCCCGAACCCGTCCCCGCCGACGGCGAGGTGCTCATCAAGGTCCGGGCCGCGTCCCTCAACGGATCGGACCGCGAGAACCTCGCCGGCAGCCCCTTCTACGCGCGCCTCGGCGGGCTGCGGCGCCCCCGGAAGCCGGTGCCCGGGTCCGATGTGGCCGGCGTGGTCGCGGCGGTCGGCGCGGCCGTGACCGAGTTCGCGCCCGGCGACGAGGTGTTCGGCGAGCTGGCCGGATACCGCGGGGGCCTGGCCGAGTACGTCGCCACGCCGCCGAACCTGCTCGCCCGCAAGCCGCCGGGTCTGTCCTTCGTCGACGCCGCGGCGCTCCCGCAGGCGGGCTGCATCGCGCTCCGGGCGACCAAGGGCGTCAAGGACGGCGATGCGGTCCTGGTCAACGGCGCCGGCGGCGCCGGGGGCGCGCTCGTCGTCGGACTCGCCAAGCACTTCGGCGCCGAGGTGACGGCCGTCGACCGCGCCGACAAGGCCGACTACCTGCGGCAGATCGGCGCCGACGAGGCGATCGACTTCGAAGCGGAGGACTGGGCCGAGCGCCGCGGCCGCTACGACCGGATCATCGACCTGATCGCCCACCGCTCGCCGTACCGCGTGCAGCGGGCGCTGCGTCCCGGCGGCGCCTACCTCATGGTCGGCGGCCGCACACGGATCCTGCTGGCGACGCTCATCGCGGGGCCGACCGCCGGTTGGCGCGCCGGGAAGCGGGTCAGGGTCCTGGCCGTGCCGCAGTCGCGCGCCCATCTGGAGGAGGTGACCGCGCTGGTGCTCGACGGCGCCGCCGCGCCGGTCGTCGACCGGGTCTACCCGCTGGCCGAGGCGCCGGCGGCGTTCGCGCGGATCGCGGCCGGCGACAATCGGGGGAAGGTCGTCGTCGAGGTTCCGTGAGACCGCTAGGCTGGGGGGCGCTGAACCCGATGGGGGGCAAGGAGAGGTGATGGCGGACGACCGGATCGCGATCGTGTGGAACCCGGCGAAGACCGCACGCGACGACCTCAGGAAGGCGCTGCCGCCCACCGACGCGGCGCTCTCGTGGCACGAGACGAGCCCCGACGACCCCGGCCGCAGCGCCGCCGACGCGGCCCTCGATGCGGGCGCCGAGGCGGTCGTCGCGGTCGGCGGGGACGGGACCGTCCGCGCCGTCGCCGAGCGGCTCGCCGAGCGCGGGGCCAGGGCCGAGCTCGGGATCGTCCCGCAGGGCACCGGCAACCTCCTCGCCAGGAATCTCGGCATCCCCTTGAACAACCCCGCGAACGCGCTCGAGCGGGCCTTCCATGGCGAGTCGCGGCCGATCGACCTCGGCTGGGTCGAGGCCGAGATCGACGGCGAACCGGTCCGCTGCGCGTTCGCCGTCATGGCCGGCTTCGGGATCGACGCGCACATGATCGCCGAGACCGACGAGGACCTCAAGAGCCGGGTCGGCTGGCTGGCCTATGTGGAGTCGCTGGGGCGGGCCGTGAACGCCACGCAGGTGGTCGACATCGGTCTCGCCGTCGACGGCGGCGAGGCCGTGCGCACCGCCGGGCACACGCTCCTGGTCGGCAACTGCGGGACGCTCCAGGGCGGCATCCGCCTGCTCCCCGACGCCGATCCGGCGGACGGCGAGCTCGACCTGCTGCTGCTCAGCGCCGACGGCATCGGCCAGTGGCTCGACACGCTCCGGTCGTTCGTGTGGGACAACGGGGTCCGGCGCCTCCTCACCGGCCGGGACCGCGCCGCCAGCGCCGACACCGCCGAACACGCGCGGGCGCGGCGGGTGGAGGTCGAGCTGTCGCAGCCGCTGGTGCTGGAGATCGACGGCGACGACCTCGGCGAGACTTCGGCGTTCACGGCCGAGGTCCGGCCGGGCGCGGTCCGCGTCCGCTAGCGGCCGGGCGCGGCGACCGAGGCGCGGGAGACGAACTCGGTCGGGAGGTTCAGCTCGGCACCGCCGGCGTCGCCCCCGATCGCGCCGATGAGCTTCGCGACGGCCCGCTCGCCCATGTCGCCCCAGGAGCACCGGACGGTGGAGAGCGCCGGCGCGGACAGGTCGGCGCCGAAGATGTCGTCGAAGCCGATGAGACTGAGGTCCCGCGGCACCGCCACGCCGTGCTCCAGGCACGCGCCGAGCAGGCCGAGCGCGACGAGGTCGTTGTAGGCGAGCACGGCGGTGACGTCGGCGGCCATCACGGCGGCGAACGCCTCGGTGCCGCCCTCGCGGGTCGGCGCGGAGGACTGGATCTCCACGATGGACATGCCGCGGTCCACCGCGAGGTCGTGCGCGGTCACCCAGCGCATCCCGTTCATCCAGGACGCCTCGGGGCCGGCGAGGTAGGCGATGCGGCGGTGGCCGAGCCCGTGGAGCAGGTCGACCGCCTCGACCATGCCCGGCTGCACGTCCGGGGCGACCGAGGGCACGCCCGGGACCGGCCGGTTGACCGCGACGAGCGGCTTCACGGCGGCCAGCTCCTGGATCTGGGCGTCCTCGAGGCGCGAGGCCACCAGGAGCAGTCCGTCGACGGCGATCTGGAGGCGCTCGGCCGTCGAGCGCTCGAGCTCGGCGGACTCCTGCGAGTCGGCGAAGATGAGCATGGTGTCGTGCTCGCGGGCGATCCGCTCGGCGCCGCGCACCAGGTCGAAGTAGACCGGGTTGGTGAGGTCGGAGACGAGCAGGCCGAGCGTCCCGGTCTTGCCCGTCGGGAGCGCGCGGGCCATCGGATTGGTGCGGTAGCCCAGGTCGGCGGCGGCCTCGCGGATGCGCTGCTCGGTGCTGGCGCTGACGCGGCCGGGCTGGTTCAGCGCCCGGGACACCGTGGAGGGGTTGACGCCCGTGATCCGGGCGATGTCGTAGATGGTCGCGGGAACCTTGCCTTTCGGCGCCGGACGGCCTTTGTCACCCACGCCTCCCCCTTCGGATCGTCGATCGCCTCGCATGGGTGTGGATCACCGTCCGGGCAAGCTGATCATAGGAGTTTATTTCACGTTCACTGCCCGTCGGGTCGCGCACACCCGCTCAGACGATACTCAGTTGCCCCCGCCCTCCGCACCCCCGAGACTGTGGACATGCAGACCAGTGAACTCGGCGACGCCCTCGACCGCGAACTCGACCGGCTCGCGGCCGAACGCGACTTCTCCGGCTCGGTCCTCATCACGCGGGCCGGACGGACGGTCTACGAGGCGCACCGCGGCCTCGCCGACCGCGCCTGGGGCGCACCGATCGGCGACCGCACCCGGTTCGCGCTCGGATCGGTCACCAAGATCTTCACCGCCGTCGCCGTCCTCGACCTCGTCGCCGAGGGGCGCCTGGCGCTCGACACCGCCGTCGCATCGGTCCTGCCGCCCGAGCGGCGGCCGAGCACGCTCCGGGACGACGTGACCGTCCGGCACCTGCTGACGCACACCTCCGGCATCGCCGACTACTTCGAGGAGGAGACCGCCACCGACGCGTGGGTCGAGGAGTTCGCGGCCCTGTGGCGGGACCTCCCGGTCTACCGCGTCGTCGAACCGGTCCACTACCTCCCGCTGTTCGCGTCCCTCGCGCCCTACCGCGCACCGGGCGAGCGGTTCCAGTACTCCAACGCGGGGTTCATCCTGCTGGGCCTGGTCGTCGAGGACGTCGCCGGCACCGACTACGCCACCGCGGTCGGCGACCGGGTCTTCTCCCCCGCCGGCATGGACCGGAGCGGGCTCTTCGCCGCCGACCAGGTCCGGCCCGACGTCGCGACCGGATACCTGCGGCCCTCCGCGCCCGGCGAGCCGTGGCGCACCAACGTGTTCGCCACGCCCTCGGTCGGCGCACCGGACGGCGGCGCGTTCTCCTCCGCCCGCGACCTCGACCGCTTCCTGACCGCTTACGCGGCAGGGGAACTCGTCAAGCCCGACCTCCTGGAGCAGGCGCTGCGCCCGCACGTGCACGTCGGCAGGTCCACCTCGATGGGGCTCGGGGTCTTCCTGTTCGGCGAGGGCGAGCGGCGCGCGTACGGCGCCGAAGGCGCCGATCCCGGCGCCGAGGCGCTCATCCGGCGCTATCCCGGGCTCGACGTGAACACCGTCGTCCTCAGCAACGTCAACGGCTCGGCGTGGACGGTGGACGAGGCCGTCCGAGCGGCCGTCAAGCGCTGACCCGGCCGCGCCCGGTCTCGGCGCGTCACGGGCTGATGCGCCGCGCCAGTTCAGGATCGAGCGGGTAGACCCGCTCGGGCGGCAGCATCCGCTGCGCCCGCGCGGCGCCGCCGCCGCGGACCAGCTCGGCGGCCTTGCGGACCTGCGGCGTGAGATCGGTCAGCCCGACCACCCACTCCTCGGCGAAGGTGCGGATCAGGTGCCGGCCGACGCCGACCTGGATGCTGTAGTGGTTGAGCGCCGCGCCGCGGACCGAGCGCTCGGGGTCCCATTGGACGTGCACGGCCGCCGCCGCGAGCGCCGCCGGGTCGCCGGTGGTGGGCACCGCGTGCGCGAGGGCCGCCTCCCAGCCCTCGCGGGTGATCCGCACGGCGAGGATCCGCTCCTGCCCGGGCTTGCGGGCCCAGTTGCTGCGGTGCATGAGCCACAGGAACGACGGCTTGATCCACGTCATCCGGTTGAACGAGAACGGCGCGGTGAACCGTCCGGCCCGCAGCGCCGCGTCGGCGATCGCGGGCGGGAACGCCTGGTACATCACGACGGTGCGGGCGTCGAAGTCGGCGCGGACCTCGTACTGGGACGGCATGCACCGCAGCGTGCCACCGAACCGTCCGCGCCGCAAACCCGTTTCCGCCAGGCGTTGTGCGGCGGTTGTGCGCGCCGTGTTCCCCGCAGATGCCGTCACTGTGCGCGATGACGCGAGTATCGATCCGTAGGTTCCACACCTCAAGGAGGAATGCCAGTGAAACCCTTCGCCAGAAGGCTCGCAGGGCTCGCGGCCGGCGCCGCGTTCGCTCTCGCCGCCGTCGGATTCTCTGCCACCCAGGCCGGCGCCGAGCCGGCCGGGGCGACCGCCGACATCGGCGCCCAGAGCAACTGCAACCACGCCTGGTCGATCCTGGACGGCCGGCTCGGCTCGACCACCGGGAACGGCGTCAACATCCGCACCGGGCCCCACAACACCAACCCGGCGTGCACCATCGTCGGCCAGGCCCAGGCGTCGCACACGCTCCAGTACGACTGCTGGGTCTCGGGCACCGGCGGCACCTGGTCGCACGTGTACGACTACAACACCGGAGTCCAGGGCTGGATCAAGGACAGCCTGCTCGTCGGCAACGGGGCGAACGTCCACTGCTGATCTGACCGCTGGATTCAGTGCGCTCCGCGCCCGGGCCTCGTCGAGGCCCGGGCGCCTCCCCGTTCAGAGGCTCGGGAACCGACTGTCGGCGAACGGCTGCTCGTCGCGCAATATGGACACATAGAGGCGCTGGAGCGCCTGTCCGGGCTCGATGCCGAGTTCCTCGTTCAACCGCAGCCGGTGGATCTCGTACGCCTTCAGCGCCTCGGCCGCCCTGCCGCTCAGTTGGAGTGCGGACATGTACAGGTACAGCAATTGCTGCCGGTACGGTTTCGAGGCGACGAGTTCGGAGAGTTCGCCGATGATCACGTCGGACCGCCCGAGACGCAGTTGCCAGGACGCGCGCGATTCGATCGCGATGTAGCGCGATTCCTCGAGCCGGTGCGAAGACGCTTCGAAGACCTTTCCGGTGAGGCCCATCAGGGCCGGTCCGGTCCACACCGCGAGTGCGTCGTCCATGGTCCGCACGGCCCCTTCGAGATCTGCGGCATCGGCCTGCGCCCTGGCCCGCTGCGACAGGGCCGTGAAGGCGCAGCAGTCGCAGTGCACCTGGTCGGAGGGGATCCGGTAGCCCTGCGCCACAGTCTGAATCGGATCGTGTCCGTGTCCCTTGAGTACCCTGCGAAGCGAGGCGACGCGATTGCGGACCTGCCGCCGCGCGGTCGACGGGGGCGAGTCGTCCCACAGCGCCTCCACGATGCGCTCGACCGAGACGGCCGTTCCGTCTCCGAGCAGCAGCAGGGCCAGGATCTTCGGATACGTCAGTCCGCGGATCTCCACCGGTTCGCCTTGATGCCGCGCCTCAAAGGGACCTAGCAACCGAAACTCCACCCATGCTCCCAGTGTGGCTCAGATTGGATATTCCCTGGCTCTGCGTACGAATTCTAAGCGAACCGGAAGATCATTTCTGTCCTCGAATCCGCGTAATTCATTGCATTGGAGCGCAACGGTTCCGGGGGTTGTCAGTGGGTCTCGAGGGACGCCCGGGAGGTGGGACCGGGGCACTCGGTCTTGCGCTCCCGGAGGCGCCGGTGCTACGTTGGAAACGTTTCCGTCATGGAATCGTTTCCATAGCTCCGCTTTCGTGAAGGCGGAGGCACCTGCAACGGCAGACCCGCAACGACAGAGAGGTGGGACAGGTGGCCACGATCAAAGACGTCGCGGCGCGGGCCGGAGTCGCCGTCGGCACGGCATCCCGGGTCCTGAGCGGCAGCCCCCAGACGTCCCCGGACTCGCGCCGCCGCGTGCTCGCGGCCGCGGCCGAACTCGGCTACATCGCGAACGGCCCGGCCCGCTCCCTGCGCCGCGCCCGCACCGACGTGCTCGGGCTGCTCGTCTCCGACATCCGCAGCCCGTTCTTCTCCGAACTCGCCCACGCGGCCGAGCAGGAGGCGCGCGCCCACGGCTACACCGTGATCCTCGCGAACGCCAACGAGGACGCAGCGCAGGCCGACGCCGTGCTCGACGTCTTCGCGGCGCAGCGCATCGACGGGCTCCTGCTGTCCCCGCAGGGCCCCAAGACGCCCCGCCTCGAGGCGCTGATCGCCGCGAACCTGCCGATCGTCCTGCTCAACCGGTCGATCGACGGCGTGGACGCGCCCCTCTACGGCACGGACAACGCCGGCGGCGTCGCCCAGGCCCTCGCCTGGCTCCAGCGGCGCGGGCACCGCGACGTCGCCTTCATCGGCGGCCCGGAGAGCTTCTCCACCGGCGCCGAGCGCCACGACGCGTACCTGGCCGGGCGCGAAGCGCACGGCATCAGCACCGATGACGCGCTCATCGACGCCGGCGACTTCCTCGCCGACGGCGCCGAAGCGGCGATGCGCCGCATTCTCGACCGCGGTGTCACGCCCACGGCCGTGTTCGGCGCCAACGGCCAGACGACCCTCGGCGCCATGCGGGCCGTGCGCGAGCGCCTCGGCGCCGAAGCGGCCTCGCGCATCGAGTTCGTCTCCTTCGACGACGTCGAATGGTTCGCGTTCATGTCTCCGCCCGTGAGCGCCGTCCGCAACGACGCCACGGGCATCGGCCGCGCCGGCGTCCGCGGCCTCCTCAGCCTCATCGGCGGCGGCACCGCCGCCTCCGAGCGCATCCCGACGACGTTCGTCGACCGCTCCGAAGGCGCGGCGGCATGAGCGCCAGGGCATCCGGGCCCGCTGGTCGCGGCACGCCGCCGCACCGCGCGGCGACGCCGCCCGCGCCGGCCGGCCCCGGCCCGGACCGGCGTGTACCGGCGGCGGTCGACGCCGGGAGCCGATCGAGCGCTCCTTCGACCGGTACTGAAACCCGCCCAGGTGGCCGCCGGGCCGCTCGCGTCCTCGTCGTCGGCAGCGTCAACATCGACGACGCCGTGCGGGTCCCGCGCTTCCCCGGTCCCGGCGAGACGTTGAGCGCCCGCTCGGCGGACACCGCGCTCGGCGGCAAGGGCGCGAACCAGGCCGTCGCCGCCGCCCGCGCCGGGGCGGACGTGCGCATGGTCGGCGCGGTCGGGACGCGGGACGGCGGCGCGATGCTCGCCGCACTCGACGCCGACGGCATCGACACCGGCGGTGTCGCCCGCCTGGACGGGACGCCGTCAGGGCGCGCCTTCGTGTTCATCGACGACGCGGCCGAGAACTCGATCGTCGTCCTGCCCGGAGCCAACCACGCGATTCCCGAAGCGGCCGTGAGGGAAGCGTGCCTCGCGCTGCGTCCCGGCGACGTGGTCCTGCTCCAGAACGAGATCCCGGCCGCGACGTCGCGGCTCGCCGCGGCACTGGCCCGCGAAGCGGGCGCGGCGGTCGTCTGGAATGCGGCCCCCGCACCTGAGACGGCCGAGGAGCTGGTGCCCGGGCACGACCTCCTCCTGGTCAACGAGCACGAGCTGATGCAGGTCGCCAGGCTGCACGGCGTCACCGCCGCTGCCCGATCCGCCGCGGGAACCGACGCGCTGCTGCACGGCGTCGCCCGAGCGACGGGCGCCGACGTCATCTGCACCCTCGGTGCCGCGGGCGCGGCCTACCGGGTCGGCGGCGAGACCGGCCTCGCGCCGGCGCGCCGGGTCGAGGCCGTCGACACCACGGCGGCCGGGGACACCTTCGCCGGGTACTTCGCCGCACTCGCCGGTCTGCCGCTGCGCGAGCGGCTCCGGCGCGCCCTGGACGCCGCCTCGCTCGCGGTCACCAGGCCCGGAGCCTCGCCGTCGATCCCCGCGAAGGCCGAGGTCGAATCCCTCTCCGCGGGCCCGGATTCCGCGGCGTCCTCCGGTACCGCCAGGGCCGCGACTGATGCGCTCGCCGAGCGCGCCGGCGCCGCCGGGCCGCACCCCGCGCAGGCCGGCGCCGAACCACCCGACCGGCGCGCGGCCGCTCCGCCGACCGTCGGCAGCGCCCTTCCGCCGCAACCGAACCCGACCGAAAGGAACACCGCCCGATGAGGATCGCGCTCGGAGCCGACCACGCCGGCTTCCCCATGAAGGACACCGTCCGCCAGGTCATCGAAGGCCTGGGGCACGAGGTCCTCGACTGCGGGACCGACGGCACCGACCCCGTCGACTTCCCCGACATCACGCAGGCCACCTGCGGTCCGGTCCTCGACGGGCGCGCCGACCGCGCGATCCTCGTGTGCGGCACCGGCCAAGGCGCGGTCATGGCCGCCAACAAGCTCCCCGGCATCCGCTGCGGACTCGCCCACGAGCCGTACTCCGCGCACCAGGCCGTCGAGCACGACGACGCGAACGCCATCGCCATGGGCGCCTGGCTCGTCCCGCACGCGCTCGTCCCCGACATCGTGCGCGAGTTCCTCGACGCCGTGTTCGACGACGACGAGGACACCCGCCGCCGAGTCGCCAAGCTCAACGCCCTCGACTGACCCGGAACCGTCCACTCTCAACCGATCAAAGGAGATCCCCGTGTCCCAGACGGCAACCGCCCCCATACGCAGCCCCCTCGGTTCGAAGGACCGCGTCAAGACCGCCATCGCCGCGGCCGCCGGCACGAGCGTCGAGAACTACGACTTCATCGCCTACGGCACGGCCGCCGCACTCTACTTCGGCACCGTCTTCTTCCCCTCCGACGACCCGCTCACGAGCACGCTCCTCGCGTTCGCGACCCTCGCCGTCGGATTCGTCATGCGCCCGCTCGGCGGCGCGATCGGCGGCTACCTCGGCGACCGCTACGGCCGCAAGCCGGTCCTCGTCGGCGCCATGATCGTCATGGGCGCCGCGACCTTCGCCATCGGCCTCATGCCGACGTACGCGCAGATCGGCGCCGCCGCGCCGATCATCCTCACCGTGGTCCGCATGATCCAGGGCCTCGCGTTCGGCGCCGAATGGGGCGGCGCGATCACCATGGCGTACGAGCACGCACCATGGCACCGCCGCGGCATGTTCGCCGCGATCCCGCAGTCGGGCAACCCGCTCGGCATCGCGCTCGCCAGCGGCATGTTCGCCTGGAGCGCGACACTCGAAGGCGACTGGCAGTGGCGCACGCCGTTCCTGTTCAGCGCCGTGCTCGTCATCGTCGCGCTGATCGTGCGCTCGCGCCTGTCCGAGTCCCCGGAGTTCCAGGAGGCGCAGGCGACCGGGAAGACCGAGAAGAACCCGTTCCTCGCGACGCTGCGCGACGACTGGCGCGGCATCCTGCGCGTCATCGCCCTGCGCGTGGTCGAGTCCTTCGCGTACTACTCGACGGCCACCTACCTGCTGAACTACATCTCAGAGCGGGACCCGGAGCTGCGGCCGGTCGCGCTCGGCGCGATCACGGCCGCGAGCATCACGGCGATCGCGGTGACGTTCCTGGCCGGCAGCCTCACCGACCGGATCGGCAGGCGCCCTGTGTACATCGCCGGGTGCATCGCGGCGGCGCTGTTCGCGTTCCCCATGTACCTGCTGACGAACGACGGTGAACCGGTGCTCGTCGTGACGGTGTTCATCATCGGCATCGGCGTCATCCACGCCTCCCTCACGGGCGCGCAGGGGTCGCTCCTCACCGAGCAGTTCCGCACCGCGACCCGCACCTCCGGCGCCTCGCTCGGCTACCAGGTCGCGGCGGCCCTGGGCGGCTTCGCGCCGCTCCTGGCGGCCGCGCTCGTGGGCCGGTTCGGCTGGCCCGGCGCGTCGGTGCTGTACCTCGCCGCGGCGCTGGTGGGTCTGGTCGGCATCCTGCTGACCAGGGAGACCTGGGGCCGGGACGAGCGCGCCCGGGTGAACGCGCTCGTCGAGGCCGCCCGGTTAGGGCGATCGGTCGACGGGGCGGAGCCGTGCGGCTCCGCCCCCTCACTGCTTCGCGATCCAGGCTTCGAGTCCGTCGGCGAGGCTCGCCTCCTCGGCGACCCGCCGCCGCTCGTCCTCGTCCAGTCCGGGCAGGAGCGCTTCGAGTCCGGCCTTGAGGTCGGGGATGCGCTCGCGTTCACCGAGGGCCACGGCGAGTTCGATGAGGACGGCGTGCGCGGTCGCGCGGTCGACCGCGGCCGCGTCGCCGTGGCGGCGCAGCGCGGAGGTGACGGTCCGGAACGCGGCCTTGTCGTCGTTCTTGAACTCGCGGAAGATGCGGGCGTTGTCGAGGGCCCGCTGGAGCGGCGGCAGCGACCTGTCACCGCCGTACTCGAGTTCCATGGGCTCGTCGCGCTGGACGAACAGGATGCTGTTCCCGTTGGGGTCCATGAGGGTGAAGCGGGAGGCGCCGGGCCGGTACCTGGTGATGCGCGGCAGGCCCTTGGCGAGGACCTTCCCGTGCGCCGCGCGCATCGCCGCGGTGAAGTGGGCGTGGTAGGCGGCGACGTCGTCGACGAAGACCAGGCAGCCGCCCGCGTCCTCGTTCGCCGGGTCGGTGCCCTTGGGCGTCTTGCCGTAGTGCAGCGCGAAGCCGCTCAGCTCGAACACCAGGTAGAGGTAGGGCCGGTACTGCTCGTAGGTCACCGCGAACCCCAGGGACTTGAAGAAGGCGGTGGTCTCCTCGCCGGAAGCGCAGGGAAGCAGGGGGACGGTGGTCTCGTTCGGGGTCATGCTCATGCGGTCTCCTTCTCGGGTGTCCCGGGAAGGCTAGACGAGATTTCGGCGCACCGCCTATGAAACAGTTTCTATTGCAGCCCAAGGTGAAAGCGCATCGTGGTGCCGTCCGGCCCGGTGTGGGTCCGCAGCAGGTCCACGACATGGTTGACCAGCAGGAGGCCGCCGCCCTGCGAGTAGTCGTCGACCGGGCGGCGCCCGACGAGCGGGTCGGTGATGTGCCCGGCGTCGCTGACCTCGCAGACGAGCAGGTCGCCGTCGGTCCAGATCCGGAGCAGGGCCGAGCCGCCGCCGTAGCGGACGCTGTTGGTGACCAGCTCGGTCACGGCGATCTCGAGGTCGACGAGCCGGTTCGCGGAGAGCCCGGCGTTGCGGCCGTAGGAGGCGGTGAACCAGCGGGCGTTGTCGATCGAGTCGCGGTCCACGCCGCGTTCGACGGCGTGCTTCGGCGGGGGCGGGAGCGGGCGGTTGTAGGTCTCGATGATCCGCTCGGGGTCGTAGTGGGCGCTGTCGCGGCGGCCCTTGCCGTCGATCAGGACCGGGTGCGTGGCGAGGGAGTCGGCGATCGCGCGGTCGTCGAGGGCGTCGACGTCGTAGGGGCACAGGATGGCGACGTCGCGGCCGGCGAAGGCGAGGTTGATGAGCGCCTCGTGCTGGGCGCACGCGGGGTATTCGATGTCGCTGCGGGTGCCCCAGATCGGCTCGCCGATGATGCTGACGCGCCGGTCGGGGTGCCGGTCGGCGAAGTCGCGGAGCACGCCGGGGATGATGCGCCCGGGGTTGGCGCCCTCCTTGGTCATGTCGAGCATGAGGACGCGTTCACCGGAGGCGCCCAGGGCGTCGCGGAGGAGTTCGAGGTTGGGTCCGGGCACCGAGACGGCTACCGGCTCGTCGGCCGCGAGCGCCGCCTCGATGAACGGCACGGTGCCGGCGAGGTATTCGGCGGGCCCGGAGTAGTACAGCGCAGGGTGGTAGAACGGTTCGTCCCCTGCATTTCCAGTCCCTGCTCCCAAGCCTGGTCTCCTCCGAAGCGTCCGAGATTGGTCGCACAAGTATAAGAGGGCCCGCAAAGGCGTTTGCAGGTGTCCCGTGGCACATGGGCGACTCGGACTCAATAGTGCCACAGACTGATTACTCTAAATCACCGTCCTCTCGTCCGGAAAAGTATTGTGATGTGCATCACAAACGGGTTTATTAAATAGGTTACCACCTGGTAGGTGACATTCGCGGTGACTGCTCTTATGATGTTGGAAACGGCATTGGAGGACACCCCCGTCCTCAGCGCCACTGGAGCAAATAGACGGACAACCGCATGGCGTCTGCGCCCCGGTCCCACAGCGAAACGGGAGGACGACGATCTCATGACCGACACGACACAAGAACAGCGCAAGACCAAGTCCGACGACTACGGACATCTCGAACCGCTGTTCGAGGAGCTCGAGCGACTCGAACTGGACGACCCTAGGCGGTCGGAGGTCAGGGACCAGCTCGTCACGGGTTACCTGCCGCTCGCGGAGCACATCGCCCGGCGGTACTCCGGCAAGGGCATCGCCAAGGACGACCTCGTCCAGGTGGCCTCCGTCGGCCTGATCCACGCCGTCGACCGCTTCGACCCGAGCAAGGGCTCGGACTTCCTCTCCTTCGCCGTCCCCACCGTCATGGGCGAGGTACGGCGACACTTCCGCGACACCACCTGGCCGATGCGGGTCCCCCGCCGCCTTCAGGAGCTGCGCCTCTCCCTCAACAACGCTGGCGCGGACCTCGCGCAGGAACTCGGCCGGCCCCCGACGGAGGCCGAACTCGCCGACCACCTCGGCATCACCGAGCGCGAGGTCGTCGAAGGACTCGAGGCGCGGCAGGCGTACCGGCCGGTCTCACTCGACGAGACCCCGTTCGACGACGACGGCCGGCTGCCGCTGGCCGAGACGATGGGCAGCGAGGACAGCGCGCTCGAACTGGTCGAGAACCACGAGTCGCTCGCCCCGCTCATCCAGGAGCTCCCCCAGCGCGAGCGCAAGATCCTGGCGCTGCGCTACTTCGGCGACATGACCCAGACGCAGATCGCCGAAGAGGTCGGCATCTCGCAGATGCACGTGTCCCGGCTGCTCAGCCGGACGCTGAACGAACTCAGGGAAGAACTCGCCGATTCCATGGACGGCTAGCGGGCTGAGGGCGGTGCGGGCCGGAACCGTCATTCGGGCCTGTTCTGCTCGAACCGAGGATCCTCCGGGCCGGAAACGATGCGTTTCCGGCCCGTTCGGTGTGCGCTGAACGCCAGGCGCCCGGGAGCCGCAGGTCGAACCGGGGCGTGGTCCCGCGGGGGCCGGTGTGGACGATGAACGGCTTCAGGGCCGGAAACGATGCGTTTCCGGCCCGTTCGGTGTGCGCTGAACGCTAGGCGCCCGGAAGGCGCAGGTAGAACCGGACCGTGGTCCCGCGGGGGCTGGTGTGGACCAGGAGCAGGTCGACGATCTGGTTCACGAGCACGAGCCCGCGGCCGTGGAACTGGTTGTCGTCGGTGGGCATGCGGCCCGCGAGCGGGTCGGTGATGTGGCCGGAGTCGCTGACCTCGCAGACGAGCTGCGACGGTTCGGTCCAGATCCGGAAGGTGCCGACGCCGCCGCCGTGCCAGATGCTGTTGGTCAGCAGCTCGGTGATCACGATCTCCAGGTCGACGAGCTGCGTGCTCGACATGCCGAGGGCGCGGCCGTATGAGGTGACGAACCAGCGCGCGTTGTCGAGCGTGTAGCGGTCGGCGGTGCGCTCGATGGCATGCTTCGGCGCGGGCGCGAGCGGCCGGTTGTACTGGTCGAGGATGCGGTCGGGGTCGTACTGGTCGCTCGGGTGGCGGCCGGTGCGGTCGATGAGCACCGGGTGGGTGGCCCGCGCGTCGGCGATGGCCTGCCGGCTCAGCCCCTCGGTGTCGTAGGGGCACAGCTTGGTGACGGGTCGGCCGTTGAAGGCGAGGTTGAGCAGGGCCTCGTGCTGGACGCACGCCGGGTACTCGATCTCGCTGCGGCCGGGCCAGATGGGCTCGCCGATGATGCGGATGCGGTGGCTGCCCTTGTGCGCGTCGACGAAGGAGCGCAGGACGCCGGGGATGATGCGGCCCGGGTTCGCGCCGGCGTCGGTCATGTCGATGAGCATGACCCGCTCGGCGTCGCGGCCGAGCGCACTGCGCAGGGACTCGAGGTTGTGCTTGGGGACGGCGGCGGCGACGGGTTCGTCGGCGCTGAGCGCCGCCTCGATGAACGGGACGGTGCCCTCCAGGTACTCGTCGCGCCCGGAGTAGAAGAGCGCCGGGTGCTCGAACCCCTCTTGCACCTCTGCGTGCTGTCGGGCGGTCGCTGCTGTCATCGCTCACCCTCGATCGATATGGCGCCCCTGGAATCGGGCCACAGAACCCGCATGACGCGCTGGAGGCCGGGCGGGGCGTCGTGTACGACGATCCGCCGTCCTCGGCTCAGGTTGTCCGCGATGTTCACGAGCAAGGTGACTCCTCGAACGTCGATGAAACGGAGTTCGCTGAGATGGACATGGGTCTCGGCCGCCAGGCCGGTCGCCCGCCGCAACGCTTGTTCCCAATCGTCGTGGCCGTTCAAATCTATCTCACCCGACACGGCGATGCCGTCCCTGTGACATTCGCAGTCGTCGATCTGCAATGGCCAGACGACTTCGGTTTCGGCGTCCGGCGAAGTGGTAACCGGTGACGGGTTGGACGGGCAGGACTTGCCGACCGCGGGTTCTGCCGTCACGACACCTCCCAATGGGTCACGAGTTCTCCGGCCGATGTTCTGACGAGGTTGCGCTGCCGAATGCTATCACCGGGGCTTGCGAGCCCCTTCGGCGTCGCCGCACCTCCCATCGGCCGGGAGGACCTTCTCGGGTCGGAGTGCCGGTCAACTCCTCCGCCGGGTCCGTCCGCCGCGCCGGGCCTCCTTCTCGGCCCGCTTCTTCTCGGAGTGGTGCTCGAGTGCGTACTCCAGTACCGCCTTGGCGACGGCCAGCCCGACGGTCCACGCCAGGCTTCTGATGATCACCATCATGGCGAAATCCTCCGATCACCGCATGTCCGGCTAGAGCATTCCCGATGCCGAAGCGCGTCAAACTCGACGTGATGCGGTCGGCCGGCGGTGCCGCGAGGGCGCCGCCGTGCCTGACTCGGCCGGGTGATGAACGAGGTGCGCCCGGACCGCGGGCGGGCGGCCAGTCGGCAGAGGCCCGGCCGCCGGTTCAGGGGTTCTCGGGCCGCTCGCGGATAGGAGGGCGACGTGCGCGGCCGCGCTAGCCGGCCGCGGCGACGGCGGCCGCGACGCCGTCGAGGAGCAGTTCCAGGCCGAAGCGGAAGTCCTCGCCGCCGGTGTCCTCCCCGGTGTCCTCGAGGAGACCGGAGCCGAAGAGCGCGGCCGCGTCGGGGAAGCGCTCGGGGTCGACCAGGCGGGCCATCGCGCGGCCGTACTCGCGCTCGGCGGCGGCCTGGTCGAGTCCGGTCCCCTTGCGGCCTTCGGCGAGCGACTGCGCGAGCTGCGCGGCGCTCGTCACGTGGCCGCTGACGACCATGAGCGCGCCGACCTTGGCGCCCCAGTCGAGGCCGGTGAGCCGGAGCGAGCGCAGACCGGCGTCGAACCAGTCGATCCCGTTGGGGCCGTTGGGCGGCCCCGAGAGCGGAACCTGCACGAGCCACGGATGCCGTTCGAAGACGCGCATCTGCTCGGTCGCCCACAGCCGGAGGCGCTCCCGCCACGGGCCGGTGCCGGCGAGTGCGTCCGGGACGGGCCCCTGGGCCGCGTCCCGCATGAGGTCGAGCAGTTCGTCCTTGGATCCGACGTGGCGGTAGAGGGACATCTTGGTCACGCCGAGGGACTCGGCGATGCGCGGGAGGGTGACGGCCGCGATGCCCTCGCGGTCGGCCAAGCCGACCGCGGCGTCCACGACGCGTCCCACGTCGAGCTTGGCCGGGCGGCCGAGCTTCGAATCGGGTGCGATGCGCCACAGCCGCGCCAGCTCGGGCGGCACGCGGTCCTGGTCCATGACCTGTCATTCCTCCGTTTCGTGCATCCCTGGGATGCGGGCCCATCATCGCACACCCATATAGTATCTCCCATATAGTATCCTGAAGACACTATCTTGATCCGCTCGAACGAAGGAACGACATGACCACCCCGACCGCCACCGCGCCGCCCGCCCGGCCCGGCACCGCCCGCGGCCCCGTCCGCCCCGGCGAGCGCGCCCTCGCCCCCGACCTCGCTCGCGGCGCGATGCTCCTGCTCATCGCCCTCGCCAACGCCGCCGGGTACTTCCTCGCCGGCGCTCCCGGCGTCGCGCCCGACGCCCAAGGCGCCGAGCGCGTCTACAACTTCCTCATGGTCGAACTCGTGCACGCCCGGGCGTTCCCGCTGTTCGCGATCCTCTTCGGCTACGGCCTGGTGCAGCTCTCGCGCCGCCAGGAGCAGTCCGGCGCCTCGCCCCGGCAGGTGCGGAACGTGCTGCTGCGCAGGGGCGCCGCGCTGTTCGCCCTCGGCGCGGTGCACGGAGTGCTGCTCTACTCGGGCGACTTCCTCGGGGCGTACGGCCTCATCTGCGTCCTGTTCACACTGCTGCTGCTCCAGCGGTCCGAGCGCGTCCACCGCTTCGCGCCCTGGTACGTCGCCGTCGGCGGGGTCTACGTGCTCGCGCTCGGGGTGATCGCCGCGATCGGCCTGGCCGGCGGCGGCAGCGGCGCCGCGATCTCGGTGTCCCCGTTCCCCTCTGCCGAGGCCGGCACCTATCTCGACTCGCTCGCCGAGCGGGCGGCCGAATGGCCCGTCCACACGGCGACGATCCTGCCGATGATCCTCATGGTGTGGGTCGGCGCCTGGGCCGCGCGGCACCGCATCCTCGAAGCCCCGCACGAGCACCTGACCCTGCTCCGCGCCACCGCGATCGGCGGATTCACCGTCGCGGTCGCCGGCGGGCTCCCGATGGCCCTGCTGAGCGCCGGGGCGATCGGCGTCGACGCCGACACCGCGGCCTCGGTCCGGTTGCTCTACGAGACCTCCGGGTTCTTCGGCGGCCTCGGTTACGCGGCCGTGTTCGGCCTGCTCGCGTACGCCTTCAGCCGCCGGCGCGCCAACGGCCCCGTGGTCACGGCCATCGCGGCACTTGGGCAGCGCTCGCTGACCGGTTACCTCTTCCAGTCGGTGGCGTGGCTGGCGCTCGCGGCGCCGTTCGCGCTGGCGCTGCCGGAGCGTTCGGACAGCCCGCTGCTCGTCTCGGGGGTGTGCGCGGTCCTGGTCTGGGCGCTCACCGTCGTCGCCGCGGACATCATGCGGCGCCTGCGGTACCGCGGTCCGGCCGAGCTGCTGCTGCGCCGGCTCGTTTACGCCCGCAAGGCAGGCGAGCGCTGACGCCGTCCTCCGGTCCCGAGGCCCGCCGGGCGACCGGCGGGCCTCACTTTCGTCAGGTGGACTTCGGTCGTTCGACAGATGCGGCCCCAGTCGGTCCGTCCGTAGCGTTGCCGGTGGAAACAGCACCAGGCATCGGAGGCCGAAATGAACACCGCACGCGCATGGATCCGCGACCACGCCCTGCCGCTAGGGGACCGGGGACCCGTCATCGAGGCCGCGAAGGCCGCCTCGGTGGTGGCCGTCGGAGAGAACACCCGCGAGTCCGCCGAGATCGACCGGCACCGCGTCGACCTCGTCAAGGCGCTGGTCGAGCAGGCCGGATACCGGATCGTCGTGATCCCCGACAGCGCCAACGTCGCCGAACGCATGGACGAGTACGTCCTCGGCAAACGCTCGGACCTGCGCGAAGTCGTCATGTCCGGCTGGCTGCCGAACCGGACCGAGGCGACGGCCGGGCTGCTCGAATGGGCCCGGTCGTTCAACGAGCGCAACGCCGGCGCGCCGGTCCGCGTGATCGGCAACGGCCCCTGGCAGACCGAGCCAGAGGACTACGACCGGGTGCTCGCATCCGCCCAACAGGCCGATCCCGCCTCGGCGGCGGCGATCCGCGAGCGTTACGACGTCATCCGCACCGCGCACGACGTCAACGAGCACATCCAGGTCCACCAGGGCACGCATCCGGGCCGCCCGTTCGCCGAACTCGCCGGTGAAGCCCTCGACCTGGTGCGGGTCCTGGCGCTGGAGCCCGGCGTCGTCGAGCTGGCCGAGCGGATCCTCGGCTTCCATGCGAACTCGGTCGCCGCGAAGCCCGACTTCGGGGAGGTCTCGAGGAGCATCGCGGAACGGATCATCGCCGCGCACGAGGAGACCGGGGAGAAGCTCGTCTACTTCGACGGGTTCGCACTGACCGGGGTCCTCTCCGGCGCCGAGGTGGCGGTGAACCCCGGCCGGCCCTTCGCGACCGCGGGGCGGCTCCTGCGGGACCGGTTCGGCGACGGGTACGTCTCCGTGCTCCTGGCGTTCGGGCACGGGACCATCCGCGGCGGACTGGAGATCCCGGAACCGGCGCAGGGCCATGTCGAACGGGCCTTTCTCGACAGCGGCGCCGACGAGGTCCTTGTGCCGCTCAGGGGCAGCGGCGACGGCGACTGGCCGAGCCGCGCGACCAGACTGCGGATCATCGCCGGGGTCTACGACCCGTCCGAGGACGAACGCCACGGCATCGACCTCCCGTCACTGCGGGATGCGGCGGACTTCGTGGGCTTCGTCCGCACCATCACCCAGACCCCACCGCTCGAGGAGGCCGCCGGCACTGCATAGCGGCAGCGGGCGGCCGCGCGGTGTTCGGCCGAGCCGGCATCACCGAGCGCCGAGACTGGCTGCGGCGCATAAAGCTCGGCATCGGCACCGCCGCGGGTGCTGCTCTCACCTCCTCGCGCCGAACACTCAATGTCGCTGCGGTACAAAGGAACTGATCGCGGCACGCGATGACAGAGGCGCTTGCGGCTGGAGTGGCATCGATCGTGTCGGGTTGCGGGGCGGTTGACCGATGGCTCGAGCCGCCGGTGGCGTCGGCCGCCCGGCGGTCCGCTCGCTCAGCGGACCGGGACCTCCAGGACGGTGGCGGCGACGCCGTCCTCATCGACCAGCCGCTCCTCGAGGGTGGGACCGGCGATCGCGAGGCCCTGGCGCCCAAGGAACGCGAGGAGCTCGGTTCCCGCGCGGACGAGATCGAGTTCCGGAGGGACGACCGTCCGGACCACTCTCCGAGCGGGCAGCGTGAGCGTCTCGCCGCCGGACCGTACGGGAACGGCGGCGGTGAATCCGCCGGCGGGGTGTCCGGTCAGCCAGGTGAGCAGGGCCTCCGGTTCCTCGCCGCACAGGGCGGCCAGTTCAGACGGGTGGCCGACGCGGACCCTGCGGATCCGCCACCGCCGCTCCCCCACCGCGGTCTCCTGCGGCAGGATCGCGGCTCCCGCCGCGAGACGGTCTTCGGCGGCGGCGAGCGCGGCGGTCTTGTCGGCGATGTCCCGTCGCAGGGCGTCGACCGCCTCGGCGAGCACGCCGTGCAGCTCGTCGTCGGAGGCGTCCACGACGTCGGCGATCTGCCGCAGCGACAGGCCGAGCCGCTGCAGTCCGCGGATGCGCTCGAGCCGCACGAGTTCGGCCGAGCCGTACCAGCGGTAACCGGTCTCGCGGCCCACTGCGGCCGGGACGAGCAGGCCGATCCGGTCGTAGTAGCGCAGGGTCCGCTCGGACACCCCGGCCATGCGCGCCAACTGCCCGATGCGCCACACGATCATGCACCTCCCGGCTTGACCTTCTCCCTGCGTCAGGGTTCTAGCGTCGCAGGCTATGACCACAGTGCACCACGTACCCCGCCCGGTCGGCGCGCTCCTCGCGGCCGCGATCGCGCTCATGATCGCCAGTGCCGCGATCGCCGTCCCTTCCGGCCTGACCCTCAACCCCGCCGACACGGCCGCGACGCTCGAAGCGGTCGACGCCCGGACCGGACTCCACCTCCTCGAGCTGGCACTGGACGCCCTGGGGTGGCTGGCGCTCACGGTCGCCGGACTCTCGTTGGCCGCCAACGCTGTGGAACACCAGTCGGCCGCGCTCGTCCCGGCCGGGCTCCTCGCGCTCGCCGGGGCGGCCGGGATGCTCCACGACGCAGGCAATCTCGCCGTCACCCAGCTCGCGGCGAACCGACATGAGGCAGCGGCGGCCGCGGTCCTGCTGACGGCTAAGTGGACGGTGAACCTCGCCGGTCTCCTG
Organism: Glycomyces albidus; assembly: GCF_009451885.1. Lineage (GTDB taxonomy): Bacteria > Actinomycetota > Actinomycetes > Mycobacteriales > Micromonosporaceae > Glycomyces > Glycomyces albidus. The sequence goes on from NZ_WIAO01000030.1 coordinate 34,681, forward strand.
TGGTGCGCCGCAACGGTGACCGCGGCGCTCGTGCCACCGCTCGCCCGGCCCGTCGGGCGCGGCATGGCCGAACCGTCAACGCTCCGCCGCACCGGCCTGGCAGCCGCCGCCTCCGGCCTGATCGCGGTGGCCCTCCCCTGGACCACCGGCACCAGCGGGCCCGGGCCGGTCATCGAACAACTCGGGTATGCCCTGCACCTTCCGGTCATGGCCTGGTGGGCGGCCATCGCCTGGCGGATCCTCCGCCGCGCCCCCGCCGGGACTCGGTCGATCGGCGGCGCGGCCGCTCGCGAGCGCTGACATCACCAGAGCCGCATACGCTTCGGGCTCCCGCCACCACCCCGCAGCACCGCTGGGGCCCGGGACTGCGGCGATCCTCGTGTCAGGAAAGGCCGCCGAGAGCCGGGACTGCAACCCCAGACCGGTCACCGCCGAGTTCGGCGTGAACGCGAGGTGCAGGCTCGGGCCCAGGCGACCAGGAGGACGGCCGCCCGGTGCGTGTCCATGGCTACCAGCGGATGTGGATCGGGGTCTCGGGCGGGCCTTCGGCGAGGATCCGGCGGGTGAGGTCGGGGAGACCGCGGGGGAGGATCCTCGCCGGGGCGGCGTCCATGGCGTCGGGGTCGAGCCAGGCGTGGCCGGCGGGCGAGGCGTGGGCGGGCGACGTGAAGTCGAGGTCGGCGGCGGTGGCCCGGACGAGGAAGAACGTGTCGTCGGCGGCCACGAAGGCGCCGGTGTCGATGCGCTGCTGGAGGCTGTAGCAGGTGGCGACCGGGGCGCCGAGGTCCTCCGCGGCGATTCGGAGGCCGAGCTCTTCGAGCAGTTCGCGGGCGCCCGCTTCGGCCGGGGTCTCGCCGGGCTCGACGCCGCCGCCGGGCGTGTAGAAGTAGCGGTCGCCGACGTCGCGGATCGTCGCCTCCCGGTGGAAGAGCAGGACGCGGTCGTCGCGGTCGAGGACGAGGGCGCGAGCGGTTCGGCGGCGGATCGCCTTGGGGCCGGGGTCGTCCGGTTCGGGGCGGGCCGCAGTGGATCGCGGCGCTTCTGCGATGGTCATGGGACTCAGCGTAAACGCCATGTCCGACATGCGCTTGTTCGAACCGCGCGTCCGATTGCGGCGGCGGCCGCGCGACACGCTGCTCGCGGCGGCCGCGAAGGCACCCTTCGGCTAGCCTGTGCTGTCGAGCGCGTCCCCTCCGGAGAAAGGCCGATCCGCATGACCGAGCTGCTCTTGTCGGTGTTCGGCATCGCCGTGAACACCGCGGCCGTCGCGTACGTGGCGACGAGGCTGCTGGACGTGCGGTACACGGTGTGGCGGCTGATCGTGGTGAGCGTCTGCGGCTACGGCCTGATGCAGTACGGGCTGCTGCCGTCCCTGTTGGAGCCGTTCCGGTACCGCGAGCCCACATCGGAGGAGATGCCCGGGGCGTTCGCCCTGTGGGCGCTGGTCTTCGTGACCGCGCCGGTGATCGCGATGATCATGCTGGTGGTCTGGGAGGCGGTGATCCCGACCGGGGCGGTGCCGCCGGTCCGGACCTGGTTCAAGGGGCTGCGCACGAGGCTGCGCCGCACGCGCCGGTACCTCCAGATCCTCGCGATCGCCGGCCGGCACGGCCTCATCGGGCTGCTGCGCGGGCGCCGCCAGGCGGCGCAGGACGCCGAGATGGCGCGGGCGCTGCGCCTGGCCTTGGACGATGCCGGGGTCACGTTCGTGAAGCTCGGGCAGATCCTCTCGACGCGCCGCGACCTGCTCCCCGCCGTGTACATCGCGGAGCTGTCGAAGCTCCAGGACCAGGCGGCGCCGGTCCCGGGGACGAGCGCGGTGCGGCTGGTCGAGGCCGCTGCCGGCGCCCCGGTCGGCGAGGTGTTCGCCCGGTTCGACCCCGAACCGGTCGCGGCCGCGTCGATCGCGCAGGTCCACACCGCCGTGCTGCACGGCGGCGAGGCCGTCGTCGTCAAGGTCCGGCGGCCCGGCGCCGCGCAGGCCGTCGAGCGCGACCTCGACATCATCCGGCGCCTGGCCCGCAGCCTGGACCGGCACACCTCTTGGGGCCGTTCGATGGACGTCCTCGGGCTCGCCGACGGGTTCGCCGAGGCGCTGCGGGAGGAGGTCGACTTCACTGTGGAGGCCCGCAACCTCGCCCAGGTCGCGGCCGCGCACGACCGCCGCCGGGCCGAGGTCCGGGTTCCCCGGCCGTATGCGGACCTGTCCGACGAGCAGGTGCTGGTCATGGAGCGGCTGCAGGGCGTCCCGCTCGCGTCGGCCCGGCTCGGCGACCGCGGGCTCGACGGGCGCGACCTGGCCGCGGCGCTGCTGCGGGAGATGTTCGACGAGATCATGGTCGACGGCATCTTCCACGCCGACCCGCACCCGGGGAACCTCATGCTCCTCGACGACGACCGGATCGGCCTCATCGACTACGGGTCGGTCGGGCGGCTCGACCGGGAGCTCCGCGGCTCCTTCGAGGCGATCCTCCAGGCGGTCGACCGCCAGGACGGGCCGTCGCTCGCCGATGCGCTCGTCAGCGTCTCCACCCGCCCCGACGAGCTCGACCAGACCGGATTCGAACGGGCGCTCGGCTCGTTCATGGCCCGCCACCTCGTCCCCGGGGCGGCCCCGGGCATCCGGATGTTCACCGAGCTGTTCCGCATCATCGCGAAATACCGCATCGTGATCCCGCCCGAGCTCGCGGCCGTGTTCCGGACCCTCGCGACCTTGGAGGGGTGCCTGACCGCGATCGATCCGGGCTTCGACCTCATCGCCGAGGCCCGGAGCATCGGCCAGCGCTACGCCGAGCGGCGGCTGCGCCCCGCCGCCGTGCAGGACCTGGTCGTCGAGGAGCTCCACGACCTCCTGCCGGTGCTGCGCAAGCTCCCGCGCCGGTTCGACCGGCTGCTGGCCTCGGTCGAGTCGGGTCAGCTCTCGGTGAACTTCCGGCTCTTCGCGAAGTCGGAGGACCGGCGGACGGTGACCGCCTGGCTGCACCAGACGCTCCTGACGGTCCTCGCGGCCGCGGCGGGCGTGATGGCGGTGATGCTGCTGGGCACCGACAGCGGGCCCGCCCTCAACGCCGATTTCACGCTCTACCAGTTCTTCGGCCTGTCGCTGCTGCTCATCGCCTCGGTGATGGCGCTGCGCGTGCTGGCCGACATCTTCACGAAGCGGTCGCGGCAGGAGTGACCGGCGGCCCCTCGGGAGGGGCCGCCGGAACGCCGACCGGGGCCGGCGGGCCCTAGTCCCAGTCGTCGACGTGGACGTCGTTCGGGTGCGGTTCCCCCTTGCCGGTCTCCACGTACCGCTTGAGGCTCATGAGGAACGAGGCCCACTTGGTGGAGCAGTGGTGCATGAACTCGATCGGTTCGCGCCAGCCCTCGTGCTTGAACAGGACGATCGCCCAGTCCCCTTCCTGGCGGAGGTCCCAGTGGATGCGGGTGCCGATCCACTCGGGAGTCCCGCCCACGACCTCCCAGAGGACGCGGCTGCCCGGTTCGGACTCCTCGACCTTCATGTCGAAGCCGCCGCGCTCGAAGCGGAACGCGATCTCCTCCCCCGGTCCGGTGCCGCCGGTGGTGTCCTCGGTCCACCAGGCCCTGAGGCCGTCCAGGGTGGCGAGCGCCTGGTACGCCTCCGCTGCGGTGGCGTTCTCGATGCCGATGCGGTGCAGGATGTCGACCATTGCCTTGCTCCTTCGCTACTCGTTCTTCTCGTCGGTGCGTCTGGTGTTCTCGTCGTTGGTGCGCTGGATGGACTCGGCGATGCGCTTGATGCGGTCCATGCGCGAGTCCCATGCCGAGCCGACGGCGTTGAGCTGCCTGACGGCGCGGGCGAGCTGCTCGTCGTCGACGCGGTAGCGGCGTTCGCGGCCCGCGGTGCTCGCGTGCACGAGCCCGACCCGGTCGAGGACGGCGAGGTGCTTGGCGACGGCCTGGCGGGTGACCGGCAGGCGTTCGCTCAGGCTCGTCGCGGTGCCGTCGCCGTCGGCCAGGAGGAGGTCGATCATGCGGCGGCGGGTCGGGTCGCCGACCGCCGACCAGAGGTCGTCGTCGACCAGCGTGCTCATTGCGCGGCCTTGGCGGCGTACGCCGGGAGCCGCGACAGGAAGAAGTCCCATCCGGCGACGTGCTCGGCGTAGTTCTGGGCGACCACGGCCTCGCTCCAGCCGCGCTCGCGGAAGCCGGTCTCGGTCATGCGCAGGACCGTGCCGGCGCCTTCGGGCTCGAGCTCGAACGTGACCAGGAACGAGTTCCCGGGTGCGGCGTCCTCGCCTTCGGCGTGGGTCCAGCGGAAGGCGAACATCCGCGGGGGCTCGGCGTCGACGACCGTGAACTGCTCCCAGGCGACGCGGCCGCCGTCCTGGTGGAAGCCGATCCGGCCCGATTCGCCGGGGATCGGCGCGTACTCGGCCTCGTCGGGCCACCACGCTTTGAGGTGCTCGGGGCTGCTGACCACCTCGAAGACCACTTCGGGGGCGGCCTCGATGCGGATCTCCCGTTCGATCGCGCCGTATTCCGTGTCCATGTCCCACTCCTTTCGCAACCTTTGGTTGCTTGTAAACGTAGCAGGTTCCGGATCAACGCGCAACCTTTTGTTGCATGAACTCGGCACGGTAAGAAGGACGGATGCGCGCAAATGAAACCCCCGCAAGGCAGATCATCGCCTTCACCGGACTTCCGGGGACCGGAAAATCGACGCTCGCCGAGCGGCTCGCCCGGACCATCCGGACGCCCGCGTTCGCCGGCGACTGGATGCTCGGCGCGCTGACGCCCTACCGGATCCTCGGCGGCCTGGAGCGCGAGGCCTTCATCTCGCTGCACAACAACATCCTGGAGACGCTCGTCGTCCGCCAGCTCCTGCTCGACCAGTCGGCCATCACCGACTGCGTCCTGGACGACGAGACCGCGCGCAAATGGGCGGGCATCGCCGACGAGCACGGGGCGAGCCTGCGTGTCGTCGAATGCGTCTGCAGCGACATCGACCTGCACAAGTCGCGCGTCGACGGGCGGGTGCGCGGCATCCCGGGGTGGCACGAGATCGACTGGCAGCACGTCGAGAACATGCGCGTCGAGTTCCCGCAGCTCACGGTCGAGCGCCTGCAGGTCGACGCCGTCGAGCCGGTCGACGCCAATCTCAGGGCCGTGCTCGACTACCTCGGCTGACGGTCACTCTCGGCCGACGGTCACTTCCGAGGGTGGTCGGCGGTGCACCAGACTTCCGCGTCGGCGATGAACGCGCTCGACATCGGCTCGGTCGGATCCACCCGGGGCGCGCCCGCCAGGGGCGTGCCGCCGACCTCGATCACTCCTTCGCGGCACGGGATCCACACGGTGGAGAGGAGGTGCGGGACGCCGCCGAGGTCGTAGTCGTCCCTGCGGGTCAGGTAGCGCTCGATGGGGTCGGCGACCGTGACCGAGACGTCGGCGCCGGCGGCCTGGAAGCCGATGTCGAGGTCGAGGTCGAACGTGACCGGGGCGGGGGTGAACTCCGGTTCCGTCCACGGGATGGCGCCTTCGAGGCGCAGGTGCCGGTTGAACTCGTCGCCGAGCCACATCCCCAGGTCGCGGTCGGGCCCGATGATCCTGACCCGCCCGGGGACGGCGAGCACCAGCGCGTGCCCGCTGCCGCAGACGGACCAGTCCACCCGCCAGACGGAGGCGTAGGCGATCGGGCGGCCGTCGTCGAACAGGGTCACGCATGGGTTGGCGCCCATGAGAAGCAGGGTCATGCAAGGACTGTAGATCGAGCGTGGCGGGAGCGCGGTGTCGGTCCGCTTCAGTAGGGTGGCGCTGTGGCGAATGAATCGATGCGGCAGAACTGGGCCGAAAGCGCGGCCGGCTGGGTGGCGAACGAGGCGGTCTTCGACGCCGTGTTCACGCCCGTGACGGGTGCGATCCTCGAATCGGCGCGGCCGGAGAAAGGCTTGCGGGTGCTCGACGTCGGCTGCGGAACCGGGACGCTCCTGGCGAAGAGCACGGCCGCGGGGGCCGAGGCGGTCGGCGTGGACATCTCCGAGGGCATGGCCGCCGCCGCGCGCGAGCGCGTCCCCGAGGCCACGGTCCTGGTGGCCGACGCGCAGACCGCCGACCTGCTGCGCGAGGCGCCCGGGTCACCGTTCGACCGCGTCGTCTCGCGGTTCGGCGTCATGTTCTTCGAGGACTCGCAGGCCGCGTTCGCGAACCTGCGCCGCGCGACGGCCCCGGGCGCCCGGATGGTCTTCGCCTGCTGGCGGAGCCTCGATGAGAACCCGATGTTCAGCCTCGGATCCGCTCGCCTGGCCGAACGGCTCGACCCGAAGCCCGAGTCCCCCGCCGAAGGGGAGCCCGGCCCGGTCGCGTTCGCGGACTCCGGCCGGCTCGGCTCGCTGCTCGAGGGCGCCGGGTGGGGCGAGGTCCGGATCGACCCGCTCGACTTCACGTGCGACTACGGCTTCAACGGCACCGACGGCGTCGAGGAGCGGCTCGGGCAGATCCTCAGCGGCGGCGTCGGCCGCCTCGCCCAGGAGCAGCTCCGCCCCCGCGTCGGCGCCGACGAGTGGGAGTCCCTGCTGGACGAGGTCCGCGAGGAGCTGCGCCGCAACCGGGTCGACGGCGCCCTGCGCTTCCCCGGCGCGGTCTGGATCGTGAACGCGGTCAATCCCGCCTGAGCCGCGGCGGCCCCGCGGGGTCGTCCGCGGGCGGCGGAACGCCCCCGACTCGGGATCGGGGGCGGTTCGGGTCGCACCCGGCTACTCCGGGTCGGCGGGCATCGCCGACGGGTCGTAGGACATGAGCTCCCAGCTGTGGCCGTCCAGGTCGTCCACGGCTCGGCTGTAGAGCCAGCCCATGTCCTGCGCGGGCCGGGGCTCGGTACCGCCGGCGGCCACGGCCGCCTCGACCAGCCGGTTGACGTCCTCTTTGGACTCCGCGGCGAGGGCGTTGATCGCCTCGACGGGGCCGGAGGCGATCTCGCGCTTCGTGAAGTTCGCGAACTGCTCGTGGGTCATGAGCTGGACGGCGATCGTCTCGCCGAGGACGACCTGCGCCGAGGTCTCGTCGGTGAACTGCGGGTTGAGCGTGCCGCCGAGCGCCAGGTAGAACGCCTTGCTCGCTTCCAGGTCGGCGACGGGAAGGTTGATGTAGATCTGGGTGAAGGCCATCGGAGCGTCTCCTCGGTTCGTCCGGCCGGTCGTTCCGGCCTGATACGAATCTACGGCCGCACCTCGGCATCGGTCTTGTACAGAAGCGACAGCACCTCGCCGGGCGCCGGCCGCTGGAGCTGCGTGGCCTTGCGGCCCACGAAGCGGGCCATGGAGCGGGCGAGATGGGGCTGGTCGTGGTAGCCGACGAGGTGCACGACGTCGGCGGCGGCCGTGCCCTGGCGCAGCAGCATCGCGGCCTGCCGGGCCCGCTCGATCTGCCGGATCGCCCCCTGCGTCAGGCCCGTCGCGGCGGCGACGCGGCGCTGCACGGACCGGGGCGTGACCAGCAGCGGCGTGTCGCCGGCGAGGACGTCGGCGACGAGCGGGTCCCGCACGAGCAGCCCCGCGCGGACGAGGCGGTCGACGAAGGTCTCCGCGTTCTCGTAGCCGGGGATCTCCCACTCGTCGCCTTCGAGGACGAACGTCCGCGACGTCGCGTGCGGGCTCATGACGCTGGTGTCGACGAGGCCGGCGACGGGGAGGTTCCGCAGGTAGGCGCCGTGCCGGAAGACGACGCCGATCGCGGCGTCCATCGCGCCGCCGATGGGCACGACGGTCGGGCGGGTCTCGGGCCCGCGCACCGACACGTTCGTGACCCCGTCCTCGGTCCAGGCGATGAGCTCCCAGTTCGAGTTCGCCACGGACACCATCCGCTCGGGCGGGGGCGTACCGGGGGCGCCGTCCTCGGTCACCTGGTAGACGCGCTCGACGTAGGGGGAGTCGGACGGCCGGTGGTCGAGGCCGGGAACGTCATCGGGCAGGTCGTGGGCCACGCCACCGATCGTACCGGCGCCGGGTCAGGAGGCGTCCTCGGTGATGCGGGTGGCCGCGGTCCAGTCGAGCAGCCACTGCGGGACCTCGAGCGAGGCGGGGAAGCCGCCGGCGAGCCGCTCGAGCTCGTCGTGGTCGACCGATCCGCCGCCGCGCTTGAGGAAGCGGGTGCGCACGTACGCCTGGGCGTACACGGTGGTCCCGGCGCGGAACGTCTGCTCGATGTAGCCCCACCGCTCGTCGAATCCGACGACCCGGGTGTGGACCTCGAAGCGCTGACCCGGCTGGAGGGACCTGCGGTAGGTGATGGTCTGGCCGGCGACGACCGGGTACCAGCCCTGCCGGCGCATCCTTCCGAGGAAGCCCGACCGGAGCATCAGGTCGAGTCGGCCGACGTCCATGATCGTGAGGTACTTGCCGTTGGTCATGTGCCCGAGCGGGTCGAGGTCGGTCGGCACCACCCGGAACGGGGTCACGGCCGTGTCCCACAGTCCGATCGGCCCGCGCCGCCGCGAGCGCAGCCACAGCCCCAGCAGTCGGAAGTACAGGTTCATCAACTCACCACCGGACGTCGAAGCACATCAAGTTACCCGACAGTAGCAAGTCGCGGCGCGGTCCGGCAGCCGCATCGCGGCTATCGCAGCGGCTCGCGACCGGGGCCGGGCCAGATCGACAGGGCCCACGCCTGGAGGCGCCGCCAGTCGTCGGGATGCGCCCATTTGGGCTTGGCGTCGATCGCCTCGTACGCCCGGCGGTGGTGCCGCCAGACGTAGACCCGCTCGTCGGTCGCCACGACGGCGTCGCCGGGATGGAGGTCGATGAGCTTCTGGGTGAAGAGGCGCTCGCGCCAGGTCACGGGGACGAGGCAGATCCCGGCGGTGTTGACGATCAGGTGCTTGACGCCGAAGCGCGTCAACGTGTACACGAGGATGCCGGGGAACGCGGTGAAGGGCACGGCGACGAGCAGCGCCGGAAGGTCGCCGAGCGCGACGAGTGCGAGGAACGGCAGCGTCGGGACGAAGACGATACCGCCGAGCAGGTTCGCGGTCCTCGGCGCGAACCGTACGGTGACGGTCTGGGCCCACGGCGGCGCGGTCGCGGTGGTTCGGTGCGGTGCGATTCGCCGATGATATGCGGACTCTGCGACGTGCGCGGTCCTCGCGAGCGCCCTTCACGTCGCCGTCCCGGCCTCGCCATCGCGACCGCGTCGCCGACCACCGGGAAACCGCCACCGGCTCCACAAGGCAGTCTGCCTCAGCTCACGCTTGCGCCCCACGTCGTCGACTCGCCCGCCGGGGCGATGCGCTGCGGGACGTTCCACGGGTTGTCGTCGCGCAGCGGCGCCGGGAGGACGTCCTCGGGGGCGTTCTGGTAGGCGACGGCGCGGACGAAGCGGGCGATCGCGGCCGTGCCGACGCTCGTGCCGCCGGAGGTCGTCGCGGGCCAGGGGCCGCCGTGCCGCATCGCGGGCGTGACCGCTACGCCGGTGGGCCAGCCGTCGAAGAGGACGCGGCCGGCGCGTCGCGCGGCGGCTCGGACGAGCCGGGTCACGTCGTCGCCGTCGGTCCGGTGGACCGCGACCGTGAGCTCGCCTTCGAACAGCGACTCGAGGAGGTCGGCGTAATCGGTGCCGGCGGGCGACTCGACGAGGATCGTGACGGGGCCGAAGCACTCGCCGAGGAGCGCGTCCGGGTGCGGGCGGAAGTCGTCGAGGGCGACGGCGGCGATCGTCGGCGTCACCCAGCCCTGGCCGTCGTCGTCGAAGCGGACCGATCCCGGCGCGACGAGGCGGACGCCCTCGACCGAGAGGATCGCCTCGCGCCCGTGGCGGTAGCCGGCGGCGATGCGCGGGTCGAGCATGCGGTGCTCCTCCATCGCGGCGGCGCCCGCGATCGCCGCGTCGAGACCGTGGTCGGCGGGGAGGAACACGAGGCCGGGCTTGGTGCAGAGCTGCCCGGCCGAGCCGCCGACGCTCGCGGCGAGGCCCGCGGCGAACTCGGGGCCCCGCGCGGCGATCGCGGCGGACGTGGCGAAGACGGGGTTGACGCTGCCGAGTTCGCCGTAGAACGGGATCGGCGCCGGGCGGGCGGCGGCGATGTCCGCCAGCAGGCGGCCGACGCGCAGCGAGCCGGTGAACGACGCGGCCTTCACTAGCGGGTGCTTGAGCATCGCGACCCCCTCGTCCTGGCCCTCGATCAGTTGCAGTGTGCCCGTAGGGAGCCCGGCGCCCTCGAGTGCGGCGGCGCCGATCTCGGCGGTGCGTGCGGCGAGGCGCGGGTGGCCCGGGTGGGCCTTCACGATGACGGGGTTGCCCGCGGCCAGCGCCGAGGCGGTGTCGCCGCCCGCGACGGAGAACGCGAACGGGAAGTTGCCCGCGGCGAAGTTGAGGACGGGCCCGATGGGCTCGTTGCCGCTGCGCACGTCGGGCCGGGGGCCGAGCGCGAAGTCGGGGTCGGCGCGGTCGATCCGCACGTCGAGGTAGGCGCCGTCGACGACGGTGTCGGCGAAGAGCCGCAGCTGGACGGCGGTGCGCTTGAGTTCGCCGCGCAGCCGTGCCTCGGTGAGGCCGGTCTCGTCCATCGCGATCGCCACCAGGTCGTCGGCGTGCTCGAGGAGAGCGTCGGCGAGGGCGACGAGCGCCTTGGCGCGCACGGCGGGAGCGAGGTCGGCGAGTGCGGGCGCGGCGGCGTCCGCGGTCTCGGCGACGGCGTCGATCTGGTCCATCTGCTCTCCTAGAACTGGAATCCGGTCGGGAACGGGTCGGTCGGGTCGAGCGTGTACTGGGCGGTGCCGGTGATCCAGGCGCGGCCGGTGACGGTGGGGACGACCGCGGGCCGGTCCCCCACGGACGTCTCGGCGATGAGGCGCCCGATGAAGCGGGAGCCGATGAACGACTCGTTGACGAAGTCGGTGTCGAGGGCGAGCTCGCCGCGGGCCCACAGTTCGGCCATGCGGGCCGAGGTGCCGGTGCCGCAAGGGGACCGGTCGAACCATCCTGGGTGGATCGCCATGGCGTGCCGCGAGTGCGCGGCGGTCGAGCCCGGGGCGATGAACTCGACGTGGTGGCAGTGGTCGAGGCCGGCGATGTGGGGGTGCACGGGCGGGGCGGTCGCGTTGATCGCGTCCATGACGGCCAGTCCGGCGGCGAGGATCTCCTGCTGCCGCGAGCGGTCGAACGGCAGGCCGACGTCGTCGAGGTTCACCATGGCGTAGAAGTTGCCGCCGAAGGCCATCGAGTAGGGCACGGTGCCGAGGCCGGGGACCTCGACGCTCGTGTCGAGGGCCTCCACATAGCTCGGGACGTTCTCGATGGTCACCGACTCGGCGCGGCCGTCGCGCACCGCGACGCGGGCCGTGACGGGTCCGGCGGGCGTGTCGAGGCGGATCTCGGTGACGGGCTCGACGACGTCGACCATGCCGGTCTCGACCAGGACGGTGGCCACGCCGATCGTGCCGTGCCCGCACATCGGCAGGCACCCGGACACCTCGATGTAGACGACGCCCCAGTCGCAGTCGGGGCGGGTCGGCGGCTGGAGGATCGCGCCGCTCATGGCCGCGTGGCCGCGCGGCTCGTTCATCAGGAACAGCCGCAGGTCGTCGAGGTGGGCGATGAAGTGGAGGCGCTTGTCGTTCATGGTCGCGCCGGGGATGACGCCGACGCCGCCGGTGACGACACGGGTCGGCATGCCCTCGGTGTGCGAGTCGACGGCGCTGATGAGCCGGTTCGTTCTCATGTTCGTCCTTCCGCTTGGCGCCCTGTACGGCCGCGACCGTACAGGGCGGGGGCGCTACCGGGCGGCCGCGAAGTCCAGGGCGCGGCGGGTGTCGCGGACGACCTGGTCCCGCTGGGCCTCGGAGAGGGGGCCGCGCGGCGGGCGGGTGGGGCCGCCGTAGCTGTGGCCGGCGATGTCCATCGAGAGCTTGATGGCCTGGACGAACTCGGTCTTGGAGTCCCAGCGGAACACCGGGACGAGGCCGCTGTAGAGGTGGCGCGCCTCCTCGATGCGGCCTTCCTGCACCAGGTCGTAGATCTCGACGGCTTCGCGCGGGAACGCGTTCGGGTAGCCGGCGAACCAGCCGGTGGCGCCGACGACGAGCGATTCGAACAGGAGGTCGTCGGCACCGGCGATCACGTCGATGCCGCAGCGCTCCTTGATCTCCAGGACGCGGCGGACGTCGGTGGAGAACTCCTTGATCGCGACGACGTTCTCGAGCTCGTAGAGTTCGGCGACGAGGTCGGGCACGAGATCCACTTTGGTGTCGATCGGGTTGTTGTACATCATGATCGGGAGCCCGACCTCGTTCACGCGGCGGTAGTGCTCGACGACCTCGCCGCGGTTGGCGCGGTAGAGGGTGGGCGGCAGGAGGAGCACGCCGTCGGCGCCGTCCTCCTTGGCGTACTCGGCCCACTGGACGGCCTGGTGCCAGCCCACACCGTGGACGCCCGCGACGACGAGACCGCGGTCGCCGACGGTCTCGACGGCGACCTGCACGACCCGGCGGCGCTCCTCGTCGGTGAGCGAGGAGTACTCGCCGAGCGACCCGTTCGGGCCGACACCCCTGCACCCGTTGCGGATCAGGAAGTCGCAGTGCTCGGCGAACCGGTCGTAGTCGACCGCGAGGCCGCCGGGCGCCTTCGGGTCCTCCTTGAACGCCAGGGTCGTGGCGACGATGACGCCGCCGAGGTCGAAGTGGCCGCGGCCGGAGGCGGCGCGATCGGAGGCGGCAGCCGGGGCGGCAGCACGTTCCGCGGAGGCGCGGTCGGAGCCGTCGCGCTCCGGAGAGGTGCGCTCACTGGTCGCGCGCTCACTCGCCGCGCGGTCGAAGTGCTCGTCAGACATGGGTGTCCTTCCAAGTGGTGGCGAGCCCGGCGAGGTCGCCGAGTCGGATGGGCGCGGCCAGGGGCCGCCGGTCGGTGGTGTCCTCGGCACGGGCGCTGCCCGCTCCGGTGAGGTCTTCTACGGTGCGCCCGCACATGCGGGCCTGGCAGATGCCGAGGCCCGCCCGCGTCGTGAGCTTCAGGGAGCGCAGCGAGGTCTGCCGTGTCGCCGCGGCCGCGTCGCGGAGGGGCCCGTAGGCGACCTCCTCGCAACGGCAGACGACGGTGTCGTCGCGAAGCCATGCCGTCCATCCCGGACGGATGCCGTGGGCGGCGTCGATGCGGCGGGCGAAGTCGGCGGTGGCGTCGCGGCGGCGCAGGTCGGCCCGGGAGGCGGGGCTCCCGGCGGCGCTGCGCCCGGCGATGCGGCCTTCGGCCAGCGCGGCGTCGACGCCGCCGATGCCGGTGATCTCCCCTGCGGCGTAGACGTTCGCGACGCTGGTGCGCTGGCGGTCGTCGACGGTGACGAACCGGTCCGGGCCGATCTCGCAGCCGGCGGCGATGGACAGCTCCAGGCGCGGCGTGAAGCCGTGGGAGACGCAGGCGGCGTCGGCGGTGACGGTCCGCTCGGTGCCCGGGACCGGTGTCCAGTCGGCGTCGAGGCGGGCGATGACGACCTCTTCGACACGGCCGTCGCCGCGGGCTTCGACCACGGCGCGGCCGAGGCGGTAGGGCACACGCCCGGCCAGGTGGTGAGCGGCGTATCCCGCGAGTTCGGCGCCTTTGTGCGCGGCGGCGAGCAGCCGCCACGGCCGGGGCAGCCACCCCTTCGCGAGCGCGGCGGGCCGAGCGGCCTCGAAGACGCCGAGTACGTCTGCGCCTGCGGCCGTGAGGGACTGGGCGACGGGCAGCAGGAACGGCCCGGCCCCGGCGACGACGACTCGGCGCCCGACGGCGATCCGCTCGCCCTTCGCGAGCGCTTGAGCCGCACCGGCGGTGAAGACACCGGGCAGGTGCCAGCCGGGGAACGGCAGGGTGCGGTCGTGGGCACCGGTCGCGAGGACGATCGCGTCGGCGGTGAAGGTGCGCGCCTCACGGCCGCCCGCGTCCGCGGGTCCGATGAGGGCATGGACGGCGACGGCGGTCCCCGCGTCGGTGTTGGATCCGGGGCCGCCAGGGTCTCCGTCACCGGCCGAGCCTCGTTCGAGGCGACCGATGAGGGTCCGGTCCGCGGTCCGCGACCGGCTCGTTTCCGCGGCCTGGTCTGGGTGTTCGGCTGTGCCATGAACCGATGTGCCACTACCGGACGTGCTGCGGACCGATGTGTCACAGACCGATTGGCGGTCACGATGATCGGAATCGAGGCCGGGACTGTCGCCTGACGCGGAGGCACTGTCCCTGCCGAGCTGAGCACGGTAGCCGGTGGTCTCGGGAGCGCCGCCGGTCTCGATCGCCCAGACCTGGGCTTCGGTGACGACCTCGATCGCATCGTCGGCGAGCCGCGCCTGGAGTCGTTCGAAGGCGGCCCAGCCGTGGTGAAGCCGGGCCTCGCGGCGGCTGGGGCGTTCGGGCGGCAGGTGGCGCCAGTACTGGCCGCCGAGGCCGTCGCCGGAGTCGAGGACGGTGACGCGGGCCCCGGCGTCACGAGCGGCGACGGCGGCGGCGAGCCCGGCGGGTCCGGCACCGATCACGAGGACGTGCTTCATGGCGACTCCGTCCGCGGCGCGTCGACCCGGGCCGCGCCCATTTCCCCGCGGCAGCGGCCCGCCGCGGGCCCATCAACCCCGGTCCCGACCGCTTCCCCACAGCGGCACCCCGCCGCGGACGCATCGGGCTCGGCCGCGACCGCTTCCTCGCGGCAGCGGTCCCCCGCGGGCTCGTCGTTCTGGGTCTCGATGACATCGCCTTCCTTGGCGCGGCGCATGCACAGGCGCACGTCGGATTCGCCATTCACAGTCGCGATGCAGTCGAAGCACACGCCGATGCCGCAGAACACGCCGCGGCGGCGGCCCGCGACCGTGGTGCGCCACTCGGTCCGGCCGTGCGCGAGGAGGATTCCGGCGATCGACTGGCCTTGCAGCCCTTCGATTCGCGTCCCGTTCACGGTGATGTGCAGCGGGGTCGGCGGCTCGGGCCGGATCGGGTCCGTCCGCCAGGGCACGATGCCGCTCATGCGGTGCCTCCCGTCCGGGCTTCGCTCGGCGGCTCGGGTTCGGGCCGAGACGCGGGCCGTCCGGTCCCGGGCGGCCGCGCCGACGGCTCGCTCCCCTGCCGCGCCTGCGCTGGCAGCGCGGTGCTCCTCGCCAAATGGGTCGCCAGGGACGGCCGTGAAGGCAGGAAGGGGGTCGGATCGAGCGGCGGCTCGGTGCCGGTGAGCTGGGCGCACAGCAGGTCGCCGGTCACGCCGGCGAGGCCGATGCCGGCGCCCTCGTGGCCGGTCGCGTACCAGAGGCCGGGGTGGCGGTGGTCCTCGCCGATGACCGGGAGGTGGTCGGGCACGTATGGGCGGAAGCCGCCGTAGGCGCGGATCACGGGGGTGCCTTCCAGGAACGGGAACAGGCGCAGCGCCCGCTGTGCGATCTGGGCGAGCACCTCGACGCGCAGCCGGTCGTCGAAGCCGATCTGCTGGCGGCTGGATCCGATGAGGACGGTCCCACCGGGAGTGGACTCCACGACGCTCGAGGTCTGGAGGTCGGCGTCGGACGACTGGGTCGCACCGAAGTAGTCGCCGTCGTAGACCTTGTGGAAGACGCGCTGGGTCATGCGGGCGGTCACGAGCACCATGCCGCGGCGGGGCCGGACGGGCAGGTCGGCGCCGACGACGCCGGCCACCGCGCCCGACCAGGGCCCGGCGGCGACCACGACCGCCGCCGTGCCGATGGTCGCCGAAGTCGTGTGGACGGCGGTGATCCGACCGCCGCGGCGCTCGACGCCGACGACCTCGTGGTTCGCAAGGACCTGCACCCCGGCTCGGCGTGCGGAGGCGAGGAGCGCCTCGGTCGCGACGACCGGTTGGAGCTGCGCGTCCTGCGGGTAATGGACGGCCGCGGTCACCGCCGGGTTCAGGTGGGGCTCGAGGGCGAGCGCTTCGGCCGCCGTCAGGTGTTCCACCTCGACCCCGGCCGCCGCCTGGCCGCGCGCGAACGCGCGCAGGGGCTCGGCCCCCTCCTCGGTGGTCGCGACGACGATGCCGCCCTTGCGGTCGTACTCGATGTCGGGGAACGCGCCGGACACAAGGTCGCCGAAGGATGCAGTGCCGCCGCGGGCCCCGGCGTGTCCGCACGCGAAGCCTTCGGGCACTTGGACGCCACCGCCACTCGCGCCCCGCGTCCGGGAGGCGCGGTCACCCGCCGCACTGTGCCGGGCGGGACCGCCGAGTTCGTCGGCGAGTGCCGCAGCGAGTCGCGGCCAATGCTCGGAGGCGAGCAGCGCCAGGTCGAGTTCGGGGCCGGGGGCCTTGTCGGAGACCAGGAGGTTGCCTTCGCCGCGGGCGCTGGTCGCACTCGCGGGGGCGCCGCGGTCGACGACGATGACGCTCAGCCCGGCGCGGGCGAGCGCGCGTGCGCACGCGGCGCCGATGATCCCCGCGCCGATGACGACCACGTCTGCGTTCACATTCCCTCCTTCGCTCTGGTCCGGCCGGACCGCCGGGTCCGCCGGTCCGATCAGTGCGGTGCGGGCGCCGGGTGCCGGCGTACCGGGGTCAGGTGTCGGTCATCGCCGTTCTCCTCCTCGGTCCCGGACCAGGTCGCGCAGGCGGGTGAGGACCCGGCCCGATCCGATGCCGTCGTGTTCGAATTCGTTGGTCACCCATGCCTGGGAGTTGCCGACCCCTTTGAGGGTGTCGAGCTGCAGTCCGGCGTCGACGAACATGTCGTCGAAGTAGACGGCGGCCGCGACCGGGACCTCGTTGGCGGCCAGGCGCTCCGCGTCGAGGATCGGGCTCCATTCACGGCGTTCGGCGAGGGCGTGGACGGCGGGCGCGAAGCCGCGCAGCAGCCGGACCTCCTCGAACATCCACGGGAAGGCCATCTCGCCGGTGAACGGGAGCGGGCGCCGGTCCTCGCCGAACTCCGGGCGGCGGTCACGTTCGCGCTGGGCCGCCCAGGCGGTGGGGCCGTTGGGGCCGTCGCCGTAGATGGACTCCTGGAGGGTCCAGAACAGCGGGTTCGCGGCGGAGGAGGTGCGGGCGAGGACGTCGGCGAGGAAGCCCTCGGAGAGGCGGTCGCCGGTGATGAAGGCGTGCTCGACCAGCCAGTGCATGCGCTCGAAGCCGGGTTTCATGCCGAAGTCGATGCCGAGGGTCTGGAAGCGGCGGACGGTGAGGACGTCGCCGTCGGGCAGGTGCACGGGTCCGGCCGCGAGCCGGTCGGCGATCGCGGCGACGCGGTCGGCGTCCTGGGGGTAGCGCCGGTAGTACTCGGCGGTCTTGGCCGCGACGCGGTCGAAGGTGCGCCGGTAGACCTCGTCGGCGCTCATCGGGTTGCCGGGGACGCCGCCGCAGACGTAGGCGGCGCTGAGCGCTTCGGGGGCGTGCGAGAGGTAGGCGAGGGTGAGCCAGCCGCCGTAGCTCTGCGCGAGCGTCGTCCACTTCTGGCCTTTGTAGACGGTGGCGCGGACGTGCTCGAGGTCGCGGACGATCGAGTCGGCGCGGAAGCACGCGAGGTAGTCCGCGCCGGCCTCGGCGTCGCCGGTCGCGGCCACGGTCTGCGCGTCGATCGGGGTGCTGCGGCCGGTGCCGCGCTGGTCGACCAGGACGACCCGGTAGTGCTCGAGGGCCTCCTCGATCCAGCCGTCGGCCTTAAGCGGGCGCGGGTTGGCGCCGCCGGGGCCGCCTTGCAGGTAGGTCAGCAGCGGCAGGTCGTCGCCGCGGCGGTCGGGGTCGACGAGTTCGCGCACGAACACCTCGATGTCGCCGCGGGCGGGGTCGCTCCAGTCCAGCGGGACGCGCACGGTGCGTTCGCCGACCCGCATGCCGGGCATCGAGTACTCGATCGTGGCCTCGTTCATCGCGCGGTCTCCTGTCGTTCTCGGCGGGCCCGCTCGTTGCGGCGCCTCGCGGCGTCCCATTCTGGCCGAGGGCGCGCGACCGCGGCGAGGAGCTTGCGCGTGCACGGGTCCTGCGGGTTCCCGAAGTCTCGCCGAAGCACTGGGGGTGCGTTCACAGTAATATATCACATATTACTGTGACAGGGGCCTGAGATTCGGCGGGCGAAACGGCCAGCGACCGGCGCCGACGTCCGTGAGCGATGAATTCGGCGTCTCCGGGCCGTCATAGTGGAAGAGACGGCCGTGAAGAGCGCCGGACCTGTTGAGAGGACTGCTTCCGTGACGACCGAAACGCCCCCGCACTCCCCGTCGCCGGGGCGGACCGTCCCCGGGAACGGCTTCCGGACCTTCCTCCACGTCCTGGTGAACACCGCGGTCGCGAACGTGACGACCAGCTTCCTGTGGTTCGCGCTGACGTTCTGGATCTACGTCGAGACGCGCAACGTGATCGCCACCGGCGTCATCGGCGCGTCGTACATGCTCTTCCTGTCGCTGTTCGGCATGTTCTTCGGGACGCTCGTCGACCGGTTCCGCAAGAAGGCCGTCATGGTGTGGGCCACGGTCGCGGCGCTCGGGGTATTCGTGCTCGACGCGGCGTTCTTCTTCGCGGTCGGCGAGGAGCGGATCCGCGACCTCAGCGCGCCCTGGTTCTGGATCTTCGCCGTGGTCATGCTCGCCGGAGCGGTCGTGGAGCAGCTCCGGAGCATCGCGCTGTCGACCACGGTCACGCTGCTGGTCCCCCAAGAGCGCCACGCCAACGCCAATGGGATGGTCGGCACCGTCCAAGGCGTCGCGATGCTGGTGACGAGCGTGCTCAGCGGCCTCTCGGTCGGATTCCTCGGCATGGGGTGGACGCTCGTGATCGGCGTGGCCGCCCTCGCGCTGACGCTCCTGCACCTCGTGCCGCTGCGCATCCCCGAGGAGCGGGCCGAGCGGACCGGCCCGGTCGAGGCGTGGGTCGACGTCCGCGGCGGCTGGCTCGCCGTGCGCGCCGTCCCCGGCCTGCTCGCACTGGTGCTGTTCACCTCGCTCAACAACCTGTTCGGCGGCGTCGCCATGGCCGTCATGGACCCGTACGGCATCGACATGTTCGGCGTCGAGGGCTGGGGCTTCTGGTTCGCCGTCGCCTCGACCGGGTTCATCGCCGGCGGCGCGGTCGTCGCCAAGAAGGGCGTCGGGAAGAACCCGATCCGCACGATCCTCATCGTCGTGATCGTCCTCGGCGCGGCGGGCGCGGTCTCCACCATCCGCGAGTGGGCCTGGCTCTACATCGCCGGCGTGTGGCTGTTCATGGCGCTGATCCCGGCGGCCGAAGCCGCCGAGCAGACCGTCATCCAGCGGGTCGTGCCCTACGAGAAGCAGGGCCGCGTGTTCGGTTTCGCGATGACGTTCGAGGCCGCCGCCGCGCCGATCACCGCACTCGTCATCGCGCCGCTCGCCGAACTGCTGGTCATCCCGTACATGAGGACCGATGCCGGTCAGCGGCAATGGGAGTGGCTGCTCGGCACCGGCGAGAGCCGCGGCATCGCCCTGCTGCTGCTCCTCGGCGGCGTCTGCACCGCGGCGCTCGCCTGCGCCGCCCTCCTCGCCCCGCAGTACCGCCGGCTCAGCGAGCGCTACCGCGCCGCGGCGGCCGAGGAGACCGGGGCCGGCACCGAGACCCGCGAGCACGCCGCGGTCTGAGACACCGAGACCCCCTGCGGGCCTGTCCTGTGACCAGGGCAGGCTCTGCCCGTCTCCGCCGCGGCCGCCGGAGTCAGTCCTCGACCATGCCGTCGACTATGCCGTCGATCGTGCCCTCGACCATGCGCTCGAGGGCCGCGGCGGTGCGGGCGACGGTCGGGTCCTCGTCGCGGGCCGCGCGGCGCAGCAGGTCCAGGGCCGCGGCGGGCGGCAGTTCGGGGAGGGCCTGGACCAGGCGCAACCGGGCCGCCGGGTCGTCGGCGGCGAGCTCGTCGGCGAGGGCGCTCGCGATGCGGTCCGACCGCTCGGGGTCGCGGGCGAGCGAGCCCAGGACTTCGGCCGCGTCGACGTCGTTCACGCCCTCGACGATCATGGCGACGAGGACCGGCACCGCCTCGGGCCGGCCGCGGGAGCCCAGCGCCAGGGCGGCGTGCCGCCGGACGGTCGCGTCCGGGTCCCCGAGGGCGGCGGCGAGGGCCGCCTCGCCGTCCGGGATCTCGGCCAGCGCCATGGCCGCCCGGCGGCGGACGGCGACGTCGTCCGAGTCCAGCCCGGCCGCGAGGCTCGCGGCGGCGTCGTGGTCGGCCCGGGCGAGCGCCCACCGCAGGGCCCCGGCGACGTTCAGGTCGGACTCGGACAGGAGCGCCTCGGCGAGCGCCGGCGCGGGCACCTCGGCCGCCGGGGCGAGCACGGCCTGCTGGCGCCGGGCGGCGTCGGGCGAGCCGAGCCCGTGGAGGAGTTCCACGATGCGCAGGACCGCTTCCCATCCGGCGGGCTCGGAGGAGTCGACCGCTTTGAGCCGTTTGAGGAGTTCGCGCTCGCGGTCGAGGCGGCGCTCGGTCTCCCGGATGAGGTCGCCGATGAGCGCGGACGGCGCGAAGTCCGGGTCGTCGAGGACGCGGCCGATCTGGCGCAGTGACAGTCCGAGGGTGCGCAGGCTCTCGACGTGGAAGATCCGGCGGATGTCCTCGCCGGAGTACTCCCGGTAGCCGCCCACGGTGCGGCCGGTGGGCCGCACGAGTCCGAGCGAGTCGTAGTGCCTGAGCATCCTGGTGCTGACGCCGGACCGGCGCGCGACCTCACCGATGAGCATCGGGTTCCTTCCCGCCGAGTGCGAACGCGCGCCTGGCGGCGTCCAGGTTGAGTTCGAAGGCGGCGTCGGGGTCGCGCAGGAGCCGCTCGGTGGCGGCGGCGTGGGCGGCGGCGACGGGGTCGTCGCCCTCCATCGCGGCCCTGAGCACCGGTTCGACGGGCTCGCCGAGGGCGATGAGCGCCCGGCTGAGGCTGACCTGCACTTCCCGGTCGCCGCGCCCGAACTGGGTCGCGAGCGCGGCGGCCAGGTCCCGTTCCGCCTCCTCGGGCACGAGCACGACGGCGGCGCGCCAGGCGGCCCGGGCGACCTCGTCATCGGGGTCGCGCAGGAGCTCCGGCGTGATCGCGGTCCAGGTGCTCGGCTCGCCGATCTTCGACAGCGTGTGCAGCGCCTGGCTCCGGGCCTGGTCGTTCGCCGATTCGAGTTCGTCGAGCAGCTTCGGCACGGTCGTCTCGGCGGGGAACCGCGTCAGCGCCCACGTGAGCATGTCCCGGACGTAGAAGTCCGGTTCGACCCCGCACCGCGCGATGAGCGCGTCGACCAGGGCGAGGTCGGCCTCGGTCCCGGCCGCCATCGCGGCCTTGAGCCGCACCGACGACTCCCGCGCGCCGAGCGCCCCGACCAGACCGGTGACCTGCGATTCCATTCGTGCCCTGTTCATGTGAAGCACCTCCGACACCCAAGGAAACACCTTGTCACCGTGTCAATGTCAAGCGTTCGCCGGATCGGGTCCGCGCCGCCGCTTCGCGGGCAGTTCGTGTCGGGGCGCCCGGCCCCGGAGATCGGGTGCGCCGGCACGACGTCGGCGGGAAGCGGCGTGGAGGTGCGACGGCTCGGGCGGGCCGGTGGAGCCGTCGCTTCCCCGGCCGCGGTCAGCGGGCCAGGAGCGAGCGGAGCGCGCCGGTGATCTCGCCGGGGGCCTCCTCGGCCATGAAGTGGCCGGCGGCGGTGAGGCGGTGGTCGAGGTCGCCGGCCCAGGCGCCCCAGACGGCGGCGGCGTCGTAGCCGAGGGCCGCGCCCCAGTCCTGCTGGACGACGGTGACCGGCATGGTCAGCTTCGCGCCGGCGGCGCGGTCGGCCCGGTCGTGGTCGGCGTCGACGCCGGCCGAGGCGCGGTAGTCGGCGACGATCGAGGGGACCGCGGCGGCGGAGGCGCGCAGGTACTCGGCCCGGACGGGGGCGGGGATCGCGGCCGGGTCGCGGGTCCACACGTCGAGGAAGTGGCCGAAGAACGCGTCGGCCGAGGCGGCGATCATCCGCTCGGGGAGGCCGGGCGGCTGGGCCATGAGGTAGAGGTGGAAGGCGACGGCGGCGTCGGCGCCGTGCAGGACGTCCCACATGTCCGAGGTGGGCACGACGTCGAGGATCGCCAGGCGGGAGACGGTGTCGGGGTGGTCGAGGCCGGCGCGGAAGGCGACGAGGGCGCCGCGGTCGTGGCCGGCGAGCGCGAACCGGTCGTGGCCGAGTGCGCGGGCGAGGGCGACGACGTCGGCGGCCATCGTGCGTTTGCTGTAGGTGTCGGGGCCGGTTTCGGCGGGCTTGTCGCTGGCGCCGTAGCCGCGAAGGTCGGGGCAGATGACGGTGTGGTCGGCGGAGAGGTCAGCGGCGACGTGGCGCCACATGAGGTGGGTCTGCGGGAATCCGTGCAGGAGCACGATCGGGCTGCCGGTGCCGCCGACGGCCGCGTTGAGCGACACGCCGTCGGCGACGGGGACGCGGTGGTACTCGAATCCGGGAATGGTCATGGTGTTCTCCTTCGTGTGCGGTGCATCGAGCGTCTCCGGCGCCGATGAGCGTTCGATGAGCGGTACGTTGGCGGCGGGAAGGCGGGAGGCGCGGTGCAGGTCGGATTCGGGGTGCTCGGGCCGGTGGCCGCGTGGGACGGCGAGGGCCGGGCCCTGGCGTTGAAGGGGGCGCGGCACCGGTCGGTGCTGGCGCGGCTCATCGCGGCGCGCGGCCGCACGGTCTCGGTGGACCGGCTGGTCGAGGACGTGTGGGAGGTGCCGCCGGAGGGGGCGGTGGGTGCGGTGCGGACGTTCGTGGCCGCGCTGCGCCGGGCGATCGAGCCGGACCGGGCGCCGCGGAGTCCGGCGCGGGTCCTGGTGACGGACGGGCGCGGGTACGCGCTGCGGGCGGCGCCGGACGCGGTGGACGCGTGGCGGTTCGAGGCCGCGGTGGCCGGGTCCGCCGGGGCGGCGCCGCGTGCGGTGTTCGATGCGCTCGATGCGGCGCTGGGCTGGTGGCGGGGCGGCGCGTACGCGGACTTGGACGAGCGGCCGTGGGTGCTGGCCGAGCGGCGGCGGCTGGAGGAGCTGCGGCTCGACGCGGTGGAGCGCCGGGCCGGGGCGCTGGTGGCGCTCGGCCGGCCCGGGGAGGCGGTCGCGGGCCTGGACGGGCATGTGCGGGCGCATCCGTGGCGGGAGGAGGCGTGGCGGCTGCTGGCGGTGGCGCTCCAGCGCGGCGGGCGGCAGGCGGAGGCGCTGGCGGTGGTGCGCCGCGGCGGTGCCGTGCTGCGTGATCAGCTCGGGCTCGATCCTGGTGCGCGCCTTCGGGATCTGGAGTTGGAGCTGCTGCGCGGGGAGGAGGCCGGCAGGGATCGGCACGAGACGGTGTGGGTGCGGGCGGCGGCGTCGTTGGGAGGGTCGGCGGGTGCGGGGGCGGTGCTCGATTCGACCGTGGGCCTGCTGCGGACGCTGGCGGTGACGGGCCCGGGCGGGCTGGAGGCGGCCGGGGCGCAGCGGTTGGAGGCGATCGAGGCCGCGGAGGAGCTGGGCGACCCGGCGTTGACCGCGCGGGTGATCGGCGCGTACGACGTCCCCGCGGTGTGGACGCGTTCGGACGATCCGGCGCGGGCGGCGCGGATCGTCGCGGCCGCGGAGCGGACACTGGCCGCGCTCGGGGATTCGGCGTCGGCGGTGACGCGGGCGCGGCTGCTGGCGGCGGTCGCGGTGGAGTCGCGCGGGACCGGCGGCGCGCGGGCGCGGGCGGCGGCGCTGGAGGCGGAGCGGATCGCCCGCGGGCTGGGTGACCCGGCGCTGCTGGCGTTCGCGCTCAACGGGGTGTTCATGCAGTCGTGCCACCGGGCCGGGTTGGCGCCGGAGCGGGATGCGATCGGCGCCGAGCTGGTCGATCTCGCGGGCCGCAATGATCTGGCGTCGTACGAGGTGCTGGGCCGCCTGGTCAGGATGCAGGCGAGGGGCGCGCTCGGGGACTTCGCCGGTGCCGACGAGCACGCCGCCGCGGCCGAGGCGCTGGCCGACCGCCACGAGCGGCCGCTGGCGCGGGTGTTCACCTCCTGGTACGCGGCGATGCGGGCCACCGCGCTCGGCGGCCGGGCCGAGGCGGAGCGGGCCTACGGGTTCGCGGCCGAGCGGCTCGCCGGGGCCGGGATGCCCGGGGTCGAGCGGGGCCTGGAGCCGCTGGCGCTGCTGTGCGCGAACATCCACTATGGTGAGCCGTTCGAGGCGGTGCATGGGGCCGACTGGGGTCCGTACCGGCCGTGGGTCGAGCCGCTGCTGGCATTGGCGCGCGATGACCGGGACGGGGCCGCAGCGGCGCTCGCGCGGACGCCCGAGCCGCCGCCGGACCTCATGTTCGAGGCACTGTGGACGCTGACCGCGCGGGCGGGGATCGCCTTGCGGGACCGGTCGGTGCTGGAGCGGGCGCTGGCCGCGCTCACGCCGGCCGCGGCCGAACTGGCCGGGGCCGGATCGGGCATGCTGACGGCCGGACCGGTGGCGCGGCACCTCGCCGACATGGGAGCGGTGATCAGCGCCACATGACCAGGTCAGGCCAGGAAAGCCACCACAGTGGATCGACTCGGCCGCGAAACATACCCGCGAGTAACACTTCGGCCGATCCGGCAGAAGCCGCACGCATAATGCGAGATCTATTGAATCCCTTCGTTTCCAGGCAATAGACTCCGGTTCATGCAATCCTCACCCCGCACGGTCGCCGTCGGCGTCGACCTCGGCTCGGCGACCACGACAGTGTCGACCCGCCGCGACGGCGGGTCTGAGCCACCGGACGTGCGCCAGAGCGCCACCGCCCTCTCGGACGGCACCGGTACGCGCCACTCGGACGAGCCGGCCCTCATCGGGCTCGCCGTGCCGGCCACCTGGAGCCCGACCCGGCGCCGCGCCCACGCCGAAGCGGCCGCGAACGCCGGCTTCGACGCGTCGTTCCTGGTGTCCGAGCCCGAGGCCGCCGCCCGGCACTTCGCCGCGGTGCAGGGGCACCGGCTCGACCCGGGCGCGCCGCTGGTCGTCTGCAATCTCGGCGCCGGCTCGTGCCACGTGGCGGTGGTCCGCCGGGAAGGCGAGCGGTACCAGATCGAGGCGGCGACGACCGCCGACGACATCGGCGGGCGCGCGTTCGACCGGCTCCTGCTCGGCCACCTGTCCGAGCGGCTGCGCCGCACGGACGCCGAATACCTTGCGCGCGTGCAGAACCCGGGCGAGACCGCGCTGTGCGCGGGCGCGCTCGACGCGGTGCGGCGCGCTCGCGAGCGCCTGTCCGAGCACCATTCCGCGACGGTCGCGCTCCCCGGGCTCGACCGCGAACTGCGCCTGACCCGCGAGGACGCCGACCACTGCCTGACTCCGGCGGTCCTGCGGACCGTGAGCCTCATCGAGGACGCGATGCGGGAGGCGGGGGTCGAGACCGGCCAGGTCGCGGCGCTGCTGCTGGTCGGCGGGGCGAGCCGCACGCCGCTCGTCGCCGACGTGCTGCGGCACCACTTCGGGGTCGAGCTCGTCCGGCCCGACCTGCCGGACCTGGTGATCGCCGAGGGCGCGGCGCTCGCGGGCCTCGCGCGGATCGGCGGCGACGGCCGGTCGGCGACCCCGGCGGCGGTCGGGCTCGCCCGGATGCGCACCAGCCCTGAAGTGCTCGTGACGATCCTGGTCGTCGTCATCGCCGTCCTGTCGTTCGCCGGCGTCGCCCTCCTCAACCGCGGCGGCCCGGAGGTCCAGGGCCTCGACGCCGCCACCGAGACGCCGACGCTGCCCGGCGGGACCGGCGCCTCCGAAGCCGCCGAGCCGAGCGGTGAAGGGACCCGGGAGGAGTCGGGGGGCGAGCCGGCCCCGGCGGACTCGTCGGACCCGGAGGCGGCCGAGGACGCCACGGCCGCGGCGGAGTCCGATGCGCCACTGAACGAGTCGCCGTCGAGCCTCGACCCCACGACCGGAGCGGCGAGCCCGGTCGGCCAGGCCGACGCGACCGTGCCGGACGTCGTGGGCGAATCCCTCGCGGACGCCGAGCGGATCCTCGCGGAAGCCGGATTCACCGCCGTCGCGTCCGAAGGCGTGCGCCGCACCGGCAACGGGAGCGACCACTGCGACGTCACCGCGCAGTCCCCTGAGAGCGGCACCGAGCAGTCCCCCGACGACACGGTGACCCTCACCTACACGTACGTCGGCACCGACAACTGCTGACCGACTGCTGACGCCGGTGCGCCCGCGGGCGCGGTGCGACGGCACGGCGACGCCGCCCGGTCCCCGGCCCCGCGAAAGCGGGGAGCCGGCGTCCGGGCGGCGCGCGTTCGGGCGGCTACTTGCCGCTCCACCACCAGAGCTGGGTCATCTGCTCCACGTAGTACTGGACGATGTACCCGCCCGCCACGGCGTGGTCGCCCTCTTCGACCCAGTTGAAGTTGCAGTGGACCCAGGTGCCGTAGCCCTTGTTGTTCGCGCACCAGCGGTGGGCGACGCCGTTCTCGGAGTAGACGATGGCCGCCGCGCCGTAGCCGTCGGCGTCGCCGTCCCTGACGTAGACGTGGTCGCCGCTGTAGTCGACGCAGACCTGCGTCTTCCCATAGGTGGCGCTCGTCGTCATGCACTCCCCCTGCGGGAGTCCGACCTGCGCGCCGAACGCGCAGATGACCCGGTCGAGCTCGCAGTCCGCGTAGAACTGGGGCTCGGCCATGGCCGGCGACGGCATGGCGAACACGGCGACCAGGGCGGCCGCGAAGAGCGTCGCGACCCGGGCGGCGGCGCGGTCGAGCCTGCGCCGCAGCCGATCAGTGAGTGCCTGCACGGGATTCCCCTTCCTGTTCACACGCATGAGTGCATGGTGGAGAACGCCGCCGCCTCGGCCTGGGCGGCGGTGTCCGGCTGCGCGTCCTCCAGGGCGCTGACGATCGCCGCGGCGCCCTCGCCCGCGAGGAGCTCTTCGACGCCCTGGTCGGGCATCTCCTCCGCCGCTGCGGCGAACGCGCCGGCGTCCGCCACGGCCCCTTCGGATTCGCCGTTGCCGAGGATGCCGTCGTCGAAGGGGATCTCCGAGCCCTCGCCGAGGCCGCGCCACTGCGCCGGGAGGAAGTCGCCGTCGTCGGTGCAGACGGCCGCTTCCCAGCGGATGGCCATGACGTACTCGTGGCCGAGCTCGACGCGGGGGAAGCCGTGCAGCGCCATCGGGACGGCGTTCTCGGTGTCGCCTTCGGAGAAGTGCCAGCCGAGGGCCGAGTAGTTCCAGGTCGCGGGGGCCGCCTTCGGGGCGCCCTCCCGCGACCACAGCACCTCCTCGATCGAGAGCGTCACCGTGCGGCCGATGATGCCCTCGCCGCGTTCGAGTTCCTCCGCGTCCGGCGAGATGACCTGCTCGGACACGGCCTCGACCACGACGACGTGGTCGGCGTAGGTGACCCAGTCACTCGCCGTGATGCTCGGCAGGTAGTCGGCGCCGTGGCCCATCAGCATCTCGGGCTGGGACGCCGCCGGCTCCTCGGTCGCGGGAGCGGCGAGGGCCGCGACGGCGATACCGGTGACCGAGGCGGTCGCGATGACGGCGGCCGCCGCTGCGATACGGGTGCGTGTGCGCATGGTTCCTCCTCAGTAGGTGCCGTTGATGTTGTCGATGTTGTTGTCCTGGAGGCCCTCGCCGTCGCTGACGGGGGTCTCCATGCACCCGAGGCGCTCGTCGGTCCGGCTCGTCAGCGGCGACGCCTGGTCGCCGTGGGTCAGACCTACGGCATGGCCCGTCTCGTGGCAGATGAGCCCCTGGGCGTAGTGGCCGCCGCCGAGGATGCGGATGTACTGCTGGTCGCAGCGCAGGTGGTCGGCGGCGTCGTTGCAGAAGGTGACGCCGCTGGAGCCCGAGGGGACGCCGATCCCGCTCTCCTCGTAGACGATGTCGGTCTCGGCGCTGCCGGAGAACGAGGGCGTGGAGTCGAGGCTGACCGAGAGGTCGGTCGGCTCGAACGTGTTCTCCATGGTGTAGGTGACGCGGTTGCGGTCCACGGTCTCGAGCATGTTGGTGCCGCCGCTGTCCATGTAGTACGTCAAGGTGGCGTTGTCGGTCTGGCAGGAGAGGTACCCGTTGGGGCTGCTGCCCTCGTCCACGCAGGCCAGGTTCGCGTACGGCGTGGGGTACATGTTGTCGGTGAACGCCGCCCAGGCGACGCCCGCCGTGACCGCGACCGTCGTGAAGGCGACCACGGACAGGCATATCGCCCTGAGGCTCAACCGCTTCGCTGAGGATTTCGACATAGGGGTCTTCCCTTCCGGCCGATCAGTGTGGGGGATGCGGCCTCGGCCAGCGTAGGGAGCGGGCCGTACAAGGGGCGCATACGAAGCGCATACGCCGCGGCGTCACGCGGGCGAATCCCGTGGTCGCGGACGGTACTGCCCACAGTGCACCGTTGGCCTCCCTGTCCATTCCTGTTAACCTGTGCGCCATGCGCTTCAGGGTGCTGGGCCCGCTTCAGGCGGAGTCGGACGGGCGCCGGCTGCGGCTCGGCGGTCCGCGCCAGCGCGCGGTCCTCGCGGCACTGCTCAGCAGCCCCGGCAAGGCGCTCAGCCGCTCCCGCCTGATCGAACTGGTCTGGGACGAGCCGACCCCGTCCGCCGAGGCCAACCTGCGCTCCTTCATCTGGAAGCTGCGCAACGTCCTGGCCGAAGCCGGCGACGACGGCCCGCGCATCCTGCACGACCAGGGGTTCCGGCTCCGGGTCGAGCCCGGGGAGCTCGACCTGTGGGACTTCGACCACCGGGTGGAGCTGGCCCGCCGGGCCCGCGGCGAGGGCCGCACCGCCGACGCCGCCGCGGCCTTCGGGCGCGCGCTCGAGCTGGTGCGCGGCGAGCCGTTCCAGGACATCGAAGCGGGGAGCCGGTTCGACTGGGTGCGGGCCGCGCTCCAAGAGCGCCTCGACCAGGTCGCCGAGGAGCACATCGACCTGAGCATGGACCTCGGAGCCCACGCCGGCCTGGTGGCCGAGCTGCGCGACCGGCTCGCGCGCCAGCCCCTGCGGGAGCACCTCGCCGCGCAGCTCATGCTCGCGCTCGCGCGGTCGGGCAGGCGCGGCGAGGCGCTGGCGGTCTACCGTCAGACGCGGTCGGTCCTGGTCGAGGCGCTGGGCGCCGAGCCGGACCGCGAACTCCAGGAGGTCCACCACCGGGTCCTGAACGGCCGCATCGGTTCCGTTGCCGCCTCCCCCGCCCGCCCGGCGCCGCCCGCCGCACCGGTCGACCTGCTGCCGTTCGACCTGCGCGTCTTCGCCGGGAGGGAACGGGAACTGAAGCTGCTCTCGACCATCGCGGATGCGGAGTCGGCGCGGATCGCCGTGGTCTCCGGGAGCGCGGGCATGGGCAAGACCGCCGTCGCGGTCCACTGGGCGCACCGGGCCGCGGCCGACTTCCCGGACGGGCGCCTCTACGCCGACCTGCGGGGCTTCGGCCCCGACGAGAGCGCCGCGGATCCCGGGGAGGTGCTGCGCTCGTTCATCGAGGCGCTCGGCGACGCCCCGGCCGCCGTCCCGGTCGGCACCGAGGAGCGGGCGGCCCGGTTCCGGAGGCTGGTGGCAGACAAGCGGATGCTGCTGGTCCTGGACAACGCGCGGGACCCGGCGCAGGTGCGCCCGCTGCTGCCCGGCGCAACCGGTTGCGCCGTCGTCGTGACCAGCCGCAACCGGCTCACCGGCCTGATCGCCTCGACCGGCGCGCTGGTCGTCCCGTTGGAGGCCATGTCCGAACCGCAGGCGCGGGCGGTCCTGGCCGGCCGGCTCGGAGGCGAGCGGCTCGCCGCCGATCACGATGCGGTGCAGCGCATCACGGACGCCTGCCGGGGCCTGCCGCTGGCGCTGTCCGTGGTCGCCGCGACCGCGGCCTCGCGCCCCGGCGACGGCCTCGCAGTCCTCGCCGACGAACTCGACGCCGCGACCCCGCTCGACGGCCTCGGCGCCGCCGACCCCGCCACTGATCCACGGACGCTGCTGCACTGGTCGTACCGCCAGCTCAGCCCCGAAGCGGCGCGCCTGCTCCCGCTGCTGGCCCTGCACCCGGGCCCCGACTGGGCCGCCCCGGCCGCCGCGAGCATGGCCGGCACCGGCCTCCATCCGACCCGGGCCGCCCTGGCCGAGCTGGTCGAGGCGAACCTGCTCCTGTGGACGCCCGAGCGCCGATACCGATTCCACGACCTCGTGCGCGCCTTCGCGACCGAACTCGCGGCGCAGGCGCCGGAGGAGCGCGACGCGGCCTCACTGCGGCTGCTCGACCACTACCTGCACACGGCCTACGCGGCCGAGCGCCTGCTCGATCCGGCGCGCAGCCCGATCAGACTGCCGCCCTTGCGGGACGGCGTCGTCCCCGAGCGGATCGCGGACGGCGAAGCGGCGATGCGCTGGTTCGCCGCCGAGGACGCCGTCCTGCTCGCCGCCGTCGACCATGCGGCCGCGATCGGTCGCGACGCCCACTGCTGGCGGCTCGCCTGGACCCTGCCCAACTACCTCAACCGGCGCGGCCGCTGGCACGAGCTCGCGCTGGTGAGCGGGCGGGCCCTGGACGCGGCGACCCGGGAGGGCGACACCGTCGCGCAGGCCCGCGCACTCCGCGACCTCGGGCAGACATGCTCCCGCCTGGAGCGGTTCGAGGCGGCGCATGCGCACTTGACACGCGCGCTCGCCCTGTCCCAGGACGACGGCGACGAGCGCGGCCAAGCCCACGCCCACCACCTCCTCGGACGCCTGTGGCGGCGGCAGCGGCGCCTCCCCGAAGCGCTCGACGCCACCCGCCGCGCCCACGCCCTGTTCCGTTCCGTCGGGGACCGGACCGGCCAGGCCCGAACGCTCCAGGCGATCGGCTTCCACCACCTCGTCATCGGCGAGTACGCCGCGGCACTCCCCTACTGCGAGCAAGCGATGGACCTCTTCCGGGCTCTCCGGGACCCGATCAGCGAATCCGCCGTGCGGGACGACATCGGCCTCATCCACCACCACCTCGGCGACCATCCCCGAGCCGTCGCCGAGTTCGAGCACGCGCTCGCCCGCTTCCGCGAACTCGGCTTCCGCCCCGGCGAAGCGGAAGTCCTCGGCCACCTCGGCGACGCGCACCACGCCGCCGGCGAAGACCAGGACGCTCGCCGCAACTGGGAAGCGTCCCTTGCGATCTACCAGGACCTCGACCAGCCCGCAGCCAAGGACATCCGAGCCCGCCTGGACCGGCTCGATGCTGACCTCTGAGGGACCTCGCACTGCGACGGTTCCCAAACGGGCACCGGCGATGAGCCTTCGTTGCTCACGGACCGCAGGAAAGCGGTTCGGGCGGACTCGGTGAGCGCGCCACGGGTGTCCCCTTCTTCATTGCGCCTGAACGGAAGTAGCGCGGAAGGGCTTGAGTCGGCCTCAAGCGGCAGCGATCGCCTCGATCTCGATCAGCCAGGCCGGGTCCCATATTCCGGTGATGATCACGGTCAGGGCAGGTTCGTGGCCGCCAAGGACCTCCCTGCGCACTGCGGAGTTGACCTCGGCATGCGCCCGATCCGAGAGAAAGGTGGTGACCTTGACCAGGTTCGACACGTCCATACCGGCTTCACGCAGTACGGCGGTCAGGTTGGACCACGCCAAGCGGCACTGGGCCTCGATGTCTTCGGGGACCCGCCCCTCGCGGTCCTGCGGGATCTGGCCGCTGACGAACAGCATCCGCTCGGCGCCGCGCACTTCGAGCCCGTTTACGTAGCCCCCGACCGCCTCGGGCACGGAGGACGGATTGATCGCTGAGATCTCCATGGAGGTGATCATGCCGTACTGAGGCGCTTGTGCGGTTACGAGTCAAACCCGTCGGATCCGTTGCAACACACCAAAAATGGCACTGGCTGCCAATGTTTCAGCGGAGCGGCCAGCCCGTCGTCGGCGCAAACACGAGTGAGGGGCGCTCCCGTTGAACTGGTCCCCGATTGTTGGACTGGTGTTTGAAGGCTAGGCCATGAGGGTCTGGGCCCGGTATGCAGCCGGGGTCAGGCCCTCAAGCCGTGTGTGGATGCGTTCGGTGTTGTACCAGCGGATGTA
>NZ_WIAO01000031.1 GCF_009451885.1 Glycomyces albidus
CGTGCCGCCTCCGGCGTCCGCGCCGGACCCGGAGCCCGCGCCCGGACCGGTTCCCGCGCCCGTGCCCGTGCCGCCGCCGGCGTCCCCGCCGGCGCCGCCCGAGCCTTCGCCCTCCCCCTCGGCCTCGGCGGGCGCGTGCTCGTTGAAGAACCACCGGCCGTCCACCCATTGGGGCAGGGTCGTCAACCCCATGCCGCGGGAGTTGAAGAAGTCCCTGACACGGGCGCGGAACGCGGGGTCCACCTGCTGGGCGGGCGTGGGGTGCGCGATGTCGCCGTAGCGCCGCACCTCTGCGGGGGTCGGCCCCCGCACCGTCCGGGTCGTGACCCGCTCCTGGGTGCCGTTCGGGTCGACCTTCCCGACCGGGTCGTTGGCGCAGTAGGCGTACTGGTTCGGTCCGGCGGCGGTGCCGATCGGGTCGGCGCTGATCCAGCGGCCGAGCCAGGACGCGTAGGAGCGGGCGCCGTAGTGGTAGAGCCCGGTCTCCTCGTCGCGCTCCTTGCCGTGGAAGCGGAAGCGCTTGAGGCTCAGGTCGGTGCCGGGCCGGGAGGAGCGGTAGGCGGAGGAGCCGTACGGGTGGTACTCCTCGTAGGTGATGACCGCGCCGTCCTCGTCGGTCTCCAGCGCGGCCGAACCGAGGTGGTCGCCGTACTGGTACCGGATCACGGGCACGCCGAGCGGGGCCCCGTCGATGCCGCCGGGGTCGGCGGTGAGCGTGTCGGCCTGTGCGAAGCGGCCCGCGCCGTCACCGATGTGGACGGTGCGCCGTTCCAGGCGCAGGACGCCGTTCATCCACTCGCGGTACACCTCGACGGCGCCGAGGTAGCGGCGCTCGGTGCGCAGGCCCCCTTGGCGCTGCACCACTTTGCGGGCGCGGGCCCCGTCGCCGGTGTAGCAGAACCAGGCGGTCCCGCCGCCGCCCAGATCGGCCGACCGCAGCTGCTCGCTGCGGTTCCAGGACACCGCGGCCAGGTGCGGGGCCGAGGTGAGGTTCCCGTAGGCGTCGTACGTGTACTGGTGGCTGTAGGGCCCGTCGGGGTCGTCGGAGGGGACGCTGGTGGCGGCGAGCCGGTTGCGGCGGTCGGCCGGGTCGGCCTCGTGGGCGTAGCGGTAGCGGCGGGTCCAGCCGCCGCCGTTCGCCATGTGCCGCATGAGGGTGAGGTTCCCGAGGTCGTCGTACTCGTACTGCTCGGTGTAGAGGCGGACGGCGGCGGAGTCGTTGGGGTGCGGCAGCGGCGCGCCGACGAGGTCGCCGGACCCGGTCTGCTGGTCGGGCGCGATCCCCGCGTGTTCGCGCCCCGAGGCCTGCACGAGCTGGCCGATGGCGTCGTGGCGGAAGCGCATGCGGGCGGGCACGAACGCGCCCGCGAAGAAGTGCGACTGCTGCGCGGTGTCGTCGGTCTCGACCAGTCGGCCGGCGGCGTCGTAGACGTAGTGCAGGTCCTGCACCGCGTCCGCCGCGCCTTCGGCGGCCGTGCGGACCCCGGCGACCCTGCGGCTCAACGGGTCGTAGTCGTATCGGGTGGCGAGGCCGTTGCCGTGGCGGGCGATCGAGCGCCGCCCCATCGCGTCGTACTCCTGCCCGAGGAGGAACTGGCGGAACGGGCCGGCGCCGCCGATCCGGGCGCGCAGCGAGGCGAGCTGGTTGCCTTCGTCGTAGGCGGGGTCCATGACGGTGCCGTCGGGGAGCACCGCGGCGGTCATGCGGCCGAGCGCGTCGAACGCGGCGGTCGACTCGGTCTGCTCCGAGACCGGTTCGAGCAGCGGCCCGGCGGTCGCCAGGGCGAGCGCGGGGTCGTCGACGCCGTCCAGGACGGACCAGTCGGGTTCGGTCTCGGGGTCGGCGGTGAAGCGCCGCAGCGTCCTGACCGGGCGGCCGCGGTGGTCGAGCCGGTCGAAGACCGCGACCCCGCTCCCGTCGAACATGAGGTGCGCCTGGCCGATGAGGTTCCGCTCGGCCGCTTCGGGATGCGTCTCGCCGTAGACGATCCGGGTCGTCATGGTCTCGGGTTCGTCCGCGTCGGCCGCGAAGGCGGCGACGGGGCGGTGGACCGCGTCGTACGCGATCCGGTGGGTGCGGCCGTGCTCGTCCCAGGAGCGGACGAGCCGCCCCACGACGTCCGAGAAGGACCAGCGCACACCGCGTTCGGCCGCGTCGGCGCGCATCGGGACGCCGGCGAGGTTGCGGACCGAGGCGCTCACCAGGCGGTCGCGCGTGTCGAACTCGCGGGCGAAGCCGCCGGTGACGTCCGCTTCGCTGCGGCCGGTGCGAAGGTCGCCGCCGCCGTTGTCGGCCACGGTCATCACGGTGCGGCCCAGCACGTCCAGGTAGGCGACGGCGGGCGTGTCCGCGTGCCGGGCGGCGAGCCAGGCGGCCCGCTGCTCGGCGTCGGCCGGTTCCGGCCCGAGCGGGTCGGGGCTGCCGCGCTCGGCGTACCAGGCGCTGTCGAGGACGGTGTCGCCCGCGTCGTAGGACGCCGACCGCCACGGGCCGATCTCGGTGCGGGCGTGCGTGCCGTCGGGGTAGTCGGTGCGGAAGACCCGCCCCAGCGGGTCGTAGCTCGGGACCGCGGTGACCCCGAGTTCGACCAGGGCGGCCTCCGACTCGTAGCCGCTCGTCGTGGAGAAGTACGGCTCGTACTGCTTGACCGGCAGGCCCTTGTTGTTGACGATGGTGCGGCCGTTGCCGACCCATCGCGGGTCGGCGTCCACTTCGGTCGCGGTCTCGGTGTCCGGGTCCCAGGCGAGGGCGGGGCCGGGGGCGACCCGGCCCTTGACCATGACCGCGGCACCGGAGCCGTCGAAGTAGGCGTAGGACTCCTGCCAGGCGGTGTCGGCCGCGCCGTGGCGCTCGCGCCGGCGGGTGCGCGTCCATGCGGGCCTGCGCTCGTTCACCCACGCGAACGGGTCGTACTCCATGGTCGCGGTCGGGTCGGCGAGGCTGTCCATGCCGGGCTCGCCGGGTCTGCCGAGCAGCGCGGCGGCGACGATCGCGCCGCGCGCGTCGAAGGCGACCTCGGCGCGGTTCCCGGCGGCGTCGGTGACCGCGCGGGCCGCGAGCACGCGGTAGTCGTGTTCGAAGTGCGTCTGGAACCCGAGCGGGTCGGTGACGGTGACGACGGCCAGGTCGTAGTCGTCGCGCTCGATGGTGGAGGCGACCCCGAAGGGGTCCGCGCCGCCGGCCGGCAGGTGGAAGTGCTGCGCGGCGTCGGGGGCGTACAGGTCGGTTCCCGAAGGGGCCCACCAGCCGCCGTCGAAGTGCGCGTATCCGGCGGCGGTGAGGTCGGCCGCGGTGACCGTGCCGTCGTAGTGCGCGGCCACGAGGCCGTCGGTGAACGCGAGCGACCGCGAGTGGTGGGCCAGCCCGAGTGCGCCGTGGACGCCGAGCGGCAGCGGCCCGGCGAGGTCGTCGGAGCGGAAGAACATCTGGGAGCGGGCGGTCAGCCGCAGCACCGGGCCGTCCGGGGCCGGGACGGTGCCGTCGTCGTCGACATGCTCGTAGGGCACCCGTTCGGCGGCGGCCACCGCGGCGTCCACCTCCGCGGTGGTGAGGCGGCCCGCGGGGAGCCCGGCGAGCTCGAAGCTGCGGGTCTCCCAGACCTGGCGGAGGCTGCGGGTGTCGGGCGCGTCGATGTCGGCGGTCTGGTCGACCTCTTCGTAGCCGGCGCGGAGGCGGGCCTGCGCGTCCCGGACCGCCTGGGGCAGTGCGGGGTCGGGCTCGGCGCGCGGGTAGGCGACGGTGGCGGTGCGGACGGGCTGCCCGAGGTCGTCGGCCTCCAGCACGAAGCTGTGGGAGACGCGCGGGTCGGCGGGGACGCGGTCGTACCCGTAGGAGACGGCCTCGGTGGGCAGGACCTGGAAGACCGCGTGGCGCCGCCCGCCCTGGCTCTGGCGCAGGGCGACCGCGTAGGCGGCCTCGGTGACCGCGTACGGCACCGCGGACTCGGGGGCGGCGTCGAGGCCGTAGGTCTCGGTCCGGAGCGTGACGCCCTTGAGGGCCCGGCAGGCCTGCCGGTACTCGTCGTCGGTGAGGCCCGGCGGCAGGTCCGGTTCGGGCAGCGGGGGTTCGGGCAGGACCGGGTTCTGCCAGTACTGGCCGCGGCGGGTGTGGAGCATCCGCTCCCCGGCGCCCGCGGCCGCTCCGGTGTGGAACCAGGTGCGGGTGCGCACGGGCGGCTGGCGCAGGTCGGGGTCGGGGTCGATCCCCGCGGGCGGCACCTCATAGGCCTCGCTGTCGATGCTCTCGACGAGGCCGAAGCCGCGGAACTCGCGCTCGACCGGGTCGAAGTGGCCGTCGTGGTAGCTGGTGGTGCTGGTGAACACCGTCTCGCGGACGTGGTCGACGCGGGTCACCTTGTGGGCGCATGCGACCGGGAACGGGAGCTTCCCCGGCCACGGCCGCCCGTCCCGCTCGTCGGCCTGCGCGAAGGAGGTGGAGGAGCGGTACTCGATGCGCACCTCGCCGCCGCCGCCGTTCTCGTAGCGGCTGAGGAGGTGCGGGACGCCGGCGCTGTGGAGGTCGATGTAGCGCAGGGGCGCGGCCCCGGAGGGCAGGCCCGTGGACCACACCAGGCAGGCGGTGCCGTTGCCGCGCAGGTCCACTGCGGAGACGACGCGCCGGTTGTCGGCGGCGGGGAGGCCGGGGAGGGTGCGCGGCGGGGACCAGGCCGCTCCGGCGCGGTTGGCGTAGAGGCGGACGCCGTCGGCGGCAAGGTAGACGAGGTCGCTGCGGCCGTTGCCGTCGATGTCGGTGAGGATCGCGCGGCGGGGGTCGAAGCGGTCGGGGTGGTCGAACCAGGGCGCGTCGTCCATGGCGACCGCGGGTCCGAAGCGGCCGTGGCCGAGGTTGGGCCGGTAGGTGACGGCGCCGTTGGCGAGGCGCACGAGGTCGGGGAGGCCGTCGCCGGTGAGGTCGGCGAGCCGGACCGCGACCGCGGCGGCGTGCTCGCCGAGACTGGGCGGCCGGTCGTCGGGGAGGTCGAGCGGCCGGGGGGCGGCGAAGGCGCCGCC
Organism: Glycomyces albidus; assembly: GCF_009451885.1. GTDB lineage: Bacteria > Actinomycetota > Actinomycetes > Mycobacteriales > Micromonosporaceae > Glycomyces > Glycomyces albidus. The sequence goes on from NZ_WIAO01000031.1 coordinate 5,011, forward strand.
GCGGTTCGGACACCAGCGGACCCCGGCCGGGTCGTCGAGCACGAGGTCGGGAAGGCCGTCGCCGGTCAGGTCCGCGAGGTGGAGGTCGCCCGCGGCGAGGTCGATCTCGGGGAGGCCGTCGAAGGGCGCGAAGGGCTTCCAGCCGCCGTCGTCGTCGCGGCCGGCGTACGCGGCGTTCCCCGGCGCGAATCGCACCAGGTCGGGCGTACCGCCGCCGTCGAGGTCGAGTAGCAGGTCGGCGCCGAGGCCCGGGAGGCCGGTCTCGGGGTGGGCCGCGACCGGAGCGGCGGCCGCGAAGCCGACCTCGCCGGGTTCGCGGAGGGGGCTGGTGTTGCGCAGGTAGTACCAGGCGCCGCGGCGGGCGGCGAGGACCCCCGCCACGCCGTCGCCGTCGAGGTCGACCCAGGTGTGGTCGGCGAGGTCGAGCCCGGCGGGCAGCCGCTCGGCGTCGACGTCGCGGACGGTGGGGTCGATGGTGGACGGCTGATAGTGGAAGGTGAGCGGCGGGCTGGGGGCGCGCAGGTACCCGTCTCCGTCGCGCTCGTATCCGGCGGAGGCGGCGGCGGTGAGGTGCGAGTCCCCGCTGTGCTCGTCGGCGGCGTAGGAGAAGTCGACGGAGCGGACGAGCGTCGGTTCCGGGCCGAGTTCGGGGATGTCGTGGAACATCAGGGCGCGGGCGCAGCGGCGGTAGGTGCGGACCTCGAAGCCCGGCCGGCAGTCCGAGTACGGGTCGGGGCGGGCGGGCCAGGGCAGGTCCGGTTCGATCGCGGGCGCGTCGGGATCGTGGTCGCCGTAGTCGAGCACGAGGGTGAACAGCCACGACGCGGGACGCGGCACCGGCGGTCCGACCGGGTCGAGGACCGGATGGTGGGGGCTCGCGTTGCCGTAGCGGATGCGCTTGAGGTGCCTTGCGGCCGAACGGGAGAGGTCGGTCCGGTGCGCTTCGCTCGCGGCGCCCGGGTCGATGCCCGCGGCGTCCTCGGCGGCGTACTCGTAGGCGACCGCGCCGCCCTTGTCGTCGTGGCTGAAGCTGATGAGCCAGGCGAAGATCCGGGCCGGATCCTCCGGGTCGGCGATGCGGCTCCCGGGATCCTCGCCGAACCAGGCGGTGTGGTTGTCGCCGGACAGCGTGCGCCACTTGCAGTCGGCGCGGTCGGCGAGGCTGGTCCAGCGCTCGATGCGGGTGAGCCCCGAGTCGATGCGGGGGCGGTAGCGGTCGATCCGGTACGCGGTGCCCGCGACGGTCCGCACGGCGGGGCTCTCGTCGACCGGGACGAGGTCCTCGCCGCCGTCGGCGAGGAACACGTCTGATGCCTCGCCGTCGCGGTAGCGCGGGACGCCGCGGTCGGTGCGGCGGCTGATCTGCGGCACGGGGAGGTCCCAGCCGTAGCCGAACAGGCCGGCGCGGCGGGAGGAGTCGTAGCCGACGGCCATCGACGGCGCGCCGCGCCCGGCGCTGAAGGGCAGCGGGATCGAGAGGGATGCGGAGCCGGTGACGGGGCTGGTCTGGAAGGTCTCGCCGAGCCGCGCGGGCGGGCTGCCGATCGCGGGGAGCGACGGCGCCGCCGCGGCCCCGGGCGCCGGAACCGGCGCCCGCCCCGCCCGTTCGGGACCGGCTGCACCACCCCAGTGTGCGTCCACGATCGCGGCTCCTTTGCGGCAGAACGGCGCTCGGGCCGGCGCCTGATTACGGAGCGTAGACCTGCCGCGACACCGTCGCAATTGACCATTAGGACTAATTCCAGTGCAGCGCTTGACAAATGATCTTGATATAATCCACTGCCACTCCGGATGCCGCCAAACTCGCCATTCACCTAAATGCGACATGAGTGGATTCGCCCGATCGCCTGCTACTACGGGGTGGGAATTACCGATACAGATCCCGGATCGGCAACGGCCGATCGGACTCGATGCCTGTCGGGACACGTTTGCCTCGTCGCCCGTCACAGTCTCCAGTGGAATTGAGGAAGGGCTACGGGTCTATTGAGGGATCGATGTCGGCGCCGAAGGTTCGCGAGAGGCGGCCGACGTTGAATCGTCCGCCACCGGCCGGACGAAGCACGACGTCGCCTGCGAAATCGGCGCCGAGCAGTGATTCGACGGGCCGCCACGCATTCGGGCATCGGGTCTGCTGCCTTACCATGACCGGATGGCCGTAGATCTTTACGCCGGCATCCCGGTGAGCGACTATCCGGCTGCGCTCATTTGGTATCAGCGCTTGTTCGGGTCCCCGCCGACGTTCATCGCAAGCGACACCGAGGCCGTGTGGGAACTCGCGGAGCACCGATCGGTGGTCCTCGAGCACCGACCCGAGCGCGCCGGGAACGCCGTACTCACCATCTTCGTCGACGATTTCGACACTCGCCTCGACCGGATCGCCGACCGCGGCATCGAACCCTCGGTGCGCGAAACCTATCCCAACGGGGTGCGCCACGCCACCTATCACGACAGTGAGGGGAACGAGATCTCGTTCGGCGGCGCGCCCCGATGAGCCTGCGGCGCGGGCACGCCGGCTCGTAGTCGACGGACAGGCGCAGACGCCCTGGCCGTGGACCGCGATGCGTCGATCACCAGGGCGCGGTCGCTGTCACGGTTCGTCCACGAGGCGCATCGCGGTGATGAAGCGGCAGCGTGGTCGTCGACCGCGTCCTCCGCGTCGATCGGCCGCCGCCGTTCCCGGAGCGCGGTGCCCCTCATGGGCCGGTCCCGCGGCCGGCCGGTCCGAGGCGGCGATGACCGGACGGTGACGGATGAGGGACCGGCGCGGCTTCGATGGGCCGATCAATCGCGATCAGGCCGCCGCATTCGCCGGCGGCCTGATGCGACTTCGACCGGAAGGAGTTGGCATGGCGCTGTCGACGTGCCCGAAATGCGGACGGACCATGGAGGACGACTGGTGCGGCTACTGCTGGGGCCTCGAGGCGGGCACGAAGTTCATGATCGAGCAGGGAGAGGCCGAAGCCCGGGCCGCGCGCCGGGCGTCGTCCGGCGGGTGCGCGGTCCTGGCGCTCGCCTCGGCGGCGGTCCCCGTCGCGATCCTCGTGCTCCTGGCGGCGGTGCCGTTCGCCTAGCGCGGTCCGCCCCCGCGGTTTCGCGGCACCGGCCTCGCCCGCCTCAGCCGAGGGCCGCGTCGGACGGGTGCGGAATCGCCGCCGTCACCAGCTTCGCCTCGTCCTCGGTGAGCTCGAGGTCGAACGCCTCGGCCAGGGTCGCCGCGTAGTCGACGTCGGCGATCTCCTTCGCGGTCTCCGAGCCGTCGGGGCGGACCTCGGTGAGCGTGCGGCCCAGGAGCCGGCGCTCCGACGCCGGCCCGCGCTTGACGACGATGGGGCGCTTGACGAACGGCGACCCCGGGCTCGTCGAGGTGCTCTCGTTGGCGAGGGCGACGTCGACCGGGAACGTGGCGTCGGGGATGAGCGTGTACATCGTCTCCCAGCGCCCTCCGCGCAGTTCCTGGACGCGGCGGTCGCCGTCGCCGAACGGCTCGGTCACGCGGTAGGTCCATCCGCCTTGGGGAGAGCGCGCCTCCCGGTCGACCGGGATCGGCTCCGACGGTCCCGAGCCGAACCCGACGTCGCCGAGCCAGGTCCTTCCGTCGAGTTCGGCGAGGACGACCAGGTGCGAGCGGGGACGCGCGTGGACGAGCGGGTCGCCGGTGCGGATGAGGCTGCGGCGCACCGGGACGCCGATCCGGTCGAGTACGGCGGCGAAGAGGAGGTTCATCTCGTAGCAGTAGCCGCCGCGCCTGCGGCGGACGATCTTGTCGACGACGGTGGGGAGTCCGATGTCCGGCCCCCTGCCGAGCATCACGTCGAGGTTCTCGAACGGCACTGCGGCGACGTGGGCGCGGTGCAGGGCCGTGAACGTCTCGAGGTCCGGACGCAGCGGGCCGCGGTGCCCGATGCGCTCGGCGTACTCGTCCGGATCGACCGCGGCGACGTCCCATTCGGGCGAGGGCTCGGCGGGGGTGGTGACCATGGTGGTGCCTCCTGGATGCTGGGCGTCCCGACGCCGGGATCGGCGACGGTTCGACCGTATGGCGGTCGGACGCGGGCCGCATCGGTCCGGCGTCGGAGCGGTCCTCGTCCGCTGGTCTTAAGACCGGACCTCGGACGCCCGCACCGGTGGCAACTCCCCTATGCCTTGACGACTGACATGTTCTCAGGGCCTCTGCCGCTTCGCGGAACGGGAGACCCGTGTAGCTGCGGTCCCGTCGTCACCGGGTTCAGGTCGAAAGCCTGCATCTTCGACTTCATGCCGTATACGGGCGGTGGCGATGGCTTGGCGCACAGCGAGACCGAGGAACAGCAGGATCGTCAAGCCCGCCGCGACGACGCCGACGATCTTGGTCGGTGAATCCGGCAATGCGGCGACCACGGCCAGCAAACCGACGATGAAGCTCACCATCGCCACCGACAGGGCGATGATGGAGAGGTTCGCACTCATCCGGTCCGAACCGTCCGCCGATCGGTGCTGACGCTCGAACTCGCGCCGCTGCTGCTCGATGAGTTCAGCGAGCAGTCTATTGGTCTGCCGCTGTTCGCTCGCCAGGTCTCTGAGGTCGTCTTGCAGTGACCGGACCTGATCGCGTGTGATGAACGGGTTCAAGACTGGACTCCGAATCGACCGGGGGTCGGACTGCTCAATCGAGGTATTCGCATTTGATCGCCATCGGCAGCTCGACGTACCCCGGGTCTCCCTGCCCCACGATCTCGCCGCTCGGCTGCCCGAAGAACCGGTCTTGATCGCACGACAGCCCGCTCATGCGAAACGGTGTGCCGGCGTGGTCGATGGTGACCGATCCCAAGGTGCCGTCCACCTCGTAATCGACGACCAATCGGTATTCGTATGCGCCCCCGCCGGTTTCCGGGTCCAGGTAGACCTTGACCATGACGCTCTGCTTGTCTCCGGGCGCGACATTGATGACCTGCCCCTCGAAGAACTCGTGGTCGGTCCGGTCCCCGGTCTCCTCTTCGACCGTGTACGGTCCGGGATTCGGGGCGTCGAGCAGCAAATGCATCTGGTCGATCGGAGTGGCTCCGCACCGCATCGGCTCGATGAACGTGCCGCCGTCGATCGCCTCGACCTCGGTGACGATCTCGGCCCGGACGCCGGTGACGGTCACCTGCTGCGGGAGATCGGTTTGGAGAGTGAAGTACACGCTCATGGAGCCGACGAGATACGCGCCCGCCGACAGCATGCCCGAGACGAATTCCGGCTCGCTGCCGTAGTAGGAGAGGTCCTCCAGGATCGCGTCGGCGGCGTCGGCGGAGCCCGCGTCGAATACGAAGTCTCGGCAATCGTCGCCGTCCCCGAGTTGGGTGACCGTCGCGAGCAGGACGTCCGCTTCGGCGGCCGGGGATTCGGTCGAGGTGTCGGCGAGGTCGGGACCAGACGCTTCGGGGCGGTCGTCCTTGTGTCCGATCGCGCCGATGACGGCGGTGATCACGACGATGAGCACGAGCACGGCTGCGATCACTAAGAACAGGGTGGTTCTGCGTGAACGCCGCAGGCGTGACTGGGTGAGGTCTGGGGTGCGCATCCTGCTCACTTTCGAGGCGAAGGGAGCACCTATCGTATTATGCGCCACCCAGACCGAAGTCCAAGCGCTGTCATTGGTTCTGCTGCGGCGCTTGCGTTCTCGTGGGACGTGGGGTGGGGTCGATCCGGTCGGTCACTCTGCGACGAGTTCGTTCGCGCTGCGCACGACGCCGGGGGCCGTCAGCGCCTCGAGGTCGAGTCCGCCGCGGTGGCGCACGAGGAACCGCGCGCTCTCGTCGGGCAGCAGCGTCACCAGGCCTTGCTCGGTGACGGCGTCGGGGTCGGCCTTGTCGATGAGCAGGGTCAGGTCGCGAACGAGGTTCGCGGCCGTGAACAGCAGCTCCGTGCCGCCCTCGACCGGCTCGGACCGGACCGTCAGCTCTGGCTTCTCGAGCCGCGAGTCCCGGGGTTCGGTGTAGAACCACAGGCCGCGCTCACCGCCGAAGGACGCGGTGAGGACCTCGTCCGCGGGGCTGCCGCCGGCGGCGACGGCGGGATCGATCGGGACTTCGAGCGTGCAGCGGGCGGCGACGAACGCCGGCGCGATCCGCTCGGCGAGCGGCGTGCCGTCGAAGGCGGTGCGGCGCAGCACGAGGTCGCCGTCCCAGTCATCGCCGGTGTCGTTGCAGAGCACGGCTGCGAGCCGCTCGCCGCGCTGCTGCACGGTCACCAGTCGCGGCGCGAAGGCCGAGCGCACGCCGTGCCAGAGCGGCTTGAGCCGTTCTTCCCCGTCGATGGCGGACCATGAGGTGACCGGCCAGCAGTCGTTGAGTTGCCACACGACGGCGCCCATCGTGCGGGGCGCCCAGGAGCGGAAGTGCTCGAGCGCGAAGCGGACCGCCATCGCCTGGTTGAGCTGCATCGCCCAGTGCCAGTTCTCCATGTCGTCGGGCACGCGGAAGTGCGGGACGAGGCCCCGGGTGAGCTTCGTGTTCCCCTCGGCAGCCTTCTGGTGCGCGATCATCCCCGGCGACTCGGGGGTGAGGGGCTCGTCGGAGACGGCGCGCACGAGCGTGGACCACGCGGGCGGCCCCTGCCAGCCGAATTCGGCGGCGAACCGGGGCCGGTGCTCGGCGTAGGTGGTCCAGTCGCGCCGGTTCCACTGCTCCCACAGGTGCATCGAGCCGTGCGCTTCGGTGTTCGGGTGCATGCCAGGCGGGCTGTAGGGGCTCCCGGGGATGTACGGAGTGCGCGGCGCGAGCTCCTCCACGAGGCGCGGGAACAGCTCGTAGTAGTAGTCGGCGCCCCAGGTCCGGCCGTCGAGGATCGTCTTCCAGCCCCAGTCCTCGTAGCCCCACAGGTTCTCGTTGTTCCCGCACAGGAGCACCAGTGACGGGTGCGAGGCGAGGCGCGGGATCTGTTCGCGCACTTCGGCTTCGACCTCGCTGCGCAGCGGCTCCTCCTCGGGGTAGGCGGCGCAGGCGAAGAGCAGGTCCTGCCAGGTGAGCAGCCCGAGCTCGTCGCAGAGCTCGAAGAAGTCCTCGGATTCGTAGAGGCCGCCGCCCCAGACGCGGATGAGGTTGAGGTTGGCGGCGAGCGCCTGGCGCAGGCGGCGTTCGTATCGGGCCCGGTCGATGCGGACCGGGAGCGCGTCGTCGGGGATCCAGTTGGCGCCCTTGACGAAGACGGGCCGGTCGTTGACGACGAGCGTGAACGGGGTGCCCTCGTCGTCGGGTTCGGTGTCCCACCGGACCGTGCGGAAGCCGATGCGGCGTTCGACCGCGTCCAGCGGCCCGTCCGGGGTGTCGAGCGTCAACTCGGCGTCGTAGAGGGGCTGGTCGCCGTAGCCGACGGGCCACCAGCGGCGGACACCGGGGGCCTCGACGGCGACGCGGACCGTGTCGGCCCCGGCGGGGATCTCGACGGCGGCCTCGCTTCCGCGGAGGGAGGCGCGGGCGGTGAGCGCCGCGTCGGGGTCGTGGCGCTCGATCACGATCTCGGCCTCGAGGCGCCCGCCGCCGGGGAGCGGGACGGCGTCGAGGCGGACCTCGGCGATCCGGGCGACCGACCAGGACTCCAGCCGGACCGGCCGCCAGATGCCCGAGGTGTACGTCGCGATGCCCCAGTCCCAGCCGAAGTTGCTGGCGGACTTTCGGATCGCCTCGTACGGCATCGGATAGGGCCGCGGCCGCGCGCCGAGCGCGCGGCTCTGCTCGTTCGCGTAGCGCACCGGCGAGCGGAAGCGGACTTCGAGCTCGTTCCGCCCTTCGACGAGCGCCTCGCGCACGTCGACGCGGTAGGAGCGGTGCTGGTTCGCGGCGTCGAGGACCACCCGGCCGTTGAGCGAGACGGCGGCGACGGTGTCGAGTCCGTCGAAGACCAGGTCGTGCCGGTCGTGGCCTCCCGGCTCCCACGTGAACGCCGTCCGGTACGTCCAGTCCACGAGGCCGATCCACGACGTCAGCGACTCGTTGCCGTCGAGGTACGGGTCGGGGATGAGCCCTGCGGCGAGCAGGTCGGTGTGGACGCATCCGGGCACGGCGGCCGGGATCGCGGCGCCGAGGACCGCCTCCGGCGCGGGCCCGGCCGACGCGCGGAGCGTCCAGCCGGAGTGGAGTTCGGTGCGGAGGGGAGGCGGGGTCACTTGACTGCTCCGGTAGTGAGTCCCTTGTAGATCCATCGCTGGAGGAACAGGAAGGCGACCAGAGTCGGGATGATGACGATCAGGGTGCCGGCCGAGATGACCTCCCATTGCGCACCGAACGGTCCCTTGAAGCGGAACAGCGACGTCGAGATCAGGCCCTCGGAGGGCAGGTAGAGGAAGGGCGCGTAGAACTCGTTGTAGATCGCGATCCCCTTGATGATCACGACGGTGGCGATCGCGGGCCTCAGCAGCGGCAGCACGATCATCCAGTAGATCGTCCAGCGGTTGGCGCCGTCGAGCATCGCCGCTTCGTCGAGTGAGGCGGGAATCGACTGCATGAACTGGATGAACAGGTAGATCGCGATGATGTCGGTGCCCATGAACAGGAGGATGAGCGCGGTCCTGGTGTCGTACAGGCCCATGCCGTTGATGAGCTGGAAGGTGGCGACCTGGCTCGTGACTCCCGGGACGAGGGTAGCGACGAGGAACAGTCCGAACACGAGTCGCTTGCCGCGGAACTCGAAGCGGTCCAGGCCGTAGGCCGCCATCGTGCCGATGAAGACCGTGCCGGCGAGCGAGACGGCGAGGACGATGCCGGTGTTGAGGAATCCCTCGAGCATCCCGCCGCTGTCGAAGGCGGTGGCGAAGTTCGCGAAGTTGAACCAGTTCGCCGGCGGTGTCATGGGGCCGGTCGAGCCGTACTCGGCAGGGGTCTTGAAGCTGGCGAACACGACGGTCACGAGCGGCACGAGGGTGACGGCGGCGGCGATCACCAGGCTCAGGTACTTGGCCCCGCCGGCGGTGATCCGGCGGGCGCGCAGGAGTCCGGACTCGGGGGCGTGGTGCGCGGTGGTCATGTGAGATCGACCTTCTCGTCGGGGAAGAGCTTGCGCTGCGCCCAGGTCACCAGCAGGACGATCGCGAGCAGCACTACGGCCATCGCCGAGGCCGTGCCGACCTGCCGGTGTGTGAACGCGGTCTGGATCGTCTGGATGACGAACGTCGAGGTGCCGTTCGCGCCGCCGGTCATGATGAACGGGATCTCGAAGACGCTGAGCGAGCCCGCGATCGAGAGGATGAACATCAGCCCGATGATGCGGCGGATGCCGGGCAGGATGATCGCCCGGAACTGCTGCCACTTGTTCGCGCCGTCCAGCTCGGCCGCCTCGTACAGCTCGCTCGGGATCGACTGGATCGCCCCGAGGAACAGCACGAAGTTCATGCCCATGTAGCGCCAGACGCTCGTCCCGGCGAGCGACCAGTTGGCGACCTCGGGATCGCCGAGCCACTGCGGCGGATCGCCGACGCCCGCCCAGGACAGCACCGTGTCGATGGTGCCGCCGGGCTGGAAGAGGTAGAGGAACACGAACCCGATCGCGACGCCGTTGATGAGGTAGGGGAAGAACAGCACGCCGCGGAAGAAGTTCCGGAATCGCGTGCTCTGACTCAGGATGGTCGCGAAGTACAGCGCGATCGCGATCTGGACGAACGAGGCGCCGAAGTAGTAGAGGCTGACGAAGAAGACCTCGAAGATGCGGGGGTCGGTGAAGACCCGCACGTAGTTGTCGGCGCCGACGAAGTGCTTCGTCTGGTCCAGCCCGTCCCAGTCGGTGACGCTGTAGTAGAAGAGGTTGGCCGCGGGCCAGTACGTGAACAGGAGCAGCAGCGAGACCGCGGCCGCGATGAACAGGTACGGGGTGAGCCGCCGCGGGTACCGCCGCCGGGTGGTCCCGGAGGGCCGCCTGGTGCGGCCCTCCGGGCGGTCGGCCACGGCTTCCGCGGGCGCGGAGTCCTTGATCGCCATGAGTCGCTTCCGCTTCCCTCAGCCCGCGAGACGTTCGACCGATGCGCCCCAGCGCTCGTTCAGGTCGGCGAAGAAGCTCTCCTTGTCGCCGTCGGCCGCGCCGCGCGCCACGTCGACGAGCTCCTGCCGGTAGATGTTGCCGAACAGGTCGACCTGCGAGTCGCTGGCCACCTCGTTGAGCAGGCCCTCCTCGCCGGCCGGGGCGGCGTTCATCTCCATGAGCTGCACGCCGGCCTCTTCGAGCCCGCTGAGGTTCTCGGGGAGGGGCGCGTCCGCGACAGTGGAGATCATGGCCTCGTTCTCGGCGAAGCCCGACTCCTCCACGAACCACTTGATCCAGGCCCACGCGGCGGCCTTGGACTCGGAGTGGCGGCTGACGGCGAGGTTGTAGTCGCCGCCGATCACGGTGTACTGGGTGCCGTCCACGTTCGCAGGGAACGCCATGAAGCCGATGTCGTCGGCGGAGGCGCCGTTGGCCTCGGCGGCGTCCTGCATCTGCGAGATCGCCCACGAGCCGAGGGTCATCGCACCGATCTTGCCGGTCGCGATGTCCACCTTGGACTGCTCCCAGTTGGTGGTGAGCGGGTCCTCCTCGGTCAGGCCCGCCGCCACGGCGTCGTAGAGCAGCGAGTCGATGGTGTACATGTCCTTGCCCTCGGTCCAGGGCGCCGGGTCCTTCGCCATCTCGCTGGAGGCGTCGGGGTTCGCGGTGATCCCGCCGAGATTCCCGAAGGACTGGCCGAGGGGCCAGCCGTCCTTGTAGTTGGTGTACAGCGGGATCGCGTCGGTGTTGTCCTTGATCTGCTGGAGCGCGGCGAGGAACGCCTCGGGGGTGCTCGGCAGTTCGGTGATGCCGGCCGCCTCGAAGACCCGCTTGTTGTAGAGGACGCCGTTGGCGTTGCCGCCGATGGCGAGCCCGTACTGCACGCCCTCGTAGGCGGCGCCGTTCAGGAAGCGGTAGGTGTCCTCGAAGTCCGCCTTGTCGCCGAGCGGCTCGAGGAACTGCTCGAACTGGTTCGGCTGGATCGCGGCCGGGATGCCGATGACGTCGCCGTAGTTGTTCGTGCTCAGGCGGGTGGTCATCTCGCCCGCGTAGTCGGTGATGCCCTCGACCTCCACCGAGACGTCCGGGTACTGCTCTTCGAACGCCGCGATGTACTCGTCGAACTGGCCGTTCTCGACGAGGTCGGTGCGCCAGGTGATGATCTTGAGATCACCCTTCACCTCGCCGTCGATCGTGTTTGAGGGGTCGTCGGCGCCGCTGCCGCTGCAACCGCTGAGTGCGATCGCGGCCGCGGCGAAGGTCGCGACACCGGCCAATGCCTGCTTGCTCATTTCGGGGCTCCTTGTCGGGTTCATCGTTGAACGCGCTCCGCTCGGCCGTTACAGCGAAGCACTCGCACAGGGTAAGTTATGAACCGGTTAAGCACAAGTAAGCGAGTGTCGATCCCTCGATGGATCGGCGACTCGAGCCGATGCAGAAGAGCGGCTGAGTACAAACGATCCAGCGAGTTCAGTAATTCGTTCAGGAGCCTTACTCGGTTCAGTAACAGTTCAATACCGAACGCGTCCTCTTGGGGCGCAAGTCTCGGCGGAGTAGCCTATATCGATACATCGTGACTGTCCCTCACCCTCAGAACGGCGGCACCATGTCCCCTCACCGCACTCACGGCGGTACCGCCGCGAAGATCCTCGATCTGCTGCGGCGCGACGGTCCCTTGAGCCACTTCGACCTGGTCGCCCGCACCGGGCTCGCCCCCGGCACGATCTCCGAGGCGGTGCGCGCCCTGCTGGTGGACCACCTGCTCGCCCAGGGCGAGGCCGTTCCCAAGGCGGGGCCCGGCAGGTCCAGGCGCCTCCTGCGTGTCGCGGAGGACGCCTGGGGAGCGGTCGGCGTGCACGCCGGTGCGACCGCGACCGTGATCGCGCTCCTCGACTTCGCCGGGCGCCGCATCGCCTGGTCGGCGGTTCCGGGCATCTGCGGCTCCGACCCGGATGCGTCCCTGAGCCGCATCGCCGAGCACGTGGAATCGCTCCTGCACAGCGCCGACCTGCCGCGCGATCGGCTGCTCGGTGCGGCGTTCGTCGCTCCCGGCCCGCACGACCTGGAGCGCGGCGCGCTGCTCACCGCCGACTTCGGCCCTGCTTGGAGCGGGTATCCGGTGGCCGGCTCGCTCGCCGACGCGGTCGGCGCGCCGGTCCGCATCGAGCACGAGGCCGACGCGGCGGCCCTGGTGGAACTGCGGTCGAGCTGCCGTCCGGCCGACGGCTTCGCGGTGGTCTACATGGGAACGTCGATCGGATGCAGCGTGATCGCCGACGGCGAGGTCTACCGGGGCGGCGGAAACGCCGCCGCGATCGGGCATGTGCCGCTTCCCGGCGCGCGGACGCCGTGCACCTGCGGCAGGCGCGGGTGTGTTGAAGCCGAAGCCGGCCCGGCAGCGGTGGTGGCGCAGGCCGAGCAGAACCCCGCACTCGCCGAGCGCCTCGAGCTGAGCGGCTCCACCGCGGCGGTGCTCGCCGACTTCGACCGGATCGCCCGGGCCTGCCGCGCGGGCGACCGCGCCGCAGCAGCCGTCCTGGAGGCGTCGGCAAGGAACTTGGGCAGAGCAGTCGCCGTCGTCGCCGAACTGTTCGGGATCGACGCGATCGTCCTGGCCGGTCCGGCGTTCAAGGCCGCCGCCCCGATGTATCGCGAGCACGTCGCGGTCGCACTCAAGTCACGTGCGCGGCCCTCCCGGGCACCCGACGTGCGCCTCTCGCACCAGACCGACGCCGCCGCGATCGGCGGCGCGCTGCGGGTCTTGCACGCGACGCCGGTCCCGACCCGGCCCCGCGACGACTGACCTCCCGCTCGGACAGCGCCTTCGTCATCCGCGGCGGCACTCCGTCTCGGGAGAGCGCCGCCCGGCCCGCACAAGCCGGAACCGACTCGGAGCACCCCTGAACATGCCGCGGTTCGAACGGTCGGGCAGAGCACGCCCGCACGCTGCTCTTACTGAACCGGGTTTGCACGCTAGAGCTACCGGGCCACGGAGCACACCAGGGCGGACCTCTTGCAATATCGATACATTGATGATTCACTATCGATTCTACTGAAGCGTTTCAGTAGCACCCCGGGCTCACCGCCTCGAGCCCGGTCCGGCGACCGCCGCCACCTCAACACCGAAGGGTTCGATCATGTCCGTAGTCGACGCCGCGCACCGCGGCCGATCATCGAAGGGGCGAACGCGCCTCCTCATCGCCGCCGCTGCGGCAGCGATGGCGATGCTCGCCTCCCTGCTCGTCTTCCTCGCACCGGCCCAGGCCCAGCAGACCGGTTTTCACGTCCAGGGCCGGAATCTCGTGGACGCCAACGGCAACACCTTCGTCATGCGCGGCTCCACCCACCCCGAGGTCTGGTACGAGTCCCAGAACAACGCGATCCGCGACATGGCCGCCTTGGGCGCCAACACCGTCCGAGTCGTGCTCGGCTCCGGCCACCGGGGCTGGGGCACCTCCACGCAGGCCGAGGTCGCCGCTGTCATCGCCGAGTGCAAGCAGTACAAGGTCGTGTGCGTCCTGGAACTCCACGACACCACCGGCTACGGCGACCAGGCGGGCGCCGCCACGCTCGCCCAGGCGGTCCAGTACTGGAACGGCATCAAGGGCGCGCTCATCGGCCAAGAGAAGTACGTCCTGATCAACATCGGCAACGAGCCGCTCGGCAACAGCACCGCGAGCCAGTGGACCTCGGCGACCACCAGCGCGATTCAAGGGATGCGGAACAACGGCTTCACGCACACGCTCGTCGTCGACGCCCCGAACTGGGGCCAGGACTGGTCCAACACCATGCGCAGCAACGCCCCGCAGGTGTTCAACGCCGACCCGCAGCGCAATACGGTGTTCTCGGTCCACATGTACGAGGTCTACACCTCGGCCTCGACGGTGACCGCCTACTTCAACGCGTTCCAGCAGATGAACCTGCCGCTCATCGTCGGGGAATACGGCAACGTGCACGCCGGCCAGTCCGTGGCCTGGGCGACCATCCAGTCCGAGGCGCAGGCCCGCGGCATCGGCTGGATCGCCTGGTCCTGGTCCGGAGACGGCGTCGGACTCGACCAGGTGTCGAACTTCAACCCCTCGCAGATGACGACCTGGGGCCAGCAGGTGTTCAACAGCCAGTACGGCATCAGGAACACTTCGAAGCCCGCGTCGATCTACGGCACCACTCCGACCAGCGGCCGGATCGTCGGGACGGCCTCCAACCGCTGCGTCGATCTCCCGAGCTCCACCAGCGGCACCCAGGCCCAGCTCTGGGACTGCAGCACCTCTCGCACCGGCCAGGCCTGGACCAGGAGCAGCACCGGTGAACTGCGCGTCAACGGCAAATGCCTCGACGCCGAGGGCAGAGGCACCGCCAACGGCACCAGGGCGATCCTCTGGGACTGCAACGGCGCCGCCAATCAGCGCTGGAACGTCAACTCGAACGGCACCATCACGAACGTCCACAACGGCCTGTGCCTCGACGCCGCCAACGCCGCCACCGCCAACGGCACCCCGATCATCCTCTGGACCTGCAACGGCGGCGCCAACCAGCGCTGGACGCTCACGTAGCCCGACTCGGTCTCCACCGATTCCGTCGGCCTCGCTCAAGGAGGGCACTGCGTCGGCGCGATCCGGTCGCTCCGGAGACACCGCCACGAAGGCGCCCGGATGAGACGCCACCGAGCCCTGCGAACAGCTGTGATACCCGCCGCGGGAATGGCAAAAGGCCCTGTTTCCAGGGCCTTTTGTTCTGTGCGCGAGGGGGGACTTGAACCCCCACGTCCGTTAAAGGACACTAGCACCTCAAGTCTATTTTATGGCCTTCAGAGTCCGATTTCCTGATCATCCTCGCAGGTAGATCATACCGCGCGTTAGTCGTCAATAGTCATTGTCCGGCAACGTTGAGCATCGTTTTCCGCAGCGAATGGCTCGTAAATTGGCTCCGCAAAGCCGTCCATAATCGACTAACCTCTACGGCTGTGGGGTATGGGACACGCCCGGGTCATGTCACAGACCCATACGCCCCCGAGTTGGCCGAACAGCACTCCTCCCCCAGTTTCCTCCTCCAGACGACGTACGACCGGGACGGCAACAAGCTCAACGCCGCGGTGACTGCCGCGTGAACACCCGGCTCCTCCCCCGGCCACGACCGCCACCTGACCTCCCGAACACCCGTGGACTGCAGGTAGATCGCTCCCGGCCAGCACCGGTACCGGCCCTACTACTCCACTGGCAGAGAGAGCGGACTCAAAACCCGCACAGTCTGGGTTCGAATCCCAGGTAGGGCACCAAGTCGATCATGTTGCGATCAGGCGTCATCGTCGTCGATCGTGAATTGAACATTCGGAGGCGCGGTGAAGCTGCCTCGTCGTCTGAAGAGTCGGGGTAGCCGGAGCGTGGTCGCTTTCAGAGCGATCGGAGCGAGCCACACGAGGGCCGCCACCGCGAACGCGAGTCCAATAATGGCCCAAGGACCCCAAGAGCCCAGGCCTGCCGCCCACTGAATCGGCGCATAAAGGACACCAGCAATGCCTCCGGAAACCTCGCCCTGCGCGTCGTCCAGCAAGTCCCTGAGAACTGGAACAGCGACAAGTGCAGCGATGATTGCGCCGAGGAGGGCTATGCCGAGGCTGCGGCGTGCGTCAGTGGCGGCCTTCTTGGCCGCGTATGCCTGCGATCCGAGGCTCAAGCTCGTCTCAATCACGGCTCGCATGTCGTCACCGCCGAGATGTCGGATCAGACTGCGTGAAATGTCCCTGGCTGACCCGTACCGAATACTTCCCTGCCGCAGCTCTGCGAACAGCTGGATGATGTCCCGGTAGAGCACTGTCAAGTTTCGGTCGCCGGTACTCAATCGGGGTGCTCGTCGTTCGATATCTGCTAACCGCCAGTAGAGGAGCAGGCCGTACTCGATGACAAGGACGGTGTATAGCTCTCTCATGGGGTTAGGCGGTTTGCCTCGCCAAGTGACATGCACGGCAGAGGCAAGGTTCAGGTGGAGCGAGGAGTTACGCGTACTCGAGTAGTCCCGTCCTTCGTCAACGTTGTCAGAGAGCTCATCCTCGCGGGACCATCGGACAGCTATGGTACGCAGTTCACCTCGGTGGGCCTTCTTCCACTCCTGATGCGAGTTGCAGCATCGCCCAGCAGCGGTCATGACCGTCGCGTAGATGTTGAAACCCTGCGGCAGGCGATGGCCGATGGTCTTTCCGATGGCTTCAAGGTGGCGACCCAGCACGTCCTCAATCGTGTATGGCTGGTCGAAAGACATCTCTCTGAGCCGGGCACCTGCGTCCAGATCCTCCAACCAGGTGCCGAGCGGTGGTCGGCGTCGTGTGGTTCGGAGGCCGGCGAGGAGCGGTTCTGGGAAGGTGGACCTGGTGATGCACGGGGTCTTGGCGATCGACATTGTCGACAATTCACGGGCGGTGAGTGCCGCTTTGATCGGCAGAGCAATCGTCAGTTGAACAACACCGGATTCGTGGAGCAGTAGCCGTGGCTCGAAGGCAACGTCAAACGGCCGGTGGCCCTTGAACGGGGGCTTCACCTGGTGATAGGAGGATCGGAGGCATAGCCTGACGTATCGGTCCTCATCCTGGTCCCTTCCGCCAAAGAGATCAGCTGAGATCTCGCGCTCGACGAGGGAGACCTTCTGCGCGTCAATGCTGACGGCTCTGGCGGTGTCGAGCACCTCGTTGTCCACACGGTTGTGCTCAGGTCCAGACGGTTCTTCCTCATTAGATTCGGGCTCGCTTGTCCAGGTAATCTTCAGGGAACGGGCCGCGACCACCGGATGCTTGACCATGAATCCAGCCCATTGCGAAGTAGCTTCAGCGCGGGCAATATCGTCGTAAAGCCGTTGCACCCGTTCTGCACGCCGATCGAGCCGTGCAAGTACTGGGGTAAGTCTGATGCCGGTCTCGGAAGGCCAGGCCGCTGCTATCGCTATGTCGGACTGCAACAGTCGTCGTGACGCACGCTCGAGATTCAGCGGACGGCCGATGCTGGTTGTGAAGGTGAAGTGAACCGTGGCGCCTGGCAGAACTGCATCGTGTCCCGACGACCTCCCGAACAACCAATCAAGCATGCACCACACTAGCTCTTGGTCTCTGCCACCCCACGGCTGCAGACCTGAAGTACACACAGATCGCCGCTGCTTCCCAGGCAACCTGAGATCGCGACCTTGCTTGGGTTCTCAAGGCGCCCGTTCAGAACTGCTCGCTCCAATAGCTCGTGGGCGACCTCTCGCCGCCAATGCTCGTTCATCGTGGTTGAAGCAGATGCCACGCCGCTGGGGCATCATAATGAGGTGACTGCCATACCCTTCTTCTCGGCTGACCGGTTCCAGTACTGGGTGATCGATTTCGAGCGCCATGAGTTCGAAGTGGTCATGACCGACGGAACGCGCCACACCGAGGCGCTGCCGCCGACGACCTTGCGCGACAACCAGGTCGCACGGTCGGTATTCGACTGGAAGTCATGGTGGGTGTGGAGCACGACGGTGCGGGGCGACATCTTCCCCTCCGAGGCGTACAGCCGCGTCAGCACCGACAAGGGCCGACCGGCCATCTACCTCGACCAGAACCACTGGAGCACGCTCGCATGGGCCCGGGTCGATCCCAGCAAGGTCAAGGACCAGGACGAGCTCGCAGCGGCACAGCGGATCATCGCGCTCGCCCTTGATGCCGGCATCGTCTTGCCACTCTCCTCGGCGCACCTCACCGAGACCTCCCCGCTGTACGGCGATCGCCGCTACCACCTAGGGCTCGCGATGGCGCAGCTGTCGGGCGGATGGCAGCTCCGATCGCCGCTGACCGTCTGGGTCAACGAACTCGCCGCCATGCTCGCAGCGTACGAGCACGTCCCGGTGCCGCCGTCGACGCAACTGCCGGTTGTCACCCTCGAGCCCCAGGCGTGGTCCGCAAACGACGTACACGCGCACGAGATCGACAATGACCTGGAGTTGCTCCAGCTCGTCCTGACCGAGCCGTCGGTCATCTTGTCGACGCTGATCGACACGACCCCCCTAGAGAAGGGCGACGCGTCCGCGTGGGTGAAGCGCAACCGCGAGATCACCGAGCTTTTCGCCACCGAGTGCCTCACCGATGCCGAGCGCACTCGACGTGCAGAGGGGCTGTTCTGGTGCGAGAACATTCAGGAACTTGAGCGGGCCGCTGCACTGGTCGGCGTCGATGCGAGCCGGTTCGCTCAAGATGCCAGTGCACTGGTCCAGCAGCTCAGGGCGACGCCCTACCTCTCGATACTGTCGGCGCTGTTCCAACGCCGCCACCTCGACCGCAATGCCCGCTGGAAGGAAAGCGACTTCTTCGACATGATGTACCTGTCGTGCGGCACGGCCTACTGCGATTACGTTGCCGCCGAGACGTACACCGGGACGCAACTCCAGCAGATCCTCCGCCAGCAGGGCAAGCAGGGCAACACGTTCCTGTCCCTCACTGAGCTGGTCACGGCCCTCAATCGGGACGGAGTCAAGACGGCAAGCGAGAAAGCAGCGCTTGACGATCTCTGAGACTGAGCCATGCCACGGCAGCGGCTCCTGGGCCCGCCCCACTCGGTTCTTCGGCGCACGCACTCTTTCACCTCGTCCGTTCTTTGGACCAGGTACTGGTCGTAAGTCGCAGGTAAGCGAGCGGGGAGGTGACCCAGCGGTCGTAGGAACACTTCAGGCTTGTAGCTATGGTCGGAAGCGGTAGCCCATCCCTGGTTCGGTGAGCAGATGGACGGGCCTGGAGGGATCGACTTCGAGTTTGCGGCGCAGCTGGACCATGTACTGGCGCAGGTAGTGGGTCTCGGTGTCGTAGCCGGGACCCCAGACGCGGTGGAGTAGGTCGCGCTGGCTCACGAGCTTCCCGGGATGGCGCAGGAGCATCTCCATGATCTGCCATTCCCGGGGAGTGAGGCGGATCTGCGCGCCGTCGCGGGTGACCTCTTTCGCGACCAAGTCGATGTGCACGGGGCCCATTTCCGCGATCGCTATTTCCGTGCCCGGATTGGATCTGCGGGCGGCAGCGCGGGCCCTGGCGAGGAGTTCACCGATGTCGAAGGGCTTGGTGACGTAGTCGTCGGCGCCGGCGTCGAGGGCGGCGATCTTCTCGGCGCTGCCGGCCCGGCCTGAGAGCACCAAGATCGGTGCGGTCGACCAGCCGCGCATGCCTTCGATCACTTGGAGGCCGTCCATGTCAGGCAGACATGTCACAGACCCGTACGCCTCCGAACTGGCGATCCGTTGAAGTGGTATTCGCTGTTCTACCAGGAGCTTCCTGCAGCCACCGAAGACTGCGCCCACCAAATCCGCTGTGCCCCAATGGCCTCCGATCAGGACGCAACGATCTCACTGTGCGCCGGTCCACCAAGTTCCCGTTGATCGCGTCCAAACGGTCGCGGATCACCTCCTCATGCACGTACACCCATACGTCGACCTCGAGGAGAGTGGGTTCAGCAAGCACCCATTCGACGATCACGTCAGCGACCCGGTCGTACGCCATCCGGATGAGTGCCGCGAAGCCGCGCAAGCCCCTGCTCACGAGTAGGATTCATACGCTCATTGAACCTGATGGCGTGCTGGCGCACTATCAGACGTGAAGGCAGCGACGTTGCATCCGAGTGCCGGGGGTGTTCAGTCTCGAGAACCGGGAACCGACGCATAGACATGAGTGTCGTCGCCCGGCTCGGGTCGGGACCCCTCCCGCCGCTGCCGTGCGAGCATCGTGTCGAGGCGGGACGCTGATCGGTAGAGGAGAGGTCCACATGGCGGCAGACTTGGAAGGGCTCATCAACGACCTGGAGCGCCCGCAGTCCGGGTACAGCGAGGTGAGCCCGCGGGATCGCGCGATCGTCGCGCTGCAGGAGCACGGCTCAGAAGCCGCGCCCGTGCTGATCTCGAGGCTGGACGGGCTACTGACAGAATGGGCCGAGTACTTCGCTCGAGTCGACTCGGTGCTCAAGGTGTGGCGGCAGTGGTACGACGAGAGCGAGCAACTCTCGGACGTGCATGGCGTCGGCGCCGACGTCGAGCGGTATCGCCTTATCCCGACATCGTCGCTTCCCGACCGACCGGCGCGCCCCGTAGACAACAGCCTGCTGGTTGACGGCCTGATCACGGCCTTGCACCGCATCGGGGATGTGAGAGCGGGAGCCGTCCTCTGCAAGGCGTTGGCCGACCCGGTCGGCATCGATTCAGCAACATTGGCATTGCGTGACATCCGGGTCGAAGGCGCGAAGCGGCACCTGCTCGATGCGGCTGCCCGGGTCAAACTCGACGACAGGCAGTTTCGAGCACTCGTCGAGACCGTCCGCGACTATGGTGTCTCCGTGTCCCATGCCAGGACGCGCCTCGCTGCGGAGACGAACCCTGAGGGCCGGGTGCGCCTGTGGCGCTTGGTGAACGAGCTCGCGACCAGCAACGCTGACCGCCTCGCGCTCGCGGATATCCGAGATCCGCTGGTGTACATGGCGATGGACTCGCCGCCGGACCGGTGGGAGGCGATGCTCCAGTTGAGCGAGTCCGGTCTCCTCGGCGACGCTAGGGACCAGGAACCCTGGAACCGCGAGTATGAGGCGCCGCCGTCGCCGGGGATCGTGAGCGCGGCGATCGTGTTGGCCGGACGGGACGAACCTAAAGGGTTCGGGTACGAACTGCGGCGCCGGGTCCGGCAGGTGGTCCAGAGCGACAACAGCGAGTCGGCCGCGCCGGGCGTCCTCGCGGCGTTGCACGAGCAAATACCCGGGGCATCAGCCGCGGAACTCGTCTTCACGTTGGAACTAGCGAAGTTTCTCGCGGCCAGGAACGACTTGATGGATGATCCCATGGACCTGGTCAGGCCGCTCTATCGGCTGAGTCTCCGCTCCGAACCGCAGATCAAGGACCGCGCACTTGGCGCCCTGTACCACGGCTGGATGCTTTTCGAGCAGATGGCGCAGCGAGACCAGGCCCGCAGCGAGGAGGCGACCATGATCTTCGAGGAGACGGCCCGGCCCGAAGACCGGGATCGCTACCAGGACTTCCTGTCCGTCAACCGTCCCTGGTGGAAGAAGCTCCTTCGTCTCACAGGCGCGGCGCCTCGTCATCGGTGAGCGCGTCGACCGGGACCCGCCAGGCGACGCTATTGAGATTGTTTCGTCCTGATCGGAGGCCGTTGGGGCGCAGCGGATTTGGTGGGCGCAGTCTTCGGTGGCTGCAGGAAGCTCCTGGTAGAACAGCGAATACCACTTCAACGGATCGAACCCAGGAGCTTCCCCTTGCTGTTCTACCCTGCCGCCCTCCCGCTGTCCACCTCGACCTCCAGCAAGTCGCCGTCCTCAACCGCGGCCACCGCCGAGCCATCGGCTCCAGATGGCGGGCCCTCGACCCAGTTGCCCAGGCCATGCTCACCCTGGCCTGCCTGTGCGAAGGCGAGCGACTCCGCGACCTCGCCGCTGGCTTCGGGATCTCGCCGGCCACCGCCTGGCGGCGCGCCCGCGAGACCATCGCCCTCCTCGCCGCCGACGATCCACGACACCAAAGCCGCCCGGATATGGCAGACCCCCGACTCCTCACCGAGCAAGGCCTGTTCGCTTTGGGCGACAAGGGCTACGACGGGCTCGACCACGACCTGGTGGCCACCCCGTTCAACGGAAGGAACGAGCCCGCATGGCAGAAGGAGTACAACCGGCTCCACGCCCGCCTGCGAAGCCCCGGCGAACGCGTGTTCGCCCAACTCAAAATCTGGCCAATCCTCGACCAGGTCCGATGCTCCCCCCACCAGGTCACCCAACTCGCCAAAGCCGTCCAAGTCCTCAACGACTACGAACACCAATCGCGGTGAAACAGGCTCAATGGGCGGTAGGCCAGGGACTCTGGGGCCCGTGGGTCGTTATCGGACTCGCCCTCGCGATGGGGGTCCTCGTGTGGTTCGCTCCGATCGCTCTGAAAGCCACCAGGCTCCGGCCACTCCGGTTCCTCAGACGTTGAGGCAGCTTCACCGCGCCTCCGAACGTTCAGTTCACGATCGACGATGACGACTCCTGATTGCGGCGTGGAACATGTCATGATCGTCTTGGTGCCCTACCTGTGATTCGAATCCAGACTGTGCGGGTTTTGAGTCCGCTCTCTGTGCCAATTGGAGTAGTAGGGCCGGTGGGCTGAGGAGAATCACCTGCCGATCTAGGCTCGAGGGAAGATCTCCGACGTGGTAGTCGCGAAGTAAGACGCCGCCCACGCCTCGAGGGCTAGTTTGCAAGGGTGCCCGCATCTCCTCAATCCTTCGGATCGTACGGTTCGAAACGGTCCCGACAGTCGCGGATTCGAATTCCGGTTGTTCCGTTTACGAACCGCAAACGACACGCTCGTCCTCTACTCCTGCAGCGCTAATTGATCCAGTCTCGAGGGATGAGCGCCTGCTCACCTCCCCGCCAGCGCTCGATGACCGAGTCTTGGAAGAGTTCGTCGTCGAGATCGGCGTGTTCCATGACGATCACCTGGAAGTCTCCTTCCAGGCTGTTCACTGTTTCGGCGACGGCTTGGTAGATGCGTAGGAGTGAGGTGCAGTCCTCGTCGACGAGGTCTCCTTGCATTCTGGTGTAGTCGCTGGGGAAGTACGCTTGGGAGGGTTGGTCGAGGATGAGGACTCGGGGCAGCGGGCGTCTTTGTTCGGCAAACCATTCGTGCAGGCTGAGCATGACCGCTACGTGGTAGCCGAGCCAGTTTTCACCACTGCCCATTTCGTTCAGGGGCACCGGTCCGTTCGGGGTTTCGGCGCAGACGTTGAGCCGCCGCAGGTCCAGGCTGATCAGATGCTCCGAATGCTCCAGATGGAGATTCCGTGCCTTGGCCATGATCTTCGCGTTGATGAGAGCGAGGTTGCTCGCGACTCGCTCGCTCTGGAGGTCGGGGCCGAGGGCTGCTTCAAGGTCTGCGATCTCGCCTCGTATCGCCGGTCTGGAATCCCTGGCGGGCAGGGGCATTTCGGCACGTTCGGCGTTCTCGAGAAAGAGGCTGATACGCCCCTTGACGAGTGCGGCTTGCAGTGCCTGATCGTGGACCCGCTCGGCGAGGCGCGCCCCCGCATCGAGTGCGGCTCGATCTTCTCGATTGCGTGCCAGTTCACTTCCGATTCCCTGGAGTCGTTCCTCTTCCGCCGCTATCATGCGCTGGAGTATTGGCGTGTCGTCGTTGACGAGGACCACGTCGGCGTCAAGGTGTTCCAACTCCTCGCGTACGTGCTCTGCGGTCGACGAGGCCTCAGTGATGGCGTTGTCGCACAAGAGGCAACGGTTGGCGGTGTTGTCGGCGATTTTCTCGAGCAGTCCGAGTGAGATGAGGCGGGCACGGTGCTCGCTTGCTTCGCGGCGGTACTCGTCCTCTCCACGGAGCTGGTTGCGAAGGTCTTGCAGACGGGCTTTTGCTTGGGCGTGGCGGGATCGCAGGTCACCCCGTTCACGGGCGAGTGCTTCGGCATGGTCGGCGTCTACGGGGACGACTAGATTCCTGTCCAGCGCCGTACGCAGTGTTCCAATTGCTGTCTCAAGGTCGACGTCCAGATCGGTCTCGCCCGAGAGGAGGCCTGCTCGCTGGGCTTCGGTGATCAAGGCGCGGGCCTGGCCGGGGGCGGGCGATGTTTGTACGGCTTGTGCTGCGAGTCGGTCTGCTGCCCGCAGTTTGGCGCGCACTTGGCGGAGGCGGGTCTGCAGCGACGCTTGCTCGGGTTCGACGGCGCCGAGGAAGTATGGGAGGGTGTCGCGGATCGCCTGTGGCCGCCATTCTTGTCCTTGCGAATGGAAGAGGTTCTCAGAACTTGTTTCAAGTTCGGAGATTGAACGGGACTTCAACGACCGTCTGGTCCAACTGGGGTACCAGATGCAGTGTCTCGCTGGCTCGTAGTCGGAGAGCAGCTTGCGGGCCGGGCCACGCCTACATGCACGCGCTTGATCTGGACCGCTAAGAAGGCCGGGAACCATACCGACCCATCTCCAGTCGACCTCGCAGTACTGGGTTCGAACGCGTTCTTACCCGTCTCTTCGGCTTGATTCGGGGATCCGGGTGAGCTTGTCGGGGTTGGTGACCGAGTAGACGCCTTGCACGTGGTGCGTGGTTGGGGTGATGTCGAGGACCAGGACGGCGAAGGGTGCGTCGGCGGCGAAGAGCAGTGCGGACGGGTCGCCGTTGACTGAGCGGTACTGGACCTCGAAGCCGTCCGCGGCGTTCGCTCCGACCGATACCAGCAAATCTGCGACAGCATCGCGGCCGTGGACCGGTTGCAGGCTCGTGGCCGGGCCCTTGCCGCCGCCGTCGGTCCAGAGGGTCACCTCGGGCGCGAGCAGGTCCAGGAGCGCTTCGAGGTCGCCGCCGAGGGCGGCGGTGACGAATCGCTCGGTCACCTCCTGCTGGAGCCGGGCATCGACCCGGTAGCGGGACCGCCGGGCGTGGACGTGTTCACGGGCGCGGTGCGCGAGCTGGCGCACCGCTTCGGGGGTGCGGTCGAGCATGTCGGCGATCTCGGTGTGCGGGTAGCCGAATGCCTCGTGCAGTACGAACACGGCGCGCTCGGCGGGGCTGAGGGTCTCCAGCACGACCAGGAGTGCCACCGAGGCGGCGTCCGCCCGGGCCAGCGGGTCCGACTCACCGGTGACCACCGGTTCGGGCAGCCACTGGCCGACGTACGTCTCACGGCGGCGCTTGCTCACGGCCTGCTGTGCGAGCGCCTTGTTCACCGCGATCCGCACCAGGTAGGCGCGCGGCTGCTCGAGCCGGTCCCGGTCGACGCCGGCCCAGGACAGCCAGGTCTCCTGGAGCACGTCCTCGGTGTCGGCGACGCTGCCGAGCATGTTGTAGACGACGGCGAACAGCAGCTCGCGGTGCTGGACGAAGCCTGCCGCGGCCGCGTCTTGGGCGGCGGTGTCGTGGTCGGTCATGGCGTCCCTCTCCGGTCGGTTCACCAATGGAGATCTTCCCCGGTCCGCGGAACGTGACATCGCCGCGCCAAATGTGTCCATCGCCTCAAGGAGTCACGTTCGCGGCCGCGCCGCGCCTCTTGTCAGTGCGAGTCGGGAAGTCCCCGGCTCAGAGAAAGCAGAGGAGATGCGATGCGCACCTTGATCCGCGACGTCAACGTGTTCGACGGCGAGCGCGCACAATCCGCGAAAGACGTGCTCATCGACGGCGGCGTGATCGCCGAACCCGACGGGCGGGCCGTCGACGCGGTGGTCGAGGGCGCCGGGAAGACGCTGCTGCCGGGCCTGATCGACGCGCACACCCACGCGTTCGACGGCAATCTCGCCCAGGCGCTCGAATGGGGTGTAACCACCGAACTGGACATGTTCAGCCTGCCGCCGAACCTTGCCCGGCAGCGCGCTCTGGCCGCCGAGCGCGACGATGTGGCCGACATTCGCAGCTCAGGCACCCTCGCGACCGCGCCCGGCGGGCACCCGAGCCAGCTCATGGCCGCGCTCGGCGATGCGGCGGCGTTCGGTGATGCGGCGGCGTTCGGTGATGCGGTTGGACCGTTCCCGACGGTCGCCGGGGCGGGCGACGCCGAAGCGTTCGTCGCGCAGCGGCTGGCCGACGGCGTCGACTTTCTGAAGATCGTCATCGACGACGGCGCGGTGCACGGCACCAAACTGCCGGCGCTGGGGGTCGAAGCCGTCGCCGCGCTGACCGATGCCGCGCACGCGGCTGGGCTGCAGGTGATCGCGCACGCGATCACGGCCGCCGAGGTCGCGATCGCGCTCGACGCCGGGGTGGACGGGCTCGCGCACGTCTGGACCGATGCCGGTTCCGACACCGCCGCGCTGGCCAGGCGCGTCGCGGCGCAGGGCATGTTCGTGGCATCCACACTGGTGTACTTCGAGGTGATCAGCCGGCAGGGGTCGGCCGCGGCCGACCATGCGGTCCACGGGATCGGGGACGGAGCCGCGCAAGTGGCTCGGGCACTGCACGAGGCGGGAGTGCCACTGCTGGCGGGAACGGACGCCACTCCGTTCGCGCCGGTCCACGGCGAGAGCCTGCATCGCGAGCTCGAACTGCTCACACTGGCCGGTCTGACCGATGAGGAGGCCCTGGCTGCCGCGACGAGCGTTCCCGCCCGTCACTTCGGGCTGGCCGACCGCGGCCGGATCGCGGCGGGCCTTCGCGCGGACCTGCTCCTGGTCGACGGCGATCCCATGCACGACATCACGGCAACACGCGCGATCGCCGCGGTCTGGCGCGGCGGCATCCGCCTGGACCGCTGAATTCATCCTGATTGAAAGGACTCCCCCATGTCACTGTTCAACACCGACGGCAGCCGTGCGCTGCATACCAAAGCAGGCGACGCCGAAACGCTCGCCGTCGGCGCCACCGAGATTCGGTTGCTGGCCGACGCCGACGACACCGGTGGTGTCGTCAACGCGAACCGGACCCTCATCGCACCCGGCGGCACGGGCGCGCCGCCGCACTTTCACACCAGTTCGGCAGAGCTCTTTTTCGTGCTCGGCGGGTCGCTGCGCACCCTGGCGGGCGAGCAGGTGCTCACCCTTGACGAAGGGGACTTCCTCATGGTGCCACGCGGCATGCCGCACGCATTCGAAGCCGTGGACGGGGTCGCTGCCGACGTCCTCATCCTGTTCACCCCTGCCATCCCCCAGCGGTTCGAATACTTCCGCCTAGGTGAGCGGGTGGTCAAGGGGCAGGCGAGTCCACAGGAGATCCTCGCTTCGCAGGACCGGTTCGACAACCATTTCATCGACAGCCCGCACTGGCTGAATACGGCCGGCCGTGGTCGGTCGTGACGGATGCGCCGGAGGAGTTGACCGCCGATCTCGTCGGCCACAAACCCGCCACCGCCGACGCCTCTGACCTCCAATCGGCAGGTCAGCCCGTCAGCGCCATCCTGATCCAACTCCCGGTACCTGTGCGGCACGACCGAGGTCGACCGTGGACCCCGGAGACCGGGCAGGCCAGCCGGTCGATAAACCGGAGGTCGAAGACTGTCCGCTGAACCGAGCGCGGTCAAGCCATGGGAAATCGACGACGCGCTGTGGGACCGGATTGAGGCCCTGCTACCACGACACCGGCCGTGCAAGGTGGACCGGTCCCACTCGATGACCGCAAATGTCTCCAAGGCGTCCTATTCGTGCTGTATACCGGCATCGCGTGGCGGCACCTGCCGCCCGAGCTCGGCTTCGGATCTGGCGTGACCTGCTGGCGCAGGTTCCGGCGTTGGACCGAAGCCGGAGTCTGGAACCAACTGCACCGGATCATGCTCGCCGAACTACACCGGGCCGGACGGATCGACTGGTCCACCGCATGTCTGGACGCCTCCCATCTCAAGGCGAAGAAGGGCGGCGATCACACCGGGCCCTCCCCGGTCGACCGCGGAAAGACCGGCACAAAGCATCACATCGCCTGTGACAGTTCCGGAATCCCACTGGCGGTGATCATCACCGGCGGGAACGTGCCCGACATCAGCACGGCAGTTGACCTGGTCGAGTCCATCCCCCCAGTAGCGGGAAGGGTAGGCCATCCACGCCGCAGGCCCGAGACCATCCTGACCGACGGCGGCTATGACTCCCGATCGTTTCGAGACTGGTTGCGTTCCAAACAGATCGAGCCTGTCATTCCGCAGCGGGGCCGCAAGCGCATCATCGGGCTCGGCCGCATTCGTTGGGTGGTCGAGCAAACCATCGCCCACTTCCATCAGTTCAGAAGACTCGCGACCCGCTGGGAACGACTCGCCCACCTGCATCACGGCTTCACCAAACTTGCCGCCGCCCTCATCTGCTGGAGACGCCTAATCCACACGACTTGAAACGAGCTCTTAGGGTTCGAGGTCGTATCGGGAGTCATGATCCGTCTGGTCTTCGTCGACCGCTTCGCGCATCGCTTCGATCTTGGCTTCGAGGGCCTTGCGCTCGGCGCCGTCAAGCGCCCCGGCCCTGGCGGTGGACTGGTCGATGATGTCCGGGTACTTCGGTGCGAGAAACCAGAGCAGGTCAAGCAGCGCAGGGCTTGCCAACGGGGTTGTTTGCTGGAGGTCGCGGAGGTAGAGATCCTTGTGTTCGTACAGCTCACGGAACACCGCTTGCCACATGGTCACCCGTTCGCCGGTCTCGGGATCGGTCATCTCGAGTTCAGTCCGCGATGAAGTGAGCACCTCGAGTAGTTCATAAAGCAGGTCGGGCTTGACCGCCAAGTCCATCGCAAGGAGGCGGTTGACGGTGCGGACCGTCGGCAGGGTTAGCTCGCTCATGGTGCCCTGCAGGCAGATGTGATTGACGAGTCCAGAGCAGTAGTACCGCTCTTCCTGAGGGAGCCGCCGGTCCAACGCGATCCGCAGCAAGGGCTCGCTCAGATCGACGGCGGCGCCAAGTGGGTCAGGGAATTTCTTCCAGGGCACCGAGTCGACGACGCTGCGAATCCTCGCGATTCGCGTCTGCTGGTCCATAGGCTGTCATGCTAGTGCCGCGAGACGACGCCTTCGATAGTGGCTTTCTCTGGCCTGGTGCTGTTTTCGTCGCCTCCACCGTGACCAGGCAAGCATTCGCTCGTTATCCGGTTGGGGCGCAAGGACAAGCGCGTAGAACAGTCGCCGGAGTTCGGGGACGGTCAACGGAATGCCCTCCTCTCCCGAATCCGAGACACCCCCTAAGCCCGCAGCCGCAACTGCTGAGTCCTCAAGTCAAGTGTCGCAGCAGTATTAGAGCGCGTCTCAGTTGGTGCCGTCGAGTTCAGCGAAGATGCTGCTGTGCGGGGGCACCTGGTCGGCTTCCGGAATGGTTTCGTGGCCGTTCAGGTGGGCGTTTACACGGTGTGGCTGGAACTACGGGTCACCACCACCGGATGCCGGTCAAGTCGGCGAGTGCGGTCTCAGGGTCGGTCTGTGATCGATGGTGCCGTATGAGGCGGATGCCGATGGGGGCGAGCACGGCGCAGACGGCGGCCGCGGCGGTCACGTCGAGCAGGTGTGATTCCTTCAGCACACCCACCCAGAGCCAGCCGCCCCAGATCAATACGGCGCAGCGTGCGGCACCGAGGACGCGCGACCGGTAGGCGGCGAGGGCCAACAGCACGATTCCGAGGTACTGCCCGGCCGCGCACCACACCGGAATCCTCCACGGCCCGTATGCGAGCGTCTGGTAGGACTCCATCGCGAAGTCCGTGGCCGTCTCCGGTCCATACATGTCCACCATCGCGAACACGGCGGTCTCCGCCCCGGCGTGGAAGAACCGGCCGAGCAGCGAGGCGATCAGCAGCGCCGCTCCCCAGCCCGCCAACCGCGGCGACGCGACCGCCGCGATCCGACCGAGGACCGCATAGGTTCCGAACAGGGCGACGGCGCCCAGGAGAAAGACCGCGTACCCGTTTGCGACCAGCTCCGGGTCCGCCGCGTACATCGCCAGCTCTCTCGGCGCCGCGAACGGTTGCGTCTCGAGCGCCTCGGCGCGGCCGGCCGGGGGCAGCCCCATCTGGCCCGGCAGGTACCGCAACAGCAAACCGAGACACCACAGCAGCGGGCCGATGATCAGGATCGCCCCGGTGATCAAAGGCCCGGGGAACCATATGTCAGTGCGAGCGGGACCGGGGTTGAGCCAGGCGCGAACGGCCTCATGTTTTCTCATAGCACCAGCGTTGTCACCCTGCGGCGCTGCGGCATCGGGCGATCGATCCGGTGAGTGGTCTCTTTCGTAGAGGGTCGGCCCGTCCTCGAGAAGGAGGGCGCCAGGGGCGCGCGGGGCTACGATCGCCGCATGGGGATGATCAGGACACCGCAGGACCTGTCCGTCCAGGCGGGGTCAGCGGTGCTGGCCGGGCTGGTCGTCCTCGGTGCGGGCCTGCTCGAGGGCGCCCCGGGACCGAGCGGGTACCTGTCGGCGCTGACCGGACTGGCCGACCGGCCCACTGCCGCGGCGCTGCTGGCCGCGGCCGCAGGAGTCGCCTTCTGGCGCGCACCGGTCTCCCGCGCCCCCCTGACGACATTGACGCTGATCGCGCCCCTGTTCGACGCTCTCGCAGCCGGGGCCTGCCTGGCACTGGCCGCGTTCGCATTCGCGCGCTACGACGACCGCGTCCGGCCGCGGGCCTGGTTCCTGATCGCGGCCACAGTCTGGGCGCTCGCACCCGCCGCCGCAGGCCTGGTCGCCGGGACGGGCACGCTCCGCGGTTCCGGCCCCAGCATTATCGGCGGCGTCGCGTACGTGTGGGCGCCTTTCGCGTTGGGACTGTGGCTCGCGGCGCGGCAACAGGTGTTGGATCAGATGCGCGACCGGGCCGAGCAGCTCAAGCGGGAGCGGAAGATCGTCGCCGATCAGGCGCGAGCGCGCGAGAGGACTCGGATCGCGCACGACATGCACGATGTCGTCGCGCACCGCGTCTCGCTGATGGTGCTGCACGCCGGCGCGCTCGAGGTGAACACTCACGATGCGGCCGCGGCCGAATCCGCCGAGCTGATCCGCACCGTCGGCGTCGAGGCGCTGGCGGAACTGCGCACCGTCCTCGGCCTGCTGCATGGGGACCGCACCGAGTCGCGGCCCCCGGAAACGCCGACGCTCGACAACCTTGTCCAGGACTCGGTCCACGCTGGCCTGCCGGTGCGGCTGCACCGCACCGGACTGCCGCTCCACGACCTGCCGCCGCACCTCGAGCGGACGGTGTATCGGGCGGTGCGCGAAGCGCTGACCAACATCCACAAGCACGCGGGGCCGGTGCCGTGCAGCATCGAACTCCACACCGACCCGCACCGCATCCTGCTGCGCGTACGCAACGCCCCGCCTCGCGACCGGCCGGACCTGCCCGGAACCGGGACCGGGCTCATCGCCCTCCGAGAAGCGGTGACGCTCTTCGGCGGCAAGATGACCGCCGGTCCCTGCGACGACGGCGGCTACGAGCTTCACGTCGACCTCCCCCTCGCGAGCCGGGGGCGCTCAGCGGCGGGAGCAGCATGATCCGGGTGGTGGTGGCCGATGACGAAGCACTAGTACGCGCAGGCATCAAAATGGTCCTACAACCGGCTTCCGACATCGAAGTGGTCGCCGAGGCCGCCAACGGCCGCGAAGCGGTCGCCGCGGCAACCGCGCACCGCCCGGACGTGGTGCTCATGGACGTCCGCATGCCCGCCATGGACGGCCTGGCCGCCCTCCGCGAACTCAAACGCAGAACCTCACCGTCGAAAGTGGTCATGCTGACGACCTTCGACATCGACGACTACGTCCACAGCGCCCTCGTCGAAGGCGCAGCCGGTTTCCTGCTCAAGGACACTCCGCCCCGCCAACTGACCGACGCCGTGCGGCGTGTGGCAGCCGGAGACGCCATGCTGAGCCCCGAGGTAACGCAGCGGCTCGTCGAGGCGTACATCCGGCGGACACCGCGCACCGCCCTGGCCGCGAGGCACCGCCTGGCGGTCCTGACCGACCGAGAGCGAGCCGTAGCCTTCGAAGTGGCAGAAGGGAAATCGAACGCGCAGATCGGCCGCGCGCTCGGGATGACCGAGACGACCGTGAAAGCGCATGTCAGCCGCACCCTGACCAAACTCGGACTGGAGAACCGAGTGCAGATAGCACTGCTCGTCCGCGACACCGACCTGTAAACCGGAGACCCTCGCCAGCCGGCACCGTCGGTGCCAATCCACCCCACCGACCTGGTAGAGGTCGCGTGTGAACAAATACGCCAAGCGCCTAAAAGCTGTCCCGTTATTGAGGTCAGGAAACCCCGTAGTGGTGCCGACCGGGTGCTGGGCGCGCTCGCGGCATGGAATAGCAGCGACTCGACCGGCCGGGCAACCCTGGAACGGCGGAGTGTATTGAAGTGAGGCTGTCGCTTGCGAACGGGACCTGTCCCGGGACGATCTGTCCGAGGGCGGTGGTCGGGTGGTTGCTCGCATCTGCGGGTGGTGACCGGTGAAGTGGTGTGGGCTGAGGCCGGCCCGATCGACTATCTCGCGATCTGCGTTCCATCGTGCTCAGGCGCCGCTGAGGCGCGGGCTGCCCGCCCGCCAGTGGCCCTTTCTCCGCTTCCCGGTGGGGTCGGTCAGTCGGATGCCGTCCTCGATCCGCCACAGCCACCATGCGATCGGGGTGACCGGAAGGCTGAGCAGGAACGCGATGAGCACGACCGCCTCCACCGTGCCGGGCAGCGGCAAATGGACAAACCCGCCGAGCGCCACGGTCGCGGCGACGACGGCCGATCCGGTCAACGCGGTGGTCAAATACCGTTTCCTGATCTGCTTCGTCCGCTCGACGCTGTCGAGCCGCAGCATGAGGTCCTTGCCGCATGCGGGGCACCGCAGATCGAAGCGCCTCTGCCCCCTGGCCGGGCGCGTGAAGTGGAAGTCGAACAGGTAGTAATGGCTGGTGTAGCGCCAGTACACGAACAGGTCGAGCGTGTGCTCGTGGATCTGGTGCCCGAGCTTGATCGCGATTTTCCTGCGCAACGGCTGCATCCGGCCCTCCTTGCCCTCCCGCCGGCCCTAAAGCCTGTCCCGTCCAGGCTAAGAGCTTGTCTCAGTTGATGTGCAGGGGGTCTGGTATAGATCTGGTGTGGACGAGTTCGCCAAACGCCTTGTACCCGATGGTCTCTGGGAGATCGTCGAGCCGTTGAGACCGCCCACGGCCAGACGGGCTCAGGGTGGTGGGATCCCGCGAGCCGATGACCGGGCCGTGTTCTGCGCGATCGTGTTCGCGCTGACTACCGGCTGCGCCTGGCGGCATCTGCCGCCGACGTTCGGCGTCTCGCATCAGACCGCGCACCGGCGCTTCACCGAATGGTCCGAGGCCGCACTGTGGGCGAGGCTCCACCGGCCCGTCCTGGACCGGCTCGGTGCCGCCGCGAGATCGACTGGTCCGGCGCGATTGTCGACGGCGCGAGTCTGCGGGCCAAAAAGGGGGATCGCTGACCGGCCCGAACCCGGTCGATCGCGGCAAGTCCGGCTCGAAGATCCACGTCCTGTCCGACCGGAACGGGTTGCCGCTCGCGTTCGGTGTCTCAGCGGCGAACTTGCACGACTCCCAGGCATTCGAGCCACTCATCCAGGGCATCCCCAAGATCCGCTCCCGACGCGGCCCGCGTCGCAGGAGACCCGCGAAAGTCCACGCCGAGAAGGCCTACGACATCCCCGACTGTCACCGGGCGCTGCGCGAGTGGGGCATCGGCGACCGCATCGCCCGCCGCGGGATCGAGTCTTCGACTCGGCTCGGCCGCCACCGGTGGGTCATCGAGCGCACCATCGCTTGGCTCGGCGGCTAACGCCGCCTGACCTTGCGATACGAGCGACACGGCTATCTCTTCGCCGCGTTCCTTGCCCTCGCCGCCGCCCTCACCTGCTACTAGAAACTTGCCAGGTGACGGCGCTCCGACCGCGCCTAGGAGGACAGGTGCTCAATACACCACTCGGCGTCCAGGTCACGGCAGGAAATGAGGATGGAGCCGATGGTCAACCGGATCTCATGAGTACAACCCGATTCGGCTGGAAGGATCTCATCGAGGAGTACCTCCAGGTTCGCTTGTGTTTCAGAATCTAGCCTTACCGAGAAGGCGGTAACTCCGATATAGCGGATGACCAGGACTGGCTCGCTGGGGCCCGCGAACGCTCGAAAGGCCAGTCGGGCTTGGGTGCCGCCATCGCGAGGATCAAGGCTTACCGAGTACAAGACCAGGGATTTGAGGCATCGGTCGCCGAACCCGAAGTGCCCCGGATCGGTCGCAAGCGCTGCCGCCCCACGCGGGAGCTGATCCCCAAACCGCTCAAGCCAATCCAGGTACCGCGTCGGGTCGAGGGAGAATCCGTGGTCATGCTTCTGAATGTCGATGAACTGCAAGGATCCTCCACCCGGATGTTCGATCGAGCCCGCGGCTTCGCCCTTCGCGGAGGTCATCCTACTGCGGGCTCTTCATCATTCACAGGCCCCACTTGTGCCAACCAAAGCCCACGCTTGGCCTGAACCCGTCAGAACCAACTGAGACAAGCTCTTAGAACTGGTTTCAAGTTCGATGATTATTGGATTGGCTGCGGTGCGCGGTTTTGGGCATGACGGCCGGGTGCTGGCAGAGATTCAGCGGAATCGGTCCGGTCGGCAGCCGGCGAGCTCGGGGGTTGGGCGGCCGGTGAGTATCTCTGTAGCCGCAAGGCGGCCGCATGCGGCGGCCAGGGTGATCGCTGAGTGCATTACTGCGATGTACAGGCCCTGAGCGCCAGCAGGGCGGCCGATGACCGGTTCCTCGTCGGCGGGCATCGGGCGCCAGCCGATCTCGGCGGAAACGATCTCAGTGCCTTCGGCGCCAGCGAAGGAGGCGGCGAACCGGTCGCGGACACCTCGGGCGGTCTCGTCCAGCGCGGCCCGGTTCGTCTCGCCGCGGTATGCCACGGGGGCCAAAACCGTGCCGTCGGGAAGCTGTCGGACCTCCAGCGACGGGGTCGCCACGATCGTTCGGACGAGGTTCGGCGCAGCGCGCAACCGAACCATGACAGCGGGTGAGGGCGCGACGGGCACGGTGAGGCCGATTCCGGCGCAGAGCGCGGTCGTGCCGGTTCCGGCGGCTAGGACGACGGTCTCAGCGGGAACTGTTCCGGCGATCGTCCTCACGCCGGTGACCGTGCCTCCCTGGTGGTCCAGCGCGGTCACCGGTGTACCTGTCAACAGCCGAGCGCCCTGGTCGCACGCGGCGGCCACCAGGAGTTCGGTCGCCGCGACCGGATCGAACGCGGCGTCTTCCGGGCGGTGGGCGGCCACCGCCGGGGGATCGAGCAGATGCGGCTCGAGCGCACTGACATCGTCTCTGCGCGGCCCTGGGGACTCATCGAAGCCGTCCCAACTGATAGAGCCCGACCACTGGATCGAGAGTCCCGGAAGCTCGGTCTCAAGCCGCCGATACTCCTCAAGTGCGATGTAACGCAGTGGCGCCGAGGGCAGGTTGCTCACTACCGGTCGCCCGATCCACGCGAACGACGCGCAGGTAGCGCCCGAACCGGGCAGGCCCGCATCGATCAGCGTGACGGCCCGGCCGTGCCCGGACAGGTGATACGCCAGCGACGCCCCGACGATGCCGGCGCCGACCACGACAATCCCGTCAGCCATACCAGAGTTCTACCAAGGGCGGCATCCCCGCGAAACCGAATTTCCGACAGCATCGCACTGTGGCAAGGTCGCTGGTTTTTGGACAGTTTGTGTGATGCGCGGTCGCGGGAGCGCTCGTTGAACGGGCATGGCGAACCCCCGGGAGAATGATGAGCACCTGTGGTCCCGAGTCGGGGTGCTACTCCCGGCCCATCGGCCCGGTGGGCGCGGCCCCGTTCCTCTCGATGACCGCAAGTGCCTGCAAGGCATCCTGTTCGTCCTCCACACCGGGATCGCCTGGCGCCACCTGCCCCTCTACCTCGGCTTCGGTTCGGGGGGGTCACCTGCTGGCGGCGCCATCGCCGCTGGACCAAGCCGGAGTCTGGGACTTCCTGCAGTCCGAACTGCACGCGCAGGACGAATCGACTGGTTCGCAGTATGCCTCGACGGTTGCCACCTCCGCGCGAAGAAGGGCGGCGAGGGCACCGGCCCATCGCCCGTCGACCGCGACCGTCCCGGCTCGAAGCACACCTCGCCTGCGACGCCAGCCCACTCGCGGTGATCACGACCGCTGGGACATCCCTGTCCAGGCCCTCTTCGACGAGCAGGAGCGTCACATCGTGGTCGGCACACTCGGTCCACCCGACGACCAGCGCATCGATCGCCGTCCGGTGCCGCATCTTGACCCAGTCGCGGTCACGGGTCAGCCCGGTCGAATGTTGATCACCCGCAGTGTGACGATTCGGGCCGTAGGGCCCCGTTCATCCTGACCATGTTCCCTGTTCGAACGGGCAGTTCGAGAGCAGCATGGAATCAGCGACGAGAGCTGAACAGGAGGTGGGCCTGATGAGATATCAGATGTGGCGGCACAGCTGGGACGGTCCATCAGATCACATGTCCGGCGGCGACTGGGGGTGGATGGCTTTCATGATGCTGTCCTGGGTTGCCATCCTGGTGTTGCTGGTCTGGGCGGTGGCTCGACTGAGCCGTGCGATCGAATCGCGCCATGACGCGATCGGCTCCGATCGATCGGCCGAGCGCCGCGAATCACCGCGCGAGGTGCTCGATCGACGGTACGCCGCAGGTGAGATCGACGCGGCGACCTACAGCGAGATGCGGACGCGTTTGGAAGGCGGCGGGCTCGACTCGACGTAATGCCAGCATCGTGGCCGGCAAGCAGGACCCAGGTGCAGCGCGCGCACCGTTGCCCGGCGCGGGTCCATGCGGCGTGCTCACTCCTCGGCTTTCACCACCGTGACCGGGCATTCGACATGACGAATGCAGTGCTGAGTCACCGAACCGAGCAGCGCACCCGTGAACCCGCCGTGGCCCCTGTTTCCCATGACCAGTAGGTCGGCGCCCTCAGCGGCTTCGATGAGAATCTTGGCGGGGTGCCCGCGGGACACCTGTTGCGACACCTCCACCGCGGTACGTCCGGCCATGGCCTCTCCGACGGATTGAGCCAGCTTCACTTCGGCCTCCTCGACCATCTCGCGGCCCGGGTACACGGGCACCGGCGCACCCCAGTTGCTCGGCGGTTCCCAGGCGTAGACCGCTTGGACTGTCGCGCCGGTCAATTCGGCTTGGTCCAGGGCCCATTCAAGGGCTCGAATCGAGGACGGGGAGCCGTCCACACCCGCGACGATGCGCGGGTGTCGTCCTTCGTGCGGCATCTCGGCGCTCCTGTCGAATCGTCGTCGACTTCAGTCTCTCTCCAAAGCGGCGCCATAGCCGAGGATCGGCGTCATTCATGGTGACGGCGTGCCGGGTCTTCGGCTGATGCCGCTGCAAGCCCGAGGTTCGTGTGCGAGGGCCGACGCCGTCTCACCTCGCACCGACCGTCCATGACCGCAGCCCTTGAGATCAGGGACTTTCGACCCTGATCCAATACCCCGGCACCGGCGAGACTGGAGAGCGAGAGGAAGGAGCGGGTCATGTCGAACCGCCAACAGGAGCACGGGATCGTCGTAGGCGTCGACGGATCGGAGCCCTCCAAGAAGGCGCTCGAATGGGCGCTGGCCCAGGGCGCGGCGACAGGCTCGTCGGTGCTGGCCGTGCTCGTCTGGCACATCCCCGCCAACTACGGCACCGCGGCGATGGTCCTCCCTGCGGCCGCGTTCGCCGACCAGGCGCGTTGGGAGCTGGAGAAGACCGTGGACGAGATCGCGGCCGAGTGGCCGCAGGTGCACGTCGTGCGCCGCGTCGTCGAGGGGCACCCTGCGAAGATGCTGCTCAAGGTGGCCGAGCACGCCGATCTGCTGGTGGTAGGTTCCCGGGGGCACGGCGGCTTCGTGGGTGCGATGATCGGCTCGGTGAGCCAGTACTGCGTCACACATGCGCGCTGTCCGGTAGTAATCGTTCGCCCGGGTGAATGAACCCGGTGGTGGCGGGACGGCACCTGCCGTCCCGCTTTTCCTCGTGTGCTGCGATCGGACCGAGAGACCGTCGGAATCGTGCCGGGCCGGGGGCGATCAGACATGCGCCAAGGCGATGCGGAGTCTCGCCCCGCCGACAGACCGCTGATCCTCCGCCTGTTCAGTCGCGCCGTTTCGCGGTGTTCCGGGCGTGCGCCGCGGAGAGGTCAAGGGCGACGGCCAGGATCAACGTGCCGGCCCAGACGTTCACCGGATCGAACAGCAGCGGCTCGCGGGTGCCCACGAGGTTCGCGATGAACCAGACGATGAACCAGATGAATGTCATGGCCAGTCTTCCTTTCGGGCTGATCCGGTATGCGGTTCCCCGTGTCCGCACACCGTTCGATTTCCTACTGTGTTCAAATCAGGCTGAAGGCGTTCTCTTCTTCCTGGGCGTTGTGGAGCCGCATGATCGCGTGCAAGCCGTACAGGCCGGCGCGGATATCGGTGAGTTCGTCGGGTTCGGGCTCGTCGCCGATGTCCTCGAAGCAGCGCCGCAGGCGGCGTACCTGGTGCTCGATCTCGGTGTGGGTGCGGCTCAGCGCGCCCGTCGGGTCGGGCCCGCCGAGGGCCCGGGCGACGATCGGCAGGAGCTGCTCCTCTTCGGCTCGTTCGTGCGGCAGCAGGTCGGCTTCGAGCCGGTCGAGCAGCTCTCCCAGTCGTTTCAGGTCGGCACTCGAGCCCGTCAGCCCGTCAGCGACCGTGCGGACCTGTTCGATCAGCGGACCGAGAGCGGTGTGCTGGACGTACAGCCGCCGGGCGGCGGCCAGGTCCGCGGCCGGCAGTACGACCGTATGGGTCCGACCGGGCAGGAGGACCGTCAGCGCCATCGCGATCGCGGCGACGTCGATGCCTTCCTGAAGGACGGCGCCGAGCGTCGGCGTCAGCAGCCCGAACGCCGCCAGCGCCATCGCGGCGGCGGACAGCGCCATGCCGGTTGCGGCGGCACGGCGCGCGATCCGGTGGCTGCGGCGGGCGATGAAGATGGCGTCGGCCAAGCCGTCGATGCGGTCGGAGGTGAGCACGATGTCGGCGGCTTCGGCGGAGGCGGTCGCACCGCGCGCGGCGAGCGCCACTCCGACCGCGGCGGCCGCCAGCGCTGGTGCGTCGTTGACGCCGTCGCCGACCATGATGGTCGGCGCGGTGGCCTGCTCGTCCTCCACGATGGCGAGCTTCTCGGCAGGGTCCCGGTCGGCGTAGACGGCGTCGGTCCCCACGATCCGCCCGACCGACTCGGCGATGTCGGCGCGATCGCCGGTGATGAGCACGGTGCGCTGGATTCCGGCATACCGGAGCGCCCGCATCATCCGCGGCGCGTCGGCGCGGAGCGGGTCGGTGAGCAGGAAGACCCCCGCCGGCCGCCCGTCGACGGCTGCGAACACCGTCAGGGAGCCCTCGACGGCGGCTCGACGCCGCGCGCGGCGGACCCATGCGGGGGGAGGGTCTGCGAGGATCCAGACCGCTTTGCCGAGGCGCACCTCGCGTCCGTCCACGCGGCCCTGCAGACCGTATCCGGGCCGTTCCGCGACTTCGGACGCCGGCGCGAGAGCGATGCCGCGGTCCCGGGCGGCGGTGACGATGGCGGCGGCGAGCACATGCGCCGACGTCTGGTCCAGAGAGGCGGCAAGGCGCAGCAACTCGTCGGCATCCATGCCGTCCGCGGTGACGACTTCGCTGATGGAGGGACGCCCGCGGGTGAGCGTCCCGGTCTTGTCGAAGAGCAGGACCCGTGCCGCGGCGAGCTGTTCGAGGGCGGCCCCGCCTTTGATGATGACGCCGTGCCTCGAGGCGCGTGAGAGGCCGGACATGATCGCGATGGGAGCGGCGAGGAGCAGGGGACAGGGCGTCGCGACTACGAGTACGGCGACGGCGCGGACCGGGTCGCCGGACAGCGCCCACGCGAGGCCGGCGACCGCGAGCGTCAGCGGCACGAACGCCACGGCGAAGCGGTCGGCGAGGCGCACGAACGGCGCAGTGGAAGCCTGCGCCTGTTCGACCAGCCGCACGATCCCCGAGTAGGCGGACCGGTCGGCGGTCTCGGTGGCGATCATCCGCGCAGGGCGGCCCGCATTGACGACGCCGCTGCGGACGTTATCGCCGGCGGGACGCTCGACCGGCATGGGCTCACCGGACAGGGCGGACTCGTCGAACGAGGTGGATTCGAGGAGACGACCGTCGACCGGCACGATCTCGCCCGCGCCGACCAGGAGGCGATCGCCGACCGCGACTTCGGAGACCGGGATCTCGTGCAGGCCGCCGTCGCCTTCACGGCGTGCGATCCGCGGCGCTCGCGCCGCGAGGGCGCCCAGCTCCCTCGCGGCGCGAGCCGAAGCACGGGCTTCCAGGACGCCGCCGGTGAAGAGCATGACCGCGATGATCGCTCCTGCGAGAGGCTCGCGCACCAGCAGGGCGCCGACCAGGGCCAGCCAGGCGATCACATCCACCGAGGGCCGGCGGCGGCGAAGCGCCACCGCGATGGTGACCGTCGAGTAGGACAGGCCGAGCACGGTCGCGGCGATCCATAGGGCCGTCGCGAGTCCGTCGCCGCCGGAGAGCGAGCTCGCTGCACCGACCAGGAGCAGGGCGGTCGCCGTGATGAACAGGATCGTGTCGCGCCCGGTCGTCGGCTCGCTGAGGCCCGGACCCGGTTTCGAGGCTGTCATGTCACCGGTCGTCTCCCCTCTGCTCCATGGTCCCACTCGAGGGCCCCGGGTGCCGCCCTTCCTGCGGCTGCTGCACCGCGCCTTCCTCGACCGCCCCCGTGCTCCCAGTCGGGGTCGTGCTCGTTTCGCCGAGCGCCTGGGCTGCGTCGCGAAGCGCGGGCCGTCGCGACCGCGACGCCGCGGGCGAGGCCATGGCGTCCCTGAGCCGGGCCGCGGCCTGCTCCGGGAACACCGGATTCACCGCCATCCCTGAGCCCAGTTCGAATCCGCCGGCGACGGCGAGGCGGGGCATCACATCCAGGTGCCAAGAGCAGAACGAGGTGCGTTCCTCGCCGTTGGGTGCGCTGATGATCATGTAGCTGTAAGGGACGTCGCCGAGCATCCGGCGAAGCGCGGTCAGTAGCCGGCGCACCATGTTCGCCGTGTCGGCCACCGTTTCCCCGGACTCGTCCGCGAACGACGCCCGCTGCTCTCGCGGTGTGATCCGAATCTGGTACGGCGCCGAGGAGGCGAAGGGTGCATGCGCCACCACGTGCTCGGAAACGGCGATGACGCGTGTGCCCTCGCCGAGTTCGGCGGCGGTGACGTCGGCATCGAGGGGGTTGCCGCGGTCCTCGTAGTAGGCGCGGGCGATGTCCAAGCGCCGTCGGAACCGATCCGGCACGACCCGGACCGCGACGATCTGCGAGTGCGGATGGGGCAGTGAGGCTCCCGAAGCGGTGCCGTGGTTGCGAAACGGGAGTACCAGACTTGCCCGGCCGTCGCGCAGTGCGCGGGACCGGGCGCGGTACGCCTCGAAGACGGCGGCCACCGCTTGTTCGTCGAGGTCCGGCAGGTCCAGGTCGTGGCGACGCCCCTCGATGACGACCTCGTGGGAGCCGAACCCATCGGTCGTCACGAACGGGCCGTCGCGGCGGTGGCGGGCCGGGACAGGCCGGTCGGCCAGGAGAGGGAAGCGGTTGGGGACCACTCGGACCGTCCAGCCGCCGTCCGCATCGTGCCGCCGCCAGAGCTCCGGCGGCGTGCGGTCCTCATTGCCAGGGCAGAAGGGGCAGTCCGGCTCGGTACTGACGGGCGGGGGCGGTGCCGTCACCGGTTGCGACAGTCGGTTCGGGCGGTGGGCACGTCCTGGAGCGAGGACGACCCAGTCGCGGGTGAGGGGATCCCGCCGGAGCTCCGGCACCGTCTGCTCCGGTTCGACTTCCCTTCGCCCCGACGGCCTCATGATCCTCCTCGCGAGGCCGTGCGCAGGAACAACTCCGGGTTCTCCGCGAATTCTCGGGCGCAGGAGGCCGAGCAGAACCGGTAGGTCCTTCCTCCGTAGCCGTACCGGTGCTCGTTCTCTTGGTGCAGCAGCATGCCGCACACGGGGTCGCGGTCCTCACCTGCGACCGCTGCCGCCGCCGGCGACCGCGGGGGCGGGGGGTTCTGCTTGAGCAGATCGGCATAGAGCTGGAGTTCGTCGCCGATGAGACGCGGCAGCAGGAACCGGCGTCGGACCAGTTCGCGGCCCGCGAGCGCCAGGCGGCGACCCTCGGCGGGGTCCAGGAGCAGATCGAGGACGCGCTCGGCGCACTCTTCGACGCTGCCGACCAGGTGGCCGCCGACTCCGTCGGCGAGTTGCAGCGGAATGCCGCCGGCCCGGCCGGCGACGACCGGAGTTCCCTTCCAGGTCGCCTCGGTGACCACGAGGCCGAACCCTTCCCGGAGGGACTTCTGGATGACCACGTCGGCATGGCGCTGGAAGGCGTTGACCTCGATGTTGCCGACGCCGGTGAGGTTGGTGAACAGGTAGATGTCGGGGTCGTCCGCCGCGTCGGCACTGATCTCGCGGTAGACCTGCCAGCCTTCGGGGTCGTCGAGCGCCATCGAGCCGACCAGCGCCAGTTGGACCTGCGGTATGCGGCGTTTGACGAGCCGGTAGGCGGCGATCACCCCGAGGGGGTCCTTCCAGTGGTCGAACCTGGAGACCTGCACCAGCAGCGGCCGCGCGACGTCGACTCCGATCCAGTCCAGCACCTCGGTCGCCAGGTCCGCATCCAGGTCGAGGTTCTTGGGGCTGAGCGGGTCTATCGCGGGAGGGATGATCTCCACGCGGCCGGGCGGTGCGTCCGGCGGAGCGAACGAGCCGAGGGTGTACACCGCGGCGTCGTAGTCGCCGAGCAGCGGCGCCAGCCGGGCCAGCACCGCCGGGTCGGGCTCGGAGCTGTCGATGTGGCACCTCCAGATCCAGACGGCGTCCCGGCGGCCGACCAGGCTCCGCAGCATCAGCGGTTGCGGATCGTGGACGACCACGATGTCGTAGGACCCCTCGACCTGCTCGGCCGCCTGGGCGGATGTCTGCTCGTAGATTTCCCATTCCCGCTCCGTCACCCCTCGCGTACCGCCCTGGAGCGCATTGTGGATGGCCTTGGTCACCGCGAAGAACTCATTGGAACCGGGGATGGTCTTCCACCTGGCGACGATGCCGAGGTCGCGCAGCAGCGGCACCTCTGATCGCAGGATCTCGGCCACCCCGCCGCCGTACGGGGTGGCGTTCACGTGCAGCACGCGCAGACCCTGCAGGGTCTGCGCCAATCGCCGCAATTCGTCGACCGCCGCATCACCTGCGGTGGATCGGTACTTGTCCAGGCTGCTTCGGCCGACCTCGACGTTCTGGAGCATTGTCATCGCCTCCGGCGGCCGGCCGTGGAACCCGCTGCGCTGCGAGCACTTGACGCGACCATTCCTGATTCTT
This sequence comes from Glycomyces albidus, assembly GCF_009451885.1. Classification (GTDB taxonomy): domain Bacteria; phylum Actinomycetota; class Actinomycetes; order Mycobacteriales; family Micromonosporaceae; genus Glycomyces; species Glycomyces albidus. The sequence continues at coordinate 47,801 of NZ_WIAO01000031.1, forward strand.
ACTCCCATCGCCGGCTCTCGACGCGGGTTCGCCGGGTTGGCCGCCGCGGGGCCGGAGTCATCGCGGGCGCCGGTGTGCACGCAGGTGCTTGTCGAGTGCGTCGACGACGAGCACGGCGGCCGCACCCGCGAGCGCCACGGTCCAGCCGGCCACCGGGGGAGCGCGGTGTCCGAGGGCCTCGGCCACGGGCGGTACGTAGAGGAGGGCCAGCCCCATGGCGATGTCCGCGCCTACGGCACCGAGGAGCAGCGGATTGCCGGTCCAGCCCAGGGCCGCGGGTGTCGAAGCGGAGCTGCGGCAGGCGAACGCGTTCGCCGCCTGAGCCATGATGACTGCTATGAAGGCGGCGCCGGAGGCGGCCGCGAGGACGTCACCGGTCGGGAACGGTTCGCCGGGCCGCCAGCCGGCCGAAGTGAACGAGGCAACGAAGGCCGCGAGGGTGAACACCGCGACGGTCGGGCCGAGGACGCCGAAGGCCCGGCGGGTGACGGTGCGGTTGAGCAGCCTGCCGCAGACCGGCGGGCGCTCCAGCGTGTGCCGTCCGGGAGGCTCGGCGCCGAGTGCGACGGCCGAGAGGGTGTCGGTCGCGATGTCGATGGCGAGGATCTGGAGCACGCCGAGCGCCAGGGGGAACTGACCGCCGGTGAGCGCCCAGACGATGAAGGGGGCGACTTCGGCGACATTGTCGGTGAGGTGGTAGGTGAGGAACCGCCGGATGTTCAAGAACGTGGCCCGGCCCTGTTCCACTCCGGCGACGATCGTGGCGAAGTGGTCGTCGAGCAAGACCAGGTCGGCCGCCTCGCGGGCCACGTCGGTTCCCGACAAACCCATGGCGACGCCGATGTCGGCTTCGCGGAGCGCGGGCCCGTCGTTCACGCCGTCGCCGGTCATGGCCACCACGTGCCCGCGCTGCCGGAGCGCTCGTGCGATCCGCAGTTTGTCCTCGGGGGAGACGCGGGCGATGACGATGCCGTCGTGGTCGATGCCGGCGCCGAGCGCGTCGTCGGCAGGCAGATCGGCGCCGACGACGACGAGGCCGCCTGGACTGCGCAGCCCCACCTGGTCGGCGATCGCCGACGCGGTCATCGGATGGTCGCCGGTCATCATCGCAATCTTGATGCCGGCGCGTCGACAGGCGGCGATCGACGACTGGACGTCCGGCCGTGGTGGATCTTCAAGCCCCACCAGCCCGTACAGTTCGAGCCCCCGCTCGGCCTCGGCCGCTGTGGCGGGAGGCCGGTCGCCGACCGGGCGGCCCGCGACGGCCAGGACCCGCATCCCCCGGGAGGTGAGCTCCTCTACCACCGCGGATGCGCCCCGATCCTCCCCACACAGCGGGAGCACAGCATCAGGTGCGCCCTTCACCAGGACGGTGCCACCGGTGACCACGGCCATGCGCCGGCGTCTGGGATCGAACGGAAAGCGTGAATCGGGCTCCGGCGCGTCCCGCAGACCGGGCCATCTCGCCGAGACGCGGTGCGCGAAAGCGTCAAGGGCGGCCTCCATCGGATCGCCGTGCGCACGCCAGGACCCCTCTGCCGCGAAGACGTACCCGCTCCCGCAGCGCGCACCGGCCACTGCAAGCCTGACGACGGCATCGTGGGTGTCAGGGCTCGAGTAGGTGACCGGGGCCCTGGGGGCGTATCCCGGCGCCCCGATTCCCGCGCGACCGGTCGGCGTCCACGCCTCGATCACGGTCATCTGGTTCAGTGTCAGGGTGCCGGTCTTGTCCGTGCAGACGAACGTCGTCGAACCGAGCGTCTCCACCGCCTCGAGGTGCCGGACGAGCGCCCGCCGGTGCGCCATCTGCTCGGCACCCCACGCCAGCGCCAGCGTAACTGTCGGCAGCAGCGCCTCCGGAATGAGCGCGACGGTGACGCCGATACTGAAGACGAGCCGGTCGACCAAGGGAACGCCGAGCAATGCCTCGACGGCGAAGAAGACGAAGCCGACTCCGAGGGCGATGGCGCTGATCGTGCGCACGACTCGGCGCAGCTCGCGAGACAGGGGCCCCGTCGACCCAGCGGCGCCGCTCGACAGCCGCGCGATTCCCGCGAGCCGAGTGTCACCGCCGGTGGCGGTGACGAGCGCCTCCCCTTCGCCTTCAACCGCGAACGTCCCGGCGTAGAGCCGGACACCGGCCCCGACCGCGGTCGGTTCGCTCTCACCCGTCAGCATCGACGTGTCGATGCGAAGGTCCGCATGCGGCCCCGAAACGGCGTCGGCTGGAATCCGGTCTCCGGATTCGAGCAGGAGAAGGTCGCCTCTGACGATGTCGGCCGCGTCGACGGTCGTCCTGCGGCCGTCGCGCCGGACCGTCACTCTGGTCGGCATGAGTGCTTTGAGGCGATCCGCGGATCGGTCGGCTCGGTGCTCTTGGACGAATGCGAACGTGCCGTTCAAGATGATGACCGCCGCGATCGCCGTGCCCAGTTGGGGCATGCCGGCGACGAAGGCGAGCCCGGCCGCGACCCACAGGACCAAGGCGAAGAAGTGGAACATCTGCCGGACGAACCGCCATATCGCCGGGCGCCGCCGCTCGGTCGGCAGGACGTTCGGTCCGTCGCGGGCGAGCGCGGCCGCGGCCGCGGCGGAGGTGAGGCCGACCGAGGCAACGTCGGCAGGGCCGGACGGTCCCGGCGCCGGTGAGGTCACACTGTCCCCCGGTCGGCGGCTCCCGCACAGCGGCGCGCGAGCCGTCCTGCGTCAGGCGGGGTCATGGCAGACCGCCTCCACGTTGTTCCCGTCGGGGTCTCGGACGTATGCGGCGTAGTAGTGCTCGTGGTACTCCGGGTGGAGTGCCGGTTCGTGCAGCGACTCGGCGCCCGCCCGCACGGCCGTGGCGTGGAAGGCGTCCACGGCGGATCGGTTCGGTGCCGTGAACGCGAGGTGCACCTCTCGGGCCGCTCCTGCGGTCTCGACGGGACCGATCCAGAAGTCGGGTCCCTCCTTGCCGTAGCCGACTACCGGCCCGAAGTCGAGGATGCGGTGGCCGCCCACCGTTTCGAGTACGGCGTCGTAGAAGGCCGCCGAGCGTTCGGGGTTCTCGCATTGGATTGAGACGTGGTCGATCATCTCTTCACTGTCTCACCGGACTTCCGGCGAACGGAGCGGAATTCGTCGCAGCCGGCCGGTCTCGCGCCTGGTGCGCGGGGCCCGCCCCAGCCGCCGCAGGGTTGCATGCAAGTTCCCGGTCACCACCCTCCGAAAGGGCGCGGATCATGCCTATCTTCGCCGCAGCGGGGCACCGATCCGCCAGTCGGGTTAGGGTCCGAGAGAGGAGGATCGGTATGTCCGATCGTGAAAGTGAACGTGACGTCGTGGTCGTGGGCGTGGACGGGTCGCCGTCGTCGCGGGAGGCCTTGGAGTGGGCGATGCGGCAGGCCGAGACCACTGGAGCGAAGGTCGTCGCCGTGCAGGCGTGGCTGGCACCGACCGATTACGCGACCGGTGGACTGCTGATCCCCGAGGAGCAGTGGGTCGCGGAGGCGAGCGGGTCGCTGAACGCGATCGTCTCGCAGGTCGCCGCCGCGCGGCCGCAGGTGCCGATCGAGCAGCGGGTCGTCAAGGGGCACCCGGTCACGGTCCTGGTGGATCAGGCCAGAGGCGCTGATCTCCTGGTCGTGGGCAGTCGCGGACGAGGCGGATTCGCGGGGGCACTGCTCGGTTCGGTGAGCCACCATGTCCTCCACCGCGCTCCGTGCCCCGTCGCCGTCGTCCGCGGCAAGGCGGACGGCAGGAAGCGAACGCCGTGAATCAAGGCGGGCGTTTCCTGCTGAGCCCTGTCGGAGCGTGGGTCGCCGGTCGGGTCGAACCGCTGCACCGGCCTTGCGTCCTCGCGCGACGCGTCGTTTCCAACCCTGACGGCGGCATGCCGTGAAGACCGAGATCAAAATCTCTTAAGGAGGCCGGCCAGTGTCGAGGAAGACGCGTCATGGGCGCATCATCGTGGGCGTCGACGGCTCCCCTGCTTCGGTCCAGGCGCTGCGATGGGCGTTGGACCAAGCTGAGCTCACGGGGGCCCGGGTCGAGGCGGTCTGCGCCTGGGAAGGCGCGCGAAGTCGAGGAGCATCGGGCCAGGTTTATCCCGATGACGATCCGGCCGAGTCGGCTGCGGTCGCACTGTCCGAGGCCATCGGTGAGGCGGTGACCGGACGCGACGCCGTGGAGGTCGCGCACCGCCTCATTGAAGGGCGAGCCGCTGACGTGCTCGTCGAAGCGGCCGAGTCTGCGGACTTGCTGGTCATGGGCAACAGGGGCCGTGGTCGCTTCACCGGCGCACTGCTCGGGTCGGTCACCCAGGACTGCGTGCACCGCGCGCCCTGCCCGGTCGTGGTGATCCGGAACGAGAACACCGCATGAGGCGCCCCTCGTCGGTCCGCACGGCCGGTAGCGGCGGGGATCTGTAATCTGTGTTCGCGCGATTCTGGGTTTTCATGGCGCCGGCCACCCGCTCGGGAGACCCTGAATTGGGGTGTGCAAGCGAAAGGGGGCGTCAATGGACAGGCTTGAGGGCAGGGTCGCGCTGGTGACCGGGGCGGCCAGTGGTATCGGGCACGCCGCGGTCGTGCGTCTCGCCGCCGAGGGTGCGGCGGTCGTCGTGGCCGACATACAGGACGGCCCGGGGGAAGCGGTGGCGGAGGAGGTGCGGGGCCAAGGCGGGCGGGCGGTCTTCCAGCACCACGACGTCGCCGACGAGTCCTCGTGGCAGGGCTGCCTCCAGCGGACGCTGGACGAGTTCGGGCGCCTCGACATTCTGGTGAACAATGCCGGCATCGGCGACGTCGCCACGATCGAGGAGACCTCCAGAGACGACTACGAGCGAACGATCGCAGTGGACCAGACCGGCGTGTTCCTCGGCATGAAGACTGCGGCCCCAGCGTTGAAGGAGTCGGGGCACGGCTCGATCGTGAACATCAGTTCGATCTTCGGCGCATCGGGCGGCTTCGGGACCTCTCCCGCCTACCACGCGGCCAAGGGAGCGGTGCGGATCCTGACCAAGAACGCGGCGCTGCACTGGGCACGGGAAGGGGTGCGGGTGAACTCGGTCCACCCGGGGTTCATCGACACCCCGATGCTCGCTGCGGTCAAGGGGACCGAGTACGAGACGGCGATGATCGACCTCACGCCGGTGGGGAGGCTCGGCAGTCCCGATGAGGTCGCGGCGTGCGTGGCATTCCTCGCCGGTGACGACGCCTCGTTCATCACCGGCTCGGAGCTGTACGTCGACGGCGGCTTTCTCGCGCGGTGATGATCGCCGGAATGGTGCCGCACCCGAGTGCGCGCGAAACCGGGATGTCATCCCTCGGCGCTGCGGACGACCACGACCGGGCATGCGGCGTGCTGCGCGCACCTCTGGCTGACGGAGCCCAACAGGGATCGGGCGAAGGCGCCGTACCCGCGGCTACCCACGACCAGGAGGTCGGCATCCTTGGCCTTGCTCAGTAGCACGCCCGCCGGATCGCCCATCACCACTCGGCGGTGCACCGTCACTCCGGAGTCGCCGGCGGTCACCTTTCCGATCGCGGCCGCGAGCGCCGTACTCGCTTCAGCGGCGATGTCCTCACCGGGCAGCAGGGCGACCGGCGTCCCGAAGCTGATCGGAAACTCCCAGGCGTGGACCGCCTCCACCTCGGCCCCGGTGGCCTCCGCCTGCTTCAGGGCCCAACGCAGCGCGAGAATCGACGACGGCGAGCCGTCGACTCCCACGACAATCCGTCCCCGGTGCTGTTCCTCGTCCGATGCGTCCATCGCTACCTCCTGGCACCTAGCCTGCCCCAGACTCGCGGGCGACGTGTCTGCAAACGCCGATTCCGTACCGGCCTCGGGGGTTGACGATGGCGCGCGCTGGGTCGAATCGGCCTTTCACCGTCCTTGTGCTGCCACGCCGTTCCGTGCGGCTGAGCGATACGACCGAACGCCCCTCCAGGGCCACCCGCGGAAGCGAGACTTGAAGGTGATCACTTTCGATCAGCACGCGGCGGGGAGCTGATGATCTTGAGACCGGACGGGATTCCGCACAGCGGGGGCGGCCGAGAGACCCCGGCACCCGAGCCGACGAGACCCCTGGCTGCGTCGCGTGAGCAGCGCGGAGCCGACACCGCCCGGTACTTGACCTACATACTCGTGGCATTGACAACGGCCTCTGCTGCGGCCGGGCTCTGGATCCCGGGGTTGTATCGGGACGCTCCGGCGGCCGAGGCCGTGTTCCGGGGGTACGACCTGGTGTCATTGGTGATCGTGTCGCCCGGTCTGTTGGTCGCGGCGCTGCTGGCGCGGCGGGGGTCGATGCGGGCGCAGCTCTCGTGGGCGGGCTTGCTGGCCTACTGCGTGTACGGCTACGCGTTCTACGTCTTCGGGACGGCGTTCAACGACGTGTTCCTGATCCACGTGGCGGTTTTCACGCTGTCGATCGCCACCCTCGTGCTCTTGCTGGCGAACCTCGACGTCGCCGGTATCGCCGCACGGTTCAGGGAGCGTACTCCGGTCCGAACGGTCAGCGTGCTGCTCATTCTCCTGGCGGTTCCAATCGGCGTGTTCTGGGTGTTCTTCTCGCTGCGGATGGCCGTCACGGGCGAGCCGCCCGCCGACACACTGCTCGTGCAGTCCCAGGCCCAACTCCACCTCGCGTACGCCCTGGACCTCGCTCTGCTGGTCGCGCCTTATGTACTGGTGGCGGTGCTGCTCTGGCGCCGGGCGGCCTGGGGCTTCGTTGGCGCGACGGTATTGCTGGTGTCCGGCCTGGTGCACCAGTTGAGCTACATAGCAGCGCTGTGGTTCCAGGCGCAGGCGGAGGTGCCCGGTGCAACCGCCTTCGACCCCCAGGAACCCATCGTCTTCGCCGTGTTCCTGGTTGCTCTCGTGCTGCTGCTGGCAAACCTGTCCGGCAGAGCGGGTGGAGCCCGGGCTCATGGTCGTCCGGCAGACACACGCTGAGCTACACCGTGGCCGGATTCCCGATGCGGACATGCCCGGTTTCGGCGGCACCTCTCCGAGGTCCATGCAGACCACTCCCCCAGCCCTAGATGTGATGTCCAGGGACGTTGTTCCGTGGTTGTAGCGGATTCGTCTGACAGGTGAAGGCCTCCGGTTGTGAAGTGGAGCTGCTGAATGCACTGCTTCACGACCTGGAGGCCTTCATGTCCCACGCTAA
>NZ_WIAO01000032.1 GCF_009451885.1 Glycomyces albidus
CGACCGGTCTGGACGACCATCTGCACAGCCTCCGCCTTGAACTGCGGGCTGAACTTCCGGCGCTTCGCGGGCATGGACACGATCCTCTCAAATCAGGATCCGTGTCCAACATCCTTGTTACACCTCAGTCTGGCGGTGGAAGTCGAAGGCCGACACCAGCCAGTCCCGCAGGGCCGAGAACCCGAAGCAGGTGCGGTGCAGGTTCGCCCGCTTGGCTGCGATCACCGCACCGAGCACGGTGGCGTGGTGGGCGTTGATCGCCGCCGCGGCCTCGTCGAGCACTGCCCGGACCGCTGCCGCCTGCGCGGGTGCCTCGGTCCGGGAGGCCAGGGCCGAGGAGGCCGAAGCGAGCGCCCGGGCGGGAGGCGGGACCGTGGCGACAGGGACGGTGCGGGGAGCGGTGCGGGTCGTGGTGGTCGCCATGGGGTTCGCCTCCCTCCTGCTGTTCTCGAATGCGGTGCGGTTTTCCGTCAGCGTGTGCGAATCGTGTGAGTCAATAGTGACTCGATGTGGCTGGTGGTGGCAACACCCGGTGGAGTGAACTTTGATGAGGGAGTTTCATCGGTGCGAGCCAAGATGCTTGCGGTGCAACAGGAACTGTGACCAGATCGCGCCCGGACCGCTGCCACAATGGACCGGAACTGCCGCCGTCCGCCCCAGATCGGTGATGCCCTCTCCGTCGCCGCCGCCCGAACCCGGAACACCGCCGTCCCGGCCACCGCAACCGACCCGGCGGCCCGGTCCCACACGGCGCACAAAGCCGAAACCGGCAGTGCGGCAGAGAGTTCGGTGCGCCCTGCATGGTCGGTGGCCATCGCGAACCGGTCGGCTGCGAACCCGCCCCATCCGAGCGCGGCCTTGTCGTCGCCGCCTCGACGGCCCGTCCTGAAGCGAAGCCGAAACCAAGTGCGGCATCGAGCCCGACGCACCCCGCAAATTGCTCGGTGGCCATTGCGAACCGGTCGGCCGCAGAGTCTCTTGCGGAGTACGGCGTGTCAAGAGCGGGCGGACGCGTTACGACCCTCTGCCGCCTCAACGACGACCAACCATCCGCCGCAGACTTGCACTCGGACCGCCCTGCCCGAACCCTACTCGGTCGACTGGATCGACAGGGACCAAGCGCGCGCTCCGGCGTTGACGCCCAGTTTGGAATCAACCACACTGGAGGATCCGTCCGCGTCACCGAAGGAGTCCCCATGCCGCACCAGGACCCGACGCACCCCGCGCCCCTGTACGAGCTGGTGGAGTCGGTCTTCGGCCGCGCCTACCTGCGGCTGCTGGGGCGGCCCGACGGCGGCGATATGGTCTACCGGATCTCCGGGGCCGTGTACGCGGACGTCCCGGGCGACGCGCTCGCCCCCGCGCTGCGGCACGGCGCGAAGCTGTTCGGCTTCGAGGGCTTCAACATCCGCCGCCTGTACCGCGAACCGGGCACGGACCGACTGCACCTGCTCACCCGCGAGCTGGTGTTCTACACCGACCCCGCCGATCCGGCGATGGTGCTCACCGAGTGGGCGAACCCGGTCGACGGCCGCACGTACCCGGTGGTGCCGGTCCACAACGACGCCGTGAACCAGGGGCCGTTCCCGATCACGGCCGCGTTCACGGGCCCGCCGGCGCGCGCGGCGCACGGGCAGTTCGTGTGGACGCTGGACATCCCGCCGCGCACCGACCTGGCGGCGACGCTCGGCGACGACTTCGGCCTGCCGGGCGGGGTCTACACGACCTGGGAGCTGTTCGACTTCATGGTCGATGAGGACGTCGTCGACGGCTGCCGCGGCCGGCGGGTCCCGGAGGGGGCGATGCCGGTGGTGAACTCGTGGACCCGGGTCGGCCCGTGGCCGCCGTTCACGGGCCTGTCGGAGGCGGCGACGCACGGCGCGGGCGCGGTCTACCACGCGCGGTCGTGGACGCTCGGCGGGTTCGAGGAGCTTGAGCTGTGGATCAAGGACGCGGTCCGCGCCGACTACCCGCTCTACACCGCGGCCCCGGACGAGCCGGGCCCGAGCCGGACGTCTTGGAGTTCCTTCTGGGCCGAGCAGCTCGGCGAGGGCGCGATCACGTGGGCGCAGTGGTGCGAGGACAACGGGGCCTGAACGCCCGCCGGCGCGCTCATGAGCGGTCGGCGAGCGGACCGACTTGGGCGGTGCCCCTCGGAGCGTCGGGGTTCGGGCGGCGGTGCGCCGTGCCGCTTCGGCCGCTTCGCGACCGGCCGCGGTGACCGCGTCCGGCCGCCGCACGCCGTCCGGTGCGCGGGCGGTTCCGACGAGCTCGGCTGCGGCGCAACGCGACAGGGCCCGCGCCGGAAGGCGCGGGCCCTGTCGATCCGGGTTCGGTCAGGCCGGACCGTCACCGTCCCGGGCTGTCCGTCCCGGGCCGTGCCGTTCCTAGCCTGCTATCCCAGGAACGCGGTGTTGAGCAGCAGGTTGGGGCTGCCGTTGGTGCCGGTGACGGCGTCGGGGACGGCGCCGCCGGTGAGGGCGGTGGCGACCTCGTCCGGGGTGGCGTCCGGGTCGGCCTCGAGGAAGAGGGCCGCGACGCCGGCGACGTGCGGGGTGGCCATGGAGGTGCCGGAGATGGTGCTCTCGGCGTCGTCGGCGCCGATCCAGGCCGAGGTGATGCCGGCGCCGGGGGCGAGGATGTCGACGCATTCGCCGTAGTTCGACCAGCTCGTCTGGGCGTCGTTCTCGTCGGTGGCGCCCACGGTGATCGCGCTCGGCTCGGAGGCCGGGGAGGCGTCGCAGGCGTCCCGGCCGTCGTTGCCGGCGGCGATCGCGAAGGTGACGCCGGAGTCGACGGCGGCGGCGATGGCGTCGTTGAGGGCCTGGCTGAAGGACCCGCCGAGGCTCATGTTGGCGACGGCCGGGCCGGTGGCGTTCTCGGCGGCCCAGTCGATGCCGGCGATGATGGCGGAGTAGGAGCCCGAGCCGTTGTCGTCGAGGACGCGGATCGGGCGGATGGTGACGTCCTTGGCGAGGCCGTACGTGGTGCCGCCGATGGTGCCGGCGACGTGGGTGCCGTGGCCGTGGCCGTCGGCGGGGTCGGCGTCGTCGTCGATGAAGTCGTAGCCTTCGCCGACGCGCCCTTCGAATTCGGTGTGGGTCGCGTTGAGGCCGGTGTCGAGCACGAACGCTTCGACGCCGGCGCCGGTCTGCGTGTACGAGTACGCGGAGTCGAGCGGCGGCGCGGCCTGGTCGACGCGGTCGAGGCCCCAGGACGGCGGGTCGGCCTGCACTTCGGTGATGTGGGCGACCTGGTCCTGCTCGACGTAGGCGACGTCGTCGTCCGCGGCGAGTTCGAGCGCTTCGGACTCGGTGAGCTCGGCGACGTACCCGTTGACGGTGTCGAGGGTGTGCTCGATCTCGACGTCGACGCCGAGGTCGTCGGCGAGGGCGCCGAGCCCGGCGGCGTCGTGCTCGAGGACGACGATGTAGGAGCCGTCGATGGCGTCGGGGGAGTCGGCGCCGATGATGGTCGCGCCGGCCGGTTCCCCGGCGTTCGCGAACGAGGTGGCGGCGATGGCGGAGCCGCCCGCGGCGACCGCTGCGGCCGCGATGGCGGCAGCGGCGCGCACGTGTCGGCGCTGGGGCTTTCTGGTTCCTGCCGTTGACAAGAGGAACTCCTTCGGTTGTCTCCGGCGGTCGCGGTGCTTGGGCCGCGGCCCCCGGGGGGAGGGTGGTCCGGTGGGGCCCGGTGCTCCGGGGGGAGCGGGGGAGGGGCCCCGGGTCCGCGGCGGGCCGGAGGCCGGGCGCGGGGGCGGGAGCAGCGGACCGGGCCCCCTCGGCCCGGCCCGCGTCACCCGTCCGGGCGCTGCGGCCGTGCGACGGGCCGTCAGACCCTGGCAGTGAGCCTAAACGAGAGAACAAATCGTGTAAAGGGTCTGTATCGGATTTATGTATCAGTGAATGTGCAACTCCCGTCAACGGTCCGAAACAGACGAACGGGTTGCGGCCCTGCGTGCCGGAGCTCGCAGGGCCGCAACCCGTTCCGTGAGCGGCGGGGCCGCTCGGCGGATCAGAGGTAGGAGTAGAGCAGCCGGTTGGGGCTGCCGGTGCCGGGGCTGGTCACGACGCCGGTGGTGGCGTTGCTCGTGATCCAGCTCGACACCGCGGACGGGGACGCACTCGGGTTGGCCTGCAGGTACAGGGCGGCGACGCCCGCGACGTGCGGGGAGGCCATCGAGGTGCCCGAGATGGTGTTGGTGGAGGTGTTGCTGGTGCGCCAGGTGGAGGTGATGGACGAGCCGGGCGCGAAGACGTCGACGCAGGTGCCGTAGTTCGAGTAGCTGGCGCGGGCGTCGGTGGAGGTGGTGGCGCCGACGGTGATGGCCGTCGGGGTCGAGGCGGGGGAGCGGTTGCAGGCGTTGGTGGACTCGTTGCCGGCCGCCACCACGAAGGTGACGCCGGACGAGACCGCCTGGGTGACCGCGTTGTTCAGCGACGCGGAGTAGCCGCCGCCGAGGCTCATGTTGGCCACGGCGGGCTTGATCGCGTTGTTGCGGACCCAGTTGATGCCGTTGATGACGCCGGCGGTGGTGCCCGAGCCGGCGTTGTCGAGGACCCGGACGCCGTGCAGCGTCACGTTCTTCGCGACGCCGTGGATGGTGCCGCCGACGGTTCCGGCGACGTGGGTGCCGTGGCCGTTGCCGTCCTGCGGGGTCGAGTCGTTCTGGATGAAGTCGTAGCCGTTCCCGATCCGCCCGGTGAACTGGGTGTGGGTGGCGTTGATGCCGGTGTCCACGATGTACGCGTGGACGCCCGCGCCGGTGTAGTTGTAGGTGTAGGTGCCCGACAGGGGCCGGTTGCGCTGGTCGATGCGGTCGATGCCCCAGGTCGCGCCGGTCTGCGTGGCCTGGGTGGTGAACGCGGCGTTCTGCTCGACGAACGCGATGCCGTCCTGCGCGGCGATCTCGCGGGCTTCGAGCTCGGTCGATTCGACCAGGAACGCGTCGACGCCCCGGTAGGTCTCGACGACGTCGGCGCCGTCGCTTTCGGCGCTGCGGACTTCGGCGGAGAACGACGCGTCGTCTTCGAGGACGACGATGTACTCGCCGGGGATGGCCCCGGCGGCGTCGGTGCCGAGGATCGAGCCGTACTTCGGTTCGGCCTCGGCCGCGGTGGCGGTGAACGCGAGCGCCGTCAGCGCCGCGGCGGTGAGCGCCGCAGCGGCGCTCATCCTCTTTCTCATGGGTGACATGGACATTCGATCCCTTCGGGTGGTCCCGGCGCGTCCGGTGCCGGGACGGGAGTGTGGGAGGAGGTGCGGGGACCGCGGTCGGCGGACAGTCCGTTCCGGACTGCGGCGCCGAGTCTGCCGGGGCGGGTGCCGGGCGGGGCCCGGTCGGGCGGCCGCCGGTGCGACGGCTCCAGGTCGCCGGTGCGACCGCTGCGACCGACGGGGAGGGGCCCGCCCCGGTCACCCGCTATTCAGTTGTCGGGGGCGGATCAGATCTCGAGGGTCCAGCTGTTGAGCCGGCCGGAGTCGCCGGCGTAGGCGTCGGCGATGCGCAGGGTCCACGTTCCGGCGGCGTTCTCGCTCGACAGGTTCACCGGGTAGGTCGCGATGACGTTGTCGGCCGAGTCGCCGCTCGAGGCGGTCTTGAGCGTGTAGCTGGTGCCGTCGGGGGCGATCAGGGAGATCGCGAGGTCGCCGCGCCAGGTGTGGGTGATGTTCACCGACACCTTGGAGGTGGTCCGGCCGGTGCCCGTGCAGTCGACCGCGAGCGTCGAGGTGACGGTGGCGCGGTCGGGGAGCGCCGTGGAGGTCGAGTTGGTCCTGACGCAGTCGCTCGGGTCGGGGCCGCCGTCGCCGGTGCCGGTGTACAGCAGGAGGTTCGGGCTGCCCTGGACGTCGGAGACGCGGTCGGCGCCGGCGTTGCCGGTCACCCACGCGGCCACGTCGCCGGTGGTCGCGCCCGGGTTGAGGTCCAGGTAGACCGCGACGGCGCCCGCGACGTGCGGGGAGGCCATCGAGGTGCCGGAGATCGTGTTCGTGGCGGACGCGGAGGTGTGCCACGCGGAGGTGATGCCCACGCCGGGCGCGAACACGTCGACGCACGAGCCGAAGTTGGAGAAGTAGGCGCGGGTGTCGGTCCGGTCGCTGGCGGCGACGGTGATCGCCGCCGGCGCGGAGGCCGGGGAGACGTTGCAGGCGTTCTGGTCCTCGTTCCCGGCGGCGACCGCGAAGGTGACGCCGGAGGCGACCGCCTGGGTGACCGCGTTGTTCAGCGACGCGGAGTAGCCGCCGCCGAGGCTCATGTTCGCGACGGCCGGCTTGATCGCGTTGGCCGCCACCCAGTTGATGCCGTTGACGACGCCCGCGGTGGTGCCCGAGCCGGCGTTGTCGAGGACGCGGACCCCGTGGAGGGTCACGTTCTTCGCGACCCCGTACGTGGTGCCGCCGACGGTCCCGGCGACGTGGGTGCCGTGCCCGTTGCCGTCCTGCGGGGTCGAGTCGTTCTGGATGAAGTCGTAGCCGTTGCCGACGCGGCCGGTGAACTCGGAGTGCGAGGCGTTGATGCCGGTGTCCACGATGTACGCGTGGACGCCGGTGCCGTCGCCGAGGTACTCGTAGCTCCCGTCGAGCGGGAGGTCGAGCTGGTCGATGCGGTCGATGCCCCAGGTGGCGTTCGGCTGCACGTCGGCGACCGTGACGACCGCGTTCTGCTCGACGAACGCGACGCCGTCGGCGCCGGCGAGTTCGAGGGCCTCCGATTCGCTGGCCTCGACGAGGACGGCTTCGACGTGCTCGTAGCCGTCGACGACCGATGCGCCTGCGTCGCTTGCGATCTCGTCGGCCTCGCGGTAGGCGGCGGCGTCGTCCATGACGACGATGTACTCGCCCGCGATCGCGTCGGGGGAGGCGGCGCCGAGGATCTCGGCGGCCGGGTCGGCGTGGGCGGCGAGGCCGCCGAAGGTGATGGAGCCGGCCGCGGCCGCGCCTGCGAGCGCTGCGGCGGATATTCGGCGGACGGAACGGGGCGAGACGGTCATAGGGGGGTACTCCCTCTCGGTTCAGTTGTTCACCGCGCGAAGCGAAGCGATGGGACGCAAGGCGCGGAAGACACAGTTCGGTGGAACCGGCCCTTTCGGGCTTTCAAACCGAGGTTAGGGAAGTCACAACATAAAGTGAAGACCCTGGAAGACCCCCATAAATCACTGAATGAAGAGTCGGTTACCAACCGGTATGGGAGCGTTGGAGACTGGTAGGATGTTTCGTTCCGTCACACGGCCATGACCCGCCGCGGCCGCCTCCGGATTCCCGCGACCGGTCGAGAACCCCGAAGGGCGGCAACGGCTCCCGCCTATTCGGCAAGCTCCATCCACCGGTCCTCGATCTCGCCGCGCTCCGCCTCGAGCGCCGACAGCCGCCCCTGCAGCTCCGCGAGCTTCGCCGGGTCCGTCGCGAACTCGGCCATCTCGGCGTGCACGCCCGCGATCTTCTCCTCGGTCCGCTCCAGGCGCCGCTCCAACTTGGACAGCTCCTTCTGGACCGCCCGGTCCGCCGCGCCCGACGGCGCCGCCGCGGCCTGCGCGGCCGCGGGCTTCTCCGCGCCCGGGCCCTTGTCGGCGCGCTTGACCGCGCCGCGCCGCTCCAGGTACTCGTCGACGCCCCGCGGCAGCATCCGCAGCCGCCGGTCGCCCAGCAGCGCCCACGTCTCGTCGGCGACCCGCTCGGTGAAGTACCGGTCGTGGCTCACCACCACCATCGTCCCCGCCCAGTCGTCGAGCAGGTCCTCGAGCTGCGTCAGCGTCTCGATGTCGAGGTCGTTCGTCGGCTCGTCGAGGAACAGCACGTTCGGCTCGGCCATGAGCAGCCGCGCGAGCTGCAGCCGCCGCCGCTGGCCGCCGGAGAGGTCGCGCACGAAGGTGCGCTGGCGGCCGCCGACGAACCCGAGCCGCTCGGCGAGCTGGCCGGCGGTCATCTCCTTCTTCCCGAACTGGACCCGCTTGGCGACCGCCTCGACCGCCTCGAGGACCCGCCAGGACCCGTCGAGGTCCTCCATGTGCTGCGTCAGCCACGCGAGCTTCACGGTCCGGCCCACCTTGATCCGCCCGGCAGCCGGCTGCCGCTCGCCGGCGCCGCCCCAGCCGGCGGCCTCGGCGAGGGTGCGCAGCAGCGAGGTCTTCCCGGCGCCGTTCACGCCGAGCAGCCCGATCCGCTTGCCCGGCCCCAGGATCCAGTCGAGGTGCTCCAGGAGCGTCTGGTCGCCGGCCTTGACGGTCACGTCCTGGGCCTCGAACACGGTCTTGCCGAGGCGCCCGGTCGCGAAGCTGACGAGCTCGGCGGTGTCGCGCGGCGGCGGCTCGTTCGCGATGAGCTCGTTCGCGGCGTCGATGCGGAACTTCGACTTCGAGGTGCGCGCCTTCGGGCCGCGGCGCAGCCACGCGAGCTCCTTGCGCATGAGGTTCTGGCGCTTCTCCTCGGCGACGTTCGCCTGCCGCTCGCGCTCGGCGCGGGCGAGCACGTAGGCGGAGTAGCCGCCGTCGTACTCGAAGACGCTGCCGCGCTGGACGTCCCAGATGCGGTCGCAGATCTCGTCGAGGAACCACCGGTCGTGGGTGACCACGACGACGGCGGCGCGGGTGGCGTTCAGGTGCCCGGCGAGCCAGGCGATGCCCTCGATGTCGAGGTGGTTCGTGGGCTCGTCGAGGAGGAGCAGGTCGGCGTCGGCGGTGAGGACCCGCGCGAGGTCGGTGCGGCGCCGCTCGCCGCCGGACAGGACGCCGATCCGGGAGTCGAGGCCGTCGGGGAGCGCGGGCGCGTCGAGGCCGCCGAACAGGCCGGTGAGGATCTCGCGGACCCGCGGGGAGGACGCCCACTCGTGGGCGTCGGCGTCGCCGAACAGCGCCTCGCGCACCGTCGCGGCGCCGTCGAGGGAGTCGGTCTGGCCGAGCACGGCCACGCGGGTGCCGCCGGTGTGCACGACGCGGCCCGAGTCGGGCTCGACCGGGCCGTTCCCGTCGGAGCGCGCGATGAGCTTCAGCAGCGTCGACTTCCCGTCGCCGTTGCGGCCGACCACGCCGATCCGCTGGGACGCGGCGATGCCGAGGGAGACCGCGTCGAGGACGACCTGGTCGGGGTAGGCCTTGGAGACGGTTTCGAGGTTGACGAGATTGGGCGCTGACACGAGGGCCAAGCCTACCCGCCGCTCCGCGGCGCGTCCGGGCGCGCGCACTGAACCGGCATGCGCTTTCGCCACGACTCTGATATGGTGTCATCGCACCGTCATCATGACATCATGAATGGATTCATATGGCATCCCCCGAGAACAGCGGGCAGCGCCGCTTCGAGTCCGGCCGCGCCGTACTCGCCGTCGTCCGACTCCTGCCCCGCATCAGCCGCCCCCGCACCGCGCTCTTCGCCGCCACCACCGTCCTCACCGCCGCACTCCCGCTCGCCATGACCATCGCCACCGGCCTCCTCATCGGCGCCGTCCCCGCCGCCGCCGACGCCGGACCCGGCTCCCCCGAAGCCCGCGACGCCTACCTCCTCCTCGCCGCCGGCGTCGCCGCACTCCTCGCCGGACGCCTCGTCGCCAACCTCCACAACGCCGTCGCCTACAACCTCGGCCGCGACCTCGAACTCCTCCTCCAAGACCGCCTCCTCGCCGCCGTCGCCCGCCCCGTCGGCATCGCCCACCTCGAAGACGACGAAGTCCTCGCCCTCCTGCGCATCGCCCGCCAGCTCGGCGCCGACTTCATCCGCCCCGAACGCGCCATCCGCGGCCTCGCCGCCATCGCCCCCGAATTCCTCTCCGCCACAGGCGCCTCCATCGTCCTGTGCCTCTTCAACCCCTGGATCGGCCTCGCCTGGCTCGCCGCCTGGCCCGCCATCTTCATCGCCATGCAGGCCGACTACACCCGCGTCGGCCGCACCTCCTACATGCGCTCCACCGAGATGCGCGAGACCGAATACCTCCGCGACCTCGCCATCACCGCCGCCCCCGCCAAAGAGATCCGCGTCTGGGGCCTCATGGGCTGGCTCCTCGACCGCTACGACCGCCAGTGGAACGAACGCATGGCCTACGCCGGCCGCCACCAGCGCCTCCGGCCCGCCACCGCGGTCGGCGTCATCGGCACCCTCCTCGTGCTCACCGCCGCAACCGCACTCGCCCTCGCCGACGCCGGCCTCACCGGCACCGTCGGCTTCGCCGCCCTCGCCGTCTACCTCGTCGCCCTCACCACCATGTTCAGCTTCTCCGCCTTCGACGACACCGCCGCCTTCCTCAGCCTCGGCGCCCTCCCCGTCCCCAAGGTCCTCGCCCTCGAAGACCGCCTCACCGAAGGCGAACGCACCGTCACCGCCGAACTCCCCGCCGCCGCACCCGAACACGCCATCCGCTTCGAAGCCGTCGACTTCGCCTACCCCGGCTCCGACCGGCCCGTCATCGCCGGCCTCGACCTCGAGATCGAAGCCGGCACCTCCCTCGCCATCGTCGGCCACAACGGCGCCGGCAAGACCAGCCTCGTGAAACTCCTCGCCGGCCTCTACGAACCCACCGCAGGACGCATCACCGTCGACGGCACCGACCTCGCCGGCGTCGACCCCGCCGCCTGGCGCACCCGGCTCTCCGCCCTCTTCCAGGACTACACCCGCTACCAGCTCACCGTCCGCGACAACATCGCGTTCGGCGCTCCCCACCTCGCCGGCGACACCGACCGCATCTGGAAGGCCTGCGAACCCATGGGCATCCGCGCCCTCATCGAATCGCTCCCCGACGGACTCGACACCGTCCTGTCGAGCGAATACGACGGCGGCACCGACCTCTCCGGCGGCCAATGGCAGCGCATCGCGCTGGCCCGCGCCCTCTTCGCCGTCCAGGCCGGCGCGAAGGTCCTCATCCTCGACGAGCCGGCCGCGGCCCTCGACGTCCGCGCCGAAGCCGAACTGTACGAGCAGTTCCTCGACATCACCGCGGGCCTGACCACCATCGTCATCTCGCACCGGTTCTCCACCGTCCGCCGCGCCGACCGCATCGTCGTCCTCGACGGCGGCCGCGTCGTCGAAGACGGCCCCCACGATGGCCTCATGGCCCTCGGCGGCCGCTACGCCGAAGCGTTCACGCTGCAGGCCAACCGCCTCGCCCGTACCCTCCCCACCCAGGAGCAGCCGTGACCCACCGCATCCTCAAGGGCCTGCGCGGCCTCAAGTACGCACTCGCCGTCGGCTTCCGCGCCCACCCGAAGGCCACCACCGCCCAGATCGTCCTCGGTGTCGCTCAGGCCGTCCTGATGCCGACCACCGTCTACCTCACCAAGGTCCTCATCGACTCCGTCCAACAAGGACAGACTCGCGAGGCCTGGCTCGCCGGCGCCGGACTCGGACTCGGCGTCGCCCTCATCTGGGCCGTCGTCTTCGTCTACGTCAAGCTCGTGTTCCTCGTCCTCGACCACACCGCCCGCGCCTCCGACCGCGAGGTCATGGAGCTCATGGGCACCCCGCCCGGCCTCGACCACCACGAGCGCCCCGACCACCTCGACCAGGTGCAGCGCATCCGCGAGGACCGCTGGCTCCTCTCCGGCGCCGTCAACTGGTTCGCCCAGTGCCTGCGCGCCTTCGTGACCATCTGCGTCGGCGGCGCCCTCCTCGCCGCCGTCCACCCGCTCCTCCTCGTCTTCCCCCTCGTCGCCCTCGGCGCGATGGCGATCGCCAAGCGCGCCGGCGACATCGAGATCAAGGTCCAGGAGGCCACCAGCGAACCCGAGCGGCGCCGCCGCCACCTCTTCGAGGTCGCCACCCTCGCCGAATCCGGCAAGGAACTGCGCGTCTTCGGATCCGCCGCCGAGATCGGCCGCCGCCACCACGAAGCCGGCGCCGCCGTCGTCGCCGAACGCAACCGCGGCCAGTGGAAGGCCGCCGGCCTCGCCACCGGCGAGGGCCTCCTCTCCGCGATCGGCATGGCCGCCGGCATCGGCATCGTCCTCTACCTCGCCATCCGCGGCCAGGCCACCGCCGGCGACGTGGTCCTCCTCGTCTCCCTCATCGGCATGGTCGCCGGCGCCGCGGGCGGCATCGCCGTCCAGTCGGCGCTCCTCGTCCGCACCGGCAAACTCGGCGCCCGCCTGATGTGGCTGCGCGCGTACGCGACCCAGTCGAACGACCCCGCCGACCCCGCCGCCGTCCCCGACCGCATCACCGACGGCATCCGCATCGAGGGCGTCTCCTTCGCCTACCCCGAATCCGAACGCGCCTCCCTCGGCGACGTCACCCTCGACCTCCCCGCCGGGAAAGTGGTCGCCCTCGTCGGCGAGAACGGCGCCGGCAAGACCACCCTCGTCAAACTCCTGTCCGGTTTCTACCAGCCGACCGCCGGCGCGATCACCGTCGACGGCACCGACCTGGCCCGCTTCGACGTCCACGAATGGCGCGAGCGCATCGGCGCGACCTACCAGGACTTCACCCGCTTCGAATTCACCGCCCGCGACACCGTCGGCATCGGCGACCTGCGAAGCGGCTACGACGACGCGACCGTGCGCGCCGCCATGACCCGCGCCGGCGCCGAGGACGTCATCGACGACCTCCCCTCCGGCCTCGACACCCGCCTGGGCTCGCGCTGGGACGACGGCACCGACCTCTCCGGCGGCCAATGGCAGAAACTCGCCATCGGCCGGGGTCGCATGCGCACCGACCCGCTCCTGGTCGTCTTCGACGAACCCACCGCGGCACTCGACCCGCAGACCGAGCACGCCCTGTTCGAGCGCTTCGCCGAAGAGGTCCATGCGGGCCGCGCCCGCGGCACCGTCACCGTCCTGGTCTCCCACCGGTTCTCCACCGTCTCCATGGCCGACCTGATCGTCGTCCTCGAAGGCGGCCGCATCGCCGAGGCCGGCACCCACGACGAGCTCATGGCCCGTGACGGCGCCTACGCCGAGCTGTACACCCTCCAGTCCTCCGCCTACCGCTGAGGAACCGCCCCGGACGCCTCCATAGAATGCGCAAGGTCCCGGCCCCCACGGGCCGGGACCTTCTGCACCCCTCCGAAACCGGAAGCGCCCCAATGGATCACGAAGCCACGGACGAACGCGCGACACCCGCGGATGCACACTCCGGCGAGGCCGGCGAACACGCGGGCGAGCCCGGCGGCGAACACGCCGGCGATCGCACGGGCGAGCCCACCGGCGGCGACGGCGCCGGCCGCGCCGACACTCGCGCAGACGAACGCACCGGTGTCCACGCGGACGACCGTGCCGCCGACCGGAACGCCGGTCGCGAGGAGGACCGCGCAGATGTCCGCGCGGACGACCAGACCGTCGACCGGAGTGCCGACCGCGTGGAGGACCGCGCTGCGGAGCGCGCCGCCGGCCGCGAAGACGCCCATGCCGGTGTCCCGGAGAACGACCACACCGCCGAAGGGAGCGCCGGTCCCGAAGGCGACCGCGTCGCGGAGGGCGCCACCGGTCGCGAAGACGACCGCGCCGCCGAGCCCACCGATGAGTGGACTGCCGGGCGGACCACCGGGCGGACTGCGGAGCCGACGGCCGAGGAGGACGAGGGGTCCCGAAACGACCTCCGAATCACCGTCGAACCGGGCATCCCGCGCCCGGTCGGCCCCCACCCCGCCGGCCCTCGTACGGACCCTGCCGGTGAAGCGGCCCTGGAAGAGTCCTCCGAGGACTGCCGCCACCGCGTCCGCGTCCGCGACCTCACCACCGGCGGCCGCCTGCTCTACGCGGCCGGCCTCCTCGCGGTCGCCGCCGCCGGCGCCGTCCAGCTCCTCGCGCTCTTCATCGGCGGCTTCCTGCTTTCGATCGGCGCCGAGATCAGCGGCACCGTCCCCGTCGTCAACGGCGCCCTGCTCGTCCTCGGCGCGATGTTCGGCATGATCGGCGTCTTCGCGCTCGTCGGCACCTGGCGGCGCCTCCACCGACCCGAGGCCCCCGTCGCGTGGCTCGCCATCGCCGGAACGCTCCTGACCGCCACCGCGCTGCTCCTGACCGGGCTGTGGGTCGACATGCCCGTCGCCGCCCTCGCCGCGCTCCCTTCCGGCGCCGTCGCGGCCATCCTCGTCTACCTCCGCGCCGTCCTCGCCCCCCGGGAAACCTGCGACGATGACCCCGCCCTCCCGGCCCGCGCCCTCGCCTGGCTCGCCCCTTGACGCCCGCGAACCCGCGACCTTAGAATTCGCAACGCCCCGCCCGCCCCTGAGGCCGGGACCTTGCCCTTTACACAACTGAAAGCCCCTTTATGGATGACGAATCCGGTTCGCCCCGGCTCGTCGACCCGGTCATCACGGTCGAGCCCGGCGGCCCGGCCGCCGACGGCCACATCCGGTCGACGGCGCCCGTGCCGGTGCCGCAGCTCGATCTCCCGTGCCCGCACCGGGTCCGCTTCCGCGACCTCCGGCCCGCGGGGCGGTTCCTGTACGCGAGCAGCCTGGCCGCATTCGCCGTGAACAGCCTGGCGCAGGGCACGGCGGTGATGATCGCTTTGACGCACCTGCTCTCCGCCACTTCCGGCGAGACGGGGCCCGTGATCTTCTCGCTCCTCGTCAGCGGATCGATCTTTACCGCGGTCGGCACCAGGGCGCTGCGCCGGACCTGGGCCCGACTGCACCGGCCGACGCTCACCGCCCTGTGGACCGATGGGATCGGCATCCTCTGCTGGGCAGTCGGCTCCGTGCTCCTCGGTTACCAGACCGCCCAGTACTGGGCGGTCCTGCTCGTGGTCGTCGCGCTTCCCGTCCTCTGGCTCCTCCTGGTCCTCTACGGCCTGCTGTACGACCGGAGCACCTGCCGCAGCCATCCGGGTTTCCCGCCCCGGTTCGCCGAACTGCTCGCGCACCCGTACCCGGTCCCGGCGGCGCCGGCAGCCGGGCCCGCCCATCCGGGCTGGGCGGCACCGCCTGCCCAGTCGGCTTGGGTGGCACCGGCGCCGCAGCTTCCCTATCGCCGCGAAGACTGCCCTCACTTCGTGCCGTTCGCGGACCTACGGACCCGCTACCGCGCCACCTCGGCGCTCGATCCCGTGCTCACCTTCGTCTACTTCGCCGGGATCGGCGCATTCCTCGTCGACGTGTACGGCGCGACCGCCGAATTGTTCACTATGGAGGACGCGATCTACAACACGGCGGCCTTCGCGGTCCTGCTCCTGCCGCTCAACTTCGTGGGACTGCGCGAGATCAGCAGACGGTCGAAGCGGCTCCACCGCCCTTCCGCCGCCGTGTTCACCCTGAGCCTCCTCGGCTACCTGATCACCGCCCTGCTCTGCGGATCCGCCGCGCTCGGCGGCATGGCGGTCGCCTGGCCCGCGGCGATCATCGCCCTGTACCGGACGGTCGGCCTCATCACCGCCATGGCGGAGCTACCGCGCCGTGCCGCCTGCCGAGGGCTGCCCCCGGTTATCCCGGCCATGGCAAGGCGGCGGCGCGCGGAACCGTCCGCGCAGCAGGCCGAGTGACCCCGGCGGCCCGATCGTTGCCGCGCCGGGCCGTGGAGCGCTGCGCGCGGGTTCAGAACATCGCGGTCCGGTTGGGGTGGTCCTCGGACGCGGGGCAGTAGTAGAGCTGCAGCGTGTAACCCCGGCCGATGACGACCTTGACCGGGTCGGCGGCCTCCCGGCCCGCCTCGGCGTCCTCGACCGGCCTCCAAGTCCCGGTGCCGCCGTCGAACTCGCCCGAGGCCGCCGTGAAGAGCGGCAGTTGCCGCTCGCCGCAGTCGCACTCGACCGGGTACGGGTCGACGACGCCCCAGATGCCGCCGTACCCGACCGCCTTCCAGCCGGGCGCCGCCGAGATCGCGCAGTCGTACGCGGCGGGGTCGCCGATCCGCTCGGTCCACTCGCCGATCGCGTCCGCGAGCGCGCCCGGAAGGTCCTCATTGGGCGGATACTCGGTGACGACCTCCGGGTGGAGCACGCACGGGCTCGGCACGTAGTCGCCGTTGCAGACCAGCGGCCGGGGAGGGTCGTCGAGCACCGCCCCGACGGATCGGCTTGAGCGCCAGCGCACCTGGAACACCGGGTTGTACGGCGTCTCGGCGTCGGGGTGGTCGCGCGGGCACCAGAGGAGCTGGAGCAGGTCGTACCGCTCCGGCCAGGGCAGGCCCGGCACGTCGCGGTAGTACAACTGCGCCAGCGGGATCAGCGGCGGTGCCGTGGCGTCGCCCTCACCGTCCTCTTCGGAGTCGAACCGGGCCTCGAGTTCGTCGGCGCGGCGCCGCTCGACGTCCCAGTCGAGGTCGCCCTCCCGCTCCCGCCGGTCGCGGTCCTCGAGGTAGGCGCGCCACGCGAGCGTGTACGCGAACGGCTCGTCGGCGCAGTCCTCGTGCTCCAGTCCGCATACGGGCCAAGGCTCTTCGGCCGGCCACAGCAGCGGCCCGCCGATCGAGCCGTCCTCGGCGGCCGGTTCGCCGCGCCGCGGGTGCAGGCGGACCGCCGGCCGCCCGTACCCGGCCAGTCCGGGGAACAGGTCGAGCAGGTCGTAGGGCCGCGGCGGCGTCGTCCTGGTCACCGGTCCGCCTCGCGCTCAGGGAGTCTCACGGCGTCCTGCTCCTCGGCCAGGTTGAGCACGGGCGGATGCGACCAGTCGGCGACCCGCGAGAAGTCCAGGGTCGCGGCGGCGATGTCGGGCCGGTCGAAGACGACCGCGGTCCCGGTGAAGCTGGCGCCGCTGAAGTCCAGGACCGGGCGGGCGCCCAGGACCGGCGAGGAGCAGACCGTCTTCGCGAAATGCACCTGGCCGCCCGTGAACGCCGTCCCTTCGAACGACACGTCGCGGGTGAAATGCGCCGAGCTGAAATCGAGCGCGCCGCCCGCCACGGTCGTCTCCGACAGCAGCACCGGCCCGGCGAACCGCGCCTCCGCGAACCGCAGCCGCGCCCCGAGGAACCGCGCCCGGTTGAAGTCCACCGGGCCTTCGAACCGGACCCGCGAGAAGTCGATCGTGCCGGCCGTGAACCGCCCGAACGCGAACGAGACCCGGCCGAGGAACAAGGCGTCGTTGAGGTTCCCGCCGTCGAGGTTCGTGCCGGTGAAGTCGAAGTCGTGCTGGTGCCAGGTCCGCCCGGGGATCGGCGCGCGGCGCAGCCGGCCGCCGATCACGTTCAGGACCGAATGCCGGACCAGCCGCTCCTCCAGGACCGGCCGGAACCGCTCCGGGTCGCCGACCGCTTCGCGCTCGTGGCGGAACGGCGGCGTCTCGTACGGCAGGCGCACATACGCGCACAGGACGTTGATGCAGGTCTGGCGGCCCGCGTCCCAGTCGTCGGCGAGCGCCGCCATCGCGTACACCCCGGCGAGCCGGTTCGCGGCCCGCTGCGACGAGAGCTGCTCGGCCGCCGACGCGAAGCGCTCGTTGAACAGCTTCGTGGCCTCCCGGATCTCGGTGGCCTCGATGATCCGCTGCCGGCGGTAGGCGACCGTGAGGGCGATGACCCCGCCGATGCCCGCGATCGCATACAGCGACAAGCGGATGACCTCGAGCGTGGTGCGGTCGTTCGGGTCCGGGCTGAGCGGCGACGTCTGGTCGCTGGTGAGCAGCCACAGCAGGCCCGACAGCACCAGGGCCGCGAACACGACCATCAGCAGCACGTGCACGGACAGCGGGAAGGTGGGCCGCTCACCGCCGCCGCGCTTCAGCACGGTGCGGAAGGCGCTCAAGGGTTCACGAGGGCTCGACACCGTTCGGTTGTACCAGAGCGATGCGACACTCCGCGCCCCCGCGGGAGCCGGCCCTCGGTGTCAGCCCGCCCTGACGGCCTCCCGGCCGAAGGCCCTCCGGTACGCGGCGGGCGTCGTCCCGAGGCGGTCCCGGAACCGCCGGCGCAGGTTCAGCGCCGACGACAGGCCGACCCTCCCCGCGATCGACTCGATCGGCAGGTCGGTGTCCTCGAGCAGCGCCTGCGCCGCCGAGATCCGCTGCGACAGCAGCCACTTCCCCGGGCTCGTCCCGAGCTGCTCGTCGAACCGCCGCGCGAGCGTCCGCGCCGACATGCGCCCCTGCGCCGCCAAATCCTCGACGGTCAACGGCTCGTGCAAGTGCTCGGAGGCCCACTCCAGCACCGCCCCAAGCGATTCCGACGGCTCCTCCACCGGCTCGACCGCGTACTGCCGCTGCCCGCCCTCCCGATGCGGCGGCATGACCATGTGCCTGGCGATCCGCGACGCCAGCGCCGCACCGTGATCCGAACGCACCAGATGAAGACACAGGTCGATCCCGGCGGCCGTCCCGGCGCTCGTCGCGATGTCGCCCAGGTCGACGTAGAGCGCATCGGCGTCCACTTCCACCGCCGGATACCGCGACGCGAACTCCGCCGCGTACCGCCAATGCGTCGTGGCCCGCCGCCCGTCGAGCAGCCCGGCCTCCGCGAGCAGGAACGCCCCGGTGCAGATCGCGACCATCCGCGCCCCGCGATCATGCGCGGCCCGCACCGCCGCGAGCACCGCCGGACTCGCCGGCGAATCCTTCGGCGCCCAAGCGGGGACCAGCACGGTGTCCGCCTCGGCCATCGCCTCGAGCCCTTCGTTCACCGACAGCGCGCACCCGGTCTTGGTCGGCACGATCCCGGGCCGCTCGGTGCACACCGTGAACCCGTACCGGCTCGGCAGCCCGGGCCGGTCCAGCCCGAACACTTCGGCGGCGCTGGCGAGCTCGAACTCGGCCTGCGGCGGCTGTACGAGCGCGACCACCTGATGCCGTCCCTTGGCGTCTCCCATGGCATGAAAGTACCCCAAGATGACGATCCTGTCACTGGCGCGGCGGGGCCCTCCCGGGGAGGATCGAGCCATGAACGGGACCATGCACCAGGCGCGCAACGACATCCAGGCCGTCCAAGTCGACGCGGTCAAACCCGTCGAGGTCGCCCCGGGAGTGATCCGCCGCCACCTGCCGGGTGCCGGCCGCTCCACCGGGTGGCTCTACGACCTCGTCCCGGGCGTCGAGTGGCCTGAATCCGACCTCCACGTGGGCCAGGGCCGCTGCTACTACCTCCTCTTCGGCGAGATCACCACCGGCGACCGCCAACTCGGCCCCGGCAGCTACATCGTCGTCAACCCCGACGACCCCTTCCGGCCCCGCACCGCCACTGGGGCCCGGCTCGTCGGCGTCAGCGTCCCCGACTGACCGGCCCGCGGGGTCTCCGGTTCGGCGCCGCAACTGCGAATGCGGCCAAGGCTCCGCCCTTCGGGCCCTGAACCGGGACCGACATGCCCCGCCGCGCCCGGGCCGCCGACCGGGGGTCCGTGTCGGGCCGGGTTCGTATGCTCGGGGCATGGAACTGGAGTTCAGCGGCGAGGTCTGGCACTGGCGCGGTCCGGCGCCCTGGTACTTCGTGACCGTCCCGGAGGCCGGCTGCCGCGACCTGGCGGCCGCGTCAGTGGTCGTCAGCTACGGCTGGGGCATGATCCCCGTGACCGCGTGGATCGGCGAGGTCTCGTGGGAGACCTCCTTGTGGCCCAAGGACGGCCGTTACATCGTCCCGCTGAAGGCGGCCGTCCGGAAGCGGGCCGGCGGGGTCGATGAGGGCGACACCGTGACCGTCAGGCTGTCGGTCGAGGTCTGAGCGCATCGGCGTGCGGGCCGGTGTGGTTCTTGCGGGCGGCCGGCCTCGTCAGGTCGGCCGCCCGCGCATGCTCCGCGCGGAGCGTTCGGACCGGCGGGGACCGCCGCGCGGGCGGCTTCCCGCGCGCGGTCTCGGTATGGCGACGTTCGCGAATCCCCATCTGTCGCCGCCATCCCGCCGGTCCGGCTGATGACGTTTTTGCTATCCACTACAACAGGCAGGGGCAGTCAGTGTCGAACGCGAAGAACCTACTTGTGGATAACGCTGTGTGTATCCGGTGTTCCGGCTGGTCGGCGTAGTGGTGGATGACTTGGGGACGCCGCTGGGGCGGGCCGCATCGCGGCCCGCCCCAGCGGGTTCTTGCTCTGTTCGGTCGCTGCCGGCGTTCGGGTGCCCGGTGGTTCGTGGCGTTCGGGCCCGTGTGCGCGGCCTTGTGGGCGGCGCCGGTCGCGGCTCGGCGGTCGGTTCTTCGACGCGCCCGGGCGACCACGCCGGGGGCCTCTGGCCCCGGCGGTGATCCGGTTCGGGGGTCAGGCGCGGTTGTAGGCGCTGGCCACGGCGCGCATCGTCGCGAGGACGATGTTCGGGTGGACGCCCGCGCCCCACACGGTCCGGCCGTTCACGACGCACTCCACATAGGAGGCCGCCTGGGCGTGCTGCCCGGCCGACAGGGCGTGCTCGGCGTAGTCGAGGACCTCCACGTCGATGCCGACCGTCGCCAGGGCGTCGGTGAAGGCCGACAGCGGGCCGTTGCCGGTGCCGGTGACCTTCTGCTCCACGCCGTCCAGGACGATCGTGGCGTCCAGAGTCAGCTTCTCGTCGGCGTAGGTCGTGTTGTGGTCCTCGACCACCAGTCGCGTGCGCGGCTGGTACTCCGGGTGGTACTCGCGGCGGAAGACCTCGTGGATCTCCTCGGTCGAGATCTCCTTGCCGGACGCGTCGGTGTGCCGCTGGATCGCCTGGCTGAACTCGATCTGCATGCGCCGCGGCAGGTCGAAGCCGTACTCGCTCTGCATGACGTACGCGACGCCGCCCTTGCCGGACTGCGAGTTGACGCGGATGACCGCCTCGTAGGTGCGGCCGACGTCCTTCGGGTCGATCGGCAGGTACGGGACGCCCCACGTGAAGTCGTCGACCGGGACGCCCGCGGCCGCGGCGTCGGCCTCCAGGTGGGTGAAGCCCTTCTTGATGGCGTCCTGGTGGGAGCCGGAGAACGCGGTGTACACCAGGTCGCCCGCGTACGGGTGCCGCTCGTGGACCGGCAGCTGGTTGCAGTACTCGACGGCGCGCTTGACCTCGTCGATGTTGGAGAAGTCGATCTCGGGGTCGACGCCCTGGCTGAACAGGTTCATGCCCAGCGTCACCAGGCACACGTTGCCGGTGCGCTCCCCGTTGCCGAACAGGCAGCCCTCGACGCGGTCGGCGCCGGCCTGGACGGCCAGTTCCGCCGCGGCGACGCCGGTGCCGCGGTCGTTGTGGGGGTGGACCGACAGGATCAGGGACTCGCGGTTCGGGAGGTTGCGGTGCATCCACTCGATCGAGTCGGCGAAGACGTTGGGGGTGGCCATCTCAACGGTGGCGGGCAGGTTCACGATCAGCGGCCAGTCGGGGGTCGGCTGGATGACCTCGGCGACCTTCGCGCACACCTCGACCGCATAGTCCAGCTCGGTCCCGGTGTACGACTCGGGGGAGTACTCGTACCGGATCGCCGTGTCGGGGGTGTGGATCTCCTGGTACTTCAGGCACAGCCGCGCGCCCTGGGTGGCGATGTCGGTGATGCCGTCCTTGTCCAGGCCGAACACGACGCGGCGCTGGAGGGTCGACGTCGAGTTGTAGAAGTGGACGATGGCCTGCTTCGCGCCGCGCAGGCTCTCGAAGGTCCGGTCGATCAGGTGCTCGCGGCACTGGGTCAGGACCTGGATGGTGACGTCGTCGGGGATGAGGTCCTGCTCGATCAGCATCCGCACGAAGTCGAAGTCGGTCTGCGAAGCGGACGGGAAGCCGACCTCGATCTCCTTGTACCCCATGGATACCAGGAGCTGGAACATCTTCTTCTTGCGGTCGGGGGTCATCGGGTCGATGAGGGCCTGGTTGCCGTCGCGCAGGTCCACCGCGCACCAGACCGGGGCCCGCTCGATCACCCGGTCGGGCCAGGTGCGGTCGGGCAGGTCCACCTTGAACTGCGAGTGGTACGGCCGGTAGCGCTTCGCGCGCTCGGCGAACGGCGTGGCCGTGCTGCTGGAAGAAGACGTGGAAGTCACGGATGCTCCTGAGAATGTCGCTGGTTGTCTGAGCCTGTGGGACTGATCCAGCCGGCATGCGAAAACCCGCGGCGAGGGAGCCGACCTAGTTGGCCCCGCCGCGGCAGATAAGGAGCATCGAATACCGCATGACCCCGCGAGCCTACACCGCGGAACCGGACACGGTCGATCCCGATGCCCGGATCGTGGGACGGCGCGTCCCGAAGACACCGCTCGGGAGGACCGCCCGCGGGCGCCTGCCCGCAGCGCCCGAGAACCGCGCCGCCGCCCGGGACCGCCATGCCGGACGGGCCCCTACGGGCGGATGAGCAGGTCGTCGATGCCGAGGCGGACGCGGGCCCGCCGGTCCGGGCCGGCGACCGGCTCGGGCAGGCCGGCCGGGTCGCCCGCGACGCCGATCGCGGCCACGGTCATGGGGACCAGCGGCGCCTCGAGACCGAACTCGGCCGCGAGCGCCGCGGCGTCGAACCCGCCCATCTGGCGGACGGTGAGCCCCTCGGCGGCGGCCTGGAACGTCAGGTGCGCCATGGCCTGCCCGAGGTCGTATGCGGCGTGCGGCAGCGGGCCCTTCGCGTTCGCGTCGGTGCGGGCGGCGACGAGCAGCGCCGAGGCGTGGGACGCCCAGTCGCGGTTGCCGGGATCGAGGCAGTCGAGGACGCGTTTGAACTCGCCGGTGTCGCGCCGGGCGACGAGGAACCGCCACGGCTGCGTGTTGCCGGCGCTGGGCGCCCAGCGGGCGGCTTCGAGGAGCGCGGCGATCTGGTCGTCGCCGAGGTCGACGCCGGGGGTGAAGGCCCGGGTGGAGTGGCGGGAGGCCAGCAGGGGGTGGATGGGGACCGCGGTCGTGGCGTGGCGGTCGATGGGTGCGTTCATGCGCGCTCCTTCGGTGGCAGCGGAGCCCGCCGCGGGGCCCCTGGCCGGGGCCGCCGGTCCGGGCCGGTCAGCGTCGTCGCCATCGTTCATGGTGCCACGCGTAGCTGCCGAAACGGCACTTCCTGTCGCTTTCCTTACTCTCCTGTCGCCTGCTCGGGGGACGGGCCGACGGTCTCGGACGGAGCGGCCGAGGGCGCCCCCGAGGGGGCCGGCGACGCGGGCGCGGTGGCGCCCGGAGTCGGGGCGGGCGGCTCGGGTGCCTTGGCGCTCAACGGGTCCGCTTCGACGATCTCACCGGGGAGGTCCACGGTGTCGGCGGCCTCGGCGGGTTCGCCGGCGAGTTCGAGGGAGCCGAACGCGCCGCTCTCGACCGAGAGGATCCGCCCGGCCTGGTCGAGGCACCATTCGCCGGGCGGGATCGGCGGGTCGACCACGACGGTGTTCGGGGTCAGCGTGAAGCAGTCGCCGTCCTGCGCGACCGAGAACGGCAGGTGCCGGTCGAGGAGCTGCGGCAGCCACTCGGTGAACGGCCGCTGCACCTGCGGGTCGTACTCGCGCGGGATCTCCCCGGTGATGCCCGCGAGCTTCACGCACCGGTCGGCCGCGCACTGGAAGAACCCGCCGGTCGTCCATGCGACCGACACGTCGACGGCGCCGCCGTGCGCCCAGCCGGGCACGTCGACCCGCCAGGTGCCGTCCTTCGCGGCCCACACCGTCACCGTGCCGCCCTCCGACCAGGCGTACTCGGCGGTGAAGGCCGCGTCGAGCGCCTGGGCGACGCGCCCGATGAGGGTCGCCTGCGGGCTGTGCCGCCGCGGCGCCTCCTCCGGTTCGACCCCGGCCGTCGCCGTCCCGCACCCCGCCGCCACCGCGACCAGTGCCGCGGCCGTGAGCGCCGCCACCGTCCGCTTCGTCCATCTCGATGCCACGGGCCGATTCTCTGTCCCGTCACCCGGAACGACCTGGCGACACACCGGTACACGCAGCTAAGGTGACATGGCGCCCTGTGAGGGCGCCCTAAATGTCACGCGAGACATGAGCGAGTGAGGTGAAACCCGTGGCGCTAGTCGTGCAGAAGTACGGCGGATCATCGGTCGAGAATGCCGAGCGCGTCAAGCGCGTCGCTGAGCGAGTAGTGGCCACGCGAAAGCGGGGCGACGACGTGGTCGTCGTCGTCTCCGCCATGGGTGACACCACCGACGAGCTGCTCGACCTCGCAGCGCAGGTCTCACCCGTCCCCGAGCCCCGCGAGCTCGACATGCTGCTGACCGCCGGCGAGCGCATCTCGATGGCGCTGCTGGCGATGGCGATCAACAACCTGGGGTTCCAGGCCCGGTCGTTCACCGGTTCGCAGGCGGGCATGATCACGACGGCCGCGCACGGCGTGGCCCGGATCATCGACGTCACGCCCGGCCGGATCCGCTCGTCGCTCGACGAGGGGTTCATCACGATCGTCGCCGGGTTCCAGGGCGTCAGCCAGGACACGAAGGACATCACGACGCTCGGCCGGGGCGGCTCGGACACGACCGCCGTCGCGCTGGCCGCGGCGCTGGAAGCGGACGTGTGCGAGATCTACTCCGACGTCGACGGCGTGTTCTCCGCCGACCCGCGCATCGTCTCGAACGCGAAGAAGCTCGACGCGATCACGTTCGAGGAGATGCTGGAGATGGCCGCCTCGGGCGCCAAGATCCTGCACCTGCGCGCCGTGGAGTACGCCCGCCGGTACGGGCTTCCGCTGCACGTCCGTTCGTCGTACTCGACCAAGACCGGCACGATGGTGTCGGGTTACATGGAGGAGCTGCCCGTGGAGCAAGCACTCATCAGCGGCGTCGCGCACGACCGCTCCGAGGCCAAGATCACCGTCACGCGCGTGCCCGACAAGCCGGGCGCGGCGGCGTCGATCTTCCAGGTGATCGCCGACGCCGAGATCGACATCGACATGATCGTCCAGAACGTGTCGACGGCCGGGAACGGCCACACCGACATCTCGTTCACGCTCCCGAAGGAGTCGGGCCCGAAGGCGACCGAGGCGCTGAAGAAGCACCAGGGCGCGATCGGGTTCGAGAAGCTGATCTACGACGAGAACATCGGCAAGGTGTCGCTGATCGGCGCCGGGATGCGCTCGCACCCGGGTGTGACGGCGAACTTCTGCCAGGCGCTCGCTGACGCGGGCGTGAACATCGAGATCATCTCGACCTCGGAGATCCGCATCTCGGTGGTGTGCCGGGACACGGACCTGGACGCCGCGGTGCGGGCGGTGCACGACAAGTTCGAGCTCGGCGGCGCCGAAGAGGCCGTCGTCTACGCGGGGACGGGGCGGTAGCCGTGGGACGCAGACTGAACGTCGCGATCGTCGGCGCCACGGGCGTCGTCGGGTCGATCATGCGCCGGCTCATCGCGGAGGAGCGCGGGAACTGGGGTGAGGTGCGGCTGGTCGCTTCGGCGCGGTCGGCCGGGAAGCAGCTGAACGTCGGCGACGAGGTCCTCACCGTGCAGGCGATCGGCGAGGACGTGTTCGACGGGATCGACATCGCGCACTTCGACCTGCCTGACGAGGTCAGCGCCGAGTGGGTGCCGGTGGCGGCCGCGAAGGGCGTCGTCGTGATCGACAAGTCGGGGTACTTCCGGATGGACCCGGACGTGCCGCTGGTGTGCCGGGAGGCGAACCCCGAGGAGGCCCGGAACCGGCCGAAGGGCATCATCGCGAACGCGAACTGCACGACGCTGGCGCTGATCCCGACGCTCGCGGCCCTGAACGAGGAGTTCGGGCTGGTGTCGATGTCGGTGGCGTCGTACCAGGCCGCCTCCGGGTCGGGCAAGGAGGGCCTGGAGGCGCTGTACGCGCAGCTCCAGAAGATCGCCGGCGTCGAGGGCGTCGGGACCATGGGCAGCGACCTGCGGATGGTGCTCGGCGACGAGTTCAACGCGCCGTTCGGGGCGCCGCTGGCGCTGAACGTGGTGCCGAAGGTCGGCGGCTGGAAGGACGACGGCTGGACGAGCGAGGA
Source organism: Glycomyces albidus (assembly GCF_009451885.1). Taxonomy (GTDB): domain Bacteria; phylum Actinomycetota; class Actinomycetes; order Mycobacteriales; family Micromonosporaceae; genus Glycomyces; species Glycomyces albidus. The sequence continues at coordinate 25,639 of NZ_WIAO01000032.1, forward strand.
GCTGAAGGTCCGCAACGAGTCCCGCAAGATCCTGGGGCTGCCGGATCTGAAGGTCGCTTCGACGTGCGTGCGCGTACCGGTCGCGGTCGGGCACTCGCAGGTCGTGCACGCGACGTTCGAGCGCGAGGTGACGGTGGCCGACGCGCACCGCGTGCTCGGTGCGGCCGACGGCGTGGACCTGGTGGACGACCCGGCGAACATGGTGTTCCCGATGCCGATCGACTCGGTCGGCAAGAGCGGCACCCAGGTCGGGCGGATCCGCCAGTCGATCGACTTCCCGAACTCGCTGGAGTTCTTCGTCGTCGCCGACAACCTGATGAAGGGCGCGGCCCTGAACTCGATCGAGACCGCCGACCTGGTGCGGCGGGAACTCGAGGCGGCCCTGTAGGAGGCGGCCCCGGGCACCGACGTTTCCGGGGAAGGCGAGCGGCCCGTGGCGGATGCCACGGGCCGCTGCCGTCGCGACGGGGTGTTAGGCGTCGCGCTTCTTGAAGAGGATCCAGGCCGCGGTGAGGATCAGCGCGGCGAAGAGGGCGAAGATGCCGCCCGAGGTCCAACGGGAGAACAGGTCGAAGTCCGGGGACCCGGGCGGGAACGGCGCCGGGTTGAGCTCCATGAGGCGGGCGCCGGCGGTGAACGGCAGGAACTTCACGACGGGCACGAGCCAGTCCAGGGCCGGGACGAACGCGAGGCCGAAGATGATCGACTCGATGATGAGCGGCATCAGGAAGATCACGACCAGCGCCGAGGGCACGCCGCGGAACAGCAGGCCGAGGCCGAAGCCGACGAGGACGTAGATCAGCGTGTACAGCGCGTACCCGATGAGGGCGGTCGCGATCGGGTCCTCGAACAGGCCGGGGGCCTCGCCCCACACGATGTAGACGACCAGGGTGTTGATCGCCATCGACGCGAACGTGACGACGAGGGTCGCGGCGACGACGACGATGAGCTTGGCGAGGATGAGCCGCGACCGCTGCGGCAGCGACGTGAGGGTCGGCTGGATGGTGCCGTGCCGGTACTCGTGGCCGCACGCGAAGATCCCGATGATCGCCATGAACACGGCCAGGAACGGCAGCCCGAAGGAGGCGCCGCCGTTGAGGGCCATGGTGAGGATCTCGGCGTCGAGCGGCTCGTTGCGGGCGGCGACGCCGAGGAGGACGGCGACGCCGGTGGTGACGAGCAGGCCCATGCCGGTGAGCCAGTAGGTGGAGCGGAGGGTGCTGATCCGCGTCCACTCGAAGCGCAGGGCGTCAAGCATCAGAGGGCCTTCCCTTCGGGGGCGGCGGTGTCGGCCGCGCGGACGGGTTCCTTGGCGACGAACTGCTCGGACGCGCCGGTGGCGGACATGAACGCCTCTTCGAGCGAGGCGCGGCGGGTCGACAGCTCGTGGAGTTCGACGCCGGCGGTGAAGGCGAGGTGCCCGACCTTGCCGATCTCGAGCCCGGAGACGACGAGCGCGTCCGCTTCGGTGGCGACGTCGGCGCCTTCGGCCTTGAGGGTCTCGGCGAGGCTACCGGTGTCGGGGCCGCGGACGACCACTTGGGACTGGGTGAACTCGCGGACGAACGTGTCGACGTCGCCGTTGAAGATCATGGTGCCGCGGCCGATGACGACGAGTTCGTCGGCCATGAGCTGCATCTCGGACAGCAGGTGGCTGGAGACGAAGATGGTGCGGCCTTCGGACGCGAGGGTCTTGAGCACGTCGCGCATCCAGTGGATGCCGTGCGGGTCGAGGCCGTTGGTGGGCTCGTCGAGCAGGAGCGTCTGCGGGTCGCCCAGGAGCGCCTGGGCGAGGCCGAGGCGCTGGGCCATGCCGAGCGAGTAGCCCTTCGGCTTCTTGCGCTTGACGTCGCCGAGGCCGACGAACTCCATGACCTCGTCGACCCGGGAGTCGGGGATCCGGTTGCCGGCGGCGAGCATCCGCAGGTGGTTGCGGGCGGACCGGGTGGGGTGGAACGGCTTCGCCTCCAGGAGCGCGCCGACCTCGTTCATGGGGCGGCGGATCGTGCCGAACCGCTTGCCGTCGAACAGGGTCTCGCCTTCGCCGTGGTCGAGGCCGAGCATGAGTCGCATGGTGGTGGACTTCCCGGACCCGTTGGGGCCGAGGAATCCGGTGACGACTCCGGGGCGGACGTCGAACGAGAGGTGGTCTACGGCGACCGTCTTCCGGTACCGCTTGTACAGGCCCTTCGCGGTGATCATGGGGCTCCCATCGGGGATCGCGGGTCGGGGACCGCCTCAGTCTATGAGGGACGGCCCCGCCGCACATGGGCGCGCGGACCGATTTCCGGGTCGTTCCCGAGGAGGAGGCCGGTCCCGCGACCGGTACCCCGGTACTACTCGCGCGTCGATTCGCGACCCGGTGTTCACTCCCCGTTCGCCTGCGCATCCGCGGCGGGTCCTCTTTCCTCGGTGGACTGGGGCCGTCACCCCCGTTCCCCGAGAAGTCAGGAAACCGCTGTGCAGAAGCGACTGCTCGTATCCGCGCTCGCGGTCGGGCTGGCGGCGCTCGCCGTGCCCGCCGTGCCCGCCGTCGCGCAGGACGACCCGGCCCTCGACCTGTCGGTCCTGGGCACGTACGCGACCGGCGTGTTCGCCGAGGGCGCCGCCGAGATCGTGGCCTACGACGCCGCGACCGAGCGGGTGTTCGCCGTGAACGCCGAGGCCGGCGTCATCGACGTGATCGACGTGTCCGATCCCGCGGCCCCCGTCAAGCGCGCCTCGATCGACGCCGCGGCCGCGCTCGGCCAGGACGGCGCCACGGTCAACTCCGTCGCCGTGAGCGGCGGGAAGGTCGCGGCCGCCGTCGAGGCGCCCGAGAAGACCGACCCGGGCTGGGTCGCGTTCTTCGACACCGACGGCGCCTTCACCGGCTCCGCGCGGGTCGGCGCCCAGCCCGACTCGGTCGCGTTCACCCCTGACGGGTCGAAGGCCGTCACCGCCGACGAGGGCGAGCCGAACGACGACTACACCGTCGACCCGGCCGGGACGGTCTCGGTCGTCGACGCGGCGACGTTCGCCGTCGCGACCGCCGACTTCACCGCGTGGACCGCGGACACGCTCCCCGAGGGCGTCCGCGTGTTCGGGCCCGACCTGTCCGCGGCCGACGCCGTGCAGCGGTCGATCGAACCGGAGTACGTGACCGTCGCCGACGACGCGACCGCGTACGTCACGCTCCAGGAGAACAACGCGATCGCCGTCGTCGACCTGGACGCGGGCGCGATCAGCGAGATCCTCCCGCTCGGCACGAAGGACCACTCGGCCGGCGGCGCCGGTCTCGACGCCTCCGACGAGGACGGCGGGCCGCGGATCGAGGCGTGGCCGGTGCGGGGCATGTACCTGCCCGACGGCGTCGACGCGTACGCCTCGGGCGGGGAGACGTACTTGGTCACCGCGAACGAGGGTGATGTCCGCGAGTGGGGCGACTACTCCGAGGAGGCCCGGGTCGAGGACCTCGAGCTGTGCGAGGGCGCCTTCGGCGGCGCCGACCTGGCCGCGCTCCAGGCCCCGGAAGCGTTGGGCCGCTTGAAGGTCACCACGACGCTCGGTGCGACCGAGGCCGGCTGCCACGACGCCCTGTACTCGTTCGGCGGCCGGTCGTTCTCGATCTGGTCGGCCGACGGCGAGCTCGTGTTCGACTCCGGCGACGCGTTCGAGGCGACCCTCGCCGCGGTCGAGGGCGAGCACTTCAACGCCGACAACGAGGCGAACGACGCCGACGACCGCTCCGACGACAAGGGCCCCGAGCCCGAGGCCGTCGCGGTCGGGCAGGTCGGCGACCGCATGTACGCGTTCATCGGCCTGGAGCGCCAGGGCGGGATCATGGTGTACGACGTCACCGACCCGGCGGACGCCGTGTTCGTCGACTACGTGAGCAACCGCGACTTCGCGGCCGAACCGGCCGCGGGCGCCGGCGGCGACCTAGGCCCCGAGTCGATCGCGTTCATCGCGGCCGCCGACTCCCCGACCGGGAGCCCGATGCTCGCGGTCGGCAACGAGGTCTCCGGCACCACGACCCTGTGGGGCGTCACCGGCGACGGCGTCCCCGGCGGTGAGCCCGGCGGCGACCCGAGCGCGACCCCGAGCGGCTCCGGGGTCCTCCCGAAGACCGGCACGGGCGCCACGGGCCTTCTGGTGGGGCTCGCCGCGCTCCTGGCGGTCGGCGGCGGTGTCCTCGCCGCGATGCGCCGACGCGCCGCTTAGCGCCCTCCGCGCGACGGCCCCCGGCAGCGCCGGGGGCCGTCCGCGTCCGCGGAGAAGGGAGCGCCGAGCGGCGTGGTCCCGGCCGCCTTGACACGCGGCCCTCGGGGCGCTAGGGGCGGGCCCGGGTTGTCTAGACTTGACGGGTGAGCCTGCGACTGTACGACACCGGCACCCGTTCGATCCGCGACTTCCAGCCCCGGAAGCCCGGCCACGCGGGCGTCTACTTGTGCGGCCTCACCGTCCAAGGCCCACCGCACATCGGCCACCTCCGCTCGGGCGTCTCCTACGACGTCCTCATCCGCTGGCTGCGCCGCTCCGGCTACGACGTCACATACGTGCGCAACGTCACCGACATCGACGACAAGATCCTCGTCCGGGGCGAGGAGCAGGGCCGCCCCTGGTGGGCCATCGCGTACGAGAACGAGCGCAAGCTCGCCCGCGACTACGCGGCCCTGAACGTCGCGCCCCCCACGTACGAGCCCCGCGCGACCGGGCACATCACCCAGATGACCGACCTCATCGCGTCGCTGGTCGAGCGCGGCCACGCCTACGCCACCGAGTCCGGCGACGTCTGGTTCTCCGTGTCGTCCTGGGCCGACTACGGGGAGCTCTCGCACCGCCGCCCCGAGGACATGCTCTCCAGCGCCGAGACCGGCGCCAAGCGCGACTCGCGCGACTTCGGGCTGTGGAAGGCCCACAAGCCCGGCGAGCCCGAGGACGCCGCCTGGACCTCCCCGTGGGGCCCGGGCCGCCCCGGCTGGCACATCGAGTGCTCCGCGATGGCCCGCCGCTACCTCGGCGACGCGTTCGACATCCACGGCGGCGGCACCGACATCATGTTCCCGCACCACGAGAACGAGCTCGCGCAGTCGCGCGCGGCCGGCCTCGACTTCGCGAAGTACTGGGTCCACAACGGGATGCTCAACCTCTCGGGCACCAAGATGAGCAAGTCCCTCGGCAACACGCTCTCCGTTGCGGCCCTCGGCGAGAAGGGCTTCAGCGCCGCCGCGGTCCGCTACTACCTGACCAGCGTCCAGTACCGGTCCGCCGTCGACTTCTCCGAGGAGGCGCTCGCCGAGGCCCAGTCCGCCTGGGAGCGCCTCTCCAACTTCGTACACCGTACGGCCGAAGCGCTGGGGACGGAGGCGACCATCGGCGGCGCCCTCGCGCCCGAATTCACCGCCGCGATGGACGACGACCTGAACACGCCCGCCGCCGTCGCGGTCCTCCACGAGACCGCCCGCGAGGGGAACGCCGCGCTCGACGCGGGCGACGACGCCGCGGCGGCCCGCGCCGGGGCCGGAGTCCGAGCTATGCTCGATCAGCTCGGCCTCGACCCGCTCGACCCGCACTGGGACGACCCGGGGGACGCGAAGCTCACCGGCGCGGTCGACGCGCTCGTGAAGCTCGCACTCGAACAGCGCGCCGAAGCCAGGGCCCGCAAGGACTACGCGGCTGCCGACCGCATCCGCGACGACCTCGCGCACGCCGGCATCACCGTCAAGGACACCCCTCGCGGTCCCGTGTGGACCGTGGACTAGGCGATCGCCTGTCCGCAGACGACGACCGACACCACTGGGGAACTTGAACCGATGAGCACCAAGGGCGGACACCCGAACCGCCGCAAGACCAGCAAGGCCGGCCCGGCCAAGGGCTCCGGCGGCCAGAAGAAGGGCCTCGCCGGCAAGGGCCGCACCCTCAAGGCCGCCGACCGCCCTTGGCACAAGCAGTACACCGGCGACGACAAGCCCCAGAAGACCCAGCGCAAGCAGGCCGCCGAGCGTGCCAAGGCCGCCGCCGAGGGCCGCACCACCAACATCGGCAAGGCCCGGCCGCAGCGCGGCTCGGCGCGCCGCCACGCCGACGAGCCCGAGCTCATCCTCGGCCGTAACCCGGTCCTCGAGGCGCTGCGCGCGAAGGTCCCCGCGACCGCCCTGTACGTGGCGTTCGGCACCGACCTCGACGACCGCGTCGCCGAGTCCGTGCGCCTCGCCGGCAACCGCGACCTCCCCGTCAAGGAACTCGCCCGCCGCGACCTCGACCGCCGCACCAACAACGCCCTCCACCAGGGCATCGGCCTCCAGATCGAGCCGTACGAGTACCACGAGTTCGAGGAGCTCCTCGAGATCGCGCAGACGTCGGGGACCGCGCCGCTCCTGGTCGCCCTCGACGGCGTCACCGACCCGCGCAACCTCGGCGCGATCATCCGCTCCGCCGCCGCGTTCGGCGGCCACGGCCTCATCATCCCGTCCAAGCGCGCCGCGTCCGTGACGGCCGTCGCCTGGCGCACCTCCGCGGGCGCCGCCGCGCGCCTCCCGGTCGCGAAGGTCGTCAATCTCACCCGGACCATCCAGGCGTGCCAGCAGGCCGGGTTCATGACCGTCGCCCTCGACGGCGGCGGCGACGCCGACGTGTTCGACCTCCCGGTCGCGACCGACCCGCTCCTCATCGTCGTCGGCGACGAGGGCAAGGGCGTCTCCCGGCTCGTCGCCGAGACCTGCGACATCCGCGCCGGCATCCCGATCTCCGGCGAGGTCGAGTCGCTGAACGCCTCCGTCGCGGCCTCCATCGCGCTCGCCGAGGTCCAGCGCCAGCGCCGCTAGCGCCGGGCCGAGGCCGGGAGCGGTACCCGGCGGCCGCGCCGCCGGGCCCACAATGGGTGATCCCGTGCCGACCGGACTCGCCCGGTCGCACTAATCTGAAACGATCCCGCACGCCCTAGCCCCAGGAGCTGCACCCGCATGCCGGCCGATTACCTGCTCAGCGTCGACCTCGGTACCTCCCACACCGTGGCCGTGGTGGTGTGGCCGGACGGCCGCACGCGCCCGCTCCTGTTCGACGGGTCGCCGGTGATGCCGTCGGCGGTGTTCCTGGACCCGGCCGGGACGCTCCACACCGGGAAGGACGCCGAGCGGCTGGCGCTCACCGCGCCCGAGCGGTTCGAGCCGAACCCGAAGCAGCGCATCTCGGACCGGACGATCCTCTTGGGGGACCGGGAGGTCCCGGTGACGGCGGCGTTCGCGGCGATCCTGTCGCGGGTGGCGCGCGCGGCGATCGAGTCGGTGGGGCACCTGCCGAACGCGGTCCTGACGTGCCCGGCGGCGTGGTCGGAGCAGCGTCGCGCGGCGCTGCACGACGCGGCCGCTCAGGCGGGCTACCGGCCGGTCAAGATCATCACGGAGCCGGTGGCGGCCGCCCACTACTACACGTCGCGCCTGTCGCACCAGGTCGGGCCGGGGCAGCCGCTCGCGGTGTTCGACTTCGGCGGCGGGACGCTCGACATCGCGGTGCTGGAGCGGCGCCCGGACGGCTCGTTCGGGGTCCTCGCGGACGGCGGCCTGCCCGATCTGGGCGGCCTCGACTTCGACGCGGCGCTGGTGGCGCACATCGGCGAGACGGTGCGGCAGCGCGAGCCGGAGATCTGGAAGCGGCTCGAGAACCCGACCGGCGCAAGCGAACTGCGCAACCGCCGGGAGCTGTGGGAGGAGGTGCGGGCGGCGAAGGAGATGCTGTCGCGCTCCTCGGTCGCGCCGGTCACCGTCCCGGACATGGCGCAGTCGCTGCATCTGACGCGCGGGGAGCTCGACCAGATCTCGCGGCCGCTGCTGGCGCGCGCGGTCGGCGAGACGCAGCGGGTGCTCGGTCTGACGGGGCGGCGCCCCGAGCAGCTCGCGGGGCTGTTCCTGGTCGGCGGGTCGAGCCGGATGCCGATGGTGGCCAAGATGCTCCACGAGGGGCTGGGGATCGCGCCGACGGTGCTCGAGCAGCCCGAGCTGCCGGTCTCCGAGGGCGCCGCGCTCGCGCTGACGTCGGCCGCGCCGGTGACGCCGCCGGCGCCGGTGCCGTCGCCGCCGGCCCATCTGACGGCGCCGCAGCTGACGGGCCAGTCGCGGGGCCTGCCGCCGGTGACGCCGGGCTCGGATCAGACGATTCCGCTGCGCCGCGGCGGGGACGACCAGTCGCCGCCGGTGCCGCCGCGCCGCGGCACCGAGTACAAGGCCCGCCGGATCCCTCCGAAGTGGATCGCGATCGGGGTGGCGGCGGTCGTGCTGGTCGCCGCGGCCACCGTGGGCATCTGGTGGGCGCTGAACCCGTACAAGCAGCGGCCGTTCGCGGAGGAGCTCCGCGAGGTGGGCGCCGCCGAGCCGCTCTCGGGGGAGGTCGACGACGGGATCTACGAGGTCCGCTCGGTCGGCGACCGCTCCGTGCTGTTCTACACGACGTCCTCGACGGACGAGTCGGGCCAGGAGCTGCACGTCCGCGCGGTCGACAACCGCTCGGGGGAGCTGCTGTGGGACGCCGAGCAGGTCCTCCCGGGCGACGGCTGGAACGGCACGTACTTCGTGTCGGAGGAGCTCATCGCGTTCTCCCAGGAGGTCCAGTCCGGGGAGGAGTACAGCTTCATCTTCCTGGACTGGGAGACCGGCGAGGTGCGCAACACGATCCCGAGCTGGGCCCGGGACGCGGCCCGCTCCGGTGAGCTGCTGGTGGTCGGCCCGGTGGGCGGCAACGCGTTCGAGGTCTACGACGCCGACGGCGAGCAGGTGTCGTCGTGGGAGCTCGAGGGCGAGGAGACCGTCGCCCAGTGGAACCTCGTGGGCACTCCGGACGACATCGCGAACCCGTCGGCGCCGGCCAACGGCGACGGCCGGCTCCTGGCGGTGTCGAGCATCGGCGTCGCCTACGTCTTCGACGTCGAGTCGGGCGAGACGGTGGCCTCGGAGGAGATCGAGACGGTCGACGACATGTACTACGCGTGGAACGGCCTGCTCTACGTCGCGGTCGACAAGGAGACCGGCTACGACCTGAACGTCTACAGCGTCGAGGACCTGTCGGAGGTCGACAGCGTCCGCGGGATCGAGTCGGGCGAGGTGGCGCCCGCGGCGATCACCGTCTGCGGCGAGACCCTGGTGTGCGTCGGCGAGCTCGTCGAGGACCAGACGGGCGTCTACCACTGGCGGGTGTACGACGCCGACGCCGAGGAGATCGTCCACGAGTTCGACGACCGCGAGTACGGCTGGATCGAGCCGCTCGGCGACCGCATCATGGCCGAGTACTACGCCGGCGACGACGTGCGCACGCAGATCTACTCCAAGAGCTTCAAGTCGGTCAACAACAGCCTCGAGGAGACGTTCGACCCGATCGACGGCGGCAGCGCCCTCGCCTGGCCGGGCCGGTCGACGTTCGGGACCGCGGTCGGCAACGTGATCGGGCTCGGCCGCGACGGCACGCGCGCGGAGCTGCGCACCGAGCTCGAAGTGCTGGCGTGCGACGCGACGGACACGCGCCTGGTGTGCCTCACCCCGGCCGGCTCGCAGGTCTACTCCTTCCGCGACGAGTAGATCCGGAGCACGGCCGGTTTGAGCAGGGCGACCGACCACGCGAACCAGGTCATGGCGGCGACGAGGAGCAGCCAGGGCGCGGCCTCGCCCACGGGTTCGGCCCGCGGCCACCATGTGCCGGCCCACATGTAGCCGATCGCGGCGGAGGCGGTGCCGAGCCAGCAGGCGGGCACGAGGAGCCAGGCGGTCCACCGGATCCATGCCTGCCGGGCGAGGAACCCGGTGGCCTGCATGAGGATCAGGCCCGCGGCCCAGGCGGTGAGCCCGACGACGGGCTCGGTGTAGTAGCGGTCGTCGAGGACGATCCCGGTCGGGATCGCGAGGACCGCGAGCGGTCCGGTGGCGTACGCGATGCGGCCGCCGATGCGGCGCGGAGGCGATGGCGTTGCAGTGTCCATGTCCGCAGTGTCGCGACGCTTCGCAACCGCCCGGGCACCGGTTCGGCCCCGTCTTTGTGGCGTTCCCACAATCCGGTGGCCGCGAACGCCCGATTCGGCAGGTATTTTTTCTCGCTTTCCGCCAAGCGGCCAAGCCATCCCGCGTATGCAACCATTTCGGACGCCCGGTGCGCCTTCGGTTCGGACGGGTCGACCGGCCCGCCCGAGTCTTCCAGAGGGACCTCCTTATGCGACGACCCAAGTTGATCGGATCGGCGGCCGCTTCCGCGGCCGCGGCGGTCCTGGCCGGCTCCGTGTTCGCGGGCGGCACCACCGCGTACGCCGAGCTTCCCGCCCCCGCCGCCGACGGCACCGCCGGCCCGAGCACGGTGACCCTCCCGACCGGCGACCGCGTCACCGTCCTTCCCAACGGCTCCGCCGCGATCGAACCGGCCGCGGGCCGCGAGGGCGCCTCCTTCATCACCCCGCCCTCGCCGAGCGGCGACCTCGTGGTCGTCCCGACCGACCGGGTCGGGGCCGTCACCGCCGGCGACGAGGACCCGCGCCGCTACAACGTCTCCGAACTCCTCCGCGCCGGCGAGGCCGACGCCGCCGCCGCAGCCGAGTCCGATCTGGACGACCGCCCGTATGCGGGGCTCGTCCCCGACACGTCGGCGGACGCGACCGCCGCCGAGGCGGACCTCCAGACGCTCGACGTCACGCTCCTCAACCGCCACGGCAAGGCGCCCGACGGCGCCTGGATCCTCTGGGCCGCGCGCGACGGCTCCGACTTCGGCTCCATCGAGATCGACGCGTACGGCACCGGCGCCGCCGCGCTCCCGCCGGGCGAGTACGTCGTCGTCTCCGGCTTCTGGTCCGACGCCACCGACTCGGCGCGCGGCCAGCAGATCCTCGGCATGACCCCGGTGACCGTCGGCGAGGGGCCGACCGGACTCGTCATCGACGGCGCCGCAGCCGATCCGGTCAGCGTCGACGTCGAGCAGGAGGACGCGCAGTTCCTCAACGCCGCCATCACCATCGACGCCCGCGCCGGCGAGAACAACCTCGGCTACGGCACCTACCTCGGACCCGAGGACGACGCGTTCCTGCTCCCCGAACCCGACCTCGCCGAGTACGAGCTCGGGTTCCTCTTCCAGCCGGTGCTCGCGAGCCCCGACGGCTCGGACGACCCGTACGTCTACAACCTCGCCTTCCACGACGGCGCCGGCTACCCCGACGACACCGCGTTCGCCGTCGGCGACGGCGACCTCGCCGCGGTCGAGACCGACTACCGCGACCTCGGCACCCCCTTCGGCGCCGACACGTCGGACACCTGCGACTACGGCGACTACACCGGCCGCCAGATCGGCATGGGCCTCTGCCGCCTGGTCGCCACCGCGGTGCCCTCGCAGCGGACCATGTACTACACGGCCGACCCCGAGATCCGCTGGGAGAACGGCCTCGTCGCCGGTGAGGTCGACGAGGCCGGCGACCTCGCCGACGGCTTCGTCGCCTCGTACGACGCCGTCTTCGAACCCGGCCCGACCGAGCGTGTCATGCCCCGCGGCGGCCTCTCCACCGGCGTCGGCGACGCCTACCGCGTGAACGACGGCGGCACCGAGTACTTCGGCGCGGGCCTCGACCTGGTCGGCGGCGGCAACGGCGAGTCGCTGATCCTCGTGGGCGCCACCGGCACGGCGACGCTGAGCCGCGACGGCGAGACCATCGCGGCCGCCGAGGGCATGGACTTCTACTGGGACTCCCTGTTCACCGAGCTGCCCGCGGGCGACACCGGCCGCTACACCCTCACCGCCGAGGTCACCGAGCCGTCGGCGACGAACCGGTTCGGCACCGGCGCCACCGCGTCCTGGTCCTTCGACTCCGCGCCGGCCGCCGACGGCGAGTTCACCGACATCGCGCTCCCGGTCGTGCAGTTGACCTCGGACGCCGTGGAGGGCGGCTACGCGCCGCGCCGCGGCTGCCAGGAGATCACCCTCGACCTGCGCTCATACGAGTACGGGCCGGTCGTCCACGCCGTCGACATGACCTTCGAGGTCTCCTACGACGACGGCCGGACCTGGAAGGCCATGGAACTCGACCGCGACGGCGACACCGCGACCGCCGAACTCAACCACCCCCGCGGCGCCAGATGGGTCTCGGTCCGCATGACCGCCCTCGACGACCGCGGCACCGAGGTCGCCCACACCACCATCCGGGCCTTCGGCCTGAAGTAGGCCTCCTGAAGGGCCGCAGACGAAGCGGCGGCCTGCGGGAGCGGAGGGCGGCCCGCCGATCGGCCGGCGGGCCGCCCGTCCACGTTCAACCGGTGTCGGTGTCGGTGCCGGCCGAACCGCCCCCGCGGCGGCACCACGACTTCGACTCGGCGTTCAGCAGCGCCCACGCGAACGCCGCCGGCACCACCGCGAGTGCCGCCGGCGCCGCCCACGCCTCCCCGCCCGCCAGGGCCGTGACGGCCGCGACGACGAGCGCGAGCGCGTAGGCCACCGAGAGCCCGGCGGTCGCGATCCGCGCCCACTCGCGCCGCCGGGTCAGGGCGAGGTTCAACGCGCCGTGGACGACCACCGCAGCCGCGAGTGCGAGCGCGGCCCGCGTCGAGGTCTCGCCGGCCTCGTTCAGCCGCAGCGCCTGCGCGCTGAAGTACGCGGCGGCCGCCACGGCCGCCCACAGCAGCACCAGTTCGGCCACCACGAGGAACGGCGGCTCCTCCCGCTCGCCGATCCGCGGGCTGTGCCGCGGCGAGTCGCGGTCGCACCAGTGCTGGGTCGAGGGCACGGCGACGAGGACGAGCAGGAGCGCGAACGCGAGCGCGCCGGCGAGCCCGCTCCCGAAGTCCAACGCGGCCCGGGTCAGCAGCGCGGTCACGAGGACGACGGCGCACAGCAGGAGCACGACCCGGCGGGCCCAGTCGCGGCCGGTCCAGACCTTCACCGCGAGCAGGCCGACGGCGGCCGCGACGGCGGCGAACAGCAGCGGTTCGAGGAACGCCAACGCGTTCACCGGATCGGGTGGGAGCGTCGAGACGCGGAACGCGGTGAGGAGCGTCGACACCGCGGCCAGCCAGCCCAGGGCCGCGGCCGTCAGCCAGAGCAGGACGACCGCGCCGACGACCGGCACGGGCGCGCGCGGCTTCACGGGCGGCGCTGCGGGCGTCGCGGAGCTGTCCATGTCGCGGCCTCCGTGCGGGTCGATTCCCCTTCGAGCCTATGGGATCCGGGCGAACGCCGCGAGAACGCGGGCGGACGGACCGGGGCAAGCGCCCGCGCCGCGGCGGCGTCCGGGGCGTCGAGGACCCCGCGCGGCGGTCCTGAGGGTTTTCGAGCGTGAGCCGGGAAAAGGTTTCCGAAATAATGTGGACGAACTCCGTATCCATGGCAGACTGACCGTCGTTAAAGGGGCGAAAGGTCCTTACCTACTTGAAAGGGACAAAGCATGAAGGTTTCGCGCACTGTCGCAGCCGTCCTGGCCGGTGCCGCGGCGTCTGCCGCCATCGCCACGCCGTCGCTCGCCGCGGACATCACCGACGCGCAGGACGCGCTCGGCCCCGTCACGCAGGACGCCGGTTCGGTCCTGAACGCGGTGACCTCGGAGGCCGGCCTCAAGTGGGGCGTGGGCACCGAAGGCAACAAGGACATGGAGGACGGCGACGGCGGCAACGACGCCGACGACTTCGGCAGCGCCTACGGCGACGCGGTCTTCTACGACAAGCAGTCCGCGCTCATCGCCTCCTACGGCGCCCCGCTCGTCCACATCGACGCCCGTTGCGTCGATGCCGCGGGCGGCATCATCGCCGGCTACGCCAACGGCCTCTTCGGCAACTCGGCGAAGTGCAACCTGGACGACGTGACCCAGATCGACGACTCGAACGGTCTGCTGGGCTAACACCGCAGCCAGGTTCCTCGCGCATCTGGTGACGGTGGTGTGGGCGGCCGGTCCCTCGGGGGCCGGCCGCCCATCAGCGTCTCCGGCGGCCCGGATCGGGCGTCGGCGACCGCTTCGGGGGTCGGCTAGAATCGATCCGTCTCGCTGCGAGAACGGCGCTGACCGGCCGCTGTAGCTTTAACGGTAGAGCAACTGTCTTGTAAACAGTAGGTTGCGGGTTCGAATCCTGTCAGCGGCTCCAAGACACCAGGCGGGGGCGGTTGAATGCCGCCCCCCACCTGCTTCCCCGAAGGCTTCGGTCAACCGCCGGTGGCACGGCCCGGAGCAAACGACCCGAACGCGGCATCCCGAGCCGGTCCGCCGCAGCCACCAGCGCCTTGTCAGGCACATGCCGGTACCGCTTCGCCGTCTCCGGCGGCCACCGGCGTCGCCATGCGAACGACCGGGCTCGCGCCCGGCCGTTCGCTCGCCGCCTCGGCGGTCAGTCCTCCACCGTCACCGCGCCCGAGACCAGTCCGGCGGCCGCCTCCGCTGCGAGCGCCTCGGCCTGGCGGCCGGCGAGGGCGAGGTCGGACCGGAGCGCTTCGAGCCGTGCGAACGCCTCGCCGCGGCGCTGCTGCTCGGCGAGGGGGAGGCGCGGGATCTTCACCGCCAGGATGCGGCGCTTCGCGCCCGTGGCGGTGCGCTTGGACGCGGCCGGGAGCCGGGCGGCGAGGGCCGCGGCGATCCAGCCGAGGTCCACGGCCGGCTCGCACGTCACCGTCCACTGGGTCTCGGCGGCCTCGCCCCTGGTGCCGATGCGCACGGGCGGTTCGCCGACGGGGTCGACGATGACGCACCTGGCGTCCCCGGCCCCGCCGCCGGGCGCGACCACGAGGTGGCCGTCGCGTTCGAGGTCGCCGAGGCTCGTCTCGGGGGCCGACTGCTCGGCGCCGCCGCCGAAGCGGGGCAGGGCCCGTCCGGCGATCTCCTCGATGCGGACGCTCAGGTGGGCGACCGCTTCGGCGAGGTCTTCGGCGCCTCCGGCGGCGCTCGCCAGGTAGACGGCGGGGGAGATGTCGACGTCCTCGTCCCACAGGCGCATGAGCGGCACGGTGACCGAGTCGGGGGTCGCGATCGGCGCGTCGGGGACGGCGGTGAAGTTCTGCCAGGACTGGTCGAAGTCGCGGCCGTTGGAGACGAGGAGCTGGCTGGTCTCGCCCCGAGGCGCGAGGATCCAGATGTGCGCCTTGGCCTCCGGGTGGTCGACGACGGCGCGGAGCGCGCCCCAGCGCAGGAGTTCGGACCGGATGCGCCTGCCGGAGCGGCGGTGCGCGACCTGCGCGGGCATCCGCACGACCGCGTGCCCGCCGGGGGCGAGGAGTGCGACGCAGTGGAGGGCCCACGCGAGTTCGGGTTCGGTCCGGGGCGGGGTGCCGTAGGCGAGGCGGGGGTCGTCGCCGTCGGGGAGGCGGTCGTAGCCCCAGTCCTTGACGTTGAACGGCGGGTCGCAGACGACGAGGTCGTAGCGTTCGGCCGGGAGCGAGGCCAGGAGGGAGTCGCCGACGCGGGTCGCGACGTCGGCGCGTTCGCCCGGTGCGGCCGGCGCGGCGGGCCGCTCGCCGCGGAGCTTGCCGTCGAGGAGCCGCAGGCGCCGCTCCGCGATCGCGGCGCGGGTCGCGGAGAGGTCCTGCCCGCTGAGGGCCTTGCACGGGCCGAGCCTGGCGGCGACCGCGGCGAGGAGGTCGCCTTCGTCGCAGGCGGGATCGTGCACGGTCTTCCCGGTGCGGTCCTCGGCGTGCTCGCCGCTGACCGCGGCGGCGATGTCGGCGAGCGGCGCGATCCCCGGCGGCACGCCGGTTCCCGCCGCTTCACGTGCGCGTTCGATGAAGAACTCGAACAGGTCCGAAGCCGGGGTCTCGGACGCGAGGTCCTCGACCGCGGCGGCCAGGTCGGCATCGCCGCGGCCGTCGAAGGCGGCGGCGACGGCTTCGAGGGCGGCCTCGGCGGTCGGGTGGGCGCCGGAGAGGCGGAACCAGAGCCGGTCGGCGGCGGTGACGTGCAGCGAGCGGCCGTGGGTCTCGGCCCAGGTCTCCAACTCGGCCAAGGAGAAGCGCGGGCGGCGGGCGGAATCGTCGACGGGGGCGGGGAAGTCGGGCTCTCGGCGGCGCCAGTTGCTGACGGCGTTGCGTCCGACCGCGGCGAGGCGGGCGAGGTCGGTCAGCGTGATGGTCTCGCCTGGGCCGGCGTCACGGGTGGTCATGCGGGCTCCTGTCTGGATTTATCGAATCGTAACCCACCCCGCGTTGCGGAGGCTCGACACAGTCTACTATTCTCGTGAAGTAACTTCACAAGACATCGTGACTGAACGATACCCCACGAAAGGTTTCCCATGAACATCGAATTCCCCGAGATCTCGAAGCGCCTCCTCGCCGCCGGCGGTGCCGCCCTCATCGCGCTCGCGGCCCTGTCGGCCTGCAGCGCCGGGGAAGACACCGCCGACGGCGGGGACACCGGCTCGGACGAGTCCACCGTCGAAGAGGCGGCCGAAGCGGGCGCGGAAGAGGAAGCGGCCACCGGCGACGGCACCAGCCCCGAGTCCCCGCTCCCCGCCGGCTCGGAAGTGCAGATCGGCGACTGGACCATCTCCGTCAGCGACGTCCAGCTCGACGCCACCGACGCGGTCATGGCCGAGAACGAGTTCAACACGCCTCCGGCCGAAGGCAACACGTTCGCGATGTTCACCGTCGACGGCACCTACAACGGCGCCGAGACCGGGACGCTGTGGCTCGACGCGACCGTCGGCATCTGGGCCGACGGCACCTTCTCCGAGAGCTGCACCAACGTCGTGCCCAACGACATCATCAACACCGCCGAGGTCACCGCCGGCGCGACCTCGTCCGGCGCCACCTGCGCCGAGATCCCGGCCGACGCCGAGAGCACCCTCGTCTACGTCGAGGACATCTGGTCCCTGGACGGCACCAAGTACTTCATCGAGATCGGCTAGTGCCGAATCCCCCGGCCCGCCGGGCCGGGGCCCGAGACGGAGGGCGCGGAGACCATTGGGCGGAACCCGCGCCCTCCTTCGGCACCGCCGCGGCGGCCGGTCGCGAACCGAACGGGCGCAACCGATCCCGCAGGACGCCCCACCGGAGATCCTTCCGCCTTGACCGAATTGCAACCATCGTGATCCTGATCATGAGCACCGGCTCGCGCTCGCCGACGGTTCACAGAACCGCAGCTCACGGAGTGCGCCGGACCCGAGGGTGACGACGTCTGCCGCGTCGGTAGTCGACGGCCCCGCATATCTTCACGTCGAACTCAAGAGCACCGTCCGACCCGAGAAGCGGTGCCGCACAGAAAGCAGCCAATGAACACGACATTCGGACCCATCCGCCGCGTTCTCGCCGTCGGCGGCATCGCCCTCGCCGGCACCGTCGCCCTGACCGGCTGCGGCCTCCTCGAAGACTCGGCCGACGACGGCAGCACCGAGGTCAGCGGCGAGCAGGTCGACGCCGTCGCCGAAGCCGCCGCCGGCGACTGCCTGCCCTACGAGGTCCTCAGCGACGACCCGGCGGTCTTCGAGGTCGACTGCTCCGGCGCCGACGCGTTCTGGTCCATCACGAACATCGTCGCGGACCCGGGCATCACCGCCGAAGGCGGCGACATCGCCGACCCCCAGGCCGTCTACGACACCTGCGGTGAAGAGGTCGGCGCCTACCTGCCCGGCAAGGCGTGGACCGACTGGAACATGATCTACGACGTGACCACCGGCAACGTCGACTACCTGTTCTGCATCGAGGCGCTCGACCAGCCGAACGCCGAAGGCAAGACCCCCGTCACCCCCGACACCGGCGACTGCATGTCCAGCAGCGACACCGAGTGGTACCAGGTCGACTGCGCCGACGCCGCCGCCGACACCACCGTCACCGAGGCGATCACCTTCGACGTCGCCGAGTGGGCCGCCCCCGACATCGAAGGCGCCACCGCCGCCTGCGCCGGCTCCTACTACGAGCTGACCGACCAGTTCGGCCGCACCAGCGGCGTCCTCTGCGTCGAGTAACAGCACTGCCGATCAGCAGCGCTGCCGAGTAGCGGCACTGTCGGATCGCAGGACTGTCGGATAGCAGCACTGCCGTTCAACGACACCGTCGTATAGCGACACAGTCGTATAGCGACACCGTCGAGTAGCAGCACCCGGACCCCCGCGAGGCGATCGCCCGCCGCGTGACCCGGGTCGGGACCGCCGCTCCCGCAGGGGAACCCGTCCCCTGCGCGAACCGGACAGGCCCCGGGGCACCTCCCGCCCCGGGGCCTTCCGCATGTCCGGGGACCGCGCCCGGGGCGCGATCCGCCGGGCCGCGCCGATTTCGCATGCGCCCGGCCGGACTCCCGGCCGTACACTGCCGCCATGAGCCCTGCCCGCATCCTGGCCGCCCTCGCCGACCTCGCGCCCGTGAACAAGGCCCCGGCCGCCGAGTCCGAAGAGGTCGGCCAGAAGGCCGTCTGGGACGGCAGCCTCACCACGGTCCCCGGCGCCGCCGAGCTCGCCGCGCACGACGAGCTCCACCGCGACGAGCGGCTCCTGCGGCAGGGCTGGGGCGTCGTCACCGGGGTCCTCGATTCCGGCGGCAGGCGCCGCCGGGTCGCGGTCCCGCTCGTCACCCGGCCCGTGCGCCTCGAAGTCGCGCTGGCAGCGCCCCACGACCACAAGATCATCCCCGCCGGCGACCTCGTCTTCCACCCGAAGCTCGCCGGCACCGCCTACGCGGAGCGCCTCGCCCGGGTCCTCTCGCCCGACCGGACCGGCGACGAGTTCCGCGACCCCGCCTGGCTCAAGGACGCCGCCGTCGCCGCCGGGTTCCCCGTCACCGCCGTCGCCCACCGCCACGACCCGGACGCCGCGGCCCCGGTCGTCCTGGCCCGATCCGTCGTCTACATCGCCGGGCCCCGCATCGAATCCGGCCCCATCGGCCAGAGCCTCCTCGAATGGTCCGGCCGCCCCGGCCTCGAGCGCACCGCCCTCGCCGCCGCCTACGGCACCGCCGACGCACCCGCCCCCGGCGACCTCGCCTCCGACGGCGGCACCGCCACCGACAGCGCTTCCGCCGACAGTGCTCCCTCCGACCCCGGGATCCGCTCCCCGCTGCCGCTCAACCGCGAGCAGGCCGCCGCGGTCCGCAGCGCCCGCACCGCCCCGGTCACCGTCGTCGCGGGCGCGCCCGGATGCGGCAAGAGCCACACGCTCGCCGCGATCGCCCTCGACGCCGTCGCCTCCGGGCGGTCGGTGCTCATCGCCACCCAGTCCGTGTACGCCGCCGACGTCCTCGCCGGGCTCCTCGACCGCCAACCCGGGCCCGAGCCGATGATGTTCGGCGACACCGAACGGCGCAATGCCCTCGCCCGCAACGAAGTCCCCAAGAAGGACGTCGAACTCGCCCGCCGCGGCGCCGCCGACGCCCTCGACCTCCTCCACCGCGTCGAGCACGCCATCGGGACCCGGCTCGACATGGAGCGCCGGCGCCTGCGCGCCCTCGACGCGCCCGTGTTCCTCCTCGACGACTTCCCGGGCCTGCGCGACGCCGACCTCGACGCCGTCGAAGCCGCCGCGGCACGGACCCGCGGCGAAGGCGGCTGGCCCTGGACCCGATGGCGCCGCCGCAGGGCCCGCCGGGAGCTCCAGCGCCTCGCCGGCACCGCCGCCGACTCCGCGGCCCTCCAGCGCTGCATCGGGATCGCCCGCGACGTCCAGGCCATGACCCGCCTCGCCGCCGAAGGCGGCCCCCGCCTCGAACCCCTGTGGCGCAGTGCCGAGCAGGCGGACCGCGACGCCGCCCAGGCGCTCGGCGCCTCTCTGCGCGCCGAGGCCGCGTCCGCCGAGCGCCGCTCCTCGAAGGCCGTCCGGGCCCTCGGCGAGTTCCTCGCCGCCCAGTTCCGCGGCGACCAGGCGCAGCGGCGCGCCGTCCTCGAGCACGTCGACATCGCAGCGCTCCTGCGCGCCGTCCCGCTGTGGATCGGCACCGTCGCCGACGCCGAGTCCGTGCTCCCGCCGAAGGCCGGCATGTTCGACCTCGTCATCGTCGACGAGGCCAGCCACGTCAACCAGCTCCGCGCCGCGCCCGTCCTCGCCCGCGCCCGCCGCGCCGTCGTCGCCGGGGACCCGCGCCAGCTCAAGTTCGTGTCCTTCGCGTCGGACGCGCGGCTCACCGAGGTCCTCGACCGGCACGGCCTGCGCGGCCTCGGCGCGCGCCTCGACACCGGCCGCGTCAGCCTCTACGACCTCGCCTGCGGCGCCGGGCCGGTCGTCGAGCTCACCGAGCACCACCGCAGCGTCCCGCACCTCATCGGGTTCTCCGCCGCGAAGTTCTACGGCGGCCGGGTCCGGCCCATCACCGCGCACCCTCGGGTCCAGCAGACCGACGCGATCACCCTCCACCGCGTCACCGCGCCGGCCGCCGACGCCCAGGGCGTCGTCGCCGCCGAAGCCGAACGCGCCGTGGAACTCCTCGCCGAACTCGCCGCCCGCGGCGACCGCGGCCTCGCCGTCCTCTCGCCCTTCCGCGCCCAGGCCGAGGCCGTCGAAGCGGCCGTCATGAAGCGCTTCGACCTCGAGGCCATCCGCGCCCACCGCATCCGCACCGGGACCGTGCACGCCTTCCAGGGCAGCGAATCCGAGACCGTCATCGCCTCACTCGGCGTCGCCCCCGGCGACCCGGCCGGGCGCAAGCGGTTCCTCTCCGGCGCGAACCTGTTCAACGTCATGGTCACCCGCGCCCGCGAGCACCTCCACGTCGTCACGGCGCTGGACGCGCCCGGCGGGCTCGTGGGGGAGTTCCTCGACTACGCCGACCGTGCGCCGGGCCCGATCCCCGGCGACGGCGCCGAAGGCGACTGGGCCGTGAAGCTCGCCGGCGCCCTCTCCGGCGCCGACGCCGCCGTCAGGCACGGATACCCGGTGGGGCACTGGAAGATCGACCTCGTCGTCGGCGAAGGCGACGCCGCGTTCGGAGTCGTCTGCGGCGTCCACCCCGACGGCGTCCGCGCCCACATCGAACGCCAGCGGGCGCTGCGCCGGGCCGGGTGGCGGCTGGTCGACGCGTTTCCCTCGACCTACGGCGACGACGCGTCCCGGGCCGCGGTCGCCGTGCTCGCCGAACTCAGGGGATGAAGACGCAGTACTCGCGCAGGTGGTGCTCGAAGGTCGGGCTGATCTCGATCACGAGCATGACCTCGCCGAGGCTCGCGAACGGGCCGGACCGCTCCACCCACTCCTGGATCTGGCGGGCGCTGCGCTCGGTCACCCCCGGCAGCGAGGTGAGGACGTGCAGGGGCGCGTGGTTGACGTCGACGAGGCCGCCGTCGTCGAACTGGCGCGGCAGGTCGGGGCGGCCGATCGCGAGGCGCTTGGCGAGCATCGGGTCGGCCTGGGCGGTGCGGCGGGCCTGGTCGCGGAGTTTCCGGGCCCGGTCGAGCACTTCGGCGTTCGACAGGTGCGCGACCGGGACCTGCAGCCGGGCGGGCGCGGCCCACACCTTCGACCGGATCACCAGCAGGTGGGCGGTGCCGCCGACCGAGGTGATGCAGACCGACACGGTGAACAGGATGTTCGCCCACTCCGGCGGCGGGTACTCGTACGCGCCGATCGATCCGCACCCGGCGATGATCAGCGCGGAGTGGAGGACCAGGGCGGCCACGGTCAGGTTGTCGCGGCGGCGGCCCATCGCGATGCCGAACGACACGGGTGCCGCGAATCCGCAGGTGAGCAGCGGGGCGAACGCCCACGCGTAGGTGCCGACCCGCCCGAGGCGGTACCGGTTCTGCTGTTTCCTGTGGTCGACGGGCGGAGCATAGGGACCGGGGGCGGTCATCGAGGAGGACTCCCAGGCGAGGCGGAGGGCGGCGTCGGCCACCCGGGATTCGCCTGGGGCGGCGCGGACCAGGCCCGCAGCAGCCGTTCGGCTTCGATGGTATCGGCATCGGCCGGGCCGAGCGCGGCGGCCATCTCGGGGACGAGGCCGGCGAGGCGCCGGTGCGCCTCGGGGCCGCTGCCGACGGCCACGAGCATGTCGACCTCGATCCGGCGGGACCGCAGGACCGGGCGGGCGCGTTCGCCCATGAGGCGCCGCTGGCGTTCGATGACGCTGGAGAGCCCGGCCAGCGCGCTCGCGGCGTTCCCCATGGCGGCCAGGCATTGCGCGGCCCTGACCTGGCAGTGGAGGGCGAGGGCGGGGTCGGGGGTCTCGAAGTCCTTTGCGAGCGAACGGAACGCGGAGAGGGCGGTGCCGTAGTCGCCGGCGGCGTAGGCGCGGTCGGCTTCGGCGATGCGCTCGGCGGCGCGGTCGGTGGCGGGCACCGCGCGGAGTTCGGCGGCTTCGGCGGCGACCCTGGCGGGTGCGAGCGGGGCGCGGAAGGGCCAGGTGGGGTCGCCGCAGTCGCGCACGGGGGCCTTTCCGGGGGGTGCGGCGGCGAGGAGTTCGATGAGGCGCAGGTAGACGGCGGCGGCGTCCGATCCGCGGTCGGCGGGCTCCTTCGACAGGAGCCGGGAGACGAGCCCGTCGAGGTCGGCGGGGAGGTCGGGTCGTTTGCGGCGCACGGGTTCGGGGAGTTCCTTCAGGTGCGCGGTCTGGACCTCGTAGGCGGAGCCGCGGTCGGCGAAGAGGCGTTCGCCGGCGGCCATCTCGTAGAGGAGCGCGCCGAGGGCGTAGAGGTCGGCGGCGGGTCCGGCGGGCTGGGCGCGGATCTGCTCGGGCGCCATGTAGTTGAGGGTGCCGGGTTTGTCTCCGGTGGCGGTGAGGCGGGCGGCGTCGAGGTCGAGGACGGCGGCGATGCCGAAGTCGACGACGTGGACGAGGCCGGCGGGGCCGACGATGATGTTGGCGGGCTTGAGGTCGCGGTGGATGACCTGCCTGGCGTGGGCGGCTTCGAGGACGGAGGCGAGCTGGGCGCCGATGGCGAGGGTCCAGTCGGCGGGGAGCGGTCCGGCTTCGTCGAGGAGGTCGCGGAGGTTGAGTCCGGGCAGGTAGGCCATGGCGAGGAACAGCTCGCCGGAGTCCTCGTCGAGTCCGGCGTCGAAGATGGCGGGGACGCCGGGGTGTCCGATCTGGGCGGTGACGCGGGCTTCGCGGCGGAACCGGGCGGCGGCCTCGTACCGCTGGGGGCCGTCGAGGAGGTCGGGTTTGACGAGCTTGACGGCGATCTCGCGGTCGAGTTGCTGGTCGACGGCCTGCCAGACGCGGCCCATGCCGCCCGCGCCGATCGGGCGGACGAGCTGGTACCGGCCCGCGACGACTTGGAGACTGCTCACGTGTCAAGGATGCCTGGGGGCGGCGGCGGTGCGGTGGCGCCGAGCGGTCCCCCTGGATCGTGGTTTCGGCACCTGCGCGGCCCGGTCGGTGTGACATGGACCGTGCCGCATCGATATGACGGGGAGGGCCCGCCGGCTCTGACCGATCGACTCAGTGATCCCCGTCACTCGTTGCGTACCCGCGAGTAGGTTTCGGTGCTCCGCGTTCGAACAGGTGTCGAATGGCTGCTGTCACAACGCGGTCAAAGCGCCCCTCCGGACACTTGCGACTCGCGACCCGGTCGATGAAACACCTGCGTAACCCAGGTATGGAACCCGTACTATTTCTGTCGCCCGCGTTGACTCGGCCGTGTGTCGGACGCTACAGTTCTTCACAACCACCCCCTCCGAGCACGCGCACTCACCCCCACCGGTGAACCCCAAAAGTGGTAGGGAGCCCCATGCCGACGGTGACCTCAGATCCCCGAACCCTTCGTATGCGCACTGTGGACGGCCTCAGCGCGCTCGGCATACCGGCGCCCCCCGCGCAGTTCCCCCTCCCGTTCCCGGAGGGCCGGCTGCCCCGGCTCCGCCCCCGCGGCCACGTGGAGGCCCGCGCCGCGATCCTCAACGTCGTCCAGGCCCGCGTGTTCGACATGCCCGAAGAGCTCGCGATGCGCTGGCTCCTCGACGCGCACGTCCTCGACCACCTCGCCCCCGACGAGTGGGGGTTCATCGCGTGCGGGCGCGGCGACCGCGCCCGGTACGCCGACCAGCTCGAGAGCCTCTACACGGTCGCGTGGCTGCTCGGCCTGGTCGACCACCTCGACCCGGCCGTGCCGTGCTCCGAAGAGCTCCCCGAGCTCCTCCCGGACCTGCGCCGCCCGGAGTCCTTCGGCGCCTGGCGCGACCGCCAGCTCACGCCGACAAGGGATCCCGCGGTCGTGGCCGAGATGCTCGACCTCTACTACTGCCTCGACTGGGTCTGCGACCAGTCGCGCCGCACCGGGCAGCCCCTGCCGCGCGGCCTGGACGACAACCTGGTGTGGCACCGCCGCTGGGCCCTCGAGTGGGCCGTGGTCTTCGACAACGAGCGACCCGTCCACTGGGACGAAGTCCGCCTGTGAGGGCCGCCCGCGAAACCTCCTGACTATATTCATGGGATGAATCCCAAGGCTCTCACCCACGATCAACTGCGCGCGGCCCCCAAAGTGGTGCTCCACGAGCACCTCGACGGCGGCCTGCGCCCGCAGACGCTCATCGAGATCGCCGACGAGATCGGCCACGAGCTGCCCGCCACCGAGCCCGGCGCGCTCGCCGACTGGTTCTTCGAGTCCGCCGACTCGGGCACCCTCGCCCGCTACCTCGAGACCTTCGACCACACCATCGCGGTGCTCCAGCGCGCCGAGGACTGCTTCCGCGTCGCCTCCGAGGCCGCGCAGGACCTCGCCGCCGACGGCGTCGTCTACGCCGAGCTCCGGTACGCCCCCGAGCAGCAGCTCCGCGGCGGCCTCAGCCTCGAGGAGGTCGTCGAGGCCACCCTCGCCGGCTTCGAGGAGGGCGAGCGCCTGGCCGCGCAGGCCGGGAACCCGATCCAGGCCCGCACCATCCTCTGCGGGATGCGCCACGCCGACCGCACCCTCGAGATCGCGAAGCTCGCGGTCGCCTACCGCGACAAGGGCGTCGTCGGCTTCGACATCGCCGGCGGCGAGATCGGCAACCCGGCCGAGGCCCACGTCGCGGCCTTCGAGCACCTGCGCCGCGAGAACATGCCGTTCACCATCCACGCGGGCGAGTCGTCCGGCCCCGAGTCGATCTGGGGCGCGGTCGCGGTCTGCGGCGCGAACCGCATCGGCCACGGCGTCCAGCTCATCAAGGACATCGACCTCACCGGCGACGGCGCGAAGCTCTCGAACCTCGCGCACTACATCCGCGACCGCCGCATCGCCCTCGAGGTCTGCCCGTCCTCGAACCTCCAGACCGAGGGCGCCGAGTCCATCGAGACCCACCCGATCAAGGAGCTGTACGACCTCGGCTTCCGCGTCACCGTCAACAACGACAACCGCCTCATGAGCCGCACCCACACCTCCCGCGAGTTCCAGCTCCTCTCCGAGACCTTCGGCTGGGGCTGGGCGGAGGTCAAGCGCTGCACCGAGAACGCGGTCAAGGCGTCCTTCCTCCACCACCCCGAGCGCCGCCGGATCCTCGAAGAGGTCGTCCGACCGGCGTACGCGGCGCTAGAGGCATCCGCATAGGACCTGAGTAAGCTCGGGACCATGCACGTTTACACCGCCCCTGTCGTCGTCCCGCTCGCGGGCGATCCGATCCGGGAGGGCGCGGTCGGGGTCGACGGCGGGCGGATCGCCTACGTCGGCCCCGCCGACGGCGCCCCGGAAGCCGACGAGACCACCGCCTTCACCGGCGTCATGACCCCGGGCCTGGTCAACGCCCACACCCACCTCTGCTACACCGCGTTCGCCGACATGTACGGCAACGAAAAAGAGTTCTTCGAGTGGATCCAGGAGTTCGCCCGGCGCAACCCCGAGACCGCCGACGAAGCCTGGAAGGCCTCCGTCCAGGAAGGCATCGACGAGTCCCTCCGCAACGGCGTCACCGCCGTCGCCGACATCGTCACCCCCGCGGCCGGCTTCGCGCCGCTCCTCGCCTCCGACCTCGCCGGCGTCGCCTACTGGGAGGCGTGCTTCATCGACGACGCCGCCTGGGAGGTCCGCCGCAGCGCCTGGCGCGAAGTCGTCACCGACACCCGCGCGGTCAACAACTCCGACGTCGCCGTCGGCATCAGCCCCCACACGCTCTACACGCTCGGCACCAACGTCGCCAAGGGCCTCGCCGAACTCGCCCGGACCCTCGACATCCGCCTCCACCCCCACCTCGCCGAGACCATGCACGAGGACATGTTCGTGCGCCGCGGCTCCGGCCCGTTCGCGTTCATGAACCGCCGCGCCGGCCTCGACCTCGAACTCGCCGACGGCGGCGCCGGGCACTCCCCGGCCGCCCAGATGGACAAGGTCGGCTGGCTCGGCCCCGACTCCCACGTCGCCCACGGCGTCCACCTCGACAAGACCGACCGGGAACTCCTGCGCGCCAAGGGCACCGCCGTGGCCGTCTGCGCCCGCTCGAACGCCCGCCTCGAAGCCGGCGAGCCCCCGGTCGCGGCCCTGCGCGCCGAAGGCAACACCGTCGCCGTCGGCACCGACTCCCGCGCTTCGGCCCCCGACCTCGACGTCGCCGCCGAATGGCCCGTCCTCCGCAGGCTCGCCCTCGCCCAGGGCGACGGCGGCGAGGGCCTCAACGAATGGCTCGTCCGCGCCGCCACCGAAGGCGGGGCCAAGGCCCTCGGGCGCGACGACATCGGCGTCCTCAAGGAAGGCGCCCGCGCCGACCTCGCGGTCTTCGACGTCGACACCGACGGCGACCCCTACGCCGCCCTCGTCACCGGCGCCGCCGGCAACTGCACCGCCACCGTGCTGAAGGGCCGCCTCACCGAGCGGTAGCACCGCTTCGCCGGGCGGCGGTCCATAACGCTTCGATCTCGACACTTGCCGAGCGGCCAGTGCGTCCGCAATGCTGGATGCGGCCCGCGGTGTTCACCCGGCCGTCAGTCCTGATTCATCGGAGAGGCCCGCCTCTCTGTGTATCCCCTGGAGAAGGCGGGGCGCGCACCGCGCGCCCCGCCGCCGCTTCCTCCCGGCCTGACGATGCCGGACTTGTAAGCCTAAACCGGCTCCAACCTCGGGATTCGGTCCCATCGTGACGACTCGGCCGCCTTCTGTGACGGCGCACACCTCCTAGTTATCGGATGGGTTACGCGCGATAACGGTTCGGTTTCATAGATCGACATCACAGCTTCCATGCGTCAAGGTAATGCTGTAGCGCAGACCGCACTCGGGGGATCTCTCAGCGTCATCCCAGAATGAGCCGCGAACCCCTGCGCAGGGTCCGACGGCACGAGGGAGGCGCAGTGAACGGATCACCGACCGCTCCGCCCCTCCTTGCGCCGCAAGCGGTTCCGACGGACCCCAGCGAAGCTCCCTCTCCGGGCGAGCGAGCGGCCACTCCCTGCTCCCTCATGGCCGCCCGCGACGTGTGAACCCCGCGCGCGCCCGATATAACCCCTTGATCCGCCGGGGCCCACACCGACAGGGCTCCGGCGGATTTTCTCTGCGCGGTGTGCGAGGCTGTCGAGGTGATCGAGGCGAACGAAGCGAATACCCCGCGTAAAGAACCCGGCCGGATCGCGGCGATGTTCGACCGCGTCGCGCCGGGCTACGACCGGGCCAACACCGTCATGGTCGCCGGCCAGGACAAGCGCTGGCGCCGCGCGGTGCGCGAGGCCCTGAGCCTGCAGCCGGGCGAGCGCTGCCTGGACCTCGGCGCGGGCACCGGCGTCTCCACCGTCGAGCTCGCCAAGTCCGGCGCCGACGTCATCGGCGTGGACTTCTCCCTCGGGATGCTCAAGGCGCACAAGGACCGCCAGGTCCCGCTCGTGAACGCCGACGCGCTGCACCTGCCGTTCGCCGACAACGCGTTCAACGCCGTCACCGGGTCCTTCTTCATCCGGAACGTCGCCGACCTCGACGCCTGCCTGACCGAGATCCGCCGCGTCCTCGCCCCCGGCGGCCGCATGGTCCTCTGCGAGGTCTCCACGCCCGTCTGGAAGCCCTACCGCAAGGCCCACGGCGTCTTCGTCAAGCACGTCCTCCCGAAGGTCGCCGGCCGCGTCGGCTCCGACCCCGACGCCTACCGCTACCTCTCCGAGTCCACCCTCGAATGGCCCGACCAGGCCGCCTTCGCCGACCGCATCGTCAAGGCCGGCTTCCGCAAGGTCGCCTGGAGGAACCTCACCGGCGGCGCCGTCGCCATGCACCGCGGCTTCAAGTAGCCCGAGACGACGCAAGGGGTGCCGCCCCGGCCTCGGGCCGGGGCGGCACCCCCTTGCGAATGCGAGGCCGCGGCCCGGCGGGG
>NZ_WIAO01000033.1 GCF_009451885.1 Glycomyces albidus
GCGCGCGTCGTCGGCGCCGATCGCGGTGGCCGCGAGCGCAGCGCACTCCTCGTAGGTGCGCGTGGCGAGCTCGGCCCGCACCGCCGCGATCGCCGACGGCGCCATCGACAGGCTCGTGGCGCCCAATCCGACCAGGACGCACGCGAGCAGCGGGTCGCCGGCGGCCTCACCGCACACGCCGACGGGCTTGCCGGACTCGCGGCCGGCCTCGGCGGCGAGACCGACCAGGTCGAGCAGGGCCGGCTGCCACGGGTCCAGGAGCTCGGCGAGCGCGCCGTTCATGCGGTCGGCCGCGAGCGTGTACTGGCCGAGGTCGTTGGTGCCCAGGCTCGCGAAGTCGCATTCGTCGAGGATGCGCGAGGCGCGCAGGGCCGCGGCCGGGACCTCGATCATGGCGCCGGCGGTGTCCAGGCCGTGGTCGCGGCAGCGCGCGGCGAACGCGCGGGCCTCGCCCGGGGTCGCGACCATCGGGGCCATGACCCACACGTCGGCGTCGGTCGCGGCGGCCGCGGCGCCGATCGCGGCGAGCTGGTCCTCCAGGAGCGCGGCGCCGGCCGCGCTGCGCGCCAAGCGGATGCCGCGGACGCCGAGCGCCGGGTTCGGCTCCTGGCCGTGGTCGACGAACGCGAGCGGCTTGTCGGCGCCGGCGTCGAGCGTGCGCACCACCACTCTGCGTCCGGTGAAGGACGCGAAGACCTGCGCGTACACCTCGGTCTGCTCCTCCACCGCGGGTGCGGTCGCGCGATCGAGGAAGAGGAACTCGGTGCGGAACAGGCCCACGCCTTCGCAGTCGGCCTCGGCGGCCGCGGCGAGATCGGCCGGGGAGCCGAGGTTCACCAGCAGCTGCACGGCCCGGCCGTCGGCGGTGCGGCCGGGTCCGCGGCTGCCCGACAGGGCCTCGGTGCGGCGGGCCTCCCCCTCCAAGGCCCGCCGCACCCGCTCGGGGCCGGGATCGACGGCGACCGTGCCGGCGCGGCCGTCCACCAGGACCGTGACACCGTCCTCGAGGGACGCGGCGTCCGGGCACGCGACGACCGCGGGCAGCCCCATGGACTTCGCGAGGATCGCGGTATGGCTGGTGGGACCGCCCTGCTCGGTCACGACCGCGACGGCCTGCGCGGGGTCGAGCGCGGCCGTGTCGGCCGGTGCGAGGTCGCGTGCGACCAGGACGAACGGGTGGCCCGGGTCCGGCACGCCGGGCATCGGCAGCCCGAGCAGGGTCGCGACGGTCCGGTCGCGCAGGTCGTCGAGGTCGGCGGCCCGCTCGGCGAGATAGCCGCCGGCGGCCTCCAGGGCGGCCCGGAACGACGCGAACGCCGCGGCGACCGCGTGCGGGGCCGAGCGGCCCTCGGCGAGGGCCTTCGCGACCCGGTCGGCCAGCGCCGGGTCGCGCGGCATCATCGACTGGGCGAACAGGACGTCCCCGGCCGGTCCCTCGGCGCGCGAGGCGCGGGCTTCGAGGTCGGCGGCGACCGCTTCGAGGGCGGCCTTCGCCGAGGCGAGCGCCGCGTCGGGGTCGGGTTCGGGTCCGGTGTCGGCCCCGAGTTCGGGCGGGGCGGCGAGGCGCGCGACGGGCGCGGTCGCCACTCCGGGGCTCACTCCGATACCGGTCAGCTCGACGTTCATGGTCGCTCCCCTCGTGCGGTCATCGCGGTCGGTTAGGCGTCGTGGTCGGTGGCGAGGACCGTTTCGAGGGCGTCGAGGGCCGCTTCGGCGCCCTCGCCGTCGGCGCGGAGGACGACCTCCTCGCCGCCCTTGGCGTCCAGGCCGAGAACCGACAGGATCGATCGGGCGTCCACGGGCTCCCCGCCGGGTTTGCCGATGGTGACCGGGACCGGCTGCGCGGCGGCGGCCTGCACGAACAGTGCGGCGGGCCGGGCGTGGAGGCCCACGCTGGAGCCGATGACGACGGTGCGTTCGGACATGTGCTTCCCCGTTGGCTAGATGGTGACCAGGGCCGAGTCGTCGACGGCCTGGGCGGCCTTCGACTTCCAGGCGGTTTTGAGGGCGACCGCGCACAGGCCGGTCGCGACGGTGCCGGCGAGCAGGGCGACGATGAAGCCGCCCGGGTCGCCGATGAGCGGGATGACCCAGATGCCGCCGTGCGGGGCGCGCAGGCTCGCCCCGAAGGCCATGGAGACGGCTCCCGCGACGGCGCCGCCGACCATGGTGGACGGGATGACGCGGAGCGGGTCGGCCGCGGCGAACGGGATCGCGCCTTCGGTGATGAAGAAGGCCCCGAGGAGCCAGGCGGCCTTCCCGGACTGGCGTTCGGCCTGCGTGAACAGCTTGGGCCGCACCACGCTCGCGAGTGCGAGGCCGAGCGGCGGGACCATGCCCGCGGCCATGACGGCGGCCATGACGGTGAAGTCGCCGCTGGCGAGGGCGCCGACGCCGAACAGGTACGCGACCTTGTTGACCGGGCCGCCGAGGTCGAAGCCCATCATGGCGCCGAGGATGACGCCCAGGAGGACCGCGTTGACGCCGGAGAGCCCGGCGAGCCAGTCGGTGAGCCAGGCCTGGGCGTCGGCGATCGGCTGTCCGATGAGGACGAGCATGATGAAGCCGACGGCGAAGACGCCCACGAGCGGGATGATGACGATCCGCATGATGCCCGCGAACGCCTGGTTGGCCTTGATGAGCTTGAGCGCCATGACGATCGCGCCGGCGATGAGGCCGGCGGCGAGGCCGCCGAGGAAGCCCGCGCCGACGTTGACGGCGATGAGGCCGCCGACGACGCCGGGCGCGATGCCCATGCGGTCGGCCATGCCGAAGGCGATGAACCCGGCGAGGATCGGCACGAGCATGGAGAACGCGAGCCCGCCGATGGCGAACATGAGCCCGGCGATGCCGGCCTGGCCGAGGATCTGCGTCGGGTCGGTGATGGCCTCGTAGGTGGTGCCCTGGAATTCGCCGCCGTTGACGACGTTGGCGATCTCGGCGCCGCCGATGACGAACGCGAGGGCGATGAGGATGCCGCCGGCGGCCACGAACGGGAGCATGTAGGACACGCCGGTCATGAGCCAGAGGCGGAGCTTCCCGCCGGGTCCGAGCCTGGGTCCGGCCGGGGCGGCGGGCGCCGCGGCGGCTGCCGGTCCGGCGGGCGCGGCCTCGGCCTGTGCGACGGCTTCGGCGACCATGTCGGCGGCGTGGTTGATGCCGCGCTTGACGGGGCCGGAGACGAGCGGTTTGCCGGCGAAGCGGTCCTTGTCGCGGACGTCGACGTCGGCGGCGAAGATGACCGCGTCGGCTCGGGCGATGTCGGCGGGGTCGAGCGCTTCGGCGCCGGCGGCGCCCTGCGTCTCGACGTGGATCTCGTGCCCGGCGTCCTTGGCGGCCTGCTCGAGGGCTTCGGCGGCCATGTAGGTGTGGGCGATGCCGGTGGGGCATGAGGTGACTGCGACGAGCTTCATTGTTCGTGCACCTTCTTCGTGATGCGGGCCCGCTAGGCGAGGGCGCTGTTGATGAGGGCTGCGGCCGCGGCGGCGTCGGGCGCGTCGCGCAGCGCGGTCGTGAAGTCCCGGTGGACGAGTCTGCGCGCCAGGGACGCGAGGATGGTCATGTGCTCGGAGCCGCCGCCTTCGGGTGCGGCGATGAGGAAGACGAGGTCGGCGGGGCCGTCGTCGGCGCCGAAGTCGATGCCGGCCTCGGAGCGCCCGAAGGCGAGGCTCGGCGCGGTGACGTGGGCGCTGCGGGCGTGCGGGATGCCGATGCCGCCTTCGATGCCGGTCGGCATCTGCGCTTCGCGGGCGCGCACGTCGGCGAGGAAGCCCTCGGTGTCGGTGACGCGTCCGGCGGCGGCGAGGCGGCCGGCGAGGGCCGCGGTCGCCTCGTGGCGGTCGGCGCCGCGGAGGTCGAGGTCGACCAGGTCGGCGGTGATCAGCTCGGACATGTGGTGCTCCTTCTGGTGCTCAGCGCAGGGCCCGGCCGGGGTCCGGGGTCGATGTGACCTCGACGGCGCCGAGATCGATGTCGGTGGGGCCGGGCATGATCGAGCCCGGGAGCGCGACCGCGGCGGTGCCCCAGGCGACGGCGGCGGCGAGGGCTTCGGGGCCGGTGCCGCCGGCCGCGAGGAACCCGGCGAGGGCGGCGTCGCCGGCGCCCACGGTGCTGGCGACGGGCCCGGCGGGCGGCGCGACCGCGTGGTGCACGCCGGTGTCGTCGACGAGGATCGCGCCGTCGGCGCCGAGGCTGGCGAGGACGGCGCGGGCGCCCCGGGCGCGGAGGGCCTGGGCGGCGGCGACGGCGTCGCCGAGGTTCGCGATCGGCGCGCCGGCGGCTTCGGCGAGTTCTTCGCGGTTGGGTTTGACGAGGTCGGGCCCGGCCTGGAGGCACGCGGCGAAGGCCGGGCCGGAGGTGTCGACGGCGGCGCGGGCCCCGGCGGCGCGGGTGCGCTCGACGAGGACGGCGTAGAAGTCGGCGCCGACCCCGGGCGGGAGGCTGCCGCAGCCGGCGATCCAGGCGGTGGGCCGGTCGATGCTGCTCGACGCCGCCTGCTCGTCGTAGTTCGGCGGGGCCGCGACGGCGGCGTCGAGGAGCTCCTCGACCTCCTCGACCCGCAGGGCGGGGCCGGACTCGTTGAGCTTGGTGACGGTGCCGTCGGCCTCGGCGATGGTGAGGTTCGAGCGGATCCCCTGGGAGACGGGGACGTCGATGATCGGCACGCCCGCTTCGGCGAGGAGGTCGACGAGCTCGGTCCCGGCGTGCCCGCCGGTGGTGAGGACCGCGCGGGTGGCGTGGCCGTTGGCGATGAGCGCGCGGGAGACGTTGACGCCCTTGCCTCCCGGGTCGACGCGGTCGCTGGCGGCCCGGTTGACTTCGCCGCGGCGGAGCCGGTCGACGGCGATGGTGCGGTCGAGGCTGGGATTGGCGGTGACGGTGACGATCATGCGAGCCGCACTTTCAGGTCGGCGGCCTCGAGGTCGGCGGCGAGGTCCGCGTCGAGGCCGGTGTCGGTGACGAGCAGGTCGACCTGGTCGAGCGTGCCGAAGCGCGCCAGGCAGTCGTTGCCGACCTTGGTGTGGTCGGCGAGGACCACGGCGGTGCGGGCGGCGTTGATCATGGCGCGCTTGACGGCGGCCTCGCCGGTGTCGGGGGTGGTCAGGCCGCGTTCGGCGCTGATGCCGTTCGCGCCGAGGAACGCGACGTCCACGAACGTGTCGGCGAGGGCGCGCAGGGCCCAGTCGTCGACGGCGGCCATGGTGCGGCCGCGGACCTTGCCGCCGACGATGAGGACGGTGAGGCGGGGCTTGGCGGCGAGGAGCGAGGCGATGAGGACGGAGTTGGTGACGACGGTGAGGTCGCGGTCGCCGGGGAGGGCCTCGGCGAGGCGGGCGGTGGTGGTGCCGGCGTCGAGGAGGATCGCGCCCTCCTCGGGGACCTCGGCGAGGGCCGCGGCGGCGATGCGCTCCTTCGCGGCGGTCTGGACGGTGTCGCGGGCGGCGACCGTGGGCTCGAAGCCGAGGCGCTCGAGGGGGATCGCGCCGCCGTGGACCTTCTTGACGACGCCCCGGCGCTCGAGGGCGGTGAGGTCGCGGCGGATGGTCTCGGTGGTGACCCCGAACGACGCCGCGAGGTCGGCGACGTCCACCCGGCCCTCGGTGCGCGCACGTTCGGCGATGCGCTGCTGCCGCTCTTCCGCGAACATGTGGTTCCACCCCCGTTTCACTTGGATTCATTTGGTTATACATGGCTCCTTGTGGCTTCGTCAACCCGGTTCCATGACGCGCAGACGTCACGATTGCGCAACGGGCCCGTCGTTCGCACGCTACCGACCGGTGCGGGCGGCGGCCGGCGAACGGGCGCGGCCGCTCCCGAACCGCGGCCCGTGCTTGAATGCGGGCATGGCCATCACGATCCTCAAAGGCGACATCACCGGGCAGCGCGTCGACGCGATCGTCAACGCCGCGAACTCCTCGCTCATGGGCGGCGGCGGTGTCGACGGGGCGATCCACCGCGCCGGCGGGCCCGCGATCCTCGACGAGTGCCGGGCCCTGCGGGCGTCCAAGTACGGGCGCGGCCTCCCGACCGGGCAGGCCGTCGCGACCACCGCCGGGCGGCTCGACGCGCGGTGGGTGATACACACCGTCGGGCCGGTCTACTCCGCCGACGAGGACCGGAGCGCGCTGCTGGCCTCCTGCTACCGCGAGTCGCTGCGCGTCGCCGGCGAACTGGGGGCCGCGTCCGTCGCGTTTCCCGCCGTCTCGGCGGGGGTATACGGCTGGTCGGCGGAATCGGCCGCGCAGATCGCGGTGGACACGGTGCGCGCGAGCGGGACCGAAGTGGACGACATCCGGTTCGTGCTGTTCAACGACGAGGTCTACGCGGCCTTCGAGCGGGAGATGGGCTGAGCCGCCGGACCGGACCGCACCACGGCCGCGCCACCCGGCTGTCGCACCCCGCCGGTACGGTCGGACGCCTGCAACCGACGAAGGGCACCGAATGAAGACGCTCAGCGAAACCGCGTTCGCCGCCGCGGAGCGGTACCTGGAACTGCACGCCAGGCTCGTCGACCGGCTCAGGTTCGAGCACGCGTTCCTCGGCGCCCCAGGGGAACTCGTGCGCAACGCCGTCGCCGCCTACCAGAACCTCGACGGCGGCTTCGGCCACGCGATCGAGCCCGACCTGCGCGGCTCGGGCAGCCAGCCGCAGGGCGCCGAGATCGCACTGTGGATGGTCGACGGCATCGCCGCCCCCGACGAGCCGATGCTCCTGCGCGTGTGCGACTGGCTCCAAGCGCACTCCACTGAGGATGGCGGGGTGCCGTGGGTGCTGCCGAGCGTCCTCGACGACGAGCGCGCCCCCTGGTGGCAGCCACAGGGCGAGAAGCCGCCCGCCGCGCTCAACCCGACCGCGCCGATCGCCGGCCTCCTGCACGCCCACGGCGTCGACCACCCGTGGCTGGGACCGGCGACCGAGTTCTGCTGGAAGGCGATCGGCGAGATCGGCGAGATCCAGGCGTACGACGCGATGTGCATCCTGAACTTCCTCGAGCGCGTCCCCGACCGCGAGCGCGCCGAGTCCGAGTTCCAGCGGCTGCGGGCGTCCCTGCGCACCGCCGCCGCGATCGACCCCGACGCGCCCGGGCACGTCCACTCCCCCATCGACCTCGCACCGGCGCCGGGGACCATGGCGCGCCGGCTGTTCAGCGACGACGAGATCGACCTCCACCTCGACCGGGCGGTCGAGGCCCAGAACGACGACGGCGGGTGGGCGCCGAACTTCGCGATGTGGACCCCTGCGGTGGTCCACGAATGGGGCGGCTTCCTCACCCTCGCCCGGCTCCGGACCCTGAAGGCGTACGGCCGCATCGAGCAGTGAAGCGGCCCCGCCTCGCGAGGCGGGGCCGTCGGCTATGCGGGTTTGCGGGCCTCGCCGGCGAGGTGGGGGCTCGCCTTCAGCGGGTAGGGCAGGTACGGCAGCCGGTGCGCCTCCAGGCCCGCGGTGTCGAAGCCGGCGGCCGCGAGGGCGGCGCCGGTGTCGCGGGAGGTGTGGCAGCCGCCCATCACGTGCGACCAGAGCACGACGTCGAACAGGTACTCCAGCGCGCGCACGTTGCGGTTGGCGGAGCCGACGTGCTCGAGGAGCACCAGGCGCCCGCCGGGCTTGAGCACCCGGTGGATCTCGGCGAGCGCGCGGCCCTGGTCCTCCACCGAGCACAGCACCAGGGTGGCGACGACCGCGTCGAAGGAGTCGTTCTCGAAGGCGAGCTGCTCGGCCTGCCCGTCGAGGACGGTGGCCTCGCGGCCGACGGCCCCGGCCTCCTCGCGGGCGAGGTCCCGCAGGGCCTCTTCGGGTTCGACCGCGACCAGCTCGGTCACGGCCCCCGGGTAGTGCCGGAAGTTGGCGCCGTGGCCGCAGCCGACCTCCAGCACCCGTCCGCTCAGTCCTGCCAGGAGCCGCGCCCGCTGCTCGCCCAGGCCGCGGTCCTCAATGGAGGCGGCGGCCTTGGGGTACCAGCGGGCGAAGAGGCGGTGGCTCCTTCGTGCCATGATCACTCCTCGTCGTTCTGCGACCGGGCCAGGAGGACGACGGCCACCACGACGGCCGCCAGCAGGATCACGGCCACGAGGAAGGTGTCGACCGCGAAGAGGGCGCCCAGCCCCCAAGCGAGGAACGGGGCCATGACCGCGAGCACCGCCGCGAGGGCGATCCAGCGCGCGTTGCGGCTCATGAAGTCCATCGTCGCTCCTCCCGGGTTCTCCCCGAGCCTACGGGAGCGCCGCGTCGGGCGGGGGTGCCGGTCCGCTCAGTTGGTGCGCGTGTTCGGCAGGTGGTCGCCGAGGTAGCCGATCCAGATCTTCCCGGTGGCGCCGCCGGCGTCGTCGAGGAAGTGCATCCGGGGCGCGGGCGAGCCGACGGGCTGGAGTTTGATGTGGGCGGGCATGTAGACGCGCCCGGACGGATCGAGCTCGGCGGGGACGCGGAACAGTCGCGCCCGGTAGAACTTCGGGTTGCCCGAGACCGAATCGGACTCCTTCATGGACACCATGGTCGGGATGATGTGGGGCTCGCCGGGCAGGGGCCGGGAGCACCAGTCGTAGAAGCCGCCGGTGAAGCGGTCCTCGGCACGCGCGGCGGCGTAGGCGTCGAGGGCGCGCAGGGCGTCCCACGCCCGGCCGGTCCAGCGGCGGCGCTGGCGGGGGTAGGTGACGTCGAGGCGGGAGACCTCGGTGTCGAGCGTGTCGGGCAGGTCGAGGCGGCGAAGCTGCTTGCGGGCGCGCTGGACGACGTCCATGAGGCTCTCGGCCTCCGGGGGCCCGTCGGGCGCCTGGACGCCGTAGACCGGGTCGGCGTGCTCGGCGAGGCGGCTCTCGAGCCAGCGGATGCGGTCCTGGGCCTTGCGTTCGTGCTCCTGGAGTTCCACGTAGTCGAGTTCGAGCCGGTCGTATTCGCGGCGGAGGCGCTCGAACTCGTCGCCGCGGCCGCGGCGGCCCAGGAGCCCGGTGGACTCGACGGCGCGGGTGAGCGCGTCGAGGTGGGCGGACATGGTCTTGATGAGGGCGGTGGTCTCGGAGTCGCCGCCGCGGGCCATGTCGACGAGCGCTTCGAGGACGGCGTCGTCGAGGTGGTCGGCGAGCCGCTCGGCGATGTCGGCGGCGAGGGCGCCGGTGCCGTCGGCGGCGGGAGCGGCAGGGGCGGGTCCGGCGGCACCGGGGGCGTCCGAGCCCGCGGCGGCGGGAGCGGTGGCGGGTCCGGCCGGGGCCGCGTCGGCGGGTGGTTCGGGGTCCGGGGCCGGTTCGCCGGGCTGCTCGGGGATCGGGGGCCGGGGCGGCTCGGCGGGCCCGGGGGCCTTCGGCTGGCGCGGGACGGCGATCGCGGCCGGGGTGGGCGGGGCGGCGTGGAGCGCGGCGGGGTCGAGGGCCCCGGCGAGGATGCGGGAGACGCGCGGCGCGGTCGGGCGGATGTCGGGCGGGACCGGGCGGTGGGCGGACAGCTCGACGACGCCGGTGATGACGACGTCGAGCGCGCGGGTGCCCATCTCGCGGATGGCGTTGCCCCCGCGGGGCTGGTGGCGCATCGCGTAGGACTCGGCGCCGGGGCGGACGCCGGGCAGGTAAGTGCGCAGGCCGCCGCCGAAGACGCTGAGGTCGGGGCCGAGCCAGGTGTTCAGCTCGTCCTGGGTCTTCGCGTCGTGGAGGCGGACGACGGACGCGATGCCGGCGAGGGCCTCGGCGAGGTGGCCGGCGCAGGAGGCGGCGACGGCGGGGTCCGTGCGGTCGACGGTGAGGACGATGATCGGGACGGCCCGGGACCGGTCGGCGAGCCGGCCGGTGAGGTCCTTGACCTCCTCGGGGCCGACGACGTGGACGCCGGCCTCGACCGGGACGGCGCCGTCGGTGGCGCGGCCGGTCGCGAGGTAGGCAGGCATGAAGCCGGGCGCCCGGACGGGCTCGGCGGTCGCCGAGAGGTCGCCTTCGACGGTGACCTGGACCCAGCTCCGCTCGGGCCGGGGGCCGGCGGCCCAGGTCGCGGTGGTGCGCAGGCGGCCGGTGCCGGTCGGTTCGTCGAGACTGTAGCGGCCGCAGACTTCGGTGTCGGCCAAGGTGATCCGGGTGCGGCCGCGGGAGCGTTCGAGCCGGGGCGACCCGTCGTCGTCGACGCCGGCCCACGCGGCGAAGCACCGCCGCAGCCGCGGGCCGAGCCGCTGCCCGCCGTCGCGGAGTACTGCCTGGTAGAACAGCGCCACAGTGCCTCCAGCGGTGCGTCAGCGGCCACGTTGAGGGAACATGCTACTGGAGGCGGGTCCGGAGGTCGTCCCCCAAATCCAATAGGGACAGTCGAGGTCCGAGTAATGCGCAGCGGGCCCGCACCTCGGTGGGTGCGGGCCCGCTGCGGCTTGACGGGGTCGGGCGGCGGCTCAGGCCGTCTCGGCGGCCGGCTCGTCCTTGGGCGCGGGGTGGTTCGCCTTGTCGAGGACCGGGCCGCCGACGTCGCGTTCGGCGAGGTGGCGGCGCACCGAGTAGACGACGGCCGCGGCCCACACGACCGCGATCGCGATGTACGCGGCGACCCGGGCGGCGTCCGAGGCGTCGATCCACTCCGAGCGCAGGAGCGTGCGGGCGTTCGTCAGGACGATCATGCCGCCGACGGCGGAGCCGAGGACGCGCGGCGGGACGTGCCGGACCAGCCAGGCGGCGATCGGGGCGGCGATGAGCCCGCCGAGCAGGAGCACCCCGACCCACGCGAAGTCGATGTTCTCGCCGCCGAGGCCGATGAGGAAGCCGATCGAGGCGGCCACGGCCACCAGGAACTCAGAGGTGTCGACCGAGCCGATGACCTTGCGGGGCTCGATGCGGCCGCTCGCGAGGAGGGCCGGGGTGCCGACCGGGCCCCAGCCGCCGCCCCCGGTCGCGTCGATGAAGCCGCCGACGAGGCCGAGCGGGGTCAGGAAGCGCTTGCGCAGGGGCTTGCCGAGGTTGCGGCTGTCCAGCCCGCGGAGGGTGAAGCGGATGAGCAGGTACAGGCCGAGCGCGAGCAGGATGAGCGACATGACCGGCGCGGCCGACTCGGTGGAGAGCCAGGACAGGAACGTCGCGCCGAGGAAGGCGCCGACCGCGCCGGGGACGCCGATCTTGAGGACGACCTTCCAGTCGACGTTCCCGAAGCGCCAGTGCGCGGTGCCCGAGGCGAGGGTCGTGCCGATCTCGGCGAGGTGGACGGTGGCCGACGCGGAGGCGGGGTTGGTGCCGATCGCCAGCAGCAGCGTCGCCGAG
Source organism: Glycomyces albidus (assembly GCF_009451885.1). Taxonomy (GTDB): domain Bacteria; phylum Actinomycetota; class Actinomycetes; order Mycobacteriales; family Micromonosporaceae; genus Glycomyces; species Glycomyces albidus. The sequence goes on from NZ_WIAO01000033.1 coordinate 11,217, forward strand.
GTGGCGCCGTAGGCCATGCCCAGGCTGCCGTCGATGAGCTGGGCGACCAGGCCGACCAGCCCGAGGAGGACTAGGGATTTCACAAGCGAGGCCTTCCGAGACGGCAACCGGGCAAAAATCTCTACCAAATCTATGGGAAATATAGACAGGTCGGGGGCGGGCGTCAACCGCCGATCCCGAAACGCGGGAAGCCGCGTCGGATCCCGGGAGCGGCCCGGCGCGGGCGGGGCGCCGGCCGCCGTCCGGGATTTGCGCGATCGCCGGACACGCCACCGGGCGGGGGCCAGAATCGGCCCAGATGCCGCCGCCGGCGGCCCTGCAGGAAGGAAGCGCCCATGAGCAAACTGATCGCCGTGGCCTACCCGGACGTCCCCACCGCCCAAACGGTCCTGGGCGAACTCGTCGGCATGCAGAAGCGGGAGCTGATCAAGCTCGCCGACGCCGTGGTCGTCGAACGGCGGGACGACGGCAAGGTCAAGCTGCACCAGGCGAACTCGACGGTCGGCGTCGGCGCCGCCGGCGGTGCGCTGTGGGGCGGCCTCATCGGCCTGCTGTTCTTCGCGCCGCTGCTCGGCATGGCGGTCGGCGCGGCCGCGGGGGCCGCGGGCGGCGCGCTCACCGACGTGGGGGTCGACGACTCGTTCATGAAGGAGCTCGGCACCGAGCTGGCGCCCGGCACGGCCGCGCTGGTCCTCCTGGTCGTCTCGGCCACCGAGGACCGCGTCGTCGAGGAGCTCGGCGGCCGCTACCAGGGGCGCCTGCTCCAGACGAACCTCTCCTCGGAGGAGGAGCAGCGGCTGCGCGAGACCATCGACGCGGTCGGGGCCGAGACCTCCTGAAGCCGGCCCCGCTGCGAGCACGGGCGGACGGCGGCGGCTCCCAGCGCCGCCGTCCGTTTTCCCTGATGGGAACTCGGCGAACCGGCATCCTGGCTAGGCTCTCGGCATGAAGCGGCGGGCCGACCCGGCGGACGTGCCGGGCTACATCCGGTCCTACGTCATGCCCGACACCCCGTGGGACCGGATCGCCTCCGGCCACCCCGCCTCGGTGCTGACGCTGCGGCTGCTGCCGGTCATCCTGCTGGCCGCGACCGTGCCGCTCGCGTTCGCCGTCCCCGGGATGCGGCCGTACGCCGACTACACGCTGGTGTTCCTGCCGGCGTTCACCGCGCTCGTGAACGGGCCGGTCGCCACCGCGGTCGCGACACTCGCGGTCGCCGCGATCGTCGGCGCCGGGGACGAGGCGCTCGGGCTGCTGCCGTACCCGCAGAGCGCCTGGAGCGACCTGCCGCCGATCATCGCGGTCGGCGTGGTCTGCACGGTGCTCGCGTGGGTCAGGAACCGGATCGTCATGCGGCTGCTGGACATGACGCTGGTGGCCGAGGCGGTCCAGGGCGCGATCCTCCCCGAGCTGCCGCCGACGGTCGGCGGGCTGCGGGTCGCGGTGGCGTACAAGACGCACGACGGCAGTCCGGGCCTGCTCGGCGGGGACTTCTACGACGTGCAGGAGACCGACGCGGGGATCCGCGCGGTCGTGGGCGACGTCCAGGGGCACGGTCTGAGCACCGTGCACCTGACCGAGGCGCTCCTGGGGACGTTCCGCGAGCGCGCGCTCGACGACCCGGACCTGGCGACGCTGGCCGCGCGCCTGGAGCGGCGGGTGCGGCTGCACAACCGCGGGCGCGGCGAGTGGGAGCAGTCGTTCGCGACGGCGGTGCTCATCGAGATCACGCCCCGGCACGACACGATCCGGGTGGTCCTGTGCGGGCATCCGGCGCCGCTGCTGGTGCGGGGTGCGGCGGAGCCGATCCCGGCCCGGCCGACGCCGCCGCTGGGGCTGACCGACTTCGGGCTGCAAAGCACGGAGGTCCGCGAGGCCGCGCTCATGCCGGGGGACGTGATCGTCGCGTTCACCGACGGGATCGTGGAGGGCCGCAACGCCGCGGGGCAGACGTTCCCGCTGGTCTCGATGGTCAACGCCCACATCGCGTCGGGGCTGCGGGACCCGGAGCGGCTCCAGGACCGGCTCAAGGACGACTTCAAGCGGGGCGGGTTCCTGCGCACGGACGACCTGACGATCCTGATCATCGAGGTGCCGGGCCCGTCGCGGTGAACGCCGACGGCGGCCCCGCGGGACGCGGAGCCGCCGGAGTCGCGGTGTTGCCGGAGTCGTGGTGTCGCTGGAGCGCGGTGTCGCCTATTCGGCGGCGGGCTCGTGCGGGTCGCCGAAATAGGAGCGCTCGCCGGACTCCTCGGAGTTGCCCATGGGGATCGCGACCTCGACGACCTCGCCGTTCGAGAAGGTGAACTCGAGATCGACGGTGGATCCCATGGCGAGGTCGTCTTGGAGTCCTTCCAGGAGCAGGAAGGAACCGGACGACGGGGACAGCCGCACGTAATCGCCCGCGGGGATCTCGACGGTGAACTCGCGTTCGCCGGCGGCGCCGGCGGTGGCCTCGCCTTCGCCTGCAGGGGACTCGGTGGCGGTCGTCTCGCCTTCGGGCGACTCGGCGGCGTCGGGCGTCGCGGTCGCGTCGGCCGTGGGGCTCTCGCCGCCCTCGCCGGGGCTCGGGGACGCCTCGCCGGGGGTCTCCTCGACCGGGGTCTCGGGCTCGGGTTCGGGCGCCGTCTCGTTCGCGAGCGTGACGGCCTCGGCGTCCGGGCTCGTCACCGACTCGAGGATCACGGCCTCGTCGCCGTCGTTCGCGATCCAGACCCGCAGCGGCGCCTGGCCGCCCTCCGGGTAGGAGCCGCTGTCGCCGAAGTCGATCTGGAGGTCGCGCAGGGCGAGGTCCCCGGCGTCCACGTCGACCCCGGAAATGGCCGTCTCCATCTTGCTGGTCTGGGCGTCCTGGCCGGCGCCGCATCCGGTCACGGCCAGCGCCAGGGCCGCGGCGAACAGCGGCGCCCCATATCGGCCCGCGGCCGCGATCGCGTCTCGTCTCTCCACAAGCGCCACCTTAAGCGCGAGGAGGCCCCGCGCCCGGCCGCGACATACCGGCGGTCCGCAATCACCGCGCAGCCCTCAATGCGAGTGTCCCTCAAGGGGATCCGGTTGTCGTACCCGTGGGTCAGGGTGGTTCCGGGGGCCCATCGGTCGAGTGCCATGTGACATGTCATATGGCACATCGGCGGTCCTTCAGCGGAGGCCGAGCGCGGCGGGCGGCCCGGTTCAGGTGTTCGGGCGGCGCCGGCCCACGGCGCGGTGGTCGAGGGCGGCGAGGACCCGGTCGATGAGCGCGGGGTCGTGGCCGGGCGAGGCGCGCATCTGGAGCAGGCGCGCGGTCGCGGCCGAGAGCATCTCGGCCTCGATGCGCTGCATCGCGTCGTACCGCTCGGCGAGCCGCTCGGTCTCGGGGTCCTCGCGGTCCTCCACGAGGGAGGCGGCCTGGGCGGCGCGCCGGTCGTACCACTGCTCCATCCTGGCGGCGACCTCGTCGTCGACCTCGCCCTCCTCTCGGAGCCGGCGCAGCCGCTGCGTGGCCGCCCTCCCGGATTCGGCCATGATGGACCGCAGCGCCTCGGTCTCCTTCGCGGTGTCGGCCTTGACGCCGAGGAACGCGATGAGCCCCGGCAGCGTCAGGCCCTGCGCGAGCAGCGTCGCGATCACCACGACCACGGACAGGAACTGGATCTGCTCGCGGCCGGGGAACGGCGAGCCGTCGGCGATCGTCTCGGGCAGCGCCAGCGCGGTCACGATCGTGACGACGCCGCGCATGCCGGCCCAGGCGGTCACGACCGCCAGCCGCGGGTGCTCCCCCAACTGTTTCCAGCCGATTCCCTTGCGTCCCAAGATGATCGCGAGCCCGAGCCAGAGGGCGCGGACGGCGATGACGGCGCCCGCCACCGCGAGCGCCTTCCACAGCAGGTCGCCGACGCCGTCGCCGACGGCCTGGATGATGTCGACGAGCTCCATCCCGACAACCGCGAAGGTGAGGGCGTTGAGCGCGGTCTCGAGGACCTCCCACACCGAGCCCTGCACGAGCCGCCCCTCGTAGTCGTCGGGGTCGTTCGAGCGGGCCACGATGTAGAACGCGGCGCAGATGACGGCGAGGACGCCGGAGGCCTTGACGCCGTCGGCGAGGAGGTAGGCGATGTAGGGGCCGGTGAGGCCGAGGGCGGTGCTGACCCGGGTGTCGTCCACGAAGGATCCGAGTTTGACAAGGATCCAGCCGACGCCGAGGCCGACCGCGACGGCTACGACCGCGGAGTACGCGAACAGGCCGGCCGACCAGATCGCCGACACCGAGCCGGTGACGACGCCGAGGACCGCGACGTTGTAGAGGGTCAGGGCGGTGACGTCGTTGAACAGGCCCTCGCCTTCGAGGATGGTGACGAGCCGGCGGGGCAGGCCGAGCCGGTCGGCGATGGCGCTGACGGCGGCCGCGTCGGGCGGGGCGCAGATCGCGCCGAGGACGACGGCGGCGGTGACGGGCAGGGCCGGGCTGATCGCGGCGGCCAGCAGGGCGACGGCGGCGGCGGTGACGAAGACGAGGACGACCGCGAGGAAGACGATCGGGCGCCAGTTCACGGCGAAGTGCCGCCACGAGTACTTGCGGGCCGCGGCCCACAGCAGCGGCGGCAGCAGGACCGGCAGCAGGTGCTCGGGGGCGAGGTCGAGCGCGGGCATGCCGGGGACGAGCCCGAGGGCGAGTCCGTAGAGGCAGACGAGGACCGGTGCGGGGATGCGCATCCACTCGGCGGCGGCGGTCAGCAGGAGGCCGCCCACGGTGAGGGCGAACAGGATCGCCACCAGTTCCATCCGGCCTCCGAGTCGGTCGTGCCTGGAGCGATCTTAGGTCGCGGGCCCGGCCTCCGATCCGGAGATCATGGCATGATTTGCGGCTATCGTTCCGCCTATGAGCACTGTCGACACGGCCGAGCGGGCCGCCGACGCGGAACCCGCGCCCCCCGCCCTGGGCAGGTCGCGCCGGAACCTGGTGTTCGTCACGATCCTGCTCGGCATGCTCATGGCGGCGCTGGACCAGACGATCGTCTCGACGGCGCTGCCGACGATCGTCGCCGACCTCGGCGGGGCCGGCCACATGGCGTGGGTCGTCACGTCCTATCTGCTCGCGGAGGCGATCGCGTCGGCGGTCGTCGGCAAGTTCGGCGACATGTTCGGGCGCAAGGCGATCTTCCAGCTCAGCGCGATCGTGTTCGTCGGCGGTTCGGCGCTCGCCGGGTTCAGTGGCGACATGGTGTTCCTCATCGTCGCCCGCGCGGTCCAGGGCCTGGGCGCCGGCGGCCTCATGGTGACGGCGATGGCGCTCATCGCCGACGTGATCCCGCTGCGCGAGCGCGGCAAGTACCAGGGTGCCATGGGCGCGGTCTTCGGGGTGACGACCGTGCTCGGCCCGACCCTCGGCGGGCTGTTCACCGACCACCTGTCGTGGCGGTGGTGCTTCTACGTGAACGTGCCGATCGCGGTGGTCATGATCGCGATGGCGGCCGCGACGGTGCCGCGCGTGCGCTCGGCCGTGAAGCCGGTCATCGACTACTGGGGCCTGATCTTCGTCGCGATCGGCACCTCGCTGCTGCTCCTCGCGCTCGAATGGGGCGGCGACGAGTACGCGTGGGACTCGCCGGCGATCCTCGGCATGTTCGCGGGCGCGGTCGCGGCCCTGGCGGTGTTCGTGGCGGTCGAGCGGCGGGCCGCCGAGCCGATCCTGCCGATGTGGCTGTTCGCGAACCCGGTCTTCACGGTGTGCTCGGTCCTGAGTTTCATCGTCGGGTTCGCGATGCTCGGCGCCATGACGTTCCTGCCGACGTACCTCCAGTACGTGGACGGCGACTCGGCGACGGTCTCGGGCTACCGGACGCTGCCGATGGTCGCCGGGATGCTCGCCACCTCGATCATGTCCGGCTCGGTCGTCAGCCGCACCGGGAAGTACAAGGTGTTCCCGATCGTCGGCACCGGCACCATGGCCGCGGGCCTGTACCTGATGTCCACGATGGGCCCGGGCACCAGCGTGTGGCTGGAGTCGGCGTACATGCTGGTCCTGGGTCTCGGCCTGGGCCTGGCGATGCAGGTGCTCACGATCGCGGTCCAGAACACGGTGCCGTACGCGCAGCTCGGCGCGGCGACCTCGGGCGTGACGTTCTTCAGGACCGTGGGCTCGACGTTCGGGACGGCGATCTTCGGGACCCTGTTCAGCAACCACTCGCCGCCGCTGCTCGCCGCCGCGTACGCCCAGACCGGGCTCGACCCGGCCGCGGTCGCGAGTCCCGGTGCGCTGCACGAACTCCCGGACGATGTGATCGCCCCGGTCGTGGAGGCGTACGCGGACTCGATCGGCTTCGTGTTCCTGTGGACCGTCCCGGTCGCGGTGCTCGGATTCCTGGTGGCGTGGTTCCTCCAGGAGCGGCCGCTGCACGACGCGGCGCGCGGCCGCGCGGTCGACATGGGCGAGGGCTTCGGCGCCCCGGACCCGTCGCCGTCGGAGGAGCGGCTCGCGCGGATGGTCGCCGACCTGATGCGGCGCGACCGGCGCACCGTCTACACCGAGGTGTACGAGTCGGCGTCCGGCGTGAGCGCCCTCGACCGGGCCGGGTCGTGGGCGCTGCGGCAGGTCTACATGCGGCAGGTCGCCGGGATCGACGCGACACTGCCGAGGATCGCCGCGGCCCACCGGCTCCCGCCGCAGGTGCTGCAGCCGGTGTTCGTGCAGGCGGTCCGGGAGGGCTATCTCGCGGTCGACGCGGGGCGGCTCAGCCTGACCCCGCGCGGCCGGGCCGAGTTCGAGCTGTTCGTGGCGGCCTGGCGGCGCTGGCTCGACCGGCACCTTGACGATTGGGACCTGGCCGACCCGCGTGACCGGGAGGTGTTCGACCGGACGGTCGCCCGCCTGGCGCGCGACATCGCCGAGCAGGAGTCGTTCGACGAGGAGGACCGGCGCGAGTCGAAGGCGGACGCGGCCGCGTGAAGCGGACGGGGCCGGCCCTTCGCGGTCAGTCCCGGCCCCGGCCGTCGCGGTCCGGCCCCTTCGCGGTCAGTCCCGGTCCGGCTCGTCGTCCGGTGCGGGCGCGAGCGCCGTCTTGTCGCCGTCCGCGACCAGGACCGCGTCGGCGCCGCCGAAGTCCTCGCCGCCGGCGAATCCGAGGCTGCCGGCGATGAAGCCGTACTTCGGGCCGAGGAGGGCCGCGACGACGGCCCCCGTGCCGAACCAGGTGAGGGTCATGCCCGCCATCTCCATGCGGCTCTCGTTGCGTTGCAGGTGGATGTTGTGCGCCAGGACCGCCGTCGGTCCGCGCCCGGCTTCGCGGTCGCGGATGTCGAGGAGGTTCCGGGCCATGATCGCGTCGCGGACGGCCGACAGGCGGCTCCACCGCTCGGCCTCGTCGATGCGCTCCGCGGCCTGGCGGTGGTAGCGCAGGAGGTCGACGGCGGTGGCGGCGTGGATCCTGGCGCGGTCCCAGGCGGCGCGGGAGGTCGCCGCGATCAGGTGCGGCGCTCGCGAGTAAAGGGCGGTGAGGAGGTCGTCGGCGACGGCGCGGAGCCGGTGGGCCTCGGGGGTGTCGCCGGGCGAGGCGGCCGGGTCGGTGACCGCCTCCATGCGGCTCCACTGCTGGTCGTCGCCGGCGAGCGGCGCCAGGTCGAGGTCGAGTCCGAGGTAGTCGCGGACGTGCTCGAGGTGGCCGCGCGGGCTCGCCGCGGTGAACTCGAGCGGCGCGTCCATGCCGTGGAAGGACAACCGCTCGGCCGGAGGGCGCTGCTCGTTGTACTCGCGCATCCAGGCGACGAGGCGCCGGTTGACGTCGAAGGCGCCGAAGCCGTGCGTGAAGCCTTCGGCCATGGCGGTGTCGAGGCTGCCGGCGCGGCCTTGGACGTAGTCGTCCGCGGCGAGCCCGGCCACGCGGTCGGACTCGAACGCGATCGAGCGGACGCCGCCGTCGACCAGGCGGGTGAGCAGTTCGAAGCGGGCGTCGGCGAGGGCCGTGTCGCCGTGCGACGGCTCGCCGAGCCCGATGAGTTCGTGGGATTCCCTGATGACGTCTGCAAGTTCCATGGTCGCAAACGTATCGTTGAAAGACCGGTTGAGACTTTGACCGGGTCTGACCTCGCACGCGTGCGGTAAAGTGTCAAACGATGGTGAACTTGCGGCCTTCGGATCTGGCGCGGGAGCACGGCCTGACGGCCCAGGCGGTCCGCAACTACGAGCGCGACGGGTTCATTCCGCCCGCCGAGCGCACCCCCAGCGGCTACCGGGTGTACACGCCGGTGCACGCGGCGGCGCTCCGCGCCTTCCTCGCGCTGGTCCGGGCGTACGGTCACGCGGTCGCCGGAGAGGTCATGCATGCGATCCGCGACGGCGGCGTCGACGACGTCCTGATGATCATCGACCGCGGCCACGAGCAGCTGCTGCGCGACCGCGGCACGCTCGACGCGGTCCGCGCGTCGGTCGGCCGGCTGACCGGCGAGGCGCCCGGGCCGCCGCGGCCGCTCGCGCCCTTCACGATCGGGGAGCTCGCCTACCGGCTGCGGGTCACCCCCGCGACGCTGCGGAACTGGGAGGAGGCCGGCATCCTCACCCCCGAGCGCGACCGGGCGACCGGGTACCGGCGGTTCGACGCGGCCGACGTGCGGGACGCCGAACTCGCCCACCTGCTCCGGCGCGGCGGCTACCCGCTCGAGCACATCGCGACGGTGGTCCGGCAGGTGCGCACCGCGGGCGGCGCCGAGGCGCTCGCCGAGTCGCTTGAGGACTGGCGGCGCCGGCTGACCCGGCGGGGCCTGGCCATGCTCGACGCGGCCGCGCAGCTCAGCGACTACCTGCGGCTGCTCGACGAGGTGCGCGAGCGCGCCGCTGGAGACCGGGCCCCATAATGGGTGACCGCCATGTCACATAGCACTGAGGAGCCGCGATGCCCGCCCGAGTCGCCCGGCCGGACACCCCGATGACCCTGCCGGAACTGGAGGGCCGCCGCGCCAGCTACCGGGAGCGCGTCGGCGAGGCCCTGCGGGCTGCGATCATCGCCGGGCACCTGAGCCCCGGACGGGTCTACTCGGTCCCGGCGCTCGCCGAGCAGTTCGGCGTCTCGGCCACGCCCGTGCGCGAGGCGATGCTCGACCTGGTCAAGGAGGAGCTGCTGGAGCCGGTGCCCAACAAGGGGTTCCGGGTCACGACCGTCTCGGAGGAGCGGCTCGACGAGTACACGCGGCTGCGCGAGCTCATCGAGGTGCCCACGGTCGTGGCGCTGGCGTCGACGGCGGACCCGGTCGAGGTGGAGGCGCTGCGCCCGCTCGCGCAGGCGATCGTCGACGCGGCGGCCGAGGAGGACCTGCTCGCGTACGTCGAGGCGGACATGCGGTTCCATCTGGCGCTGCTGTCGCTGTCGGGCAACCGGACGCTGGTCGAGACGGTGCGGAACCTGCGGCTGCGCTCGCGCCTGTACGGGTTGACGGCGCTGCTGGAGCTCGGTGAGCTGGAGGAGTCCGCGGTCGAGCACCTCGAGATCGTCGAATGCCTGCTGGCTCGCGACCCCGAGGGCACGCGGAACGTCATGGAGCTGCACCTGAGCCACGTGCGGGGGAAGTGGGCGCAGCCCTGACCGGCCTGGCCGCGTCAGTGCCGGCGGAGCCGGTGCCGGCCGCGTGAGCGCCGGTCGTGTCGGGGCCGGTCGTGTCAGTGCCGTCGTGTCAGTGGTCGTCCCAGTGGCCGGCGTGGGCCGCGTGCCGGTGGCCGTCGTGGGCGTAGTCGGTGTGGTCGCCGTGGGCGACCGCGACGTGGCCGCAGTCCTGGCCGTGCTGGTGCTGGTGGCCGTCGTGGACGTGGTGGCCCTCGGGTTCGCATTCGTCGACGTGGTCGCCGTGGACGCGGTGCAGGCAGCCGTCGTGGGCGTAGTCGGTGTGGTCGCCGTGCGCGATCGCGACGTGGCCGCAGTCCTGGCCGTGCCGGTGCGCGTGCTCGGTGTGAACGGTGTGTGCGGCCATGTCGCCGCCCTCCTTAGTCCGACCTTGCGGGAGCCGTCGCCGCCGGCGCGGCTCACACCGCCACCGTAACGCCCGAAGCGCCTGATTTGAGGTCTATTCAGATTTGGTGGTGGACGTGGCAGGGCTCAGGCGTTCACGACGTGGTCGATGGCCTCGACGATCGAGCCGGCGGTGTGCGTGGGCCGGTAGTCGGCGCGGGCCCATTCGCGGCCGAGGTGGAGCCAGACGCTGGGGACGCCGAGGCGGTGGGCGCCGAGGATGTCGGCGTCGTCGCGGTCGCCGATCATCCAGGCGTCCTCGAGCGAGCCGTCGACCGCCGCCGCGGCGGCGTGGAAGATCGCGGGCTCGGGCTTGTCGGCGCCGACGGCCTCGCTGACGATCGCGGCGTCGACGTGCCGGTCGAGCCCGGCGTTGCGGATCTTGGCGGTCTGGTTCGCGACCGGGCCGTTGGTGACGATCACGACCCGGTGCCCGGCGGCGCGGGCGCGGTCGAGCGCGGCGGCGGTCTCGGGTGCGAGGCGGGCGTTGTCCTGGGAGCAGCGAAGGAGGGCCTGGATCAGGTCGCCCTCGCCGAGGCCGAGGTCGAGGCGGTCGAGGATCGCCTCGGCGACGACGGGCCGGGGCGTGTAGCCGCGGTCGTCGACGGCCATGATCCAGTCGGCGTGGCCGGCGGGGGCGCCGCGGTCGGCGAGGAGCGCGAGCAGGCCGGTGCGGAACCCGGCGTCGCGGTCGATGAGCGTGTTGTCGAGGTCGGTCATCAAGAGCGTCACGAACGCCAGGCTAGGCCCCGTCCTGCGCATCGGCGCGAGGCGGTGTCCGAGTCCGTTCGCCCGCAACGCATGTCGGCGGCTCGCGGGCTCGGCAGGGCCGCGGAGGCGGCCCGTCACCGCGTCGCGGGTCGGCGGGCGTCGCGGATGGCGACGGCGGCGTTGAGGAGGCCGATGTGGCTGAACGCCTGCGGGAAGTTCCCGAGCATCGCGCCGATCGCGGTGTCGATCTCCTCGGATAGGAGCCCGAGGTCGTTGGCGCATGAGGCGGCGAGTGCGAACGCGTCGGCGGCGCGGTCGGGGCGGCCGGTGAGCGCGAGCGCCTGGGCGAGCCAGAAGGTGCACATCACGAAGGAGCCTTCGACGCCTTCGAGGCCGTCGCTGCCGGCCTCGTAGCGGCGCACGAGGCCGCGCTCGTCCCGCAGCCGCCGGTCGATGGCGTCCACGGTGGACACGAGGCGGGGGTCGCCGTCGGGGAGGATCCCGGAGGCGGGCATGGCGAGGACGGCGGCGTCGAGGTCGTCGTCGCCGAAGGCCGCGCAGAACGCGCCGACGCGCGGGTTCCAGCCTTCGGTCTCGATCGCTTCGCGGATGCGGTCGCGCTCGGCCGCCCAGCGGCCGGCGCGGTCGGCGGCGTCGAGGCGGTGGGCGGACTTGACGGCGCGGTCGAGGGCGACCCAGCACATGAGTTTGGAGTAGACGTAGTGGCGCGGTGCGCCGCGGGACTCCCAGATGCCCTGGTCGGGCTGCTCCCACTGGTCGGCGGCGGCGTCGGCGATCCCGGAGAGGAAGCGCCGCGCCGGCTCGTCGAGCCCTCGGAGGTGGCCGCGCAGATGCCAGGCGGCGTCGAGGAGTTCGCCGTAGACGTCGAGCTGCGGCTGGAGCCAGGCGGCGTTGCCGACGCGGACGGGGCGCGAGCCGCGCCAGCCGGCGAGGTGGCCGAGTTCGCGTTCGGACAGGTCGTGCTCGCCGCCGATGCCGAACATGATCTGCAGCGGTTTCTGGGGCTGGTAGCGGGCGGCGGCGCGGGTCATGAACTCGAAGAACTCGACGGCTTCGCCGTGGCAGCCGGCGGCGGCCAGCGCCTGCACGGTGAAGCTGGCGTCGCGGACCCACGCGTAGCGGTAGTCCCAGTTGCGGCCGGCGCCGACGGCTTCGGGCAGGGAGGTGGTGGGGGCGGCGACGATCGCGCCGGTGGGCTGGAAGCGGAGGGCCTCGAGGACGAGGACTGACCGCTTGACGAGGTCGGGGGCGGGTCCGGTCCAGGGCGGGTGGGCGTCGTTCCAGTCCTGCCAGCCGCGGACGGTCTCGTCGAGGGCGGCCTGGATCTCGTCTGGCGTCCACGGTGGACGGGGTGGTTGGGCGAGGCCGGCGGTCTGGACGGCGAAGTGGAGGCGCTGCCCGGCGCGGAGGGCGATGCGGGTGGTGGCGCCGTCGTCGCCGAAGTCGAGGGGGACGGGGCAGGAGAGGACGAAGCGGGCGGGTCCGCCGGTGGCGAGGACGCCTCCGGGGACGGTGGTGAAGATGGGGTTGACGAGGCCGTACTCGGGGCGGGGTCGGAAGGCGAAGTCGAGGTCGAGTTCGCCTGCGGTGCATTCGAGGACGCGGACGGTGGCGAGTGGGGCTCGGGCGGCGAGGCGGATGCGTCCGGCGTCGGTGCCGGTGGCGGGACCGAGGGCGAGGGCGTCGGTGAGGGCGGCGGTGCCGGTGTCGGTGGTGAACTCGGTGCGGAGGGCGAAGGTGTCGCCGATGTAGGCGCGGGTGCTCCGGAAGGGGGCGGCGGGGCGGATAGACCAGTGGCCGGCGTCGGGGTCGAGGAGGCGGCCGAGGACGGCGGGGCTGTCGAAGCGGGGGCGGCAGAGCCAGTCGATGGAGCCGTCGGTGGAGACGAGGGCGGCGGAGTGGCGGTCGGAGAGCAGGGCGTAGTCCTCGATGGGGCGGCCGTTCGCTGGTCGAGGGTCCATGGTGCTCCTCCGTTCTGGGCGGAAGCGTATCCGTTCCGGCGAGGGGGCGGGAGGGGGACGACTTTCGACGGGCGGCCCTCCTTATTCGCGGGCCCCCGGTTCAACGACCGTTGCACGGGGGTGCGACGGTTCCGGCCGGTGACGAGCGCTCGTATTCACGGGTGGCCGGTGATGTGAGCTCGGACAAAGCATCGACCGAACCTCAGTGAATACAGCCGTGGACGCGGCCTCCGCCGCGGTCCCGGGCAGGCGCGACGTGCGGCGGTCCTGGAGGCGGAGACGTTGATCCTGAATGCGGACGCCGCGATCCCGCTCTTGTACGAACGGGTCATCCAAGGCGACGCAGCGACCGTGACCGGGTCTATTAAGGACCCGCGTGAGGGCGGGTCGAGGCCCCGAGACGCGGCTGGTCCAGCGGTGCGCACGATCCTGGCGAGGCTCGCGGCGCTCGCGGCGCTCGTGGTGCTGCCGGCGCTCGTCGAGCTGCCGCCGTGGCTGTCGCGCGAACGACCCCGCGCCGACGGTGCCGCGCGCCAAGTCCGCCGAGCAGGAGACCACGCTGGAGGCGCCGGCGGCGATCCCCGCCGGGCTCGGCCTCGACGCCGGGCCGCTCGGGCTGCCCACCCGGTCCCCGAACTGGCCGAGCGGCGTCCGCACGAGCTCTCAGGTGGGCAGTGCCGGTTTCGCGTGAACCTCGCGCGGGCGCTCGCCGGCGACCCGCGGCTGCTGGTGCTCGACGAGCCGACCGACCCTCGACGCACCGCTGCGGCAGGGGATCCTCGATCTCCGCATCGCGCTGCAGGAGCGGCTCGGCCCGGGCTAGCCGTTCATCTGCCACGACCTGGAGGCGGTGCGCGGCTTCGCGCACCGCGTCGCGGTCATGGAGGCGGGCCGGATCGTCCGATGCGGTTCGGTTGCGGAGGTCTCGGCCGATCTCGGTGCGAGGTGCTCGGCGGACCGTCAGAGGTCGGGCAGTCCGGCGGTGCCGGGCATCATGGCGGTCACCCGTTTCGTGGCCGGCGGGTCGAGCCGGACGACGATCTTCGACCGGTGGCCGGCGACCGCGGCGAGTGCCTCGGGCGTGGCGATGGTCACCGGGTCGCGCTCGGCGTGCTGCAGCTCGACCGCCTGCCGGGCGTCCTTGATGGTTCCCACGGTGGTGGGGGCGCCGATCTCGTCGATGATCTTGCGGTACAGGGCGGCGTCGTCGCCGGCGAGTTCGCCGGTGGGGACCATGACGGTGACGGGCGCGCCGGCGAAGGCCGCGTGGTAGAGGACGGGGAAGGCGGCGGCGACGGACCGGTCGCGGCGCGTCCGCAGTGTCGGGTTGAGGGTCTTGACGGCGCGGGCGGAGCGTCTGCGTCGGCGCCGTTCGAGCAGGGCGAACGCGATGGCGAGCTGCGTGTCTGTGGCCTGGACGCCGACCGCGCGTTCGATGGCGGCCGCGATGAGGGCCAGCGCCTGTGCTCGGGTGTCGGACACGCCGCCTCCTGGAGTTCGGGTCGTGTCCGTTGTACCGCCGCGGGGCCGGGACCGGTCCCGCGGCGGCGCGGCGGTTCAGGCCCGGCGGTAAGGGGCGGGGACGGGGACGTCGTCGCCGAGTTCGCGGGCGGCCTGGCGGGGCCAGTAGGGGTTGCGCAGGAGTTCGCGGCCGATGAAGACGGCGTCGGCTTCGCCGTCGGCGAGGATCTTCTCGGCCTGGCGGGGCTCGGTGATGAGGCCGACCGCGCCGGTGGGGAGGCCGGTCTCGCGGCGCACGCGCGCGGCGAAGGGGACCTGGTAGCCGGGCGCGGTGGGGATGTCGGCGCGGGTGACGGTGCCGCCGCTGGAGACGTCGAGCAGGTCGATGCCGTGCTCGCGCAGGATCGCGGCGAGGCGGACGGTCTCGTCGGCGGTCCAGCCCTCGGGTTCGATCCAGTCGGTGGCGGAGACGCGGAAGAAGACGGGGACCTGGTCGCCGGTGACGGCGCGGACGGCGTCGGTGATCTCGACGGCGAGGCGGGTGCGGTTCTCGAAGGAGCCGCCGTACCGGTCGTCGCGCCGGTTGGAGACCGGGGAGAGGAATTCGTGGAGGAGGTAGCCGTGGGCGCCGTGGATCTCGATGACCTCGTAGCCGGCGTCGAGGGCGCGGCGGGTCGCGGCGGCGAACGCGTCGACCACGCCTTGGATCTCGTCGATGGTGAGGGCGTGCGGGACGGGCCGGGATTCGCTGAAGGGGACGGCGCTGGGCGCCACGGGGATCCAGCCGCCTTCGCTCGGGTCGAGGGCGCGGCCGCCGTTGAACTCGAGGTCGGAGGTGGCCTTGCGGCCGGCGTGGGCGAGCTGGATACCCGGGACGGTGCCGTGGGCGCGCATGAGGGCGGTGAGTCGGCGGTGGCCTTCGAGCTGGGTGTCGTTCCAGATGCCGAGGTCGCCGATGCTGATGCGGCCTTCGGCGGTGACGGCGGTGGCCTCGGTGAGGATGAGGCCAGCGCCGCCGACGGCGCGGGAGCCGTAGTGCTGGACGTGCCAGTCGTTGGGGGCGCCGGTGCCGGGGCCGGTGGTGTCGGCGCTGTACTGGCACATCGGGGCCATCCAGGCGCGGTTGGGGAACTCGGTGCCGCGGATGGTGAGCGGCGAGAACAGGTTGCTGGTCACGTGCAGTCCTTCAGGAGTGTGCGTCTTCGAGGTGGGCGACTCGGCGGGGCCGCCGGGTCCCGGCGGCCCCAAGCGTACGTGTCAGCCGATGAGTTTCAGCAGTTCGTCGGCGGCGGTGTGGGACGACTGCGGGTTCTGGCCGGTGACGACGGTGCGGTCGACCTCGACGTGCGGGGTGAACGGCTCGCCCGCTTCGAAGCGGAGTCCGGCCTGCTCGAGGCGGGTCTGGAGCAGCCAGGGGGCCTTGTCGGCGAGGTCGCCGAGGCGTTCTTCGCGGTCGGTGAAGCCGGTGATGCGGTAGCCGGCGAAGGCGTTGGCGCCGTCGGGCCCCTGGGCGGGGAGGAGGGCGGCGAGGCCGTGGCAGACCAGGCCGAGGGGCTTGGCGGCGGTGAGCGCCTCGGTGAGGACGCGGCCGGCGTCGGCGTCGGCGGCGAGGTCCTCCATGGGGCCGTGGCCGCCGGGGACGTACACGGCGTCGTAGTCGGCGGTGTCGACGGAGGCGAGGTCGACCGGTGCGGCGAACTCGGGCGCGTTCGCGACGGCGTCGCGGTAGCGGGCGGCGTTCTCGGCGCCGCCGGCGGGGTCGTCGTGGAGGCTGACCGGGTCGACGGGCGGGACGACGCCGCCGGGCGTGGCGACGGTGACCTGGTGGCCGGCGTCCTTGAACGCCTCGAGCGGGACGACGGCCTCTTCGGCCCAGTAGCCGGTGGTGTGCTTGGCGCCGTCGTTGAGCGTCCACTCGTTCGCGCCGGTCATGATGAACAGGATCTTCGCCATGGTGTTGTTCCCCCTTGTGCTGTTACTTGTCGAAGCTCGCGAAGTAGCTCGCGGCCATGTCCTCGTCGCCGTGTCCTTGTTCGGAGGCGCGGCGGAAGCGTTCGGCGCCGGCTTCGGCGAGGTCGAGGCGGACGCCGTTCGCGCGGGCGGCCTCGACGATGAGCCGGGTGTCCTTCAGCGCGGTGTCGAGGCCGAAGCTGGTGCTGCCGGTGGTGCCGTCGAGGATGAGGGCGCCCTTGGCGTGGGCGTACCCGGCGTCGAGCGGTCCGCCCTTGATGAGGTCGAAGAACTGCCCCGGGTCGACGCCGAGGCCCTGGGCGAGGGCGAGGACTTCGCCGATGCCGTGGGTGAGGACGAGGACCCAGGCGTTGGCGACGAGTTTGAGGCGCGAGGCGCTGCCGTCGGCGCCGTCGGTTCCGGTCCAGAGGGTCTTGGCGCCGACGGCGTCGAAGACGGCGTTGGCGACGGGGTCGTCGCCGGGTCCGGCGGCGAGGACGGTGAGCTGCCCAGCTTCGGCGGGCGCGCGGGTGCCGAGGACAGGGGCGTCGAAGAACACGAGGCCGCGTTCGGCGGCGTAGGCCGCCAGGTCGGCGATGCCGTCGAGGCCGGCGGTGGTGGACTGGATCCAGCGGGTGCCGCGGGCGGGCGCGGCCTGGGCGATGACGTCTTTGACGGCGGGGCCGTCGAAGAGCATGGTGACGACGGCGTCGGCGCCTTCAGCGGCGTCGGCGGGGGTGTCGGCGATGCGGATGCCGTCGGCGGCGAGCGGTTCGGCCTTGTCGCGGCTGCGGTTCCATGCGGTGACGCGGTGGCCGGCGCGGGCGAGGTTGCGGGCCATCGCGGCCCCCATGATCCCGGTGCCGAGCACGGCCACGGCGAGCTGGTCGCTCATCGGTTCTCCTTCGGTTCGCAGCAACACTCCGACCACGATACTTGCAGACGCGGGCTATTGCAAGCAATGATTATCGTCGGTGCGCGTATGCCCCCGTACGCTAGGATAGGTGGATTCGTCCGAGCCCGAGGGAGGGACGCCGTGACCGCCGCCCCTGAGACCATGACCGCCCTGGCGCAGCACTGGTGCGCGCTGTCGGCACTGCACGAGCGCATCGCCGACCGCATCGGACGGCGGCTCGAAGCCGAGCACGGCCTGAGCGTGCGCGAGTTCTCGCTGCTCACCGTCCTGAGCCGGCAGTACGAAGGCAAGGCCGGCCACCTCCAGATGCGCGAGGTCGCCGAGGCGATCGTCCTCAGCCAGAGCGCCACCACCCGGCTCGTCACCCGGATGGAGGACCGCGGACTCCTGGCCCGCACCATCTGCAAGGACGACCGGCGCGGTATCTACACCAACGTCACCGAAGCGGGGCACCGGCTCCTGGCCGCCGCCCGGCCGACCCACGACGGCGCGCTGGCCGAGGCGCTCGACGAGGCGCGCGCGAACCCCGACTTCAAACCGCTGGTCGAGGCCCTGGAGCGCATCGGCGCCTGACCGTCAAACCATTGTGGACGAGCCGGCGGCCGGGGCCGCCGAGGCGTGCCGCAGGGCCGGGGTCGGACCGGGAGTAAAGCGTTGGGGCCCTTCACGGACGCCCAGATCCGGTCGGGCAGGTACTTGAACGCCTCGGCGATGTCGTCGGCGCCGGGCATCCCGATGAGCCAGCGCGTCACCGCCTCGGTCACGGGCCCGATGAGCAGGCAGCCGAGGATGCCGTCCGGGACGTCCACGATGCGCCCGGCGGCCGCGTGCGGCGCGACCCACGCGAGGATGCGGGCGAGCTGCGGCGCGGTCTCGGCCAGCAGCGCCTCGGTCGGGGTGATCAGGTGGGCCTGGTAGGGCATCGCGAGCAGGAAGTGGGCCTTGGAGCGGTGCTCGACGCACCAGGTGAGGTAGGCGGTGACGCAGGCCTGGACGCCGGTCTTGGCGGTGCGGCGGGGTTCGAGCGTCTCGACGAGCCGGTCGAGGAGCTCGGCGGACAGTCGCGAGTAGAGCGCCGCGGTGAGTCCGTTGAACGAGCCGAAGTGGTGGTAGAGGCTGCCGACGCTGACGCCGCTGGCCTTGATGACGCCGGTCATCGTGTAGCCCTCGGGGCCGGAGCGGTCGTAGAGGTCGAGGGCGGCGTCGAGCAGCCGCTCCACGGTCTCCCGTCCCCGCGCCTGCTTGGCCGCCATAACCGCACCCCCGTGATCACGTGCCGCAGGGCCACCACTGTATGCCGTGCCTCTAAAAGGGTCAATGGATGGTTCCGGACGGGTCGCGCCGCCGGTCAGGACTTCCAGAACTTGGCGCCGAGGCGGGCCAGGGATTCGCGCTGGGACCGGTTGAAGCGGCGCTCGTACTGGTGGGTGAGGCGGAGCCAGGGCGGTTCGGAGTCGATGCGGAAGACGTTGCCGATCCAGCGGACCGGCCGGCCCTCCTCGAGTTCCCAGAGCTGCACGATGCGGTCGCCGGGGGTGATCGTCATTCTGATGTGGAAGTCGAGGAACGCTATGTCCTCGGCACGGAGCCAGCCGACGGTCTCTGGGTCGGGGTACCCGCTCGGGAGCGAGGTCTCGGATCCGTTCATTCCGGGCCAGCCATTCCATGTATAGATGACAATCCGGTCTCCATCATCGCAGACCACGGTATGCACGCAAGTGCCGCACAGAGTGACACCGGGTCTGCAACGACCAGGATAGTAGGCGCATCCGACTTGCCCGTCCTCAGGTGGCGTTCGGGCCCGTCCTGTGCGTGACCGGCGACCGGCCGTCGCGCGCCCGCGACGGCCCGGTCAGGCGCGGGCCGGATACTGGGCGCATGAAGCTCAGTCGGGGTGTCTCGGTGTTCCTGCTCGCTTTCGGCGTGTGGTCGTGGTTCATCTGGATCACGTTCGTGCGCAACTTGTTCCGGGACGCGAGCGGCCTGGCGTTCGATGCCGCAGGCGATCCGACGGCGTATTTCTGGGTGCACCTCGCGCTCGCGGTGACGTCGTTCGGACTCGGGACGGCGGTCGGGGTGATCGGCCTGCGGGGGCTCCGGGCGAGCCGCCGTCCGGGCCGCGACGGGTCCTGAAAGGATCGTCGACCCGTTGGCGACTCGCCCGGGAGTCGGGAATCCGACCCGGGTGCTTTCACCCGTTCGAGCCTGAAAGCGCTTGATTCGGCGGGTGCACGGCCGCGGCGGTGCCCGCGGCCGTTCAGGCGTCTTCGAGTTCCCGCATGGCCTTGGACGCGGCCTCGATGTCGCGCTCGTCGTCGGTCTCGGCGAGGTGGTCGGTGAATCGGAGCAGCGCCCAGGCGCGGACGCGGTCGGCGTCGGCGCCGAGCCCCTCGGCGACG
Organism: Glycomyces albidus; assembly: GCF_009451885.1. GTDB lineage: Bacteria > Actinomycetota > Actinomycetes > Mycobacteriales > Micromonosporaceae > Glycomyces > Glycomyces albidus. Next base: position 30,607 of record NZ_WIAO01000033.1, read on the forward strand.
GCGCGGAGCAGCTCACCGCCGCTGTGTGGGCCGTAGAGCTGCTGCATGAACAGGAAGTAGCCGCCGTCGAAGGCGCGTTCGGCGAGGTAGGGCTTGGGGTCGATGACGAGCCACGGTTCGCGTTCGGCCGAGACGATGTTGCCCAGGTGGGTGTCGCGGTTGCCGATGCCGAGCTCGGGCGGGTCGGCGAGGGCGTCGCAGAGGGCGAGCGCGTCGCGGAGGCGGTCGTCGCCGACGCGCTCGATGAGCTCGGGCGTCGCGTCGGCGTACTCGGCGCGCCAGGCGTCGAGCATGCCCGTGGCCGCGGGCGGTTCGGGGTAGCCGGCCTCGGGTTCGTAAGGGCGCCAGAGCCGCCGGTACAGGCCGGTTGCGATGCCGATGCGGCGCCATGCGGCCGCGGGCGTCTTGTGGCCGAAGAACCGCGTCGACTTGAGCCGGTTGCCGGGGACGGCCCGCTCCAGCAGCATCGCCCCGGTCTCGGGGTCGTAGTCGTAGAGGTGGACGGCGCCGTCGCCGGCGTACTGGCGCAGGGCGGTCGGCTCGGCGCGGTTCTCCTCGTCGCGGTAGATCACCTTGAGGACGGCGGGAGTGCCGTCCTCGAGGAGCACCGGGACCACGTACGAGTGCGATCCGCCGCCGTAGGGCGGTCCGTCGATCCGGAACGCCCACGCGCGCTTGAGGCTCCAGACCGTCCTGGGGAGCTCGTCGAGCCAGGCCTGGCCGGCGCCTCCGTGCCAGTTGAGGACGTCGCGGCGGACAGAGGAAGGAACCACACCAAATCGCATCGGTACAGTATCGAGCACTCCGTTTCGGCGACGCAATCCGCATATGCGTTTGCGGCGGGCGATCAGACCACTGCGGACGGTGTCAGGACGCTGAGGCGAAGGCGGCCACGGCATCGGCCACCGGGACGTCGCCGCCGCGCAGCTCGAGGACCCTGCGGGAGACCGCGGGCGTGCGCAGGAGCTCGGCGAGGACGGCCGCCACGTCGGCGCGGGTGACGTCGCCGCGACCCGCGGGAGGTTCGGCGAGCAGGACCGTCCCGGTGGGCCCGTCGTTCGTGAGGGAGCCGGGGCGGACGATGACCCAGTCGAGGTCCCTGGCGCGCAGGTCGTCCTCGGCGGCGGTCTTGGCCTCGATGTAGGCGGTCCAGACCTCGCCGCGGGACGGGTCGGGCGCGGTCCCGGCGCCCATGCTGGAGACCTGGAGGAAGCGGCGGATGCCGGCCTGCTCGGCCGCGTCGGCGAGGAGCACGGAGGCGGCGCGGTCGACGGTGTCCTTGCGGGCGGCGCCGCTGCCGGGTCCGGCGCCCGCGGCGAACACCACCGCGTCGACGGCGGCTTCGGTCTCGGAGGCGAGGAGCCCCGCGAGGTGCTCGGCGTCGGCCTGCTCGAGGTCGATGACGATCGGGCGCCCGCCGATCGCGGCGATGTCCTCGGCGTGATCGGGATTGCGGATGAGCCCGGTGACGGAATGTCCTTCGGCGGCCAGGATCTCGGTCAGGAGCAGCGCGATCTGTCCGTGCCCTCCGGCGATGACGACATGCATACGGCCCACCATAGCCCGGTCGGCGCCGGTGCGGGGCGGTCCGCGGCGCAACGCGTTGGCTCGCACGACGATGCGCGGATGACTCGGATTTCCGAACGATTCACAGAGAACCGATCGGGGACCACGAGTTGCCCGGACTGATCCAGGTTGAGGGCGGCACCGCAATGGACACCGCTTGCCCGGGCGCGGGCGCTCCGGTAGCGTGAGCGGCTCCGTATGGCGAGTCGCAAAGGGGCACTGCATGGCGGTGGACGTCGAACGCACCATGGGCAACTACCGGGACGCCGGCAATCTCAAATCCCGCGTGAACATCTACCGGTACCGGAAACCGGACTTCGACCTCGAGGCGCTCGCGCTCGAACTCCTGCCCGACGACCTCCGATACGTCCTCGACGTCGGGGCGGGCTTCGGCCGGTACACGAAGCGCATCCGCGCCGAGCGGCCCGAAGCGGTGGTCGTCGCCCTCGACAAGTCCCCCGGGATGCTCGCCGAGGTCCCCGAACCCGCCATGGTCGCCGACGCCCAGTCGATCCCCTACCCGGACGGCAGCGTCGACGCGGTCCTCGCCATGCACATGCTCTACCACGTGCCCGACGTCGCGAAGGCGGTCGGCGAGTTCCGCCGCGTCCTCAGGCCCGGCGGCACCCTGGTCGTCTCGACCAACGCGCACACCGACATGGCCGAGCTGTACGACCTGTGGAACCGGGCCGTGGCCGCGGTGCCCGGGGCCGTCGGCTACACCGGCACCACGACCGTGGCGCACTTCGACTCCGCGAACGCGCCCGCATACCTGGAGGCGGCGTTCGACTCGGTGGAGGCGTACGAGCGCCGCGGTGTCGTCGCCGTGCCCGAGCCGGGGCCGCTCCTCGACTTCCTGCGGTCCGCCAGGTCGTTCTTCGCCTGCGGCGACAACGAGTTCGAGGACATCGTCCGCGCGGTCGAGCAGCTCCTGGCCGACCACTTCGCCCACCACGAGACCTTCGACTTCAACAAGGAATCGGTCTTCTACCGCTGCCGTTGACGGCGAGCCGGGTCGCAACCGGCGGAGTCACCGTGGGCCGCTTGCCCCGTCCCCGCCGATCCAGACATGCGGCGCGCCGATCGATCGACGGGTCGGCGCGGACCTCGTCGCCGGCCGGTCGCTGCGCCGCCGCGATGCGCCCTGCCACTCCCCCCGCGGCGCTGCCCGGCGCGGTCAGGAGGACGCCTCCAGGATCTGCCGGTAGCGGGTCAGCGACCGCAGATGGCGCGGCGCGGTCGCGACGGCGCCGACGAGGCGCCCCCGGTGGCGGTACTCGCCGAGCAGGCCGGGCTCGTCCCGCGCGCCCGTTTCGACGGCGGTGAACGCGAAGCGGCGGCCGGTGAAGCCCACCGAGTGGATCCGCCGGCCGTGGAGGTGGGACTGGAACGACGGCACCGGAGCCGGTCCCGCAGGCAGGCCGAGGAGGGCGCGCGCGGCGCGGACGCCCTGGGCGACGGCGCTCGAGTGGTGCTCGACGCGGACCGCTTCGCCGCCGAGCAGCGGCTGCGGCGCGCGGGCGACGTCCCCGGCGGCGGCGACCCCCGGGGCCGCGAGCCCGCTGTGGTCGAGGAGCACGCCGTCGTCGGCGGCGAGCCCCGAGCCGCGCAGCCAGTGCGTGTCCGGGCTCGCCCCGGTCGCGGCGACGACGAGGTCGGCCGCCACGGTGGTGCCGTCCGACAGCCGCACGGCGGCGGCCCCGTCCGCGTCGGCGATGCCGACGACCTCGGTGCGGGGCCGGTAGTCCACGCCGTGCGCGCGGTGGAGTCCGGCGGCCCAGCGGCCGACCGCCGGTCCCGCCGCGGCGAGCAGCGGCAGCGGCGAGCGGTCCACGAGTGTGACGGACCCGCCGGCCGCGGTGATCGCGGAGGCGAGTTCGCCGCCGAGGAACCCGGCGCCGACGACCAGGACGCGGCGGCCCTCGGCGAGGGCCGCCCGCAGCCCGGCGGCGTCGGCGAGGGTCCGGAGCGTGTGGACCCGCTCGTGTGCGAGTTCGGGCCGCAGACGACGGGCCGGGGCCCCGGTGGCGATCACCAGGCCGTCGTATGCGATCCGGTCGCCGTCGCCTGTGAGCACGGCCCGGCCCGGCGCATCGAGGCCGACCGCCGCCGTGCCGAGGCGCCATTCGGCGCCCAGGTCGTCCGGGAGCGGGAAGTGGACGGTCGGCGCGGCCGCCGCCAGCAGGTACTCCTTGGACAGGGGCGGGCGCCGGTAGGGGTGCTCGGGCTCCTCGCCGATCACGACCAGTCGGCCGTCCCAGCCCTGGCGCCGCAGTTCGGCGGCCGCGCTGAGCCCGGCGGTGCCCGCGCCGACGACCACGACCGTCCTCATCGGATTCCGAGGCGGATGGCCTGGACCGGGCAGGCGAGCGCGGCCCGCTGCACGGCGTCGTCGTGGGCCGGATCCGGGTCGGGGTCGTAGCGCAGTTCGTCGTCCTCGTCGATGGAGAAGACGTCGGGGGCGGCGAACACGCACTGGGCGTGGAGTTCGCACGTGTCCATGTCGACTTCGATGCTCATGTCAGCGGCCTTTCGCGGGTGGGTTGAATCGGGAGCGCCGCTCCAGCCGCCAGCGCAGCGGGAGGCGGTGGTCAAGCTGGACGACGCGTTCGACGTCGAAGTCGATGAGGCGGTGGGCGCCGGGGTGCGCGGCGGCGCGGTCGGGGTCCCAGTCGACGGCGGCGGTGCCGCTGACGTGCAGGGTGTGCCCGGTGTCCCAGTCGATGAACAGCAGGCCCGCGCGGGGGTCGAGTTCGAGGTTCCCGAACGTCATGTACATCGAGTTGCCGGTGTAGTCCGGCCAGGTGATCCGGTGCGCATCCGCTTCGACGAAGCCGGGGCTGCCTCCGCGGTGGGAGGCGTCGGCGCCGAGACCGGGGGCGACGGTGCCGATGAAGAACGTGTCCGCCCCGCTGACCCAGTCCACTTGGGACGGGGTGAGGGACGTGCCCTCGGTCCGGTGCAGAGGAGTCGGCGGCGCCGGCTCGGCGTGGCGGGTCTGGATGTACTTGGGGCAGTTGGCGTAGACCTGCGCGGCGTCGACGCGGAGGCCGCCCGCCTCGGCTCGGGCGCGGCCGTTGATGCGCATGCGCCGCCGGGTCGCCGGCTCGAGTGCGATCATGCCGATCTCCGCGGCGGCGTCGAAGGCGCCGGCGAGCGGATCGCCTTCGGGGAGTTCGGCGCCGATGCGGACGGTCGACGCGCCGACCGCCTGGAGGAATCCCGGCGGCCCGGCGAGTGCGCTGGTCCACATCGCTCCGTCCCGTTCGGCGGCGACGACGACCATCCGCTGCGCGGACAGGAACTCCTCTGCCACGGCGGGGATCTCGTCGCCGACGGCGGCGCTGCCGTGGGCGGCGGCATGGATGCCGGCGCGTCGCTGCACGCTCGTCTCGCCCGGATGGAACATGGTCGGTCCTTCCGTGGGCCCGGGGCGCTCGGCCCCGGGCCCGGTCGATCGGTCTCTAGAAGAATCCACAGGTGGGGGCGTTCGCGACGGGGGCCGGAGCCCCTTCGGCGCCGGTCGTCGCGTAGATCTCGAGGCGCACGCCGTCGGGGTCGCTGAAGAAGACGCCGCCGGACGGCGCCCCTTCGCCGTGGGCGACGACCCCGTCGTACGCGAACTCGACGCCGAGCCCCTTCAGGGTCAGCTCGGCCTCGCGCACCGCGTCGATGTCGGGAACCTCGAACGACAGGTGGTGGAGACCGGGGAGACCGGTCGCGAAGGCGCCCTCGCTCTGCTGCCACAGCGCGATGCGCAGCACGCCTTCGGTTCCCAGCAGGGCCCACGCGCGCTCGTCGTCCGACCGCGCGAGGACGTCGAAGTCGAACAGCGCCTTGTAGAAGTCGATCGACCGCTGCAGGTCCGTGACGTTCAGTGCCACGTGGCCGGTCTTGAGAGCCGGTTTGCTCACGTCGTCCTCCAGATAGGGCACGGGCTCGCCACCCACCTCAGGTGACTAATGGTTGTAAGCTCGCGTGCCGTTAGACATGACGCTATCCGGCAATCTAATGAAAGACAATCCACTAATCATTAGTGAGCCGTGGATCACATACAAGGGAACCGTCGGCGCACCTGAACTTGCCTAATGCAAGCCGTGCTGCTTCTCATTAGCGGCGCGCTAGGATGGGGGTCGCCCATCCGCTACGAGGAGCCCGCATGGCCGACGACGTACCCGACCTCTACCCCTCCGAGCCGCGCGCCGTCCGCCTGATGAACACCGTCTGGGCAGACAAAGACGGCGTGCACGACGCGCTCGCCACCACCGCGCAACTGGAGCGGTGGACGGCGCAGTGCGGCCTGCCGGACACCGGTCGGGCCGGCGCGGCGGACCTCGACCGCGCGCGAACCCTCCGCGGCGCCCTCCGGCGCCTCGCGGCCGCGGCCGTCGCCGACGACCGCCGCAGCGCCGTCGACACCGCCCTGAGCGTCGAGACGGCACTCGCGGATCTCAACGCGCTCATGGCGACCTGCACGCCCGAACTCCTGCACGGGGACGAGGGCTTCCGGCACCACTGGCGCTCCACCGCGCAGGGGTTCGAACGGACGCTGGTCGACCTCGCCTTCGAGGGCGCCGACCTGCTCACCGGGACATCCGAACTCCCGCTCCGCGCCTGCTACGGCCCCGGCTGCGTCCTCTACTTCGTCCGCAACCACCCCAGGCGGGAATGGTGCTCGTCCGGCTGCGGCAACCGCGCCAGGGTCGCCCGCCACTACCAGCGCCACAAGCAGTCCGACCGAGCTTGAGGCCGAGAGCGCGGGATCCCGTCGCCACAGCCGGCGGGCTCGTGCCGAGTCCGGGTGCTTGACATCCTCTCCTCCCTGAAGAGAGGAGATTCCCGGCTTGCGGTCCGCGTGTGCGGTCCGACTACGGGTGGGTTCCTGTTTCAGCGGGCCGCGCCGGGTCTCCCCGGTCTTACCAGCCCTCCACAGGCGTTTGAGGTCTCCGCGTGTCCCTCGGCGACCATCCGCTTGCCTTCGCGGCGGATGTTGATTTCGGCGTTGGCATCCCGGTCGTGGACCGCGCCGCACCCGCACGCCCACGCTCGGACCTTCAGGCCCTCGGGGCCCTTCGGTCCGGTGAGGACACCGCAGGCCGAGCACAGGCGCGTGGACGGGAAGTACCGGTCCACTGCCGCGAAGGTCCTGCCCGCGCGCTCACCGACCGGCACCTGACCCGGATGGAGGCGATCATGCGGGACGTGTGCGCGGATTTCGAAGTCGAGCTCAAGGAGTGCAACGGCGAGGGCGACCACGTGCACCTGGTGGTGAACTTCCCGCCCAAGGTCGCCGTCTCGAGTCAGGAGTTCCCTGAGCTGGAGCGACACTACTGGAGGGCGAAGCGGCTGTGGTCGGGCTCGTACTTCGCCGCCAGCGTCGGGGGCACGCCCCTGGACGTGGTCCGCCGGTACATCGAAGGGCAGCAGCGCCCGAGCTAGGCTCCCAGTCCCGCTGACGCGGGACCGCGAGCAGGCAATCGTCCCGGATTCACCACCGGCCTAAAGGCCGGAGCACTCCCCGGGAAACCGGTAGCATCGTGCCGTGCCCCGACTGATCCTGCTCAACGGCGCCCCGGCGGTCGGCAAGTCGACGCTCGCATGCCGCTACGCCGAGGACCATCCGCTGGCGCTCGTGCTCGATCTCGACCGGTTGCGGCGCATGCTCGGACGCTGGCGCGACGACCCGTCCGCAGCCGGGATCCGCATCCGATCGATCGCGCTCGCCGCCGCACGGGAGCACCTGGCGGCCGGATACGACGTGGTGGTGCCCCAGCTCGTGGGCCGGGTCGAGTTCATCGAACGGCTCGCCTCCGCCGCAGCGGAGTCCGGGGCGCGATTCGACGAGGTGTTCCTGCTGGACGGCGTGGAGAGCATCGTGCACCGCTTCGCCGAACGCACCCGCGCCGCCGCCGATCCGGCCGACGCGGAGGCGCATGAACTGCTCGCCGGCGGCGATGATGCGCTGCGGGACTGGCACTCCCTGATCGACCGGCTGGCCGCCGAACGGCCGCATGCGATCGCGATCGACAGCGTCCCCGGGGACATCGAGGCGACCTACCGGACGCTGCGCGCAGCCCTCGGACCCGACGCGGACTGACCCGGGCTCGGCAGCGCAGACCAGACGAGCCGGATGACCGGACGACGGCGGCGAAGAAGACGCGGTCGTCCCGCAACGCGGACTCAGCCAGTGAGCGGGGTTGCAAGTCGGTTCTGATGCCGTGACCACCTCGCCACTGCATGATCATCACGCAGGTGGGCCCAGTGCTGAGACAACCCTCCAGTTACGCTGGTGGGGCAGTCCACAGTGCCCAAGACCGGGGGAGACTTGAACCGACCACTACTGTTCCTCGACGTGGACGGGCCGCTCAGCCCTTACGCGGCCGCGCCGGAGAGGCGTCCCGACGGCTACACCACAATCAGCGTTCCCCGGAACGATGCCCATCAACACGACAGAGGTGTCTCCTCTCGACGACCTTCGCAGGTTCGGCTCAACCCAGAGCACGGAGGGCTCCTGCTCCAGCTCGGCTTCGAGTTGTGCTGGGCCACCACATGGATGGGCGACGCCAACCGGTGGATCGCACCGGTCCTGGGCCTACCAGAACTTCCCTTCGTAGACTTCGGCGACGTCCTGCTCCGAGAACGCCCTGATGGGGTCCACTGGAAGACCGGGCCGCTGGTGGACTACGCAGACGGCCGTCCTTTCGCCTGGGTGGACGACGAGCAGAGCGAGCTGGATCAGACCTACGTGACCGCCCACCACCAGGGTGCCGGGCTCTTGCACCACGTCAATCCGCGGATCGGCCTACGGGAGAACGACTTCCACGCGCTCGCCGACTTCGCCCGGTCCCTGAACACCTCACGAACCATTGCCTGAGCACCTCGCCAAGCCTTCCGGCTGCTCCGCACTCGCAGCCAAAATCTTACGGGCATTCCTCAGCAATAGAAAACATCGGGTTCGATATATATATCTTGTTATGCACTGCGGGAAGCGAGCGGTGCGGCGGCGTTCGCGGCTCGCCCTGGAGGCGTGCCGGTGCCTTCGAAGTGTCAGCGCAGCACCGGGCGCCAGGGCCGGTCGACCAGTTCAGCGACTGGGGTCTCAGGCGGCCTCGAGTTCGAGGATGGCCTCGATGACCTGGGCGACGCCGTCGTCTGCGGCGGGGCCGGTGCGGTCGTCGGCCGCTGCGACCGCGTCGGGGTGGGCGCCGCCCATGGCGTAGGAGCGGCCGGCCCAGGCGAGCATCGAGACGTCGTTCGGCATGTCCCCGAAGGCGATCACATCGGCGGCGTCGACGCCGCGGTCGGCGCACCAGGACGCCAGCGCGAGGCCCTTGGTGGCTTCGGCCGCAGTGCATTCGATCTCGGGGAAGCTCCCCCAGTGCCAGAGGCCGACACCCGGAAGCTCGATGCCCCGGGTGGCCTCGTACATGTCCGTGCCGTTCGAGCCGGGGACGCGGACGATGAGTTCGGCGACGGCGTCGGCCGCCGCGATCAGGTCGTCGCCGGGTTCGAGGAAGGTCCAGGGGTCGCCGTAGTGGACGCCTTGCTGGAAGAACGTCGACTGGGCGACCTGGCGTTCGCCGGTCTCGACGGCGAAGAGCGCGCCGGGGAGGGCGGCGCGGAGGCGCTCGTGGAGTTCCCGGGCGGTGTCGAGCGGGATGGGGTGGCGGAAGTCGGCGGTCCGGGTCGCGGTGTCGTAGACGATCGCGCCGGTGCAGCAGATGGCGGCGTCGAGGACCGGGGAGAGTTCGGGGACGCGGTAGACGGCCCGCGGTGCGCGGGCGGTGACGGCGACGGTGAGGACGCCGTGTTCGCGGGCGGTCTGGAGGGCCTTCTGGTTGCGGGGTGAGAGTCGGCCGTCGCGGCCGAGGAGGGTTCCGTCGAGGTCGGTGGCGATCACCTTGGGGAGAGGCACGGTTCGAGTATCGGGGGCGGGAGCCGGGCGGGCAAGCCGGTAAGCGGCGCGTCACATGGCACTGGCCGGGTGAGTCGGGAGTGTTGCGGCGGGTCTTCGCGAATCGGTCATTCGTCGGCGCCCCTGGTTTCAAGGGTGCCCCGGGGGTCCGACAGTCCTCCGCGAGCACGGCCCGAGGCGTCGTCCTCCGCAGTGGGCGGTCCCGGCGGGCCGTTGCCCGCCGGGACCGGTGGTCGTCAGCCGGTGTAGGGGGCGGCCGCGGCTTGGGCCGCGGTCATGAGGGCGCCCCGGTTCTCGGGCCAGAGGGTGTCTTCGACGCAGGAGTAGGCGGGGAAGAACCCGCCGCAGTCGCCGAAGTCGGGGCCGACTTCGAAGGTGAAGGAGGCGACGCCGAGTTCGCCGTAGGCCATGTCGTCGGTCGTGCCGCTGGTGCTGTATCCGACGGTGTCGTCGTTGGTGCCGACGAAGTAGCCGTTGGAGGCGGACATCGCCTTGCCGAGGGCGCGGAGCTGCGCGTCGTTCGGTGCGGCCGTGTCGGTGTAGCCCCACGGGATGATGATGTACTCGCCGTACGAGTGGAGGGTGATGAACACGTCGCGGGCGTCGTCGGGAGCCGGGTCGCTCTCGGCCTCGCCGCGCTGGTCGGGGTGGAGGGAGCGGAGCCAGTCCTCGACGGCCCGGGTCTCGGGCTCGGATCCGGCCGCGGAGCCCTGGTAGGTCTCCGCGCACGGGTTGGTCGAGTCGGCGCCCCACTCGAAGGTGGAGTTGCGGTTGAGGTCGACGCCGAAGCGGCTGCCGCAGTTCCCGGCGGAGTCGTTGGCGTTCTTGCGCTGGAGGATCGGGTCGTCGCCGCCGGAGGCGACGATGTCGACGCCGTCGGGGTTGACGACGGGCACGACCCACACTTCGGTGGTGTCGAGGAGGTCGGTGACCTCGGTGTCGGTGCCGTAGCCGGCGACCAGGTCGTCGATCCAGCGGAGGGCGATCTCGCCGGTGGCGATCTCGCGGGCGTGCATCTGGGCGATGAGCGTGAAGCGGGGCTTGGCCGAGTCGGGGTCCTGCTCGCAGTCGCCCGCGGCGATGGCGGTGACGCAGACGGCGTAGATGTCGTGGCCGCCTTCGTTCTGGGTCTTGAGCCAGGAGTCGCCGATGTCGTAGAGGCGGGTCAGGGCTGGGTTGGCGTCGGCGACGCCGTGGAGGTGGGCCTCGATCGCGTCGACGGTGCGGTAGCCGCCGTAGTAGGTGCCCTCCTGCTGGGCGGTGACTTCGAGATCCTTGTAGACGGTGTCGTGGAACTCCGGGGTGTGGCCGAGCGCGCGGAGGTCGTCGGCGACGGCCTGGTCGCCGATGATGTGGACGTCGCCGCCGTGCTCGTGGGCGACGTCGAAGCCGAGCTGCTCGAGCTCGGCGACGTCGCTGGCGGTGAGCCCGCCGACGGTCCAGGTGACGGGTTCGGTGGGAGAGGACGGTCCGGCCGGGTCGGCCTGTGCGCTGAGTGCGGCGGCGCCGGTGGCCGCCGCGGCGACTCCGAGGGCGACGCCCGCGGCCGCGAGCCTTCGCTTGATCTGCATGTGTCCGTTCCTTTCTCGGCCCGCCGACGGTGACGACGGACTGAAGGGGCGGTCAAAGGGATCCTAATCATACATTTGACCGACAAGTCCCGATACTTCCGTCATATCCGGACACAATGGATGCAACTTTGCGGTAGCGGTCGAGCGATCGCCGAGCGCGGAGCGCGCCTCGGATCGGCCCAGGAGTCGATCCCGCGCATCAGGGCGAAGGGGTCTCCGGCCCGTTCACAGGACGGGCGCTAGGCCGCCGCGGCGGTGTCGCCCGCGAGGAGGGCCTCGATGACCTGGGCGACGCCGTCCTCGGCATTGGTCGCGGTGCGGTCGGTGGCGGCCTCGGCGGCTTCGGGGTGGGCGTCGCCCATCGCGTACGAGCGGCCGGCCCACGCGAGCATCGGGACGTCGTTCGGCATGTCGCCGAAGGCGATCACGCCGTCGGGCCCGACCCGGCGGTCCTTGCACCAGGCGGCGAGGCCGAACGCCTTGTCGGCGCCGCGGGCGTTGAAGTCGAGCATCCCGAAGTCGCCCCAGTGGCACATCGAGAGGCCGCCGAGGTCGGCGCCCTCCACGGCGGCGGCCATCTCCTCGCCGGTGCGCCCGGCGCAGTAGACCTTGATCTTCACAGCGCGCTTGGCGCGCTTGAAGACCGCGTCGACACCGGGGACGAACTCCCAGTTCGAGGAGCCGACGAGCGGGCGGTACGCCTCCTCGCCGATGATGCCGGTGCCGGTCTCGACCGCGAACACGGCGTCGGGGAGGCGGTCGGCGATGGCGGCGGCCACGCGGCGGCCGGGGCCGACCCGGATCGAGCGGAGGATGCGGATCCGGCCGGTCTCCGGGACGTAGTCGATCGCGCCGTTCGCGCAGATCGCACCGTCGAGCAGCGGGAGGAGGTCGGGGAGCATGTCGACGCCGTACGGGGTGCGGGCGGTGACGGCGACGACCGAGATCCCCTCGGCGCGGGCGGACGCGAGGGCCTCGCGGGTCCGGTCGGAGAGGGAGCCGTCCGGGGCGAGCAGGGTGCCGTCCAGATCGGAGGCGATCACAAGGGGTTTGAGCACCGCTCTAGTATCGCCCGGCCCCGCAAGGGCGGCAACCGCCGCGACGGCTAGGCGACACCGCCCGTTCAGTCCGAGTCAAACCGGTTCGGCCCCAATAGGTCTCACGACGGCGTCGATACGCGGACCCGTTGTTGACCTTCGAGTCAAGAATGGTGTAGGCTTCCGGACATGGGCAGGCCGAAGGAATTCGAACCGGACGTGGTCGTCGCGAAGGCGATGGACGCGTTCTGGACCGGCGGGTACGCGGGCACCTCCCCCGCCGACCTGGCCGAGGCCACCGGCGTCGGCAAGGGCAGCCTGTACCACGCGTTCGGCTCCAAGCGGGAGCTGTTCGACAAGGCCCTCGACCTGTACGGCCGGGCCGGCTCGGAGATCACCGAGGCGTACCTGAACGAACCGGGGACCGCCAAGGAGCGCATCCGCGCCTACCTGGCGTTCCTCGTCGACACCGACCTCGACGGCCCCGTGCGGCGCGGCTGCCTGGCCGCCAACACCGCGCTCGAACTCGGCGGCCGCGACCCCGAGGCCACCGAGTCCGTGCGCCGAATGACCGACCGGACCATCGAACTCCTCGCCGAGCGGCTGCGCCGCGGCCAGCGCGACGGCGACGTCGCCCCGGACGTGGACGCCGACGCGCAGGCGCACCTGCTCATGAACACGATCGTGGGACTGCGCGTCATGGCGCGGACCCACGACGGCCCCGTCCTGCACCAGATCATCGAGACCGCCCTGAGCGGCTTCTGAGTCCTCGCGCCCTCACCTGAGGGCGTTTTTCTCACCGTGATTTTTGACTTCTAGTTCAAAAATCGTGACCACCTAAGGAAAGGCACCACCATGGAACTGGGAATCAACGGCAAGACCGCGCTCGTCACCGGCGCGGGCCGGGGCATCGGCCTGGCGATCGCCGAGGCCCTGGCGGCCGAGGGCGTCCGCGTCGTCGGCGCCTCCCGGACCGTCACGCCCGAACTCGAGAAGGTCGCCGCGGCCGCCGTCGCCGCCGACCTGTCCACCCGCGAAGGCGCGGAGGCGATCGTCGGCGAGGCCGCCAAGGCGGTCGGCGGGATCGACTTCCTGGTCAACAATGTCGGCGGCGGCGACGCCGACCGCATGGTCATCGGCGGGTTCCTCGACGTCCCCGCGGAGCAGTGGGGCGAGGTCTTCGACCTCAACCTGTTCAGCGCGGTCTGGACGACGCGGGCGGCGCTGCCGGGGATCGTGGAGCGCCGCGGCGCGATCGTGAACGTCTCGTCGGTGAACGGGCGCGTCCCCTCGGGCGCGCCCGTCGGGTACGCCGAGGCGAAGGCGGCTCTCACGATGTTCTCCAAGCGGCTCAGCGAGGAGGTCGCGCCGCTCGGGGTGCGGGTGAACACGGTCTCGCCGGGGGTCATCGGCTCGCCGCTGTGGCGCGACCGGGAGCGGTTCGGCGGCAAGGTCGCCGAGGCGTTCGGCGTCGGGCACGAGGAGCTGCTCGCGAACATCCCCGGCCAGTTCGGGATCGCCTCGGGCCGGATCGGCGAGCCCGAGGAGGTCGCCGACCTGGTGGCGTTCCTGCTCTCGGAGCGGGCGGCGAACATCCACGGCGCCGACCACGTGATCGACGGCGGCACCCTCAAGGCCGCGTAGCGGATCGGCGGGCGGAGGGGCCCGGGCGGAGGTCGGACGCGGCCTCCGCCCGGGGCCCCTGCGCCGGCTTCCGGGAGGGGTCCCCGGGCGGGTGTGCGAAAAAGGGACCGTCGGACCGGTGTGTCACGGTTGCATCACGGGTGCAACCGGTTCACTCAGGTACTCGTCAGAGTTCAGGTGCAGCTCCCGGTTCGCACCATCGTCCTACCTTGGACGAACAACACCCGTCGAAGGAGCCCGTCATGACCTACAACCCGCCCCCGCATTACAGCTTCGGGGATTCGGGCGAGCCCCAGCAGCCCCAGAGCGCGCCTCCGTCGTACGGGCCGCCCCCGCAGAGCGCCCCGCCCTCCTACGCTCCGCAGCAGCCCCAGAGCGCCCCGCCCGCGTACTCGCCGGTGCCGCCCAGCGCCCCCGCGTTCGCGCCGACGCAGCAGGTCCCGGCGCAGCCGGGCGCGCCGATGATGACGCAGCCGCTGCTCCAGCCCGGGCCGCCGGCGCAGCGGCGCTCGCCGCTCGTCCCGGTCCTGGCCATCGTCGCGGTGATCGCGTTCGCGGGCGCGGCCCTGTCGCTGGCGCTGTGGCTGCGCGCGAGCGGCGACCTCGACGACGCCGACGCGCAGCTCGATGACCGGGACGCGGAGATCGCGCAGCTCCAGGAGGACCTGGACGCCGCCGAGACGCAGGTCAGCGAGCTCGAAGTGCAGGCCGCGGACGCGGAGTCCATGCGCGCATGCCTGGACGACCTCGCGTGGTTCTACAACACCGAGGAGGGCTCCGAAGAGGAGACCCAGGCGCAGCTCGCCCTGCAGGAGTCCTGCGCGACCTGGCTCTGGTAGTCCCCCGCGTCCCGGCGGTCCGGCTCAGCGCTCGCCGCGGTGGCGGGCGAACGCCGCCGGGATGCGCAGTTCATGGCCTCGGAAGAAGTCCATGCCGTCGGCGTCCTCGCGGGAGATCCAGCGGGCTTCGGAGGCCTCGAGTTCGGCGAGCCGCAGCGGCTGCGCGGGGTCGAGGGCCCTGGCGGTGTAGCTCATGATCATCGGCATGCGGTCGTCGCCGAGTTTCGTGTCCCGCTTGTCGAACGCCCAGGACAGGCCCGTGAGCTCCACGTCGAGGCCGGTCTCCTCGAAGGCTTCGCGGACGGCGGCGAGACCGACCGGTTCGCCGACTTCGGCGGCGCCTCCGGGGACGGCCCACTGGCCGGTGTCGGTGCGGCGGATGACGAGGAGGCGCCCGGCCTCGTCGAAGACCGCGGCGTCGGCGCCGGTGGAGACGCAGTCGGCGGTGAGGTCGCCGCAGTCGATGCGCGGGTATTCCAGTTCGGTCTCCACGGCGGCTTCGCACAGGGCGGCGACGCGCTGCTGGCGTTCGCGCTCATAGAAGTCCGTCGTCTCGGCGAGGGACTCCTTGGCGAGTGCGGCGACCGCGTCGAGGAGCTGCTTGACGACCGGGGACACCGGGAGCGGCCCGCGGTCGGGCACGATTGCGGTGGCCGAGGGGTTCAGGCTCGGGACCTCGCCTTCCAGGTCGGGCTCGGTGGGTTCGAGGAGGGCCGCGGCGGCGGGCGCGTCGAGGTGGGTCTCGAACTCGAAGACGAGCAGGAACGTGTGCGGGCACGGCAGGCCGGCGAGGTCGGTGTCGGCGATGGCGACCGGCTCGGGCGGGACGCGGGTGCGCAGGGCCGCGGCGACGGTCTCGAGGCGCTGGCCGAGGGTGCCGGAGGTGCGGCTGAGGCGGCGGCGCCGCACCAGGCGGGTGCCGTCGGCGCAGTCGATGCGCAGCTCGGTGCCGGGCATGGGGGTCCGCAGCCCGGTGTCGGCCTCGTACGCGGCGAGGATCGCCTCGTAGGGGCGGTGGTCGACCTGGGCGAGGAGTCCGGCGGCGAGTTCGCGCAGGCGGCGCAGGCGGGCCTCCTCGGCGGGTCCGGCGCCCCAGAAGAGGCCGTTGGCGGCCTCGGCGCGGAGGATCCCCGAGAGGCGGGCGAGGCCGCCGGCGGCCCGCCCGTTCGCGTCGGCGGTGTCGATTGCCATGGCGCTCCTTCGGATCGGTACGCGGCTCGGTCGGAAACGGCTGGTTCGGAAGCGGTTCGGCCCGAACGCGGCCGGGGTCTGCGGCCGTTCGGTCGGAAGCGGCTGTCGGAAGCGGCGGGAAAACGGCGCGGTCAGATAGTACGCTGCCCGACCGCGGCGCGGGCGACGCTCAGCGCGTCCTGTGTCGAGGCGATGAGCGCCGGGTCGCCGATGCGTTCGCGGATCTCCAGGACCTCGGTGAGGACGTCGACGGCGAGGTGCGGCCGGCGGGCGTCGATGAGGTGCTTGCCGTAGTGCTGGAGGGTGTAGTGGACGTAGTCGGGGCAGCGGGTGCGGGCGAGTTCGATCGCGCGCCGGTAGTGCGCTTCGGCGGCGTCGAGCCGCCCGGGGTAGCGGTGGGCGTCGCCGAGGTTGACGAGGGCCGCCACCTGCTGCTGCGGGGTCTCGGCGCGGTCGACGGCGGCGGCGAGGACCTTCTGGGCGGCGGCGAAGTCGCCGAGGGCGATGAGTCCGACGCCCGCTTGGCGCAGTTCAGGCTGCGGGAGGCGGGGTTCGCGGGCGAGTTCGAAGTGGACGAGGCGGCGGAGCCTGTCCGGCTCGGTCGCGTACATGCGCCCGTCCTTGCCGGTCGCGATGAGTTCGGCGATCTGGTGGCGCTCTGCGGACAATGCGCGTCCCCCTTTCCGGGCCGTGGAGCCGCGGCGAGGCGGCCTGAGGCGAGGATAGAGCCGGAACGGCCCCGTCGCCAGGGCCGATCGGAGGCGTTGCGGTTCAGCGCTTGTGGAGGACGAGCCCCTGGTACTGGTCGATGCCGCCGTCGATGGGGACATGGGCGGTCTCGCCGAGCCGGAAGTACTCCTCGGCGGCGGCCTCGATGCGGGCGCTGGTGAAGAACGAGAAGTACCGCTTGGGCTCGTACCGGTCGGTGTCCCAGACGCCTTCGGAGTCCCGTCCGCCGTACTGTCCCCAGTAGAACAGACCGCCGGGGGCGAGGACGCGGTCGATGCCGGCCAGGACCCCGGGGAGTTCGGCTTTCGGAACGTGCAGCAGGCAGTTCATGCCGAACACGGCGTCGAAGGCGCCGTCGGGGAAGTCGAGTCGGGAGAAGTCCATGACACGGGCGTCGAGACCCTTGGCGCGGCAGCGTTCGACCAGCTCCGGGGAGAGGTCGGTGCAGGTGACCGCCAGGCCGCGGTCGGCGAAGAAGCGCCCGCTGACGCCGTGTCCGGCGCCGATCTCGAGGAGGGTCCGCGCGCCCGCCTCCCGCAGGTGGGCGTGGAAGCGGGTCCGCTCGTCCTGCTTCCACACCGCGTCCTCCATCGCCTCGCGCGCGTCGGCGTCGGCGTCGTAGGCCGCGCGGAGGTCGGCCTTGACCTTCTCGTATCCCATGGGGCGATGGTGCCCGAGGGGTGCGACATGGCTCGGAGGGGCGGGGCCGGCCCTCAGCGCAGGCCCGCGTCGGCGAGCATCCGCTTGCGGGTCTTGGCGGGGAGGCGGTCGACGTAGACGGTGCCGTCGAGGTGGTCGCACTCGTGCTGCAGGCAGCGCGCGAGGGTCCCGGTGCCCTCGATGCGGATCGGGTTCCCGGCCGGGTCGAAGCCCTCGACGGCCGCCGTCGCCGAGCGCGGGGTCTCGGTGAACGCGCCGGGGACCGACAGGCAGCCCTCGTCGTCGACCGCGAGTTCGCGCGGCGGCGGGGGCAGGATGAGCACGGGGTTGACGACCGCGGCGACGGTGCGCTCGCCGTCGGCGTCCTCGCAGTCGAGCACGAACACGCGGGCGTCGACGCCGATCTGGTTGGCGGCCAAGCCGACCCCGTTCGCGGCGTACATGCTCGCGAACATGTCCTCGACGAGACCGGCGAGCGCGTCGTCGTACCGCTCGACGGGCGCGCACGCGCGGTGCAGCACGGGCTCGCCGTAGCGGACGACGGGACGGGCCGTGCCCCGGTCCCCTGGGTTCGGTCCGGTGCCCGCTTCGGTGTGGTCGGTCGCCAACGGGTCTCCTCGATTCCTGGCGGCTCGGGATGATGCCGCTTATTGCAAGTCTATGGCAATAGTTTCCGGACCGGTGTCTGATCCCTCCCGTTCGATAGCGGTTCGTCTCCGGTCCGTTACGCGGGATCGGGATCATTGGAGGCGGCGGCGGATCCCTGGCCGCCACCCCTCCTCACCCCTTTGCGAGGCAGCACATGCGCACCTTCAGGATATCCATTGTGGCCGCTGCGGCGGCGCTGCTCCTCGTCGGCTGCGGGAGCGCCGACTCCTCCGGCGGCTCCGCCGAGCCCGAGGCGGCCGACGCGGTCGAGGACGGCGCTGTCGAGGAAGGCGCGGTCGACGGCGCCTCCGGTGCGGCCGATCCTCAGGTCGACGCCGGGAACCGCGACGTGATCTACGAGTCGACGCTCGAAGTGGCCGATCCCGATCCGGACCGGGTCGCCGAGGAGGCGTGGGACCTCGCCGAGTCGCTCGGCGGGTACGTCAGCGCCGACGAGCGGGACCTCTCGACCGCGGGCGACGCGGTTCATGGCAGCGCGCACCTGTCCATGCGGATCCCCTCCGAGCACTTCCAGGAGGCGATGGACGGCCTCACCGCGCTCGCCGAGTCCGAGGTCCGCCGCTCGGTGACCACCGAGGACGTCACCGAGGCCGTGGTCGACCTCGAGTCCTACATCGCGACCAAGAGCGCCAGCGTGGCCCGCGTGCGCGAGCTGCTCGCCGAGGCGACGTCGGTGACCGCGATCCTGGAGCTGGAGACCGAGCTCGCCGAACGCGAGGGCGAGCTCGCCTCGCTCCAGCAGCAGTTGGCGGACCTGGAGGACCGGATCGCCCTGTCCACCATCGACTTCACCGTCACCGCACCGTACGTGCCGGTCGCGGAGGAGTCGGGCTACACCGGGCCCGACAGCTTCTGGGACGGCCTCGTGACCGGCTTCAAGGGCGCGGTGGCCGTCGTCGTCGCGCTCTCGGTGGTCCTCGGCGTGCTCCTGCCGTTCCTGCCGCTCGCGGCCCTGGCCGCCGCCGCGGTCGTCGTCCCGCTCCGGTGGCGGGCCAGGCGCCGCCGGTCCGCGGCGCCCGTGTCGCCGCAGCCGCATCCGGCGGGCGCGCCGCAGCCGCGGCCGCAGGCGCAGCCGCAGGCGCAGCCGCACGAGCACGTCTGAGGCCGCGGGCCGGCTCGTCCACTAGGGACGAACCGGCTGCAGGTCCATCGCGTTCGCCCGGACGACCTCGAGGGCTCGGGTCACGGCCCCGAGGCTGACGACCCCGCCCCCGAGGGTCGAGGCCACGAGTTCGGGCGCGGGCGGGTGGGTCAGCTCGTCGAGGCGCTGCGCCGCGCGCTTGAGGACCACGTCGAGCGACGCGGCCACCGCCCCGGCGAGCACGATCCGCTCCACGTCGAGCAGGCCGCCGAGGACCGCGCAGATCCGCGCCAGGCGCTCGGCCATGCGCTCGGCCAGCGCGAGCGCGGCCCCGTCACCGGCCTCGGCGGCGCGGAGGACGAGTTCGGCGCCGAGCCGGTCGGCGGGGGCGGTCATGAGCGGGCTGCCGGGGTCGGCGGCGCCTTCGGCCCGGACCTCGAGTGCCCAGCGGCGCAGCAGGTTCCCGATGCCGTGGGTGGAGCCGACGCCTTCGACGAGGGCGAGCAGGCGCAGCTCGCCGGCGGCGCCGCGTCGCCCGCGCACGAGGTGGCCGTCGACGACGTAGCCGGCGCCGAACCGCTCGCCGGAGACGAGTGCGATGTAGGAGGAGGCGCCGGCGCCCGCGCCGAGGGCGCCTTCGGCGAGCGCGGCGAGGTTGGCGTCGTTCTCGACCTCGGTGAGCCAGCCGCGAGCGCGGAAGTGCGCGGCGTAGCCGGGGTTCATGCGCTCCCAGAAGCGCTGCTCCCCTTCGGGAGAGGAGCCGTCGAGGCCGGTGGGGGCGGGGACGCCGACGGCGGTGCAGAGGACCGCTTCGGGGCGGGCGCCGGCGCGGTCGAGGACGGCCGCGACGGTGGCGTCGGCGGCGGCGAGGCGCTCGGCGCCGTCGCGTCCGTCGGGGTCGATCTCGGTGTGGGCGCGGGCGAGTTCGCGGCCGCGGAGGTCCGCGGCGGTGGCGGTGATGCAGTGCTGGCCGGCGTCGACGCCGAGGACGACTCCGGCGTCGGCGCGCAGCTCGTAGCGGCGGGCGGGGCGGCCTTTGCGGTACTCGCCGCCGGCGGCGCGGGCGTTGGGGAGCTCGGCGAACCAGCCGCGCTCGACGAGCTCGTCGCAGAGCGCGATGACCGTCGAGCGGGTCAGTCCCGTGGCGGCAATCACATCGCTGGCGGTGAACGCCTCGGATTCCCAGGCCAGATCCAGGACGGCCGCCGTGTTCAGGCGCCGCTGGGGGTGGGCACCCCGGTCGTCGGGTCCGTCGGGTTCCATGATCGCGCTTGACACCTCGCCTTCGCTGTCGCAGCATGACTGGAGTGATTTGATTTTGGTATTAGATTTAATCACAAGGAACCGTCACGCGCTCCGGCGCGGATCCACCACACCGAAAGGCACCCATGATGGCTGCTCCGAGCCCGGCCTCTCCCACCGCGGCCGACTGGTGGCGCCAGGCCACCGTCTACCAGATCTACCCGCGCAGCTTCGCTGACGCGAACGGCGACGGCATCGGCGACCTGCGCGGCATCACCTCGCGCGTCGACTACCTCGCGCGGCTCGGCGTCGACGCGGTGTGGCTGAGCCCGTTCTACCCGTCCGCGCTCGCCGACGGCGGCTACGACGTCGACGACTACCGGAACGTGGACCCGCGCCTGGGCACGCTCGATGACTTCGACACCATGATCGCCGCGCTCCACGCCGCCGGCATCAAGCTCATCGTGGACATCGTCCCGAACCACTCGTCCAACCGGCACGAGTGGTTCCAGGCCGCGCTCGCCTCCCCGAAGGGCTCCCCCGAGCGCGACCGGTACGTCTTCCGCGACGGCCGCGGCGCGAACGGCGAACTGCCGCCCGCCGACTGGGTCTCCATGTTCGGCGGCCCCGCGTGGACGGCCGTGGGCGACGGCCAGTGGTACCTGCACCTGTTCGCGCCCGAGCAGCCCGACTTCAACTGGCGCAACGAGGAAGTGCGGGAGGACTTCCTCAAGACGCTGCGGTTCTGGTCGGACCGGGGCGTCGACGGCTTCCGCGTCGACGTCGCGCACGCCCTCGCCAAGCACCTCCCCGCCGACCTGCCCTCGCAGGCCGAACTCGAGGCGATGGACAAGGCCACCGGCATGCACCTGCTGTGGGACCGCGACGAGGTCCACGACATCTACGCCTCCTGGCGGTCGGTGTTCAACGAGTACGACCCGCCGCGGATCGCCGTCGCCGAGGCGTGGGTCGACCCGCCCGCGCGCCGGGCCCGCTACGCCAGCTCGGAGGGGCTCGGCCAGGCGTTCAACTTCGACCTCCTCGAAGCCGACTTCGACCCGGCCGCCTTCCGGCGCATCATCACCGAGAACCTCGAGCAGGCCGTCGAGACCGGCTCCTCTACGACGTGGGTGTTCTCCAACCACGACGTGGTCCGCCACGCGACCCGGTACGGCCTGCCGCCCAACGGGGACGAGCCGCGCAAGTACAACCGGGCGTGGCTGCTCTCGCGCGGCACCGAGCCGGAGCTGGACACCGCGCAGGGGCTCCGCCGGGCGCGGGCCGCGACGCTGCTGATGCTGGCGCTGCCCGGGTCCGCGTACCTGTACCAGGGCGAGGAACTGGGCCTCGGCGAGGTCGCGACCATTCCCGACGAGGCGCGGCAGGACCCGACGTTCTTCCGCAGCCCCGGCGTGGACGTGGGCCGCGACGGGTGCCGCGTGCCGATCCCGTGGACGGTCGAGGGCCCGTCGTACGGGTTCGGGTCCGGGCCGGCGCACCTGCCGCAGCCGGACTGGTTCGGGAAGCTGTCGGTGGAGGCGCAGACCGGCGACGCGTCCTCGACGCTCTCGCTCTACCGGGACGCGCTGGCGCTGCGCCGCGAGCTCCAGACCGGCGAGACGCTCGAGTGGGTCCACAACGCTTCCAATGCGGTGCTGCACATCCGCCGCTCGAACGGCTGGGAGGCCGTGGCGAACTTCGGATCCGACCCGGTGCCGCTGCCGGAGGGCGAGGTGCTCCTGGCGAGCGGCCCGCTCGGCGAGGGCGAACTGCCCGGCGAGACGACCGTCTGGCTCCGCAGGCCGTAGCAGGCGGCGCCGTTCCCGCGGTCGCTCGGCCCGGCGGGAACGGCGTCACTGGAGCCTTCGGGGACCCGGCGCCTTCGGGACACGGCGGCGCGGCGGAGAGCATCCGCAGGGCGGCCGCCGACGACTGCCGGGAACGGCGTCGCCCGGACTTCCGGGAACCTGAAACGCGGCGG